>NZ_JAQSDY010000001.1 GCF_029946145.1 Brevundimonas sp.
AGCCGGCGTCAATCGCCCCATACCAGCCGTTCGGCTCAGCCGCCGCAGCACCGGCCGACAGGGCCAGAGCCCCGGCCGCGCTGGTGGCCATGATGAAAGTCTTTACGCGCATGGGTGGATGCCCTCCGCAGCCCAAATGAATTTTGTGACGGCAGACGAGCAGCCGCTGAGGTCTCTTAACAGCCTCGCCGGCCAAGGTCGAGCGGGGTAAGCGGGATAAGCGGGCAGCGTGGCCATATAGTTACAACCCTGAAATCCGCCTCCGGGTGAGATTCAAGGCGGGCGTGTGCCTCAGCCGCCGCCTGTTCGCCCGGTGGCCTTGCCAGTCCCTTCGCAGACGGCGCAGGTCTCGCCTGAAAAGCTGACGCCGGCGCCCTGGCACTCGGGACAGAGGGTCGGATCGGGGTGCTGCAGCGAGGCGGGATCCGTCGGACTGGACGGAGTCAGATCGCTGTCGTCGATATCGTGCGGGTTCATGCCGATGGAACGGCGCAGGGCCCGTCCGGTTTCATGAGGGCCGGTTTCATGATGACAGCGGCCAGCCTTGGCTTTACGGACCCGCTCATCATGGACGAGACCGAACGGCAATCCGAAGAACGCGGCTGGGATACGGCGAAGACGCTGGCCGAGGCCCTGCCGTACATCCAGATCTATGACCGCAAGACGGTGGTGATCAAATACGGCGGCCACGCCATGGGCGAAAGCGCCGTGGCCAAACAGTTCGCCGCCGACGTGGTCCTGCTGAAGCTGATGGGCGTCAATCCGGTCGTCGTCCACGGCGGCGGGCCCCAGATCAGCGCCATGCTGGACAAGGCCGGGGTCCGCTCCAGCTTCGTCGACGGCCTGCGGGTGACCGACGCCGACACCATGCAGGTCGCCGAAATGGTCCTGTCCGGAGCGGTCAACAAGGAGATCGCCCACTGGATCACCATGGCCGGGCGCGAGGCGGACGTGCGCGGCATCGGCCTGTCGGGCAAGGACGCAGGCCTGCTGACAGTGGAAAAGACCCGCCGGACCAAACGCGACCCCGACAGCATGATCGAACACGAGGTCGATCTGGGTCTGGTCGGCGAGCCGACGAAGGTGGATCCCAAGCTGATCGTGCGCCTGCTTGAGTCCGACGCCGACTGGGTGCCGGTGATCGCGCCGATCGGCGTGGCCGAGGACGGCCAGACCTTCAACGTCAACGCCGACACGGTCGCCGGGGCCCTGGCCGGCTCGCTTAAGGCCAAGCGCATGCTGCTGCTGACCGATGTGGCGGGGGTCAAGGGCGCCGACGGCGAGATCATTCGCCAGATGACCGTCGGCGAAGCCTCGAAGCTGATCGACGACGGCGTCGCGACCGGCGGCATGATTCCCAAGCTGCAGACCGCCATGGCGGCCGTGCGCGACGGGGTCGAGGCCGTGGTCATCCTCGACGGCCGCCGTCCGCACGCCATGCTGGTCGAGCTGTTCACCGAACACGGAGCCGGCACCCTGGTGAAGGCGGAATGAGCGCCGAGGCTTTCGAGGCGACGGAACTCGGAGCCGATCTGCGCCACATCCGCAGCTGGATCTTCGACCTGGACGACACCCTGTATCCGCCCGAGTCGCAGTTCATGCGGCTGATCCAGCAACGCATCAACGACTATGTGGTGCGCACCTCCGGCCTGCCGGCCGACGAGGCCATGGTGGTCCAGAAGGGCTATCTGCATGATTACGGCACCTCGCTGGCCGGGCTGATGGCCCATCATGAGATCGATCCCCACGACTTCCTGGCCGAGGTGCATGACGTGCCCCTGGACGTGCTGACGCCCGATCCGGGTCTGCGCGCGGCGCTGGAACGGCTTGAGGGGCCGCGCATCGTCTTCACCAACGGATCGACGGCCCATGCCCGGCGCGTCATCGAACGGCTGCAGCTGGCGGACCTCTTCGACGGCCTGTTCTCGCTCGAGGACGGCGATCTGATCCCCAAGCCCGATCCCCGTACCTTCGCCCGGATGGCAGAGCGGTTCGGCATCGCGCCCGCCTCGGCCGCCTTCTTCGAGGACACGGTGCGAAACCTCGAACCGGCCCACGCCCTCGGCATGACGACCGTGCTTGTCGGACAGCGGGCCCACGACGCCGACCTCCCCTTCGTCGATCACCGGGCGGCCACGCTCGGCCCCTTCCTCGCCACCGCCCGCCTGCCCGGAGACGCCTGATGCTGGATCGCGCGCACCTTGAAGCCGTCATCGAAACCGCCTGGGGGGGCCGGGCCGACATCTCGGTCTCCACCCACGGCGAGGTCCGCAAGGCCGTGGAACAGGCCCTGGCCATGCTGGACTCGGGCGAGGCGCGGGTCGCGTCACGGGGCGCGGACGGCGTCTGGACCACGCATCAGTGGCTGAAGAAGGCCGTGCTGCTGTCGTTCCGGCTGAACCCGAACGTCCGCATGGGCTCAGCCGTAGGGGCGACCATGGGCGTCACCGACCCCACGCCCGGCCCTTACTGGGACAAGGTGCCGGTCAAATGGGCCCACTGGACCGAGGCGGACTTCGAACGCGCCGGCTTCCGCGCCGTGCCGGGCGCAGTCGCGCGTCAGGGCGCCTTCATCGGCCGCAACGTCGTGCTGATGCCGAGCTTCGTGAACATCGGCGCTTACGTGGACGAGGGTTCCATGGTCGACGCCTGGGCCACGGTCGGATCCTGCGCCCAGATCGGCAGGAACGTGCACCTGTCAGGCGGGGCGGGCATCGGCGGGGTGCTGGAGCCGCTGCAGGCCAATCCGACCATCATCGAGGACGGCTGTTTCATCGGCGCCCGCGCCGAGGTGGCCGAGGGCGTGATCGTGCGCGAGGGCGCCGTGCTGGCCATGGGCGTCTATCTGTCGGCCTCGACGAAGATCATCGACCGGGCGACCGGCGAGGTCTTCCGGGGCGAGGTGCCGGCGTATTCCGTGGTGGTGCCGGGCAGCCTGCCCGACCCGAACGGCGGGCCGTCACTGTACTGCGCCGTCATCGTCAAACGGGTCGACGCGCAGACGCGGGCGAAGACCGGAGTCAACGAACTGCTGCGGGACTGACGCGCGCTCAAGGAGCGAGGCGCCGTGCGCCGGGCGGCAGCGCCCTTAAGACGCCGCCAGCCGGACCAGCTTGCCGTTCTGTTCGTCGGTAATGGCCCAGACGGCGCCATCAGGCCCCACCGCCACGTCCCGGACGCGTTCGCCGAGATCCGTCATCAGCCGTTCCTCGCCGACAACCCGGCCGCCTTCGAGCACCAGCCGCGCGATGTGCTTTTCCTTGAGGCCGGCGACCAGCAGATTGCCGCGCCAGCCCGGGAACATGGCGCCATCGTAGAAGGTCATGCCGCCGGGCGCGATGACCGGGTCCCAGTAATAGACGGGCTGCTCCATGCCCTCGCGCGCGGTGACGCCCTCGTTGATCGGGCCGCCGCTGTATTCGACGCCATAGGCGATGACTGGCCAGCCGTAGTTCCTGCCCCCTTCCGGGCGGTTCAGTTCGTCGCCGCCGCGCGTGCCGTGCTCCATGGTCCAGAGTGCGCCGTCGGGCGCGACCGCCGCGCCCTGGACGTTGCGGTGACCCAGCGACCATATCTCGGGCAGGGCGCCTGCGCGGCCGACGAAGGGATTGTCCCGCGGGACCGAGCCGTCGGCGTTGATGCGAATGACCTTGCCCATGTGCGAGCCCAGGTCCTGGGCCTGTGGCCGCATCGGCCGGTCGGACCGTTCGCCCAGGGTGACGAACAGATGACCCGCCCCGTCGAAGGCCAGCGAGGACCCGAAATGCTTGTCGCCGTCATAGACCGGGACGGCGCGGAAGATGACCTGGACGTTCTCGACCCGGGCGCCGTCCCCGGACAGCCGGCCGCGCGCCACCGAGGTGGCGTTTCCGCCCTCGCGGGGCTCGGCGTAGCTCCAGTAGATCAGCCGGTCCTGGCCGAAGGTCGGGCCGACCGCCACGTCCAGCAGGCCGCCCTGGCCGCGGGCGTCCACCGCCGGCAGGCCGGCGACCGGCTCGCCGGTCACGCCCTCGGCCGTGATGATTCGCAGGCGGCCGGGCCGCTCGGTGACCAGCCAGCGGCCGTCGGGCAACAGGGCCAGCCCCCACGGATGCTCCAGCCCGGACGCCACGACGCTGTGCGCCATCGCCGTTTCGGTGCGGACGCCGGGCGCGCGGGTCTGGCCGGCGAAGGCGGGGCGCTGGCTTGCGCCGTTGGCGGGCCGGGTTTCCAGTGCGGCGCCGGCCGGGGGAGGCGCGTCCTGTCCATTGGCTCCGCAGGCGGCGGAAAGGGCGGCGACGGCGACCGTGGCGGCGAGGGCGAGCAGGCGCATGGGAATCCCCTTGAACGGAACAGCGAACGAACGGCCTGTCCTGCCTAGCCGTTCCGGCCCCGCGGCGTCACGTCCCTCGCCCGTCGGCCATGGTGTTTCATCGACTTGAATCCGCCGCGGCCCGCCTATATAGGCACGCCTCTTCCGGCGGTCAGACCAGTTCCCGCCGGGACTCGAGCAATCGGGGCTGGGTAGCTCAGCTGGTTAGAGCGGTGGATTCATAACCCACAGGTCGGCGGTTCGAGCCCGCCTCCAGCCACCACCCCTTCCCTGACATCCCAGGACCGGACTCTCCGTTCACGGATCAGATCCGACGATCATCCACAGCTAAACCGCCCACAGCAGTGTGTCTCCCGTGTCACCCGTCGAGGCTGTCATATCACTGTCACACGAATGTCGTCCCACTTTCCCACGGCACGCCTAGAGGGGGCGGGATTTCAACCGGCTGCCGCCGGTCGCAGGGCTCGCGCCCATCTTCATCGGGGATAGATGACAATGACGAACCGCAAACGCGTGTTCTGGGCGACGACCGCCCTCTTCAGCGGCCTCCTGGTCGCCGGAGCCGCCTCCGCCCAGTCTTCGGGCACGGTCGCGACCGAAGGCGCCACCGAACTGGACACCGTGGTCGTCACGGGCGCCCGGACGCCCAGCATCGACGGCGTCATCGTCGCCCAGACGGTCCCGAAGACCCGTTCCAGCATCTCGCAGGAGTTCATCTCGACCCAATCCTCGGGCCAGACGATCCTGCAGACCCTGAACCTGGTCCCCGGCCTGAACTTCGTGAACAACGACCCCTACGGCAACTCGGGCGGCAACATCCGCCTGCGCGGCTTCGACGGCAACCGCGTCTCGCTGACCTTCGACGGCATGCCGCTGAACGACACCGGCAACTACGCCGCCTACACCAACCAGATGCTGGACTCGGAACTGATTGACCGCGCCTCGGTCAACCAGGGCACGACCGACGTCGACAGCCCGACCGCCTCGGCGACCGGCGGCACCATCAACCTGCTGTCCGCCCGCCCGCTCGAAGAAGCCGGCGTCGAGGTCAAGGCGACGATCGGCGAGAACAACTACGGCCGCGTCTACCTGCGCGCCGACACCGGCGCCTTCGGCCCCTGGGGCACGACGGCCTACACCACGGTGTCGTACACGAACTATGACAAGTTCCGCGGACCGGGCGAACTGGAGAAGCTCCAGTTCAACGGCAAGCTCTATCAGGACCTGGGCGGCAACGGGAATTTCGCCAGCATCGCGGGCCATTACAACCGCAACCGTAACGCCGCCTTCTTCAACAACTACACGCTCGCGAACTTCAACAGCGGCGTGGAGCCGCTTGAGAACGACATCGCCTGCTTCCGTCCGTTCGCCGCCGCCGGAACGGTTCAGGACGAGAACACCCAGTCGAGCCGCATCCGGTCCGACGGCTCGATCGCCTCGGGCAACTGCACCAGCGCAATCAATCTGCGCATCAACCCGTCCGACACCGGCAACATCCGGGGCCAGTTCAGCTATGCGCTGACCGACAACCTGCGTTTCACCTTCGACCCGTCCTACCAGTACGTCCTCGCGACGGGCGGCACGACCACCAGCCTGGTGAGCGAGCGTGACGACCGACTGGACCAGAACCGCCTGAACAACAACAGCGCGACGGGCCTGTCCGCCATCACCAACGCCCAGTGCGTCACCGCCCTGTACAACACCACGGGCCGCGACCTTAACGGCGACGGCGACACCTGCGACAACGTTCACGTCTATGCGCCGTCGGTGACCAACACCAACCGCTACGGCCTCAGCACGTCGCTGATCTGGGACCTGAACGACGATCACCGCATCCGCGGCGCCTATGCGCTTGACTACGGTCGTCACCGCCAGACCGGCGAGGGCACCTTCATCACCCGCGACTCCCGGCCCTATGACGTCTTCAGCACCGATGGCGCGCCGGACCAGGCCGTCACCGGCCGCGATGGTTCGATCTATCGCTTCCGTGACCGCTTCTCGATCGCCGAACTGCAGCAGTTCTCGCTCGAGTACATCGGCGACTTCTTCAACGACTCGCTGACGATCAATCTCGGCGTTCGCGCGCCCGAGTTCACCCGCGAACTGAACCAGTACTGCTTCTCGCAGAACGGCTCGTCGAACGTGCGTTGCACCACGGAAACGCCCGCGACGACCCTCGCCAGCGGAAACGTCACCTTCGCCTCGACCGGCTCGACCCAGTACATCCCCCCGTACGCCGCCGAGCTGAACTACGACGACGTCCTGCCAAACGTGGGTGCGGTCTATCGCTTCGGCGGCGGCCACAGCGTCTACGCCAGCTACGCCGAGGGCATGTCGGTGCCGCGGACGGACAACCTGTACCAGCCGGTGCGGAACACGACGGACAACTCGATCGACTTCACGACGGTGCAACCGGAAACGACCAAGGCCTATGACCTCGGCTACCGCTTCCGCAGCTCGCGACTGATCGCCCAGGCCGTACTCTGGTACGTCGAGTTCGAGAACCGCATCGTCCAGTCGCAGGACAACGACATCACCTCGCCGACCTTCGGCTTCTCCGTCGACCGTAACGTCGGCGCCGTGAAGCAGCAGGGCTTCGACGGCCAGTTGGGCTACATCTTCAGCGACCGCTTCGCGCTGAACCTGTCGGCCTCGTATAACGAGAGCGAGCTGCAGGACAATCTGTTCCTGGGCAACTTCAACTGCACCACCGCCAACCAGGTTGCGGGCAGCACGCCGGCTTGCGCCACCGCGCCTGCCTCGACGGCGATCCCTCTGTACCTGCAAACCGCCGGCAAGACCCTGGTCGAAACCCCGGACTGGACCTTCTCGGCCCGCGCCGACTGGGACGTGACCGAGAACCTGTCCTTTGGCCTGCAGGCCAAGTATGTGGGCGAGCGTTTCGCGACGGACGTCAACGACGAAATCTCGGACGCCTATACGGTCGCCGATATGGACATCCGTTACGACCTGACCGACGCCTTCGGCATCCGTGGCGCCTATGTTCAGCTGAACGTGAACAACCTGCTGGACGAAGACTATCTGGGCAACATCTCGACGGGCAACAACGGCCTGTCGTCGGTCGTCACGACCGATCCCCGCGTGCCGGCCGCCACGGCCAACCGCTCCGGGTCCGCCCGCACCTACTCGCTGGGTTCGCCGCGCACCGCGCAGATCACCCTGGGCATGAAGTTCTAGTCCAGTACTGACACCAAGACGGAAGAGGGCGGCCTGTTCACAGGCCGCCCTTTTTCTATGGTCGTTCGGGGGCCGCGCGTTGAAGTCGGACCCCGCGCCCTCTATCTGGCGCGATCGGTCATTCGCCGATACGAGGCCCCATGAACCAGTTCCCCGTCCCCGCCGAATGGGCGCCGCACCGCGCGATGTGGGTCGGCTGGCCCAGCCACGCCGAGCTGTGGGAGGACAATCTCGAACCGGCCCGGGGCGAGGTCGAGGCCCTGGTCCGCGCCCTGGCCGGTCCGGGCCGCGAGAAGGTGCGGCTGCTGGTGGGCAAGCCGGAAGCGCTGGACGACGCCCGCGCCCGGTTCGCCGGCGTCGCCGGTGTCGAGATCGTCGATGGCCGCTTCGGCGATATCTGGCTGCGCGACACCGGCCCCATCTTCGGGGCCGGCTCAGCCACGGCCGCGGCCTTCCGCTTCAACGGCTGGGGCGGCAAGTATGAGCTCGAGCATGACGACACGGTCGCCGACCAGATCGGTCGGGCCTCGGGCGCGCCCCTGACCCGCAACGACTTCATCCTTGAGGGCGGGGCGGTGGAACACGACGGTCAGGGCACCATCCTGACCACGCGCCAGTGCGTGCTGAACCGCAATCGCAATCCCGGCTGGACCGAGGAAAAGGCGGAGGCGGCCCTCGCCAACGCCCTCGGCGCCCGCAAGGTTCTGTGGCTCGGCGACGGCCTGCTGAACGACCACACGGACGGCCATGTCGACAACCTGGCCCGCTTCGTCGCGCCCGGAGTGGTCGCCTGCCCGGTCGCGTGGGGCCGCGGCGATCCCAATGACGACGTCTATGACACGGTGGCCCGGACGCTGTCGCAGATGACGGATGCGACCGGCGCGCCGCTCAAGGTGCTGCGCCTGCCCTCGCCCGGCTTCGTCGGCGACGAGAACGAAAAGCCCGTGCCGGCCAGCCACATGAATTTCCTCATCGCCAACGGCGCCGTCATCGTGCCGACCTACGGCGACACCCGCGCCGCCGATCTGGCCTGTCAGGGTCTGGCGACGGCCTTCCCGGACCGCGAGATCATCGCCCTGCCGTCGATCGCCATCCTCTCCGGCGGCGGATCCTTCCACTGCATCACCCAGCAGGAGCCCGCATAGCGGTGGAGTGATTAGTGGATAGTGATTAGTGGTTGTCTCCTCATGGAACCGGAGGTTGGCATGACGGACGGCGTCACAGGGTATCGCGATCTGCACGTTTGGCGCAAAGCTCTGGATTGGGCTGAAGCAATCTACGAAGCGACATCACACTGGCCGCGCGACGAGCGTTTCGGGCTGATCAGCCAAATTCGGCGCGCTGCTGTTTCGGTCGCTTCGAATATCGCCGAAGGAGCGGCCCGGCGCAGCACAGGTGAGTTCATCCAGTTTCTGGGAATGTCCCGGGGCTCGCTGGCCGAAGCCGAAACCCAACTGCTCCTCGCCGAACGTTTGGGATATCTGCCGGGCGCTGATGCTGCGGCCTTGCTCGGTGCGGCCGGAGAAATCAGCCGGATGTTGGTCGCGCTCAATATTTCGTTGAAACAGAAGCAGAGTCGCTAGAAGCGACAATCACTAATCACTAATCACTAATCACCATGACCCGCACGATCTCCGTCGCCGCGCTGCAGACCTCCTACGGCGAGGACCTGCAGGCCAACATCGCCAGGACCATCGACCTGATCCGTCAGGCCGCCGGCAAGGGCGCGCAGGTGATCCTGCCGTCCGAACTGTTCCAGGGCCCATATTTCTGCGTCTCCCAGGAGGAGAAGTGGTTCGCCACCGCCCATCCGTGGCGCGAGCATCCCTGCGTGACCGCGCTTCAGCCCGTGGCGGCCGAGCTCGGCGTGGCCATCCCCGTCTCGATCTTCGAGCGCGAGGGGCCGCACTATTTCAACTCCATGGTCATGCTGGACGCCGACGGCCGCGCGCTGGGCGTCTATCGCAAGAGCCACATCCCCGACGGCCCCGGCTATCAGGAGAAATACTATTTCCGGCCCGGCGACACCGGTTTCAAGGTCTGGGACACGCGCCACGGCCGCGTCGGCGTCGGCATCTGCTGGGACCAGTGGTACCCGGAAACCGCCCGCGCCATGATGCTGCAGGGCGCCGAGGTGCTGTTCTACCCGACCGCCATCGGCTCCGAGCCGCATGACAAGGAGCTGGACACCGCCGACCCCTGGCGGCGCGCCATGCAGGGCCACGCCGTCTCGAACGTCGTGCCGGTCGTCGGCGCCAATCGCACGGGGCTTGAGCGGGTCACCGAGGCCGGCCAGGTCTTCTATGGTTCGTCCTTCATCGCCGATCATCGCGGGGACCTGGTCGAAAGCTTCGGCCGCGGGGACGAGGGCGCGCTGGTCCACACCTTCGACCTCGACTACGTCGACCGGCACCGCGCGGCCTGGGGCTTCTTCCGCGACCGGCGGACCGACCTCTACGGCTCGCTGGTCGCGCCGCGTCCGGCCTGACCCAGGGCGCGGCGCTCCGCGGCGCAGCCCGGGTTCGTCAGCCCTTCGGCGCGCGCGGCCGCGACCTCCGCGCGCGCAGCTTCCAGATCGGCGGCGAACGCCGGTGAACCCGCTTCTGCGGCGTACAGCCGCTGACCCAGGGCGGCGCCGGCGGCCACGTCTCCCGGCCAGTTCATCCGGCAGACCGCGCGGCTCAGTCCGATCTCGCGGCCGGTGCGGCGGACGTCGTCGCCCCGGTCGGGCGCAAGCACCGCGAACATCTCGCCCCAGGCCGCGCCGGCCACAGCGCCGACCGCCGGCCATGAGGGCCCGTCGCGGATCGCGTCATTGACCCTCTGGCACGGCTCCAGTCCCTCGATAACCTTGATCGGTCGCGGTACCGGCCACTGATCGGCCAGCAGGCGCGTCAGGCCGTCGGCGTCGACAAGCAGCCGGTTCATCAGCCGGGTCAGGGCCGGGCGGGGTTTCCGGGCGAACCGGGTTCCAAGGGCGCAATCGAAATGCTGGGCGGCTTCGGGGGCCGCCAGCTGGGCGTGGGCCGTGGCCAGCCACCAACGGTCGGCGCCGGGCTCGCCGGGAAAGACATCGGACGGCGTCCAGGCCGCCGGCTCAGGCGCCGCATCAGCCAGTGAGCGGATCGCCGCCGCCCCGAGATACCCGTGGACCGTCTCCACGGGCGCAGGACCGCCGCCCGTGGCGCAGGCGCCCAGAAGGACGCACGCCGCGAGCGCCGCCCGGGGGCTCACCCGCCGGCGGTCCAGTCCAGCTGAACGTTGGTCTCGCCATTCTCCATCGGCGTGGCCACGACGCGCAGCAGCTTGCTGCTGCCGTCCTCGGCCGCCGCGCCATAGGCGCGGGCCTCGCCCTGGTTCATGGCCATGACCGACGCCAGCCCGGCCGCTTCGGCGGTCTTGCGATAGTAGGCGATGATCGCATCGGGCGAGGACGCCGTGGTGAAGCTGACAATGCCGCCGGGGCCGCCGGGGCCTTGGGCGATCGTCGCAGGGCCGGACGGGATTCCGCCGGGATAGATGACGGCGAACGACGGTGCGCCGGGCGCGACCGGCTTCGGCGTGACAGCCGGGGTTTCGGAGGAAACGGCCTCCGCGACGGGCGCCACGCGCGCCGCTGTATCCGCCGCGGCTTCGTCGGCGGCGGGGGATTCCGCCGCCGGGCCCTGGCCGCAACCGGCCATGGCCAGAGCCGTCGTAAGACCGGCCGCCGCAAGCAAGCGCTTCATCCCGTATCGTCCTTGAAAAGACTGGTGTTGATTGCGCGCACCGTGACCCAAGGCTGCGGCGGCGGCAAGGCGGGTTCGCGCCTTCGGAAAGGCGCGGAATGACGCGGCGGTCAGCCGGTCGCGGCGTCCGCCTGCCCGGACTTGCCCCTTGCCGATCCACCCTGGTCCTCACCAGTGTTCTTGACAGGGTTCGGGTCGGCGGGGGGCGACTGTCTATCGGTCGAGGCCATGCCTTCGCTGGCGAGTGTCTCGTTGATTGCGTCCTGGTCCGGATCGTCGTCCGACCCGGTCGCCGCCCCGCCCTGCAACGAGCCGGCCCGCGTGTCCGACCCCATGCCCGATCCCGACAGCGCTTCGGTCAGGGCGTCCGGCTTGCGGCCCAGATCGGGCTTTTCGCCCATATCGTCGGCCTCGCGGGCGTCCCGGGTCTCGTGCTGGTCTGTCATGGCGAAGCTCCTTCACGGAAGGAAGCGGGCAGGAGGGGCGCGGGTTCCCGATCTCCCGCCCGGGGAGGACCTGGCCGAGGGCCCCGGAAAAAAGGCCGGGATCGCTCCCGGCCTTTCCAGTCCTACTTGCCGAACAGCTTGTTCCAGCGACGTTTGTCGCGGTTCTTCCACGATCCGCGATGATAGGCGTCCGAGCCGATCAGGGGCACCACGGTCGTGGCTTCGGCGAAGACCATCTGCTCGTGCGTGGTCTGGACCTTGCCCCAGGACGCGGCTTCCTTGAGCGTGGACGACGAGCAGGCGCCGTCGCGCACGTCGGCGACCGTGATCTGGACCGCATAGCGGTGCATCTCGGCCTCGACGCCGAGGATCTCGGCGCACACCACCGTATCCTGGGCGAAATTCTTCGGCACGCCGCCGCCGACCATGAACAGGCCGGTGACGCCCGCCGCGATCTTGACGTCGGTCAGCTCGCGGAAGTCCGCGACCGCGTCGATCATCAGATAGGGCTGGCCCGCCGCGATCCGCTCCTTCTGGTGCTTGACCAGGCCGAAGCCGGCCGAGCTGTCGACGAAGGCCGGGCAGAAGATCGGCACGCCTTCTTCATAGGCGGTCTGGATCAGCGAGCCTTCTTTTTTGGCATTCCCTTCGGACAGCCACTTGCCCATCTCCCAGATGAACTCGCGCGAGGAATAGCCGCGCGGCTCCAGCCGGTTGCAGATCTCCAGGATGGTGTGGTCGCAGGCCTGGAGCTCTTCCTCGTCGATATAGGTGTCGTAGATCCGGTCGATGTAGTTTTCGCGCAGGACGTTGTCGTCCACCTCGCCGGCGGCCTGGTAGTGTTTGAAGCCGAGGGCCTCGAAGAAGTCCATGTCGACGATCGAGGCGCCGGTGGCGACCACGGCGTCGATCATGCCGAACTTCACCATGTCGCGGTACACATGCATGCAGCCGCCGGCCGAGGTCGAGCCGGCGAGGATCAGCCAGGGCGAGCAGTCCTTGTCCTCGATGGCCATGTTGAAGATGTCGGCGGCCCGGGCCGTGTCGCGGCTCGAGAACGACATCTTGCGCATGCTGTCGATGATCGGTCGGGCGTCGAAGGACGTGATGTCCACGTGCTCGACAGTGTTCTGGAGCAGCTGGGCCTTCTGGTTGGTCTGAACGGGAGCGTTCATTGCAAGGGTTTCCCTTTGGTTTGAGCGCCCGTCGTCAAGGAAAACAGCGGCCCGGACGGAGCGACGGGCCGCTGCTGAATAGAACGCATGAGTGACGGTTTAGCGCCGCTGCTTCTTCCGCTGGCCGGCCTTGCCCTTGGGACGGGACAGGCGAACCACCTTGCGGGCGGCTTCTTCCGCCGTGGTGCGCACGGTCGGGATGGAGCGCGGCGCCAGGCCGTAGAGCGAGGCCATCGGGGCGTCCTCGACCCCGGCGATGTCGTGTTCGCCATAGCCGTTGAAGCCGGTCGACATCGCCACGCCATAGGCGCCCAGCATGCCGATCTCGATGAAGTCGCCTTCCTGCACATCGGCCGGCAGCCAGAAAGGTCCCGGCATATGGTCGATGGAGTCGCAGGTCGGGCCGTAGAAGCGGAAGGCCTTCAGTTCGCTCGACGCATCACCATCCCGGACCAGCTTGGTCGGGAAGGGCCAGCGCGAATGGGTCGCGTCGAACAGCGATCCGTACGAGCCGTCGTTCAGATACAGGGCGTCGCCCTTGCGCAGGTCGACGCGGCACAGGACCGACGACGATTCCGCCACAAGCGCGCGGCCGGGCTCGCACCACAGTTCGGTGGTGTGGGTGACCGGCATCTCGGCGAAGCCCCGATGGATGGCGTCGGCGTATTCGCTCATGTCCGGCGGGACCATGCCAGGATAGACCGAGGGGAAGCCGCCGCCGACATCGACGATGTCGACGATCACGCCGGCGCGGCTGATGGCGCGGCTGACCTGGGCCATGGCGGCCTCATAGGCGGACGGACGCATGCACTGCGAGCCGACGTGGAAGCAGACGCCCATCAGGCCGTCGACCACCGCCTGGCGCGTGGCCAGCAGCAGCGACGGAGCCTGATCCGGCGAGACGCCGAACTTGCCCGACAGCGAATAGGCCGCGCCGTCGGCCGAGACCGTCATCCGCACCAGCAGATTCAGGTCCGTGGCGCCGCCCGTGGCGTCCAGGATCTTGGCCAGCTCATCATGGCTGTCCAGCGAGAAGGTGCGGACGCCGTGATCGAAATAGGCGCGGGTGATGGCGCCGCGGCTCTTGACCGGGTGCATGAAGGCCAGGCGCGCGTCGGGGCTGACCGAACGGACAAGTTCGATCTCTGACAGCGATGCGACATCGAACGCGGTGACGCCGGCCTCGACCAGGGTCTCGATGACCCAGCGCGAGGGATTGGCCTTCACTGCATAGAAGACGTCGGCCTTGAGATTATCCTGGAACCAGCGCGCCGCTACGGAAACCGAACGCGGCCGCACGAGTGCGACTGGACGTTCAGGGGACCGCTCGCGGACCAGGTCCAGGGGAAATGGATACGTGCGCAATTCACGTAAACCCCTGTAATTGTTAAACCCAGACCGGCGTTAGCAGCGCAACGTTAGACCTACGGGGTCCGCCGGAAGCCGCGATGTAGGGTCACGTGACTGTCATGTAAAGCGGTTTTTTTCAGGCGGGCCTTGGGTTTGCCCGGGATCGTCAGGGTGCGGACTGACCCGCGGAGCGCGAAGGCCCTCCCGGGTTTCCGCCGTTTGCGCGTGTCACGCCCGGCGCGCTCTCCCACAGGCGGGGGGCGCGACAGGCGCCGTCGTCGCGGGTCGGCCCGGCTGCCCTTCCGCTGGACGAAATCCTTGCGGACGTGCCATTAAGACTTGCCTCGCGGGCCTGATCGGGCGATGCGGCGCGCCCTTGCAACCGCTTTCAGCGTGTCCATGACCTCAGCCACTGCCGCCGTCGCGTCCGTGAAGGACGTGTCCAAGACTTTCGGCGCCCGAAAGGCCCTGAACGGCGTGTCCGTCGAGGTTGGGGCCGGAGAAATGGTCGCCCTGATCGGCCCTTCGGGTTCCGGCAAATCGACGCTGCTGCGTTCGATCACCGGCTTGCAGACCATCGACTCAGGCAAGGGCGTGATCACCGTCTTTGGCGAGTGCGTGCAGAAGAACGGCCGCACCACCGGCGCGACCCGCGCCGCGCGCCAGAAGCTGGGCATGATCTTCCAGCAGTTCAATCTGGTCGGCCGGCTGTCGCTGTTCTCCAACGTCATGCTGGGCGCCCTCGGCCGGCTGCCCGGCTGGCAGGGCTTCTTCGGCGCATGGCCCGCGGCGGACAAACAGCGGGCCATGGCGGCCCTGCACCGCGTCGGCGTGTCTGATTATGCGGCCCAGCGCGCCAACACCCTGTCCGGCGGCCAGCAGCAGCGCGGCGCCATCGCCCGCGCGCTGGTTCAGGGCGCCAAGGCCATTCTGGCCGATGAGCCCGTCGCCTCGCTGGACCCGGTGTCCGCCCGCAAGGTCATGGAGCTTCTGGTCGAGCTGAATCAGCGCGACGGCATGGGCGTCATCGTCACCCTGCACCAGGTCGACTACGCCATCCGCTACTGCGAACGGGTCATCGCCCTGAAGGCCGGCCAGATCGTCTATGACGGCCCGGCCACAGGTCTGGATACGAAGCAGCTTATCGACATCTACGGTCCCGAGTTCGAGGACGCGTTCTGGGAAACCAAGGTATGACCGTCGCTCCCGTCACCCGCCGCCTCGGCCTGATCGTCGCCGCAGCCGCCATCCTCGGTCTCGCCGCCTGCGGTGGCGGCGACGATAAATCGTCGGCCGCGCCGACCGAGCTCACCTTCTCCATCCTGTCCGCCGAAGGCCAGGCCTCGGCCGGTCCGCTGTGGCAGCCGCTGCTGGACGACATGTCCAAGGCCATCGGCGTGCCGGTCAAACCGTATTTCGGCTCCAACTACACCGTCCTGGTCGAGGCCATGCGCGGCAACCAGACCCAGGTCGCCTGGTTCTCGGCCAAGCCCGCCGTCGAGGCCATCGACCGCGCCGACGCCGAGGTCATCGCCCGCACCGTCAACAAGGAGGGTCTGGACAGCTATCGTTCGACCCTGATCGTCCGCACCGGTTCGGGCATCACGCTGGATCAGGTGCTGGCCTGCGGCAAACGCTACGACTTCGGCATCGGCGACGCCCAGTCGACCTCGGGCACGCTGGCCCCGATGGCCTTCCTGTTCAACCCCCGCAACATCGTCCCGGCCCGGTGCTTCAAGACGGTGCGCTCGGCCAATCACCAGTCGAACGCCTTCTCGGTCGCCTCGGGCGTGCTGGACGTGGCGACGTCGAACACCGTCAACACCGTCTTCCTGACCAAGCAGAACCCGCAGATCGCCGCCCAGATTCAGGAGATCTGGCAGTCGCCGCCGATCCCCGAGAGCGGCATCCTCGTGCGTGAGGATCTGGATCCCGCGCTGAAGGAGAAGATCCGCAGCTTCTTCCTGACCTACGGCCAGGGCGACACCGTCGAGGCCCGGCGCCAGCGTCAGGTTCTGGCCGGGCTGGAGTATTCGCGCTTCAACGCCGCCGACGACGGCTATCTCAATCCCATCCGCGAGATGATCGCCGACCAGAAGCTGGGCGAAGCCCGGAACAAGGGCGACGCCGCCGGCGTGGCCGCCGCCGAGCGTGAACTGCAGCGCCTGCGCAGCCTGCGCGAGGTCCAGCCTTGACCGACGCCGCCGCCAGACCGGCCGCGACGGCCATCCCCAACCCGCCGACCAGGTCGATGGGCGCCTGGGCCCTGGACGTCCTGATCTGGGGCGGGGTCGGCGCCGTGCTGGTCTACAGCTTCGGCCCGGTCGAGCTGGTCAATGTCACCAAGCTGTTCAGCAACAACGAGAACACCCAGAATTTCGCCCGCGAACTGCTGCGGCCCGACTTCACCGACTGGAAGCTGTTCGTCGCCAAGATGTGGGAGACGGTGCAGATTGCCCTCTGGGGCACCTTTATCGCCGTCTTCGCCGCCATCCCGATGGGGCTGGCCGCCGCGCGCAACATCGCCCCCTTCTGGGTCGTCACCCCGGTGCGCTGGTTGATGAACCTGCTGCGCTCGATCCCCGATCTGGTCATCGGCCTGCTGTTCGTCGTCGCCGTGGGCCTTGGGCCCT
This sequence comes from Brevundimonas sp., assembly GCF_029946145.1. Taxonomy (GTDB): domain Bacteria; phylum Pseudomonadota; class Alphaproteobacteria; order Caulobacterales; family Caulobacteraceae; genus Brevundimonas. The sequence goes on from NZ_JAQSDY010000001.1 coordinate 16,843, forward strand.
TGGCGGGCGTGCTGGCCATCGCCCTCAACACCGCCGGGGTGCTGGCCAAGCTGTTCTCGGAGGCCGTCGAGTCGATCGACAAGGGCCCGGTCGAGGGCGTGCGCGCCACAGGCGCCTCCAAACTTCACGAGATCGTCTGGGGCGTCATCCCCCAGGTCGCGCCGCTGTGGACCTCCTTCGCCCTCTACCGCTTCGAGTCCAACAGCCGGTCGGCGACGGTGCTCGGCCTGATCGGCGCGGGCGGCATCGGCCAGGTGCTGTTCGACAGCATGAACGCCTTCGACTTCCGCGCGGTCTCGGCCATCGTGGTCGTGGTCGTGGTCGCCGTCACCCTGATCGACATGCTGTCCCAGGCCATGCGCAAGCGGCTGCTCTGATCCCGTCCTTCTCCCCTTGCGGGAGAAGGTGGCAGCCGAAGGCTGACGGATGAGGGGTCACGCCGGCTGTGGGCTTGTGGTCAACACCAGACGGCTGCCGCCTGAGCGACCCCTCATCCGACCTCGCTGCGCTCGGCCACCTTCTCCCGCAAGGGGAGAAGGACGCTAGTTCCGCAGATCCGGCGGCGTGGCCTCTTCCGTCAGGATGCGGATGGCTTCGTCCAGCGACACCACCTCCTGCGCCTGCGAGCCCAGACGGCGGAGGGCGACCGTGCCCTGTTCGGCCTCGTTCTTGCCGACCACGGCGATGACCGGGACCTTGCCGACCGAGTGTTCGCGCACCTTGTAGCCGACCTTCTCGTTGCGCAGGTCCAGCTCGGTCCGCAGCCCGGCGGCCTTGAACCGGGCCTGAACCTCGCGGGCGTAGTCGTCGGCTTCCGAGACGATGGTCGCCACCACGGCCTGGGTCGGCGCCAGCCACAGGGGGAAGGCCCCCGCGTAGTTCTCGATCATGATGCCGATGAACCGCTCGAACGATCCCAGAATGGCCCGGTGCAGCATGACCGGCCGGTGCTTCTGGCCGTCCTCGCCGATATATTCCGCGTTCAGACGTTCCGGCAGGACATAGTCCAGCTGCAGTGTGCCGCAGGTCCAGGTCCGGCCGATGGCGTCCTTGACGATGAAGTCCAGCTTGGGCGCGTAGAAGGCGCCGTCGCCCTCGGCGATGACCGGGTCGACCCCGGCCAGCCGCGCGGCCTCGCCCAGCATGGCCTCGGCCTTGTCCCAGAACTCGTCCGTGCCGGCGCGCACCTCGGGCCGGGTCGCCAGGGCGATCTCGTGCGTCGTCATGCCCAGATCGGCATGGATGATCTGCGTCAGTCGGATGAACCGTTCCGTCTCGTCGACGATCTGGTCCTCGCGGCAGAAGATATGGGCGTCGTCCTGGGTGAAGCCACGCACCCGCATCAGGCCGTGCAGGGCGCCCGACGGCTCATAGCGGTGGCAGGCTCCGAACTCGGCCATGCGCAGCGGCAGCTCGCGGTACGACCGCTGGCCCTGGTCGAAGATCTGCACATGCCCCGGGCAGTTCATCGGCTTTAGGGACAGCGTTTCGCCCTCGACCGTCTCGCAGACGAACATGTTGGGCCGGTATTTCTCCCAGTGGCCGGACTTCTCCCAGAAGGTCCGGTCCAGCACCTGCGGCGTCTTGACCTCGACATATCCGGCGGCGTCCAGCCGGCGGCGCATATAGGCTTCCAGCACGCGCCACAGCTCCCAGCCCTTGGGATGCCAGAAGACCATGCCCCGGCCTTCCTCCTGCATGTGGAACAGGCCCATGGCCTTGCCGATCTTGCGGTGATCCCGCTTTTCGGCCTCCTCGATGCGCAGCAGATAGGCGTCCAGGTCCTCCTTCGAGGCCCAGGCCGTGGCGTAGATGCGCTGCAGCTGCGGATTGCGATGGTCGCCACGCCAGTAGGCCCCGGCCAGCTTGGTCAGCTTGAAGGCCTTGCCGACGAATTTCGTCGTCGGGAAATGCGGCCCCCGGCACAGGTCCAGCCAGCCGCCGGAGCGGTAGACGGTGATTTCCTCCGTACCCGGAAGATCGCGGATCAGCTCGGCCTTGAAGGTCTCTCCGACGCTTTCGAAATGCCGGATCGCGTCGTCGCGGTCCCAGACTTCGCGGACCAGCTTCTCGTCGCGGTCGACGATCTCGGCCATCTTCTTTTCGATGGCGGCGAAGTCGTCCGTCGAGAACGGCTCCTCGCGGGCGAAGTCGTAGTAGAAGCCGTCCTCGATCGCCGGGCCGATCGTGACCTGGGTGCCGGGGAACAACTCCTGAACCGCCTGGGCCAGCACGTGGGCGGCGTCATGGCGGATGGTCTCCAGCGCCTCGGGATCGTCGCGCATGATCAGCCTGAAGTCGCCGGAGCCGCCCAACGGACGGTCGAGGTCGCGCTGTTCGCCGTTCAGGGCCACGAGCGCCGCCCGCTTGGCCAGCGACGGCGAGATGGAGGCGGCGACGTCACGGCCCGTGGCGTCGTCGGGATACTGGCGCGAGGCGCCGTCGGGGAATTTGAGATCGATCATGTCTTCGTCTTTACAGGCGGAACCGGGTCGTACCCCGATTGGCCGAATGGGTGGCATTTGCAGAGGCGTCTGACCGTCAGCCATCCCCCCTTGACCGGTCCATGCTGGATCAGCGCGTCCCGGCCATAGTCCGAACAGGTCGGCAGGAACCGGCATTGCTGCCCGATCAGGGGCGACAGCGTCAGCTTGTAGCCGCGATGGGCCAGCCGCACGCCGCGTTCATAGAGAGTTCCGCCGGAAGCCATGTCGCCGCGCTTATCCCCCGCGAAGGCCGCGGGAGCAACGGGCGCTATGCAGCGCCGGCGAGGCTAGTTCGGGTGTCAGGGCTTTTGCGGGCGAGCGCCTGCCGCACGGCGTCCAGCGTGGCCTCGATCGCGACCATGGTCGAGGCGTGGCGGGCGGGATAGTCGGCGACCTGTTTCAGGGCGCGCAGCCCCTCGAAACGGCCTGTCGGACCCTCGCCGCCGGCCTTCAGCATGGCGGACATGGCGTCGCGCGCGGCGACCAGTTCTTCAAGGGAAGCGCCCACCACGGCCTCGCCCAGCACCCCGGCCGCGGCCTGGCCGAGGGCGCAGGCCTTTACGTCCTGGGCAAAGTCCAGAACCCGCCCCGCGTCATCCAGTGTCACGTCCACGATCGCCTTCGAGCCGCACAGTTTCGCAACCCGCTCGCCAGTGCCCCACCTTTCACCGGATCGGGGCGCGGCCAGCCGTCCGCTGTGCGGCAGGTTGGCCGCCAGCTTGAGAATGCGCGCGCTGTAGAGCTCGTCGATCATGGGCCGGAATATAGGCGATCAGCCGCCCTGGAGCGAGCCCCAGGTCCGGGCCTGATCGACGGCGCCGTCCCTGGCGCGGTCCCGCAGCCACTGCAGATTGGCGTCGGCGGCCTCTGGCGGCAGGTCGCGGCGCAGGATCTGTTCGGCCTCGTCCATCTTGCCGGTCAGGCCCAGCACCATGGCCAGGTTGAGGCGCACCTTAAGCGAGGCGCCGGGCTGGGCGGCGGCGCGGCGCAGCAGGGGCTCGGCGGTCGCGGAGTCGCCGTGGGTCATGGCCGATATGGCCATATTGGTCAGGATGGCCGGATTGTCGGGCGAGAGGGCCAGGGCCTGGGCCCAGGCGGCGCGGGCGTCGTCGGGCCGGCGAACCTGCTCATAGGCTGTCCCCAGCAGCGACCAGGCCTGCCAGTCGCCGGGGCGGGCGTTGCGGGCCTGTTCGAGGGCGGCGACGCCATAGAAGGCCTGACCGCGCGCGATATGGGCGCGCCCGACCTCGAGCATGGCGTCGACGTTTCCGGGCTGGATGACCAGCACGCCCTGGGCCATTTCGGCGGCCTGGTCGTACCGGCCGAGATCGCGCAACGCCGCCGCCGCCTTGACCCCGGCGATCGGGTCGCGCGGGTCGACGTCGGCCTGGTCGGTCCAGAACACCGACCGGCTCAGGGCGTCGGAGCGGTCATAGGCCGCTCGCACCTCGGCGGTCGCGGGTTGGCGCGGCGCGGCGGCGGCCTGGGGACGGGCCGAAGCCTGGGCCTGAGCCGTAACCGGATCGGCCGCGGCTGCGCCGGCGGCGCCCGAAAGCAGGACGAGGATTGCGATAGAGGCTGTCGTGCGCGACATGGAGGCGCTCCGGAGGGTTCGGGGGCCAGACTCGGCTCTTCGCGTCAATCCTTGGTTAAGATCGGCCGCCGCCGGCCGGAAAGGCCGCCGTCCATGTCCGTCCTGCATCCCGACCTGCTGACCGCCGACGCCGAGGGCGCGATCCCGGTGCGGTTCGTCGGTCCCGCGGGCCCTGTCGACGAGGCCCTGCAAGGCTGGGCCGAGGCCAACGGCTTCAGGGGCAAGCCCGGCCAGATGCTGGTCGCGCCCGACGGCCGGGGCGGGATCGCCGCCGTCCTCGTCGGCGCCGGAGAGACCTTCGATCCCATGTCAGCCCGCGCCTTGCCGGCGAAGCTGCCGCCGGGCCTCTACCGGCTCGAGGCGGAGCCGATGGACGCCCGCAAGGCGGCCCTGGCCTTCCTGCTCGGCGCCTATGCCTTCGACCGGTACAAGGCCCGCCCGGATCGCGATCGCGTTCGGCTGGTCGCGCCCGACGGCCTCGATCTGGCGGCGACGGCGCGGATCGCCTCGGCCTGCGCCCTCGCTCGCGAGATGGTCGACACTCCGGCCGCCGACATGGGGCCCCTGCAGATCGAGACCATCGCCCGCGAGATCGCGGCGGAGGCGGCGGCGGCGATCACCGTCGTCACGGGCGCGTCCCTGCTGGAGGAAAACTATCCGGCCGTTCACGCGGTCGGCCGCGCCGCCGCCCCGCACCGGGCGCCCCGCGTCATCGAGATCGGGTGGAACCTGGAACGCGCGGACCTGCCGCTGGTCGCCCTGGTCGGCAAGGGGGTGGCGTTCGACTCGGGCGGTCTGGACATCAAGGGCGCCGCCGGCATGCGCAACATGAAGAAGGATATGGGCGGCTCGGCCCACGCCCTCGCCCTCGGCCGGCTGGTCATGCAGACGAACCTGCCCGTGCGGCTGGTCGTGCTGGTCGCCGCCGTCGAGAACGCCATCTCGGCCGACGCCTTCCGCCCCGGCGACATTCTGAACAGCCGCAAGGGGCTGACCATCGAGATCGGCAACACCGACGCTGAGGGCCGGCTGATCCTCGCCGACATCCTGACCCGCGCGGGCGAACACAGCCCCGACCTCACCCTCGACTTCGCCACCCTGACCGGCGCGGCCCGCATCGCCCTCGGACCGGATTTGCCGCCGCTCTATACCGACGACGAAGCCCTGGCCGCCGACCTGCTGGACGCCGCCCGCGCCGTCGGCGACCCGCTGTGGCGGATGCCGCTGTGGCCCGGCTATCGCGGGGCGCTGGACACCGAGATCGCCGACCTGCGCAACGATTCCGCCGCCTGGGCCCAGGCCGGCTCCGTGACCGCCGCCCTGTTCCTGCAGCGCTTCGCCCCGACCACCGGCGCCTGGGCCCATATGGACATCTTCGCCTGGAATCCCCGCGCTCGTCCCGGCTGGCCCGAAGGCGGCGAGGCCCAGGCGTTGCGGGCCTGTTTCGAGATGCTGACCCGGCGGTTTGGACACAACAAAGCCTCCGTTCGTTAACGGCCCTTTCGGCTTCTTGCGTTACGACGACGGCTCAACCGGACGAGCCCACGCTTGACTGCAGCCGCCGCCATTCTCGATCCTCGCACCACGCTCGCCCGGCCCGATCTGGCCGAGCAGGCGCTGGAAGGCGTCGTCCGCGCCTCGGCCTTCCGCGCGGTCCGTCCCATGCATTGCGCGGTTCCCGTCGCCGAGATCCATGCCGACGCCGCCCCCGGGGAACATCCCATCGACCAATTGATCTTCGGCGAGGCCTTCGACGTGCTCGACGGCCGCGGCGAGCGCCTGTGGGGTCGCGCGCGCCGGGACGGCGTGGTCGGCTGGATCGACGCGCGCGCCCTGGGCCAGGGCGCTCCGCGGCCGACGCACCGCGTCGCCGGTCTCGACGCCGCCCTGCCGCTCAACGCCCTGGTCGTCGATCCCGCGGACATGAGCGGGATGACGCCGGTTGGAGAATTCGCCTCTTCGCCCGTGGAGGTCGCCGAGCGTCTGGTCGGCGCGCCCTACAAGCTGGGCGGCCGCTCGTCGCTGGGCACGGACTGCTGCGGTCTGGTGCAACAGGCGCTTTACGCCTGCGGTCTTCCCGGGCCGCGTTACGCCGACCTGTTGGCGGAACTCGGACGGGCCGTGGCGCCCGGCGAGGCCCGGCGCGGCGATCTGGTCATCTGGCTGGACCCCGACGAAGGACCGTGGAACGGCCACGCCGGCTTCATGCTGGACGGCGGCCGCGTGCTGCACGCCGTCGGTCGTCTGGGCGGAGTCGTGATCGAGCCGTTCGCGGACGCCGACGCCCGCCATCGGGTCGAGGGTTCCCCGGGGCCGGTCTTCCGCCGCCTCTGAGCGGAACGAAAAAGGGCGGCCCGAAGACCGCCCTTCCCATCATGTCGAGCCTGCGGGGCTCAGTTGTTCGGCGGCGCCGGGCTGGTCGAGGCCGGCGGGGCGGCGGGCGTGGCCGCCGTGGTCGGCTGGGCCGCGGCGCCCGTGACCGGAGCGCCCCCGGTCTGACCGCCGCTCTCGGCGCCGGCCGATTCGGCGCCGGCGGCCGGGGTCTCGCCTTCGACCGGAGCGGCCGGGGCGGCGCCGGGCTGACGCGCCGGATCGGGCGCGGGGATGGCGAACCCGCCCGAACCCTGGCTGCGCAGCCAGGCGATCAGATTGACGCGGGTGTTGGTGTCGCGGATGCCGGCGAACGACATCTTGGTGCCCGGGACGTGGCGGCCCGGAGCGGTGATGAACTGGTCCAGTTCGTCCAGGGTCCAGGTCGGCGCCGCGCCCTTGTGGGCGGCCATGGCGTCGGAATAGGCGAAGCCGGCGCGGTGCATGACCGGGCCGCCGACCACGCCGAACAGATTCGGGCCAATGCCGTCGGCGCCGCCCGCGGTGGCGTTATGGCAGGCCTGGCAGCGCGCGAAGGCGGCCTCGCCGGCGGCCAGATCGGCGGCCGGAAGCACCGTGCCCCAGTCGGGCGGCAGGACCACCTCGGTGGCTCCGCCGGCTGCCTCTTCGGGCGCGTCGACGAAATAGCCCATCTTTTCAGGGGCCGCCGTGTGATAGATCGCGCCGGTCACCTGCTGAACGCCGATGATGACGAAAGCGGTCGCCAGACCGGCGCCCAGAATCTTGTTCCACTTCAGATCGCCGCTCATGCGCGTCGTCTCATCCCGTTTCTGAGGCCCGACCGTATGACCGGCGGGCGAATTCTTGCGTGGGCGTCTCTTACACGCTAGCGCGGCCTTCGCAACCGGCGGAAGGTCGTCGGAGCGTCGCAGCGGTGGACTTGAACGTGAACCCCCTCATCCTGATCCCCGCGCGCATGGCCGCGACCCGCCTGCCGAACAAGCCGCTGGCCGATATCGGCGGCGTGCCGATGATCGTGCGCGCGTATCGCCAGGCCGCCCTGTCGGGCCTTCCGGTCGCCGTCGCGGCCGGGGATCCGGAGATCGTCGCGGCCATCGAGGCGGACGGCGGCGTCGCCGTCCTGACCGATCCTGACCTGCCGTCGGGGTCCGACCGAATCCGCGCCGCCCTGGACACGATCGACCCCGAAGGCCGGCATGACGCCGTCATCAACCTGCAGGGCGACATGCCCTTCGCCGATCCCGGGCTGGCCACGGCCTGCGCGGCCCTGCTGCACGGTGAGCCGGCCTGCGACATCGCCACCCTGATCGCCCCCGAGGCGGATGTCTCTGACCGGACCAATCCCGACGTGGTCAAGGCCGTGGTGGCCCTGTCCGAAGGCCAGCACCACGGCCGCGCCCTCTATTTCACCCGCTCGACCCTGTTCGGCGACGGCCCCATCTGGCGCCACATCGGCTTGTACGGCTACCGTCGCGCGGCCCTGGAGCGGTTCTGCGTCGCCCCCCCTTCGCCGCTGGAACGCCGCGAAAAGCTGGAACAGCTCCGGGCCCTCGAGATGGGCCTGCAAATTTGGGCCGCCGTGATCGACGAGGCCCCGCTGTCTGTCGACAACCCCGATGATCTGGCCGCGGCGCGGGCGATTGCCGGGAGGCAGCAGGCAACAGGCGACAGGCAGTAGGGAGCCGGGATCAGGCCTCCTCTGTCGCCTGTTGCCTGTCTCCTGATCCCTCAGCCTCGAACCCATCCACCCAGGCCTGCAGCAACGTCCGGGCGATGGCTATTTCCGGCGGAGCCTTGATCGAGGGATGCGTCCCCTCAAGGCAGGCGCGGGCGTCCTCGCGCGTCAGCCAGGCCACCGCCTCCAGCTCGGTCTGGTCGGGCCGGGCGTCCATGCTGTCGACCTCGGCGATCAGGCCGATCATCAGCTGCGACGGAAAGGGCCACGGCTGGCTGGAGTGATACCGCACCGCGGTCACCGTCAGCCCCGCCTCCTCGGCGATCTCGCGGGCGCAGGCCGCCTCGATGGTCTCGCCGGGCTCCAGAAACCCCGCCAGCGCCGACATCCGCCCCTCGGGCCAGGCCGCCTGACGCCCCAGCAGGCAGATCGGCTCGGCCCCGCCCCGGAACACCGGCAGCATGATGGTCACCGGATCGACGCGCGGAAAATGCTCGACGCCGCAGGCCGGACAGACCCGCTTCCAGCCGCCGCAGGCATTGTCGCTCTCGACCCCGCAGGCGGCGCAGAAACCATGCCGCCGCCGCCAGTCGAACAGCGACTTGGCCGTCCCCGCCATGGCCGCGTCGGGCCCCGGCAGCATCGCCGCCGCCTCGCGCATCTCGTGAAAGGCGCCCAGTCCGGCCAGCGGCCCCGCCGCCGGATCGGTCGAGCCCTCGATCTCGACCGCGAAACAGGGCGCGCCCTTCCACAGGCCGAGGAACAGCTCGCGGTCCGGGGCCACGGCGCGGGCGTGGGTCAGGCCCAGCCAGGCCAGCCGCGGCTCGCCCGCCTCCACCAGCGGCCGCCCCTCCCACAGCACCATGGCCACGGCCTCGGGATTGGCGGCCTGCTCGGCCAGCCAGTCCGGATCGTTGCGAAGGTCGCCGGCCCGATCGAGGGGATTGCCGGCGAAGGTATTCAGGACGGGAAGGGCCATGGCATCATCTAGCAAGCCGCCGCTTGCATCCGCGAGCCGGAATCGTCATATCCCGTCCCGGAGATCGCGGGCGAAGGTTTCGCCAACCTGGTCAGGGCCGGAAGGCAGCAGCCACAACGAATTCCCCTTCGGGTCGCGGTCTCCACCTTTCCCCGGAATTCAGCGATCCTGCGCCTTCGCCTCGGGACGCACCGCGCCGACGAACAGGCCGGCCAGTCCGTCGTCTTCAAACACATAGACGGCGTACACGCTGCGCTGGCGGACCGCCGCCAGGAAATCCTCGTCTCCGACCTCCCCCAGGGCCGCCTCGGATACGAATCGATCGCCTTGCCGGGAATACAGCCACACGGGCATGTTCTCGCTGTCGTCCTCCGAGGCCGGCAGCCCCAGATGATCGGTCAGCTGTTTGCTCATCCTCAGCGGGTCCCCTTCGGGCGACATCACCCCGCAGACGTCCAGCACCACGCCCTTGATCTCCAGTATGGCTTCGCCGTCCGCCCAGCCCGTCATCAGGACCTCCATGTCGCCTGGCGACACGCTCGCCGGGTTGGCCGGATCGAAGTTGAGAAAGACGGTGGTGTTCTGGAACTCCTCATCCTCGTCGGCGGGCATCAGCGACGTCGCATCCCGCCATCCGGCGCCCTTGGCGACGAGCTCGGCGGCGTCCGCGTCGGCGTCCGTCGACACGCACATGTCCGCGAAAGACTGGAACGGTTCCGCGGAGGCCGCGCCGGCCAGCGTCAGGGCGAGCACCGCCCCCATGATTCCAGACTTCAGCACGACGATCCCTTTTCAACCCACGGTCCGGCTTAGCATGGCTTTCGCACGCCGCAAGGCTGCATTGGCGCGAGCGTGGAACCGGGTCCCCCTCCAATCGCTCTGAAGGCTCACCCCCTTCAGGAGCGGACAATGAGCATTCTCGGCAACATCCTCGGCAAGATATTCAAGCGGCGCGAGACCGCGACCCCGACTGCCGCTCCGGCTCCGACCGCGGCTCCGACGACCACGACGACCACCTTCGCTCCGGCTCCCGCCGAACCGGTCGACGTCGACGGCATCCTCGACTTCATGAACGACCAGCGGGACCAGAAGCTGAACTGGCGCACCTCGATCGTCGATCTCATGAAGCTGACCGGCATGGACAGCACCTTGGCCGAGCGCAAGGAGCTGGCGAACGAGCTGGGCTATACCGGCGACACCTCGGACACCGCCTCGATGAACATCTGGCTGCACAAGCAGGTGATCGCCCGCATCCGGGCCGATGGCGGCCAGATTCGCGACCTGACCGACTGATCCACTTCGTCATTCCCGCGAAAGCGGGGACGCCTTGCGGCGAGGGGGTGCGCGACCCCGCCCTCTCGCTGTAAGACGGATGGATGAGCGACGCCGACCCGAGTCTCGATGGCCCTCCGTGGGAGGAAGACGCCCCCGACGGCGACGTCGTCGAGCGCGATCCCGACACCGACGACATGTTTGGCGCCCCCGAACCTGCCGGCATGCGCGAGGCCGAGGCCGCCGCCGCGCCTGTGAGCCAGCCCGAACGGCCGGAACCGGCGAGGGTCACAGCGCCCGCTGACAGCGGCCCGCTCGCCCATGTCGACGACGGCGAGGCCTACACCGTCCTGGCCCGCAAATACCGGCCCCACACCTTCGAGGACCTGATCGGCCAGGAGGCCATGGTCCGCACCTTGACCAACGCCTTCGCCACCGGCCGCATCGCCCACGCCTTCATGCTCACCGGCGTCCGCGGGGTCGGCAAGACCACCACCGCCCGCCTGCTGGCCCGCGCCCTCAACAACGAAACCGACAGCATCGACCGCCCGTCGCTGGCCCTGACCGATCAGGGCCGCCACGACGCCTCCATCATGGCCGGCCAGCATATGGACGTGGTCGAGATGGACGCCGCCTCCCACACCGGCATCGACGGCATCCGCGACATCATCGAGAGCGTCCGCTACGCCCCCGTCGAGGCGCGCTACAAGGTCTACGTCCTCGACGAAGTGCACATGCTGTCCAACCAGGCCTTCAACGCCCTGCTGAAGACGCTGGAAGAGCCGCCGCCCCACGCCAAATTCATCTTCGCCACCACCGAGATCCGCAAGGTCCCGGTGACCATCCTCAGCCGCTGCCAGCGCTTCGACCTGCGCCGCGTCGAGCCCGAGATCCTCGTCGACCACCTCGCCCGCATCGCCGACCGCGAGGGGATGAAGATCGAACAGGACGCCCTCGCCCTGATCGCCCGCGCCGCCGAGGGCTCGGTCCGCGACGGCCTGTCCCTGCTGGATCAGGCCCTGGTCCAGGGCGACCGCGGCGAGACGGTGAAGACCGAGGTGGTGCGCGACATGCTCGGCCTGGCCGACCGCAGCCAGACCATCGCCCTGTTCGAATCCGTCATGGCCGGCCGCACGCCCGAGGCGCTGGAGCTGTTCCGCACCCTCTACGGCTACGGCGCCGATCCGGTGCAGATCACCAACGACCTGCTGGAGCATTGCCACGCCGCCTCGGTGGCCAAGATGCTGGGGCCCCAGGCCACCCGCCTGCCCAACGACCAGGCGCAGAAGCTGACGGCCCTGGGCGCGGTCATCTCGGCCGGCACCCTGGCCCGCGTCTGGCAGATGCTGCTGCGCGCCCTCGACGAGGTCCGCCGCGCGCCCAACCCGGCCGACGCTGTGGAAATGGCCATCGTCCGCCTCGCCTACGCCGCCGACCTGCCCGGACCGGAAGAGGCGCTCAAGGCCCTGCGCGACGGCGAGCCCATGCCCGGCGGCGCGGCTCCGCGCGGCCCTTCGGGCGGTGGTGGCGGAGGCGGCGCCTCCGCCCAATTGGCGCCCCGCCCGGTCGCCGCCCCGACCCTGCCCGACCCGCAGTCGTTCGAACAGGTCGTCGCCCTGATCGGCGAGAAGCGCGAGGTCGGCCTGCAGATGGACGTCCAGCGCTACGTCCGCCCCGTGGCCTTCAAGCCGGGCGCCATCACCTATGAAAGCCTCGACGGCGCGCCGATGGATCTGGCGCGCAAGCTGGCCTCCCGGCTCAAGGACTGGACCGGCCGCACCTGGCTGATCGCCGCCAACGGCCAGGGCGGCGGCGAGACGATGATCGAGATCGACCGCCGCAAACGCTCCGAGGAGCGCGCCGGCGTCGAGGCGGACCCCTTCGTCATGGCGGTGATGGAAGCCTTCCCGGGCGCGAAGATCGGTGAAATCAAGACCCTCGCCCCGGCGGTGGAGCTGCCGGCGATTCCGGATGAGCCGGGGGACGAGGATTGAGCGTCGGCGGCATGCGCGTCCTCTTTCCGCTTCTCATCGCCCTGGCTGTCTGCGGCTGCGCGACCGGTCCACAGGCCGTCCGGGCCACAATGCCGCTCGAGATATGGAGAGCGGAAGGCGAGTCGCCTCATATGAGGCCAGCGCGCGTCGTGGCCGGCAGCACCGAAACAGGCGCCCCTTTCCAGTTCACCATCCGGTTCGACAGCGACGACCTCACCCTCGGCAAGGCCAGTTCGGTTACTTGGCAGATGTCTCTGGACGGCTATTGCCGTGACAAGCCCACCATCGTCCGTTCGGTTCTGATCGGTCCCTCGGGGCAGGTCTGGCGTTTGGGGCCGGTCTTTGTACCGGCGGGACCCGATCGCGGCCAGAACTGGTCGAGCGGCGGGTTCGCGCATGACTATGGCCGGCCGGGTACCCAGGACCTGCTGGACGCCGTTACCGCCGGGGGTCGCTTTACGCTCGCGATCGAGGACGACGAGGGTCAGATCTGGAACCCCTCGCTTATCGACACCCCGGCGCCTGCTCAGCGGGAGCGCCTGTTTGCCGCTAACCGCGCGGCCTTTGGAGCGACCGATCCTGAGACCGTCCCCGTGGCCGGCGAAACGCCGCTGATCGCGGTGTACAGCCAGCCGTTTGTGGCGCCATGGCCGCCACGTCCCTGCCCGGAACCTGCGGCACGGGTCCGATAGCCGGCTCGATCTTGCGTCCGGCGTCTAAAGAATCCGCGCCGCTTCCTCGAAGCTCAGCCTCGGCGAACGCGGGAACAGGTTCTCGTCCGTGCCATAGCCGAGGTTGACGATGAAGTTCGGCTCCACGGTCGTCCCGCCGAAGAACTCAGCCTTCACGCCCTCGGCGTCGAAGCCCGACATCGGCCCCACATCCAGCCCCAGGGCCCGCGCCGCCAGCAGGAAATAGCCGCCCTGCAGCGAGGCGTTGCGGAAGGCGGACTCGCGGCGCGAGGCCTCGTCGGGGAACCAGTCCTTCGCGCCCGGCGCGTGCGGGAACAGGCGCGGCAGGGTGTCCGGGAAGGCCAGATCCTGGCCGATGATCACATTGACCGGCGCCTGCAGCGTCTTGGCCTGATTGCCCTCGCTCATCAGCGGGATCAGGCGCGCCCTGGCCTCGGGCGATGTCACGAAGACGAAGCGGGCCGGGGTGTTGTTCACCGCCGTCGGGCCGAATTTCGTCAGGTCATAGAGTTTGCGCAGCAGCGCCTCGGGCACGGCCCGGTCGGACCATGCGTTGCGGGTGCGCGCGCCGGTGAACAGTTGCGTCAGCGCGGCGTCGCTGAGGGGCATATCGCGGACGGGGAGAGAGTCGAAGGCCATGGCAGGCTCCAATCAGAAACGGTTACAGTTGCTAACTAGGTCGGTCCCTATCCTTCGCAAGGGGTTCAGGCACATAAACTGTTACTGATTTTCCGATCTGTCGTTCGGGCGGTCAAACGCCTATCTAGACCGCATGAAAGATCTCAACGCCCTCATGCAACAGGCCCAGGCGATGCAGCAGAAGCTGCAGGACGCCCAGGCGAAAATGGCCGAAACCACCTCGTCCGGCACGTCCGGCGGCGGCCTCGTCACCGTCGCCCTGAAGGGCGCGGGCGAGATCACCTCGGTCGTCATCGACGACAGTCTGCTGGTCCCCGGCGAGGGCGAGATCCTGGCTGACCTGATCGTCGCCGCCCATGCCGACGCCAGGCGCAAGCTGGACGAGGTCAACAGCGCCCTGATGCGCGAGGCCGCCGGCCCCATGGCCGGGATGAACATCCCCGGCATGCCCAAACTCTTCTGAATGAGGTGACGATGCGTGCCTTGCTGACCGCCGGTTTCCTGATGCTCGCGCCCGGGATCGTCCTGGCGCAGGTTCCCGCCGACCTTGCCCGCGAGGCGCACGAGTATGAGCGCGCCCAGATCGAGGGCGACCGGGCGTCGCTCGAACGCCTGATCGCCGACGACTATGTGCTGGTCGGCGGCGACGGCTCGCGCACCGACAAGGCGGGCCACATCGCCGAATTCACCGCCCCGGAAATGAACCTTCAGCCCGTCACCGTGCGCGACGCGGTCGAGCATGTCTGGACCGACGGCGCGGCCCTCGGCGGCACGGTCGACGTGGTCGGGACCTTCGCCGGCTCGCCGTTCCGCCAGACCCTGCGCTATGTCGACGTCTGGGCCCTGCGCGACGGTCACTGGCGCGTCGTCTATGGTCAGGCCACCCGCGTCTCCGCGGCGAACTGAGCCGGCATGGCCGCCTCAGCCGGACCCGAGATCGAACGGTTGATCAGCCTGCTGGCCAAACTGCCGGGCATGGGTCCCCGCTCGGCCCGCCGCGCGGCCCTGGCCCTGCTCAAGAAGCGTGAGCAACTGCTCGTCCCTCTGGCGGCCTCCCTCGCCGAGACGGCGGAAAAGGTCTCTTCCTGCTCGGTGTGCGGCGCGCCGGACACCCGCAACCCCTGTTCGATCTGTTCCGACGGCGCGCGCGACAACGCCCTGATCTGCGTCGTCGAGGAGGCCGGCGCCCTGTGGGCGATGGAGCGGTCCGGCGCCTTCCGCGGCAAATACCATGTGCTGGGCGGCCTGCTGTCGGCGCTGGACGGCGTCGGTCCCGATGCGCTGCGGGTGGCCGAGCTGGTCGGACGCGTGCGCGGCGGCGAGGCGAAGGAGGTTGTGCTGGCCCTGCCCGCCACCGTCGACGGCCAGACCACGGCCCACTACCTCGCCGAACGGCTGGTGGACACCGGCGTCGTCATCACTTCGCTGGCGCGCGGCGTGCCGGTCGGCGGCGAACTGGACTGGCTGGACGACGGCACCATCATCCAGGCCCTGAGGCAGCGACGGCCGGCCTGACCGCTACGACCGATTCTGACGTGGAGGTGGTGCAGTCTGGGCCGATGACGGCTGAACGCACCTTCACGACGCTCCAGACCATCCGACTCTTCGGACGCCTGGGACGCTGTAGACGCTGTAGACTGTGTTTTTTCACTTCGCGGGCTCCGGCGACTCCCGGTAGGAACGGAGCATGAACGCATATCTGGCCCTCGCCGTCGCCGCCGGCCTCGTCGCCGCCATCGCCCTGTTCTGGGCCCTGATGGAGCGCCGCCGCGCCTCCGTCGCTGATGCCCGGGCCTGGGAACTGCGCGAACGCTACGCCGGGAGCGAGGCCCGCATGCGCCTGTTCGAGGATCAGGCCGCGACCTCGACCGAACTGCTCCGGGCCCAGGCCGCCCAATCGGCCAACACCGTGGCAGAGGAGCTTCTCAAGCGCACCGACGAGACCTTCCGCACCCGCGAACTGATGTCCCAGCAGCGGATGGAAGCCCAGCTCAAGCCGGTCGCCGACACTCTCAAACTCTTCCAGGAGCATGTCGCCGCGCTGGAGAAGGCGCGCAACGAGGAGACCGGCGGGCTGAAGGAACAGCTGGCCCTGCTGATGACCGCCTCGACCGCCACCCGCGACGAGGCCCGCCGCCTGACCGAGGCCCTGCGCGGCAACACTGGCCGGCGCGGCCGCTGGGGCGAACAGACCTGCCGCAATGTGCTGGAAGCCGCCGGCATGGCCGGGCGGTTCGACTTCGAGGAACAGTCCTCCAGCGCCGACGACGCCGGCCGCCAGCAGCGCCCCGACTTTGTCGTCCGCCTGCCCGGCGGCGGCATGTTCGTCATCGACGCCAAGGTTTCCCTGGCCTTCGGCGACGAGGCCGACGGCGACGAGGAAGCCCAGGCGAAGGCCGCCTCCCTGCGTACGGCGACCAGCATGAAGACCCACGTGCGCCAGCTGTCGTCCAAGGCCTATCAGGACCAGTTCAAGCCCAGCCCCGACTTCGTCGCCATGTTCGTGCCCGGCGACGCCTTCCTCGCCGCCGCCCTCGACCATGAGCCGGACCTGATGACCACGGCCATGGCCTCGCGCGTGGTCATCGTCACCCCGACCACCCTGTTCGCCCTGTGCAAGGCCGTCGCCTACGGCTGGCGCGCCGAGGAGCAGACCCGCAATGCCGAGGAGGTCGCGAAGCTCGGCAAGGAACTCTACAAGCGGCTCTCGGTCATGGGCGGCCACGCCGCGGCGGTCGGTCGTGCGCTCGACACGGCGGTTGGCAAATACAACCAGTTCGTGGGCTCGCTCGAGAGCCAGGTCATGGTCTCGGCCCGCCGCTTCGAGGACCTTCAGGTGGACCACGAAGGCAAGGAGCTGCCCGAACTGGCCCCCGTCGACCAGTCGCCCCGCGCCCTCAGCCGGGCCGAATTGGTTACAGCCGAAAGCCGGCCCGCCGCCCTGCCCAAGGGCTGACAGGCTATAGACAAGGACGCTCGACATCTTTGTACGGCAGTGTAAAACACACTTGTCAAATCGACAGGGAGTCTTGTCATGAATGAGATCGCCAAACCCAAGCGCCCGCATGGACCCGGCGTCTTCGTCGCGGTGCTCGCCGTCTCCCTCGTTCTGGGCGGTCTGGCCGGATTGGGCAGCGCCTTCCTCGGCGACCAGCCGGGACCGGTCGGCGTGGCGCTCACCGCGGCCATGATCTCCGCCGCCATGGCGGCCGGGCTCGCGGGCTGCGTCTGGTGGTGGCGCGGCATCGACGAGGCCGCGCGCGAGGCTCACAAATGGGCCTGGTGGTGGGGCGGCACGAGCGGAATGGCTGTCGGCGCCGTGCTGCTGCTGACCCTGATGATGCGGGCGCAGGACGTCCCGGTTCCCTCCGGCTTCGGCTCCAGGGCCGCCGACATCTTCGTCTCGGGCATGATGTCCATCCTGCTGTTCCAGCTGGCCGGTTACACCCTCGCCTGGGCCGGCTGGTGGCTGAAGCACCGCTAGGAGCGCGCGAATGAACAACCGCCTCAAGGTGCTGCGCGCCGAACGCGACTGGAGCCAGGCCGATCTCGCCGACGCGCTGGGCGTCTCGCGCCAGACCGTCAACGCCCTCGAAACCGGCCGCTACGACCCCTCCCTGCCGCTGGCCTTCCGCATCGCGAAGGTGTTCGGCCAGCCCATCGAATCCATCTTCACCGAGGACTGATCCTCCGGATCAGGCCCCGACACAAAATCGCTTTCGAACCCTTCCAAGGATTGCCCCCATGACCGTTTCCGCCTGCCTGAAGACCCGCGCCGCCTGCCTGGCCCGCACCGCCCTCGGGGCCGTGCTCGGTCTCGGCCTCGCCGGCGCCGTCGTCTTTCAGCCCGCCCAGGCCTTCGCCCAGGCCGTCGAGCCCGCGCCCGCTCCCGTCGCCGCTCCCCGCGCCGTGCCCCAGGCCGACGGCGCCGGCCCGGGCCTGTGGGTGATCCGCGACGCCGACTCGACCCTCTATCTGTTCGGCACGGTCCATGTGCTGCGCCCGACCACGGCCTGGGGCTCGGCGAAAGTGGACGCCGCCTTCGCCAGCGCGGACCATATCTGGTTCGAGATCTCCAATCCCGACGACCAGGCGGCTCTTGTCCCCCTGATCCAGCAGCACGGTCTGTCGCCGGCCCGCCCGCTGTCCAGCCTGCTGACGGCCGAGGAAATGATCGCCCTGAACGCCGCCGCCTCCGGCGCTGGCCTGACCGCCGCCCAGATCGACCCGTTCCGCCCCTGGCTCGCCGGCCTGACCCTGTCGGTCGCGCCCTTGGTCAAGGCCGGCTACGATCCCCAGTCGGGTGTCGAGCTGATCCTCAAGGCCCGCGCCGACGCGGCGGGCAAGCCCGTTCACGGCTTCGAGACCATCGACAAGCAGATCGGCATCCTCGCCGGCATGTCGGAGGCCGACCAGCTCTCCTTCCTGCGCTCGACGCTTGAGGCCTATGGCGACGCCACGGTCGAACTTGACGAGATGGTGGGGGCCTGGGCCACGGGCGATGTGGCCACCCTGGAACGGGTCGCGGTCGACGAGATGCGCGACGAAGCCCCGGCCGTCTATCAGGCCCTGCTGGTCCAGCGGAACACCGACTGGGCAGGTCAGATCCAGACCCTTCTCGCGGGCTCGGGCACGGCCTTCATCGCCGTGGGCGCGGCCCATCTGGCGGGCGACGACAGCGTGCAGGAAATCCTCGCGGATCGCGGGGTGGCCGTCACCCGCGAATAGGGCGACGGCTGGAGCTAGCGGGCCGAGCCCCGGGTCCGGGGCAGGAAGCCGTTCTCGATGAAGCGCCGGTCGGCCCAGGTCGAATGGGTGCCACTGGAGATCTTGTGCGGCAGGGCGATGCGGACCACCGGACCGGCGGCGAAATCCTTGCAGTCGATCAGGACGCACTCGGAGGTCCGGGTGTTCTCGTCGATCAGGAAGCTGACCAGATAGCCGTCGTCCTCGTCCCTTGCGTCGATGCGAGGCACGAAGGGCGACTCGCTGGCGTAGACGCCTTCGGGAAGGGCGAACTCCTGGGACTCGCCCGTGTGCAGGTCATGCTTGACCAGGCCCTTGAACAGGAACCAGCCAGGCTTGGTAAAGGTGCTGTAGGCGTAGCGGTAGGGGATTCCGGCGTAGCGCTGGTTGAACATGCCGAACTCGAGAATCCGCTCGTCCAGCCGCTGTTCGCGGGTCTCGCCGGTCTTCAGGTTGAAACGCCAGCGGTGCAGTTTGGGGCGGAAGCTGTGCTCATCCAGGAAGGCCATCATATGGCCCATGCCCTTGGGATATCCCTCCAGCGGCGGGGGGCAGGGGTCTTCCTGGAAATAGCCGTCGAGGACGATCTCGTCGCCTTCCTCATACGCGTTGAGGAAGTGCAGGACATAGGTCGGCTCCGCCTCGAACCAGCGGATCTCATCGGGCCGGCCGTAGCGGGGAATGATGCCGAAGCGCGACTTGACCCCCTCGTGCATGCGCGAGACGTGGATGTCCTGCTTCAGCAGCGCCTCATCCCAGAACAGCGGGAAGTCGTTGAGGATCGAATAGTTCTCGGTGAACGCCATATCGTGCGGCAACCGGGCGCCCGGCAGGTCGATCGGCACGTAATGGGCCAGCTTTCCGGTCCGGTCGACGACGCCATAGTGCATGTAGGGCGCGTGGGTCCCGTAGTTGAAAAACAGCATCTCGCCCGTGGCCTCATCGACCTTGGGATGGGCCGAGACGCCGTCGAGCGGTCCCCATGAGGCGACGCCCGACTGCTCCAGGGTTTCCGGGTCCAGCAGATAGGCTTCGCCGCACTGGTAGAAGGTCGAGGCGATCTTGCCGGCATGGACCACCACATCGGTGCTGGAGGAATCCTTGATCGCCCCGTGCGCACCGAACCCCGGGCGCTTCGAGGTCCCCGGCGGGTCCATCAGCCCGCCCCAGAGCGACCCTCCGGTCTCCTGCTCGGCCTGGAAGCAGCGGGTGCGGACAAAGCGATTGCGATAGTCGGCCTTGCCGTTCCGGAAGCTGATGGTGTGCACCATGCCGTCGCCGTCGAACGGATGGTAGCGGCCGATCGGCTCATGGACCTGGTTTTCGGTGTTGCGGACGTAGACCCCGTCGATGTCGTCGGGGATCCGGCCCTCGATCACCTTCAGATCCGTGGCGTCCACCTCCGTGAAGATCGGGGTCCAGGCCCCCGTCAGATAGGGGTGGTTGGAGGGCTTCAGGGAAGACTTGATGGGCGGCAGGGTGTGGACGGTCATGGCGGATTCCCGAACGGCGGTGATCGAACCTAGGCCTGAATGGTATGTTTACGCAAGTCACGTGGCGAGTTCTTGCGGGTAGCTTGCACTGCCGGACTATCGTCGCTAGCGTGCTTTCATAAGCAGACCAATAAGCGACATAGAGGGATTCATGGGACCGCTTGACGCAGCTCATTCGGGTCAGGAATCCGCTCCGGCCGACCTGCCGCCATTCCGCGACGCCGGTCTGATGCCGGTCGATCTGGAGGTCGACGCCCGGGCGGACGGCGCCCTGTTGGTGCGCTCCCGTGTGCCGATCGCCGAGCATGACTGGAACGTCCCGCGCGCCATCCGGGCGGCGGCCCGCTCCCATCCCGACAAGCCGGCGCTGGCCCGGCGGGAGGGCGGGACAGGCGACTGGCGCTTCACTTCCTACGGCGAACTGGCCGACCGGATCGACGCCGTAAGCCAGTGGCTGCTCGACCAGTCGCTGCCGGCGGGCGCCGCGGTGATGATCATGGGTCCGAACTCGCCAGCCTTCGCCGCTGTCGCCCTGGGCGCGATGGCCGCCGGCGCGCCCGCGGCTCCGGTCAGCCTGCAGTACGCCATGCTGGGCGGCGACCTCGGCCGGCTCCGTCACGTGCTGGACCGGGTGCGCCCCGCGGTTCTGTTCATCGAGGACGCCCGCCCCGTCGCCGCTGCGCTGGAGGCGCTGGACCTTCGGAACATCACGCTGATCACGGCGACGCCGGAGGCGGTTCGCGCAGCGCGGGTCGCGCCTCTGGCCGAGGTGTTCGCCACCCGGGTCACGGCGGCCGTCGAAGCGCGGGTGAACGCGCTGCGGCCGGACGATCACGCCCACTATCTGCTGACCTCCGGTTCGACCGGCCTGCCCAAGGTGGTGGCGATCTCCTACGCCAACCTGGCGGCCAATACGGCCCAGGGAACCCAGGCCACCGGCGAAGTCCTGCGCTGGGACGGCGCCATCCTGAACTGGCTCCCCTGGCACCACACAGCCGGCGCGAGCGTGCTGCGCTCCACCCTGCTGGCGGGCGGAACCTTCTATATCGACGACGGCAAGCCCCTGCCCGGCCTGCTGGAGATATCGTTGCGGAACCTCAAGGAAATTCCGGTCGAATATTACACCAACGTGCCGCTGGGGTTCACCCTGCTGGCCGACGCCCTTGAGGCCGATCCCGACCTGCGCAAGGTATTCTTCTCCGGGCTTCGGCTGATGCTGTTCGGCGGCGCCGCCCTGGCCCAGCCCGTCTACGACCGGATCCAGAAGATGGCGATCTCGGAAACCGGCCATCGCATCATGATGACCTCCGCCTACGGCTCGACCGAAACCACGGCGGGCTTCCTCGCCGGCTACGCCTATACGGACAAGGTAGGGCTCGGGCTGCCCCTGCCCGGCGTAACGTTGAAGCTGGTTCCGCACGACGGCCCGGGAAGCCAGCGCTGGGAGGTCCGGGTCAAGGGGCCGAACGTCACGCGCGGCTACCTCAACGATCCCGAACGCACGGCCGCGGCCTTCGACGACGAGGGCTTCTACTGCATGGGCGACCTGGCCACCTTCATCACGCCGGGAGAGATCGCCGGCGGCCTGGCCTTCGCCGGCCGGCTGGCCGAGGAGTTCAAGCTGTCGACCGGGGCGTGGGTTTACGGCGGTCCGGCGCGCGAGGCCGTCCTGAACGCTCTCTCGCCCCTGATCACCGAACTGGTTCTGTGCGAGGAGAACCGGCCCTGTCTCGGCATCCTGGCTTGGCCGTCGGCGGAGGGGGTGAAGCGCGAACTCGGCCTCGACCTTCCTGAGGCGATCGCCTCAGGCCGACTGGCCGGGGCCATGCGCGAGCGGCTGGCCGCGCATAACGCTGTCCATCCCATCGCCTCGATGCGCATCGCGCGCGCGGTGATCCTGTTTACCCCGCCCGATCCCAACGCCCACGAGGTGTCCGACAAGGGCAGCATCAATCGCCGCGGGGTCATCGACAATCGCGCCGTCGAGGTGGCGCGGCTCTACGCCGACGCGCCGGACGCGGGCGTCATCGTGGTCTGAACGCCGCCGCACCGGTCGGCCTGCTGAAGGGATACCCATGGACATCGCCCAGGCGCTGCTGATCAATTTCGCCGTCGCGCTCGGCCTGCTGCTCATGGTGTGGCTGGTCTGTCTGCAGCTCAGGGACGCGACCATCGTCGACGCCTTCTGGGCCTTCGGACATGTGGCCGTGGCGATCGCCAGCTTCGTGCAGGCGAAACAGGGCTACGAGCCGCGCAAGCTGCTGATGCTGGGGCTCTGCGTTCTCTGGGGCCTGCGTCTCGGCGGCTACATGTTGTGGCGCTGGCGGGTCCACGGCCCGGATCGGCGCTACGCCTCCCTGATCGGCAAGGCCGGCCGCGATCGCGGCTGGGGCTTCGCCAGGGCGTCGCTGCTACTCGTCTTTCTGACCCAGGCGCCGGTCATGTGGCTGTCGTCGCTGCCGGTGCAACTGGGCCAGTTTGCGGCGACGCCCGCGGCCCTCGGTCCGCTGGCCTGGGCCGGCGGCGCCCTAGCCCTGTTCGGCCTGGCCTACGAGACCATCGCCGATGTGCAGATGCAGCGCTTTCGCGGCCGCGCCGACGCCCGCGACCGGGTCATGAACGAGGGCCTCTGGCGCTACTGCCGGCACCCCAACTATTTCGGGGAGGCGCTCGTCTGGATCGGCATCTTCCTGATCGGCGCGGAGACGGCGCTTGGCTGGTTCGCCCTGCCGGGGGTTCTGTTCCTGGTCTGGACGCTGAACAAATGGAGCGGCGCGGCGACGCTGGAGCCGCGCCTGACCCGCACCCGCGCCGGCTATGCCGACTACGTGGCGCGCACCAATCGCTTCATCCCCGCCCCCCCGCGGAAGGCCGTCGGCCCGGGCTGAGCCATCCCCGAAGGCCTTGCCGGTCGGCGGCGCCCGCGCCTAGACTGGCTTGCAACAGGAGACTGATTTCATGGTCTACATCCTCGGCGGCCAACAGACCGACTTCCGCCGCAACTGGGCGCGCGAGGGCCTGGAGATCGCGGACGGCTTCTCTGAGACCCTGGCCGCCGGCCTTGAGTCGACGGACCTGGAGCCTGCTGACATCGACGTCGGCCATGTGGGCAATTTCGTCGGCGACCTGTTCGCGGGTCAGGGCATGCTGGGCGGCTTCTTCGCCCTGGCCGATGAGCGCTTCAACGGCATGCCGGCGTCGCGTCACGAGGGGGCCTGCGCCTCCGGTTCATTGGCCATCCTGGCCGCCATGGCCGACATAGAATCCGGCCGTTACGGCACGGCCGCGGTGCTGGGGCTGGAGCTGATGCGCAACGTGCCGGGCCAGACCGCGGCCGGGCACCTCGGCGCCGCCGCCTGGGCCGGACACGAATACCAGGACGCGCGCTATGTCTGGCCGCGCGCCTTTTCGGATCTCACCGAGGAATACGATCGGCGCTACGGCATCGACGAGGCGCATCTGCGGCGCATCTCACAGATCAATTTCGCCAACGGCCGGCTGAACCCCAACGCCCAGACGCGCGACTACGTCTTCCCCGAGGAAGCCTTCACCGCCGACGACGAGGTCAATCCGGTGATCGAGGGTCGGGTGCGCAAGACAGATTGCGGCCAGGTGACCGACGGCGCGGCGATTGTCTTTCTCGCCTCGGCCGAGCGCGCGGCCGACTATGCACGTCGCCGCGGCGTGCCGCTGGAATCCCTGCCGCGCATCAAGGGCTGGGGTCACCGCAATGCGCCGATCAGCTACGCCCGCAAGATCGCCGCCAGCGCCGGCGACGCCTACGTCTTCCCGCAGGTGAAGCGGGCCAGCGACGAGGCGCGGGCCCGGGCCGGCCTGGGGCTGCCGGACATCGACGCCGTCGAGACCCACGACTGTTTCTCGATGACCGAATACATGGCCATCGATCACCTGGGCCTCACCGCCCCGGGCGAGGCCTGGAAGGCGGTCGAGGCCGGCGACATCGAGATCGGGGGCCGCCTGCCGATCAACCCTTCGGGCGGCCTGATCGGCTGCGGTCATCCGGTCGGCGCGACCGGCGTGCGGATGGCGCTGGACGCCTTCAAACAGACCACCGGAACCGCCGGGGACTACCAGGTTGAGGGCGCCCGAAACGTCCAGACCCTGAACATCGGCGGCTCGACCACCACCACCGTCAGCCTGGTGGTCGGGGTCTAGGGTTCGCGCCGCCGGATGGCGATGGCGGCCGTGCCGTGCACCACGACCCGGCCGTCCGGCAGGGCCACGGTGACCTCGGCCACCACCTTGCGCGCATCGGCATAGGCGGCGCGACCTTCGATCATCAGATGGCCTGCGTCGATCGGGGCGGCGTTGAGGAATCGCAGGTTCAGGTCGGTCGACAGCAGATATTCGCCGGGTTTGAGCAGCGTCATGGCCGCGCCGCCGCCGGCGATGTCGACCAGGGCGGCCGTCACCCCGCCGTGCACCAGGCCGACGAAATTGGCGTGGCCGTCGTCGAGGTCGCAGCGGACCACCATCCGACCCTTGCCGACCTCGACCGGCCAGGCCCGCAGCCGCTCGGTGAAACCGCCGGCGAACCGGGCCTCGGCCCAGCGCCGCGCCAGCTCCAGCCCGTCGGCTTCCGGATCGAGCCGGAAGCGCGAGGCGAGGGAGGGCGGCATCACGCCGCCGCCGGGGCGGTCAAGCTGTTGAATCGGTTCGCCGCCGTGCGGTACTCGCGCTCCAGCCGCGCGACCACCTCGGCGGTGGACTCCACCGCGTCGATGCGGCCGAGGCCCTGGCCGGCCGCCCATATGTCCTTCCAGCGTTTGTTCTGTCCGCCGGAATAGTCGCGCTGGACGGCGCCGCCGAGCGCGTCGGGGTCCAGGCCGGCGGCCCGCAGGCTGGGCTTCAGCCACGAGGCGTCGGTGCCGGTGACGGCGGGCGAAACGATCAGATCGTCGGCGTCGCAGTCGACCACCATCTGCTTGTAGGCGTCCTGGGCGAGGCTCTCGCGCGTGGCGAGGAAGCGGGTGCCCATGTAGACCATGTCCGCCCCGGCCGCGATCGCCCCGGCGACGCCTGCGCCATCGGCGACGCCGCCGCCGATCACCAGCGTCCCGTCGAAGAATTCGCGCACAGCCGAGACGAAGGCGAAGGGTGACAGGTGGCCGGTGTGCCCACCGGCGCCGGCGCTGATGCAGGCCAGGCCGTCGACCCCCGCCTCGGCCGCCTTGCGGGCCAGCCTCATATTGACCACGTCGGCGAAGACCTGGCCGCCGTAGGCCTTCACCGTCTCCATCACCGGCTTGGGCGAGCCCAGGGCGGTGATCACGATCGGCGGCTTGTAACGCGCCACCATGGCGAGGTCCTCGGGCAGTCGGGCGTTGGTCGAATGGGTGATCAGATTGGCGATCCACGGCCCGTCGCCCGGCGACACAGCCGAGGTGATCTGGTCCATCCAGCGGTCCAGATCCTCGATCGTCCGGCAGTTGGGAGTCGGAAAGGCGCCGCCGATCCCCGCTTTGCAGGCGGCGATGACCAGGTCCGGGCCGGAGACCAGGAACATGGGCGCTGCGATGACGGGCAGCCGCAGGGCGTGAGGGAAAACGGAACTCATACCGGGGACGCTTCTCCGAGGCGGTCGCGCAGGTCTCGCTTCAGGACCTTGCCGACCGGGTTGCGCGGCAGGGCGTCGATGACCTCCAGCCGCTCGATCTGTTTGTAGACGGCGACCTGCTTTTCGTCGGTCAGGTAGCGGTTGATGTCTGCCAGATCGGCGGTCTGATCCGGACGGAAGACCGCGAAGGCGCACAGCCGCTCGCCCAGGCGCGGATCGGGCGCCCCGACCACGGCGACGTCGGCGATCGCCGGGTGGCCCAGCAGGTGCCCCTCGATCTCTTCCGACGAGATGTTCATGCCGCCGCGGATGATGATGTCCTTCAGCCGCCCGACGAAGCGGATGAACCGCCCGTCGCCGCCCGCCAGTTCGAACAGGTCGCCGGAGCGGAACCAGCCCTCCGCGTCGAAGGCCCGTTCGCTGACTTCAGGCGATCGCCAGTAGCCCGAGAACACCGTCGGTCCCTTGATCCGCAGTTCGCCGGGACGACCGGGTTCGGTGATTTCCTCCTCGGTCTCGGGGTCAACGACGCGGGTGGTGATCCGGTCGTGAAGCAGGGCCTTCCATTTCCGGCCCTGGCCGAAGCGCGGGAACACGGTCGCCCGCTCGGCGGGGTCGGGAACGTCCTGCCAGGCGCTGGGGAAGGAACAACCCTCGTTGGAGCCGAAATAGTTGACGATCTGGACGCCGTACTTCTCGTGGAAGGTGGCCACCATCCACGGCGACAGGGGCGCCGACCCGGAGCCGATCGACTTCAGCCGGGTGAAGTCGATCCCGGCCAGCAGGGCCTCGTTCTGCAGCAGCAGGTTCAGCACCGCCGGCGGCGCGACCGTATAGTCGATGGCCTCGTCGCGCATCTGTTTGAGCAGCACGGGCAGATCAAACGGGTGGTGCTGGATCAGCCGCCCGCCAGTGATAAGCCAGCTGATGAAGCCGGTCGATATCCCGGCCATGTTGACCATGGGAAACGGATTGAGGATGCGCGCGCCGGGCCGCAGGTCGGCGGCGTCCGAGACGCCGGCGCCCATGATGATCCACTCGTTGTGGCTGCGCGGCACGCCCTTGGGCTGGGCCTCGGTCCCGGAGGTCCAGCAGATGGTGACGACGTCGTCGGCGGTGATCTTCGCCGCCTTCATGGCCCCCCGGGCGGACCTGAGCTGCTTCGCCGTCACGGCGTCCAGGCGTGGCTCCAGGTCGATAGCCCCGGTCGGGCAGGTCTCGCCCAGCACGAAGATATGCTTCAACGCCGCCGAGCGCTCGCTGACGCTCAGCAGCATCTCGCCGTGGGCGTGCTTGCCGATGCGGTCGGTCGTCAGGGCGGCGACGGCCCCGGTCTTGCCGGCGATATAGCCCAGCTCGTTCTCACGATACTGGACCGGCGCCGGCGAGACGATGACCCCGAGCCGCAAGGCCGCCAGATAGGCGATGCTCAGTTCGTTGATGTTGGGCAGCTGGACGATCAGAACGTCGTCCTTCTTCAGGCCGTGGTCGTGCAGGACGGCGGCCAGCTGATCCACCGCCTCATCGACCTGTCGCCAGGTCAGGCGTTCGGGCGTTCCACCCATGATGTCGGCGGCGTTGATCGGGTCGATCAGCGCTTCCGCGTCCGGGTGGGCGGCCAGGTGTCGCCGGAACAGGCCGTCCAGCGTGTCCTCGCCCCACCAGCCTTTCGCCTTGAATTCGCGGATGCGGTCCTGCGGGACGACGATCATCGGGCAACCTCCACTTGGTCTTGCGGTTCCCGGTCGTTCGAAGCCGGGTAGATCAGGCTGCGCACCGCGCCGCGCACCACCTTGCCGACCGGGTTGCGGGGCAGGGCGGGAACGATGTGCAGGCATTTGGGCGTTCGCACCGGGCCCAGGGCGCGGCGCACATGGTCGAGCAGGCTGTCGGCGTCGGCGAGGGCCGGGTCGAAGGCCACGGCGACTTCCAGCCGCTCGCCCCAGACCGGATCATCGACGCCGAAGGCGCAGGCCTCGCGCACGGCCGGATGGGCCCCCAGCGCCGCCTCGACCTCGGCCGGATAGATGTTGTAGCCGCCCGAGATGATCATCTCCCGCGACCGCCCCAGGATGGTCAGGCGGCCGTCGGCCTCCAGCCGCCCCAGGTCGCCGGTCTTCAGCCAGCCGTCGAAGCGCGCCGCCGCCGTCGCCTCGGGATCGTCCAGATAGCGCGTGTCGGCCAGGTCGCCGCCGACCAGGATCTCGCCCTCGCCGATCCCGGCCACGGCGCCGTCGGCGGTCAGAACCCGCACCGGAGTCTTCGGGAAGGGATAGCCGGCGCAGGCCTGCAACTCCGGCCGCGCCGCCTGGGCCGGGTCGAGAGCGCTGATCGCCATCGGCGCTTCGGTCTGGCCGTAGAGGGCGCCCAGCACCGGGCCAAAGCGCTGGATGGCCTCGCGGATGCGGGCCGGAGGCATCGGGGCCGCGGACCAGGTCAGGTGGCGCAGTCGGGGAAAGTCTTCGGGACCGAACGCCGCCTCCTCCATCAGCAGATAGATCAGCGTCGGCGGCATGAAGGCGACGGTGACGCGGCGCTTCAGCTCGGCGAGAATTCCGGCCCTGTCGGGACGGGCCATCAGAACATGGGCGCCCCCGGCGGCCAGCACCGGCAGGATGTAGTGGGATGAGCCGTGGGTCAGGGGCGCGACGGCCAGGTTCACATCCGAAGGGCCGAACCCGTAGAACGCCTGCATCGAACGCAAGGCGGCCAGGGCCGAGCGCCGGCTCTGGACCACCCCCTTTGGCGTCCCGGTGGAGCCGCCGGTGAATTTGATCGCGAAGTCGGCTGCGGGGTCGTCGTCCATCGGCGGCGCGGGCGCCCGGGCAGCGGCGAGGGCGAGCCAGTCTTCAAGGTCCACGACCGGAGCAGCGGCGTCGAGCTGGGCCCGGGAGTCTTCGTCGACCAGCAGCAGATCGAGCCCGGCGCGACGGCGCAGGTCTCCGTTCAGACCCGGCCCATTGCGCGGGTTGAGCGGAACCCAGACCGCGCCCGCCCTGAGGATCGCCAGGTAGGCGACGACATGAGCCCAGCTGTTGCCGGCGCACAGGCCGACGCGGCGCCCTCGGCCCAGACCCCGCCGGAACAGGTCGCCGGCGAGGGCGTCTGTCAGCGCCAGAAGCTCGCCATGGCTGACGGTGCGCGCACCGTCGATCAGGGCCGGCCGGTCGAGGCGCTCCTGCGCCCCCTCGTAGATCACCGCCACCGGGTTCACGCCGCACGCTCCAGCACGGTGACGACCGTGGCCGCCTCCTCGACTCCGAGGAAGCCGCCGCCGTTCTCGGCGACGGCGATCCGGGCGCCGGCGACCTGGACCGGGCCGGCCTCGCCGCGCAGCTGGCGCGTCAGGTCGTGCAGCTGGATGATGCCGGTGGCCCCCACGGGATGGCCCTTGGCCACCAGCCCGCCGGTGGTGTTGACCGGGCTGCGGCCGCCCAGCGCGAAATCGCCCCGCCGCAGTCGCGCGCCCACCGTCCCCGGTTCGGCCAGTCCCAGATTCTCGATCTGCTGCACCTCGGCGTAGCTGGTGGCGTCATGGACCTCGACGACATCGACATCCTCGGGCCCGACGCCGGCCTGGGCCCAGGCCGCCAGCGCCGCGCGTCGGCCGATGTGGTTGTCGAGGTCCGAGGCCTCGCGCAACGAGGCGCTGACGAGGGCGCAGCCGCGCACCCGCACCGCCCGCGCGGCGGCTCCCAGCCGCATCAGCCCGGCGAGGTTGCAGACCACCGCGGCCGCCGCCCCGTCGCTGACCGGGGCGCACATGGCGCGGGTGAAGGGATGGACCACCGGCTTGTCGGCCAGCACCTGCTCGACCGTCATCGCGGTCCGGTACTGGGCGTAGGGGTTCAGGGCGCCGGCGGCGTGGTTCTTGGCGGCGGCGCGGGCGAAGTCCTCGACCGTCGTGCCGTGGCGCGCCATGTGGGCCCGGGCCTGGGCGGCATAGAGGTCCATGAACAGGCTGCGGCCCTCGCCCGGCGCCGCGCCGCCCAGCTCGCGGATGAAGGCCAGCACGCCCTCCCGGTCGTGGATGTCTGTCCCGCCGGCGAACGCGGCCGCCACCCGGTCCGGCCGGTCGGGCCAGACCATCTTCTCGGCCCCGACGATCAGGGCGATCTCGCCTTCTCCGGCCCTGAGCCATTGTATCGCCAGCCAGAGGGCGGTGGACCCCGAGGCGCAGGCGTTCTCGACATTGACGATCGGAATCCCGGCCAGGCCCAGCGGGCGCAAGGCGATCTGGCCGCGCACGGTGTTCTGACCCTCCAGCATCGGCTGGCGGGTGTTGGAGAACCACGCCGCCCCGATGTCGGCCCGATCCGCGCCAGCGTCCGCCAGCGCCGCGCGCACGGCTTCGGCGGTCAGCGACTTGACGCTCTGGTCCAGCCGCTTGCCCAGCGCGGTCATGCCGACCCCGGCGATGAAGACCTCGGTCGTCATGCCGCCGCCGGTCGGCGCCGCTGCACAATGCGGAAGCGCGAGGCCACGAAGGCCAGGTCGGCGAGGCAGGCGTTGCCCGCGGGATTGAGACCCGTGACGTGATAGTCGCTGTAGGCGGCGGCGAAGTTGATCCACATGGCGCCGGTCAGGTTGATCGTCAGATTGGCGCCGGCCTGCTCATAGTGCGGGATCGACCGGTCGATGAAGGTCTCATCGGTCGAATAGAGGTAGGACGAGATCGATCCCTGCTCGCGCGCCAGCCGCGTCGCCTCGGCCACCGCCTCATCCCCATCCATCGCCACCACGAACAGCACCGGGCCGAAATGTTCCTCTGCGTAGAGGTCGGGCGCCGGGCCGTCCACGGCGACCACCAGCGGTGTCAGGGTCCGGGCCTTGGGGAAATGTGGATGGGCGTAAGGCGCGGCCTCCCGCAACACCCGCGCGAGGGGATGCTGGTCGAGGGCTCCGCGTACCGCGGACACGGCCTTCAGGCTGACCATCCCCTGGATGGCCCCCATAATGCCTGCGGCCTGGGCCGGGTCGTCGGTGATAGCGTCGATCTGCTCGACCAACGCCCGGCCGAACCCCGCGGCGAGGTCCGGGCGGACGTAGATCACCTGCGGGCTGGTGCACATCTGGGCCGAGAACAGGCAGGCGGCGCGGGCTACGGCGCGGGCGACGGCGGTCAGGTCGTCGACCGAGTCCACGACCACCGTGTTGACGCCCGCGGTCTCGGTGAACAGCAGCTTGCCGGTGACCGTACGCTCGAGATGACCGCCGTAGCGGGGGCTGCCCGTGAAATCGACGATCTGCACCGCCGGATGGTCGACCAGGACCTGCGCCACCGGGTCTTCCAGGGTGTCGACGGCCAGGGTCACCAGATCGGGGTCGAACCCGTGGTCAGCCAGCACGCGGCGGCATTCGCGCACCACGATGGCCATGGGCAGGACGGCCACGGGGTGCGGCTTGACGATCACCGGATTGCCGGTGGCCAGGCTGGCGAACATCGCCGGATAGGCGTTCCAGGTCGGGAAGCTGGCGCAGCAGATGACCAGGCTGACACCACGCGGGACCAGGGCGTAGGTCTTGTCCAGCACGACCCGCTCGCCGCCGAATTCGCGCTCGTAGCGGCCCGAGACGGCCACGTCGCGCATCGCCTTGACCGCATAGGCCAGCGCCTCGATGCCCCGGTCCAGCGCATTGGGGCCCGAACCGCTGAACGCCTGGGTGTAGCTCTGGCCAGCGACATGCATGATCGCCTGGGCCATCTCGAAATTCACCTCATAGAGACGAACCGCCATCTCGGCGCACAGGGCGGCGCGCAGTTCAGGCGCGGCGGCGGCCCAGGCGGGCATGGCCGCCCCGGCGGCGGCGATCAGGGCGTCGGGCGCGCAGACGGGATAGGTCACCCCCAGCGGTTCCAGCGTATAGGGCGAGACCTCGGCGCCGGCCCGGCCGACGACGCCCGGCAGGTCCAGCTCGAACGGCCGCCCCAACTGGGCCTCGAACGCCGCCTTGCCGGCCGCCGGCTTTTCGGCTCCATGAATCTTCGTCGACGGCGAGTCCCGGAAGGGCGACCAGGCGCGGCGCGTGCGGATCGCCTCAAGCGCCGCTTCGATCAGGGGTGCGTGGCGCTCGACGACGGCTTCGCGCATGCGCGGGACATGCTCGTTCATCGGGCGACGGTCGCCAGGCGTTCGACGACCATCGCCGAGCCGACGCCCTGGGCCCCGGCGGCGACGACCAGGCCGTAGCGGCCGTCGCAGGCGTCGAGCGCGTCGAGAAGCGAGGACAGCAGGATGGCGCCGGTCGCGCCCATTGGATGTCCCTTGGCCAGATGGCCGCCGCCGACGTTGACCCTGTCCGGGTCCACCGCGCGCTCTCGCAGGAATTTCACGATGGTGACGGCGAAGGCCTCCATGAACTCGATACGGTCCATGTCCGCCAGCGACAGGCCGGCGCGCTCCAGCACCCGATCCATGGCCGTGAAGCCGGCGGTGAGGGAGGCGGCGGGATCCCCTCCGACCTCGACGTGGGCGACGATGCGGGCGCGGGCGCCCCGGGCGTCGGACGACACCAGCGCCAGGCCGGCCCCGTCGGACATCGGCGGGGCGTGGGCGATCGTGTGGCGGTGGTCGATCTTCCGCCCCTCCAGCGCCTCGGCATAGGGGACCGCCATCTCTGCGAAGGCCGGCTCCAGCCGCTGCAGCTTCTCGATCGTCGTCGGCCGGGCGCATTCCTCGGCCTCGAGGCCGGCCAGGGTGATCCGGGAGGCGACCAGCGGGCCGCCCTCGGCCTCCGCCGTCCGGGTCTGCGACACCAGGGCCGCCCGATCCATCTCCTCGCGGGTCACGCCGATGTCCTCGGCGAGCCGGTCCGCCGCCACCGCCACGGGCACGTAGCGAGCGCGGGGGGTGAAGTCCGGATCGGCGTAGTAGTCGGCGCGATCGGCCATGAAGGGTACGCGCGACATCATCTCCACGCCGCCGGCCAGCACCACGCGGGCGCGGCCGGTCTCGACCATGTCCGCGGCCTGGCCGATGGCGGTCAGGCCCGAGACGCAGTAGTTGTTGACGCTCCACGCCGCGGTTTCGTCCGGCAGGCCGGCGTGCAGTTTGGAGACCAGGGCGATATTGCCCCCTTGGGCCCCAACCTGGCCGACGCATCCGACAATCAGGGCTTCGGCCGCGCGCGGGTCATGGCCGCGCGCCTGCAGGGCGTCGATCAGCCCCGCGATCAGCGCCTGCGGTTTCAGCCCGGCCAGACCCCCGTCGGGGCGGGCCTTGCCACGCGGCGTTCGGACGGCGTCATGGATCCAGGCCGTCACGTCAGCCGGCCTCGAGCTGGTCGCCGCGCGCCCAGGCGCCATGGAATCCGGCGGGCACCCGCACGGGCAGCAGCACCCGCGCCACCGGCCCCGCCTCCATGTCCCGGGCGTCGATCACCTGCACTTCGGACTTGCCCGTTTCGGCGTCGGTGACGAAGGCGATGACATAGCCGTCGTCCTCGGCGGTCGCGCCCACGCGCGGCGCGAAAGCCGGCTCGGAACCGAACTGGGAGGGGGCGTAGTCCCACGTCCGGGCGGCGCCCGTCTCCAGATCGTATTTGATCAGGCCCTTGAAGCGCTGCAGTTCGGTCGGGGCCATGGCCACGTGGTAGGACCACTTCGTGCGCCGCCCGACGTAGTCGAGATTGACCACCGGGAACTCGCCGATGCGGTCGTCCAGCTGCCGCTTCCTGACCTCCCCGGTGCGCATGTTCATGCGCCACTCCACCGGCACGGCGTGCAGGGCCAGTACGTTCACCATCGCCGCATAGGGCCCGTATTCCGGATTCGGCGGGAAACCGTTGGGCGTCATCATGCAGGCGGTCATCACCACCTCGTCGCCGTCCTCCCAGGCGTTGACGACGTGATAGATGTAGCAGCTGTCGGTTTCGAACCAGCGGATCTGGTCGCCCGAGCCGTTGCGGGGGATGACGCCGAAACGGGCCGGCTGGTCGGCGAAGTGAATGTTCCAGGTGCTGCGCCGCAGCCCGCCATCGGTGAACACCACCGGCAGGTCATGCAGGATGACGTAGTTTTCGGTCAGCCCCATGTCGTGGGGCAGGCGCGGACCGGGCAGCTCGACGCGCGCGAAGTGCGTCAGCTCGTTGGCGGGGCTGACCACGCCGAAGCTCATCCACGGCTCGTAGAGGGAATAGTCGAAGAAGACGAACTCGCCGGTCTTCGGATCGACCTTGGAGTGGGCCGAGACATGACGCGGCAGCTTGCCGCCAAAGGTTTCGGCGCCGATGGTCTCGAGCGTGCGCGGATCGACGCGCACCGGTTGGCCCGAGATGTACCACAGCGCCATCAGCGAGCCGTTGTGCAGCACGACATCAGTATTGGCCGTGTCCTTGTAGACCTTGTCGCCCCGGCTCGACGAGGGGTTGGCCCGGGTCGAGGACTCCATCACCCCGCCCGCGCCGCAACCGCCCTTCAGGTCGGCGAGGTGGTCTTCGGAGCGTATATAGCGGTTGCGATACCGGGCCTTGCCGTTCTCGAACCAGATGGCGTGCAGCATGCCGTCGCCATCGAACCAGTGATGCAGCCCTTCGGGCGCCTGCGCCGGGTTGGGGCCGTTGCGGTAGAAGGCGCCGTGCAGGTCCTTGGGGATCTCCCCGATCACCGGCAGATCGTCCGCGGTCGTCTCGCGGGCGACCGGTTCATAGACCCCCTGCAGGTAAGGATTGAGCGCGTTGAGGGGACTGAGCGGGCCCGTCTCGATCCGGCGGGCGAGGGCGGCGTCATTGGCCATGGCGGTTCTTTCCCGGAAGCTTGTTCTGACGAACCATCAGGCAAATGGTCCTTTTACGCAAGCGTCGATTAGGACCTGTTGCGGGTGACGGGCCGGCAAATCAGGCTATGCAGGTCAGGAACATCGCCGGTGGTTGGAGAATGAGCGAGACAGACATCCGGGCCCTGATCATGGGCAACCCCGTGGCCCGGGCCTTCGCCATCACCGGAGACGCCTGGACCCAGCTGATCCTGCGCGAAGCCTTCTACGGCGTTCGCCGTTTCAGCGTCTGGCGCGAACGCCTTGGCGCGCCCCGCAGCGTGCTGGCCGACCGGCTGCAGCGGCTGACGACCGCCGGCCTCCTCGAGATGCAGCCGGTCGTCGAGGGCGGGGCGCGCATGGCCTACCGCCTGTCGCCGATGGGGCTGGATATGTTCGGGGTCGCCCTGATGCAGGGGCAGTGGGAACGGAAGTGGGCCCGCTCACCCTTGCAGGACCGCTACGCCCTGAACTTCTTCGATCGCACCAGCGGGGCGCGGCTCATCCCCGTGGTGCTGGGCCGCGAGCACGGACGGCCTTTCACCACCTCGGAGGTCGAGTGGAAAATCATGCGTCCCATGAGCCCCATCGGTCCGCCCACCTCGCGCCGGCGGCGCTCCCAACCCATTGAAACCGATCGGCCGATCATCGACCGCTCCACCGAGATCATGGGCGACTACTGGAGCTGGGCCGTCGTCTCCGCGGCCTATTTCCGCCTGCGTCGGTTCGACGAGATTCACGCCGCGCTCGGCGTGGCGACGAACATCCTGGCGGACCGGCTGTCGCGGCTGGTCCTGCACGGCATCCTCGCGCGCGTGCCCTATCAGGACGCGCCGGTACGTTACGAGTACCGCCTGACGGAGGCGGGGCGGGACATGTATCCGATCGTGCTGGCCATGCATGGCTGGAGCGAGCGGTGGCTTTACCCGAACGAGGAGCCGCACATGCGACTGGTCGATCGGGCGACCGGGGAATTCCTGACCCCTGTCGTCTGTGACAGCCTCACCGGACGGCGGCTGGACCCTCGCGAGATCCGCTGGGAGATGGACCGGACCTGACAGGCGAAAAAGGGCCGCCTTCGCACAGGGCGAAGGCGGCCAGTCCGACCAGGAAGTCAGTCGTCAGAAGCTGCGCGTCAGGGCGACGCCGAAGCTGCGCGGCGGAGCGAAGACGCTGAAACCGACGCCCACGTTCTTGATGACGTGGACCGGGTAGACCTCGTCGGTCAGGTTCTTGCCGTAGATGGCGATCTTGTAGCCGCCCGGCGATTCCCACGATGCAAAGGCGCCCAGCAGCCCGTAGGAGGGGACCAGCACTTCCGGGTTGTTCGAGGGGTCGAAGTAGAAGTCGTCGGTCCATTGGTAGTCGACGCGCGCCCCCAGGGTTCCGCCCCAGGCCTGCCATTCGCCGTCGGCGTAGAGGGTGAACTGGCTCTCGGGCGAGCGGGGCAGGATGTGGCCGTTGTAGGGAAGGAGGCCGACGCCGGCGACGGCGTCCGACGTGTATTGGGCGTCGAGGCTGGTATAGGAGCCGCCGATCGTCAGATTGTGAGTGATCGCCAGCGCCGTCTCGACCTCGAAACCACGGATTTCCGCCTGGGCGTTCGAGGTCACCAGGTTCAGGCCCGACAGCTCGTAGACCTGCAGGTCTGTATAATCGAGCCAGAAGGCGGCAGCATTCAGCCGCAGGCGGCCGCCCAGCAGGGTGGTCTTGGCGCCGAGCTCGTAGTTGTCGAGCAACTCCGAGTTCAGCGGACGGACGGCCTGCGTCCCCGTCTGGGCGCCCGATACATAGGCGCCGGCCTTGTAGCCGCGGTCATAGCTGGCGTAGAGGCGCACGTCCTCGACCGGCTCGACCGACAGGGCGACGCGCCACGTCGGCTCGTCGAAGGCGGTTTCCGCGCGGACGTTATAGGGCGAGCCCGTCGGTCCCAGCGGAATGCCCGGCGGCGGGCTGAGGCCATTGTCGTTGTCGATGGCCACCTGATGGATCTTGCGCTCGTCCTTGGTCCAGCGCGCGCCCAGGGTCAGCTCCCAGATCTCGGCGAACGGAATGTTGGCCTGGCCGAACAGGGCGTAGCTGGTGTTGACCCCCTCCTGGTTGAAGTTGGTGTCGCCGCCGAAACTCGGGGGCGCGATCGGCAGCGCGGTCTGGACCACGAAGCGTTCGGTGCGATCGACGTTTTCGCGGAAATAGTAGAGGCCGGTGACCCAGTTGATGGCCGAATCCGGACCGGAAACGAACCGGAATTCCTGGCTGAACTGGTCCGCCTGCTCGCTGGCCTGATCGTCCACGCGCAGCGGGAAGGCGGGGTAGGGCATTCCCCCCAGATTGTCCCGCCAGTCGTAGTCGTTGTCGCGATAGGAGGTCAGCGAGACGAAGCCGAAACGGTCACCCTGCCATTCCGCGCGCCCGGTCAGGCCCCAATTGGTGCGGTTCTGGTAGGTGAGGGCGCTGTCGGTCGTCTCTCTCGGCCCCAGTCCCGTCCGCAGGCTGTTGATCAGCGCCGCGAAGGCCGGAGCGGTTCTGGCGGTCAGCACCGGTATCCGGGCCTGGCCGTCCATCTCCTCCTTGCTGCCGTCGACGGCTCCCAGGAAGGTCCAGTCTCCGGCGTTATGCAGGATCTGTGCGCGCAGGCCGTAGGATGTGCCGCCATGCAGGTCCTCGCCCGTCGGGACGTTCTCGGCATAGCCGCTGTCCGTGTTGTAGCGGAACGCCAGGCGGCCGGCGGTGTCGTCCCCGATCGGGCCGTTGATGACCCCCTCGATCCCGTATTCCTCGAAGCTGCCGATGCGCCCGGTGATCTGGCCCGAAGGAGTCATGTCGGGACGATTGGTGTGGACGTTCAGCGCCCCGCCCGAGGCGTTGCGTCCGTACAGGGTGCCTTGCGGGCCGCGCAGCACCTCAACCCGCTGGATGTCCATGAAGGCGAGGGCGCTGGCGCCCGCGCGGCCGATCGAGACCTCGTCGATCGAAACGCCGACCGACGGGTCGCTGGCCGCGGAATCGCTGGTGGTGCCGACCCCCCGCACGAAGATCTGAGGTTCGCCGACGTTGAACTGGGTCATGGTCACGCCGGGCACCTTGCCGGCGATGTCCTCCAGCCCGCTGGCCGCCGTCCGCTCCAGCACCTCCTCGCTGAAGGCGGTGACGGCGATGGGCACGTCCTGGAGGCGCTGCTCACGCCGTTGCGCCGTCACGATGATCTCGTCCAGCACGGTTTCCTGCGACCGCGTCTCCTGCGCAAAAGCCGGAGTCGCGAGACCTGTGGCGAGCGCGAGCGCCAGCATCGACGCCCCCCTCAGACCCGTCCGTTCCCCCGCACGCACGCCCCTGTAGCTGACCATGAGTTCCCTCCGCTCCCAATGCCTGATCCGTTGTCGGACTCTCTGCAGTCGCAGCTTGCGCTAGCGAACCAACTTTGCAAGTCTTTTTATGAAAGTGACAATCAGGGGAGCGGTGGTGGCGGTTGGAGCGATTTACGGAGTCCTGTGGATTGCGGTCACGGCGATGTGGTGGCTGGCGATCCCGAAGGAGCCCCCGGCCGGTCGTGGCATTACGTCCTGCCTGTTATTCCTCTCGCGGTCGGCGCGGCCGTCCCGTTCCTGCCGACCTCGGCCCTGCGGGACAGTCTGGACCTCTGGCTCCTGTCGGGCGGCGGGGTTCTGCTGATCGTGCTGGCGGCCTGGGCCTGGGGCGCCGCGATCCGCAACCACGGCGTCATGGACATCTGCTATCCGGCGATCCCGGTGGCGGTCGCGGGGGCCGTCCTGTGGGCGAGGGGCAGGTCGCCCGACGCGGGCACGGCCCTGCTCCTGATCCTGCTGCTGGTCTGGTCGGTTCGACTGATCGCCCAGACCTGGGGCCACAATATGGGGGCGGAGCGTCAGCCCTACGCTCACTGGCGGCGCCGCTTCGGTCGGCGCTGGATCTGGTGGAGTCTGTTCCAGATCCATCTGCTGCAGGGGATCACCGTCTGGCTATGGTGCGCGCCGCTCGTCTTCGCCCTGACGGCGCCCGAACCCATCCCTTGGCCGGTCGCGCTCGCCGGCGCGGGAGTCTGGCTGGCGGGCTTTCTGCTGCAGTGGACCGCCGACCGGCAACTGGCGGCGTTCAAAAGCGCGGCCGACACCCGCGGCCGGCTGCTGGACACCGGCGTGTGGCGCTGGGTGCGTCATCCCAATTATCTGGGCGAGACCCTGATGTGGTGCGCCTGGTTCGTGTTCGCCCTGGCCCATCCCTATGGAGCGCTGACCGCGTTCGGCCCACTCTTCACGGGCTGGTTCATGGGCTACGCCTCGGCCGCGCCGTTCAAGGAAATGCACATGGCGCGCACGCGTGGCGAAGCGTGGGCGGCCTACTGCGCCCGCACGCCGCGCTTCCTGCCGTGGC
The DNA here is from genome assembly GCF_029946145.1 of Brevundimonas sp. GTDB lineage: Bacteria > Pseudomonadota > Alphaproteobacteria > Caulobacterales > Caulobacteraceae > Brevundimonas. The sequence continues at coordinate 55,488 of NZ_JAQSDY010000001.1, forward strand.
CGCGTCCCCGATCGACCTCAAGGCAATAGAACAGGACGTCTCATGAGCACGCTGAAAGATCGCGTCATCGTCGTCACCGGCTCCGGCCGGGGGCTGGGCCGCGCCTATGCCCTGGATCTCGCCGCGCGCGGCGCCTGCGTCGTGGTCAACACCCGCCCTCGCGCCGCCGATGCGCCCGGTTCGGCCGAGGCGGTGGTGGCCGAGATAGAAGCCGCCGGCGGTCGTGCCGCCGCCGCGCCGCTCGCGGTCGAGGACGCCGATTCAGGCGATCGACTGCTGGCGACGGCGCTCGAGGCCTTCGGCCGCATCGACGGTCTGCTCAACAACGCCGGCGCGCCCGAGGCCTCGACCCTGCACCGGCAGACGCTCGACGAGTTCCGGGCCAATTTCGAGGTCAATTTCTTCGGCTCCCTGATCCCGACCCTACCGATCTACCGCCACATGCGCGACAACGGCGGCGGCCGCATCCTCGTCTCGACCTCCACCGCGGGGCTGCACGGCGTGCACGGCATGGCCGCCTATTCGGCCTCCAAGGCCGGGCTGATCGGCCTGATGCGCGTGATCGCTCTCGAGGGCGCGAGCCGCAATGTCGCCGCCAACGCCCTCGCGCCCTTCGCCGCCACCGGCATGACCGGCGAATATCTGGCTCCCGAAATAGCGGCCCGCATGGGACCGGAGCGGGTCGCGCCGGTGGCCAGCTGGCTTATGTCCCCCGACTGTCCCTTGAACGGAGAGACCGTCACCGCCGGCGCCGGCGGTGTGCGCCTCGCCGCGCGCGTCGAGGGCGCCGCCGAATGGTTCGACGACGGCTTCGGGCCGGACGATCTCAATGCCCGCGTCGACCGGCTGAAAGCCCGCGACGGCTGGCGCGATTTCCCCGACGGCATGGCCGCCTTCGACCAGCTGATGGCGGACGGCGTGGCCCGTTCGGGGAGCCCTGAATAAAAACGGCCCCGGGACGGTTCGCACTGAGGATGACGGCAGGACGACGTCACGTGAACGAAGGCGCCCCCACGATGCAGGGAGACCGAAGCGCGAACCAGAGAGGCGCTCCGTGTCCGGAGCAGTATTCTCTCTAAGTCATTGAAAAATGGAGCGGGCGGCGGGAATCGAACCCGCACGAAAAGCTTGGGAAGCTTTCAGGCTACCACTACATCACGCCCGCGGAGCCGCCGCAGCCTTAGGGCCAACGGCGGACGGCGTCCAGACGGCACGGCGCCGAGGGGCCGCCCCGTCCTGCTTTCGGCTCAATCGGCGCGATAGACCACGACCCCGTCGACGATCGTCAGCATGGCCCGTCCCTTGGGGATATCGGCGACGGGGGCGGTCATCAGGTCGACGTCGAAGGCCGTCAGGTCGGCGCGCTTGCCGACCTGGATCGTGCCCAGTTCGGCCTCGCGGAAGCTGGCGTATGCGGGCCAGAGGGTGAACATCTTCAACGCAGTGGCGCGATCCACGGCCTCCCCGGGGCGCCAGTCGGGGCCCTGGTTTCCCTCCAGATCGGCGCGCGCGACGGCGGCGTAGAATTCGATGAGCGGGGCGCCCCGCTCGACCGGCGCGTCCGAGCCTCCGACCACGACGACTCCCAGATCAACCAGGCTATGCCAGGCGTAGGCGCCGTCCAGCCGCGCGCCGCCGAGACGGGCGGGCGCGAAATACAGGTCTCCGATCGCGTGGCTGGGCTGCATCGAGGCGATGATGGGCAGGTCCCTGAACCAGTGATAGTCGGCGGGCCGCAGGATCTGGGCGTGCTCGATCCGCCAGCGCACGTCGGCGCCGTTCGGGCGGTCGGCGGGGGCGACCCCGGCCAGCGCCTGCTGGTACCATTCCGCCACCGAGGCGTTGCCGCGGTCGCCGATGGCGTGGGTGGCGATCTGGATGCCGCCCTTCAGCGCCGCCTGGTACAACGGCACGATCTCCTGTTCCGTGATCTGCATCAGGCCGGTGGTGTCGGGCCGATCGGCATAGGGTTCGAACAGGGCCGCGCCGCGGGAGCCGAGGGCTCCGTCGGCGTAGTATTTGATCGCCCGGGTGATGATCCGGCCGTCGGCGACGCTGCGCGGGCCGCCCGCGATCAGCTCGGCGGCGCCGTCGGGGGTAATGCTGTTGTAGATGCGCAGCGGGGCCTCGCCGTCCTCGGCCATATCCTCCAGCAAGGGGATGTCCTTCCAGGGGGCGCTCATGAAATGGACGCCGGTCCAGCCATAGGCGGCTTCGACGCGGAAGCCCGCCCGATAGGCTTCGCGCAGCGCGGCGGGGTCGGCCTGCGGCATCAGGCCGGCGACCAGGCGTTCGGCGGCGTCGACCAGCAGGCCGGTCGGCTTGCCGTCGGGTCCTTTCAGGATTTCGCCGCCGGACGGGGCAACGGTCGAGGCGTCGATGTCTGCCGCGGCGAGGGCCGGGGTGGAGGCGACCACCGCATGGCCGTCGGCCCGGCCCAGCAGCACGATCCGGCCCGGCGCGGCGGCGTCCAGATCGGCGGCGGTCAGGAAGCGCGCCTCGGGCCAGCGCGTCTCGATCCAGCCGCGACCGAGGATGGGTCCCTCGGGGTGAGAGGCGGCCCAGGCCGTCAGTCTCGCCATGGCGTCGGCGACCGAGGCCGAGCCCTCGAGATTCAGGGTCAGCTCGCGCCAGCCGATGCCGTCCAGGTGGGCATGGCCGTCGGTGAAGCCGGGAAACAGGACCGCGCCCTTGAGATCGAGCGTTTCGGCGTAGTCGAACTCCGGCACCCCCGACGCGGGGCCGACATAGGCGATCCGCCCGTCCTGGACGAGGACCACCTCGGCCGTCGGTCGCTCCGCCACGCCGGTGTAGATCGTCCCGCCCCGGATCAACAGTTCCTGCGCCTCGGCGCTCCAGGCGGCGGAACCCAGCAGCAGGGCGAGGGCGAGAGTGCGGATCATGACTCGACTCCGGTTGAGACGACCGGAGGGGTGGAGCCGAAAGCCGCTGGCGTCAAGCGGACGTCGGACCCATGTGGAGGGCATGAAACTCTACACCATCGGATACGAGGGCGAGCCGCAGGCCGCCGTGATCGGGCGGCTGAAGGCCGCGGGCGTGACCGTGCTGGCGGACGTGCGCGCGGTGGCGGCGTCGCGGCGGGCGGGCTTCTCCAAGACTGTGCTGGGCGCGAGTCTGGCCGAGGCCGGGATCGAATACGTGCACCTTCGAGACCTCGGCACGCCAAAAGCCGGGCGGGACGCGGCGCGCAAGGGCCGGATCGGCGAGATGCGCGACATCTTCGCGGGCCATATGGCGGAGCCGCCGTCGCAGCTTGCCTTCGAGCGGCTGCGCGAGATCGCACGGGACCGGCCGACGGCGCTGCTGTGTTTCGAGGCTGACCACGCGGGCTGCCACCGCGCGGTGCTGGCGGAACGGCTGGCGGCGGAGGACGGGTTCGAGGTGGTGAACCTCTGACCCGTCCCCGTCGGCCCTATGCCGCGGCCTTCTGCTTGCCGGCGAAGTCGCCGTAGAAGGTGCGGCCCTGGTCGGCCATATCGCGCAGCAGTTGCGGGACCTTGAAGCGGTCGCCGTAGCGGGCGGCGTAGACGTCGGCCTGGGCCACGAATTCCTTCACCCCGGTCTGGTCGATCATCGTGATCGGGCCGCCGGTCCAGGGCGCGAAGCCCCAGGCCAGGATGGCGCCGACATCGGCCTCGCGCGGGTCGTCGATGACGCCCTCTTCCCAGCAACGGGCGACCTCGACCGCCTGGCGGTACAGCAGGCGGCGCTTCTGGTCCTCGACCAGCTCCGGGGTGGAGTCGTTGATCTTGACCGGGGCCAGATCGGCCAGGCCGGACCACAGCGTCTTGGGCTTGGTTTCGTAGTCGTAGAAGCCCTTGCCGTTCTTGCGGCCGTAGCGGCCGAGCTCTTCCACCATCGTCTGGACGATGTGCGACCCGGGCAGAGGCTCGTACTTGTCGCCGAGGTCGGCGGCGGTCTGTTTGGCGATCTTGACCGACAGGTCCAGCGCCACGTCGTCGTGCATCTCCAGCGGGCCGCGCGGCATGCCGGTCATGCGGCCGATGTTGTCGATCAGGGCCGGGGCGTAGCCCTCTTCCAGCATGGCCATGCCCTCGGCCACATAGGTGCCGAAGCAGCGCGAGGTGTAGAATCCGCGGCCGTCGTTGACGACGATCGGGGTCTTCCTGATCTTCATCACATAGTCGAGCGCCTTGGCGATCGCCGCCTCGCCGGTCTTCTCGCCGAGGATGATCTCGACCAGCATCATCTTGTCGACGGGCGAGAAGAAGTGGATGCCGATGAAGTCCTCGGGCCGGATGCTGGCCTCGGCCAGGCCGGTGATCGGCAGGGTCGAGGTGTTGGAGCCGAACACGGCGCCGGGCGCCAGCTGGGCCTCGGCGCGTTTGGTCACGTCGGCCTTGATCTCGCGGTTCTCGAACACCGCCTCGATGACCAGGTCCGAGCCCTTGATCAGGTCGTAGTCCGTGGTGGCGGTGACGGAGACCAGCAGGGCGTCGAACTTCTCCTGGGTGATCTGGCCGCGCGAGAGGCGCTTCTTCAGCAGGTCGGCGACGTGGGCCTTGCCCTTTTCGGCGTCCTCCTGGGTGCGGTCGATCAGGATGGTCTCGATGCCGGCGAGGGCCTGCACATAGGCGATGCCCGCGCCCATCATGCCGGCGCCGATGACGGTGACCTTCTTCGGATCGGACTTCGGCACGCCGGCCGGGCGCACGGCGCCCTTGTCGAGCTCCTGCTTGCTGAGGAACAGCGAGCGGATCATGGCCTGGGCCTGCGGCGTCATCAGGGTCTTGATGAAATAGCGGGTCTCGATGCGCAGGGCCGCGTCCATCGGCACCTGGACGCCCTCATAGACGGCCTTCATCAGGTTCAGCACGGCAGGATAGTTGCCGTACGACTGCTTGCGCAGCATGGCGTTGCCGACGAGGAAATTCTGGATGCCGGCCGGGTGGTAGGGGCCGCCGCCGGGCAGTTTGAACGACTTGTCGTCCCACGGCTGGACGGCCTTGCCGCCGCCCTTGATCCACGCCTTGGCCGCCTCGACTTCCGAACCCTTGGCCACGACCTCGTGCACCACGCCCGCGCCCCTGGCGTCGTTCGGGCGCCAGGACGAACCGGCGCTCATCGCCGTCATCGCCGCCTGCACGCCGATCAGGCGCGTCAGCCGCTGGGTGCCGCCGCCGCCGGGGAAGAGGCCGACCTTGATCTCGGGCAGGCCGAGCTGGATCTTGTTGTCGTCCGCGACCACCCGATAGTGGCAGGCCAGCGTCAGCTCGAGCCCGCCGCCCAGCGCCAGACCGTTGATCGCGGCGGCCACCGGCTTGCCGCAGGTCTCCAGCGCGCGCAGGGCGCCGTTCAGTTTCCAGCCAGCGTCATACGCGTCCTGCAGCGAACCGCCGGCGAGCATGCCCCCGGCCATGTCGCCGAGGTCGGCCCCGGCGCAGAAGCCGCTCGCCTTGCCCGAGGTCAGGACCGCGCCCTTGATGGCGTCGTCGGTCTTCACTCGCTCGACCCACTCGGGGATCTCGGCCATCACGCCCGAGGTCAGGGTGTTCATCGACCGCCCGGGGACGTCGAAGGTGATCAGGGCGATGCCGTCGGCGTCGACGTCGATCTTGAAGTTTTCCATGGTCAAAATCCCTCGGCTCAGACGCGTTCGATAACGGTGGCGGTGCCCATGCCGCCGCCGATGCACAGGGTGATCAGAGCGGTCGATTTGTTCGACCGCTCCAGCTCGTCCAGGGCGATGCCGGTGATCATGGCGCCGGTGGCGCCCAGCGGGTGGCCCATGGAGATGCCGCCGCCGTTCACGTTCATCTTCGAATGGTCGATATCGAGCGCCTGCATGTAGCGCAGCACCACGGCGGCGAAGGCCTCGTTGAGCTCCCAGACGTCGATGTCGGCGGGGGTCATGCCCAGCTTGGCGAGCAGCTTCTTCGTCACGAACTCGGGGCCGGTCAGCATGATCGAGGGTTCGGAGCCGATCGAGGCGGCGCCGACGATGCGGGCGCGGGGCTTGAGGCCGAGTGCCTGACCGGCCTCCAGCGAGCCGATCAGGACGCCGGCGGAGCCGTCGACGATGCCCGAGGAGTTGCCCGGGGTGTGGACGTGGTTGACGCGCTCGACCTCGGGGTAGCGCTGGTTGATGACGCTGTCGAAGGCCATCTCGCCCATCATGGCGAAGGACGGGTTCAGGGCGCCGAGGGTCTGCATGTCGGTGTTGGGGCGGATGGTCTCATCGCGGTCCAGCTGGACGAGGCCGAGCTGGTTCCTGACCGGGATCACCGATTTGGAGAAGCGGCCGTCGGCCCAGGCGGCGGCGGCGCGCTTGTGGCTTTCCATGGAGTAGGCGTCGACGTCGTCGCGGCTGAAGCCGTATTTTGTGGCGATCATGTCGGCCGAGACGCCCTGGGGGACGAAAAAGGTCGGGAAGGCGCTGGACGGGTCGACCGGCCAGGCGCCGCCGTCGGAGCCCATCGGCACCCGGCTCATGGCCTCGATGCCGCCGCCGACGGCGAAGTCGGCCTCGCCGGACTTCACCTTGGCCGCGGCCATGTTCACGGCCTCGAGGCCCGAGGCGCAGAAGCGGTTCACCTGGACGCCGGCGACGGTCTGGGCCCAGCCGGCCGAGAGGACGGCGGTGCGGGCGATGTCGGCGCCCAGTTCGCCCACGGGCGTGACGCAGCCGAGGATGACGTCGTCGACCTTCGAGGTGTCCAGATCGTTGCGGTCGCGCAGGGCTTCCAGCACCTGGGTGGCCAGGCTGAGACCCGTGATCTCGTGCAGGGAGCCGTCCTTCTTGCCCTTGCCGCGCGGGGTGCGCACGGCGTCGTAGATATAGGCCTCGGCCATGGGAGTCGGTCTCCAATAAGGACGGATCAAGCGTGGACGCCAGAAAACCTACGTTTACGTCAACGTCAAGTTTTTTCGCCGGCAGAAACCTGAACTGTCCGTGACCCGGAAAATTCGTGGGACATTTCGGACAACCGGACATCGGGCCCGCGACACACGAAACCTGACCGGGCGATGCGTCGGAATCGGATGTGTCATTCCAGCGTCCGCGATGCCGGTGACGTGGAGGGGGAGGAGGGTCCGGCTCCTCCGCGGCCTCCGCGGCCTCCGCTTCTGAACGCGAACCCGCCGAAATGAGCGGTTGTGTCGGCTACCGGACGCCTGACGGCGTCGATTCGCGAGAACGACTCTCAGCTAGCTTCGCCGTAGGAACGTGGGACTTTCTCCGTGTCTTAAGCCGCCAGGCACCGTTTTTGTCAGGAGGAGAAGACCATGGCCCGGACCTATGAAGAGATGGACGCGATCGCGATGTTGAAGGCCGACCACCGCAAGGTGGAGGAGATTTTCGCGGCGTTCGAAAAGGCGACCTCGAAGTCGAGGAAACAGGCGCTGGCCGAACAGGCCTGCCTCGAGTTGAAGGTCCACACCGCGATCGAGGAAGAGATCTTCTATCCGGCCTGTCGCGGCAAGATCGAGGAAGACCTTCTGAACGAGGCCTATGTCGAGCATGACGGGGCCAAGCTGCTGATCAACGACATCGAGGCCGGCGGCCCGGAAGAGGATTTCTACGACGCCAAGGTCAAGGTGTTGTCCGAGATGATCGAGCACCACGTCGAGGAAGAGGAGATGCGCTCCGAGGGCATGTTCGCCCAGGCCCGCGCCGCCGGCCTGGACATGGACGCCCTTGCGGATGCGATGCGCGCCCGCAAGGCGACGGCGATGGAGGAATTCCAGGCGGGCAAGCCCGCCGTGACCCTGACGCTGGAAGGCGACGACACGGAAAAGGCGCTGATGGACACGCCGATGGGTGACGCCGCCCGCTGATACAGGCACGGGAACGGCGTGGGAGCCGGGGCGCTATGTCCCCGCACCTGACTGAGGAAGCTCCATGCGCCGTTCCCTGTTTCTGATTCTCGCCGCCATCCTGCCCGCCGCCGCCTGCGCGGACGCGTATGCGCCTCAGACCGGGCGGGCGCCCCTGATCGAGCCGGCGTCACAATCCGCGCGGCAGGTCGTCCCGATCACGCCGCCCCGCAGTTCCAGACCTTCGGACCAGATCGAAGCCCGACTGCTCGCCGCCCACAACGCCGAGCGCGCGCTGGTCGGATCGCGGCCGCTGATCTGGAGCGAGGAACTGGAGGCCGAAGCCCGGGGCTGGGCCGGTCAACTGATCTCCAGCGGTCGCTTCGCCCACGATCCGTCGATGCATGGTCATGGCGAGAACCTGTGGAGCGGCTGGGGCGGGCGCGCCTTCACGCCGGAGGAGATGGTCGGCGAATGGATCGCCGAGAAGGCGCAATACCGCGAGGGCGTATTCCCGAATGTCAGCCGCACCGGCGACTGGTCCGACGTGGGCCACTACAGCCAGTTGGTCTGGGGCGGCACAACCCATGTCGGCTGCGCCATCGTGTCCCGGGATGACCGGTCGGTTCTGGCCTGTCGCTATGCGCCGCCCGGCAATATCGACGGTCGCCGCGCCTATTAGCCGACGTAGCCGGCCTGCATCAGTTCGGCGATGTGGACGATAGCCACGGGGCGCTCAGCCTCGACCACCAGCAGGGTGGCGATCCTGTTCTGGGTCATCAGGTCCACGGCGTCGCTCATGCGGGCGTCGGGCCCGATGACCTTGGGGCGCGGGCTCATGACATCGGCGGCGGTGAGGCCGTTGAGGTCGCGCGAGAAGGCGCGGCGGATGTCGCCGTCGGTGACGATCCCGGCGAGAGTTCCGTCGTCGGCGAGCACCGCCGTCGCCCCCTTGCGGCCCTCGGTTATGGCCGAGACCACCTCGGCGAAGGTGGCGGTGAGCGGGACGGTCGCGGGGGCCGGCGGGCGGTCGCCCATCCAGTCGCGCACGCTCTGCAGGCTCATCCCCAGCTTGCCGCCGGGGTGGTGCAGGCCGAAGGCCTCGGCGGTGAAACCGCGCCGGTCCATCAGCACCATGGCCAGGGCGTCGCCCAGAGCCAGGGTCATCAGGGTCGAGGTGGTGGGGGCCAGGCCGTTGGGACAGGCCTCGGCCACCTGGGGCATGGTCAGGCAGACGGCGGACGAGCGACCGAGGAAGCTGGCGGGCCGCTGGGTCAGGCCGATCACCGGAATGCCCTCGCGCTGGCAGTAGATCAGGGGATCGCGCAGCTCGCGGCTCTCGCCCGAGTTGGAGATGGCCAGCAGGGTCACGTCCTTGCGCAGCATGCCCAGGTCGCCGTGGCTCATCTCGGCCGGATGGACGAAGAAGGCGTTGGTGCCGGTCGAGGCCAGGGTGGCGGCGATCTTGCCGCCGATATGGCCCGACTTGCCCATGCCGGTGACGACCACATAGCCGGGGCGCGACAGGATGATCTCGCAGGCCCGGGCGAGGCTGTCGTCGAGCCCCGCCTCAAGGGCCTGAAGGGCCGCGATATTCAGCTGGATCACCTCCCGGGCCCGCGCCGTCATCGCGGCGGGCTCGGCGGACAGGACGGGGTTTGCAGCGTCGCTCATTCCGGCGATGTGGCGCATCGGGGGAAGAATCACAATCGCCGACGCGCGCTCCACAGATTGCTGCGATGCGAGAAAAAACGCGCTCGAGGTCAACCTTTGCCGCAGGATCGCGTTAGAAGAGGCCATGCGGACTTCACACCTGATCACCGATGGCGCGCCCGCGCCGGTCGAAGCCGTTTCGCATCCGCTGCCGCCGCCCCCCGTCCGCCTGCTCCGACCGGCCCTGTTCCTGGACATGGACGGCGTGCTGGCCCCGCTGGCCGAAACCCCCGACGCCGTCGTGCCCCATCCGGAGCGGACGGCGGCGCTCCGGGCCGTGGCGGCGCGGCTGGACGGAAGGGTCGCCATCATCAGCGGCCGCACCATCGCCGAGATCGACCGCATCGCCGAGGCCAGCGCCGCCTCGGCCTCCGGCGTGCACGGGCTGGAACGGCGTCGCGCCGACGGCTCACTGCACAGCGCCGAGGCCGCGCCGGGGGTGCGCGACGCAGTGGCCGCCTTCGAGCGCTTCGCCCGCACCCGGCCCGGTGTCATCGTCGAGGACAAGGCTGTGTCGGCGGGGCTGCATTTTCGCGGCGCGCCGACGGAGGCGGCCGCGGCCGTGGCGCTGGCCGAAACGCTGGCCGGCGAAACCGGCCTGACCCTGCAGGCCGGCAATCTGGTCGTGGAGTTGAAGACGCCCGGAACCAGCAAGGGCACTGCCCTCACCGCCTTCATGCAGGAGCCTCCGTTCGCGGGATCCGTTCCGGTCATGCTGGGCGACGATCTGACGGACGAGGACGGTTTCCGCGCCGCCGGGGCCCTGGGCGGCTTCGGCGTTCTGGTCGGCCCGGTTCGGGAGACCGCCGCCCGCTACGGCTTGCCCGACGTGGCGGCCGTGCTGGCCTGGCTGAACGCCGTCGAGGAGACGCCATGACCCCCAACCTGGACCTCGCCCCCGTCGGGAACTGCTCGATCAGCGCCCTGATCGACCGCAACGGCCGCTATGTCTGGGCCTGCGCCCCGCGGGTTGACGGGGACCCGGTGTTCTCGGCCCTGATGGACGGCCTCGATCCGGACCACGGCTTCTGGGACATTGAACTGGAGGGGCTGCAGACGGTCGAGCAGGCCTACATCCGTAACACGCCCGTCCTGCGCACGGTGCTCACGGCCGCGGACGGGGCCTCGGTCGAGATCATCGACTTCGCGCCGCGCCATCCGAAACACAGCCGCACCTACCGGCCCCTGGCGTTCGGGCGGATCGTGCGACCGCTGAGCGGATCGCCGCGCATTCGCGTGCGCCTGCGCCCGTCCGCCGACTGGGGCGCGCGCCGGGCCGGGACCACCAACGGCTCGAACCACATCCGCTATCTGTGCACCGACGTGACCTTCCGGCTCACGACCGACTGCCCGGTGTCGCATATCCTCAACGAGCGGGTGTTCCGACTGGAGCGACCGCACGCTTTCTTCTTCGGACCCGACGAGGGTTACGACCAGGACGTCGGTCCCGGCGTTTCGGCGGCGCTGGACCGCACCGTGGCCTATTGGCAGGACTGGGTCCGCACCCTGTATCTTCCGTTTGACTGGCAGGAGGCGGTGATCCGGGCCGCGATCACGCTGAAGCTCTGCGCCTATGAGGAAACCGGCGCCATCGTCGCGGCCATGACCACCTCGGTGCCCGAGTTTCCCGAGAGCGGGCGCAACTGGGACTATCGCTACTGCTGGATCCGCGACGCCTACTATGTGGTGCGGGCGTTGAACCGGCTGGGCGCGGTCGATCTGCTGGAGAACTATCTCGGCTATCTGCGCAATCTGGTCGACGCCTCCGCGGGCGGCCATGTCCAGCCCGTCTATGGCGTGGGCCTGGAAGAGGATATCGACGAGCGGATCACCGAGACCGTCGAGGGCTACCGCGGCATGAAGCCGGTGCGAATCGGCAATCAGGCGCGCGAGCATCTGCAGCACGACGTGTACGGACAGATCGTCCTGCCTCTGGTCCAGGCCTTCTACGACCAGCGCCTGCTGCGGCCCGGCACGATCGACGATTTCCACGCCCTCGAAAAGGTCGGGGACCGCGCCTTCGCCATGCACGACCAGGTCGACGCCGGCCTGTGGGAGTTCCGGACCATCGCCCGGGTGCACACCTATTCCTCGGTCATGTGCTGGGCCGCCTGCGACCGGCTGGCCAAGGCGGCCGATCATCTGGGCCTGGCGGATCGAGCCGGGATCTGGCGGGAGCGGGCCGCCATCATCCGGGAGCGAATCGAGCGCGAGGCCTTCGTCGAGGAGGAGGGGCGGTTCGCCGCCAGTTTCGGCAACCGCGAGCTGGACGCCTCGCTGCTTCAGCTCACCGATCTCGGCTTCCTCGATCCGATGGACCCGCGCCAGGTCAAGACGTTCGAGGCGATCGAGCGCGACCTGAAGAAGGGTCCCTACCTGTTCCGCTATATCGAGCCCGACGATTTCGGAGAGCCCGAGACAGCGTTCAACTTCTGCACCTTCTGGTTCATCGAGGCCCTCTATCTGAATGGCCGGACCGAGGAGGCGCGCGAGATTTTCGAGGAAATGCTCAGCCGCCGCACCCACGCGGGACTGCTGTCCGAGGACCTGTCGCTGGGCGACAAAGAGCTGTGGGGCAACTATCCGCAGACCTATTCCCTTGTCGGCATCATCAACTGTGCGGTGCTGTTGAGCCGGTCGTGGACGGATGCCCGATGAGCCCGCTCACGACATTGCGTTGCGACCTGCGGGCGAGCGAAGCCGTTACCCGCCCATGAGCCGCCTGATCGTCGTCTCCAACCGCGTGTCCGCGCCCAGGGATCCCGCCGCCGGCTCGACCGGGGGCCTGGCCATGGCGCTGTCCGCGGCGCTCAAGAAATACGACGGGCTGTGGTTCGGTTGGTCAGGCGAGACGGTCGAACACTTTACCGGCGAGCTGAAGATGGAGGACCGCGCCGGCGTCACGGTCGCCCTGGTCGATCTGGAGGCCCAGGACGTCGACGAATATTACAACGGATACGCCAACAAGACCCTCTGGCCGCTGTTCCACCACCGCGTCGATCTGACGGCCTACGAACGGTCCTATGGCGAGGGCTACGAACGGACCAACGCCCGGTTCGCCGAGGTTCTGGCCCCGCTGATCGAGCCGGACGACATCATCTGGATCCACGACTACCACATGATCCCCCTGGCCCGGGACCTGCGGCGGCTGGGGGTCCGCAATCGGATCGGCTTCTTCCTGCATACGCCCTGGCCGGTGCGCCAGCTGCTGGTCACCCTGCCGCACCATCGCCGGCTGGTGGAGGCGGTGTTCGACTACGACCTGATCGGCTTCCAGACCCGCGAATGGCTGGATCTGTTCCGCGACTATGTGGCGGCGGAGCCCAGCGTGCACGGAAAGCTGTTGCCCAACGACGCGCTGGAGGCCTTCGGCAAGACGGTGCAGGCCGGCGTCTTCCCGATCGGCATCGACGTCGACGGCTTCATCGCGGCGCGAAACTCCCCGCTGGGCAACCGGACCTATGACCGGATGGCGGCCTCGGCGGCGTTCCGGTCGCTGATCGTCGGCGTGGATCGGCTCGACTATTCCAAGGGGCTGGAAGAACGGCTGCTCGGCTATGAGCAATTTCTCGAGACCAATCCCCAGATGCGCGCCGAGGTCCTGCTGTTGCAAGTCACGCCGATCTCTCGCGATGAGGTCGACACCTACCAGGACATCCGCGGCCGACTGGACGCCCTCGCGGGCCGCATCAACGGCGCCTATGCCGAGATGGACTGGCAGCCGATCCGCTATCTGAACCGCACCTACCGCCGCGACCAGCTGGCGGGGATCTACCGCGCCGCCCGGGTGGGACTGGTGACGCCGCTGCGCGACGGCATGAATCTGGTGGCCAAGGAATATGTCGCGGCCCAGAACCCGGACGATCCCGGCGTGCTGGTCCTCTCCCGCTTCGCCGGCGCCGCCGAACAGATGGGCGAGGCCCTGCTGGTCAATCCGTTCAGCCGCGAGGAATTGTCCGACGCCATCAAACGGGCGCTGACCATGCCGCTGGCCGAGCGCAGGCGGAAGTGGGAGTGCCTGATGCAGGTCGTGCGCGATACCGATGTCGGGATCTGGCGCGACGATTTCGTCTCGACCCTGCGGGCCATCGAATGCCCGGCGGACGGCGGCGACCGGGCGGCCGCCGCCAAGGCTTCCGATCAGGCGGCCTGAACGGCCCCGGGCAGGACGCCATCCTTCGCCATGGCCCGCGCATTGGCTGTGCGGTTCAGCGCCCGGTCCAGATACGCATCGATCAGGGCGCTCTCCGGGACGTACTCTCGACCCCAGGCCAGGGCCGAGGCGATCATCACGTCCACGGCCGTGAACCGGTCGCCCATGAGATACGGCCCGGTCGCCAGGGCGGTCAGCAGGCGCGCGATCGCGGCGTCGTAGCGCGCCTTCGCGGTCGGATCGGTTTCGGCCGTCCCGCTGATCTTGCCCCAGAAGGCCGGTTCCATCTCGCCCGCCGTCCAGGACAGCCAGGTGACATAGGCGGCGCGATCGGGCGAGCCGACGGCGGCGCCCAGGCTGGCTTCCGGATGCAGATCGGTGAGGTAAAGGGCGATGGCCGCCGATTCGGTGACCAGCGCCTCGTCATGGAGCAGGGCCGGGACCTTGCCGTCGGGATGGAGATTGGCGGGATCGCGGACGCCCGTAAGGGTCATGGCGCGGAAGATGTCGACGTAGCGGATGTCATAATCAGCGCCGATCTCCTCCAGCAGCCAGACGATGCGGCCCGAACGCGACTGGGGCGCATGAAACAGGGTGAGCATTGGAACCTCCCGGAGATGACGGCCCTTCGCCGCCGACCCGTCTTGACTACTGCCACCCTGCTGCCAGCATGCTGTCAGCAGTCGTCATCCAGGGTGGCAGAATGAGACGCGCCGACCGACTCTTCCAGATCATCCAGGTTCTGCGCCGGTCGTCGAAGCCGGTGACGGCCGACGCCATCGCGGCCGAACTGGAGACGTCGAAACGCTCCATCTATCGCGACATCGCCACCCTGATGGCCCAGCGAGTGCCGATCCGGGGCGAGGCCGGGATCGGCTACGTGCTGGAGGGCGGTTTCGACATGCCGCCGCTGATGCTGACCTCAGACGAGGTCGAGGCGGCGGTGCTGGGCGCGCAATGGGTGGCGGGACGCGGCGACCCGGCCTTGGCCCGCGCCGCCCGCGACCTGATCGCCAAGATTGCCGCGACGGTGCCGGATAAATTGCGTCCGGTGCTGCTGGAGCCGGCCGTGGCGACGCCGCCGGCGTGGAAGCACGAACTCGAAACCCTGGACCTCGGCCGCGTCCGCGCCGCCATCCACGCCGGGCGCAAGCTGAGGCTGCACTACGCCGACGAACAGGGGCAGGAGACGCTGCGTATCATCTGGCCGTGCCTGGTCGGCTATCGGGAAACTAAACGCCTGCTGGTCGGATGGTGCGAGACGCGCGACGACTTCCGCACCTTCCGCACCGACCGGGTGGTGGAGGTCGACTTTCTGGAGGACCGCTATCCGGGCCGCCCGGCCGTGCTGCGCGCGCGCTGGTTCGCCCTGATGGAGGCCCGGCGCGCTGAATGGGAGGCGCAATGCGCCGAGGCCGGCGGTCCGCCGCCGAAAGGTCGTCCCGCGCCGCGCCCCGAGGGCGGGCGCGGCCGATCCTGTCAGTAGATCTCGAACAGTCCCGCGGCGCCCATGCCACCGCCGATGCACATGGTGACGACACCGTATCTGGCGCCGCGCCGCTTGCCTTCGATCAGGACATGGCCGGTCATCCGCGCCCCTGACATGCCGTAGGGGTGGCCGATGGAGATGGCGCCCCCCGAGACGTTGAGCAGTTCGTCTGGAATGCCCAGCCGGTCGCGGCAGTAAAGCGCCTGCACCGCGAAGGCCTCGTTCAGCTCCCAGATGCCGATGTCGTCGACCGTCAGCCCGTGCCGCTCCAGCAGCCGCGGCACGGCGAAGACCGGACCGATGCCCATTTCGTCGGGCTCGCAGCCGGCCACAGCCATTCCCCGATACGCGCCCAGCGGCTGCAGGCCGCGGCGTTCGGCCTCCTTCGCATCCATGATGACGCTGGCCGAGGCGCCGTCCGACAGCTGTGACGCATTGCCGGCCGTGATGAACCGGCCCTCTGTGATTTCCTCGCCGCCGCCGAAGACCGGCTTCAGCGACGACAGGCCTTCTAGCGTCGTGTCGGCCCGGTTGCCCTCGTCCTTCGACAGGGTCACCTCTTTCGATGAGGTCTGGCCGGTGGCCTTGTCCATGACCAGCATGGTCGTGGTCATGGGCACGATCTCCGCGTCCAGGCGGCCGGCGGCCTGTGCGGCGGCGGTGCGCTGCTGGGACTGCAGGGCGTATTCGTCCTGGGCCTCGCGGCTGATCCCGTAGCGGGCGGCCACGACCTCGGCGGTCTCCAGCATCGACATATAGACGTGGGGCTGTAGCTTGATCAGGTCGGGATCGCGCAGCCGGTGCAGGTTCATGTTCTGGTTCTGCACCAGCGAAACGCTTTCGAGTCCGCCGCCGACGGCGACCACCTGACCATCGTGCACAACCTGTTTCGCGGCCGTGGCGATCGCCATCAGGCCCGACGCGCACTGACGGTCCAGGCTCATGCCCGCCGTGGTGACCGGCAAGCCGGCGGCCAGGGCGATCTGGCGGGCGACATTGGTGCCGGTCGAGCCCTGCTGCAGGGCCGCGCCCATGACCACATCCTCGATCTCGGCCGGATCGACGCCGGACCGGGCCACGGCGTGGCGCACGGCGTGGGCGCCCAGCTGCTGCGCCTGTGTGTCGTTGAACGCGCCGCGATAGGCGCGCCCGATGGGGGTGCGGGCGGTGGAGACTATGACGGCTTCGCGCATCTGCGATCTTCCTTCCTTGGGCGCTACGCTCGCGACGCGGTCGCTCGCTGCTCTGAGCGCGGGTGGTGTCGAAACCCTAGGCGCTTGCCGTGGGGTCAAGGCAAGAGGTCAGCCCCGGGCTTGCTGCGCCTTGGTCAGTTCGATCATGCCCTGGGCCGCGCCCATCTCGGGAACGATCTCGCCGGCACGGTCCGAGATTTCGGCGAAACGGGCGGCCACCTGTTCCGGCGCGTCGTCGCCGACGGCGCGAATGCCCTGGGTCAGGGTCACATAGGCGCGCTCGAAGCCGCCGGCGCCGGCCGTCAGGATGCAGCGGCTGGGGGCGTCCTCGCTGACCAGATACAGCAGGCCCGGGGAAACCGTGTCGGGTCCCAGCAGGTCCAGCGGCAGCCGCGCGCCCAGATCCTCGGTCATGCGCGTGTGAGCCGTCGGGGCCAGGCAGTTGACGCGGATGTCATTCTTCGCGCCCTCGATCGACAGGGTCTGCATCAGGCCGACCAGCGCCATCTTGGCCGCGCCATAGTTGGACTGGCCGAAATTGCCGTACAGGCCCGACGACGAGGTGGTCATGACGATGCGGCCATAGTTCGCGTCCCGCATGATGTCCCACACCGCCTTGGTGCAGTTGACCGCGCCCATCAGGTGGACGTCGACGACGAAGCGGAAATCCTCCAGCTCCATCTTGGCGAAGGTCTTGTCGCGCAGCACGCCGGCGTTGTTGACCAGGATGTCGACCCGACCCCATTGCGCCATGGCGGCCTGGACCATGGCGTCGACCGCAGTGGCGTCGGTCACCGAGGCCGCATTAGCGATCGCCTCGCCGCCCGCGGCCCGAATCTCGGCCACGACCGACTCGGCCGCCGTGGCGGAGCCGCCCGAGCCGTCGCGCGCGCCGCCGAGGTCGTTGACCACCACTTTTGCGCCGCGTTTGGCCAGAGCCAGGGCATGCTCCCGCCCCAGACCGCCGCCGGCCCCCGTGACAATGGCCACCCGGCCCTCAAACTCAATCGCCATGTCGCGCTCCTGCACCGGTTTCTTCCTGGCAGAGCGTTTCGTTTTGGGAAAGCCCCCGGGCCAATGTGTTGAAACGGCGCCACAGTCGCCGCAATCGTAGCCAGAATCGGGAACCACGACCGTACATTGTCGTTCGGCCTCGGGAGCGCCCCGTATAGATGGGGACTTCGGGCAAACAACGAGCATGAGGGATATGATGAAGGTGAAACTTTTCGCCAGCGTCGCGACGGCGGGGCTGCTTGCAGCCGGTGCTGCGGCGGCTGAGCCGAACGGCTGGTATGGGGCGATTGACGCCGGCT
>NZ_JAQSDY010000002.1 GCF_029946145.1 Brevundimonas sp.
GGCCATGATGACCGTCGTGGGCGCCATCGAGGCCGCCGCCAGGAATCCGGCCTATCAGGAAGCGGCCCTGGCCTGGGCGCCGGCGATCGCCCGCCGGGACTTCGGCCCGCACGGGGTTTTCATGGGCTATGATTTCCATCTGGGCGACGGTGGTCCGAAACTCATCGAGGTGAACACCAACGCCGGAGGGGCATTCCTGAATGCGTTTCTCGCGCGCGCCCAGGGCACCTGTTGTCGTGAGGCCAGCGACGCCATGCGCGCAGAGGCGCTCGGCGACTTCGACGCCCTCGTCTGGCGAATGTTCCTGGACGAATGGGCGTCGCAGGGTCGTTCGGGTCAACCGCGGACGATCGCCATCGTCGATGACAGCCCGAAGGATCAGTATCTGTTCCCCGAGTTCCTGTTGGCGCAGCGGTTCTTCGAACAGCACGGCGTCACGGCGTGGGTCGCCGACCCCTCCGACCTCCATTTTTCCCAAGGGCGACTGGAGCACGAAGGAAAGACCGTCGATCTCGTCTACAATCGCCTCGTCGACTTCTCCCTCGGTGCTGACGGGCACGAGGCCCTGCGTGACGCCTATCAGGCCGGAGCCGTCGTCCTGACGCCCGGTCCGCGCAACCACGCCCTGTTCGCCGACAAGCGGAATCTGATCCTGTTGTCAGACCCGGTTATGGTCGCCGGTCTGGGACTGGCCCCGGACCACCAACGAAGTCTTTCGGCGATCCCGCAAACCACGCTGGTGACAGCCGAGAACGCAGAGAGGCTGTGGACGGCCCGTAACCGGTATTTTTTCAAGCCCGCCGGCGGACATGGTGGAAAGGCCGTCTATCGCGGCGACAAGATCACCCGGCGGGTTTGGGCGGAAATCCAGCTCGGCGGATATATCGCCCAGGAATTCGTCAAGCCCAGCGAACGTCGGATCCGGGTGGACGGAGAGATCCGATCGCTCAAGCTCGATGTCCGCCTCTATGTCTACGACGGCGCCCCGCTATTGACGGCCGCACGGGTCTATCAGGGCCAGACGACAAACTTTCGAACCCCGGGCGGGGGCTTTGCGCCGGTATTCGTCGTGTAGGCCGACGGACCCCGGTCTTCATGCTTCCAAGCGGCCCCAGACAGTGCGGGCGCCATAAGCGAGGGCAAGGTGAAGCCGTCCGCTCCGCGGCCCTCGCAAGATCAGCCGGGATGGCGCTCAAGCCAGGACTCCAGCTCCCCGATTTCTCTTGTCTGCGCGTCGATAACCGCCTGCGCCATGCGACGGATTTCAGCGTCCGTCGCATCACTTCCCAGCAAAGCCTGCGACATTGCGATGGCCCCGCGATGGTGAGCGATCATCTTCCGGGCCCAGGTTCGCTGAGTGTTCACATCGGTCGCCATCATCATGCTGCGGTGCATGCCCATCTCGGCTTCGGAAAAGGCTGTCCGAGGCATGTTCATTCCCGGCGGCATCGCGTGATCCTGCCCCATCATGCTGTGATCCCGGGCTCCGTGCGCCATGGGCATGCCGGCCATCGGGTGATGCTGCGTCGTCCCGACGTCCGACGCGGTCGCGGCGCACCCTGCGGCGCCGAGAAGGGAAAGGATTGACAGGGCGATGGCCGTCCGCCTGACGGGCCGTTGGGTAAGGTTGAACATGGACGTGGATCCTCTGGATCACGCCGCCTGCCAACCGAACGTGGCGTCCGGGACGCGGCGGCTACGGCCGGGCTTGGCCGTGGTGTGAACGAACGCCGGTCAAGTTGGTTCAGTTGGCCGGGCGGAGTGCGCCCGCAGGGGAGTGAACGCACGGGGGCCGCGGAGCGACGTCCTCCAACAGGCCCACCGTCGCTGATCTCATGCGGCCAGCCTCACGCTGCTCCGCGGCTCCAGGCGTGACCGAAGCCGACGCCGGGCCCGGCCGCCGCCCTGGTCGGTCGGCGTCACCTCGTCTGCCCCGCCCTGCACAGTAAGGTCCAACGAGATGCGATCAGCGAGACCGACGAGCGTGCGGGTCATGGGGTCGGGGCTGGGGCGGGGGGTGTCGAACGTGATTTCCGGCGTCTCAGCAGCAGGTACCCCGCAGGGATAACGAGCATCGACAGCAAAGGCGCCGTGATCATGCCGCCGATAACGGGCGCGGCGATCCGGCTCATGATCTCCGAGCCGGCGCCGTGGCCGATCAGGATCGGGAACAGGCCCGCAAGGATCACGGCTACGGTCATCGCCTTGGGCCGAACCCGCAGCAGAGCGCCCTCCCGGACCGCTTCCTCGACCTGCAGGGCGTCCGGGTCGGGTCCCCGATCCCTGAGCGCGTGCTTGAGGTAGATCAGCATCACCACCCCAAACTCGGCCGACAGGCCGGCCAGGGCGATGAACCCCACCCCGGTCGCGACGGACTGGTTGAAGCCGAGCATATAGAGCATCCATACGCCCCCGGTCAGGGCGAAGGGCAGCGTGGCCATGATCAGGGCGGCCTCGTCGAGACGACCGAAGGTCAGGTAGAGCAACAGGAAGATGATCGCGAGCGTCGCCGGTACGACAATCTTCAGGCGGTTGGCGGCGCGCTCGAGATACTCGAACTGCCCGGAGTAGGCGATGCTCACCCCTGGACCGAGATCGACATCCCTGGCGACCGCCCGCCGCAGGTCCCCCACCACGGACGCCAGATCCCGACCCCGGACGTCGATATAGACCCAGGTCGAAGGCCGCCCGTTCTCGGACTTGAGCATCGGCGGCCCGTCGGCGATGCGGATGTCGGCCACCGCGCCCAGGGTGATCTGCTGGCCCGCCGGGGTCAGGATCGGAAGATTCCGCAGCTGTTCGGGATTGTCGCGCAGTTCGCGGGGGTAACGGACGCTGATCGGATAGCGCGCCACGCCCTCGACCGTCTGCCCGATGGTCTCGCCGCCGATAGCGCCGGCGACGATCGACTGGACATCGGCGATGGTGAGCCCGTAGCGGCCGGCGGCGGCGCGATCGATATCGACATCCACATACCGGCCGCCGGTCAGGCGCTCCGCGATCGCCGAGCTCACGCCGGGCACGTCTCCTGCGACCTCGGCGACGCGGCCGGCGATACGGTCGATCACGGCCAGATCGGTCCCCGAGACCTTGACGCCGATGGGGCTCTTGATGCCGGTCGCCAGCATGTCGATGCGATTGCGGATCGGCGGCACCCAGACGTTGGCCAGGCCGGGCACCTGGACGGCGCGGTCGAGCTCCTCGACCAGCTTTTCCGGCGTCATGCCGGCCCGCCACTGGTCCCGCGGCTTGAACTGGATCGTGGTTTCGAACATCTCCAGCGGCGCTGGATCGGTGGCGGATTCCGCCCTCCCCGCCTTGCCGAACACGGTGGCGACCTCGGGAATGGTGCGGATCATCCGGTCTGTCCTCTGCAGCAGCGCTGACGCCGCCGCCGCCGACAGACCCGGCTGGGCGGACGGCATATAGAGCAGATCGCCCTCGTCCATGGCCGGCATGAATTCGCCGCCGATCTGGCTGAGCGGCCAGGCCGTGGTGGCGAACGCGATGACAGCGATCGCCAGGGTCGTCCGCGGTCGCCGGAGCACCCAGTCGAGCGGGGCGCGATAGACGTGCGTCAGCCATCGGTTGACGGGATTGGACTGCTCCGCGGGGATGCGCCCCCGGATGAGATAGCCCATCAGGACCGGCACCAGGGTGACCGAAAGAATGGCCGCCGCCGCCATGGCGTAGCTCTTGGTGAAGGCCAGCGGCGCGAACAACCGGCCCTCCTGGGCTTGCAGGCTGAACACCGGAATAAACGACAGGGTGATGATCACCAGGCTCAGGAACAGGGCCGGACCGACTTCCGCCGCTGCGTCCGTGATCACCTTCCACCGGGTCTCTCCCGCGAGTGTTTCGTCGGGGTGCTCATGCTCCCACCGCTCGATGTGTTTGTGGGCGTTCTCGATCATGACCACCGCCGCGTCGACCATGGCCCCGATGGCGATGGCGATCCCGCCGAGCGACATGATGTTGGCGTTCACCCCTTGCAGGTTCATGACCAGAAAGGCGGCAAGGACGCCGAGCGGCAAGGTCAGGATGGCCACCAGGGCGGACCGGGCGTGCCATAGGAACAGGCCGCAAACGAGGGCGACGACGATGAACTCCTCGATCAGCTTGGTGCTGAGGTTGGCGATGGCGCGGTCGATGAGCTGCGAGCGATCATAGGTCGTCACCACCTCGACCCCTGGAGGCAAACCGGCCTTCAGGGTCTCAAGCCGGTCGGCGACGGCGGCGATGGTGGCCCGGGCGTCGGCCCCCGAGCGCAGAATCACCACGCCCCCCGCGACCTCGCCCTCGCCGTTCAGCTCGGCGATGCCGCGCCGCATCTCAGGACCGACCTGAACGGTGGCGACGTCGCCGAGGGTGACGGGCACGCCTCCAGCCGCCGTGCGGACGGGGACGGCCCGGAAATCGTCGAGACTGGTCAGATAGCCGTTGGCCCTCACCATGTATTCGGCTTCGGCCAGCTCGAGCACCGAACCGCCGGTTTCCGAATTGGCGCGTCTGATCGCCTCGACCACGGCCTGGTGGGTGACGCCGTAGGCGGCCAGTCGGACCGGGTCGAGCACCACCTGGTACTGCCGGACCATGCCGCCGATGCTGGCCACCTCGGCCACGCCTGGAACGGTTTTCAGCTCATATCGGAGGAACCAGTCCTGCAGGCTTCTCAGCTGCGCCAGGTCGTGGCGGCCGGAGCGGTCGACCAAGGCGTATTCATAGACCCAGCCGACGCCGGTGGCGTCCGGACCCAGGGCGGGACGAGCGCTCTCAGGGAGGCGAGCCTGCACCTGATTCAGATATTCGAGAACGCGCGACCGCGCCCAGTAGAGGTCGGTCCCTTCGTCGAACAGGACGTAGACGAAGCTGTCGCCGAAGAAGGAATAGCCCCGCACGGTGCGCGCGCCGGGCACCGACAGCATGGTGGTGGCCAGCGGATAGGTGACCTGGTTTTCGACGATCTGCGGCGCCTGCCCGGGATAGCTGGTGCGAATGATGACCTGGACGTCGGACAGATCCGGCAGGGCGTCGACCGGGGTCGTCCGCACCGCCCAGAGGCCCGCCGCCGCCAGGGCGACAGCGGCCATCAGGACCAGGAAGCGGGCCCGGACCGAGGCGCGAATGAGGGCGGCGATCATTGCGCGGCTCCTCCATGGTCGGCGTGTTCATCCGCCACGGCGGGCGGAGCAGCCGGAGTGGGCGCAGCGGGCGCGGCCGGCGCAGGGTGCGTTGAATGCGCCGCGGGCTCAGAGGACGCAGCCGGCGCGACAGGCGCCCGCCCGCCCGAAATCGGCCGGGCCGCCACACCGGAGAGGCTGGCCTCGGAGTCGAGCAGAAACTGACCCGAGGCCACGACGCGTTCGCCCTCCGCCAGCCCGCCCAGGATCTCGGTCAACCCGCCGGATTCCCGACCGGTCCGGACCTCGGCCGGCTGGTAGCGACCCTCGGGCAGGGACAGCATGACGAGGGTTCTTTCGCCCGTTCGGATCACGGCCTCGGACGGAACCACCAGCACCGCTCCACCGCCGCCGCCGAAGGTGATCTGCCCGTACATGCCGGGCCGCAGGCGTCCGGCGCGATTGGCCATCTCGATGCGCGCCGTCAGCGTGCGGCTGTCCCCGGAGACCTCGGGCAGCAGCGCCGTCAGACGTCCGCTGAACCGTTCGCCGGGGAAGGCCGAAAGCGCCACCTCCACGGACTGGCCCAGGCGCAGACGGCCCGCCTGGAGCTCGGGTATGGCGGCATTCAGCCAGACCGTCGACAGTCCGCTGATCTCGGCCAGGGTCATGCCCGGGGTGACGCTCATCCCGGCCCGAACGCCCAGGGTGCGGATGGCGCCGGCGGACGGGCTGGCGATGGTCACCGTGGTCCTCGGCCGTCCGGTCCGTTCGACCTGGGCGATCAACGCCTCCGACATCCCGAGCAACAGGAGCCTACGCCTTGCCGCCTCGATCAGGGCCGCGTCACCCGTCCGGCGGACGGCCAGATACTCGCCCTGGGCCCCGGCCCACTCCGGGATGAGCAGATCGACCAGGGGCGCGCCGGCGGCGATCACGTCCCCGGGCGCACGGCTGTAGACCCGCTGGACGAAGCCCCCGGCGCGGGCCTGGACGATGGCCACGTCGCGCTGATTGTAATCGATGACAGCAGAGGCGTTGAGATCGCCCTCCAGCGACGCCCGGCGCACCGTCGCCAGACGCATGCCGAGATTCTGGGCCAGGGAGGGATCGATGCGCACGCCGGGCGCGCCGCTCCCCTCGTCGGCGTATTTCGGGATCAGCTCCATGTTCATCGAGGAGCGGCCCGGACCCGGGTAGCGCTCGCCGGGCAGCATCGGATCGTACCAGTAGAGAATTTCGCGCTCCCCGGAGCGGCCTGTATCGGCCGCGGCGTTGGCGGGGCGCTCCAGCATAGGGCGACCGATCAGTCCCGCCGCGACGCCCACGCCGAGAACAAGGGCGGCGCCCGCTGCAAGCGCGACGCGATTGTTGGGCGAACCGGTCATCGGTCGTCGCTCCTGTAGGTGAGGGTGATGCGAACGGTGTCGCGGGCCAGGGCGGCTTCGCGATCGAGGGCGTCGAGGCGCGCGTCGGCCATCGCCGTGAAGACCTCGAGGACCTCCGCCAGGCCCGCGCGTCCCGCGGCGTAGCTCGCGGTTTCCAGATCTGCTCGCCGGCGGGCGGCCGGAAGGATGACGTCGCGCGACCGGACCAACTGGTCCCGGCGCGCGGCGAGGTCGGCGAGCGCGGCGTCGAGGGCGGCGCGTATTTCGCGCGCCGCGGCCTCGCGCTCCAGCCGCACGCCCAGGGCGTCGGCGGAGCGGGCGGCGATCAGCGGCTCCTGGCGTTGATTGGCGAAGAGCGGCAAGCTGACGCTGGCCCCCACCGACAGCATGTCCCCGAACATGGGATCCCGACGACCATAGCTGACCTCGAAGGACCAGTCGGGCCATCGCCCCGACCGGGCGAGGTCGACCTCGGCGTCGGCGCGGCTTCCGGCCGCCCGCCAAGCCTCCAGGGTCGGGAGGCGCTCAAGGCCGATTCTGAGGACGGCGGGCTCGACCTCGAGGTCGGGGGCCGGCCCGCTCGCCGCTGGATCCGGGTCGCCAGTCCAGCGCGTCAGCTCGCCGCGCGCCCTCGTCTCGTCGGCGATGAGCATGCTGCGCCGGTCCTCGAGGGCGGCGCGCAACAGGACCGGCGTCAAGGCGCCGGCCGGCCGATCCGCTCCGGACGCCACGCCCGCAGGCGCGGCCTCCCAGAGCGGCTCCAGCGTCGAGAGCACCTCCTCGATCGCCGCGAGCCGGCGCCC
>NZ_JAQSDY010000003.1 GCF_029946145.1 Brevundimonas sp.
GAAAGGCAGACGGTTGTAGCTTAACCGGGTGTCCTCGAAACCGGGTGCAGCTCACTATCCCGTCAAGCGAATTTGAGGTGAACACGACTCGCCCTGGCCTGTAGGATGGGGCGAACGCCACCCCCGCCCCTCCCGGCGGCAGGCGTCGCAGGAGAGCGGCCATGGCCAAGGGTCAAGTGAAGAGCAACAAGGAAGTCCGCAAACCCAAGGCCGAAAAGCCCAAGCCGTCCGTGGCGGTCAGCAGCAGCTCGCCGTTCACGACGCCTCCGGGGAAGAAGTAGCCATTCCAGATATCCGCTCATCCCGGCGAAAGCCGGGACCCAGTGTTTTCGCGACGCGCGGTGCGCGGGATCGCCGGTGGATCAAACCGGTAGGACTGTTCGCCCAAAGCACCGGGTCCCGGCTTTCGCCGGGATGAGCGGAATGGGTTGGCCCGAAGGGGGGGGCTGCGGCTAGTCCGCCGCCGTCTCAAGCCGGCGCTCGCACTCGGCGACGCCCGCCGCGGCGCCCGCGTCGGCGTAGAGGGCACGCGCGGCGGTCCAGAGGGCTTCGGCCGCGGCCGGGCGGCGCAGGGCGTCGAGCGCCAGCGCCGTCAGCCGCAGGGCGTTGGCCATGTCGAGCGACGTCCCCTGCCCGTTCGAGCGGTACAGGGCCGCCGCCTGTTCGGCGTGGGCCAGGGCCTGTTCGAGATGATCGGCCTCGCGGTCGATGTCGGACAGGTGGCGCAGGGCGTGGGCCTGCAGCAGGGGCGCGCCGCTTTCGCGGCTGAGGGCGGCGGCGCGGGCGTATGAGTTGCGGGCGTCGAGCGAGCGGCCCTCGGCCATGGCCTCGCGCGCCGTGGTCAGATGGGCCTGGATGGCGTCGGTCATGGGGGCCTGTCTATTTCAATCCGTCACCCTCGGGCTTGTCCCGCGGGGCCATCGTGGAAGATGCGCGACACGCCGTGATGGTCCGGCGACGGTGCAATCCACGACGCAGCCATGCGGGCCACAAATGGGTCCTCGGGACAAGCCCGAGGATGACGGTTGGATTGCGAAGCCGGTCGCTTGACCTAGTAGGCGTGGCTCTCGGCCGGGCGCTCTTCCAGATGGCCGTCCTTGAGGGCGAAGACGCGGTCCATGTGACCGGCCAGCTCCATGTTGTGG
Source organism: Brevundimonas sp. (assembly GCF_029946145.1). GTDB lineage: Bacteria > Pseudomonadota > Alphaproteobacteria > Caulobacterales > Caulobacteraceae > Brevundimonas. Next base: position 1,146 of record NZ_JAQSDY010000003.1, read on the forward strand.
GTGGCGATCAGGGCGGCGACGCCGGTGTCCTTGACCAGCCGGTGCAGGGCCTCGAACACGGTCTGGCTGGTGGCGGGGTCAAGGTTGCCAGTCGGCTCGTCGGCCAGCAGCAGGCGCGGGCGGTTGGCGAGGGCCCGGGCGACGGCGACGCGCTGCTGCTCCCCCCCCGACATCTGGGCCGGCTGGTGGGTCAGGCGTTCGCCGAGGCCGAGGGCGGTCAGCACCTCGGAGGCGCGCGCGCGGGCCTCGGGCTGTTTCACCCCGGCGATGCGCAGCGGCAGGGCGACGTTGTCGCGGGCGTCGAACTCGGGCAGCAGGTGGTGGAATTGGTAGACGAAGCCGATCTTCGCCAGCCTGATGTGGGTGCGGGCGCGTTCGTCCAGCCTGCCGACGTCCTCGCCGTCGATGAGTATCTGACCCGAGGTCGGCCGCTCCAGCAGGCCGGCGGCGTGCAGCAGGGACGACTTGCCCGAGCCGGAGGGGCCGATCAGGCCGACGACCTCGCCCGGACGCACGTCCAGATCGACGCCCCGGAGCACTGTCAGGGGGCCGGCGGCGGACTCGTAGGTGCGGGTCAGGCCGCGGACCGACAGGACGGGGTTACTCATACCGAAGCGCCTCGACCGGATCCATTTTCGCGGCCCGCCACGACGGCAGCAGGCTGGCGATACAGCTCATGAACAGGGACCAGACGGTGACCCAGAAGACGTCGCCCGGATCGACCAGGGCGGGCACGGCGTCCAGCATGTAGACGTCGGCGTTGAACAGCTGGACCCCCAGCAGGGCCTCGAGGAAATGCTGGATGGCCCCGATGTTCAGGCAGAAGACGAGACCCAGGAACAGGCCTGTGGCCGTGCCGGCCACGCCGATCGCGGCGCCGGCGACGAAGAAGACGCGCAGCATCGACATCTGACTGGCCCCGACCGTGCGCAGGATGGCGATGTCGCGGGTCTTGTTCTTCACCAGCATGACGATGCCGGAGATGATGTTCAGGGCGGCGATGGCGACGACGAGGCCGAGGATGATGCTCATCGCCACCCGCTCGACCTTCAGCGCGCCCCAGAAGGCGGCCAGCCGGTCGCGCCAGTCGCTGACGATGGCGTTGGGGCCGGCGGCCGCGCGGACGGCGGGATAGAGGTCGGCCACTTGGTCAGGCTTGGCGACCTTCATCTCGATCACGTCCCAGACGCCTTCCTTGGCGAAGAAGAGCTGGGCCTGTTCCAGCGGCATGAAGATGAAGGCGCGGTCGAAGTCGGCGGTGCCCGAGGTGAAGACGCCGCCTATGCGATAGGTCTTCTCCAGCCCGCCCAGATTGCCGAAGGCGCTGTCGGCCCCGGTCGGGGAATACAGGGTGATCGGGTCGCCGACCCTCAGACCCATGCCCTCGGCCAGGGCCTTGCCGATGATGACGTTGTCGCCGCCGTAGGCGCCCTGACCGAAGGTGCGCTTCGCCTCGGTCGACAGGCTGTCGTGGACATAGGACATGGAGCCCAGGTCCTGCGGGCGGATGCCGCGCACGACGGCGCCGGTCGTCTGGCCGGCGGCGCGGACGAGGCTCTGGTTCTCGATCACGGGGGTGACGCTGATGACGCCGGGGACGCGGCTGATGCGCTGGACCGCGGCGTCGCGTTCCGGGTCGTTCAGGATCTGGCCCTGGACGTACATGTGGCCGTTGAAGGACAGCATGCGGCTGAGCAGTTCGGACCGGAAGCCGGCCATGATGCTCATCACCACGATCAGGGCCATGACCGCCAGCGAGATGGCGACATAGGAGATGATGGCGATCAGGGCGATGCCGCCCTCCTTCCGCCGGGCGCGCAGGTAGCGCAGCGCCAGCTCGATCTCCCAGCCGGAGAAGGGCCCGGCCGGCTTCGTCGGTTTCGCCGCCGTGACGTCTGTCATCCGCGAACCTTGGCCAGGGCCTCGCCCAGCGGGACGGAGACCTTCTCGCCGGTCGCGCGGCGCTTCAGCTCGACAACCCCGTCGGCGAGGCCCTTGGGACCGATGGTCAGTTGCCAGGGGATGCCGATCAGGTCGGCGGTGGCGAATTTGCCGCCCGGCCGCTCGTCGGTGTCGTCGTAGAGCACGTCCTTGCCGAGGGCCTCGAGCTTGGCGACGGCCTCCTCGCAGGCGGCGCAGACCGCCTCGTCGTTGGCGCGCAGGTTGATGACCACCACGTCGAACGGGGCGACGGAGTCCGGCCAGATGATGCCGCTGTCATCGTGGCTGGCCTCGATGATGGCGCCCAGCAGGCGCGACACGCCGACGCCGTAGCTGCCCATGTGGACGTCGGCGTCCTTGCCGTCGGGGCCGGCGACCTTCGCCTTCATGGGAGCGGAGTATTTGGTGCCGAAATAGAAGATGTGGCCGACCTCGATGCCGCGGGCGGTGAGGCGGTCGGCCTCGGCCGTCTCGCTCTCGAACCGGGCGGCGTCGTGCATTTCCTCGGTGGCGGCGTACAGGCCGGTGCGCGCGTCGACGAGGGCCTGCAGGTCGTCCCAGTCGACGCCCGTGCCGGGCGCGCCCATCTCGACCAGCTTGCGGTCGCAGAAGACCTGGCTTTCGCCGGTCTCGGCCAGGACGATGAACTCGTGGCTCAGGTCGCCGCCGATCGGGCCGGTGTCGGCGCGCATCGGCACGGCCTTCAGCCCCATGCGGGCGAAGGTGTTCAGATAGGCCACGAACATGCGGTTGTAGGCCTTGCGCGCCGAGGCCTCGTCGATGTCGAAGGAATAGGCGTCCTTCATCAGGAACTCGCGCCCGCGCATGACGCCGAAGCGGGGCCGGCGCTCGTCGCGGAATTTCCACTGGATGTGGAAGAGGTTGAGCGGCAGCGCCTTGTAGCTCTTCACAAAGCCGCGGAAGATGTCGGTGATCATCTCCTCGTTGGTGGGGCCGTACAGCAGTTCGCGCTCATGCCGGTCCGTGATGCGCAGCATCTCGGGGCCGTAGGCGTCATACCGCCCCGACTCCCGCCATAGATCGGCCAGCTGCAGGGTCGGCATCAGCAGTTCGACGGCCCCTGCCCGCTCCTGCTCCTCGCGGACGATCTGCTCGATCCGGTTCAGCACCCGCAGGCCCAGCGGCAGCCAGGCGTAGATGCCTGCGGCCTCCTGTTTGATCATCCCGGCGCGCAGCATCAGCTGGTGCGAGACGATCTGGGCGTCCGAGGGCGCTTCTTTCAGCGTGGGGAGGAAATAGCGCGACAGGCGCATGAGTCGGTATCCGGCAAGCAGGGCGTGGAACAGTGCTTTAGCCGGGACGGAGGGGCGAAAGCTAGGCGGTCAGCGGCGCGCGGCGTCTTTGTTGCAACATTCGCCCGAGCAAGGCGCGCGCTGGCGGATCGAACCAGCGCCCCGCGACGAACGCCGCGACGAGGCTGGCGGCTCCGGCAACGATTTCGCTCAGAGGCACATCGCCGAACTGCATCTTGGCGACCATGAGGAACGGCCCGTGCAAGATGTAGAGCGGATACGACAGGGCGGCGACGAAGGCTGCTGCGGTTTGCAGTCGGGGCGACAGGCGCGCGGTCACGGCGGCGACCACGATGAACGGCAGGACGAACAGGACCGCCACGGCGTCAACCAGGCCGTTCCAGCGGCCGAGGTCCGGCGCCACGACCATAGCGATGAAGGCCGCGACGATCAGGGCGACAGGCCAGCGCAAGGTCAGTCGTCCGGCGATCCACATCCGGTGCAGCAATAAGCCGAGTGGGAAACCGAACGCGATTCTGGCCAGACCGCCCGCAAGAGACCAGCCGCGCTGGCCGATCGAGCCCTTTTCAGCCATCAGGAAGGCAACCAGCACCGCCGCCGCGCCCAAGCCGACAACGACCTTGAGCGCCCGGTCGCTGAGCCGGCTCGCAGCGAAGGCGTAGACGATGTTGGCCGCCATCTCGAAGAACAGTGACCATCCGGGCGGGTTGAGCGTGAAGACCTGCGAGTTCGCGTCCAGCGGCGTCGGAATCATCATCGCGGCTGCGGCGAAAAGCACCCCGAGGCCGATGACACCCCCGGCGTCGTTGATTGCTCCGGCGTAAACGGCGGCGCCGATGCAGGTGCCCAGCATGTACAGCGGCCACAGACGGACGATCCGCGCCCTGATGAAGGCGCCCGGGCTCCAGCCGGCCCTGAGCCGTCCCTCGTAGGCGTGGGCCACCACGAAGCCGGACATGATGAAGAACAGATCGACCGCGATATAACCGTGGAAAACCAGATGGCGCAGCGACGAAATGTGCAGGATCAGCACCACCAGCGCCGCCACGCCGCGCAGACCGTCCAGCGCCATGAAGCGGCCGTCGGCCGAAATCGGCGAGTGCAGGTCGGACGCGGCGGTCATCCCGTCAACCTGACGCGCCTGTATTAAGGCGTGGTTTCCAGCTTGCGCGCTTCAGGGATGCGGCAGGCCGATGCCGTATCTGGCGGCCAGATAGGGGATGATGGCCTCGTCCTGCAGGAAGCGTTTGCCGGTTGTTTCGCTGGTCTGCGCCTCGGGCCAGTCGAAGGTCTCGTCGAGGATCAGGATCGGGCAGCTCTGATGGTCTTCGCCGACCAGTTCGATGACGGGCGGGCGCGGGCGCGGGTGGTCAAGATAGGTGATATCGAGCTGTTCGCGCAGAGCTGGATAGAAGGCCAGAACGCCTTCGATGACCGCGCCGGCGGGGCAGTACCACGGACCGCCCTGTTCGTCGGTCCAGCCGGGATTGAGCACAAACAGGCGGTCGGTCATCGAGCGATCCTAAACCGGCGGGGCGAGGTCCGGCAACGGCATCCAGCCGATGAAGACGAGGACCATCACCAGAGCCCAGACCACGGCCGCGACCCACGTCGTGGTGATGAATTTGCGCTTCAGGTCCGGCTTCTCGGGCGAGCCCCACTGGGCCCCGTCGGTCGGCGGCTCGTGCCGCTCTTTCGAGGTACCCAGCGGCAGGACGGCGAACAGCACCGTCCACCAGCAGACGAGGTAGATGGCCAGCATGGTGACCGGGCCGATCGGCATCAGTGCGCTCCGTCTTTCGGTGTTTCCATCAGTTCGACCAGCACCCCGCCCATGTCCTTCGGGTGGAGGAAGATGATCGGCGTGCCGTGCGCGCCGATGCGCGGCTCGCCCGTACCGAGGATGGTCGCCCCCTTCGCCCGCAGGGCGTCGCGGGCGGCGAGGATGTCCTCGACCTCGAAACAGACGTGGTGCTGCCCGCCCTTTGGGTTTTTGGCGAGAAAGCCGTGGATCGGGCTGTCGTCGCCCAGCGGCTCGATCAGCTCGATCTGGGCGTTGGGCAGGTCGATGAAACAGACCCGCACCCCCTGGGCTGGCAGGTCGAAGGGCGCGTGCGCCTTCGTGGCGCCGAGCAGGTCCCGGTACAGGGCGACACTGGCCTCGATGGACGGCGTCGCGACGCCGACGTGGTTCAGTCTTCCGATCATGCAGATGCCTTAGACCGTGTCGGCGCGCGCGAGAAGGCGGGCGGTTCGTCGCGCCGAGCGGATTGACGCCCTGGACATTTGCATATCCGCTGTGAGTGACAGGGCGAAGCCCCAAGCAGGTCGGCGACCTCGCAGTATCGGAGAGATCCAGAATGATTTTCCTGTGGCTGGCCGTCGCCGCGTTCCAGCAGTCACCGATGGTCGAGGTGACGCGCGAGCGCATCGAGTTGACACTCGATCAGCAACGGGCCTTCGCGGCCGTCTCCCGGTTCGGCGTCCAGCTCGGACGTTGCCGTCGTTATATGCCGGCGGACCAGATCGCCGCCTTCGAGGCGAGCGCTCCTTCCGGCTTTCCGGTCGAGCAGCCGGGCGGCGAGGGGATCCTCGATCAGATCTTCTACATGTCATACCAGCAAGGGGCCGAAAGCGCAGACGCCGACGATCTCCGGAAGGATCACTGCGCGGCGAGAATGGATGACGCCGCGGCGATGCTCGTGGACGCCGAACCGTTGATCCCCGCCGTCGAAGCGGACATGCCCCCGGTGTCGGCGAGGGTATGGGCCAGGTTCGTGCCGGAGAGCGCCCGCGCGCCGGGAAGGACGCCACGCACGCTCGAGCCCCTCAGGGAGCCGTCCGGCCTCGAACAGCCGATCAGGCCGAACGCCGTTTCGACGGCTCCGACCTGGGCCGAGACGCCCCGGCTGGCCATGCCCGCGGCCGCCCTGAACCTCAGCGAGGGTGCCGCCCACATCGAGTGCATCGTCACCGTCGAGGGCCGGGCAAGAGCTTGCCAGCTGCTCCGCGAGTCCGTTGCTGGCATGGGTCTGGGCGAAGCGGCGCTCGCTGCCGAGGGGACCTACCGCTTCCATCCCAGAACGGTCGACGGACAGGCTGTGGAGGCGCGCGCGGCCTTCACCATCCGCTTCAGGAACAAGGACCGGATCATCGAGGTCCGGTAATTACGGCGCGGCGACGTCCGTGCCCGGGACGCCGCAGCCCTTACTCCCCGCCCGGATACGCGAACGGATCGCTGGCGGTCGGCCGCGTCGGCAGTGGCATGCGCGGCAGGGGCTCGTCGCTGTTGGCGGCGTTGAGCAGGAAGCTGGCCAGGATCACCGCCGCCTGACGCAGGTCGTCGGGCCGCAGGTGGTCGTAGCTGTCGATCGAGGTGTGGTGCAGGCGGCTGCCGTAGTCGAGCGGATCCTGGATGAACTGGTAGCCGGGCACGCCCACCGTCTGCATGTAGACGTGGTCGGTGCCGCCCGAGGGCCGCAATGACACGGTCGAGGCGCCCATGCTTTCAAACGGCTGGAGCCAGTCCTGGAAGATCGGGGCGGCGGCGACATTGCCCTCGGCGTTGATGCCGCGAATCCTGCCCGAGCCGTTGTCCAGGTTGAAGTAGGCGACGAGGTCGCGATAGCCTTCGCGCGGCTGGATCGGCCAGCGGGCGCGCCAGGTCTGGCCGTTCGGTCGCGAGGCCAGGGCGGGATCGCTCGACGCCGCGCGCGTGGCGAGGTGGCGGTCCACATAGGCCAGCGAACCGAGAATGCCCTGCTCTTCCCCGCTCCACAGGGCGAACCGGATGGTGCGTTTCGGGCGGACGCCCAGCGCCCTGAGGATGCGCGCGGCCTCCATGACGACAGCGCTGCCCGCCGCGTTGTCGACGGCGCCGTCGGACGCGACCCAGCTGTCGAGGTGAGCGCCGGCCATGACGTATTCGTCGGTCCGGCCGGTTCCCGGGATGTCGGCGAGGATGTTGTACGCATTGACGTCGTCGTCGTGGAACCGGACCTCGCTCATCAGCTCCAGCGTCGGGGGCGTGTCGGTCCGGGCCAGGCGCGCCAGGCGGCGATAGTCCTCGGCCGCCAGCTCCATGCCCGGAAGCCGCGGCGTGGCGCCGACCTGATGGGTGTAGCCCGTGCCGTGCAGCAGGCCGCCGTCGCGGTTCGACATCCGCACCCAGGCCACGGCCCCCTCCTCGACCAGGAAGGCGTCGAGCCGGGAGGCGAAGTCGGCCCGGCCGGAGCGGGCCGCGCGCTCGGCCGCGTCCGGATCATTGCAGGGGCTGGACGTAGGGGATGCGGCCCGCGAGCTCCTCGTCGGTCAGGCGTCGGAACGGCGCCTCGGTGGGCTCCGATCCCGTGTCCGGACGGGTGATCATCACGATCTTGCCGCGCAACCTGCCGCGCCATTGGTCGAACTGGCCGGCGCTGGTGATCGGAGCCACGATGACGCCGCCACTGACCACGCCGTCGGTCGAGGGCGTCCAGGCGATCGGGATGGCTCGCAGGTCGATCGGGCGGGGCGCGGTCATGCGCACGCTGGAACGGACGATCGACCAGCCGCGGCCGAACTCGAAACCCTCGGCGCGGACATTGGACAGGCCCCAGTCGCGGAAGCGCTGCTGGGTCCAGCGCTCGGCTTCGCGCATCTGCGGGGAGTTGGTCATCCGCCCGCCGATGCGGTCGGTCAGGTGGGCGGCGGTCTGCATGACCTCGCTGTGGTTCAGCCCCTGGTCGATGATGCCGTTGATCGCGACCCGGTCCACCTCCTGGGCGGCGACCGGGGCGGCGGTGAGGATTGCGATGGCGGAAACGGCGACGAGCAGGCGCTTCATTTGGCAGGACCCCTTGGGCGAATCGATCAGGCTTTAGTGCCGCGAGATGGCGACCGTCGCAAACGGGAGAGTCTGACGTCTCGCGGTTCATTCAGGGGCGGATGCGCCCCATCTCGACGCGACGTCGCCACTGACGCTCGTATTCCGCGCTTTTCGCGATCGCTTCCTCCGGCCCCGCGGCGGTGTCGTAAGGGCGCTTGTCATCGCACACGGCGCGAATGAAGTCGTAAGGCGGGCTGGATTCGGGAGGGGGCGGGCCCCATGGCTCGGCCGCTTCTCCCGGCTGCGGGACCGGTCGCAGATTGGTCGTTCCGCAATGCAGTTGTTCGACATAACGGGCGTGTCTGACGACCGCGCCGTCACTCCCGTATTCCAGCGCCGTTAGTCCCTCGACCTGAAGGATCGGGCCGTCTTCGGAGATCACGCGGACGGGCCTGCGATACCACATGTCCGATCCGCGCTGGGCGCCGGGCATTGGCAGGGTCCAACGGACCATCGCCCAGGATTCGACCGGTGTCCCGGCGTCAGGATCCTGGGCGCTTCCAAGAAGCAGAAGCAGAAGAAATGGCGACAACGGTATCCTCCGGCAAAGGTTGAAGCCTATCGATAAGCAGGAGAATAGCCAGATCGGCGTCGGCCCAACAAAAAGGCCGGCGATCGCTCGCCGGCCCCTTCAGTCGGTGTTTGACGGAGGTTTACTGGCCGCTCGACATCTGGGCGACTTCAGTGGCGAAGTCCGGGCCCTCGACCTTTTCGACGCCTTCGCCGAGGGCGAGGCGGACGAAGCCGGCCAGGTGCAGGCCAGGGTGGCCCAGTTCCTTGCCCGCGTCGGCGACCAGCTGCTCGATGGTCACGTCGGGGTTCATGACGAACGGCTGCTTGATCAGCACGACGTCCTTCTGGAACTTGTTGATCTGGCCTTCCACGATCTTGGCGATCATGGCTTCCGGCTTGCCTTCCTCCTTGGCCTTCTCGGTCAGGACCTGACGTTCCTTCTCGATCGCGGCCGGGTCCAGATCGTCCGTGTTCAGCGACAGCGGAGCCGTGGCCGCCACGTGCATGGCGATCTTGCGGCCCAGTTCGCGCAGGGCGGTCTTGTCGCCGCCGCCGTGCAGGGCGACCAGCACGCCGATGCGGCCGAGGCCCGGCGAGACGGCGTTGTGGACGTAGGAGGCGACGACGCCTTCATCGACCGACAGGCGGGCGGCGCGGCGCAGCTGCATGTTCTCGCCGACGGTGGCGATCAGCTGGGTCACTTCGTCCTGGACCGACTTGCCGGCTTCCAGCTCGGCGCCGTGCAGGCCTTCGAGCGTGGCGTGCTCGAGGCCCAGTTCGGCGAATTTCTTGGCGGCGTTCTGGAACAGGTCGTTGCGGGCGACGAAGTCGGTTTCGGCGTTGAACTCGATGGCGGCGCCGACTTCACCGGCTCCGACTTCCTTCGAGGCGACGGCGACCAGGCCTTCGGCGGCGACGCGGTCGGCCTTCTTGGCGGCCTTGGACAGGCCCTTGGCGCGCAGCCAGTCGATCGCGGCGCTGATGTCGCCGCCGGTTTCCTGAAGCGCCTTCTTGCAGTCCATCATGCCGACGCCGGACTTGGCGCGCAGTTCCATCACGAGGGCGGCTGTGATCTCGGCCATGGGGTATCTCCTTGGTATGCGTATGCGGGAACGGCCGGACCCGTTGAGGGGCCCGGCCGCGTATTGATTTCGCCGTCGGGAAGCGGGGTCGTTTAGACCGCGGCTTCCTCGGTTTCGACGGCGTCGTTGGCTTCCGAGGTCGCGGCCTGGGCGGCTTCGTCGGCCACGGCCGGCTCGGCTGCGGGTTCGGCGGCGGCGATCATTTCCTCGGCGACGGCTTCAGCCTCGGCCGGGGCGACCGGGGCTTCAGCAGCCTTCGCGGCCTTCGGAGCCTTGGCTTCGCGCAGCATCGGCTCGTCCGGGTTCACCGCGGCGCCGAGGTCGACGCCGGCCGAAGCCTGACCAGCAGCCAGGCCGTCCAGGACGGCGTCGGCGATCAGGTCGCAATAGGTCTGGATGGCGCGGGCGGCGTCGTCGTTGCCGGGGATCGGATAGGTGATGCCGTCCGGGTCCGAGTTGGTGTCCAGGATGGCGATGATCGGGATGTTCAGCTTGCGGGCTTCAAGGATGGCGATGGCCTCCTTGTTGGTGTCGATCACGAACATGATGTCCGGGATGGAGCCCATGTCCTTGATGCCCCCCAGCGACAGCTCGAGCTTGTCCTTCTCGCGCTGCAGGTTCAGCAGCTCCTTCTTGACGCGGCCGTCGCCGCCGGACTCCAGCAGGCCTTCCAGCTCGCGCAGGCGAGCGATCGAGCCCGACACGGTGCGCCAGTTGGTCAGGGTGCCGCCGAGCCAACGGTTGTTCATGTAATACTGGGCGCAGCGCTTGGCGGCCTCGGCCACCGGATCGGCGGCCTGACGCTTGGTGCCGACGAACAGGACGCGACCGCCCTTGGCGGCGACGTCGCGCACGGCGACCAGCGCCTGGTGCAGCAGCGGGATCGACTGCGACAGGTCGATGATGTGGATGTTCGAGCGCGATCCGAAGATGTAGCGCTCCATCTTCGGGTTCCACCGGTGCGTCTGGTGGCCGAAGTGCGCGCCGGCTTCGAGCAGCGAACGCATGGAGAATTCTGGCAGAGCCATGAGGTTAGTCCTTTATCCGATTGATCCGCCGCAGGCGCTGTAAAGACCGAAGTCCTCGGATCGGAGCGGGCAGGATTTCTCCCTGACCGCGCCACGCCTGCGTGTGAAGTGGGCGGGCATGTAGGCGGGATGGGCGGAAAAGGCAAGCGACGCGTGCGGGCTGCCCTCTCGCAACCTTCGCATAACGGCGCTATGCTCGGTCTCCGGGAGGGTCGATCACATGAACATCCGTACCGGAGTCTTCGCCGGAGGCGTCATTCTGGCCGCCGCCCTGGCGGGCGTGGCCACATCGCAGCAACAACCGCCCTCGCCCGTCGCCGCGGCCCAGGTCGATCTGCCCCGGACGCGCGCGGACAACGCCGCCCTCGCCGCGGCGCAGAAGGAGCCGCTGACCGCCCGGTTGCGCGGCGTGTTGAGCCAGGATTCCGTGTCGAGGCGCGTCCTGACCGTCGCCGACGCCTCGCCCGTGCCGGTGCTGGCGCCCGCGGATCCCGCCTTGCTGCGCACCGCCCGCATCTTCACCGGCGACCGTCACTATATGCTGGTGGTTCAGCGCGGCGCGCAGATCATCGAGATCTACGGCTCGACCAAGGCCTTCCATTCGCCCCTGGCGCCCGCCTCGCCGCAACAATCGCCGACGGCCGCCCTGACCACGGGAACCCTCAGGGCCGTCCGGCCGATGGCGCCGGCGACGATCGCGCGGACCGGCCCCCGCATCGCCGCCGCCCGCGTTCCGCCCGTCGCCTCGCGCGCGGTGGCCCAGGCCCGGACCGAGGGTCTGACCAATGTCCGGACCGAACGCACGGAATACGGTGTCGACGTCACCTTCAGCCGTTTCGGAGCCGCCTATAATGTCAGCTTCATCTGCGAGGGACCCGGCGCGGCGGGGTGCACCGAGCCCGAGGCGATCACCTTCGCCTCGACCCTGCAATTGATCGGCGGAGGCGCGTCGTGAAGCGCCTGACCCTCGCGGCCCTGCTGCTGCTGACGGCCTGCTCGCCCAACGGCTGCGTCCTGGAGCCGGCCGCGCCGGCCGTGAAGACCGATCCGCCGGCGCCAGTCCCGACTCCGACGGAGCCTGCTCCTCCGCCCGGCGAAGTCCCGCCCGCGCCGATACCCGAGCCGGAACCTGTTCCGGAACCGGTGGCGGAGCCCGTGCCCGAGGCTCCGCCCGTTCCGGAACCCGTCAGCTGGCCCCACGACCCGGGCGGCGCCCTGCCCCCGGGTTCGGGCAGCGGGGCGACCGACGCCACCCTGTGGGCCGCGGGCATGCGCTTCCCGATGGAGGCGGGCCCCGCCTACGCCAACTCGCAGGTCTATGGTTACGGCGGGTTCGCCGCCCCGGGGCCGGGCGGCCAGTGCGACGCGCGCAACTACGCCTATCCGTGGCGGGACAATTTCTGCGAGACCCGGTCGTGGACCAATGGCATGTGCCCCGCCGGACGGGGCCACCAGGGCCAGGACATCCGCCCCGCCACCTGCGTGAAGAAGGTGCACTGGATCGTCGCCGCCGAAAGCGGGCGTATCACCTCGATCGGCAGCTACACCGTGACCCTGCTGGGGGATTCAGGCCGCATCTACCGCTATCTGCACATGGACATGGCCGGGGTGAACGCCCTGTTCCCGACCATGGCCTCGCGCAACGTCGAGCGCGGCCAGCAGATCGGCCAGGTGTCGGCGGACTTCGGCGGCAACGCCACGACCATCCATCTGCATTTCGAGATCAAGGCGCCGGTGTCGATCGCCGGCAGTCCGGCCAGCGTCAATTTCGTCCCGACCTACACCAGCCTGGTCGACAGCTATGGCCGGATGCTGAACGGCGGGGCCTGAGACCGCGCCGCCGCTCTCAATCCGCCGGGCGGTTCACATAGACGCTGGCTTCCAGTCCTGAGGCCAGGGTCAGGGTCACGCGGACGTAGTCCGAGGTCTCATAGGCGTCCGCCGCCGCGATCTCGGCGGCGCTCACCCGAAAGACGACGCCCTCGACGCGGTCGTACGGCCTCCCGGTCCTGTGGACGAGCGGATGCCGGTTCGAACCGCTGATCGCGATCACCTCCGGGTCGGTGATCTCGATCATCGAAAGCGCATAGCCTTCCAGCACGTCATCGCGCCCCTCAAGCAGGCGGCCGAAATTGGCCAGTTGCACCTCCGGCTGGCGCAGGGTCCCGTACGAAAACAGCCATTGGTCCGCGTCGGTTGCGAGGTCCGTCGGGTTGGCTTGGGTCATCCGGAAACTCCCTTGAAATGCGAGGCGAGCACGCCCTCGTTTGCAAACAGGCCGGTTCGGCGGGTCAGGTCCCCCGCGGCTTGGCCCGCGAGGTCGCCTCGGCTCCGCCCGGGTCCTCGGGCCAGGGGTGGCGGGGGTAGCGGCCGCGCATCTCGGCCCGCACCGCCGCCCAGCTGCCCGCCCAGAAGCCCGGCAGGTCCTTCGTCACCTGCACCGGCCGCCGCGCCGGCGACAACAGGGCCAGGGTCAGCGGCGTGCGCCCGCCTCCGACCGTCGGATGCGCCTTCACGCCGAACAGCTCCTGCACCCGGATGTCCACGCGCGGTCCGCCATGGGCGGCGTAGTCGATCGCCGCCGAGCCCAACGGCGTGTGCAGTCGCGCCGGCGCCAGCTCGTCCAGAGCGCGCTGCCGGTCCCAGGCGACCAGGGTTCTCAGCCCTGCCTCCAGCGCCCCGTCGGTGACCGCGTCGATCGCCTGCACATTCTCCAGCAACGGCCACAGCCAGGTCTCCCGCGCGGCTCTGAGGCCATCGTCCGACACGTCCGGCCAGCCGGCTTCCAGCGTTGCCAGAAAAGCCAGCCGCGCCCGCAGGCCCGCCGCCCGCTCGCCCCATTTCAGGCCGGCCAGGCCGTCGCGCTCGACTTCGGATTTCAGCGCCGCCGTGATCGCGGCCCGATCGGGCGTGCCGACCACCTTCTCATCGACCACGATCGCGCCGATGCAGCGGACGCGGCGCATCGTCATCCGGCCCGACGGTTCGCGGCTGAGCCGATCCTCGGTCTCGATCCGCCGCTCCAGCGCCGCCGGATCGATCGGCGCAGCCAGCCGGATGCGGTCGCGGGCCCCACTCTCAATATTTGGGCCGCCGCCCAGTTCGGCCACGGCCAGCCAGGGTTCGCGCGCCAGCAGATCAGTCGGCTCCACGAAGGCTCCGCGACCCGAAGCCAGCAGGACCTCGCCCGGTTTGCCCCGCGCCTTCGCCACGCGTTCCGGAAACGCCTCGGCCAGCAGGCCTCCGGGGTCCGCCTCGCCGCCCTGCCCGCCGCCAGCCACGCGCATCCAGCGGTCAGCCAGCTTCATTGCATCGCGCGCCCTCTGCGACCGGTCGCGCGCCAGTTCCCGCAACCGTTCGCGCAGGTCGACGTCGTTACCGCCCAGCCCGGGCTCGCTCAGCACCGCCGCCATCCGCGCGCCCAGCGCCGCGTCGCCGGCGTCGCTCGCGACGGCGACCATGTGCGCCAGACGCGGCGGCAGCGGGATGCGGGTCATCCTGTGCCCGTGCGCCGTCAAGGCGCCGTCGTCATCCAGCGCATCCAGCCGCCGCAGCACCTTGCGCGCCTCGGCGAAGGCCCCCGCCGGCGGCTGATCCAGCAGGGCGAGCCCGTCCGTCGTCCGCGCGCCCCACCGCGCCAGATCCAGGGCGAAGGCCGTCAGGTCGCCTTCCAGAATTTCCGGGCGCTGGTGCGGGACCAGGCCGCGCGACGCAGCCTCGTCCCAGAGGCGGTAGCAGACGCCCGGCTCGACGCGTCCGGCCCGGCCGCGCCGTTGTTCCGCTGATGACCGGCTGACCCGCACCGTCGCGAGCCGCGTCAGTCCGCTGGACGCCTCGAACCGGGGCACGCGCGACAGGCCGCCGTCGATGACCACGCGCACGCCTTCGATGGTCAGGCTGGTCTCGGCCACCGCGGTCGCCAGAACCACCTTGCGCCGTCCGGGCCCGGCTGGCCGGATGGCGCGATCCTGGTCCTTCGCGTCGAGCGCGCCGTACAGGGGGGCGATGTCGACGGACGGGTCGCGCACCGCGTCCTTCAGGCGCTGGGCGGTGCGATGGATTTCGCCCTGCCCCGGCAGGAAGACCAGCACCGAGCCCGTCTGTTCGTTCAGGGCCAGCCGGACCGCCCGGGTCACGGCCTCCTCGATCCGTTCGGCGGCGTTGCGGCCCAGGTAACGGGTCTCGACCGGGAACATCTGGCCCTCGGCCTCGATCACGGGAGCCCCGCCCAGCAAGCCCGACACACCCGCGATATCCAGCGTCGCCGACATGACCAGCAGTCGCAGGTCCTCGCGCAACAGGCCCTGACTTTCCCGCGCCAGGGCCAGCCCCAGGTCCGCATCCAGCGAGCGTTCGTGGAATTCGTCGAACAGGACGGCGCCGACGCCCTCCAGCCCCGGGTCGTCCAGAATCATGCGGGTGAAGACGCCCTCGGTGATGACCTCGATCCGGGTGCGCGGCCCGATCCGGCTCTGCAGGCGGGTGCGGTATCCGACGGTGTCGCCGGCCTGTTCCCCCAGCGACGACGCCATCCGCTCCGCCGCCGCCCGAGCCGCCAGCCGCCGCGGTTCCAGCACCAGCACCTTGCCGCCGCCCAGCCACGGCTCGCCCAGCAGGGCCAGGGGCACGACCGTGGTCTTGCCGGCGCCCGGCGGCGCGGCCAGCACGGCGACATTGCCCGCCGACAGGGCGGCCTTCAGCGGTTCCAGGACGGCGTGGATGGGCAGCATCAAGGGGCGAAGCTCGGTCCGGGGCTGTGCGCGCGAGGTCAGGCTCAACTAGCGTGAAGCGACGCGCGGGACCACGAATCCCTTTCACGAAAGCGTCTCCGCTCCTTCATCAATCGGAAACCGCGTTGCCAGCGCGATCATGCGCCGCTAGCGTCCGCGCCATTGAAGGCGGTCCGGGGAGGACTCGCCGTGTATCAGGGGGCGAGACTCGATGTCCGCAGAAGGCCTTAGGCCCAAGGGGAACCGCCTGTTCCTCAAGAAATCCGTAGCCCAGATCCAGAAGGAAGCGGCCAGGAGCGAGCTGAAGCGCTCGCTGGGCCCCATCAATCTGATGAGCCTGGGCATCGGCGCCATCATCGGCGCCGGTATTTTCGTTCTGACCGGCCAGGTCGCCGCCGCCCACGCGGGTCCGGCGATCATGCTCAGCTTCGTCGTCGCCGGCATCGCCTGCGGCCTGGCGGGCCTGTGTTACGCCGAACTGGCCTCGACCATGCCGGTCTCCGGCTCGGCCTATACCTATGCCTATGGCACCCTGGGCGAGGTCTTCGCCTGGATCATGGGCTGGCTGCTGGTGCTCGAATACGGCGTCGCGGCCTCGACCGTCGCGGTCGGCTGGTCCGGCTATGTCGTCTCCATCCTGCGGGACTTCGGGGTGGCCGACAGCCTGTTCCCGATGATCCAGTACGCGGGCGGCGAAGGCCCCTCCTGGGCCACGCCGCTGATCCAGGCCGTGACCTCGGACACGGGCGTCGCCAGCTTCCCGCTGACCGGCACCTTCAACCTGGTCGCCGCCATCGGCATCGCCGCGGTCTGCAGCCTGCTGGTCCTGGGCGTCAGCGAGTCCGCCTCGATCAACAACGTCATCGTGATGATCAAGATCGTCGTCCTGCTGACCTTCATCGCGGTCGGGGTCCAGTACATCAACCCGGCCAACTGGGTGCCCTTCATCCCCGAGAACACGACCGGCAAGTTCGGCGAATACGGGGCGACCGGCATCCTGCGGGGCGCCTCGATCATCTTCTTCGCCTACGTCGGTTTCGAAGCGGTCTCGACCGCGGCGGCCGAGGCCAAGAACCCGTCCAAGGATGTCCCCGTCGGCATCCTGGGCGCCCTGATCGTCTGCACCCTGATCTACATGGCCGTCGCGGCGGTCATGACCGGCGTTGTGCCCTACCTCGAGCTGGCCAGCCCCGCGCCGGTGGCCGTGGCCATCGACCGCATGGGTCTGGAATGGGCCGACACGCCGTTCCTGACGCCGGACGGCAGCCCGCTGAACCTGATCAGCTTCCTGATCAAGGTCGGCGCCATCACCGGCCTGTCCTCGGTCATGCTGGTGCTGTGCTACGGCCAGACGCGCATCTTCTACACCATGGCGCGTGACGGCCTGCTGCCGCGCGCCTTCGCCGTCATCCATCCGAAGTTCCGCACCCCGTGGATCGGCACCATCCTGCTGGGCATACTGATCGCCATCGCGGCGTCCTTCCTGCCCATCTCGATCCTCGGCGACCTGGTGTCCCTGGGTACGGCCGTGGCCTTCTCGATCGTGTGCCTGAGCGTGATCTTCCTGCGCATCAAACATCCGGAGATGGAGCGTCCGTTCAAGGTGCCGGGCGGCATCGTCACCGCCGTACTGGGCATCCTGTCCTGCCTGGCGCTGGCGGGCTTCAACTTCTGGCCGATGATCCAGCACGCGATGGACGGCAATCCGCTGCCGCTCACCATCCTCGGCTGCTACGCCGCGGTCGGCGCGGTGATCTACATCATCTACGGGTTCTGGAACTCGAAGCTCGCCAAGGGCATCGACATCACCGAGGACGTGAAGCTGGAAAGCGCGACGGACGCCTTCGTCCGCGGCGTGGATCCCAAGCGGGACGACTGATCTCCGGATCAGGCTGAACAAGGCAAAGGCCCGGGAGCAATCCCGGGCCTTTCGCTTTTCCCCCGTCTCGCCTAGAGGCTGTTCCCCTACCTGAGCGGATGTGGCGGAACTGGTAGACGCACCAGATTTAGGTTCTGGCGCCGCGAGGCGTGGAGGTTCGAGTCCTCTCATCCGCACCATCCATTGAAGCCGGCCCTTGCAAGGCCGGTTTTTCATTGTCGATATTGTTCTTGCTTTGTTCCTTTCCATCGTTATCCTCCCTTCATGGCTGAAGCGGTGAAAGGACGGGGCGCGCGATCAAATGCGACGGGCCGGTTCGAACCGGAAACCGTTCAGGCCTTCGACGACGGCTGGACGACCGACGACGCCGAGGCCGCACCCCTGCGCACGACCCTGACGCCGGAGCACGCCCGGACCATCATCGCGAAGAACACCAGTCCGGACATCGGTTTCGACCGGTCCATCAACCCTTACAAGGGCTGCGAACATGGCTGCATCTACTGTTACGCCCGTCCGTCCCATGCCTTCATGGGCCTATCCCCGGGCCTGGATTTCGAGAGCCGACTCTTCTTCAAGCCCGAGGCCGCGCGTCTGCTGGAGCAGGAACTCTCAAAGCCCCGCTACGTCTGCAAACGCATCCACATAGGCGGCAACACCGACCCCTATCAGCCGGTCGAGCGCGAGATGAACTCGACCCGGTCGGTGCTGGAGGTGCTGCAGCGGTTCCGGCACCCGTTCAGCATCATCACCAAGTCGGTGCTGATCACCCGCGACGCCGACATTCTCGGGGCCATGGCAACCGAGGGGCTGGCCTCGGCCTGCGTCTCGATCACCACCCTCGACCGGGGTCTGGCCCGCACCATGGAGCCGCGCGCCTCGACCCCGGCGAAACGGCTCGAGGCGATCAGCCGGCTGTCCGGGGCCGGCGTTCCGGTCACCGTCGGCTTCGCGCCCGTCATCCCCGGCCTCAACGACCACGAACTGGAGGCCGTGCTGGAAGCGGCGGCGAAGGCCGGCGCGGTCTCGGCCATGTATGTGACCCTGCGCCTGCCGCTCGAGATCAAGGACTTGTTTCGCGAATGGCTGGCCGACGCCCGGCCCGACCGCGCCGCCCGGGTCATGTCCCTGATCCGCCAGACGCGGGGCGGCCGCGACTACGACCCCGACTGGTCCCAGCGCATGAAGGGAACCGGCCCGGTCGCCGAACTGATCGGCGCCCGCTTCCGCGCGGCCGTCAAACGGTATGGTCTCGATGCGCCACGCGCACCGCTGGACGAGACGAGATTCCGCGTCCCGGCCGATATGAAGAAACAGATGGACCTGTTCGATCTGCCGGTCTCGCCCCTCCCCTCACCCGAAGAGGTTGGAGGCTTCGGCTAATCCTCGTCCGCGGCGGACGGGTCGATGGCGCTGGTGACCAGATCGCGCCAGGTCGGATCGGTCGCATCGACCAGATCGACGTCCTCCATCAGGGCCACCGCCCCGCCGCCGTCGGGCAGGATCAGGCCCAGGACCTCCATCTCCTCGCCGTCCGGCCCCAGATGCGTCTCGGCCTGCACCGCCACCGCCGCCTGTTCGCCGTCGTCGTCCCACCAGATCACCGGCTGCGGCAGGTCCATGGCGATAGGACGCGGGTCGTCGGTGTCGCCCAGGGCGAAGATCGCCCGGCGCGCCTGAACGTCGTCCAGCGTCGCCACCGCTCCGACGAAAGGTTTCAGCCGGGTCCAGTCCTCGGCGTCGAAGCCGCCGCCGTCCGCGTTTTTATCCTCGTCATGCGGGTCATCGGTCATGGTCATCGCCTATCGTCTGAAAACGCCCACCAGCTCGACATGGGCCGACCACAGGAACTGATCCACCGGCGTGACCCGCTCCAGGCGGAAGCCGGCGTCGATGAGGATGCGCGCGTCGCGGGCGAAGGTCACGGGGTTGCAGGACACGCCAACCACGACCGCCGCCTTCGTCCCCGGCAGCTGCCTCGTCTGTTCGATCGCCCCGGCGCGCGGCGGATCCATCACCACGGCGTCGCAGCCGCGCAGGTCGTAGGGCGCCAGCGGACGGCGGAACAGGTCTCGCGCCTCGGCCGTGATCGCTTTCAGACCCCGGGCCGGACCGACCCCCGCCTTCAGCGCGGCGATCCCCGCCGCCGAGGCGTCGGCCGCCAGCACGGGTGCCACGGAGGCCAGCGGGAAGGTGAAGGTCCCGGCCCCGCAGAACAGGTCGGCGATCTTCCTGGCCCCCCGCACCGCCGCGACCGCGCGTTCGACCATGGCCGCCTCGGCCTCGGGCACGGCCTGCAGGAAGCCCCCCGCAGGCAGGTGCACGGTCGCGGCGCCGAACGCCACCATGGGCTGACGCTCCATCATCAGGGTTTCGCCCGCCAGGCTGAGCCGCGCGAGATCCGCCGCCGCCGCCGCCGCGATGGCGCGCATCCGCGCGTCGCCGGACAGGCCGCCCGAGCGCCGCTCAATCCCCGTCACATCAACGTCCAGCCCGGTCAGGGTCCAGGTCACATGCAGGGTCGGCGCCGACTTTGGGTGCTCCAGAAAGGCTTCCGCGATCCGCCTCAGCGCCGGGAAGGCCGCCACCAGTCGGGGATCGGCCACCGGGCAGGCCGTCACCTCGACCAGCCTCCAGCTCTTGCGCGCCTTGAAGCCCAGCAGAACGCGCCCGTCCTCGCCGCGGCGCGCGTGCAAAGCCAGGCGCCGCCGGGTTCCGGGCGGCACGGCCACCGTCGCCTCGATCTCGGTCTCGATCCGCTCTCGCGCCAGCGCCAGCCGCACCTGTTCGCGCTTCCAGCCCAGATAGGGACCCGCCGCCCAGTGCTGCAGTGAACAGCCGCCGCAGTCGCCATAATGGGGCGATACCGGCGCGATCCGATCGGGACTCGGCGTCAGGATCTCGACAGCGTCCAGACGCCCGTCGCGGATCTCTCCGCGCACGACTTCGCCCGGCAAGGTCAAGGGCGCGAACACCAGCCCCCCGGGCGTCTCGGCGATCCCGTCGCCCTGCCCGCCCACGCGCGCGATCGTCAGCGTCTCCGTCATCGCCCGTTCCTAGAGGCTCCGGCCGGGTTGTGAAACCTGAACGAAGATGAACGGTCTGCTCAAAGGCCGTTCAGCTTCACCCGCCCATAACGGACCCAACAGAAGGGGACGCCAGCCGTTGGCCATCCGTCCCTGAAACCGAGGACCACGCTGATGTTCGCCCGCCTGACCTTGAAGACCGCCGCGGCGGCCGCCGCTCTCGCCGCCGCCGCCATGCTGGCTCCGGGCGCCGCATCGGCCCAGACCTACAGCTATCAGGGCCCGCAGAACTATGGCTCGGGCGCATACGGCCAACAGTACGGTTACGACCAGTCGCGCTACGGCGATCAGCGTGATTATCGCGACAGCTACGACTATTGCCGCTCGGACCGCAGCAGCCGTCAGGGCGGCGGGGTCGCCATCGGGGCCACCCTCGGCGCCGTGGCCGGTTCGCAACTGGCGGCCCGTGGCCGTCGCACCGAAGGCAGCATCCTGGGCGGCGTTCTGGGCGCGGTGATCGGCGCCGGAGTCGGCGGCAGCTCCGCCCGCGATTGCGGCGGCGAGGGCCGCTACGGCTATCAGTACGACCAGTCGCGCTATGGCAACCAGTCCTACGGCGACGGCTACGGTTATCAGTCGTACGACCGCGGCTATGATCGCGACGGCGGCTACGACCGCTCGTACCAGTCTGACTATGGCCAAGCCGGCTATGGCCAGTACGGCTATGGCCAGTCCGGTTACCAGTCCGGTTACCAGTCCGGCTGCCGCACGGTCGAGGTCCGCAGCCGCGACTACAATGGCCGCTATGTCACCCGCTACGAGCAGTCCTGCCCGGACCGCTACTGACCACAGAATTGCGTCGCCGGTTATTTTTCAGCCCCCCTGTCGATCGGCGACGTGACGGAGACCCCCGGTGGAGCAATCCACCGGGGGTTTTTCCTTGTCTGGACTAGCGCCGCTTCGCCCGGAGCAGGAATTCGATATTGCCGTCGCCGCCCGTGATCGGGCTTTCGGTCGTCGCCTGGACGGACCAGCCCTGCCCCTCCAGCCATTCCGAAACCGAGGCCAGCGCCGCCTGACGCGCGGCAGGGTCCTTGACCACGCCCTTCTTCGCGCCGCCCGGTCCCGAGGCCTCGAACTGCGGCTTGACCAGGGTGACCAGATCCGCCCCCGGCGCGGCCAGGGCCAATGCGGCGGGCAGCACCTTGGCCAGGCCGATGAAGCTGGCGTCGCAGACGATCAGTTGCGGCGCCTGCGGGATCACGTCGGGTGTCAGGTCGCGGGCGTCCGTGTGCTCCAGATTGATCACCCGGGGATCGGCGGCGACCCGCGGATGCATCTGGCCCGAGCCCACATCGACGGCGAACACCCGCGCCGCACCGCGCGACAGGCAGACTTCGGTGAACCCGCCAGTCGAGGCGCCCACGTCCAGCACCACCCGTCCCTTGACCTCGACGGGCCACAGGGTCAGGGCGTGATCCAGCTTCAGCGCCCCGCGCCCGACCCACCCGTGAGCGTCGGCATAGGTGACGACCGCGTCTTCGGCCACAGCCTGGGACGCCGCCCTCGCCGGCGCGCCGTCCACGGTCACTCCGCCCGCCTCGATCGCCGCCTTCGCTCGCGACCGACTCTCCGCGAGGCCGCGCGCGACCAGCAGCTGGTCGAGCCGCGTTTTCATCCGTGAGGCTTCAGCACCTGCTCCATCTCGTCCAGCCGGGCGAGGGAAGCGGTCAACCTGATCCTGCCGGCCTCGGCCTCGGCCAGTTTCGCACGCTGTTCCTCGACGACCTCTGGCGCGGCGCGAGACACGAAATTGGGATTGCCGAGCTTCTTGCCCACATGAGCGATATCGCTGTCGTAGGCGGCGGCCTCCCGCGTCAGTCGCTCACGCTCCGCGGCGATGTCTATGATCCCTTGAAGCGGGATGTGCGCCGAGGCGCCGCCGACAGTGATAGTGATTGAGCCTGACGGTTGGGCGCTGACCGTCGTGATGTCCTCAAGGCGCGCAAGCGTCTTGATCAGATCAGAGTGGCGATCAAATCGGGCCTGAATATCCGGCGTGGGATTGTAGAGGGCGAGCAACAGCTTGACCGCCGGCGCGACACCGATCTCGGCGCGGCTGGACCGGAGCTCGGTCACGGCGCCGACGAGCCAGGAAATGTCCTCGGTCGCCTCACCGTCCACATAGCTGTCCGGCAGGTCGGGCCATGCCGCGCCGATCAGCGTGGCCTCGGTGCGCGGCACGCCCTCCATGGCCAGCTTGTCCCACAGCTCTTCGGTGATGAAGGGCATGATGGGATGCATCAGC
Source organism: Brevundimonas sp. (assembly GCF_029946145.1). GTDB lineage: Bacteria > Pseudomonadota > Alphaproteobacteria > Caulobacterales > Caulobacteraceae > Brevundimonas. The sequence goes on from NZ_JAQSDY010000003.1 coordinate 23,791, forward strand.
TTCAACGTCTGATCCAGGGTCCAGGCGGTCATGGCCCTGGTCTCGGCCTTGGCGACCTCATCGGATCCCATGAAGACAGGCTTGGCCAGCTCCAGATACCAGTCGCAGAACACGTTCCAGACGAAGCGGTACAGGGCCGAAGCCGCGTCGTCGAAACGCCCGCCCTCGATGGCCTCGCTGACGGCGCGCTCGGCCTTCGTCAGCTCGCCGCGGACCCAGCGGTTGATGGTCTGGTCGACTGTCGCGGGATCGAAGCCCTCGACGCGCTTCGCCTCGTTCATCTGCGAGAAGCGCGCCGCGTTCCACAATTTCGTGCCGAAGTTACGATAACCTTCAATGCGTTGTCGAGACAACTTGATGTCCCGCGTGCCCGACAGGATGGCCATGGTGAAGCGCAGTGGATCGGCGCCCAGCTCGTCGATGATACCGAGGGGGTCGATGACGTTCCCCTTGGACTTGCTCATCTTCTGGCCCTTCTCGTCGCGGACCAGGCCGTTGATGATGACCCGCTTGAACGGAACCTCATCCATGAAGTGAAGTCCCATCATCATCATCCGGGCGACCCAGAAGAAGATGATATCCGCGGCCGTGACCAGATCGCTGGTCGGATAGAAGCGGCGCAGGTCCTCGGTGTCCTCGGGCCAGCCCATGGTCGAGAACGGCCACAGGGCCGAGCTGAACCAAGTGTCGAGGACGTCCTCGTCCTGGGTCAGCGCCTTGCCGCCGGCCTGGGCCAGCGCCTCGGCCTCGCTCTCGGCGACGTAGATGTTCCCCTCGGCGTCATACCAGGCCGGGATGCGGTGGCCCCACCAGAGCTGGCGGCTGATGCACCACGGCTCGATGTTGCGCAGCCATTCGAAATAGATCTTCTCGTAGCTCTTCGGCTCGAAGACCGTGTCGCCCTGCTCCACCGCCTTGATCGCCGGCTGGGCCAGGGTGTGGGCGTCGACGTACCACTGGTCCGTCAGCCACGGCTCGATGACCACGCCCGAACGGTCGCCGTGCGGGATGACATGGCGGGTCTTCTCGATGGCCTTGAGCCAGCCCTCCTCCCCGGCGCGCGCCACGATGGCCTTGCGCGCGGCGAAGCGGTCCATGCCCTCGTAGTCGGCGGGCACGTCCGGCGTGTCCGCGGCGGTGATGCGGCCGAAGGCGTCCATGACGTTCAGCGCCTCCAGCCCGGCCCGCTTGCCGACCTGGAAGTCGTTGAAGTCGTGCGCCGGGGTGATCTTCACCGCGCCGGAGCCCTTGGTCGGATCAGCGTAGTCGTCGGCGACGATCGGGATCCGGCGGCCGACGATGGGCAGGGTCACGAACTTGCCGACCAGCCCCGCATAGCGTGCGTCGTCCGGATGCACCGCCACGCCGGTGTCGCCCAGCATGGTCTCGGGCCGGGTCGTCGCCACGACGATGTAGTCGCGCGTCTCGTATTCCGTCGGCTGGCCGTCGCCGTCCCAGGCGACCGGGTGCTCATAGGTCACGCCGTCGGCCAGCGGATAGGCGAAATGCCAGTAGGAGCCGTCCATCTCCTTCTGCTCGACCTCCAGGTCCGAGATGGCCGTCTGGAAATGCGGGTCCCAGTTGACCAGCCGCTTGTCGCGATAGATCAGGCCTTCCCTGTGCAGCTGGACAAACACCTTGCGCACCGCGTCCTGGAGCGACGGGTCGAGGGTGAAGCGCTCGCGCGACCAGTCGCAGCTGGACCCCAGGCGGCGCAGCTGGTTCTGGATCGACCCGGCGCTGGTCGCCTTCCATTCCCAGACCCTGGCGATGAAGGCCTCGCGGCCCATCTCGCGGCGTCCGACATTGCCCGCGGCCGCCAGCTGACGCTCGACCACCATCTGGGTGGCGATGCCGGCGTGGTCCGTGCCCGGCAGCCACAGCACCGCCTTGCCCTTCATCCGGTGATAGCGGGCCAGGATGTCCTGCAGGGTGTTGTTCAGCGCGTGGCCGATGTGCAGCGACCCCGTCACGTTCGGCGGCGGGATGACGATCGAATAGGCCTCGGCGGCTCCCTCGGTCTTCGGAGCGAACAGGCCGCTGTCCTCCCACATCGCGTACAGGCGGGGTTCGGCGGCGGTCGGGTCAAAGGTCTTGTCGAGCATGGTCATCTTCTTTTCCCTGGCGCTCCGCGCGACGCGTCGCTGCTTGAGGGGGTCTTCGGACAAAAGAGAAAGGGCGGCCCCGACTGGAGCCGCCCCGGAATGATCTAGCCTTGATCAGGTCGCAGGTGAAGTCAGCCCGCGGTGCGGGCGATGCGTTCGACTTCCTTGCGTACCTGGGCCTCGACGATGGCCGGCAGATTGGCGTCCAGCCATTCCTTCAGCATCGGTCGCAGCAGGCCGCGCACCATCTCGTCGATGGTCGGCCCCGACGGGAACGACACGTCGGCCGGCTCGGGCTTCTTCAGGGTCGAGGCGAGGCCGGCGAAGGCCGAGGCCGCGCTGGCGGCGGCGCTGTCGCCGACCAGGCTGTCATAGCTCGTCGTCGGCACGGACGGATGCTCGGGCTTATGCACCTCGACCGGTTCGGCGGCGAAGATCGACTCGCTGACCGGGGCGCTGGGGAAGGGCTCGGGTTCCTCGGCGACGGAAACATCCAGATCACCGATGCTTTCGGCGACGGGCGCTTCGTAGGCTTCTGTCAGCTCCAGCACATCCTCTTCGGAGGACTCGGGCTCCTGCATCGACGGCGTTTCGTCCATCAGGGCCGGCGACGCCGCATCCTCGGCCTCGGCCTCGCCCTCCGCTTCCGGCTCGGGCGCGGCGGCGGTCGCCGTCTCGGCGGGGGCGTCGTCCTCGGAGATGATCCGGCGGATCGAGGCCAGGATTTCCTCCATCGTCGGTTCCTGGGCGGCGGTCTGGTCGGTCATGTCGAAACCCCGGGGGCCAATGGCGGCAGGGTCGGCGAACCACCCCTGTACGGCTGTCGTCGCATCTCAGCCCGCTGGAATCAACGGGCGTTTTTCGCCTGACCGGTTAACCCCCCGGGACCGAAGTCGCGCGGCAGGCGATCCGGCCGATATCAGTCGCGCGGGGCCGTCTGGACGACCTCGGACTTCAGCTGCGTGTCGATCGGCGCGTCGGCGGCGTCGTTGGCGGGCATGATCGACGGGGCGGCGATCCGGTCGATGGCCTCGATCACGCCGTCCCACGGCAGGGCGCCGCGGTTGCGTACGCGGTTGTAGTTGGCCGCCGGATCATAGACCGCGATCGACGCGTCCAGATCCTGGCCTTCCAGCCGGCCCATGGCGGCCAGCAGATTGGCTTGGGCGACGTATTCGTTGCGGCGCGCGCTGGCCAGGGTGACCTCGGCGTTGCGCAGCTCCAGCTCCTGGTTCAGCAGGTCCAGGGTGGTGCGCAGACCGACCTGGGCCTCCTGACGCACGCCCTCGGCGGCGACGGTGGCGGCGCGAACCGCCTCCTGCCCCGCCGTCAGCGTCGCGCGCGCCGACAGGGACTGGGCATAGGCCGAGCTGACCGATTGCAGGGTGTTGCGGCGTTCGCCCTCGACATTGATCTGGGCGACGTTGGCGCGCTCACGGGCCTGGGCGACACGCGAGCTGTTCAGCCCACCGGTGAACAGCGGCACCGAGATCGAGGCGCCGGCCGTGAAGCTGGTGTTGTCGGCGATGTCGCCGGGGCTGCCGATGTCGTTGGTCGAGCCGCCGTAGGACGCCGTCAGCCGGGCCGAGGGCATGTACTCGGCCTTGGCCGCCGCGACATTGGCTTCGGCGGCCTGCAGATTGTAGCCGGCGGCGCGGATGCCGGGATTGTCCGCCAACGCGACGTCCAGGGCGCTGTCGAAATCGGCCGGCAGGTTCGGCAGGACCGGCATGGGCGCCAGATCACCGGGGGCCTGACCGACGACCGCCGCATAGACGGCGCGCGACACGGAAAGCTGGGCCTGGGCGTTGGCCAGGTCCGCCTCGGACTGGGCCAGCCGGGCTTCGGACTGGGCCACGTCCGTGCGGGTGATCTCCCCGACCTCGAACCGGGCCGAGGATTCGTCCCGCTGGCGGCCCAGAACGCCGAGGTTGGACTGGCGGATGCGCAGGATTTCCGTATCGCGGATCACGTCGGCATAGGCCTGGATGACCGAGGCCAGGACGGTCTGTTCGATGTCGCGCAGGTTCTCGCGGCCGGCGAGGATGTTGGCCTCCGCGGCGGTGATGCCGTGGCCGATCCGGCCGCCGGACCAGATCGTCTGCGACAGGCCGATGCTGGCGCCGGCGCTGGTGCTGTCGCTGTTCGAGGCGGGAAAGTTGATGGTGGTGTCGGGAACGCCGTCGTTGTTCGTGTCGACCTGGCGGGGGCCGCCGGCGCTCTCATTGTAGAGGTAGCCGGCGTTCGCGCTGACATCGAGCTGGGGCCGCAGGCCCGCGCGGGCCTGGACGATCGATTCGTCGAGCGCCCGCTGGCTGGCGCGCTGGGCCAGAAGCGAGGGGTTGGTCTGGTAGGCCAGGGCCAGCGCTTCCTTCAGCGTTTCGGCCCATGCCGGTGCGCTGATGCTGGAGAGGATGGCGATGGCGGCCACCGAGGCGAGCGCGCGCGAACGTTTCAGCATGTCTGTTCCTGCCTGGCGCGGGGGAAGCACGCCCGTGGTATATATAGGTCTGATGCGGGATGGTTTACCCCCGCGCCAGTTAAGTTTTTTTCACGCTCAAGCTCGGGAACTCCGTCTCCCTGATCCTACAGCGCGAAGGTTGGGTCCGGCGCGAGGTCGGACAGGACTGGCGGGGTCGAATTGAACAGCTCCCGGCGTGACACGCCCTGCTCGCCGCGGACATACAGCACCGCCTTGCCGACCGGCCCGCTGCGCTCGACGACCGCCATCCGGCCGCCGACCTTCAGCGCGCCCAGCCAGGCTTCGGGCCGGCCGGGAACCGCCGCCTCGGAAATGATGATGTCATAGCCGGCGCCGGCCGGCGCCGACAGCGGCGCGACCACGGTCCGGACGCCCTCTTCCGCCAGGACGGCGCCCGTGACCCCGAACACCGCGTCGTCGGCCTCCTGGGCCGTCACGGTCAGGCCGAGGCGGGCCAGCACCGCCGCCGCATAGGGGGCCGCGATGGCCAGGGCGGTTTCGCCCGCCTTCGCGTCCAGCGCCATCAGCAGCTTGGAGAGGTCACGGGCCATCATCAGCCGCCGTCCGCCGGCGATCTCCGGCTCGATCTCGGCATAGGCCGACCAGGCGCGGTCGTCCGGCAGGAATCGCTCGCGCGGCACGGCCAGCAGCGCGGCCTGCAAACCGCGGTCGGTGACGTCGTTCACGCGGACCTGGCTGTCGACCATGACCTTGCGGGCGGCGGCGAAATCCATGGAGCGACGATCCTGCGACTGTGGGCGCCCGGCGACAGGCCGGGAAATCTGGCGCGCTTATAGGTCTGTGCGTTGCGGGCGACAATCCGATCTGATAGCGAACGCCCCTCGCGATGGCGAGGTCGTCCACGGGATCGTTTCCGGGCCGGCCCAGGGCCTGATGGCGGAGTGGTTACGCAGAGGACTGCAAATCCTTGCACCCGAGTTCGATTCTCGGTCAGGCCTCCATCGCGATCCTTGCCCGTAACTCCCTCCGGGGCGATCAGGGCGCGGGAAACAGCGGGCGCGTGGCGTCCTCGATCGCCGCCAGTTCTTCCGGCGATCCGCCCGTCCCGCAGTTCTGGATGATCACGAAATCGCCCGCGGCGGACCGCACGCCCCAGTAACGCTCGGAGGTTCGCAGCGTGTAGTCGATCGTGAAGGACGAACGCACCACGTACGGATCATTGGCCCGGCCAGGGACAGGCTCGCCAAGCGAAACATCATGCAGGCCGTCGGTTGACTGATGCACCGCATGCCTCTTGCGTGCGGCGGAAGCGACGAATTCGCCGAGAGACTCGTCGTTCAGGTCGGCCGGCTCGATCCGGACCGAGCGAACCGTACAGTTGTTGAAATTGCCCCGGCGCCAGGCGGGTCCCCGAAAGGTCACTGTCTGCGACGTCGCCCCGGGCCGGGGCGGCTGAACGGTTGTTTCAAATCCTCCGGGCGGGGTGATCGTGACGACGCCGCCGGCAAGGCTGACGGGCTGGATGGCCGCGCCGCCCATGCTTTGGCAGCCCGGCCCGGCCACAGCCAACACGACGGCGGTCAACGCTCTTTTGGACAAGGAATTCATCGACCGCTCCCGTCCAGCCCGGACGGCGCCACCAGAGCCTAGATCGGCGCGGTGATCCAGCCGATCACGCTGGCCGCGCTGACGCCGGCCGTGACAATGGCCACCACGAGCGCGAGGCGCGCATTGCGATGGATGAAGACGAAAACGCCGCCAAACATGATGGAACCCTCCCCGGACCCCGCCACAGCGACACAAGTCCGACGGTTCATCAAGGTGTACAAAACGTTAATCGCAATTCCGTGATCGTTTCACCCCTGTCGGGTGAAATGATGCAGCGCGATTCCACTGGCGACCGAAACGTTCAGCGAATCGAAGCCGCCCGACATCGGAATTCCCACCGGGCGGCACCGCGCAATCACATCCGGGGACAGGCCGGGGCCCTCCGGGCCCAGAATCAGCGCGACCCGGCCGCCGCGGGGCATACGCTCCAGCGGCGTCTCCGCTCCAGGCGTCAGCGCGATGACGGTGAAGCCGGTCTGCTGCAGGCCGTCGATCATCTCCAACGCTTCCAGCCCCACGACCATCGGCGTTCTCAGCACGGCCCCGACCGACACCCTTATGGCCTTTCGGTAGAAGGGATCGCAGCAGGTCTGATCCAGGAGCATGGCGGCCGCCCCGAAGGCGGCGGCGTTGCGGAACAGACCGCCCATGTTGTCGTGGTTGCCGATGCCGCAGGCCACGACGACGACGGCATCCGGCCCCAGCGGCGCCAGCAGCGCCTCCAGCGTGGCCGGCCCGGGCTTGCGCCCCAGCGCCAGGATGCCGCGATGCAGGTGAAAACCGGCGATGGCGTCGAGAATCGGCTGGTCCGCGACATGGACCGGCGTGTCCGGATCCAGGCGGGCGATCACTCCGGCCAGCCCTTCGACCCGTTTTTGATCCAGCAACAGCGCGACCGGACGGCACAGGGATTGCGGCGAGGTCAGCACGTTCAGCACCACCTCGCCCTCGGCCACGAACAGGCCCTGCCTGCCCGTCAGGTCACGCTCGCGGATATCGCGAAAGCCCGCGATGCGCGGATCGTCGGGGTGGTCGATGCGGATCACGGCCAAGATCGGATATTTCCCGTTGCGTCAGTCTGACTCGCGCTGCTATAGCGCCCGCCTTCCCGAGAGGAAGTGTTCCGCGGTAGCTCAGTGGTAGAGCAGCCGACTGTTAATCGGCTGGTCGTAGGTTCGAATCCTACCCGCGGAGCCACTCTCGGCCTTGAAATCCCTCAACAATCTAGACTTCCCCTTCAGGGGTCCGTTCTAGCTTGGCTGTTTAGAACGGCGTTTAGAACGGTGAGTTCGGCGAGTGTTCTAGCGCCATTTCCGAACCAATTCACAATCGCTTGAACGAGTGCGATCCCCCGTGCTTCTGCGGTGGCGGCCTCACGGGTTGCCCGCCGTCGCTGCTCCGCTCATGATTCGGCATTTGAAACGGAGGCTCGCATGGATGAGCGCATAGGGCGGCGATTCCTGCGGACGCCGGAAGCCAGCGACTATCTGGGGCTATCGAGCCGCACGCTCGAGAAGCATCGTACGTACGGCACCGGACCCGTCTATCGGAAGCTCGGCGGTCGAGTCGTCTATGATCTCGCCGATCTCTCCCAGTGGGCCGACAGCGGCCTTCGCGCCTCGACGACGGACCCGCGGCAAGGGCCGCGTCCGGCAGCCCCGCGTGCGGAGGGCCAGTATCCCTAGCGGGCTCATCAATTGGGTGGTGGCTGACGCCGTACAGCTTGGGCCATGCAGGCGAAATGGGAGAGTCGGCTATTCGACTTAGCCGTGGCAACAGGCCAACAGTGCATCGGCGCTAGTGTGGTCGCCCGCCGGCTTTTAGATGGTCGAGATAGCTCGACAGTTCGCCCAGCCACCTGCGCGATACGGCCGCGTCAGCGGCATCAGCGGCCTGCTCCAGGCCCGCGCCGATATCGGTGATCATCTGAAAACCGAAGCCTCCGCCGGAGCCCCGCAGATTGTGCCCAAGGATGGTCACCACCTGGAAGTCTCCGCAGTCCAGGGCGGCGAGCATGGCGATGACATTCATCCGGCAGTTTTCCAGATAAGCCGGCGTCTGCTCGACCAACCTCTGAGCCCCGCGAGAAAGGATCACGTCCGAGGCTTGGAGCGGGATCCCGACGGCGGAGTGGTCCTTAATCGCCTGGAGAAGGACGTCCTGCTTTATAGGCTTGGTCAGGTAGGCGGTGCAGCCGGCCGCGAGACAGCTTTCGCGATCGCCCTTCAGGGCCGACGCCGTCAGCGCGATGATCGGCGTGGGCGCGCGGTGGTTGGCCTTCTCCCAAGCCCGGATGGTTCGTGTCGCCGTCAGCCCGTCCATGGCGGGCATCTGGCGGTCCATCAGCACGAGGTCGTAACGTCCCGTCTGGAACATCTCGCAGGCGAGCACGCCCGTTTCGGCGACGTCGACCTGGTAGGGTGTGTCCTCGAGATAGGCGAGCGCGATGACGCAATTGTCCGGCGAGTCCTCCGCCATGAGGATGCGCAGGGCCGGCAGCGGCGCCTCCGGGGCGGTCCCGACGGCGGCCGCGACCGGTCGAATGGCCACGGCGGAGACTTCGAATGGAACCGCGAAGGCGAAGACGCTCCCCCCGTCGATCTGGCTTTTCACCCAAATCTTACCATCCATCAGTTCTACAAGACGGCGCGAAATCGTCAGCCCTAGGCCAGACCCGCCAAACCGCCGGGTCGTCGAGGAGTCGGCCTGGGTGAAGCGCTCGAACACGCGATCCAGCTTGTCGTCGGCGATACCGATCCCCGTGTCGGTGACCGTGAATCGCAAGGCGGTCGGCACGGCGTCGTTCGCATCGGGTTCGACGCGAAGGGAGACGCTGCCGGACTCGGTGAACTTGATCGCATTGCCGAGCAGGTTGAGCAGCACCTGACGCAGGCGTGTGGGATCGCCCACCAGGTCGTTGCTCACGCCGGGCATGATCTCGCACACCAGCGTCAGGGATTTCTCCTGCGCCCGCGGCGCGACCATCTCCATCACCTTTTCCAGATGGTCGGCCAGGGAGAAGCCCGTCCGCTCCAGATCGAGTTGGGACGACTCCACCTTGGACAGGTCGAGGATGTCGTTAATCAGGTTGAGCAGGTTGTCGCCTGACCGGCGGAAGATCTGGACGAACTTGTCCTGCTCTGGCGTGAGCGCCGTCTTGGCCAGCAGGTCGGCGATCCCCATGATCGCGTTCATCGGCGTGCGGATTTCATGACTCATGCTGGCCAGGAAGTCCGACTTGGTCCGATTGGCGCTCTCGGCGACGGCCTTGGCCTGCTGTAGTTCCACCTCGACCCGTTTGCGCTCCGTGACATCGCGCGCTGCGGCGAAGACGCCCTCCAGCTTACGGTTCCGGTCGTAAAAGGTGGTGGCGTTGTAGGACACCACAGTCTGGGTACCGTCGCGGGCCCGCGCCGTCAGCTCGTAGTCGGTTACCGATTTTTCGCGCAGCACGCGCTTGATCGCGGCTTCGGCCCGCTGCGAATCGGTGAAGTAGTCCTTGAACGGCGCGCCGATCAGCTCGTCGCGCGTGCAGCCGGTGAGCGCCTCCATCTGCTTGTTGACATCGGTGATAACGCCGGAAGGGTCGGTGGTCATGATCGCGTCGATGTTGGATTCGATCAGCGAGCGGGTGTAGAATTGCTGGTCGCGCAGGCGCTGATCGGACTTTTTCTGTTCTTCTTCGACCTGCTTGCGCGCGGTGTTGTCGGTGCCGATGAGCAGATAGCCGATGATGGCGTCCTGCGCGTCGCGCAGGGCGGTGACGTTCACGACGGCGGGGAACCGGGTGCCGTCCTTGCGGATATAGGTCAGTTCATAGATGTCCTCGATCCCGCGCGAGGCCTTGAACACTAGCGCCTCGAAGCCGGGCGTGATCGGCGTTCCGAGTTCGACGCTCAGTTCTTCCGCGCGCGCGATCACCTCCAGTGGGTCGGAGATGTCAGCCGGCGTGATCTTGTTCATCACTTCGGCGGCCGCGTAGCCCAGCATCCGCTCGGCGCCGACGTTGAAGATCTGGATGACCCCTGTGGCGTCGGTGGCGATGCTGGAGAAGTTGGCGCTGTTGAAGATCGCGCTCTGAAGCGCGCCCGCCTTGAGTTCGGTGCCGATAAGCAAATAGCCGATGATGGCGTCCTGCGCGTCACGCAGGGCGGTGACGTTCACGACCGCCGGGAACCGGGTGCCGTCCTTGCGGATATAGGTCAGCTCATAGATGTCCTCGATGCCGCGCGACGCCTTGAACACCAGGGCCTCGAAGCCGGGCGTGATCGGGGTGCCGAGTTCGACGCTCAGCGCTTCGGCGCGGGCGATCAGCTCCTGCGGATCGGAAATATCAGCCGGCGTGATCTTGTTCATCACCTCGCCGGCCGCGTAGCCGAGCATCCGTTCGGCGCCGACGTTGAAGATCTGGATGACCCCTTTGGCGTCGGTGGCGATGCTGGAGAAGTTAGCGCTGTTGAAGATCGCGTTCTGCAGGGCGCCCGCCTGAAGCAGGGCCTCTTCCGCTTCCTTGCGCGCGGTGTTGTCGGTGCCGATGAGCAGATAGCCGATGATGGCGTCCTGCGCGTCGCGCAGGGCGGTGACGTTCACGACGGCGGGGAACCGGGTGCCGTCCTTGCGGATATAGGTCAGCTCATAGATGTCTTCGATGCCGCGCGACGCCTTGAACACCAGGGCTTCGAAGCCCGGAGTGATCGACGTGGAAAGTTCGGCGCTGAGCGCTTCGGCGCGGGCGATCAACTCCTGCGGGTCGGAGATGTCGGCGGGCGTGATGGTGTTCATCACCTCCGACGCCGCATAGCCCAGCATCCGCTCGGCCCCGACATTGAAGATCTGGATGACCCCTTTGGCGTCGGTGGCGATGCTGGAGAAGTTGGCGCTGTTGAAGATCGCGCTCTGCAGCGCGCCGATCTTGACGATCGATTCTTCGGATTGGACTCCGGGGCGGCCATCGCCAACCTCGGCCGTCGGGAGCGCCAGGCCCGTTTCGGCGTCGGAAATTGTAATCGGGTGTCCTGACTCGGCGCGTGGAACGACCTGCGTAGCAATGACTTAAGTCGTCAGTTCAGAAGACGTTCCATGGAGATCCCCAGTTGTTCCGGGGAATAGGGCTTCTGGAGGAACTGGCCGCCCGGAACGAAGCGATCTGACATGTCCGCGGTCAGCAGGGTTCCCGAGGTATAAAGCACACGCAGGTGGGGCTGCAGGGCGATCGCCTGGTTCGCGACATCATAGCCGCCACCGGCCATTTCCCTAAGGCGCATGTCCACGAACAGAGCATCTATGACGACGGACGCCGACAAGTGCGCGAGCGCCTCGCCCAGATCCGACGCGAGCAGAGTCGTATGGCCAAGATCTTCCAACGTCCACTCTGCGTTCTGACGAATAAAAACCTCGTCCTCGACGACAAGAATTACAGCCATCGGGTTGAGCACTGAGAGTTGATGGTCATCATGGATGTCATACTCTTTAGAAAGTCACCGACGAGCCACCGGATTCTTGTCATGGAATAGGAAATCCAGACAATTCCGACCAAACAACGCGCTGTACGGGAGACCGCACAACTCATGGCAAAGCTTTGCGCGCTAAAATCTTGAAGAGATATGATTCATTTGGGCTGGCTTCGGCAGACGCGACTCCAGCCACAATCGGATCGGCATGTTCCGCGCCGTTCGGCACATCCGCGCCCGTCAGCGTCGTGAAGCCGCTCGCAGCCCCACCACGCCCACGGCTGTCTCCATGACCATTGAAGACGGATACCGGTCGTGACACCTGCCACAGCCCTGCGACTAGCCGGGGTCGCTCATCGCCTTCACGAAGCGCACGCGTTCCGAGCGGATCGAAGGCTGGGCGATGAACCCTGCTTGAGCCAGCGCAATGTGCTGGGGCTGCAGAGTGTCGCTCTCGCCAGCGAGCCACCATCGAGCGTCGTTCGCCGCTTTGGGCAAGATACCCCCGACGATCCTCTCGATATCTCAGAAGGTCAGTTCCAGCTCGGCTTGTTTCTGGCGCCGAAGATAGCTCGTTAGGGGGGCGTACTTTGCCATGACGGCTGTTGTCCCGAAGTGCTGATGCTGGTCAAGTCCTTCGTTCGCGCGCCCCTCGCCGAACCTTCGGTGAAAGCCTAGACTGCGCGCTGGCGGGTTCCGGGAACGATAGCTGCCGATCAAGAGCCAGGGGACGTGCAAGCGTCGGCAGCGATCGGAGACGAAACGCCGGGCTTCCTCACAGAAGTTCCTGGCCCGCCCCCTTCCCTCATCCCGGTTCGATCAGGCTCTGGCGGATCGCCGAGGCGACGGCCTCGATCCGCGTTCGGACCTTCAGTTTGGCGCAGACCTTCTCGAGGTACGAGCAGGCCGTCGAGACGATCCGCCTCCTCGGCCTCGATGCGGTCGACATCGAGCAGCAGTTCCGCCGCGCGGTCTTCAACCTGTTCATCCGCAACCAGACCGCAACACCGTCGAACGTCTATGGGCCCGGCTCAAGGACTACCGCCGCGTCGCAACCCGATACGACAAGCGAGTCGACACCGGCGGAGAAGTTCGCCGAGCGTGTTGCAGCGATCAGTTGAGCCCACCACATTGCGGGCGTTCAGGGTGACTCCAGCCGGATCGGGCGGGCTTGCTCGGTCGGCCAAGTATGGGCAGTCAGCGCCCCTACAGGGGGCCGTGGCCTCGCATTTAGACTTTGTTCATGCTGGTAACCACAGGCTCAATGTTGGCGCGCGGGGGCGGCGGCGCCGATTCCAAGTGTGACCCGTTGCGTTGGCAGAGCGACCGCTCGTTCAGACCATTCTAGGGGCCTCGATATGTCGCCTGCCGTGACAGAAGCACTCAGGCTCATAGCTGAGGATCGCCCGCTACCAGAAGTTCTGGCCGGCATTGTGCGATCCATCGAAATGGAGATGCCCGGCACTCTGGCCAGCATCCTGCTGCTTGATGAGAGCTGTGAACACCTGCTGGTAGGCGCCGCACCCAGTCTGCCGAACGACTATAACGCGGCAATTGATGGCGTTGCGATCGGGCCCAATGCCGGCTCCTGTGGCACGGCCGCATTCCTCAACCGCACGATCATCGTCGAAGACATTCAGGCCGACCCCCTCTGGGCCAATTTCCGGACGCTGGCCGAAAACGCCGGCCTGCGTTCATGCTGGTCCCAACCAATCCGCGACACACAAGACCGGGTGCTGGGCACATTCGCTTTGTATCATCGTGACGTCAGGTGCCCGAGCGAAGCGCACGTTCAGTCACTTGCGCATGCAGCGCACCTCGTTGCTCTGACGCTGTCGCGAAAGCACCTGGTTGACCTGCTGGAGCGCGCTACCACGGAATTGAGAGATACCTGTGAGGCCCACGCGGCCCGAGAGGCCTTCTATAGCGTAGTCATCGGCATGATGCCGACGTTTCTGGTGGTCAAGAACGCAGTAGATCTATCATTTGTATTGATAAATCCCGCAGCCGAGGCCGCCTTGGGATTGGTATCAAACACGTCCGTCGGAAAGACCGTTCACGACCTCTTTCCCGCGGAAGAAGCGTTGTCGTCTGATCATGAAGATCTTGAAGTCATTGCGGCCCGGTCTGTTATTACCGATGAGAATTTCGCCGTAACGACCGGTTGCGGAAAGTCCAAGTTCTTCACGACCAAGAAGGTGGCTGTCTTCCAGGATGACAAGCCGACTTACATCGTCACGGTTGGCGAGGATGTCACCGAGCGCCAAGCAAGCCAGGTGGCGCTGAACGAGGCGTTGACTGTCGCAGAGAACGCCAACGCCGCCAAGTCACAGTTCCTCGCTAACATGAGCCATGAACTGCGTACACCGCTCAACGGCATCATCGCCATGGCCGACATGCTCCTGGGATTGCAGAGAGACGACCGCACCCGCGCAATGGCGGAAACCATCATCGCCTCGGGCCATATGCTTGAATACGTGGTCAACGACATCCTCGATGTGGCCAAAATCGAAGCTGGCCAGATGAAGCTCGAGTCCGCGCCCTTCAACCTGGAGGCTGTCCTGACCGGTGTCACCGACCTGCACGCCGCTGCGGCGGCGATCAAAGACGTGAAGCTGGAACTGATCCTGACGCCTGGGGCATCAGGGTGCTACATCGGCGACCAGACCCGCGTCGGGCAGGTGATCTCCAACCTCATCAGTAACGCTGTAAAGTTCACAGAAAGCGGCAGTGTCTTTGTCTCCGCTTCTCAAGGGCGCAGTGGCCTGCGCATCTGTGTCCGCGACACCGGATCGGGGTTCGACCGATCGACCGCCAAGCGCCTGTTCCAGAGATTCGAGCAGGCCGACACATCGGTCAACCGTCGCCACGGTGGAACCGGCTTGGGGCTTTCGATCTGCCGCTCATTTTGCGAAATGATGGGCGGTCGGATCGGAGTGCGCTCATCTGCGGGAAAAGGGACATTGTTCTTCGTCACGCTTCCTTTGCTGCGGGCTGTGGATGGGACGGACGAGGCGTCGATCCCAACTCCCACTTCTCAGGCTGACACCGCAATCGACCGCAATCTGCGCATCCTGTTCGCTGACGACCACGACGTGAACCGGCGCGTGGTGTCCATGATCTTGGAGCCTCTGGGCGTCGATTTGGTCATGGTCGAAAACGGCCAGCTGGCGCTTGAGCAAGCCGCCATGACCGATTTCGACCTGATCCTGATGGACGTTCAAATGCCGGTCATGGACGGCCTTACAGCTACGCGAAAGATACGCGAGCTGGAATCGAAGTCCGGTCGAGTGCGCACTCCGGTGATCTCGCTGACCGCCAACGCCATGCCCGACGATGTGCGGCGCAGCCTCGAGGCAGGCTCTGACCTGCACCTGGCCAAGCCGGTCCGCCCCGCCGCCCTGATCGAGGCCATCGCAGCTCTGATCGCGCCGGCCCTCGATGATGCCGATGCAACAGCCGCCGCCTGAAGACCAAGAGGGCGACATCGGTCACAGCAAGATCCCCACCTTTGCTCCACCAGGGCCCTGAGATTCCGCTGCAGCGCTCCCCGAGGCGTCGCATCGCGTTGGTGATTTGCTGCCCGCAGAATTGAAAGTCCGCTTTCCATCTGTGGACGCCCCCTTCAGCGCAAGAGTGAATTTGGGAGTTTCTGACACGTAGTCCGATGCTGCCATCTGTCCGGTCTGTTCTGCGACGGCGTACCGACGCTGGCCCTTATGGGAGTTCCCGGACCCGGTGCTCCTGTTGTCCCGTGGGCCGCTCGCCCTCCCGCCTTTTCCGCATAAGTGCGTTCTCGATCGCAACGGCCTGCGCCCGGCACCGCCGAAGCAAAAACCCGGTGCCGGACCGACCGTAACCGTCAGTCGCGGCCGTTGATCCGCGGATCGTCGGCATCGTCGATGTAGGTGATGTCGAACGGACCCATGCCAGCAAGCTGGACCACTGTTTCCTCATCGGCCCAAGCATAGTGCGACATGTTCGCCGGCAGCTGGACGAAGCTCCCTGGGGCCAAGGGGTGCGCGGCATCACGGTCGAGTGTGTCGCCCATCGCGACCCCGAGCTGACCCGAGATCACCGTCACCAGCTCGTCCTGCGAATGGATGTGCGGCGGGATGACGTATCCGGCGGGAAACTTTAGCCGGAGGACGAAGACGCCCGCCACACCGGGATTTCCGGCGAGCACTACCATCTCGACGCCCGGCGGCAGGAACGGCGGACCGGCCCCGAAGGTCACTTCCCCGGCGGGTACGACCTTGTGGTGGTCGGGCTCGGCGGCGAGAGGGCGGTCGATGGCCCCGAGGCAGGCGGCGAGCGCCAGCGCGGCCGCGATGCCGGACAGGCGGGAGGGTCCATGAAATCGTCTCATTAGTCTTTCCTTTCAAGAAAGCGATGGTCTCGGCGGTTCTGAATTGCCGCGTCCTTCGATACCTGCGTGGCCATGCTGGACCCGGCGCGAAACGTTGGATCGGTCAGGGAAATTCTGGATTTGTGCGCCCGGGCTCGTCTAACCCCGCCGACCTGCGGCGCACTCGTTGCGCCTTGCCAGCACACAGGGATGCGCCCGTTCCCAGTCCGCGTCAGTGCTGGTGCTCCGGCGATCCAAACAGGATCAGTTCGACCCGGTCGGAACCGGCGACGTACGCGTCATGGCCAGGCGGAATCTCGAAGAAATCACCCACGGCGATAGGCGTTTCGGCACCGGTGTCGACCATGCGGACCACGAGCTGGCCCGCAATGCAGTAACCCGTATGGCGCATCGGGCAGGAGTCGGGCGAGCCGAGCAGCGGCTTCTCGTCGTTCTCCCATGTCCAGCCAGGCTCGAAAACGGCCCGCATGCCCGTAGTCCCGTCGGCCATCCTGATTATGTTGATGCCGCCACGCTCCTTCATATCAAGCGTGTCGTCGGGGGACTCAAAGCGTCTGATTTCAATGGGATTGCTCATGTCGGCTTTCTTTCTCTGTGGGTTCGCGCCCCTTCGGGAACCCGAGGATCGAGCCGGGGGACGTGCGGCGTTTCTCCCCCGCTTCTTCCGTTGATGCCCCGTGGGCATGGGTCTGCGCGCGGCCGGAAACGTTGGAACCGCCGTGGAAATTTCCGAACTGGCGCGCTCAGGCCATCGACACCCGCACCGCTGCGGCCCGCAGGAGTTTCGCCTTGTCCGGCGAAAAGTGGAACGCCCTGAGAAAGTCGTCGATTCCGTAGTCAGGCTGGGTCACACGAATGGTGGTCGCAACAGCCTGCCCCTCTGCGATCCGCCCCGCCAACGAGAGACACAGGGCGGCGAGCCCGAGGATGTTGATGTGAGCGTTCGGGCGGGACGCCGCCTGCGTCGCCCAGACGGCGGCTTCCTCGAACTGACCCAGTCGCAGATGCGCCATCGCCCGGCTCCCCAACATGCCGAACATCAGCGGATCGTAGGGGCTGAGCGCGCGCGATTTGTCCGAGGCCTTGATCGCCTCCATCGGGTCGCCGGTCTGGGACTCGACGAAGGCGAGCGAATAGTGGCCGAGCGCGAAATTCGGGCTGAGGTCGACCGACTCTCGCAGCGCCAGAACCGCCTGCTCGTGCTGCTGGCGCAGCCACAGGGCCCGCCCCATCGCCCAGTGCGCCGCCGGGTCCTGTTCATCCGCGAACAGGCTTTGCGCGGCGGCGGCGTAAGCTCGTTCGGTCTCCACCACCGGGTCGGACCAGTTCTGGAACGCATTCTGCCAATGGGTGAAGGAAAGACCGGCGTGGGCACGGGAGAAGGTCGGGTCGAGCGTCACCGCCCTGTCGAAGAAGTGCTGCGCCTGCGCGTTGTCCTCCCGGGTAAAGCGGTACATGTGCCAGAGGCCACGATGGTGCGCGCCCCAGGCGTCCAGCGAGGCGGGCGATCGCAAGACCGCCCGATTACGTTCGGCCTGCTCGATTTCGCCCGTCAAGGCCGCGACGATCCGGTCGCCGAGTTCGTCCAGCGCCTCGAGCAGATTCCCGGCGGGCGCGTCACAGTCCTCCGCCCAGACGATCCTGCCCGTCGGGACCTCCACGAGTTCGATCTGGGCCCTGAGCCGGTCGGCGTCCCGACGGATCGTACCCGAGGCCACGTAGTCGACGCCGAGACGCCGCCCCGCCTCCACGCTCGGCAGGGACAACTCCGCCATGGCGTAAACCGAGCCACGGGCGATGATCGACAGGCTCCTGAGTTTCGCCAGTCGCGTGATGATGTCCTGCGTCAGGCCATCCGCAATCCCTCGCGCGACGGCGTGGTCCTCTACGGTCGTGAACGGCATCACGGCAAGCGCCGAGCGTTGCGGGGCGGGCGCGGACGCCCCGTCGAGCGCAGGCTGTGGCTCGCCCAGGAGTGGCCGTGCTTCCCGTACGCCGGCCTCAATCACCGCGGCAGGGGCCCGTCGCGACCGGATCCCCTTCCATGCCTCGCGTAGTCCAGTCGCAGACACCCCCTCGTCGGCGAACAGTCGCTCCACGGCAGCGACATGCTTGCCCGCCTCCGCGATACGGCCCCGTGAGACCAGATGATCGAGCAACCGTCGATGCGCATCGACGTCGAACGGCGCGAGCTCCAGCCATCGCTCCAGGTGCGGCTCAATGTCCCCGGAATCTGCTGGCAGTGCCGCAGCGAGTTGCTTGAGGATGACGATCCGGCATGAGGCGAATCGGCGCCGCTGGGCCGTCAGCCACTGCTCGGCGGGTGCGCCGGTAAGTTCCAAGTCGCCGAGGAACGGTCCCCGGTAAAGCGCCGCCAAATCCTTCAGTCGTTCCGGGGACGGCGGATGGCCTTGCTCGACGGTCAGGACTTGCAGGGCATCGACGACGCAGCCCTCGAGGTCGACGCCGATCTCGTCCTCGTCCGAAAGCACCCTGGGGCGGGTCGGCTCGTCCAGGATCTGCCGGAGCTTGCTGAGGTGCCAGCGAAGCTCGGCCCGCGGATCGTTCGGGCGATCCCACAAGAGGTCGCACAGCCACGTCCGGCTGACCGATCGTCCCTCGATCACCAGGATGGACAGCAGCGCCCTCAACTTGCGCGACCGGGCAAGGGCTACGGGCCGTCCGTTCCGGCAAACCGCTACCGGTCCCAGCAAGAGGATTTCCAGCATCGGCACCTCCGCCAGTTCGGTCGGCTGCACGATTTCCACGGCGCGTCCCACGTCATCTCCCACGTCAGGGCTCTACGGCAATGCTATCGTGAACCGCGCAAGTCGAGCCCAGACAAGGATGAGTATCATGCCCATCGACCGGCAACCAAGAACCACAAATGGCCGAGGCCGCCTCTACGACTCGATCCTCGATACCATCGGCGACACGCCGACCGTCCGGATCAACAACCTCGGTCCAGGCCACGTCACGCTCTACGTGAAGGCCGAGTTCTTCAATCCGGGTGGCTCGGTCAAGGATCGACTCGCCGTCGCCATCATCGAGGCGGCCGAGCGATCCGGGGCCCTGAAACCCGGCCAGACGGTGATCGAGGCGACGAGCGGCAATACCGGCATCGGTCTCGCGCTGGTCTGCGCCCAGAAGGGCTATCCCCTCGTGGTGACGATGGCCGACAGCTTCTCGATCGAAAGGCGCAAGTTGATGCGGATGTTTGGGGCCCTGGTCGTC
The DNA here is from genome assembly GCF_029946145.1 of Brevundimonas sp. GTDB lineage: Bacteria > Pseudomonadota > Alphaproteobacteria > Caulobacterales > Caulobacteraceae > Brevundimonas. The sequence continues at coordinate 43,000 of NZ_JAQSDY010000003.1, forward strand.
CTGACGCCCCGTACCGAGAAGGGCCTGGGCATGTATCGCAAGGCTGTCGAGCTGGCTGAGGCCAATGGCTGGTTTCTGGCCCGCCAGTTCGAGACGCCGGAAAACGCCGCGATCCACGAGGCCACCACGGCGCGCGAGATTATCGCTGACTTCGCCGGCACCCGTCTGGACTGGTTCGTGACCGGATATGGCACCGGCGGGACGCTGGCCGGGGTTTCCGCCGTCCTGCGCCGCGAGCGACCGGACACAAGGGTCGTCCTGACCGAGCCCGCCAACGCCCAGCTCGTTGGCAGCGGCACGCCGCAGGCGCGCGGCGACGGCGGCGCGCCGTCCGGCAGCCACCCCGCCTTCGAGCCGCATCCCATCCAGGGCTGGACGCCCGACTTCATCCCACAGGTCCTGCAGGCGGCGATCTCAGCCAACGGCTTCGACGAGATTGTGCCGATCTCCGGAGCCGAGGCGATGGAGTGGACCCGCAAGCTCGCGCGGAACGAGGGCATCCTCACCGGGATCTCGGGCGGCGCAACCTTCGCGGCGGGCGTCCGGATCGCGGAGCAGGCCCCGGAAGGCTCGGTGATCCTTTGTATGCTGCCCGATACCGGGGAGCGCTACATGACCACACCGCTTTTCGAGGCTATCCCCGCGGAGATGGACGAAGCCGAGACGGCCCTGTCCCGCTCGACGCCGGGTGCTCAGCTCGCGGCGGAATGAGATGCGGGGCGGGACGGACCAGCATATAGCCGCCGTCGAGGAAACCCTGGACCCGGCCGACTGGGACGCGGCGCGGGACCTCGTAACGCGTGTCGCCGCCGAAGCGGTCGATCACCTGCGCGACATCCGGTCCCGCCCTGTCTGGCGTGACATGCCGCCCGAGATTCGCGCCCGCTTCACCACCCCGCTGCCGCACGGCCCGACCCCCTTGGCAGAGGTCGTACAGGCGGTGTTCGACACGGCGATGGCCTATCCGATGGGCAACGTCCATCCCCGCTTCTGGTCCTGGTACATGGGGGCCGGCAATCTGACCGGTGCCCTCGGCGAGTTTCTCGCAGCCGTTCAGGGGTCGAATCTCGGCGGAGGAAACCATGCCGCGGCGCGGATGGATGATCAGGTCGTGGGATGGCTGAAGGAGATGGTGCACTTCCCCGCCGACGCCAGCGGCACCCTGGTCAGCGGCGGTTCGGAGGCCAATCTGATCGGCCTGACCGTCGCCCGCAACGTCATGGCGGGCATCGACGTGCGCGCCGAGGGTATCGGCACGGCCCCTCAACCGCTGCGCTTCTATGCCTCTGACCAGGTCCATGGCTGCCATCTGAAAGCGGTGGAGGCGCTCGGCTTGGGCAGGAAGACGCTTCGCCTGATTCCAACGAACGAAGACTTCCGCATCGATCTGAACGCGCTGCGCGCCGCTATCGCCGAGGATCAGGCGGCCGGACTGAAGCCAGCCTGCCTCATCGGCACTGCCGGAACCGTGAACACGGGCGCCATCGACGACCTTGTCGCATTGGCCGATCTGGCCGCAGCGGAACGGATGTGGTTCCACGTCGATGGCTGCATCGGCGCGCTGATCGCCATCGCGCCGGAGGGGGCCCCTCTAATCGTCGGGCTGGAACGCGCCGATTCCCTCGCCATGGATCCGCATAAATGGCTCCATGCCCCCTTCGAAGCCGGTTGCGCCTTGGTCCGCGACGCCAAAGCCCATCGCAGCAGCTACGCCCAGTCCTCGGAATACCTCGAACCTAAGGCGCGCGGTCTCGCCGCCGCGCCCTGGCTCTACGACCTCGGCCCCCAGACTTCGCGGGGATTCCGGGCCCTGAAGATCTGGATGGCCCTGATGGAACATGGCGCGGCCAAGTTCGGGCGGTTGATCGACCAGAACATTGCCCAGGCGAAATATCTCGATGCCCTGATCCGGCAGTCGCCGGAGTTGGAGATCGCCGCCCCCACCTGCATCAATATTGTCTGCTTCCGGCATCGCCCACGGATCGATCTCGATGCGGAAGGCCTCAAACACTGGAACGTCGAGATCATGCTTCGCCTCCAGGAGGAGGGCGTCGCGGCGGTATCGGACACGACGGTGAAGGGCACTCATTGCTTGCGTGTCGCGATCACAAACCACCGGACCCGCCGCTCGGACATCGACCTGATGGTCGCCCGTGTCCGCGATATCGCGAAGGCGTTATTGGCAACGATGCAAAGCGCGAAAGCGACGGAGGCTGTGTAAGAACGCAGCGGCTGCGGCCATCCATGGAGACCCGTACGCCGGCGTCCTTCAGCACGTCGACGAAGCGGGGCGATGTAAACTGGCTGCCCTGGTCGGTGTTGAAGATCTCCGGCGGCCCATAGCGGGCCAGGGCTTCCTCCAGGCCTGGATGCAGAACTCAGCGTCCATGCTGTTGGACACCTGGCCACCGCTATCATCGCCAACGTCGGGGCGCGTCGGGGCGCGTCGGGGCGCGTGGCCTACTTCAACACCGTCGACCTGGTAACCGCTTCGAAGAGGAAACCCGCCTGGGCAAGGCCGGTGCACTGGCCGCCCAGCTCTGTCGCCTCGACGCCGTCGTCCTCGACGAGCTCGGCTACCTCCCGTTCGCGCCCTCGGGCGGGCAACTGCTGTTCCACCTCATCAGCAAGCTCTACGAACGCACCTCGGTGATCGTCACGACCAACCTCGCCTTCGGCGAATGGCCGACCGTGTTCGGCGATCCCAAGATGACGACGGCCCTGCTCGACCGCATCACCCACCACCGCGACGTCGAGACCGGCAACGACAGCTGCGGACGCCGGAAGCCAGCGAATATCTGGGGTGATCGAGCCGCACGCTCGAGAAGCATCGGACGTATGGCACCGGACCCGTCTATCGAAAGCTCGGCGGTCGGGTGGTCTATGATCTCGCCGATCTCTCCCAATGGGCCGACAGCGGCCTTCGCGCCCCGACGACGGACCCGCGTCAAAGGCCCCATCCGGCAGCCCCACGCGCGGAGGGCCATTATCCCTAGTGGGTTGAGTCCTTCATTGGGTGATGGGTGGCGGCGTACGCCGCCGGCATCTGGTTCGGTTCCCCCTCGCCGAAAATGACAGAGCGCCTTAGAATGGCGGTCGGCGGGTTCCGGGAACGATAGGCGTCGATCAAGAGCCAGGGGACGTGCAAACGTCGGCAGCGATCGGCGACGAAACGCCGGGCTTCCTCACAGAAGTTCCTGGCCCGCCCCCTCTTCTCACCCCGGTTCGATCAGGCCCTGGCGGACCGCCGAGGCGACGGCCTCGATCCGGGTTCTGACCTTCAGTTTGGCGCAGACCTTCTCGAGGTATCCGAAACGGCCAAACGACTAGCCGCTCTCAATGGGATTGCCGCCACGGCGCCGATGGCCTTTTACGATTGGCTTTTGTTTGCGTCGCCTGGAGATCCGGCGGCGCTCGGCCACCCACTTTTGACTGCGTTCGCCCAGAGGGATGGCACCCTGCCCGGCGCTCAAGATTCCGAAGCCACGGCAGCGCTGGCCCTCCGATGCCTTCGGGACTTCCAGCAATATCAAAAATCCGGCGCAGAGCGGTTGGTCGGCACCTATTCGATCTAGCCGGGTGTCAGTCTCTCAGAATAACAGACAAGGCGTGTATCCGGACCTCGGCTTGCCAACGCATCCTTTCCAGCTCCTCGAAATGCGCATAAGCGGGATTCGACGAACTAGGCTGACAGTTCCATGACTGCCTGATCCAGGGCCAGCACCAGCGCGGCTGCGATCGCCGCCAGGCCGGCCGCGACAAAGACCGCGGAGAGCGGCAGACCAAGGGCCAGGAGCATGGCGGCGCACGCGGGCGCGAGGCTTTGGGGCGCAGCAACGGCCATATTCATCACACCCAGGTCCCGACCGACGCGCTTGCGGTCGGGCAAGCCCTCGGCCGTCATGGCCGCCACGCTCGTGGCGTGCACGCCGTGGCTGACGCCGAACAGCAGCTGGGCCGCCAGAAGGCCCGTCCACGTCGGCCAGACGACCATCATGACGAATACCAAGGCCATGCCCGCGCAGCCCGCGACGACGAACACACGCCTGCCCCGCCATCGATCGGAGAGGGTTCCGGCCGCGAAGCCGCCAAGCGTCGCCGCCAGGGTGGAGACGAGGAGCAGAACGCCGAACGCATCGAGTGCTGACCAGCCCGCCGGAATCGACCGCGTCGGTAGTTCCTGCACCCAGAACAGAAGATAGAGGGTGTTGATCGCCACCGCGCTCTCGGCGAGCAGGCGGGAGGTGAACAGGGCACGGAAGCGACCATTCCGAAGGGCTGTCAGGGACAGACGGAACGGCTCCGCTGGACCCGTCGTCGGCGGCTCGCGCAGGCGGAGGGCGAAGGGCAGGACCAGAACGCCCGCGGCCAGCCCCACGACCGTGAACTGGGCGCCGGTCGACCCGGCAAGCCGGCTCACCGCCAGCACCGTAAACAGGTTGGCCAGCGGCAGCGCCGCGCCAGCCCAGGCCGAGATCAACCCCTTCTGCTCATCTGGCACCAGATCGGGCACGAGCGCCGTCAGCGGAGCGTAGAGGGCATTCACCGCGATCTGGAACAAGATCACTCCCACTATGAGGTGGATCGGGGTCCGGGCCAACGCCAGCAGGGTGAGGCTGGCCGCCACCATGGCCATGCCGATCAGGATCCAGGGCCGGCGCCGGCCGAAACGGCTGCGCGTCCGGTCGCTCAGCGCGCCGAACAACAGATTGGCGGCTGCGGCCGTCGCCCCACCCAGCATGGCGGCGAGACTGAGCAGCATCGCACGGTCGGCGCCGCCGATCGCGCCCGCCTTTTCGGGAAGAAGCAGGCTCAGCAAAGGGATAAAACAGACAAACGCGCCCGTCTGGGCGGCGCCGTATCCGAGGATGAACCATCTTGAGCGCGGGGACGGCGGCGCGTCGGCCTTGGGGGCGGCGTCGATCATGGCGTCATATGACGTCGCCGCGCCGACGTCGTCGAGCTATTGAAAGGCGGGGGGCGCAGGCCCATCGTCGTCGCAGGCGCGAGGGAGCGGAATTTGACGGCCAGAAAACCGACCATCGACGACGTCGCGCGCCACTCCGGCGTGGGTCGAACCACGGTCTCACGCGTCCTGAACGGCGGCCCGAACGTCCGCGACGAGGTCCGGCGGCGAGTGCTGGCCTCGGTGGAGTCGCTGAACTACCGCGTCAATCCCCAGGCCCGCTCACTGGCGGGTGGGGGCGGCGGCATGTTGGCCCTGATCCTGGCGTCCGACCTGGAGGCCGAACCCAACTCCTTCTACGCCTCGGCGCTTGAGTTGGGGGCCCTGCGGGAGTGTCTGTCTCTCGGGTACCAGCTCCTGACCCGCCACGTCCCGCCCCAGAGCCCTGACCGTCGCCAGCAGGTGCTGGAGCTGATGACCGCCCAAGGTTGCCGCGGCCTGATCCTCACGCCGCCGTTCGCCGATGATGTGGCCCTGATCGAGGAGATTCGTGCGCGCGGCTGCGAGGTGGCGACAATTTCTCCGGGCGGGCCGGGCCGTTCAGTGGCCGACGGCGTCGGCATCGACGACGAGGCGGGCGGCCACGATATCGCCGAGCACCTGCTGCAACTCGGCCACCGTCGGTTCGCCTTCATCAGCGGGATCGAGGGCCACCTGTCCGCCGAACAGCGCTTCGACGGCCTCAAGCGCGCGCTGTGTGAGCACGGGCTTGATCCCGACGACGTCGAGATGGCGCGAGGGGACTTCACCTTCAGGTCGGGAAGCCTGCTGGCCGCCCGCCTGCTGGACATGCCGAACCCGCCGACGGCCCTCATATGCGCCAATGACGACATGGCCGCCGGAGCGCTTTCGGTGGCGCATGGTCGGGGGCTGGATTTGCCGGACCAGCTGTCCATCACGGGTTTCGATGACACGCCGGTTTCATCGATCGTCTGGCCGCCGCTGACGACGGTGCACCAGCCGCTGAAGGACATGGGCCGCGAGGCCGTCCTGGCGCTGACCCGGCGGCTGGGCGGAAGCGGCGCGGGGGCGCCCTGGAGCTTCATGACCCTGCCCCACGCCGTGGTCCCCCGGGGATCGGCGGGACGCCTTCTGCCGCAGTTGGTCATCGCCGAGGCTTGACAGAAGGCGTCGGTCCGGGCGCTTATTGGAAGCGCTTCCAACAAGCACCCGGAGCGACTTCCGACGAACGGAAGCGTCATCCTCGCAGGGAGGACATCGTGATCAAGGTCTCAATGCTGACAAGGAGCCTGGCCTTCAGCGCCACGCTGGCGGCCCTATGCCTGGGCGGGTGCGCCGGCGTTCCCCAGCCTGCGCCGGCCGCGACGGCGCGCGTCTGGATGACGTCCGGCGACCGCACCCGGCTGTTGAGCGAACAGCCCGCCCTCGTCTTTCAGGTCGCCGACGTGGCGGACGGCCCGGTTGTCGCCGTGGATGCGGGGTTGCAGTATCAGTCGATGGTCGGCTTCGGGGCGGCCGTCACTGACGCCTCTGCCTGGCTGATCCAGACCAAGCTGACGCCGACGGCGCGCGAGGCTCTGATCCGCGAGCTGTTCGGGCGCGAGGACGGCGGGCTGGGCTTCAGCTTCACGCGCGTCACGATCGGGGCGTCAGACTTCTCCCTGAATCACTACAGCCTGGTCGACACGCCCGACCCTGAGCTGCGAAGCTTCTCCACGGCGCGGATGGAACAATATGTCTTCCCTACCGTGCGGCAGGCGCTGGCGGTCAATCCGGAGCTCAAGATCATGGCGTCGCCGTGGAGCGCGCCGGGCTGGATGAAGACAACCGGGTCGATGATCCAGGGCCAGCTCAAGCCGGAATACTACGGAACCTATGCGGACTATCTGACCCGCTACGTTCGCTCCGCCGCCGACCACGGGGTGCCCACCGACTATCTGAGCATCCAGAACGAACCGGATTTCGAGCCCGACTCCTATCCCGGCATGCGCTGGGCGCCGCCAGGGCGCGCGGAGTTTATTGGCCGACACCTGGGCCCAAGGTTCCGGTCGGCGGGAATCGAGACGCGGATTCTCGACTGGGATCACAATTGGGATCATCCCGAACAACCGCTTGGCGTACTCGCCGATCCCGTCGCCAACGCCCACGTCGCCGGCGTCGCCTGGCATTGCTATGGAGGCGACGTCGGAGCCCAGAGCCAGGTGCGGGACGTCCATCCGGACAAGGATGTCTTCTTCACCGAATGCTCGGGCGGGAACTGGGCGGCTGACTTCTCGGACAGCTTCAGCTGGACGATGAAGGCGCTCATCATCGGCTCCACCGATCACTGGGCGCGCGGGGTTCTGATGTGGAACCTCGCCCTCGACGAGAACCACGGGCCGCACGCCGGCGGCTGCGGCGACTGCCGCGGCGTAGTGACCATCCACAGCCGCACCGGGACGGTCGAGCGGAACCAGGAATATTACGCTTTCGGCCACGCCAGCCGGTTTGTGCGACCGGGCGCGCGGCGCATCTCATCACTCGAGCCCGAGGGCCTGCAGGGTGTCGCCTTCGTCAATCCGGATGGCGAGCGCGTGCTGATCATTTTGAACGAGGCCGTCACGCCGGTATCGTTCAACATCCAAGAGGGGGACCGGCAGGCATCGGCCATCCTGCCCGCCAGAACCGCCGCCACCTATGTCTGGCGGATGCCCTGACAGCCGGAGAAATCGAAGAACGCTGATCGGGATTGCGGCCGGCGGGCAAATGGGATAGCAATTGGAAGCGCTTCCAACCAAGGTCTGACATGATCGCGGCAGGGGGCTGAAAAATAGAAGGGACGACCGGCCACAGGCCGGCGCCGGGGAAACACGAGGGGTCTACATGCGAAGCGATTTTGCAGGCGTTCGTTCGTCCGTATCCATGTCGAGGACAAGGACGGCGCTGATGTCGTCGGTGGCTGCACTGGCCATCGCCCTGCCCGGTGCGGCGCTGGCCCAGGATGCCCGGACGCCACAGGACCCCAAAGCGACCCAGCTCGATGAAGTCATCGTTACCGGCATCCGGCGCGGGATCGCGGATTCGATCAGCATCAAGCGGGACGAAACCTCGCTCGTAGAGGCGATCTCAGCCGAGGATATCGGCAAGCTTCCAGACGTCTCGATCGCTGAGTCTATCGCCCGTCTGCCCGGACTCGCGGCTCAGCGGGTCAACGGCCGCGCCCAAGTGATCTCCATCCGCGGCCTGGCTCCGGACTTCACCACCACCCTCCTCAACGGCCGGCAACAGGCCAGCTCCGGCGACAACCGCTCGGTGGAGTTCGACCAGTATCCGTCCGAGCTTCTGTCCAGCGTCGTGATCTACAAGACGCCCGACGCAGGGATTTCGGGCATGGGCCTGTCCGGCACCGCCGACCTGCGCACCGTGCGTCCGCTGACGTTTCGGGAGCGCGCGATCGCGGTCAACCTCCGCGGCGAGCTTATCGAGGGCGACGCGCTCAATGATGACGTCCGCAACTACGGCGGTCGCGCGTCGATCAGCTACATCGACCAGTTCGCCGACGGGACCTTCGGTCTCGCGCTCGGCTATGCGCACCTCGATTCCCCGTCGCAGAACCAGCACTACAAGGCCTATGGCTATGAGGCCTTCGGGTTCGCCGTAACACCTGACAGCGCCGATGACGCCCTGATACTCAATGGCCAGGAGTTGTTCGCCACCTCCCGCCTGAACACCCGCGACGCCTTCATCGCCATCGCCGAATGGCGTCCGAACGATCGCCTGCACAGCATTCTCGACCTCTATTATTCGAAGTTTGACCAGGAGGAGACGACGCGCGGCGCGCAGTGGTTCTCCAACGGCTGGGCGGACGGCGCGACCTTCACCAATGTCCAGACCGAACAGCGCGGCGGCTCGACCTTCGCCCGCAGCGGGACCCTGAACGGCGGCGTGCCGATCATCCGCAACGATTACAATACCCGTGAAGACGAGCTGTTCTCCGTCGGCCTGAACAACGAATACGAGGTTGACGACCGCACCCGGGTTCGCGCCGATCTGTCCTATTCAAGCAACATCCGGGACGAGCAGATCCTCGAGACCTACGCCGGCTACGGCCGCGGCGTCGGTGGTGTTGCGCCGGGAACGCCGGACGTGGGTCGCACGCTCGACACCATCACCTTCGAGGTGAACGACGACGGCTATCCGACCTATTCGCAAGGCCTGAACTACGCCGACGCCGGCCAGGTCTCGTTAGGCGACCGGGCGCCCTGGGGTGGCTGGGGCCACGACGGCGCCATCCGTTTCCCGCACGTCGAGGAAAGCATCTACGCCATCGACCTGAGCGCAGAGCGCGACCTCGACGGCTTCTTCACCAGCGTCTCGGCCGGCGTGAACTTCGCAAACCGCGACAAGATGAAACGGGTCGATGACTTCGACCTGTTCCTGAAGAACGGGCGTCAGCAGGTTCTGGTCGATCCACAATATCTGGAGACCCCGACCTCGCTGGGCTACGCCGGCTTCGGTTCGGTTCTGTCGGTGGACCTGTCCCGCGCGCTGGACGTCTATTACGACCGCGCGCCCATCCTCGACGCCAACTATTTCGACAAGAACTGGGACATCGAAGAACGGGTCACCACCTTCTTCGCCAAGGCCGACTTCGAGGGCGGACGGTTCCGCGGCAACATCGGCCTGCAGGTCGTCCAGCAAGAGCAGGAGTCCACCGGGGTCGTTATCAACGGCCTCGAGCCGGGACAGCCGATCGTGCCGACGTCGGTCACAAAGGGAGCCGACTATACCGACGTTCTGCCCAGCCTGAACCTGATCTACGATCTGGGCGGCGGGCATCGCCTGCGCTTCGCGGCGTCCAAGACCATGGCGCGTCCCCGGATGGACGAGATGCGCGCGAATGTGACGCCGGGCTTCAACTCGCTGGTCTGCACCGGCCAACCCTGCACGCCGGGCCAGACCGTCAATCCATGGTCCGCCAGCGGCGGCAATCCCGAACTCGAGCCGTGGCGGGCCAACGCCTATGATCTCGCCTACGAATGGTACGTGAACTCCACGACCTATTTCTCGATCGCCGCCTTCTACAAGGAGCTGGAGACCTACATCTACCAGCAGACCGGAACCTTCGACTTCTCCGGCATACCCCTGCCCAGCACCGCCTCGGCGATCCCTGCGGGCGTCCTCATCAGTCCGATCGGCCAGATCACCCTGCCGGCCAATGGCGACGGCGGCGTGGTTCAGGGGCTGGAGGTCAGCGGCGCGCTCAACTTCGGCTCCATATGGGAGCCGCTCGACGGCTTCGGCATGACCGGCAGTATCTCGTTCACCGAGTCCGACCTGAACCCGAGCCCGACGGGCGACGAGGTGCGGATCCCCGGCCTGTCCGGCATGGTCTACAACCTCACCGGCTACTATGAGCGCAACGGTTTCCAGGCGCGGATCAGCAAACGCTTCCGCGAGGCCTTCAAGGGCGAGGTGGTCCAGTTGTTCGCGACCCGCGGCTACACTGAAATCCTCGACGACGAGCAGGTCGACGCCCAGATCGGCTACACCTTCCAGTCAGGGCAGTTCGAAGGGCTGGGGCTGCTGTTCCAGGTCAACAATCTGACCAACTCGCCCTATCGCACCCGTCTGGGTCTGGACACAGGCGGCACCACGACGGCTGACGGCGGAGCCCTTCCGGAGACCTACGAGGAATACGGTCGCCAGTTCCTGTTCGGCATCAACTACAGGTTCTAGGGCGGGCCGGGCGCTGGCGCGACTTCACGGCCCTGGCGGGGGCCATCCTCCAGAGTGAGTAACGAGTAGACGATGAACTCCCTCCGACTGAAGCTCTGCGCCTCGTTGCTGGCGCTGGCCGCATGCGCACCGATGCCCGCGAGCCAGGCCGTCCCGCCTGCTGTGGCGGAATGGCCGGCGCTTCGGTCGCCCACGGCGCCGGACGCGGCCATGGAACGGCGCATCGCCGCCATCGTCGCGGGCATGACGCTGGAGCAGAAGATCGGGCAGATGACCCAGCCCGACGTGCGCTACATCACCCCGGACGAGGTGCGGCAGTACTACATCGGCTCGGTGCTCAACGGCGGCGGGGCCTGGCCGTCGATGAACAAGCACGCGACGGTCGACGACTGGAGCGACCTCGCTGACCGCTTCGCCCGGGCCGCCCTGTCGACCGACATGCCGGTGCGGATTCCGCTGCTGTGGGGCACGGACGCCATACACGGGCACAACAACGTCTCCGGCGCGACCCTCTTCCCTCACAACATCGGCCTCGGCGCCGCCAACGATCCGGCGCTAATCGAGCGCATCGGCCGTGCCACCGCTCGGCAGGTCCGCGCCACCGGCATCACCTGGGCTTTCGCCCCGACGCTGGCGATCGGCCAGAATCGCCGGTGGGGCCGCACCTATGAGAGCTGGTCCAGCGACCCGGCCCTGGTCGCCCGCTACGCCGCGGCCATGGTGCACGGTCTCCAGGGCGACATCTCCGGAGAGGGCGACGTCCTGGCCACCGCCAAACACTATCTGGGCGACGGCGGCACCTTCGACGGTGTGGATCAGGGCGAGAACCGCGACACCCGTGAGCAGCTGATCCAGCAGGAGGCCGTCGGCTACTACGCCGCCCTGAACGCGGGCGTTCAGACCGTGATGGTGTCCTACAGCAGCTGGAACGACGTCTCGGCGGGGCGCGATTACGGCAAGATGCACGGCAATCGCGAACTGATCACCGACGTGCTGAAGCACCGCCTCGGCTTCGACGGGCTGGTCGTGTCCGACTGGAACGGCATCGAACAGGTGCCCGGTTGCGCCAGGGACCGCTGCGCCCAGGCCATCAACGCCGGCATGGACATCATCATGGTGCCGGAGGACTGGCGCGCCTTCATCGCCAACACCCTCGCCGACGTCCACGAGGGCCGCATCGCGGAATCGCGCATCGATGACGCCGTGACCCGGATCCTGCGCGTGAAGATGCGTTCGGGTCTGTTTGACCACCCCGCGTCGGCCAGCGCCTTCACCGGCCGCGTCGCCGCCCTGAACGCCAGCGCCCTGGCCCGCGAGGCGGTGCGCAAGTCCGTCGTCCTGCTCAAGAACGACAACCACGCCCTGCCGCTTGCCCGCGGCCGCAAGATTCTGGTCGTGGGAGCCAGCGCCGACAGCCTGTCCAACCAGACCGGCGGCTGGTCGCTGACCTGGCAGGGCACCGAGAACACCAACGCCGATTTCGCCACAGGCTCGACCCTTCTGGGCGCCTTGCGACAGGCGTTGGGCGAAGCCAATGTGACCTGGTCCGCCGACGGGTCCGGCGTGAACGTCGCGGACTTCGACACCGTCGTGGCCGTACTGGGCGAGACGCCCTATGCCGAGTTCAATGGCGACGTGCGCTTCCCGAAACCCGTGCAACATAGCGCACTGTATCCCGCCGATCTCGCTGCCCTGCAGGCCGTGTCAGGCAAGGGCGTGCCGGTCGTATCGGTGCTGTATTCGGGACGGCCCGCCTACGCCAACGACCTGATCAACCTGTCCGACGCCTTTGTCGCCGCCTTCCTGCCGGGCACCGAAGGAGCCGGGCTGGCCGACGTCCTGACCGGCGGCCGCCATGACTTCACCGGCCGCCTGTCGTTCGCCTGGCCCGGCTCGGCCTGCAGCACCGGCGAAGGTCCGGGGGACGTGGTCCAGTTCGCTCGGGGCTACGGCCTCAGCTACGCCGCCGACCGCCGGGTCGGCCAACTGCCCTTGCCTGCCACGCCCGCCGCCTGCGAAATCTCCGCCCGGTAGCGCGGACCCGAAACCATGCAGCAGCTCAAGCGGATCCTGATCATCGGCGGCGGCACGGCGGGCTGGATGACGGCCGCCCTGATGTCGAAGCTGTTCAAGGGCCTGTACGAGATCGCCCTGATCGAGTCCGAGGCCATCGGCATCATCGGCGTCGGCGAGGCGACGATCCCGGCGATCAAGAAATACAATGAACTGCTGGGCCTCGACGAAAACGCGTTCATGCAACGGACCCAGGGCAGCTTCAAACTGGGCATCCAGTTCGTCGACTGGTGGAAGCAGGGCGCCAGCTATATTCACGGGTTCGGCGTCATCGGCCGCGATCTGGAATGGCTGCGCTGCCACCAGTACTGGCTCAAGCTGAACGCCCGGGGCGAGGCCTCGGACTTCGCCAACTACTCGATCAACACCGCGGCCGCGCTCGAGAACAAATTCATGCGGGCCGATCCCAAGATGATGGACTCGCCGCTGGGCCACATCGCCCACGCCTTCCATTTCGACGCCGCCCTGTATTCGAAATATCTGCGCGGTCTCGCCGAGGCGTCGGGCGTCCGTCGGCGTGAGGGCAAGGTCGCAGACGTGACGTTGCGAGGAGAGGACGGCTTCGTCCAGTCCGTGACCATGGACGATGGCGAAGTGATCGAGGCCGACCTGTTCATTGACTGCTCGGGCTTTCGCGGCCTGATCATCGAACAGGCGATGAAGACCGGCTATGAGGACTGGACGCACTGGTTGCCCTGCGATCGCGCCATGGCGGTGCCCTGCGCGCGCGTCGAGCCCTTCACCCCCTACACCCGCTCGACGGCCCGCCCCGCGGGCTGGCAGTGGCGCATCCCGCTTCAGCACCGGACCGGCAACGGCCACGTCTATTCCAGCCAATATATGGAGGACGACGAGGCGGAACGGCTCCTGCTGGCCAATCTGGACGGAGAGCAGCTGGCGGAGCCCAACCGGCTTCGGTTCGTCACCGGCAAGCGAAAACAGATCTGGAACAGGAATTGCGTCGCCATCGGCCTGGCCGGCGGCTTCCTGGAACCGCTTGAATCGACCAGCATCCATCTGATCCAGTCCGCCATCATCCGGCTGGTGCGCCTGTTGCCGGATGCTGGGTTTGATCCGGCCACGATCGCGGAGTTCAATCGCCAGAGCGATTTTGAATACGAGCGCATCCGCGATTTCATCATCCTGCACTACAAGGCCACCGAACGGGACGACACGCCCTTCTGGCGCTACTGCCGCGACATGGCGATTCCGGACACGCTGCAGCGAAAGATCGACCTGTTCCGGGCCAACGGTCGCATCTTCCGGGAGGACGAGGAGCTGTTCGCCGAGGAGAGCTGGATCCAGGTCTTCCTGGGCCAGGGCGTCATCCCGCGCGCCTGGGACCCGCTGGTCGACCTCAAGTCGGGGGCCGAGCTTGTGACCTTCCTGACCGGCGTGGAAGACGTCATCCGGAAATGCGTGGCGGTCATGCCCTCCCACGCCACCTACATCGCGCGGACCTGTCCCGCCGCCTAGCCCCTCTTCAGCCGATCCAGCAGGACCCGGCGCGTCCGCGGTCGACTTTGAGCGGTCGGCGCGCCCAGGCTCAGGTGGCGGCTTTGGAAGGGGCGGCGGCGGCGTCGTCGGTCAGAGCGCCAAGTTCGCCGCGCTCGCGCGCCTTCCGGCCATAGACGAACTCGAACAGGGGCGAGGCCATCAGGGTGGTGACGATGGCCATAAGGACCAGCATGGAGAACAGCGCCGGTCCGATGATTCCGCGCTGAAGCCCGATGTTGATAATGATCAGTTCCATCAGTCCCCGCGCGTTCATCAGGGCGCCGATGCCCATGGCGGTTGCGTTGTCCTGGCCCGTCAGGCGCGCGGCACCATAGCAGGCCAGGCCCTTGGCCGCGATCGAGCCGACCAGAACAACGGCGGTCATTCCGAGCAGGCCCAGGCTGTTTATCATCGTCAGCTGGGTGTTCAGTCCCGAGAAGGTGAAGAACATCGGCAGCAAGACCACGACGGTAAACGGCTCCAGTTGCTTGCTTATCTCGCGGCTCAGCAGGCCGCGTGGCATGGCGCAGCCCAGGATGAAGCCGCCGAAGACCGCGTGAATGCCGACCCAGTCCATGATGAAGGCGGACAGCATGAACAGGGTCAGGACAATGCCCAGAACCATCGGCGTGACCCTGCCCTCACGCTCGACCAACCGGCCCAGCGGGGCCAACAGGCGCGGCGCGGCGGTCAGCATGAAGGTCGCGAAGATCGCGCCGCCGATGATCGCCTTCATCGCCACCGGCGCGCCGTCTCCAAACGTCGCCAACACCACGGCCAGTATACACCAGGCGCCGGCGTCATCGATCGCGCCGGCCGACAGCGACAGGGCGCCCAGCGGGGTTCCGCTCAGACCGCGTTCATGGATGATCCGCGCCAGCATGGGGAAGGCTGTGATCGCGATGCACGCGCCGGTGAACAGGATAGCCTGCGTAGGGTGGATACCCCCGCCGAACAGGCCCTGGCTCAGCAACCAGGGACCGAGCGCAACGGCGACCAGAAAGGGCGCGGCCATCCCGGCCAACGAGACTGCGAAGGCGCTACGCGCGTTCTGTCGGAAATGCTCGGTCCGAAACCCCAGCCCGACCAGAAACATATATAGCCCGACCCCGAACTGGGCGCCGACGAACAGCACCGCCCTGGTGTCCCTGGGAAACAGGAAGCCCTGAACCTCCGGGGCCAGCAGGCCGAAGAGAGAGGGCCCAAGGATGACGCCGGCGATCATCTCGCCTACGACCTGCGGCTGCCCCAGCCAGCGCTTGACCACCCAGCCGACCAGACGACAGGCCGCGATGATCAAGGCCATCTGCAGAAAGAACGCCACGCTAAGCTGCGCTGGTGTCATTGGATGGCCTCCCCAAGGCTGGCCTCATCGGACCATTTTGTCGCACGTAGACGCGCTATCAGTCGAATGGCAAGGACTCTTGGGAGCGCTCCCATCCAAATTCCGCACCCGTCGTCAGAGAGCGGTAGCGTGCCAGGATTTCAGGTCTCAGTCCCTCCCACTTCCGGCCCATGCGCCCGCTCGTCGCCGCCCGCGAGGATTGAGCCCAAACGGATATTGCAGGAGCTGACGCGCCGCGGCGAAAGGTCGTTCAGGGAGTCATTTCAAGAGACACCGCAGGGTCGGTCGATCCAGCCGGGGATCCGCCGGTCGGCTCCGTTTGGGTTTAGCCGGGGTTCGCTTTCTGACTAATCTGGAGATTATTTCTCAGACGACGGACCGCTCCACCGCGCGGGAGAGATACTGGAGTCTTTCTTGAGTTTAGCGGCCCTCAGTCTGCTGCGTGCGTAACTTCAAGATTGGGCATGCCCCAGCACTGGTATCCCATGTCTATGGCCATTATCCCCAGGCCCTCGGTCTCGATCTCGCCGCGGACGCCGGGGCCCAGCGGGTGGGGCGAGCGTATGGCGGGGTTGCCGGCGCCATAGGGGAAAGGTGGAAAGACCAAGCCGTCGCGGTGTACGTCGGCGCGGACCAGCAGCGCCGTGCCGCCGACAGCGTCAAGCCTCGCCAAGTCGGCGCCCCCGCGCAGCTCGTCCATGCCCAGGGCGCCGTGGTCGCGCCAAGCGTTGCGGTCATAGGTCCCACCGCCGGCATCGCACACGCAATGGGGGTGGACGATGTCCCGCTCGACAGCAAGCAGGCGCTGGATCAGGTCGGCCGGGAAGTCGATGACATCAACGTCGAGCCAGAGCACCCAGTCTTGGTTCTGCAGGGCGTGGAAGAGCAAGTGGTTGCGCGCCTTGGCCAGAGCCTTGCGCCTTGGCAGTTGGTAGGCGTGCTCCCACCGCGGCGCGCCAGGCGGGGTGGGCCAGCCGAAATCCTTGCGCCAAAGGGCCGCGTCGGAGAACTCATCGCGCAGCTCCGACAGCCTACGTTCCACCTGCTCGGCGGTGTCGTCAACGCTGTCCCCCTCGAGAAACCCAAGCGAGATCAGGTGGCCGGGGTAGGCCAAGCGCCGCAGCCCGGCGAAGTAGCGATCCAGATAGCGACCGGCGTCCTTCATCGGCGTCAGGATCAGGACTGTCGGGTCGGCGGCCATGGTGTTTCCTCGCTGGCCATCGCCGCGCGCCACGCGCTCGAATGGGAGAAGGGACGGTATCGGGCATTTCGTTCCCGTCGAGTCCTTTCGCTTTTCGCCTTGCCGGGGCAGCGGAGCCGAGCCCACATTCATTGAATGAAGGGGCCGCGCCGGAGCGGAGATTTCGGGCGGCGGTTTGGGGCGGCTTTCGATGATGTCGGACGATCTTAACGCGGAACTCCAGGGCCGGTTGGCCTTGGCCTTTCCGGAAGGCGGCCCGAACGGTGGCATGGCGGGACGCGGCATCGTCACCTGCGCCGGGGGCGTGCGGCTGTTCACCTGCGCCTATGTCTTGGTCCGCATCTTGCGCGAGACCCTGGCCTGTCGCTTGCCTATCCAGCTTTGGCACTTCGGCGGTGAGGAGATTTCACCGCTAATGCGCGCCCTGCTGCTCCGCCATGAAGTCGAGCTGGTCGACGCCACGGCGGTGCTCGAGGCGTTCCCTGCGGACATCCGTGATGGTTGGCAACTTAAGGCCTACGCCGTCGCCCACAGCCGGTTTGCCGAGGTGCTGTTCCTGGACGCCGACCAGACGCCGGTGCGCGATCCGGAATTCCTCTTCGAGACGCCGCAGTATCGGCGGGCCCGCGCTTTGTTTTGGCCGGACATCGTCGACCTCGCCGCCGACAATCCCATCTGGACTTGGGTGGGCTTGGCAGGGGAGACCTGCCGGTCTTGGGAGAGCGGCCAGTTCCTCGTGGACAAGCGCGAGCATTGGGCGCCGCTACAGGTGGCACTGCTTCTGAACGAGCGGGCCGAAGCCGTCTATGGGATGCTCTACGGCGACAAGGACACCTTCCTGATCGCTTGGCGCCTCGCCGGGGCGGCGGTCGAGGTCGCGCCCCACCGGCCCTTCACCGACCATCGGGTGCTGGTCCAGCGGGACTTCGAAGGGGGGCCGCTGTTCCAGCACCGGACTAACAGCAAGTGGAGCTACCACTCCACCCAGTACCAGCTGGACGGGTTCGTCCACATGGAGGCCTGCCTCGGCTTCCTTGAGGCGCTTCGCGCCGTCTGGAACGGGCGGCTGTTCTTCCCGCCGGACCGCACCCTGGCGGCGCGGCGGGAAGAGGAGCGGCTCGAACGGGTCCGCGGCCTGCGGCTAATCCTGGTGGCCGACGACGAGCTGGAGCTCGAACTGCTGGAGGGCCATCAAATCGGCGGGGGCCGCAGCGTGGATCGGCAGAACTGGTATGTCGTCGAAACCGTCCAGGGCCTGAAGCTCATCCTCCACGACGGCGATCAGGTCACCTATCGCCTCGCTGCCGGTCAGTTGGGTGCCTGGCGGGGCGCGCGGCTGGTCAGCCCGGCCAATGAGGCGCGGATCGACGAGGGGCTGGCAGGGCATGAACCCAGTCATGCCGGTGACGCCGGCCAGCTGGGTGGGCTGCTCCATGCCTTGGTGGACGCCGGTGGCTATTGGGCTCGGAACGCGCCGCAGTCCCGGGAAAGGCTGATCTCTGCCTTGCGTCTGTTCCTGCAGGCAGAGCCGGGACTGCGGGTGGGATTGCAGGCGCTGGGCGAGCGGTCGGCAGACCTGCGCGCGGTCGTCGATGAAGTGCTGGGAGCCTTCGCCGCAGAACAGATCCGGCCGCTCGACAAGGCCGTAGCCATCGGGGTGCTGGGCGCCGGCTACCGCATACCGGAAGGCGGCGGCTCGTGAAACCAAGCGCCCTGATGCTCGCCCCAGCCATGCCCGTGCGGCAGGGCAATGGCATGGCCATGCGGTTGGGGCAGTTCTTGGAGGCGATGGCCCGGGAGTTCGAAGTCGACCTGATCGTGGCGCCCGTCGCTGGAGCGGTTACGGCCGAGGGGGCGCGGTGGGCGGAGAGCTTCGCCGCGCGGGTCAGCGTTCTGGACACACAAGCCACCCTCGATACCCATCTTGCTTTGATCATGCAGGTCGCCGACCCCCAGGAGCGCGCTCAAGCCTTCGCCCGTTTTGGTCTGCCGAGTCTGGCGGCTCGGCTCACGACCACTGCGGCCCTGCGTTGTATCGAGGTAACGAGCGGCCGGGGCTACGACTTGATCCATGCCTCGCGCAGCTACTGCGCGCGCTTGGCCCTCAGCCTGGGGGACGGTCGACAAGTTTTCTCCCTCGATCTCGACGAGGATGACGAGCGGGTGTTTTCCGCCCTAGCCGCCATTGACGCCCGGCATGGGCAGGAGGAGGCCAGCGCTTGGCGCCGGCTCGAAGCGCAGGCCTTCGGGCAACTGGTCAAGGCCACTGTCCCGCGGTTCGACCGGGTGTGGGTGTCCTCGCCCACGGACGCGGCCCGCCTGGGCGGCCTGACCGTGACGCCCAATTCGATCGAGGCGGCACCGCGCCCGCGGCGGCGGGATGACGGCCGCACGCTGCTGTTCGTCGGGTCCTTGGGCTATGAGCCGAATGAGGACGCCGTCGCCTGGTTCCTCAGCGCCGTTTGGCCGAGGCTTCGAACCCCGGGCCTGCGCTTGCGCGTGGTCGGGCCGGATGCGCCCGAACGCCTGCGCCGGATGAGCCGGCGCTCAGGGGTGGAGCTGGTAGGCTGGGCGGCGGATCTGCGCCCCCATTACGAGGCGGCGACGCTATGCATCGCCCCGGTGCGAGCAGGCGCGGGAACCCGTATCAAGCTGCTGGAAGCCGCCGTCCATGGCGTGCCGATTGTCTCCACCACCCTCGGAGCGGAGGGACTGGGGATGGCGGATGGCCGCCATCTCTGGCTCGCCGACACGTCCGCTCGGTTCGCCGCCTCAATCGAGGACGCTCTCTCGCGTCCGTCCGAGCGCCGTCGACGTGCGCGGGCGGCCCGGGCCTGGGTCGCGAAGCATTTCGATAGGGCGAACGTCGTGGCCCGCCTAGCGGCCGAGTTCCGCTCGCTCTTGTGAGAGATGACCGGATCGTCTCTATGTCGTCAATGACCTTCGAGCTGACAGCGACCTTCGAACAGACGCCCGGCAGCGAGGTCAGCCAGATGCCCGACGGCGTGGTAGTCTATCAGACCGCCCGGGAGCGGGTGCACTATCTCAATCCCACGGCCTCGCTGGTCTACGACCTCTGCGGCGAGACCGAGTCAATGGGCGCCATCTCAGCCTATCTGCAGGATGCTTTTTCGCTTTCTGCACCGCCCAGCGACGAGGTTTCCCAGTGTCTGATACAGCTGCTCAGCGAGGGCCTGATCGCCCAGTGCTAGGCGTTATGTTCCGCACCCTCACGCGGGACGTCCACATCCGCTGCCCCGATCAGAATACCGCCGACCAGCTGGCCTTTATCGGCTGCAACCCCGAAATCGAAGGTGAGCGAGACCGGGTCGATCTCAAGATCGAGGCTTGCCACGGCTTTCTCCGGCTGTTCAAGCTTGGCGGCGCCTGCGTGGAGGGATCGGCGGGGTTCATACTAGACGAGCTCTACCGCCTGCGGTTCGAGATGGTGCGAGCCGAATGCCCTGGCGGCGGCCTCTTCCTGAGCGCCGGCACGGTGACGACGGCGGCGGGGCACATCGTCTTTGTCGGGGAGGCAGCGGTGGTCATGCCGGCACTGCTCGTCCATCTCGCCCAGGAGGGATGGCCGGTGACGGGCGACTGGTTGCTGATCGTCGAGGGGGGGGCGGCCCGTCCCTTTCCCAGCAGCCTGCGGGTGGGGTTGAGCGCCCTGGGACGTCTGTCGGGGCGTGCCGCGGATATCGTGCGGTCGTCGCCGCGCATCCCGGGCTGGTTTGAGCAGCCGACCTTCGCGGTCCAGACCTCTGCGTTCGGCAAGCCCTGCCGGATCAGGCAGGCACCGGTGCTGCATGTGGTTGTGTTGGAAGACAATCACGGCGGAAGATCGGGACTGCAAAGGCTAGACAGAAGCCTTGCCTTAGAAGAGATGTTCAAAGACATGTTGTTGCCCGGCGAGGGTCGAGCGCGGTCTTTGGCTGAGTTCATGGACCTGATGGCTTGCGCCGACTGCTGGCGGTTGACGGTTGGACGCCTTGACGATGCCCGGCGGCTACTCCAAGGATTACCGGGCGTCGACCAAGACGATGCGTCATCGGGGGTGTGGCATGTCGATCGATAGCCAGAACAAGGGCGTAAACCGCCGACTCCTGTTGCTCTCGGCTTGGACCGCCCCGGTCGTGGCGTCCTTCGCTCTCGGCGGCATGCAGAGCGCCCCGCGTACATTCACAGGCAACACCTCGGTCGGCTCCGGCGCGATCACCCGGTCGGCCAACAACCTCAGGCCTCGGTCGGGCGCTACCCTCGCCGCCCCCGACTCCAAGCCCAAATAGCGCTCCTGTCGGAAAAGATGCCGACCGGGCGCGTCAGCAGCCCGACGATCCTTGGTAACCCGACGGGGCGCGTCAGTGCCGCGATGATCGTTCGCAACGAAGAGCGCCTCCTGGGCGACTGCCTGAAATCGATTGCCGATGAGGTCGATGAGATCGTCATCATTGACACTGGCTCCCTCGATCGCACTTGTCAGGTAGCGGCGGCGCATGGCGCCCGGATCATCGAGCGGCCTTGGACCGACGATTTCAGTGCGGCCCGAAACTGCGCTCTCGAGCACGCCACCGGAGACTGGATCCTCTATATTGACGCCGACGAGCGGCTGGAGGTCCCCGCCGCGGGGGCTTTGCGGGCGGCGGTCGCCGAGCCCGGCGTCGTGGCCTTCCGACTGCAATTCCAGCCCCAGGCGGGCTACACGCCCTATCGGGAACTGCGGCTGTTCCGGCGGGACGACAGAATCCGGTTTCGCGGCGTGATCCATGAGACCGTGCATCCGGACCTTGAGGCGGTGGCTCAGGCTGATGGGCTATCGTTCGGTCAAAGCGATATCCGCCTCCGCCATGTGGGCTACGAGGGCGACCTCACCGCCAAGCATCATCGCAACCTGCCGCTGCTGGAGGCGGCAGTTCAGGTGACGCCGGAGCGGGTTTTTCTGTGGGTCGACATGGCCCAAGCGCTGGCCGGGCTGGGCCGTCTCGAGGAGGCCATCACCGCCTGCTGGCGGGCCGTCGAGGCCGCCGAGGCCTATCCGGATGAAAAGCAAGCTGGTGATGTCACCCTGGCTTGGCAATGGCTGGTCGCGCTTCACCTGCCATTGTCCCCCGGCGAAGCCGCCTGCCTGGCGCGCCGCGGTCTGGCCGCACACCCGCACAACCACGCCCTGCGGCTGATGCTGGCCAACTCACTGTTCATGACCGGCGAGGCGGCTGCACTCCCGGAACTGCTGGCGCCGATTATCGCCATCGACGCGGAGACCTTTGCGGATGCGCTGGTCGCCTACGATAAGCGCATCTTCGGCGAATGGGCGCTCGACCTCTTGGGTGCCGCTTACGCACGAATGGGACGCCGGAACCAGGCGGCTCGGGCCTTCCGCCGGGCAGCTGCTCTGGCTCCCGATAACCTTGCCTACCGGATCAAGGCGACGGCCTTCTCGTCGCACCGCCCTCAGGAGACGCCACGCTGACGAAGTTCGCTGGGCTGAAACCTGCCTCTTGAACAGCGGCATCTTCGCTCCGCCTTGGGATCGGCGGTGCCGTCAGGTTAACAGCGCCAAGTCGAAAGCCGCCCCCCCTGCCGATATCAGGCAACCGCGGTCGCCCAGACGGAAGCCGCTTCGGCGCGGAAGCGGCGAAGGGTGGGTCTGCTGATCAAATGACGCTGGATATTGAAGGTGTTGTAGATCGCCGCGTGGGTGGTGAGGAAGCGCTGGGCTGAGGCTTGGGATTTGAACCGCTGCTGCTGCCGTTCTCGTCGTCGGATCGGCAGGTGTGAGTTCTCAGCGCGGTTGTTCTCCCGAAGCCGACCCGGCCGGTGAAGATGGCGCAAATCCAACTGATCGAGGGCTGCGCCATATGGCGCCAAGCCGTCGGTCGTGATCATCTCCGGCTCCACCGGCTGATTGTGCATCAGGCGTTTCAGCAGCCTCAATGCGGCCTCTGTGTCCCGCCGGCGCTGGACCCCGAGGTCCAGGACCTCCCCCTCATCGTCGACCGCGCGCCAAAGATACATGCGTCTTCCGCCGATCGAACAGACCATCTCGTCCAGATGCCATCACGGCGACGGAGCCGGCCGGCACCGCCTCAAGCGCCGGGCGATCAGCGGCCCGAACTTGATGGTCCAGCACCGGATCGTCTCGTAGCTGACCTCGATCCCTCGCTGCGCCAGAAGCTCCTCGACGTCACGGAAACTCAAGCTGAAACGGAAGTACAGCTACACGGCGGCGGATGACGTCCGCCGGAAAGCGGTGGCGCTTGAACGAGATCGGCTTCACGAAACATCATCCCTGACAGCGGCTTAGGCCCGCAATACCGGAGACGTTTTATCGTTCGCCTGACAGCACCGCCCCGCCCTTCTTCCCGCCCTCGCGGTGGTGAGCCTTGGACTCGTCGGCGGTGTCTTCGGCCTCGCCGGTCGCGATCCTGCCAACCAGTACGGCAAGGCCGATGGCGTCGGCTGGGCGCTTCTGTCCTTGGGGGCCTTTAGGCTTCGTTCGTCCACCCGTGGCGGCGTAGGACGCCCTCATATGTCTCAATGTTTTCAATCAAAATCTGAATGGCCTCTTCGCGCGTCATACCCTCCGCAAGGAGCCCACCACCTTTTACGTCGGACAGTGTTTTGATTGCCTCGTCGCGGTAACGGCGAGTGTCGGCCAGGATGTCGGTCATCAGGTTCATGACGGTATCATGGGCCCTTAGCCGGTCCTGCGCCATGGCTAACGGAACCGCCGATTTCAAACTGAGACACTACCCAAGTCCGCCTTCGGTAATCCTGACCCGCGGGGTCGCAAGGGCGGAGCGGCGTCAGGTCGAGCCCTGAAATTACTAGTCGCCGATTGATCACGCGGCACCCTCTACCCCGGGGCATCATCAGCGCTCGTCCGTTAATGTTCCCCTTAGCCGGGAACGTGCGAGGCCATGCACTTCCAGACCTGTGCCGGTAAGGCGCATTCCCATGCGTCGCTTGGATCGCAGTCTCATCGCGCGGCGCTCGGGCGCAATTCGCGAGACGGGAACATTTGGCACGCGTCCGGTTCGACCCGGCCGACCTACCCAGCACAAGCGACGTTACTCGGGTCATCGATTACCTTCGCCGGCGCAGTCGTAGCCGTCCTGGTGGGATGGGCCAAGCGAGCTGCCGGAAACAGACGCCTGGAACTCATTTTCAAGGAAGTCTTCGAGGCAGAGGAACGGCGGTCTACAGTGGTCAAAGAGGGCGGGTTCCCGCGCCCTTTGGTCTGGAGTGTCAATGCCCGCCAAAATTTTGATTGTTGACGATCACGAAGCGATCCGGACCATTATCGACTCCATTCTGACGCATGCCGGCCATAGCTGCATGACGGCCGCGACGGGTGAAACAGCGCTGCAGATGGCGCGCCGTTTTCGATTTGATCTGGCAATTCTCGACGTGAACATGCCGCACATGTCTGGTCTGGAGGTCCTGTCGAGGATCAGACGGTTTGTGCCGCTCGTCGTCATGGTCACAGCGAACAGCAGCGTCGACACCGTAAGGGAAGCGGTCGCATTGGGCTGCGACGGATATGTCGCCAAGCCCATTGAGGTCGGCGTCCTGCTCGCGCGGGTTCAACGCGTCTTGGCCAGACAGCGAATAGAGATCTAGGCGCACCCGCCAAACCGCCCGGATTGAATCTCTATTCAATCGGTGTTCTCATTCGGCGATGGGACGCTTTCTGGACAGCTTGCTGGCCGACTCGCCCGTCTATCGCATCACTCGCGAGGACGACGGTTTCGTATTGGTGGGTATCCAGGAACGCTTGCCGAGTTCAATGATCTCGTTCGCCAAGCCGCAGACCGTGCTGGCGATGAGTTTGTGGCCTTCCCCGTTTCCGATGGTCATCAGGGTTACAGCCAAGTGTTCATCGTGCCACTGACGGAGACGCCCGGGTGACGACCGTCAAATGCTCGGCAAGGTCCGTAGGATCAGAGCCCTGGGTGCTGTCAGGCTTGTTGATCGGCGTTCAAGGCGGGACCCCACTCGATATGAATTAACATATTGAATGAGCTTAATATCTCGGGGCGAGACGGGGTCCCGACAGACGCCAGTCAGCATGCGCGCCAACGTATTTTTGTATAGCGGATTCAACCACCTAGGCCGCCTCTCGATGGGGTCCGATTTCGACGCCGATCCACAGAGCAAGGTCTTTCGCGGCCGTTCATTGAGCTGCCGGGCGATGGCGCTGAGCTGAGCCTGGCTATGCAGGGAGAGGTCGGTTCCGTGGGGCAGGTACTGGCGCAGGAGCCGGTTGGTGTTTTCGTTCGAGCCGCGCTGCCACGGTGGCCATTCTGGCAATCGTCGTGCCGGGGATTGTCGGATTTCGCCGCGCACTACCGGCGGCAGGGCCGCAATCGGCGTCCGGCTCGCTGTAGGGCGAGTAGCGGTAGAGCAGGCCCATGATCGCCCCGGTCGACCCGCTGACCGCGATGATCGACCCCCTGCGCGTCGGCATGCAGCCGGCGCTCTCGCCGGGCGGTCAGCCCCCGGTCAGCAGACGGATGTTCAGGTAGCGAACGGTACGCAGCCAGACCACCTTGTCGGCGTAGTCCGACAAGGACAGCCCCTGTCCGAACTGGGGATGGGTGATCGCGGCCAGCTGTTCGCGAAGTTCGCGGAGCGAGAACAGGCAGGTCTCACCGAAACCGTGGGCGGCGAATACGTCCGGCTCGAGCCGCAGCGAGTGCTCATACCGGTAGTCGTGACCGACGCCGGCATCGTCGTTGGCGAAGATGAACAGCGTGCCGGCCGGGGCACGATCGAGCAGATAGGCCTCGTCATAGTCCTGATCGAACAGATGATCGCCCCGCCAGCGATAGAACCGTTGCGCCTTGTCGTCGCGCCTGTAGGACGATCCCGCCATCACCGCCGGTGTGTCATGCTGATCAAGGATGAATCCGCCCCCGCTCCTGCGATACGCCTTGTCGAACCGCCGAGCTCCAATGAAGTCCTTGTGGCTCAGCGCCAGACAGACTTGGGCCCAGCCGGCGCAGTCGAGTTTCCACGCCTGCTTGTTCGTGGCGATGGCGTCCAGCGCCTCGCTTGGAGACAGTCCGGGCAATAGCGCCAGAGCCGGCCGCTCGGCCTTGTACTCGGTCGGCATCCAGTAGTTCTTGTCGTACGCTTCCCCTTGGAGGAAGGAGCCGAACGGCATGCCGCAGAGCGCCTTGACGCTTCGCAGCACCGCCGCGCGGTATTTGTCCTCCCGATCCGGATCAATCCCGCGATCGTCGGCGTCGGCCGGCGGCTGAACCGGCGGCCGCATTGGATGCCGGAACGCGCTGTAGCCTTCCATGCTCGGCCTAGCCGACGCAGGCTGGCAGAGGATAGGACGGCAGGCACCGGTCATGGGCTCCGGCCCAGATCAGTTCCGTCGGCATGTCGAAACTGAAGGCGGGCGCGACGGCCTGGGCCCCGAGCGAATAGAGCCGGCGCGGGGACGCCGGTCCCTCGTAGGGCCGGTCCAGGGTGATCCGCCACCACATGGTGTCCGCCCCGCTGAAGGGCGGCGACCCAGACTCCGGTTGAATATCGGCCACGAAATAGATGGCGCCGTCGATAAACAGCTCCCGGTCGAGGTCGGCTTCGACCGCGGCAAGGTCCGTTTGGGCGGCGAGGATGTCCCAGTAGCGGTCCGTATCCTTGATCAGGATGGAGAGGTCGCCCGGCGCCACGTTCGCCGCATAACCTTCGCGCGGCGTCATGGCGCTCTCGGAAGCGTACTTCAGTTCGTAGAGGACATTGCGCCAGCGGGGGTCCTCCGCATCGAGCGGCGGCGCGCCCGACTGCCCCCACTTTTGACGTGTCGCCGCATACCAGAGGAAGTCCTCCTCCATGGATGCGCTCACCGGCACCAGCACGCGGGCGTAGCCGGCACCGAGAAAGGCCTTGAACAACGGGTCGGCGTGGTCGGGGTCGAACCGCTCCGCCCATTCGCAGATGGGATTCCAGAAATAGTCGAAGAAGCCGTAGGCCATGTATTTCCAGTCGAAGAGCCGATCCCAGAAATACCAACCGTAGCCTCGCTCGGCCGTCGCGTGCCGATCAATCTCCGGCAGGCCGCACGGCTCGGCCTTGGCGATCCACGCGCTTTCAGCCGAATAGTCCTCGCACAGCAGATAGATGAAGGCCCGCTTGAGCTCGGTGCGCTCGATCGCCCGGTTGAAGAACGGGTGCCGCGCACCGGCCTTTTCGCGGAGTTCCGCGCGCACCTTGTCCTCGGCCGCCTTGTGCTCGGCCTGCGCCTCCAGAAAATCCGCTATGGCGGCCTCGGAAGCCGCCGCTTTTGCGGTATGGGCGGTGCTGACAAGGTCGAAGACCGCCTGTTGCCACGCGGCCAGGGTCGCCTGGTCGAGCGCGCATTTGATGGTGAGGCTGGCTTGGCAGCCCTTGATGTTGGCGG
Source organism: Brevundimonas sp. (assembly GCF_029946145.1). Taxonomy (GTDB): domain Bacteria; phylum Pseudomonadota; class Alphaproteobacteria; order Caulobacterales; family Caulobacteraceae; genus Brevundimonas. The sequence goes on from NZ_JAQSDY010000003.1 coordinate 70,178, forward strand.
CCGTGACCTCGATCGCCAGCTGGCCCGTCAAACTGGCCAGACCGGCCGTCAAACTGTGGCCCCCGCCCCCGAACCAGACCACGGAGCCCAGGGTGAAGCGCACCCAGCGTCCCTGCCCCGTCCCGTACTGCCGGAAGGTGGCGTCTCCCGACAGGTCCATCTGGACCGCGTGATAGCCGTCCGGGACCGTGATCTGCAGCTGGCCGACGCTCTTCTGTTCATTCTTGACCTCGCCATAGCTGCCCGTCGCGACGGCGTATTTGATGGCGTCCGGCGGCAGAGGCGCATTGTTGACCCCTTCGGCCGCGACGTGTTGGGCGTAGTTCTCCGGGGTCAGTTCGGCGGCGGTGAGCGTCAATGGCGCGGACGTCGGCGGCGAGACCCCCTCTAACGGCGGCACGCGGCGGCGCACCTCCGCCTCCAGTCGATCGATCATCAGCCGCTCGTAAAGCCGCGCGGGGCTGGGAATGATCAGCTCCGCCATCAGCCGCTTGCCGTGGCTGTAGAGCTGGGCCCGCTTTTCCTGGGTCACCCAGAAGTATTTGGTGACCTTCGGCTCGTCGCCGTCGTTCTGCCAGGCATGGATGTTGGTCTCGGTCTCTTCGGTCGTGACCCGTTCCGATCGCAACGCCCGGACCGTCTTTTCCAGTTCCGCGACGGCGCTCGTGATCGTTTCGCGAGCCTGTTCCTGGGCCTCCTTGATCGTCTGGGATGCATTCTTGTCATAGGAGAGGCTGGCCGATGCGGTGACCTTGTAGGCCTTGGCGTCATAGACGCCCTCGACGCTGGCGTCGGCCGCCAACTTGGTTTCGTTCTGACGCTCGATTTCGCGGCTCAACGAGCCGCTATCGGTGACCTGGTGATCCCTCTTGTCGAGCGAGCGCACCGTGCTCTCGGTCTCGCTATAGACTTCGCTGACCCGCTTCATCACGTGCTCGCGGCTGCGGTTCTCGCCCGCGCCGACGACCTCGATATAGGCTAGGTCGCCGGCCCTGTAGCGGTGGGTCCAGTCGCGCAACTCGAGCAGGTCAGCGAGATAGTATTTGAGCTCGGGACAACAGACGCTTTGCGGCGTGCAGACAGGCTCCGCCGGTTGGCAGTAGCAATCGCCCTTCCCGGCGTCGGCCCGGCTGCGATCCAGGCTCTGCAGCTTGTCTTCCAGAGGCGTGGATGCGAGGCGGGCTTTGCCGCCGTCGACGAGATGGACCTCTCCGCACACGTCGATCTCGAAGGTCCATCGGGGAAAGGCGACCTCCGCTTTGACGGCCCGGTCCACGATCCGCACCAGCCGGTGCCCGTCTCCTCTTCGATCCTCCGAGGCCGCCGTTGTCAGGAGGGCGAACGCATGCAGCCCGCGCAGGCCGGCGATCGGATTCGACGCGTCGGCGCCCAAGGAGCCGACGCAATGCAGGGCCAGCGCATGGTCCGCCAGCCGCTCACGATCCTGCAGCAGGGTTTCGGTCAAATAGGTCTTCAGGGCCTTCTGATCAAACCCTGACAGAAACACCCGGAGGTCCGCATCGGTGGCGGCGACTAGCTCCGGCTGCAAATAGGCGATAGCGGCCTCGGAATAGGGATGGATCTCCGGACCGGTGGGCCCGCTGGTTTCCAGGTGGGCGCGGGCGATGGCGGCCAGGGCGGCCCATTCGGACGCCTTCCATGCCCCGTGCAAGCGTTCCGAGAGCGTGCCGGCTGTCGTCGGAGTCGACCGTTCCCTCCCGGTCGTCGCCGGCGGCTCTGGATGGGTCCGGATTATCGGCTTGTCCGGTGGTCTCGGCGGAGCGGGCTTTGGATTGCGGACAACCGCCATGGTCATGAGTCGCGGCATCACGTCCCCCTGCAGCCGCTGGTGTCGGTAAGCCGTGCCGCCACCAGCGGTCAGGTCGCCACTTAAGGCACAGGTTGCACACTTTACCTAGAGAACATCGCTATCCGAACTGGCGGCCGGTGAGCTGCACCCGGTTTCGAGGACACCAAGATAAGGTGTTTTTGGAGCTGGAGG
>NZ_JAQSDY010000004.1 GCF_029946145.1 Brevundimonas sp.
GTTGCAGATAGTTCGATTACCCCTTGCCGACGGAGAGCCGTCCACACAGGGTCGGAAGCGGTCGTCCAGAGCGGTGCGGCTTGCTGACATTCCCGTCGGCGGCCGAACGGACCTGAACAAGGCTACGCCTTGGGCTTGGCCGCGCCCTTCGTCGCCCGCTCCACCACGGCCTTGCCTGTGTCTGTCTGGGCCAGCCCCTCCAGCATCGCTCCGAGGGCCTGGCCGCCCTTCGCGCTGAACACGTCGGTGATGCTGTTCATGCCCGCGGGCACGTCGCCGCCCGTCACGATCACCTTGATGTCGGCGTCGCTCAGGGCCTGGGCCTGGGCGACGCCCACGGTCTGCCCGGCCTTGATCTGCTCCACGCGCACCAGATAGCTCTGGTAGCCGTCGTTGCCGCCGATCTCCCGGGCCAGTTCGATCTGCGTCGTGACCGGCGCCAGAAGCAGCAGCCGTTCGGCTTCGGCGCGGCTCTGACCCTGCGCCAGCAAGCCTTCGGCGTCGAGCTTCTGCTGAGCCAGGGTTCCCTGCGCGACCAGCTCCAGCCTCTGGCGTTCCGCCTCCGCGGCGATGACCTGCTGTTGGCGCTGTCCCTCGGCCCGGATGATGGTGACCTCGCGCTCCTGCGCGGCCTGGACTTCCGCGACCCCCTTGGCGATGTCGGCGGCGCGCGTATCGGCGACCAGCTTCACATCCATCTCACGTTCGGTGGTGTCCTTCTGGGCGACCAGAACTTCCTGCTCGGCGACCTGTTTGGCGATGCCGACCTGCTTTTCCTGCTCGGCCGTCCGCATGCCGACCTGTTGCAGGGCGTCCTGCTTGTTCACCTCGACGATGCGTTCGGCCTCGATTTCCTTGGTCCGGGCCATCTGGCTGTTCATCGCCACGGCCTCGCGGCTCTCGCGATCAATGCGGGATTTCTCCTTCGCCATGATGTTGGCTATGACCTGCGAATTGGCGCTGTCGCGGATGTCCATGAACTCGATGTTCTTGACCGTCTCGACGCCCCACGCCTGAAGCTGGTTGTCCACCTGGGCGGTGAAGGCCTCGGCCAGGGTGGATCGGGCTTCGAGGATGTCCTCGAGCTTGTGGGTGGCGAGCACGTTCCGGACCGCGCCCTGGAGGATGCCGGACAGCTGGTGTTGCAGCTCGTCGAAATTGGCGACCTTTTCCGCCGCCGTGTCCGACTTGGCGATCCGCATGAACGCCTGTACGTCCACGCGGAACGGGAGGCGCCCGGTGTCGTAGGCCTCGTAGTCCTTCAGGTTCACGTCAAAGATGGAGACCGGGAATTTGGTCACCAGCACGCCGATTCGGGGCAGGAAGGCTGGCCACTCGTAATAGACGTTTCCGGCTTCCTGGCTGGCGCCGTAGCTGACGCGGGATCGTCCGCGCTGCACGATGTGAACCTCGTTGGTCGGGACTACCCGGCGCAGAACCAGCGCAATCAGGAATCCAATGGCGAAGACGCCGAGCGCGACGCCGCCGGCAACGAAATACATGGTCATGAGGATCCCCGATATTCGCCGGACTATGTCCATAAAGTCCGGGCGCCGCAACTACTGCGGGAGGCTGCGCGCGCGCCGGCTCGGCGGCTGGCGGCGGCGGCTGGCGCCCCGGGCGGACATCGCGAATGGCCGGGCGGGGTCGGGAGCGGACTGTCACCTGAGGGTGGAAAGCGGAACTCGACCATGCACAATGGGGAATGGCGCGTTTGACCCGAAATCGCAGTGGAGTGCCGTCGGAGGCAAACCTGTCCGAGTTGTCCGACGCCGAGCTTGAGAACGAAGCTGCGCGCGTGGCTGGCCGGTTGGCGACACCTCTCTCACCGCTTCTCTCAAAGCTGTTTCTGAAGAAGCGTGACGCAGTCCAAGCCGAACAGGCGCGGCGCGCGGACTAGGGTCGGCTTTGGGTCGGAAGCGGACACGGCTTTCGGGGCCAGACGCCGACCTTCGGATGTCTGTGCGCTCGATGCGCATTGAACCGGTTTCGCGGTGGTGGCTTGCTCCGCCTCAGGCGCGTCACAGGGGGCCAGGCCGCAGGCGGACATGAAGACTCTCGCCCCCTCCGACCCGCCACTTTCGTCCCCGAAACCCGCTACTCTCGCCCCTTCGCCTCAAGGCGAAGCCGCGGCCTTCCCACCCCTGCGTCCGTTTCTGACGCGTGGCCGTGCATACTGACCAGATGCCCGCCGGGCCTGGTCCTTGACAATACTGAACCCTCCGCCGCCGCCGTCCAGGCGCCGGCTTTCGCAAGACGCCCACGGCCTCCGGCCCGGGCGGCGGGCCTTCACAATTTTTCGGGACCGACCCGCTACTTTGGAGACATCTCCGGCCCGTCCAGCACCGTGTAGGTGATGGGCGTCCGAACCGAAAACCCGAGCGTCTGGTAGAGGGCGATCGTCGCCGCGTGCGTCGCGACAACGTGCAGGAAGGCTTGTTCGCCGCGCTCCAGGATCCGCTGCGTCGCCACCCGCATCAGGGCGCCGGCGTAGCCGTGGCCGCGGTGGTCGGGATGGGTGCAGACGCCCGACACCTCGGTGAACCCGGCGGGGCGCATCCGCTCCCCGGCCATGGCGATCAGCCGGCCGTCCCGCTTCACGCCGATGAAGTCGCCGAGTTGGTGGGTCTTTTCGAAGAAGGGACCCGGCGCCGTCAGGGTCGCCAGCGCCAGCATGTCGGCGGCGTCGGCCTCGCCCAGCGGTTCGAAGGCGATGTCCCGTCCGCCCGCCGTCAGGGCCGAGGCCGTCATCTGCACGCAGGGAGTCCTGGACCGGACCCGGGCCGCGGGCGGCGGAGGCATGGCGCCCGCCTCGACCAGCCCCATGCCGTTGGGCGATACGTTCAGAGCGGCCAGCGCCTGCTGGCTCTCCGGCGAGGCGTCAGCCGCCGCCCCGAACAGGGCGTATGCCGGATCGAACCGCAGCGCCCGCGCGTCGCCGAGCGCCAGATCGGCCTGGCGGCTGGTCAGGGTGCTCCAGACCGGACGGTCCAACGGATGGGCAGGGCTCATCGGCCCTGTCTAGCGCAAGCGGGGCCGTTCGCCAGGGGGGCGGGAGCGCGGCGTCCGGAAGCCGCCGTCAGGCGCGCCAGAAGCCGACGATCTTCTTGACCTCATCCACTACCGGATCGGCGATGGCGGCGGCGCGTTCGGCCCCGTCCTTGAGGACGCGGTCGATCTCGGCGGTGTCCGCCATCAGCCGGCGCATCTCGGCGGTCACGGGCGCCATCGAGGCGACGGCCAGATCGGCCAGCTTCGGCTTGAAGGCGCCGAAGCCCTGACCGGCGTACTCGGCCAGCACCGCCTCGCGGCTCATGTCGGCCAGGGCCGCATAGATGGTGACGAGGTTCTTCGCCTCGGCGCGGCCCTCGAGGCCTTCCAGCGTTTCGGGCAGCGGATCCGGGTCGGTGCGGGCCTTGCGGATCTTGGCCGTGATGGCGTCGGCGTCGTCGGTCAGATTGATGCGCGACTGATCCGACGGATCGGACTTGCTCATCTTGGCCGCCCCGTCGCGCAGGCTCATCACCCGGGGCGCCGGCCCCTGGGTCAGGGGCTCGGGCAGGGGGAAGAAGCCCGGCGCGTTGAAGTCGGTATTGAACTTCTGGGCGATGTCGCGCGTCAGCTCCAGATGCTGCTTCTGGTCCTCGCCGGTCGGCACCTCGGTGGCCTTGTACAGCAGGATGTCGGCGGCCTGCAGCACAGGATAGGTGTAGAGGCCGACGGACGAGCGCTCCTTGTGCTTGCCCGACTTCTCCTTGAACTGGGTCATGCGGTCCAGCCAGCCGAGGCGGGCGACGCAGTTCAGGATCCAGGCCAGCTCGGAATGCGCCCGCACCGCCGACTGCGGCCAGATGATCGACCGCGCCGGATCGAGGCCGGACGCCAGATAGGCGGCGGCGATCTCGCGCGTCTGGGCGGTCAGCTTTTCCGGGTCCTGCCACACGGTGATGGCGTGCAGATCGGCGACGAACAGGAAACAGGGCGCGCCCGTATCCTGCAGCTGGGTGAACCGCTTCAGGGCGCCCAGATAGTTGCCCAGATGCAGGGCTCCGGAGGCCTGGATGCCGCTAAGGACGCGGCGGGGGCCCTGATAGGCGGGAGCGGCGGCGGGGGAGGCGTCGGTCATCAATCCAGTCCGGTCGGCGTTGCGGCGCCGGGTTCACGCTTCAGCGTCGCCTTGAGTTCCGAGACGCTGACGGCGCGGAAAAGCACGAGGCAGGCGCCATAGACAAGGGCGCCGGCGCCGCACACGACCAGAACCGCGATTTCCTTGGCAAGGAGCAGGCGGCTCAGAGCATCGTAGTTGACGCCCGCCAGCACCAGCAGGGCGGCCATGACGGCGCTGGCGGCCAGCACGCGAAACAGGCGCGACAGGAACCGCGGCGAGGGCCGCCAGGCGTCCTCCCGGATCAGGGTCCCGGCCAGCAGGGACACGTTGATCCAGGCCGACAGGCTGGTGGCGATGGCGAGGCCGAGCACGCCGTCGACGCCGATGCTGGACAGCCAGTAGAACAGACTGGCCCCCACGACGATCGTGAAGATCACCGAGGCCACGGCGTAGATCATCGGACGCCGGGTATCCTCGCGGGCGAAGAAGGGCGGCGTCAGGACCTTGGCCAGGACGAAGGCCGGCACGCCCCAGGCGAACTGGCGCAGCACGTCGGCGGTGCGGGCCGCGTCCTGACTGGTGAAGGCGCCGCGCGTCACCGTGGCGTCGATGACGAAGAAGGGAATGACAAACAGGGCCACGGCGGCCGGGAGAGTGAATGCCATGGCCAGGGTGATGCCGTCGTCCAGCGTGCGGCGCCCTCCTTCGTGGTCACCGGAAACGAAGGCCCTTGTCAGGCGCGGAACCAGCGCCAGGCCGATGGCCACGCCGATCAGGCCCAACGGCAGCTGGTACAGCCGGTCCGCGTTGTAGATGACCGACCGGGCGCCCTCATCGGAGCCGGCCAGCATCTGGCTGACCAGCGAGTTGACCTGCATCGCGCCGCCCGCGAGCGCGCCGGGCACGGCGAGGGCGAGAGCTCGCTTCACATTGGGCGTCAGGCGCGGCCATGACAGACGCAAGGTCACCCCGAGGCGCCGCACGCCCCACCACAGCAGCGCGGCCTGCAGGAAGCCCGAGATGGTCACGGCGCCGGTGACCCACAGCAGTACGGCCGGCTGGCTGGCGGGCACGACATAGGCGGCCAGCAGCGGCGTCAGGGTGCAAAGGTTGAGGAAGACCGGCACGGCCGCCGAGAGGGCGAACTTGCCGGCCGTATTCAGCACGCCTGACAGCAGCGAGGCCACCGTCATGCAGGCCAGATAGGGCATGGCGAGCTGGGTGGCGGTGACGGCGACCGACATGACGCCGGCCTGATCGCGATAGGCCGACAGAAGCCAAGGCATGATCCATGGCATCAGCACCTGCAACAGGATGCAGAAGCCCGAGACTACCGCCAGCATGAAGGACATGGCCTCGGACGCCGTGACCGCCGCGGCCTCCTCGCCTTCGCGGGCCCGGACGCCGCCGTAGACAGGCACGAAGGCCTGGGCGAAGGCGCCCTCGGCGAACAGGCGGCGGAACATGTTGGGCAGCATCAACGCCGTGGTGAAGGCGTCCATCATCGGTCCCTGCCCGAACCGGGCCGCCAGAGCCATGTCCCGGGCGAAACCAAGGATGCGGCTGCCCAGGGTCAGGGTTGCTTGCACCAGGGTGTTGCGGGCGAGGCTCATGAAATGCTCGGAATTCGGGACTGGATCAGCGCTTAGCGTGGTTCCGGCGTCCGCGATACCGGCTCTTGCGCCGACCGGCGGCGGCCGACTTCGGAGACGTCCCGCAGGCTGGCCCGAACCGGGGCCGAGACGCGATGTCCGGCGCGCTCGGTGAAGTCGAGCACGGTTTCCAGATCGGCGCGCAGGGCGTCCAGCGTCGGGCCGGACTGCGGCTTCCGGCCCGACGCGTCGGTGACGTAGAAGCTGTCGACCGCACGCTCGCCGAAGCCGGCGATATGGGCCGAGCGGATCGACAGGCGGTGGATGGCCAAGGCCCGGGCCAGATCGGCCAGCAGGCCCGGGCGGTCGGCGCCGGACACCTCGACCACGGCGGCTGTCGGACTTTCGTCCAGATCGACCATGGCGGTGGGACGCACGTCGAAGGCGGCGCGGCGAGGGTTGTGTGGAACGGTGGGGGCTGGCGCTGTCGGGACGCCGCCGCGCGCGGCGGTTTCCAGTCCCTCGATCAGACGCGTCAGGCGGCGCGGCTCGGACTGGCCGTAGGGGGCGCCGCCGCCGTCCTGGAGTTCGAACACGTCCAGGGCTGTGCCATCCGGAGCTGTGGCGACCCGGGCGCCGACGACATCGGCCCCGGCGGCGGCGAGGGCGTCGGCCAGGTCAACGAACAGGCCCGGCCGGTCGCGGGCGGCGACGGCCACGCGGGTGGCGGCGCGGTCGTCCTCGTCGCTGCCCGCGACGGTCACGGCTTCGGCGGCGGCGCCGCTGGCGCGGGCGCGGGCGACCAGGGCCGGATAGTCGTCCAGCGGATCGGCGTGGGTCATGTCCTCGCCGCGGAACACGCCCTCGGTGCGCTGGTACAGGTCGCGGATGAGGTTGCCCTTCCACGCATTCCAGACGCCCGGTCCGACGGCGCGGATGTCGGCCACGGTCAGGATCAGCAGGGTCCGCAGCCGCTCGGGGTCGCCGACCAGCTTCGTGAATGCGCGCACGGTGGCCGGATCCGAGACGTCGCGCTTCTGGGCGTAGTCGCTGAGAGCCAGGTGATTGCGCACCAGCCAGACCACGAACTCGGTGCGGCGCGGGTCGAGGCCCAGCCGGTCGCAGGCCCGCCGCGCGGCGATGGCCCCGTCCTCCAGCTGACCCCGGTCCCCGCCCTTGCCGACGTCATGCAGCAGCATGGCCAGCATCAGGGCCTCGAAGTCGTCGATGCGGTGGACGATCTCGGTCGAGGCCGGATGATCGGCCTTCAGCTTGCCGCGCCAGATGTCGTTGATGATGCCGATGGCCTGCAGCGTGTGCTCGTCGACCGTATAGGCGTGGTACATGTTGAACTGGGTCTGGCCGACGATCCGCCCCCATTCGGGCAGGAACCGGCCCAGCAGGCCCGTCTCGTTCATCAGGGTCAGGACCCGGTAGGGCCGCTGGCCGTGGGCCAGGATGTCGAGGAAGGCGCGGGTCGCCTCGGGGTCGCGGCGCAGCGACGGGGTCACCAGCGACAGCGACCGGCTGACGGCCGAAAAGGCGTCGGGGTGCAGGTCGAGGTCATGCTGGTCGGCGCAGCGGAACAGCATCAGCAGCTTCTCGGGCGCGGCGACGAAGACCTCGGGACCGATGACGGACAGGCGACCGGCGTCCTCGACGAAGCCCTCAACGCCCAGCCTCCGTTTGCGGCCCGGGATCAGGCGCGAAAGGCTCATGGTCGGCTTCTGCTGGCGCGCCTCCAGCTTGGCCGACATGGCGCGGGTCAGGGCGCCGACGTCGCGGGCGATGAGAAAGTAACGGCGCATGAAACGCTCGACCGCTGGCTCGTCGCCGCGTCCACGCCAGCCCATGCGGCGGGCGACCTCGGGCTGAAGATCGAAGGTCAGCTTCTCCTCGGCCCGGCCGGCCGTGAGGTGCAGATGCGTCCGGGTGCGCCACAGGAAGTCGAAGGCCTCTTCGAACGTCCGGCGTTCGCGGGCGGTCAACAGGTCGTCCAGCACCCGGGCGCCGAGCGGGCTTTCCGGAGCCAGCGAGCGGGCGATCCAGAACAGGGTGTTGAGGTCCCGGAGCCCGCCCTTGCCGTCCTTGACGTTGGGCTCGACGCGATAGCGGACGGCGCCTGATTTCTGGTGGCGCAGGTCGCGCTCGGTCAGTTTGGCGGCGATGAAGGATCGGGGGTCGGCCTTGACCACCATGGCGCGGAAACGGGCGATAAAATCACCGGCCAGCCGGTCATCGCCGGCCAGGGGCCGCGCCTCCAGCAGGGTGGTGCGGATCACCATGTCGGATCTGGCCAACGCCAGGCATTCATCGACCGAGCGCGCCGACTGGCCGACCTTCACACCCAGATCCCACAGGACGTAGAGCATGAACTCGATCACCTGTTCTGTGCGCGGGATCGACTTCCACGGGCGCAGGAAAAGCAGGTCGAGGTCAGAGAAGGGCGCCAGCACGCCCCGGCCGTAGCCGCCCACCGCGATCAGGCTGAGCCGCTCGGCCTCGGTCGGGTTGTGGGCGGGATAGAGGGTTTCGGTGGTGAATCGCCACAGGGCGGTCAGCAGGTCGTCGGCGGCGGCGGAATAGAGCCGGGCCACCTCGACGCCCTCGCCGCCGGCGTCGAGGCGGCGGGCGGCGCGGGCGCGCGCGGCGTCGTAACTTTCGCGCAGGATGCCGGCGACCGCCTTGCGCACATCGGGGGCGGACGCGGCCTCGATCAGCCGGTCGTCGAGGGCGGCGGTCACCGGCGGCCCAGACCCTTCAGCCGGTACAGCGCCTCCAGCGCCTCGCGCGGGGACAGTTCGTCTGGCTCGATGGCGTGGAGCGCGTCCTCGACCGCGGATGATAGGGGCGGCCGGGCCGGCTCGGCGATGGCGAACAGTGGCAGGTCATCCAGACTGATGGCGGCGCTCTTCTCGCCTTCCAGCCGGTCAAGCACCTCCCGGGCGCGGGTCACGACAGCGGCGGGGACCCCGGCCAGTCTGGCGACCTGGACGCCGTAGCTGCGGTCGGCGGCGCCGGGCGCGGCCTCGTGCAGGAAGACGAGGTCCCCGTTCCATTCCTTCGCGACCATCGACAGGTTGCAGACATGGGCCAGCCGCGTCTCGAGGCCGGCCAGCTCGTGGTAGTGGGTGGCGAACAGGGTGCGGGCGCGGTTGCGATCGTGCAGGGCCTCGGCGACGGCCCAGGCGATGGCGAGGCCGTCATAGGTGGCGGTGCCGCGGCCGATCTCGTCCAGCACCACGAAGCTGCGTTCTGTGGCCTGGGTCAGGATGGCGGCGGTTTCGACCATCTCGGTCATGAAGGTGGAACGGCCCCGGGCCAGATCGTCGCCGGCGCCGACGCGGCTGAACAGCCGGTCGACGACGCCGAGCCGCATGGCGCGGGCGGGCACGAAGGCTCCAGCCTGGGCCAGCACGACCAGAAGCGCGTTCTGGCGCAGGAAGGTCGACTTGCCGGCCATGTTCGGGCCGGTGACGATCGACAGCCGGGCGCAGGCTGAGCCGGAGCCGTCGAGCCGGCAGTTGTTGGGGGTGTAGGGATCGCCCTGGGCCTTCACCGCAGCCTCGACCACCGGGTGACGGCCGGCGGTGACCTCGAAACAGGTCGTGTCATCGACCGCGGGACGGACAGCGCCGACCTCCTCGGCCCATTCCGCGAGGGCGGCGTGGGCGTCGAGTTCGGCCAAGGCCTCGGCCACCGCCTGCAGCGGCTGGGCCTGCGCCTGGACCGTGGTGCGCCAGACCTCGAAGGTCTCGCCCTCGATGGCCAGCGCGCGGTGCCCGGCCTGGCTGATCTTCGCGTCCAGCTCGGACAGTTCGACGGTGGTGAAGCGGACCTGGTTGGCCAGGGTCTGCCGGTGGATGAAGGGGCTCTCGCCCGAGGGGCGCAACAGGGGCTCGGCGGCCTTGGCCGAGGTCTCGAGGAAATAGCCGAGGACGGCGTTGTGGCGGATCTTGAACGGCACCCCGGCCTCGGACACGGCGCGGGCCTCGAGGTCGGCGACGACGCGGCGGCTGTCGTCGCGCAGGCGGCGCGCCTCTTCCAGCTCGGGGCGATAGCCGGCCGAGACGAAGCCGCCGTCGCGGGCCAGGTGCGGGGGCTCGGCGACCAGACCCTCGGCCAGATCCACCAGCAGGCGGCCCAGTCCCGGCGACAGGGTCAGCCTGTCCAGCGCGGCGACGATGCGGGCTGGCGGTTCGGTCAGCGGATCGCGGGCGGGCGGGAACAGGCCGGAGATGCCTTCGGCGATCGACAGGCCCGTGCGGATGGCGGCGAGGTCGCGCGGCCCACCGCGGCCCAGCACGAGGCGGGAGGTGGCGCGGGCGATGTCGGACGAGGCGCGCAGGCCCTCGCGCAGGTCGCGGCGCAGGTCGCGGCGTTCCAGCAGCCATTCGACGGCGTCGAGTGCGTGATTGATGGCCGTGGTGTCGCGCAGCGGCCGGGCGATGCGCTCGGCCAGCGCTCGCGCCCCGCCCGAGGTGACGGTGCGGTCGATGCAGGCCAGCAGCGAGCCTTCGCGTTCGCCGCGCTGGGTGCGGTCGATCTCGAGACTGAGCCTTGTCGCCGGGTCGATGGCGAGGAAGCCGCTGTCGCCCGAGCGGCGCGGCGGCGACAGGGCGGGGATCTTTCCGGCCTGGGTGGTCTCCAGATAGGCGGCGATCAGGCCGAGGGCCGAAACCTCGGCCTCCTCGAAGGCGCCGAAGCCGTCCAGCGAGGCGACGCCGTACAGCCGCTCGACCCGCACCCGCGCGCCCACCGGTTCGGCCAGAGCCTGGGGCAGGGCCTGAACCACGCCGCCCGAGCCGTCTAGCGCGGCTTTCGTCGCCTCGTCCGAGAACAGGCGGTCGGGCACCAGAACTTCGGACGGCCGGAACGAGGCCAGGGTCGCGCCGAGGTCTTCCAGCGAACAGGCCACAGCGTCGACCGAGCCGGCCGACAGTTCGACCACGGCGACAGCGGCGCGCCCCTTGCGCACCGAGACGGCGGCCAGACGGTTGGCGCCCCGCGCGTCCAGCAGGCTGTCCTCGGTCAGGGTCCCGGGGGTGACGACGCGGACGATGTCGCGATGGACCACGGCCTTGGAACCGCGCTTGCGCGCCTCGGACGGCGCTTCCAGCTGTTCGCAGATGGCGGCCTTGAACCCTTGCCGGATCAGCCGGGCCAGATAGCCGTCCAGCGCATGGACCGGCACCCCGGCCATGGGGATGTCCTGACCCTGGTGCTTGCCGCGTTTGGTCAGGGTGATGCCCAGGGCGGCGGAGGCGATCTCGGCGTCCCTGAAAAACAGCTCGTAGAAATCGCCCATGCGGAAAAACACGATGGCGTCTGGCTGGCTGGCCTTGGCCGCCAGGAATTGCGCCATGACGGGCGTCGTCCCCTCGCTGGACGGGACGGCGTCGGCTGTCGGGAAGGGGGCGAGGGGGGCGTTCATTGGAGCGCCGCAAGGTGAAGGATTGCGGCCTGCGCCTCAAGCGTCTTGCGCAAGCTGTGCCGCACTGCGACAAGCCCGGCAGGCGGTTAAGGGAACGCGGTGAGATACCGCGGCTGTGCCCGCAACTGTAGGCGGCGAGGCCGTCGCTCGTTCCGGACGTTCGCGTCCGGCGCCACTGGGCAACCGGGAAGGCGAGGGCGGCGACTGTTGACCCGCAAGCCAGGAGACCTGGCCGCCGCGTCGCTCGTCCGCTGTCCGGGATCAGACAGAGGCGTGGGGCCAACCCTTCCCTGCGGGGAAGCCGTTCCGTCGAAGCGACCCGACCCAAGCGCCGCGCCCCCTTCGGGGCCGGGTCGGTCGCTTTCACTCGCCGCCGCGCAGCGCCAGCGCGGGGCCGACGGAGATCCGCGCATGACGCGATCCATCCTCTACGCCACGGCCGCCGCCGTGCTGTTTCCCCTGTCCGCTTACGCCCAGCAGGCGGACGATCCCGATGCGCCCCTGCCTGAGGTCGTCGTCACCGCTACCCGACTGCCGGCCATCGTCGCCGACACGCCGGGCGCGCGGGTCATAGACCGCGCAACGATCGAGCAGCGCGGGGCGGTGTTCGCCGCGGATATCCTGCATGACCTGCCCGGTCTGTCGGTGGTGCGGTCCGGCGCCTTCGGCGGCGTGGCCCAGGTGCGGATGCGGGGCGCGACGCCGGGCAAGACCCTGGTGCTGGTCGACGGCGTGCCGGTCAATGATCCGGCCGAGGTCAACGGGGCCTTCGATTTTTCGGGACTGGAGCTGTCGGACATCGAACGCATCGAGGTGCTGTCGGGCCCGCAGTCGTCGCTGTGGGGGTCGGACGCCATCGGCGGGGTCATCGCCTTCACGACCCGGGACCTGGACGGCCTCGGCGCCGATCTGGAGGCTGGTTCGTTCGGGACCGTTCGCGGCCGGCTGGCGGCGGGCGTCTCGACCGAACGGTACGGGCTCGGCGCCTGGGTCTCGCATTTCGATACGGGCGGCATCTCCGCCGCCGACGAGGCGGACGGCAATCCCGAGGCCGACGGCTTCACCTCGACCACGGCCGGCGCGCGGGGTCGTTACGTCTTCACGCCCGGCGTGGCCGTGGACGGCTCGGTGCGATGGACCGACAGCGATGTCGATCTGGACGGCTATCCCGCGCCCGCCTACGCCCTGGCCGACACTCTGGACACGCAGTCCAGCGAGCAATGGTCCGGGTTCGGGCGGCTGCGCCTGAACGCGCTGGGGGTGGCGCATCAGTTCAGCGTCTCGGCGTCGGATATCGCCCGGGAGACGGTGTCGTCCTTCCCTTCGGTGTTCGAGGCCGACCGGCAGGTCTTCCGCTGGCAGGCCGACGGTTCGGCGGCGGGCGTCGACTTCGTCATCGGGGCCGAGCGCGAGGACACCGAGGGCAGCCTGTCCAGCGGCCTGACCGAGGACCTGGGGACGTCCTCCGCCTTCGCCACCGCGCGGATCGATCCGATCGAGCGGCTGAGCCTGACCGGAGCCCTGCGGTTCGACGATACGGACGATTTTGGTTCGAAGGGGACCGGCCGCGTGTCCGGCGCCTTCGAGGCCGGGGCGGGTTTCGTTCTGTCGGCGGCGTACGGAACGGGATTCAAGGCGCCGTCGATCAGCCAGGCGGTGTGCGATTTCTGCTTCTCGTCACAGCCCTTCCCGGTTCTGCGGCCCGAGACGGCCGAGGGTTATGAGGGGGCGATCGGCTGGGGGTCGGCGGACGGCCGTATCGCGGGGCGGCTGACCGTCTATCGGCTGAACGTCGAGGACCAGATCACCTATGTCTTCGACCCCGTCACCTTCGACAGTTTCTACGTCAATGTGGCCGAGACGGCGACGGACGGGGTGGAGCTGGAAGGCCGGGCGCGGCTGGGCGGCGGGTTCGATCTGAGCCTGGCTTATGCGTGGACCGACGCGCGGGACGAGACGACCGGCGCGCGGCTGCTGCGCGTGCCGGAACAGTCGGGATCGGCCACCCTGGGCTGGACCGGCGAACGGTTGTCGGGCGCCCTGACCTTGCGGGCGGAGGGCGATCAGGACGATGCCGGCGGTGTCCGCGAGGCCTTCGTCACGGCCAATCTGAACGGGTCGTATGCGCTGACCGACACGGTCACGCTGACGGCGCGGATCGAGAATCTGGCGGACGAGCGTTATCAGCAGGTGTTCGGATACGGCGAGACGGGACGGTCCGGCTATGTCGGGATCAGGCTGCGCTACTGATCCGGCCAAGTCCTCGAGGATTGGGGCCGGCGGCGGTCGCCGTCGCCGGCTCCAGCTGCATCGAGGCCCAGTCCAGGGCGGGGGTGGGGGCGTGGGCGGCGGCGACGACCGCGCGCAGCTCGGCGGCCGAGGCGACGCTGGCGACCACGGCCGTCACTTCGGGCAGGCCCAGGGCATAGGCCAGGGTCGCCTGCATCGGATCGACGCGCGCCTCGGCCAGGCGGCGGCGGATGCGCGACAGGGTCGGGCCGTGGCGGTGCATTTCGACCGGCAGAGCCTCGCTGTTCATGAACAGCAGGCCGTCGGCGAAGATCGAGGAGGCGTGGACGGTCACGTCCAGCGCGGCCAGTTCGGACAGGACGCCGGTCCGTTGGGCCCGCTGATCCAGGAGGTTGCATTTCAGCTGGACGACATCGGGCTGGAAGCGGCGGGCCAGCAGGGCCGGGCCGTCCTCGACCGAGGCGCAGAAGCCGATGCGGCGGTACAGGCCGCGGTCCTTGAGGGCCAGCAGCTTGTCCCACAGGGCGCGGCCCTCGGTTCCGGCCAGGTCGGAGGCGCTGGAGACCAGCAGGGCGTCGCCGCGCGGCAGGCCGAGCCGTTCGAGCGAGCGGCGCGCGCGGGCCTCGACCCGGTCGACGCCGTCGCTGACGGGCACGGTGCGGACCGAGACCTGGAAGGGCGAAGGGAAGGGCCAGGACTGGCCCAACCAGCGCTCGCCGTCGCCGTCGGGGCGGGTGGCGACGCGGGTGACACCGGAATCGGCGGCGGTCTGGAGCAGGAAGCGCAGGGATTCCTCGCGCGCGCCGGCGGGCGCGGGAATGGCGCGATCCGGCGCGTGCACGACGGCCAGAGCGAGTTTGTCGACCGGAATCGGGGCGCGGTTCGGGATCACAACGGGACTGTGACGGCGAATGTTTAAGGCGCCCCTTCCAAGACCTTGCCCGAACCTTACCTCGCGAACGCCGGTTTCAATCCACAGGCGGGGACAGGGCCGCCAGAACGCCCTTGCCGTAACGGTCCAGCTTGGTCTGGCCGACGCCCGAGATATGGCCGAGCGTCTCAAGATTTCCGGGCTCGGCGAGGGCGATTTCCAGCAGGGTCTTGTCCTGGAAAATCACATAGGGCGGGACGCGCTGTTCTGCGGCGCGGTCGCGGCGCCAGGCGCGCAGGGTCTCGAAGCGGGCGCGGACGTCGGCATCCATGGTTTCGAGCGCGGCGTTGCGACCGGTGCGGACGCGCTCTTTCGAGCCGACGACGCGGGCGGGGGTCAGGCGGACCTCGACGGTCCGTTCGCCGCGGTAGACGGCGCGGACAGCCTCGGGGTCGCCGATGCGGACCAGGGGCTTGCCGTCGTTGGGGTCCTCGACCAGCAGGCCCTCGAACATCAGATGGTCGACCACGTCGCGCCAGGTGTGCAGGGCCACGTCGGCGCCGATGCCCCAGGTCGAGAGGGTGGTCTCCCACGGCTGGACCTCCTTCGTCTTGCCCAGCAGGTGGTCGATGACGCGGGTCTTGCCGAAGCGTTCGCCGAGGCGCTGGACGGCGGCGAGGGCCTTCTGGGCCGGGACGGTGGCGTCGAAGACGGCGGGCGGGTCGAGGCAGATGTCGCAGACGCCGCAAGCCTGGGCGGCCGCCTCGCCGAAATAGCGGCGCACCGTCTGCGGGCGGCAGGTGGCGCCGTCCAGCATGGCGAACAGCTGGCGGGCCTTGCGCACCTGCACCGCCTTGACCTCTTCGGCCATGGGGCGGCCCTCGAGCCGTTTCAGGGTCCAGGCGATGTCGGAAGGGCCGTAGAGGGTGATTCCCTCGGCGGGTTCGCCGTCGCGCCCGGCGCGGCCGATTTCCTGCCAGTAGGCCTCCAGCGAGCCGGGCGGATCGGCGTGGATGACGAAGCGGACGTCGGCCTTGTCGACCCCCATGCCGAAGGCGATGGTCGCGACCATGACGGCGCCGTCCTCGGCCAGGAAGCGCTCGAGCCGGCGGTCGCGGTCGCGGGCGTCCATTCCGGCGTGATAGGCGATGGCGTTGGTCCCGGCGGACTTCAGGGCGTCGGCCACCCGCTCGCAGCCGTCGCGCGAGCCGCAGTAGACAACGCCGGACTTGCCGCGCCGCTGGCGCACCAGATCGATGACGGCGGCGTCGGTCTTCGCGCGCGAGGCGTTCTCCTTGCGCACGGCCGAGAGCTGCAGATTGGGGCGGGCGAAGCTGTCGACGAGGACTTTCGCCCCCTCCAGCCGCAGCGAGCGGACGATGTCTTCGCGGGTGCGGGCGTCGGCGGTGGCGGTGACGGCGATGCGCGGCACGCCGGGGAACAGTTCGGCGAGGCGGCCGAGGGTGCGGTAGTCGGGGCGGAAGTCGTGGCCCCATTGCGAAACGCAGTGGGCCTCGTCGATGGCGATGAGACTGAGCGGCAGGTCGTGCAGCCGGTCGATCAGGTGGGGCTGGGCCAGTCCCTCGGGTGAGACATAGAGCAGGTCCAGCTCGCCGGCGCGGGCCTGACGCCAGATGGCCGAGCGGTCGTCCATGGAGACGCCGGAATCGAGCCGGGCGGCGGCCACGCCCTGCTGTTTCAGCGCCTCGACCTGATCGGTCATCAGGGCGATCAGGGGCGAGACGACCAGGCCGAGGCCGGGCCGCAGCATGGCCGGGATCTGGTAGCAGACCGACTTGCCGCCGCCGGTCGGCAGCACGGCCAGCACGTCGCGCCCGGCGAGGATTTCGGCGACCACGTCAGCCTGAAGGCCGCGGAAGTCGCCATGGCCCCAGACCCGCTCCAGCGTCGCGCGGGCGTCGGCGAGCGTCGGCGCGGCGATTGACGTTAAGGTTGTATCCGCGAGCATGGTGCGCTTGTGCCTCATTTGTTCTCGTTTGTCAGCGAGGAATTGGGCGTACGGGAACCCCGCCTGTGAAGCAGGCGGTTATGGGAGGCGTGGGCGGAGCGTCCGGGCCTTCGCCCGGATGAGAAGATTTGAATACCGTTTCGGCGAAAGACGAACGCTCCGCGCGGTCGGTTTTCGACGGGCACGGACGAAAACCCCCTCTTTGCAGGGTGGTCCGTTAAGCTCGCCACGGGCGGGGACGGCGACGACCGTCTCCCGGACCAGCGCGGGTTCTGACTACCCCGCGCCCTGAGCCGCCGGCTTTCCACCGGTTCGGCTTCCGCTGCCGGGAAAAGGGTCCCGGTGCGGCCCGCTCCTTCCGCTCCCGCCGCCGCTTCGGTTCGCCGGCCGAGCGAGCCTCCCTGCGACGGGACGGGGAGCAGTGTCGCACGGGCCGTTCCTGCGGCTACGAAATGACGCTGCGCGGTCGAGAGGGCGTAACATGATCAATGGGTTGGGCGCGCGAAGTCGTCTGGCTGGCGGAAAATCCCTGGCGCCGAAAACACCGTGCCGCGGTCGACGCTGTCTCCTCCCTGTTCGCGGAGCGAATGGGGAGGTGGATCGGAGGCGAAGCCGACGAGACGGAGGGGGCGACGCCGGCGGGGGCCGGTGGATCGCTGATCCCCTGTCACCGAGTCGCCCCCTCCACCACCCGCGCTGAGTCGCGCGGGCGGTCCCCCTCCCCACTACGTGGGGAGGAGACGTGAGGGCGGTCCCCCTCCCCACGGCGTGGGGAGGAGACGGTCACGCCCGTTTCCCGCCGCCACGCATTCCCGCTATAGGCCGCGCCATGACCACACTTCTGTATGGCCGCCCGCCGGCGGTGTTCGATCCGCCCGGGGCGGCGACCCAGGTTTCGCCGCTGATTCCGGGCTCGACGCCGCTCGAGGACGTGGCCGAGGGCTCGGCCGACGAGATCATGATCTACGCCCCGCCCGGGGTGCTGGAGCGGCGCCATACGCTGGCGCTGGCGCTGAGGGCGTTGAAGCCCGGCGGGCGGCTGGACGTCATGGCGGCCAAGGACAAGGGGGGATCGCGGCTGAAGAAGGAGCTGGAAGGCTTCGGCGCCGAGGTCGGGGAGAGCGCCAAGGCGCACCACCGGCGCTGCGTGGTCATCCGGCCGAAGACGGTGTCCGGGATCGATGAAGCGATCGCCGCGGGGGCGCCGCGTCTGGTCGAGGGACTGGACGCCTGGTCGCAGCCGGGAATCTTCGCCTGGGACCGGATCGATGCGGGCTCCCTGCTGCTGGCGCAGACGGCGCCGGCGCTGAAGGGGGCGGGGGCCGATCTGGGCTGCGGCTACGGGGCGCTGGCGACGGTGGTGTTGCGGTCGCCGGCGGTGACATCCCTGCGGCTGATCGATCTGGACCGGCGGGCGATCGCGGCGGCGAAGCGGAATGTGACCGACCCGCGCGTGACCTTCGAATGGGCCGATGCGCGTACGGTCGAGGCGGCGGGCGATCTGGACTTCATCGTCACCAATCCGCCGTTCCACGACGGCGGGGCCGAGGACAAGCGGCTGGGCCAGGCCTTCATCCGGCAGGCGGCGGGGATGCTGGGCAAGGGCGGGGTGCTGTGGCTCGTGGCCAACCGCCACCTGCCCTATGAGGCCGAGCTGAACGCGGCCTTCAAGCGGGTGACGATGGCCGCCGACGCGGGCGGGTACAAGGTGTTCGAGGCGGTGAAGTGAGCGTTCTGCTTGTCGTCATCCCGGCGAAAGCCGGGACCCGGTGGCGCGCGGTAGCGCGAACCTGTCCCGACCTTCGGCGGATGGATCATCGCCTTCGCTGCCGCTCCGGCGCCGCTGGGTCCCGGGGTCGCTGTGCGCCCCGGGATGACGACGGGAGGAGGCGGTGAAAACGCCCACCTCGCGCGTGGACAGGCTGCTGGGGTCGATGGGCTATGGCTCGCGGACCGAGATGGCGCGGCTGGGCAAGGCGGGCGGGATCGTGCTGGACGGGGCCGATCTGACCGATGTGTCGAAGCGGATCGCGGTGACGCCGGATCTGCCGTCGCGGATGGAGATCGACGGCGAGCCGCTGGATCCGACCCCGGGTCTGGTGATGATGCTGCACAAGCCGCTGGGCATGACCTGTTCGCGCAAGGAGGACGGAGCCCTGGTCTATGACGTCCTGCCGCCGCGCTGGCGGCGGCGCGATCCGGCCATCTCGACCATCGGCCGGCTGGACAAGCAGACCACGGGCCTGCTGCTGCTGACGGACGACGGCGACCTGCTGCACCGGGTGATTTCGCCCAAACGCCATGTGGCCAAGGTCTATCGCGCGACCCTGGCGCGGCCGCTGGACGGTACCGAGGGCGATATCTTCGCCGCGGGCGGACTGGTGCTGGAGGGCGAGGACAAGCCGCTGTCGCCGGCCGTGCTGGAGGTGCTGTCGCCCACCGAGGCGCGGCTGACCGTGACCGAGGGCCGCTATCACATGGTGCGGCGAATGTTCGCGGCGGTGGGCAATCATGTCGAGGCCCTGCATCGCGAGCGGGTCGGTGGACTGGCCCTGCCGGAGGATCTGGGGCCGGGGGACTGGCGGCTGCTGGATCAGGATCAGATCGATCTGATCTTCGCCTGACGGAACCGCGATCGGTCTGGGGCTCTATCGCTCCGCTTCCAGCGGAGACGGCATGACCGGGGCGACGATCAAGCGAAACCTGCGCACGGGGCGGTCACTGTGGGCCGACAGCCCGGGGCTGGGTGTGCCGGTGCGGCCTCTGAAGGAGGCCGTCTCCGTCGATGTGGCCATCGTCGGGGCCGGGATCAGCGGGGCCTTCATGGCGCATGAGCTGAGCCGGGATCACTCGGTGGCGGTGCTGGACCGGCGGCCGCCCCTGACCGGATCGACGGTCGCCTCGACCGCCCTGCTGCAATGGGAGATCGACCTGCCGCTGACGGCGCTGGCCGAAAAGGTCGGGATGGCGAAGGCGAAGCGGGCTTATCTGCGATCGCGATCGGCTGTCGACGCCCTGAAGCGGACCGTAGGCCGGGAGCGGATCGTCTGCGGGCTGAAGGACAAGGACACCCTGTATCTGGCCGGCGACGAATACGGTCATCGCGCGCTCGAGACCGAGGCGGAGGCGCGGGCGGCGATCGGGCTGGAGAGCCGGTACATCGGCCCGGCCGAACTGCGGGAGCGGTTCGGCGTCGAGCGGACGGGCGCCATCGCCAGCCGGGGCTCGGCCAGCGCCGATCCGGCGCGGCTGGCCGCCGGGCTGCTGCGGCGGGCGCAGAAGGCCGGAGCGAACGTGTATTCCCGCGTCGAGGTGATGGAGGCCGCCAGCGATCCGGACGGCGTGACCCTGCTGACAGACGCCGGCCATGCGGTGCGGGCGAAGTCGGTTGTGTTCTGCTGCGGCTACGAGTTTCCCAGGGGCGTGCCGACGCCGGGGGCCGAGGTGATCTCGACCTGGGCCATGGCGTCAAAACCCCGCCAGCGCTGCCCGGCGTGGCTGCGGGGGACGCTGGTGTGGGAGGCGTCGGATCCGTACCTCTATTTCCGCATGGGCGGAGACGGGCGGCTGATCGTCGGCGGCGAGGACGAGGCGTCTGCTGACGCCCACGCCGACAAGGTCAAGCTGAAGCGGAAATGCGCGACCATCGCCGCCAAGCTGAAACGGCTGTTGCCGGAGGTGGAGTTCGAGATCGACTACAGCTGGGCGGGCGCCTTCGGCGAGAGCGCGACCGGCCTGCCCTCGATCGCGCCGGTGCCGGCCATGGACCATGCCTGGGCGGTGATGGGGTTCGGCGGCAACGGCATCACCTATTCGGTCATCGCCTCGCAGGTGGTGTCGGCGGCGCTGCGGGGCGGGGCGGATCCTGACGCGGACCTGTACCGGCCTTGACCCGGACCTTGACGCTGGCGGGCGGCGGGGGCACCTGCGCTCGATGAGCGCCCTCGCCAAGATCTGCGGCCTGACGACGCCGGATGCGCTGGACGCCGCCCTCGCCGGGCGCGCGGCCTTCGTCGGGGCGGTGGTGTTCCCGAACAGCCCGCGCCACATCGAACCGCTGCACGCCGCGACCCTGTTCGAGCGGGCGCGGGGCAAGGCGAAGATCGTGGCGGTGACGGTGGACGCCGACGACGCCCTGCTGACCGAGATCGCCCTGATCCTGAAGCCGGACCTGATCCAGCTGCACGGTCATGAGACGCGCGAGCGGGCCGAACGGGTGCGGATGCTGACGGGGGCGGGGATCATCAAGGTGCTGCCGATCCGGACGCATGAGGATTTCGCGGAGGCGCACGACTGGGAGCCGTTCGCCGATCATCTGATGTTCGACGCGAAACCGCCCGAGGGATCGCATCTGCCGGGCGGGGTCGGGGCGCGGTTCGACTGGATGCTGCTGGCCGACCGGGCCTTCCGTCACCCGTGGTTCGTGGCCGGCGGGCTGACACCGGACAATGTGGCGCAGGCGATCCGGGTCTCTGGCGCGCCGCTGGTCGATGTGTCCTCTGGCGTGGAAAGCGCGCCGGGTGTTAAGGACCCGGCCCTGATCGCGGCCTTCCTCGAGGCGGTGCGGTCGGCCTGATTTCCGCCGCTCCCCTGCGTGAAAGCTTTCTCCGTGAACGCCATCATTCCGAACCAGTACGCCATGCCTGACGCCGAGGGCCGGTTCGGCCCCTATGGCGGACGGTTCGTGGCCGAGACGCTGATGCCGCTGATCCACGAGCTGGACGCGGCCTATGCGGCGGCCAAGGCGGATCCGAGCTTCCAGGCCGAGCTGGACGGTTTCCTGACCGACTATGTCGGCCGGCCCAGCCCCCTGTATCTGGCCGAACGGCTGACGGAGTATTACGGGGCCGCCGATATCTGGTTCAAGCGCGACGAGCTGAACCATACGGGCGCGCACAAGATCAACAACTGCATGGGTCAGATCCTGCTGGCCATGCGGATGGGCAAGACCCGGATCATCGCCGAGACCGGGGCCGGCCAGCACGGGGTGGCCACGGCGACGGTGTGCGCCCGCTTCGGCCTGAAATGCGTCGTCTATATGGGGGCCACCGACGTCGAGCGGCAGTCGCCCAACGTCTTCCGCATGAAGCTGCTGGGGGCCGAGGTCGTGCCGGTGACGGCGGGGCGGGCGACCCTCAAGGACGCCATGAACGAGGCGATGCGGGACTGGGTCACCAATGTCGAGGACACCTATTATCTGATCGGCACCGCCGCCGGGCCGCATCCCTATCCGGCCATGGTGCGCGACTTCCAGTCGGTGATCGGCAAGGAGACGCGGGCGGCGATGCTGGCGCGGCGGGGCAAGCTGCCCGACGCCTGCGTGGCGGCGATCGGCGGCGGATCCAACGCCATCGGCCTGTTTTATCCGTTCATCGAGGACGCCGGCGTGCGGCTGATCGGGGTAGAGGCGGCCGGGCGCGGGCTGGACGGCCCCGACCATGCGGCGAGCCTGCAGGGCGGACGGCCGGGGGTGCTGCACGGCAACCGCACCTATCTGCTGCAGGACGACGACGGTCAGATC
Organism: Brevundimonas sp.; assembly: GCF_029946145.1. GTDB lineage: Bacteria > Pseudomonadota > Alphaproteobacteria > Caulobacterales > Caulobacteraceae > Brevundimonas. Next base: position 21,746 of record NZ_JAQSDY010000004.1, read on the forward strand.
CTGGAAGGCCATTCGATCTCGGCCGGGCTGGACTATCCCGGCATCGGTCCCGAACACGCCTGGCTGAAGGACATCGGCCGCGCCGAATACCGCGCCGCCACGGATGCCGAGGCGCTGGAGGCCTTCCAGCTGTGCTCGAAGCTGGAGGGGATCATCCCCGCGCTGGAGCCCAGCCACGCCCTCGCCCGGGTGGGCGAGATCGCGAAGGAAGTGGGCAAGGGCGGCGATGTCGTGCTGAATATGTGCGGACGGGGCGACAAGGACATTTTCGCCGTGGCGAAACATCTGGGTGTGGAGTTGTAGACTATGAAGATCGTGATGCTGGCCGCCGCGGCGGCCCTGTTGGCCTCCCCCGCCCGGGCGCAGGAACCGGCGGCCCCGGCGGTCGTCTCGCCGGACGCCATGGTGCTGCCGGGCGCGACCCTGGCCCCCGATTGCGGCAATCTGTACGGCCTGGCCGGCCGCGCCTTCTGCGTCAGCGCCCCGCTGGCGGGGATCAGCGCGCTCGCCGAGGCCTATGTCGCCGACCTGCAGACCAAGGGCTGGCTTCCGGCCGGCGGCGACGAGAACCGCGTGGTCTTCGTGCGTCGGCGCGACACCGGCGGCTGCGACGGTCTGCAGATGCAGGCCTTCTACGACACCTCCGGCCCGGCCAGCCCGGCGTCGCTGGGCTATCTGGGCTTCGGCCCGATCCAGGGGGACGTCTGCGCCGCCCAGCCGACGGCCCCGGCGGCGACGGTCCCGCCGGCGCAATGACCACGGCGCGTATCGACGCCCGCTTCGCCGCGCTGAAGGCCGAGGGCCGGGCCGGGTTCGTGGCCTATGTGATGGCCGGCGATCCGACGCGCGAGCAGGCGCTGGAGATCCTGCGCGGCCTGCCGGGCGCGGGAGCGGACATCATCGAGCTGGGATTCCCGTTCTCGGACCCGATGGCCGAGGGACCGCCGATCCAGCGCGCGGCCCTGCGCGGGTTGAAGGCCGGGCTGACGCTGAAGGGGACGCTGGCGCTGGCCGCGGACTTCCGCGCCGGCGACGCCGACACGCCGGTGATCCTGATGGGCTATCTCAATCCGATCGAGACATACGGCTATGACGCCTTCGCCCGCGACGCGGCGGCCAGCGGCGTGGACGGGCTGATCGTCGTGGACTGCCCGCCGGAAGAGGCCGGGCCGCTCTCGGACGCGCTGGACGCCGCCCAGGTGTCGCTGATCCGGCTGGCCACGCCGACGTCGGACGACGCACGCCTGAAGATCATCGCCGAGCGGACCTCGGGCTTCGTCTATTATGTCTCGGTCGCGGGCGTGACCGGGGTCAAGGAGGCGCAGGCCGTGTCAGTCGCCCCGGCGGTGGAGCGTGTGCGCAAGGCCTCGGGCCTGCCGGTGGCGGTCGGTTTCGGGGTGAAGACGCCGGAACGGGCCGCCGAGATCGCCCGCGTGGCCGATGCGGTGGTCGCCGGCTCGGTGCTGGTGGACGAGGTGGCGGCGGCCCTTGAGGCGAACGAACCCGCCGCGGGGCGGGTTCTGGCGAAGGTGCGATCCCTCGCCGACGCGGTCCGGGGTGCGCGCATCCGAGAAAGCGTCTAAAGCGCCGCCATGGTCGACAAGAACAAACCTCCACAAGAGAAGCGCGGCGGCTGGCTGAGCCGCTTCGCCCCCGGCGTGCGCAAGATCGTCAGCCGGCGCGACACGCCAGACAATCTCTGGGTCAAGGACCCCGACACGGGCGAGATGCTGTATCGGCCGGATCTGGAGAACTCGCTCTGGGTGACGCCGTCGGGCCGCCATATGCGCATCAACGCCGAGCAACGGCTGCGCTACACCTTCGACGACGGGGCCTTTGAGGCCATCGACACGCCCGACGTGCCCGAGGACCCGCTGAAATTCTCGGACGGCAAGCCGTACAAGGAGCGTCTGGCCGCCGCCCGCAAGGCCGCGGGCCGCAAGGACACCATGGCCATCGGCTTCGGCGAGCTGGACGGCACGCCCGCGGTGGTGATCGTCCAGGACTTCAGCTTCATGGGCGGATCGCTGGGCATGGCGGCGGGCGAGGCCTTCATCGCCGCGGCCCGGGCGGCTGTCGGGCGGGGCGTGCCCCTGGTCTGTTACACCGCCGCCGGCGGGGCCCGGATGCAGGAGGGCGCGCTCAGCCTGATGCAGATGGCGCGCACCACCCTGGCCATCCAGGAGCTGAAGGCGGCGCAGCTGCCGTTCGTCGTGGTGCTGACCGATCCGACGACGGGCGGGGTCACCGCCAGCTACGCCATGCTGGGCGACGTGCACCTGGCCGAGCCCGGGGCGCTGATCGGCTTCGCCGGCCCGCGCGTGATCGAGGCGACGATCCGCGAGAAGCTGCCGCCGGGCTTCCAGCGCGCCGAATATCTGCAGGAAAAGGGCATGGTCGACCGCGTGGTCGCCCGTGAGGACCTGCCCAAGGTGCTGGGCCAGATCCTGTCGATGCTGATGGGCGGACGGCGCCGGGCGGCCTGAGCGCCGTGGACCCGATCTCCGAACGCCTGAGGGCGCGCCATCCCCAGCGCATCGACCTGTCGCTGGACCGGATGAAGGTGCTGTGCGCCGCCCTGGGCGATCCGCAGCACAAACTGCCGCCCGTGGTCCATGTGGCGGGCACCAACGGCAAGGGCTCGACCGTCGCCTTCATCCGCGCCATCGCCGAGGCGGCGGGCCTGCGCGTCCATGCCTATACCTCGCCGCATCTGGTCCGGTTCAACGAACGCATCCGGCTGAACGGCAGGCTGATCGGGGACGCGGCGCTGAATGACATCCTCGACCGGATCGAGGCGCTGGATGTCGAGGCGACGGTGTTCGAAAGCACGACCGCGGCCGCCTTCGTCGCCATGAGCGAGACGCGCGCCGATCTGGCCATCGTCGAGGTCGGTCTGGGCGGCGTGCTGGACGCCACCAATGTGATCGAGCGGCCCTTGCTGAGCGTTATCGCTCCGGTGGATCTGGACCATGCGGAATTCCTGGGGACCTCCCTGCGCGGGGTGGCGGCCGAGAAGGCGGGCATACTGAAGCCGGGCGCGCGCGGCTTGATCGCGCGGCAGTCGGAGGAGGCGATGGCGGTCATCGAGGCGGCGGCGCGGGCTGTTCACGCGCCCCTGACCGTCATGGGCGTGGATTTCGACGCCTGGGCCGAGCGCGGCGGCATGGCCTTTCAGGATCAGGAGCGGTTCCTCGACCTGCCGGCGCCGGCCCTGGTCGGGCCGCACCAGATCGCCAACGCCGGCCTGGCGATCGCCGTGGCGCTGGAGCTGGACCTGCCCGAGACAGCGATCGCCGAAGGCCTGCGCACCGTGCGCTGGCCCGCGCGTCTGCAGCGGCTGACGGCCGGCCCCCATGGCGAGGCGGCGCGCGCGGCCGACGCCGAGCTGTGGCTGGACGGCGGGCACAATCCACACGCGGCCCGCGCGCTGGCGGAGGCCCTGGCCGAGCGTCAGGCCAAGGCGCCGCGCCCATTGGCCCTGATCGTCGGCATGCTGGCCAACAAGGACGCCGGGGGCTTCTTCGAGGCGCTGAAGATGTCCGGGGCGGCCATTTTCACCGTGCCGTTCGAGGGCGCCGCGGCCGAGCCGGAAGCGCTGGCCGCCGTCGCGCGCGGTCACGGTCTGGGCGCGACGGCCTGCGCGTCAGTCGACGAGGCGCTGGAACGAGCCCTGCGGCTGGGCGCGGGGCGGGTGGCGATCTGCGGCTCGCTGTACCTCGCCGGCGAGGTGCTGGGCGCGGCGCGGGAAACCTGGCCGGATTAGAACGCGGTCAGCGGGGTACGCCCCCGATGCCGGGCGTGGGGATCGTGAAGGTGTCCGGGATTTTGACGCGTTGCATCGCGCTCATGAACTCCCGGGCTTGCTGGTCCTGGGCGGCCCCGGCTCGGGGAACGTCGCGGCACACGCGCTGCTGCATGTTCGATCCCGTGGCGCGCTCCAGCCGGCAGACACGGCGGGTGTCGCCTTCCGGTCCTTCCGGCGCGTCGGCGGGGCGAGCCTCCGCAGGGGGCGGCGTCGAGGCGATGACGGCCACCTGGCCGCCGTCGAAGAACAGGGTGGCGGTGATCAGCGCGGCGGTCAGCATGGGCTTCGGCTCCAACGGTCCGTTCGGCTTGGGATGGCGCCGATCAGTCCGGATCGGGCGAGCCACCGGGCGAATTTGAACACCTGCCGCGATCTACGCAGGGCCACGCGCCGTGTTCGCGCAGAATTCGGGAGGTTTGGACACGATCCGATGATGCCGTGGGGCAGATCATCAAACCGCCGCCGGCCAGTGGCCGGACCCAGGCAGGGTCAGCTGCCGTTCGGGCCCCCGGGCGTCGCCGCCACGCCCTCATCCGGGAAGCGGACGCGCTGCAGATTGCGCATGAATTCGCGGGTCTGCTGATCCTGGAACCCGGCGCGGCGAATGTCGCGGCAGACGCGCTGCTGCATGTTCGAGCCCGTGGCCCGCTCCAGGCGGCAGACGCGGCGGGTGTCGCCCTCGGGGCCGGCCGGCGCTCCGGCCGGACGGGCCTCGGCCGGGGCGGGCGTCGAGGCGATGACGGTCACCTGTCCGCCAGCGAGCAGGGCGGCGGCGATGAGAGCGGCGGTCAGCATGGCGCGAAACTCCAGCGGTCCTTCAGTCTGAAGAGGGCAGGAGAACACCGATCGTCGGCAGGAGCAAATCCGGGGCTGTTCAACCCCGGCGGGATCAGGCGGCGGTCGTTCCGATGCCGGATTCGGCCAGCCATTCGAGAATCTTGCCCTTGGGCATGGCGCCGACCTTCATCGAGGCCATCTGACCGTCCTTGAACAGCATCAGGGTCGGAATCCCCTTCACGCCCAATTTCGAGGGGACCATGGGGCTGTCATCGATATTGATCTTGGCGATGACCAGCTGGCCCGCCAGGTCGTCGGCGATCTGTTCCAGCGCCGGACCGATCTGTTTGCACGGGCCGCACCATTCGGCCCAGAAGTCGACCAGCACGGGCTTTGACGCCTTCAGAACGTCGGCGTCGAAGCTGTCGTCGGTGACCTTGATGGTGGCCATGCGGATATTCCTGTCTGGCGCCGCCGTGGGCGGACGCGGATGCCCGGCCGCCCGGATTCATGTGATTCCGGCCCGGTTACCCACGATGTGGGATGTCCCGGCGTGCAAATCAACGCGGATCTTCGGACGAGGCCGTCATCCGTCCAGGGCGGCCTGCAACAGGGCGGCGGGCACGGGCATCAGACGCGGCCCGTCGGTCCAGACCAGCGCCGCCTCGACCGTCCGGTCGGGATAGAGCCGGGCCAGCACCGAGGCGTAGACGGCCATCTGCAGCACATAGGCCGGGTCGGCGTCCTCGATCCGGTTCGGGGCCGGGCGGTTGGTCTTGTAGTCCACCACCAGCACGCGGTCCGGCGTCACCACCAGCCGGTCCATGCGTCCCGAGATCGGGAAATCGCCGATCGAGCCCGTCAGGGCGACCTCCGGACGGGAGCCGGGCCCGAACACGGGGGCGAACCGGGCGTCGTCGAGGACGGCGAAGGCCGCGGTGGTCATTTCGCCGCGGGCCGCGTCGTCAAGGTCCCGCTCACGGGACAGGATGCGGTGAGCGGCGCCGGCTCTCTCCGGCGGGGCGATGTCCGGCAGGCGTTCCAGCAGCCGGTGGATCAGGTCGCCGCGGCGGAAACGGCCAAGGGGGGCGCCGGGTCCGGCCGTGGTCGCCAGCGGCGAGGGGGCGGGAATGCGCACCGTTTCTTCCATCCTGGACGGCGAGGCGAACCGGGCCGCGCTGTCCGGGGCGGGCGGGGTGCGCGCCCAGGGGGGAATCGCCGCCGACGCGGGACGGGGCGCGATCCCCGCGGCGAGGGTCCCGGGATCCACGCCGAAGCGCAGCACGCCGTCGCCGATGTCACGGACGTTCAGCGGATCGTCGTCGCCCAGTCGCTGGAAGGTTTCGGCGATGACGCTCCACCAGCTGCCGGCCTCGAACCCTTCCTCGGGACGGCGGACGGCCCGGCCCATGACGACCAGCCGGTCGCGGGCGCGGGTCAGGGCGACATAGAGCAGGCGCAGGGTCTCGGCGTCGGTGCGGGCGACGCGGGCGTCACGCGCGGCCTTCGAGGCGGGGCAGTCGTCCTTCGCCGAACCGGGGCACATCAGCCAGCCCTCGCCCTCCTCGCCCTCCTCGTTCGCCGAGGGCATCAGGGTCGGGCCCTGCGGTTTGGCGCGCGAGGTGGTGTCGGGGAGGATGACGATGGGCGCCTCCAGCCCCTTGGCCCCGTGCACGGTCATGACGCGGACCTCGTTGCGGGCCCCCTCCATCTCGCGCTTGACCTCGACGTCGGCGGCTTCCAGCAGGGAGACGCAGGTCTCCAGATCGACGCCGCCCCGGTCCTCGGCGGCCAGGACCTGGGCCAGGGTCTCGTCGATCGCCTCCTCGGCCTCACGGCCCAGCCGGGCGAGGATGCGGGCGCGGCCCGAGACGCCGGTCTCGTCGACCCGGTTCAGCAGGCTGGAGAAGAAGGCGAACGGATCGCGGTCGCGGGCGTCCAGGGCGGCCTGGACGAAGTCGCGGGCGCGGCCCCACTGCGGCTGGTCCCCGGCCCGCAGCTGCAGTTCGCGCCACAGCGACCGGCCCGCGCGGCCCTCCTTGTCGGCCAGGGGATAGAGGCTGTGCGGATCGCCGAAATCGGTCACGTCGCAGAAGGGGCTGCGCAGGACCTCGGCGAGGCTGAGATCGTCGTCGGGATAGAGGGCGAAACGGGCCACGGCGATCAGGTCGTCGAAGACGATATGGCTGCTGAGCTTCAGCCGGTCGGCGCCGGCCACGGGCACGGCCTCGGCCTTGAGGGCGCGGATGATCTCCTCGAACAGGGCGTCGCGGCGTCGGACCAGCACGAGGAAGTCGCCCCACCGGGCCGGACGCATTCCCTCCGGCGCGTGGCGGTCATGGACGGCGCTCCCGGCCTCGACCTGTTTGCGGATGTCGCGCGCGAGGGCCTGGGCCAGCTGTTTGCGGCCGCTGCGGGCGTCTTCCTTGTCGACGGGGGCGTTCCAGGCCTCGCGGTCGGGCGTGACGGGATCGCGGAACAGGGGCCACAGGTCGACGGCGCCGTGCTGGCCGACGCGAGCGGGATGGTGGGTCGGGATGTCGCCCGCCACGCCGACAAGGGCGCGGGTCCGCTCGGGCCCCTCGAAGGACGCATCGACGAAGGCCAGCACTTCCTCGGTGGAGCGGAAGGAGGTGTCGAGCGGCACCTCCTCGAACGGGCGTCCCGCGCCGCGGGCCAGCGCCTCATAGGCCTGGGCCTCCTGCCGCAGGCGTTCGGGGCGGGCGCCCTGGAAGGAGTAGATCGACTGTTTCTCGTCGCCCACCGCGAAGACGGTGCGCGGGATGCGGGGGACGGTCTCGCCCCGGCGCGGCGCGCCCTCGCCCGAGAAGAACTCCTCGGTCAGGGCCTTGAAGATGGCCCACTGGTCGGGGGCGGTGTCCTGGGCCTCGTCGACGAGGACGTGTTCAATGCCGCCGTCCAGCTTGAACAGCACCCAGGCGGCGGAGGCCCGCCGGGTCAGCAGATCGACGGTGCGGACGACGAGATCGGAGAAGTCGAGCGCGCCCTGCCGGGTCTTGGCGGTTTCGTAAAAGGCGGCGTGGGCGTTGGCGAGAGTCAGGGCCTTGATCGTGTCGTCGGCGACTTTCGCGGCCCGCATGCGGTCGAGGACGGCGCAGTATTTGAGCGAGACGGAGTCGAGCCAGGCCGCGGCCGCCGGCGGGGCGCTCTTCGTGCCGAATTTGGTCCGCGCCTCGCCCTTCGAGTCGATGAAGAGGGGCTTCATGGCGGCGAGGCTGGAGTGGGGCGGGACCGCCTCGCGCATCTGGGCGGCGATCTTCCGGTCGTTGGCCGAGCCGGTGGCGAAACCGTCAGCGGCGGCGCGCCAGGCGGCGGGATCGAGCCAGTTCAGGAAGTCGCTTTCGATCGCGGCGGGAGTCTCGTCTTCCGAAACACCGGCGAGGATGTGCGGGCCGGGGGCGGCGCCGGAGGTCCAGCGGTCGATATAGGCGACCAGCTTGCCGCGCTCGGCCTCGATCATGGCCAGCAGGGCGTGGAAGGCCTTCCAGTCCAGCTCGACCGCGAAATGGGCGTAGGCGGCGCCGAGACGGCCGTCGGGATCCTTCAGCGCCTCGCGGGCCAGATCCTCGCGCGCCTCGTGCGACAGGGCGATGGCCGCCTCATTCTCCAGCACCTTGAAGGCGGGCGAGACGCCGGCCTCGATCGGGAAACGGCGCAGCAGTTTTTCGCAGAAGGCGTGGATGGTCTGGATCTTCAGCCCGCCGGGCGTCTCCAGCGCGCGGGCGAACAGGCGGCGGGCCTCCTTCAGGTCGGCGGGTTTCAGTCCGGCGGGGTCGCGGCCATCCAGCCGGACCAGATCGCCCGACAGTTCGGCGTCGTCCATCACGGCCCAGCGGCCCAGCTTTTCGAACAGTCGCGCCTGCATCTCGGCGGCGGCGGCCTTGGTGTAGGTGACGCAGAGGATCTCGCCGGGCGGGGCCTTGCGCAGGAGCAGCCGGGCCACGCGGTCGACCAGGGTGGTGGTCTTGCCCGAGCCGGCGTTGGCGGTGACGAAGACCGACCGGCCCGGGTCGGCGGCGGCGGTCTGGTTGGCGCGGGCCTGGTCGAGGGGGGAAGGGGTCATTCGGGGGCCTCGTCCTCGCCGCCGACGACATGCCATTCCCAGACCCGGGCCAGATGGTCGTAGTTGCCGCCGAAATTACCCATGAACTGGGGCGCGGCCCAGGACACATAGGGCCGGGACTCGTCGTCGAAGGCGGCGACGCCGTCGACCAGCCGGGCCAGTTCGCGTTCGGCCAACTCCGCGGCGGTGAGGGGCTGGCTGCGGGTGACCTTGCCGACGTCCACGGCCTCGCCCGGCGTCTTGCGGCCGGTGACCTTGATGTACAGCAGCTCCGAGGCGGGCGTCGGCGGAGCGCCGGGGAAGCCCCCCTCGGCGAGGATGGCGGCGGTCAGGGTCAGCTGGGGGGCGAAGCCCTGCGCCACCTGTTTCGCGCTCGGGGTCGAGCCGGTCTTGAAATCGATGACGGCCGCGCCGTCGGCGTCCAGCTCGATGCGGTCCGCCTTGGCCGTCAGGGTGAAGGGGCCGAAGGGGGCGCCGAAGGTCAACCGGCCGGTCTGTTCAATCAGCAAGGTCGCGCCGCGGGCCCGGCGCTCGCGTTCCCATTCGGCCAGCCAGACGGCGCAGTTGCGGGCCAGCGGGGTCTCGCGGGCCATGGCGTGGTCCTCGAAACCGGCGGCGTCCAGCTCCTCGCGGAGGAGGCTCTCGATCTGGTCGGCGCAGTCCTCGGGCAGGGCGTCGGGCCAGCTGACGACGACGCGCTCGATGGCCCGGTGGACGGCGTTGCCGCGCGCCATGGCCTCGGCCGAGGCGCCGGGCCGGTCGAGCTTCTGCAGGCCGAGGATGCGCCGGGCGTAGACGGCGTAGGGATCGCGGACCCAGCGTTCGACGCCGGTGACCGGGAGTGTGCGCGGACGACGGGCGACGGGCGGGGTCGGGGCGGGCCGGCGCTCGTAGCGCGGTGGTCCCGATTGCGGGACATCCAGAGCGCGAGCGGCTTCGACGGGGTCGGAGGGGCGTTCAAGCACGACGGGGGTGGCGGGAGCGTCGGCCCCTCGCGTCAGCATCTCCAGCCGCCACAGCCAGCGCGACTTGACCGCGGGCTGACCGCCGCGCCGCTCGGAATGAACCAGTATGGCCTCGTCGGCGCAGGCGGCCTGGACGAAGTCCTGGGCGGTCTGGCCGAGACGGCGCTCGGGCGGCGGCAGTCCGAGGGTCTGACGCATGGGCCGTGACAGGAAGGGATCGGTCGGGGCGGCGTTGGGCCAGACGCCCTCCTCCAGTCCGGCCAGAATCATGCGGTCGGCGCGAACCAGCCGCGCCTCGATGGCGCCGAGAATGCGCAGGCGCGGCTGGTTCGCGCCGCCGGTTCGCACCGTCTCCCTGGCCAGCAGGTCGCGGATCAGGTCGGTGAACTCGGCGCGCGTCACGGAGCCCAGCGAGGCTCCGCCCTCGATCAGGCCGGCCAGCAGGGCGGCGGCGGCCTCGCCGTCGGGACCGGCCCAGGCGTCCTGACCGGCGAGCGCCTCGATCAGTTCGGTCAGGGTGCGGGCGGCGGCGTCCAGCGGCGCCTCGGGCGTGAACGGGGCGAGGGCGGCGCCGGACAGACGCTCCAGCCGGTCGACCAGGGCCGTGGCTGCGGTCAGGCGGGCGCGGGTTCCTTCGGATGGGGCCTTGCCGTCGTCGCGCGGCTCGCCGGCCTTGAGCAGGGTGCGGCGCAGGCGGCTCCAGTCGCGATGGCGGGGGCCGCGCAGGGCGTGAAGCTCGAGCGCGCCAAGGGCGAGGGCGGCGTCGGTCTCGCCGAGGTCGAGGCGGGTCAGGGGGTGTTTCAGCAGACCCAGAAGAGCGTGGGGATCCAGCGGCCTCGCGACGAAGCGGACCGCGAGATCGATCAGCCTGCCGGCGTCCATGCGTGACAGCGGCTGGCCGGAGGAGACGTCGGCGGCCACGCCCCAGCGCTCCAGCCGGGCGGCGACGCGCCGGCCGAGGGCGAGGTCGGGCGTAACGAGGGCGCAGGTCTTGCCCGTACCATCAGGATTTGGCGTTTCCAGCGTCTCGCGCATCATTAGGGCGAGGGCGGCCGCGGCGTCCTCCTCGGCCCGGACGGTGATGACCGACAGGCCTTCCAGGCCCTGGGCGATGGGATCGGCGGACTGGTCCCTGAAGGCGTCGGAGCGCAGGCCGGCGATGACGGTGCGCCAGTCGTCGGTGGCGTCGGCCGGGCGCAGCGCTTCATTGATCAGCCGCTGGCGGGCGCGGCCGCGCGCCCTGGCGACGGGGGTCTCGGCGGGCCTGAACCACGGGCGGACATCGTCGCGTTCCGCGCGGCCGTCCAGCAGCCGCCAGAGGGCGTTCTGCGGATGCTGTTCGTTGTCGCCGAGCGTCGCCCAGACCGCGGGGTCCAGCTCGCGGTCGAGGCCGGGCAGGACGACGCAACCGCGCGGGGCGGCGGCGACGGCGGCCAGCACATCGGCGGCGGCGGGGGCGGTGCCGGTCGAGCCGGCGGCGATGACGGTCTGGCTAGGCGGCCGCTCCGTCCAGGCTGTGGCCAGCAGGCGCAACAGCCGGGCGCGGCGCCAGGCGGGGTCGACCAGCCCCATGGCTTCCAGCCGTTTCGGCCAGGCTTCGACGGCGAGGGCGAGGAATTCGGCGGACTCGCGCCAGTGTTCGGCAAGGTCGCCCTCGACGAGGGTGGCGACCCTGTGCAGGTCCTCGATCTCCTCCAGCTGGCAGGAATCGAGGAAGCCGCCGAGGGCGTCGGCCATCTCCAGCGCGCGCAGGGGCGACAGGCCGGGCCGGAAATCCTCGACGATCATCCGCGCCATCTCAAAGCGCCGGGTCAGGGCCGCGATGGCCGGCGGCAGGTCGAGGCCCAGCTCGCCCGGAGCGAAGGGCGGCTCGTCCTCTTCCAGATCGCCGAGGGGGCGGACCTGGGGCAGCAGCAGGGGGCGGCCGCGAGCCTGTTTCGACAGGGCGGCGGTGAAGGCGCGGGCGGCGCGGCGGTTGGGCAGCAGGATGACGGCGTCGGACAGGGCCTCGGGCGGATGGTCGCCCAGCCAGTCCAGCACCCCGGCGGCCAGATCCTCGAGGAAGGGCCGTCGCGCCTCGATGGCGTACCAACGGGGACCGGCGGGCAGGAAAGGATCGAAGCGGCCGTTCATTCCCTCGCCAGTTTCGCCTCGGCCTCGTCGCGGGCCTGCGGATCGCCGACATGCATCCAGTCGCCGTCGAGAACGCGGCCGTACAGGCGGCCGGCGGCGGCGGACCGACGCCAGAAGCCGCTCAGCGAGAAGGGGCCCTCGGGGCCGGCGGCGACATAGTCGGGCCGGCAGATGTGGACGCCCATATAGGCGAAAGGCGCGGAGGGCGCGTCGCCCCGGAAGGTCAGTCTGCCGTCATCGGCGAGGAAGACATCGCCATCGCCCTCGAACCCGATCGAGCCTTCGCGTCTCGCGAGAAGAAGCGCGGCGTCCATGATTGACGGATTCCACAGCCGGGCGAGTTGATTCAGTGCATCGCCCCGCGGGTCCGTCCAGACGCTGTCGATATTGGCGACGAAAACAGGGTCGGGCCCCAGCAGGCCGGCGGCCTTCTTCAGTCCGCCGCCGGTTTCGAGCAGTTCGGCCCGCTCATCGGAGATGACGATGTCCGGTCCTCGCCCGCGCGTGGCCAGATGGCTTTCGAGGCGGTCGGCGAACCAATGGACATTGACCACCGCCCGCTCGACCCCGGCGTCGGCCAGCCGGTCCAGCACGTGATCGATCAGGGCGCGGCCGCCGACCTCGACCAGGGCCTTGGGCCGGTCGTCGGTCAGGGGGCGCATGCGGGTGCCGAGGCCGGCGGCCAGAACCATGGCGGTCTTTGGCGTGCTCATCTGCGTCTCGCCTCCGGGACATGGGCGGCGAACCAGCGGGCGACGGGTTCGAGCCCGGGCGCCTTCAGATTGGCGTTCAGATGGGCCCACATGCGCGGCATGAAGGCGCGATAGCGCGGCTTGCCGTCGCGCACGATCAGCCGGGCGAAGACGCCGAGGATGCGCGCCTCGTTCAGGGCCGCGAGACCGGCGTAGTCGCGCAGGAAGGCCTCCCGATCCGTCGTTGGGCGCAAGGTGAAATAGTGGTCGAGCGCCCGCGCCTCCAGCGCCGCCGGCACGTCGCGGCGCGCGTCCTGCAGCAGGGAGTGCAGGTCCCAGGACGGATGGGCGCGCACGGCGTCCTGGAAGTCGATCAGCCCGACCCCGGCGGCGCCGCTGCGGCCCGGCAGGCGGATCAGGTTTTCGGCGTGATAGTCGCGATGGGCCATGACCGTGGCCCCGGCCGCGCCGCGGGCCGTGACCGGGGCCCAGGCCGCGCGCCATTCGTCGATGGCGGCCTCGTCGAACGACAGGGCCGGGTCCAGCCTCGGCATCCATTCCACGAACAGATCGGCCCCGCCCTGCAGCGCGGTCTCGTCGTAGACCAGCAGGGGCCAGTCGCCGGCGGCTCCGGTCAGGATAGAAGGAGTGGGTGCATCGTGCAGGGTGGCCAGGGCCTCCACGGCGGCGAGGTACAGCGGCTCTTCCGGGGCGCCGTCCTCGATAACGCGGGCGAACAGGTCGTCGCCGAAATCCTCCAGTACGGCCAGGCCAGCGGCGGCGTCGACGGCGACGATGTCGGGGGCGGACAGGCCGAGCGATCTCAGATGGCCGGCGACGGCGGCGAAGGCCTCGATGCGGCCGGCGGACAGGCGGGCGACGGCGTTCCAGCCTTCGGCCTTGCGCCGATCGGGCGACCACGACGGATCGGCGGGCGGGCTTTCGGCTGCGGCCAGTTGATCCATCAGCATCAGATGGACGCCCGACGGCGTGGTCAGCCGCTCGTAGCGGCGCGTCGAGGCGTCGCCGGGCAGGGGTGTGCGCGCCGCATCGGCGAGGCCGGCGGCCTTCAGAAAGTCGAGACGCTGCTGCTCGCGGTCAGACATGAAGGTCCTTCAGTTTCGTCTCCCATGCCCCTGCGCCGGAAACGGTCGCAACCCGTCCCTCCCCCTGTTCGGCGAGGGTCACGGTCAGGATGTCGGGGCCCAGCCAGCGGGCCGGGTGGTCGCCCAGCCGTTCGGGCCATTCGATGATGGCGCAGCCGTCGTCCAGCGCCTCGTCGAGCCCGATCTCGGACGCCTCTTCCGGCCGGGTCAGGCGGTAGAGGTCGAAATGGGCCACCGGGGGATCGCTTTCGTAGAATTGGACGAGGGTGAAGGTGGGCGAAGGCACGTCCTCGTCGGGTCGGGTCAGGGTCCGGATCAGGCCGCGCGCGAGCGTCGACTTGCCCATGCCCAGGGGACCGTACAGCAGCACCGTCTCGCCCGGCGCGAGGCGCGGCGCGATGGCGGCGCCGAGGCGGGCGGTGGCGCCGGCGTCGGCCAGGGTCAGGCGGATGGTGTCCGGTTCAGGCAAAATCGGCGTCCGGCTGGCTGGGCAGGACCCGTTCGGTGAAGGCCTTGAGCCCGTAGGTCGCCTTGACGGCGTCGATGTCGAGACGGGTCGGCGGGACCGGCTTGCCGACCTTCAGCTGGAAGGGCTTGCGGCGCTTGTTCAGCAGCTCGTGGAACAGGGTGATGTCCCGCAGCTCGGGCGAGATGCGATCGAAGAAATGGAACAGGCGCGAGGTCGGGCCGGCGACATGGATCGGCACGATCACGGCGCCGTATTTGCGCGCCAGCGAGGCGGCCGTCGGGGCCCAGTCAGGATCGGTGACCGAGCCGTCGCGGGCCACGCGCGCCAGACGGCCGGCGGGGAACATCACCACGCAGCGCTCGGTCTCGAAGGCCTGTTTCGCGGCATGGAGGGTGGCGCGGGTCTTTTCGCGGGTGCGCTTTTCGACCACCCATTCGACGGGGATGACGGCCTCGCCCAGTCGGGGCGAGACGCGCAGGGCGTCGGCGTTGGCGAAGAAGACGGCGTCGGGTCGGCGGGCGCGGATGGCGTCGAACACGGCGATGCCGTCGGCGATGCCGGTCGGATGGTTGGCGACGACGATGCAGCGGCCCGCGGCCGGAATCCGCTCCGGGTTCATGACCGCGACCTTCAGGTCCAGCAGGTCGCTCATATAGTCCAGGGCCTCGCCGCCCGAGAGCGGCCTGACGGCGTCGGCCATGCGCACGGCGGCGCGGTAGTTGAGCAGCCTGTAAAGGAAGGGCCGGGCCAGCGGCCATGCGATGGAGCGCGTCAGACGCGGCGCGCGCTCGGCGATCAGCACGTCACAGACGTGCGGTTCCCGGCGGGTCGGCGTGAGGGCGACGGTCTCGGTCATTCGACGCCGGTTGTCGCCGCTCGCGGAGCGCACGGCAAGCGGCTTGGCGCCTCCCGGCGCGCGGTGCTACGCCAACGCCCGAGATTGACGACACGTCACCCGAGGAAACCGTCCATGCGTCACCGTTCCCTGCTCGCCGGCGCCAGCGCCGCCCTGGCCCTGTTCGCCGCCGTCCCCGCCCTGGCCGAGGCGCCCGCCCTGGCCGAGGCGCCCGCCGCCGCCGCCGCGACCGTCCAGTCACCGGACGCCTTCGACTATCGCGACATGATTTCAGCGAACCGCCTGGCCGATCCGCAGGTGTCGCCGGACGGCCGCTGGGTCGTCTATGCGGTGACGACCACCGACGTGGCCGCCAACCGGCGGGCGGGCGCGCTCTACATCATGGACCTCCGCGATGGCGGCGAGGGCCGCAGGCTGGCGATCAGCGAGGGCGGGGCCAACACCGCGCGCTGGGGCTCGGACGGCAAGTTGTATTTCCTGTCGGGCCGCTCGGGCGCGAGCCAGGTCTGGCGCGCCGACGCCGACGGGACCAACCCGGTGCAGGTCACGGACCTGGCCCTGGACGTCAACGCCTACCGGCTGAGCCCCGGCGCGGACAAGGTGGCGGTGTCGCTGGCCGTATTCCCGGAATGCGGCGACATCGCCTGCACCGTCGACCGCACGAAAGCCGTGGCCGACGATCCCTCGACCGGTCAGGTCTATGACCGCATGTTCGTCCGCCACTGGGATACGTGGAACGACGGGACCCAGAACCATCTCTTCGTCCAGTCGATCGGCGCAAACGGTCGCGCGACCGGCGAGCCGGTCCATGTGACCAGGGGCTTCGACGGCGACACCCCCTCCAAGCCTTTCGGCGACGAGAGCGAATTCACCTTCGCGCCGGATGGCCAGTCGATCGTCTTCTCGGCCCGTCTCGCCGGCCAGAGCGAGCCGTGGAGCACCAATTTCGACCTGTGGCGCACCAACGGCCTGTCGGGCGACGGCACGTTCGAGAACCTGACCGATGACAATGACGCCTGGGACACCGGCCCGGTGTTCTCGCCGGACGGCCGCACGATGGCGTATCGCGCCATGGCCCGCCCGGGCTTCGAGGCCGACAAATACGCCATCATCCTGCGGGACGTCGCGACGGGCCGGACGCGCCAGATCGCGGCGGACTGGGACCGCTCGGCGGACAGCCTGCAATGGTCGGCCGACGGGAACACCGTCTATGTCACGGCCGGCGACGTGGGCCAGACCCGCATCTTCGCCATCGACACGCGCAACGGCGCGGTGACGTCGATCACGGGACCGGGACATGTTTCGGCCTTCGCCCGGACGCCGTCGGGCTTCGTCTTCGCCCAGGACTCGCTGACGCGCCCGAGCGAGCTGTTCGTGAAAACCTTCCGGGGCCGCGAAATGCCGCGCCGGATCACCAATGTGAACCCGCAACTGGACGGCCAGGTCTTCGGCGAGCCGGAACAGTTCAGCTTCGCCGGCTGGAACGGCGAAACCGTCCACGGCTATGTCATCAAGCCGGCCAACTATGTCGAGGGCCGGAAATATCCGGTCGCCTTCCTGATCCACGGCGGACCGCAGGGATCGTTCGGCAACAGCTGGTCGTCCCGCTGGAACCCCGAGACCTACGCCGGCGCCGGCTATGCGGTGGTGATGATCGATTTCCACGGCTCGACCGGTTACGGCCAGGCCTTCACGGATTCGATCAGCCAGCACTGGGGCGACCGTCCGCTGGAGGACCTGCAGAAGGGCTGGGCCGCCGCGCAGGAGCGTTACGGCTTCCTGGACGGCGACAACGCCTGCGCCCTGGGCGCCTCGTACGGCGGCTATATGATCAACTGGATCGCCGGTCGCTGGTCGGACGAGTTCAAATGCCTGGTCAACCACGACGGCGTCTTCGACGTGCGCGGCATGGCCTATGGCACCGAGGAGCTGTGGTTCACCGAGTGGGAATACGGCGGCACCCACTACGACAATCCACGCGGCTACGAGGCCTTCAACCCCGTCCATCACGTCGACCAGTGGAAGACGCCGATGCTGGTGGTGCAGGGCGATCTGGACTTCCGCATTCCGACCTCGCAGGGTCTGTCCACCTTCACCGCCCTGCAGCGCCGGGGCGTCGACAGCCGCCTGATCGTCTTCCCCAACGAGAACCACTGGGTCCTGAAGCCGGCCAACAGCCTGCAATGGCACAATGAGGTGTTCGGCTGGCTGGACAAGTATCTGAAGCCCGCGCCCTGAACGACCGACCGGGATGATGGAAGGGCGCGCCCGCATCGGGCGCGCCCTTTTTGCCGCCCCGCCAGCAAACGCAACCTTCGTCTGAGCCTTTCGAACGCCTCGCGCGTTGTGGAGGGTTCGATGGAGTTCCGTTCTTGCCCAACCCCTTGAAAGACCATCCGAACTGGCTGGCCGTGCGCGACCGGGCGCTGGTTCCGGCGGGGGCCTGGGCGCGCGAACGTCATGACTGGGTCAGGGCGAACGACCCGGTCTACACCAGTCTTCGCCGGCCCGGCCGCCCCGAACAGATCGCCGCCGGCGTCACCCTGGCGCTGATCGCCGCGGTCGCCGTCTTTCTGCTGCTGTTCGACTGGAACTGGTTCAGGGGCCCGATCGGCGGATGGGCTTCGGCCCGCTACGACCGCGAGATCGAACTGCAGGGCGATCTGGACGTGAAGCTGTTCAGCTGGACGCCCTCGGCCCGCATTCGCGACCTGCGCGTCGGCGGCCCCGACTGGGCCAGCGAGAAGGATACCCTGACGGTCGACGACGCCGTGGCCTCCGTGCGGCTCATGCCGCTGCTGTCGGGGCGGGTGGAGATGCCGCTGGTGGAGATCGCCCGCCCGCAGGTGGTGCTGATCTCGACCGCCGACGGCCGCCAGAGCTGGGTGCTGGATCCGGACAAGCCTGACGCCGGGCCGATGAAGCTGCCGCCCATCAACCGGCTGGTCATCCGCGACGGACAGGTGTTCCTGGACGAGCAGGGTCGCAACATCCGCCTGAACGCCACCGTCAACGCACGTGAGGGCTCGGATCAGACCGCCGGCTTCCATCTGGAAGGCCGGGGCACGATCAACGGCACGCCCCTGACGCTGGAGGTGCGGGGCGGACCCTTCATCAACATCAGGCGCGACCGGCCTTATGGCTTCAAGGCCGAGCTGTCCGGCGTCGGCACGACCCTGACGGCCGACGGCTCGATCACCCGGCCGTTCGATCTCGGCCACTTCAACGCCACCCTGGGTCTGCGCGGGCGCGACCTGGCCGACCTCTATCTGCTGACCGGGATCACCACGCCCAACACCCCGCCCTATCGCCTCAACGGCACGCTGACCCGCAGCGACAACGTCTTCACCTTCAACGACTTCAGCGGGCGGGTCGGCTCCTCGGACCTGTCGGGCGATCTGAAAGTTGACCGGGTCGGCGACCGCCGCCGGGTCGAGGCCGATCTGTATTCGCGCCTGCTGGACATCGATGACCTGGCCTCCGTGCTGGGCGGCACGCCCCGGGTCACCGCATCCGGCGACACCGTGGTGACGTCGGGCGCACCGGGCAAGCTGCTGCCGGACGCGCCGCTGAACGTCGAGCGCCTGCGCGTCATGGACGGGACGCTGACCTATCGCGCGGCCCAGGTGAAACGCAACGAACTGGACGTGCGCCGGGTCAATCTGGGGGCCCGGCTGAAGGACGGCGTCCTGAACCTCGACCCCGTGGCCTTCGACTTCAATCGGGGCGAGCTGGACGGCACGGCGCGGATCAACGCCAACAGCAAGGTCCCGTATTCGACCGCCGACTTCCGCCTGCGCGGCTACCCGCTTGAATCCATCATTCCCGCCCGGAACGGCGCGCCCACGGTGACGGGCCGCGCGATCGGGCGGGTGAAGCTGGAGGGGCCGGGCGCCTCGATCCATGATTTCGCCGCCAATTCGAAGGGGACGCTGAGCCTGGTCGTGCCGCAGGGCCAGATGCGCGCCGCCTTCGCCGAACTGCTGGGCATCAATGTCACCGCCGGTCTGGGCAGGTTGCTGTCCGGCGATACCGGAACGTCCGAAATCCGCTGCGCCGTCGCCGACTTCACCGTCAGCGGGGGGACGGCGACGGCGCGGACCTTCGTCATCGACACCACGCCGGTGCTGGCCAGGGGCAGCGGCACGATCAACCTCGGCGCCGAGACGATGAACCTGCGCATCGACGGCGAAACCAAGTCGCCCCGATTGATCCGACTGTGGTCGCCGATCAACATCACCGGGCCGCTGACGGCGCCGCGGATCGGCATCGACAAGGCCGCGGTCGTGGGTCAGGTGGGTCTGGGGACCGTGCTGGGCGCCCTGATCAACCCCCTGGTGGCGCTGCTCCCGTTCGTCGATCCGGGTCTGGCCAAGGACGCCAACTGCGGCGCCCTGATCTCGAGCGCGCGATAAGGCGGGGCGCGATAATCAGGCGGGCGGTTGAGCCGGAACGGACTTCCGTGCGTATCTGGGATCGTCTCCGTCTGAACCCAGGGAATGCATGACCCGCAGAGGCCTGTTCGCCCCCGCCCTCGGCCTGATCGCCTCCGCCTGTTCGCCGCTGGGCCTGCTGAATAACCTGGGCCCGCGCGACCGGGGCGTGCGGCGCGTGGCGCGCGATGTTCCCTACGGCGATGATCCCCGGCAGAAGATGGACATCCACGCCCCGGTCGAGGCGGGCGACCGGCCATGGCCGATGCTGGTCTTCTTCTATGGCGGCGGCTGGGACAGCGGCGAGGGTCGGCTGTACGCCTGGGCGGCGCAGGCGCTGGCGGCGCGCGGCTTTGTGGTGGCGACGCCCGACTACCGGCTGGTCCCGCGGGTCCATTTCCCCGCCTTCATCGAGGACGCGGCGGCGGCCACGGCCATGGCGGGCCAGGTCGCGGACCGGTATGGGGCGGACCCGGCGCGTCTGGGCGTCACCGGCCATTCCGCCGGGGCCCATCTGGCGATGATGATCGCCCTGGACCGCCGCTACATGACGGGCGTCGGAGCGCCCGACCTGATCAAGGCGGCGGCGGGTCTGGCCGGTCCCTACGACTTCCTGCCTTTCGACGTGCCGGCCTCGGTCAACGCCTTCGGGCGGGTTCCCGATCCGACCCTGACCCAGCCGGTGACCTTCGCCCGCGCCGACGCCCCGCCGCTGTGGCTGGGCCACGGGACGGAGGATGTGGTCGTCCACGCCGAGGACACCACCATCCTGTGCGACCGGATGACGGCCGTCGGCGGCCGCTGCGAGGCGAAGCTGTATCCCGGACTGAATCACGCCGACCTGATCGCGACCTTCTCGCCCCTGTTCCGGCGCAAGGCCCCGGTGCTGGACGACATGACGGCCTTCCTGCGCCGCGAGCTGGGGTAGGCGCTGAACCTCGCGTCGCGAGCGCCGCCCCTGCGCTCAAGCCGCGTGCGACCGCGTCGCGAGCATGGCGCCACAAAGAAGCAGGCCAGGCGAAGCGTGGCCGTCTCGCCAAGGTCATGATCTTCCGCTAGAGGAGGCCATGACAGAAACGATGAACCCACAGGCGGCGCTGGACCGTCTCGAAGACCTCTACAGCCAATCCGTCTCCAACCTGCGCACCGCGGTCGGAGCCTTCCTCCGGACCGGTGAACGCGCCGATCCAGAGGCGCGGGCCAAAGGCCTGTTCTCCTATCCGGAGCTGCGCGTCAGCTGGTACGGCGAACGGCCGGCCAATCTGGAGCAGCGCGCCTACGCCCGCCTTTCGCGGCCCGGCGTCTATGCGACCACCATCACCCGGCCGGACCTGTACCGTCCCTATCTGCTGGAGCAGCTGACCCTGCTGGAAGCCGACTATGGCGCGACTTTCGACGTGCGCCCGTCGGAGCAGGAGATACCCTTCCCCTATGTGATGGACGGCTCGGACGTCGCCCTGGACCGCAGCCAGACGGCCTCGGTCGCGCGCTATTTCCCGACCACGGACCTGGCCCACATCGGCGACGAAATCTCGGACGGGATGTTCGACCTGACCAAGGATTTCCCCCTGGCCCAGTTCGACGGCCTGCGGACCGACTTCTCGCTGGCCCGGCTGCGCCACTACACCGGCACGCCGGTGGAGGATGTGCAGAGCTACATCCTGTTCACCAACTACAACCGCTATGTCGACGAGTTCGTGCGCTGGGCCTGCGCCCAGCTGCAAGATCCGAACAGCGCCTATGAGAAACTGGTCTGCGCCGGCGGGATCGAGATCACGCGCGACACGCCCAGTCCCGAGACGGCGGTCATGGACGCGGCCTGGAAGAAGCACCAGATGCCCGCCTATCACCTGACCGCGCCGGGCCATGCGGGCATCACCCTGGTCAACATCGGCGTCGGGCCGTCCAACGCCAAGACGATCTGCGACCACCTGGCCGTCACCCGCCCCCACGCCTGGATAATGATCGGCCACTGCGGCGGCCTGCGGCCCAGCCAGAGCATCGGCGACTATGTGCTGGCCCACGCCTATCTGCGCGACGACCATGTGCTGGACGCGGTGCTGCCGCCCGACATTCCGATCCCCTCGATCGCCGAGGTCCAGCGCGCCCTCTACGACGCGGCCAAGGTCGTCTCCGGCGCGCCGGGCGAGGAGGTCAAGCGGCGCCTGCGCACCGGCACGGTGGTCACCACCGACGACCGGAACTGGGAGCTGCGCTATTCCAAGTCGGCGCTGCGCTTCAACCAGAGCCGGGCGGTGGCCATCGACATGGAATCGGCGACCATCGCCGCCCAGGGCTACCGCTTCCGCGTGCCCTACGGGACGCTTCTGTGCGTGTCGGACAAGCCTCTGCACGGCGAGATCAAGCTGCCGGGACAGGCCAACCGTTTCTACGAGGGCTCGATCTCGGAGCATCTGCAGATCGGCATCCACGCCATCGACCTGCTGCGCGCCGAGGGCGCCCGCCTGCATTCGCGCAAGCTGCGCGCCTTCGACGAGCCGCCGTTCAGGTAAGAGTTCGCGTTCTCCCTCCCCTTCATGGGGAGGGATGTCGGCGCGAAGCGACGACAGGGTGGGGTGCGTCTGGACAATTCCCCACCCGGTCGCTGCGCGACCTCCCTCCCCATGAAGGGGAGGGAGAACGCGGCTTCTATTTCTTCAGCCGCTTCGCATTGGCGACAGCGGTGCTGTGGATCGGCCGCAAGGCGTCGGCCTGGCCCCTCAGCAGCGCGCTGTTCAAGGTCAGCATCTGGGCCGCCGCTCGGCTCCACCAGCCCACGGCATAGCTGTATTGCGCCTGCATCGCCGCCGCCGGCGTCGATGCGGATGCGATGGACGTGGCGGCTTTCGAGGCGTGCCCGGCTTCGGTCAGGGCGCTGGAGCCGACCCGGCCGCCGATATCGCCGAACGTCTTCGCCAGGGCCGAGGCCGAGGCGGACAGGGCCTCGACCTTTTCGGTGCTCATCAGCGACATTTCCTTCAGGTCGATCTTGCGCGGATCGGCCATGCCGGCGGCCATGATCCCCATGCGGGCGTTGATCACGTCACCCGCCGCCTGCAGCATTTCGCCGCCGGACAGGGCGGTGCTGGCCGCGCGCGCGCCGTCGCGGGTCAGGCGGCGGCCGGTCTTCAGGGCCTTGTCTATCTGGGTCATGTCCAAGCCTTGGGCCGCAATCAGGTCGCGGGCAAGACCTCCGAAGAGAAGTCGGCCACATCCTTCAGCAGGGCGGGAACCGCCGCGTCGATGATGGTCTGGCCCTTTTCCGGGCTGGCCTGGGCCGGGTCCGAGCCGATGCGGCCGTCGGGGAAGCGGGCGCGATAGTCGAGGGCGTCGCGGATCGGACCGGTCGGCGCGATCCGCGGGCTGTAGTCGGCGGTCTTGATCCGGTCCGGATAGGCCGCCTGGGTGACGGCGATCTCGGACGGGGTGGCGTGCATGCCGTGGCCGGTCGGGAACATCCGGGTGCACAGGCTGTGGACGCCCGGCAAATCCCACCAGTTTCTGAGCTTGAGCACGAAGGGCGGGCGCTCCTCGACGAACGACCATTCGGCATGGATTTCGGCGAAGGTCGCCTCGATGGTGGCGACATTGCCGCCGTGGCCGTTGAGGAAATAGATCCGCTCGAAGCCGTGGCGGCTCAGTGAACTCACCCAGTCAGTGATGGCGGCCATGAAGGTCGAGGGCCGCAGCGAAATGGTCCCCGCGAAGGCCAGATGATGCTGGGCCATGCCGATGTTGAAGGTCGGGGCGACGACCAGGCTCTCGTCCTGCGCCTCGGCCGCGTGGGCGATGATCTCGGGGCACAGCCAGTCGGTGCCCAGCAGGCCGGTCGGGCCATGCTGCTCATTGGAGCCGATGGGCACGACGATGGTCTTCGTCGTCTTCAGCCGCGCGTCAATCTCGGGCCATGAGGAGAGGTGGATCAGCAAGGGTGCGCTCCGCAACGGTGTCGGCGCGGTCTAGTCCGATTGGCGGCGCGGGCCAACTGTCAGACCGCGAAGGCGCGCAGGAAGCGGCGGGCGGCTTCGGCCGCGCGCGCGCCCACGTCGAAGGCCGGATGGGGAAGGCCCAGCACGCCGCGCAGATGGCCGTGACCCAGCACCATGCCCGAGAACATCTCGGCCGCCGCGTCGGGGTCGGGAATCCGCAAGAGCCCCCTGCTGTCCTGTTCGGCCAGCCAGGCGGACAGGCGGCGCAGTCCTTCGGCGGGGCCGGCCTGATAAATGACCTGGGCCAGTTCCGGATCGCTCGGCGACATCAGGGCGACGCCGCGCATCGAGGCGCCGGCCTGGTTCCCGCACAGTTTTTCGAGCATGCCGGCGGCCATGGCGGTCAGCACGGTTTCCGGATCGCCTCCGGTCCGCAGGGGCGTGCTGATGGCGTCGGAACGGCGGGCGGCGAGGACGCGGCCGATCTCCACCTTGGACGGGAAGCGGTTGTAGAGGGTCTGGCGCGAGACCCCGGCGCGGCGGGCGATGGCCTCCATCGAGGCGAGAGCGCCCTTTTCGGAGAACAGGGCCAGGGCGGCGTCCAGAATGGCTTCCGTCTTGGTCTCGTCGACCTGACCGATGACCCGCGCCATCAGTGGGCGTCCACGGGCGGCGCGCCGGCGGCCGGTTTCACCGGACGCGACAACAGGGTCACGAAGGCGGCGAAGACGCAGCCGACCGCCAGCATGGCGAAGGCGTCGCCGAAGGCCAGGGTCGTGGCCTGCTTGTGCAGCATGCCGTACAGCGCCTTCATGGCCGCCCCGGCCGGATCGATCGAGTCCGCGAACCGCACCTGCATTCCGGCCAGCATGCCCTGCATGCCGCTGCTGGTGATGGAGATGTTCTGCGTCAGCTCGCTCATGTGCGAAGCCGTATTCTGCGTCAGCGAGGTGTTCAACAGGGCCAGGCCGAAGGCGCCGCCGACGTTGCGCGACAGATTCACCAGCCCCGAGGCGTTCTTGACCATGTGCGGCGGCAGGGTCGACATGGTCACCTGCTGGGCCGCGATCATGGCCATCATCACTCCGGCCCCGCGCACGGCCTGGACCCCGGCGAACTCCCAGAAGCCCCATTCGCTGGTCACGGCGTGGGCGTCCCACATGCCCCAGGCGCACAGCATGAAGCCGCCGAACATCAGGATGCGGGCGTCGACCTTGCGCACCAGCCGGCCCGCGAAGGGCGCGGTGACGAACATGGCCAGGCCGGAGACGACCATGGTGGTGCCGACCTCGGCCGCCGAATATTCCCGCACCCGCGACAGGAACAGCGGCAGCAGGAAGGTGCCGCCGAACAGGGCCGCGCCGACGATGAAGGTCATCACCACCCCGACCATGAAGTTGCGGTTGGTGAAGGCGCGCAGCTCGACCACGGGGTTGTACCAGGTCAGCGACCGCCAGATGAAGGCCGGGCCGGTGATGGCGGCCAGAACGGCCAGCCACAGGATGTTGTCGTCCGAGAACCAGTCGTTCTTCGCGCCTTCCTCGAGCACGAACTGCAGGCTCATCAGGAACACGGCCATCAGGGCGAGGCCCCACCAGTCGAAGCCCCTGGTCAGGGATGGATCGCCCTTGTCGAAATTGGCGTAACGGCCGACCAGGAACAGCACCAGCAGGCCGGGGGGCACATTGATGAAGAACAGCCAGCGCCAGCTGAGCCACTCGGTCAGGTGCCCGCCCAGGGTCGGGCCGACGGTGGGCGCCAGGGTCACGATAAGGCCCATGACCACGCTGGCGGTGATGCGTTTCTCGGGCGGGAAGGCGGTGAAGGCGACGGCGAAGACGGTCGGGATCATGGCCCCGCCGACGAAGCCCTGAAGCGCGCGGAAGAAGATCATGGCGTCGATCGACGACGACAGGCCCGTGGCCACGCTCATCAGCATGAAGCCGGCGCAGGAGACCAGAAACACCTTCTGCGTTCCCCACAGGCGCGAGAGGTATCCCGACAGGGGGATCATCACGACCTCGGGGATCAGATAGGCGGTCTGGATCCAGCTGATCTCGTCGGCCGAGGCGCCGACCCCGGCCTGGATCTGCGGCAGGGACGACGCCACGATCTGGATGTCGAGGATGGCCATGAACTGGCCGATCACCATGCCGGCGAAGCCCAGCAGCAGGATGGTCCAGTTGATCTGTGGTTCGGCCGGAGGAGCCCCGGCGACCGCTGGGGCGGCGGCGGTCACTGGACCGCGACGCCCGTGTCGGCGGCGGCGGTGGTGATGGTCCCGGTGGCGGCCTGGGCGAAGCTGAGGCCGCCGCGGCTCTTCAGATCGACCTTGACCTCGACCGACAGCCCGGGCCGCAGCGCCACGGCGGAGGCGCGGTCGACGCGGATTCGCACCGGCACGCGCTGGGTGATCTTGGTGAAGTTGCCGGTCGCGTTCTCGATCGGGATCAGGGCGAATTCGGAGCCCGTCGCGGGGGCGAAGCTGTCGATCTGGCCGGTCAGATGCTGGCCGGGGAAGGCGTCGGCGCTGATCTCGACGGTCTGGCCGAGACGCAGGCGGTCGAGCTGGGTCTCCTTGAAATTGGCGACCACATAGGCGTCGCCCAGCGGCACGATCGACAGGATCTGGCCGCCGGGGCGGACGTACTGACCGACGCGGACGCCGCGGGCGCCGATCACGCCGCCGACCGGCGCGCGGATGACGGTGCGGTCCAGGGCGATGCGGGCCTGTTCGACCTGGGCGCGGGCGACGTCGACGGCGGCGACGCTCTGTGTGCGGGTCGAGCCCAGCACCCCGGCCGTGCGCTGTTCGGCGACCAGGGCGGCCTGGGCCTCGGCGACGCTGGCCTGGGCGGTGCGGGCGCCGGCCTGTTCGGTCTGGATGCGCTGTTGCGAGACCCAGCCCTGCTCGGCCAGCTTGCCGTAACGGTCGACCTGCTGGCGGGCCAGATCGGCCTGGGCCTGGGCCTGGGCGACACCGGCGGCGCGCGAGGCGACCAGGGCCTGTTCCTGGGCCGCGCGGGCGTCGACATTGCCGACGGCGGCGATCACCGAGGCCAGATTGGCCTCGGC
This sequence comes from Brevundimonas sp., assembly GCF_029946145.1. GTDB lineage: Bacteria > Pseudomonadota > Alphaproteobacteria > Caulobacterales > Caulobacteraceae > Brevundimonas. The sequence goes on from NZ_JAQSDY010000004.1 coordinate 48,073, forward strand.
CTGGGTCAGGGCGGCGCGGGCGTTGGCGTCGTCGAGGCGGATCAGGACCTGGCCGGGTTCAACGCGCTGGTTGTCGGCGACCAGCACCTCGACGACATAGCCGTCGATCTGGGGGCTGACCTCGGTGGTGTCGGCGGCGACGAAGGCGTTGTCGGTGGACTCCCAGCGCTGCTTGCCCTGCCACCAGACGATCCCGCCGATGACGACGGCCACGGCGACGACGGCCCCCACGATCAGGGGCAGGCGTTTTTTGAGGGTGGGCGACAGGGCCATGGGGGAACGCTCGGGAAGGGTGTCGGGGAGGACGGCATAAAATGGACGATACTGTCCAAAAATCAACCGCGCTCGTTTCGGCGCCGCAACACGTCGTGTTTCAAATCGTTTGGATTGGGTGAGGGGCCCCCGCCGGACTCCCTTCCCCCGTCGTGTCGCCGTGCCGGCCCGGCTGTCGCCGGCGTGCGGGCTTGACCCGGGCCGTCCCCCCGGCGACGAGACCGCATGAAGCCCGCGAAGGCCCGCCGGAAAGCCGTGATCAAACGCCCCGCCGTCATGACCGGCGCGGCGATCCCCGTGCTCGGCTGGCCGCCGGACGAGGATCGGGTCGAGGCCATCTTCGGGCGGCTGTCCCGCGTCATGCCCGAGCCGAAGACCGAACTGAATTTCTCCAGCCCCTATACGCTCGTGGTCGCCGTCGCCCTGTCGGCCCAGGCCACGGACGTCTCGGTCAACAAGGCGACCGACCGGCTGTTCAAGGTCGCCGACACGCCGGCGAAGATGCTGGCGCTGGGGGAGGCCGGGCTGGTTCCGTACATCGCCTCGATCGGCCTTTACCGGGGCAAGGCGCGCAACGTCATCGCCCTGAGCCGCATCCTGCTGGAGCGGCACGGCGGAGAGGTCCCGCTGAACCGCGCCGAGCTTCAGGCCCTGCCGGGCGTGGGGCGCAAGACCGCCAGCGTGGTGCTGAACGAGCTGGGGATCGAGGCCGCCATCGCGGTCGACACCCATGTGTTCCGCGTCTCGCACCGGCTGGGCCTGGCCAACGCCGCCACCCCCGACAAGGTCGAGGCCCAGCTGTTCCGCGTCGTGCCCGAGCAATGGCTGCCCAAGGCCCACCACTGGCTGATCCTGCACGGCCGCTACACCTGCACCGCGCGGCGCCCGAAATGCAGCGCCTGCCTGATCAGCGATCTGTGTCCGTCAAGGGCGGGGCTTCAAGCGCTGGGGGAAGCAGCTTGAAGAAGTGGCTAGTGGTTAGTGGCTAGTGGCTAGTGGCGCTGGGAAAATCCGCTTTGCGACACCATCCCCGCCGTAGTCTTCCACTAGCCACTAGCCACTAGCCACTAGCCACTAACCACTAACCACTAACCACTAACCACTAACCACTAACCACTAACCACTAACCACTAAGCCACCAGCCACTAGCCACCTACAGCCGCGCCCGAACCGCCTCCGCGAAATTCCGGCCGCCCTCCGGCGCGGAGCCCAGATAGAAGTCCGGCTCGATCAGCTCCGCCTCCATCAGCAGCCACCGGCCGTCGGCGTCGGGCGCCATGTCGATGCGGGCGTACAGCAGATCCTCGCCGATCGCGGCCAGCGTCTGTTCCGCCAGGGCCAGGGCGCCGGCCGGCGGCTCGGCCAGGGCGGTGTAGCCGCCGCCGTACTGGACCTGGACCCGGAACTCGCCGGGAACCGGCCGCTTGTTGACCACGTGGCTGAGCTTGCCGCCGAAGAACAGCAGGGAGGTCTCGCCCTCGGTCTCGATGGTCGGCAGATAGGGCTGGATCATCGCCGGGCCCGCGGGCGCGTCGGTCAGCCGGTCGCCGCGCGACAACCGCAGCGTCTTCCACGCCCCGCCCGAGACGCGCGGCTTGACCACCAGCCGGTCGGTTCCGAAGCGGTCGAAGGCGGCGTCGACATCGGCCTGTCCCGGGCTGTCGATCCAGACGGTGTCGGGAATGGCGATCCCCTTGTCGGCCAGCCGTTCCAGATAGCTCTTGTCCGAATTCCAGCCCAGCACCGACGGCGGGTTCAACATCCGCAGTCCGGCCCCGGCCCAGGTGGCGCAGGCCTGCATCCACCGGTCGTGGTCGCGGTGATAGCCCCAGGCGATCAGCGGCAGGATCAGCGGAAATCGCTTCAGGGCCGAGGCGTCGGCGACATGTTCTGTCCATGGCGTCGGGACGACGGTCACGCGGGCGAGGGACAGGGCTTCGCCCAGCCGCTCCAGCACGCCCGGCCACTGGCCGGCGTAGGAGGGATCGGACGGATCGGGGGTCAGGACGGCGACTTCGGTCATGACCGCGTCTTAGCGAACCGACGGCAAAAGCATAAGGCTTTCCTTATGGGTTTTTGGATGACGCGGGGCCGGTCGTCGGCTATGGGCCGCCCATGACCCAGATTCCCGCCTCCTACGACGTCTGCGCCGTCGGCAATGCGATCGTCGACGTGCTCGCCCCCTGCGATCCCGCATTCCTGACCGCCCAGGGCCTGACCCCCGGCTCGATGCAGCTGGTTGACGCGCAGCAGAGCGCCGCCCTCTACGCCGCCATGGCCGCCGGGGTCGAAGCCTCGGGCGGCTCGGCCGGCAACACGGTCGCCGGCGTCGGCAGCTTCGGCGGACGCGCGGCCTATATCGGCAAGGTCGCCGACGACACCCTGGGCGGCGTCTTCACCCACGACATCCGCGCCGCCGGGGTGGCCTTCGACACCCTTCCCCTGAAGGACGGCGCCGCCTCGGGCCGCGCCACCGGCGTCTGCATGATCAATGTCACGCCCGACGGCCAGCGCACCATGTGCACCTTCCTGGGCGCCGCCAACCAGCTGGAGGTCGCCGACATCGACGCCGCCCTGATCGGCGCCTCGGCCATCGTCTATCTGGAAGGCTATCTGTTCGACCCGGCTCCGGCCCGCGCCGCCTTCGAGGCCGCCGCCGCCGCCGCCCATGCCGCCGGACGCAAGGTCGCCATCACCCTGTCGGACTCGTTCGTGGTCCACCGCTGGCGCACCGAACTGCTGGCCTTCATCGAGGCCTCGGCCGACATAGTCCTGGCCAATGAGAGCGAGCTCCACGCCCTGTTCGAGACCGAGGACTTCGACCAGGCCGCCGCCCATCTGGGCCGCATCGTCGAGATCGCCGCCGTCACCCGGGGCGCCGCCGGCTCGGTGGTGTTCGGACGTGACGGGGCCGAGCGGGTCGAGGTCGCGGCCTTCCCGGTCGACAAGGTCGTCGACACCACGGGCGCCGGCGACCAGTACGCCGCCGGCTTCCTGCTGGGCCTGGCGCGGGGCCTGTCGCTGGAAGAGGCCGGCAAGCTGGGCTCCCTCGCCGCGTCCGAGGTCATCGCCCATTGGGGCCCGCGGCCGATGACGTCGCTGGAAGCTCTGGCCCGCGAGGCGGAGCTGGCCCTGACTGCCTGACCTCCCGCTGGCGTTCCGCCTTGCTTGACAGGTTTCGCTGCGTACGGGACCTTACCTCCGGGGCGTGCGCGCAAGCCGCGCGCGGAGGTTTGATTGCCGGGGGACTTGGTATGACGGATTTCAGCAGGCGCTCGTTCCTCGAGCGGGTCATTGGCGCGGGCGTCACGGGTGGCGCGTTGGCGACGGTCGCGGGGGGGCGGGCTTTCGCCCGGCAGGACGGACCGACGGATTCCGATCCGACCGACTCCGTGGGCGCCGGCCGCGGCACGGGCGTGAGCGACACCGACAGCAGTGACCGCGTCGGCCAGGGCCGCAACACCACGGGCATGAGCGACACCGACAGCAGCGACCGCGTCGGCCAGGGCCGCAACACCACGGGCGTGAGCGACAACGACAGCACCGATCACTCGGGCCAGGGCCGCAACATGACCGGCCAGACCGACAACGACAGCACCGACCGCTCGGGTCAGGGCCGCAACATGACCGGCCAGACCGACAACGACAGCACGGACCGCTCGGGCCAGGGCCGCAACATGACCGGCCAGACCGACAATGACAGCACGGACCGCTCGGGTCAGGGCCGCAACATGACCGGCCAGACCGACAACGACAGCACTGACCGCTCGGGCCAGGGCCGCAACATGACCGGCCAGACCGACAACGACAGCACGGACCGCTCGGGCCAGGGCCGCAACATGACCGGCCAGACCGACAACGACAGCACCGACCGCTCGGGTCAGGGCCGCAACATGACCGGCGTAACCGACAGTGACAGTTCCGACCGGTCGGGGCAGGGGCGGAACACCACGGGCGTCACTGACAGTGACAGCTCCGATCGCGCCAATCAGGGGCGTGGGCCGCGCTGAGGATCGCGTTCCGATGAGCGCCGGACAGGCGTCAGGTTTGCTCGAATGGATGGTGGGCGTCCCGGATCAGGTCTTTCTGTCCGAGGTCCATGAGCAGAAGCCTCTGATCTACAGCGGCGGCGATGTCGACCGCTTCGACGCCCTGCTGACGCTCGGTCGGCTGAACGACCGGCTCGCAGAAATGGATATCCGGGAAGGCATGGTCGAGATGACCAATGCCCGCTCGCCTGTCGATCGGTCAGACTATGTCGAGAACGGCGTCGTCGACCGCGTGGCGCTGGCTCGTGGCTATCGCAACGGCGCCACACTGGTCGTCAACCAGCTTCAGCACAGCGACAAGCGGCTGGCCGACTTCTGCCGCGCGCTGGAGCAGGCTCTGTCGTGCCACATCCAGACCAACATCTATCTCACGCCCCCCGGGGAACAGGGCTTTCGCACCCATTACGACAGCCACGACGTCCTTGTTCTCCAGGTGGAGGGCGAGAAAACCTGGCGCCTCTACAGCGAGCCTGCCGCGTCTCCCTATCGGGGCGAGAAATTCCGCTCGGGCGAGCATGCGGCCGGCGAGGCCAGCCACAGTTTCGTGCTGCGAAAAGGCGACTGCGCCTACATCCCCCGCGGCTATTTCCATGACGCGGCCAACCTCGGCGACAGTGCTTCCCTGCACATCACCGTGGGGTTGATTGTCCGCACCTGGGCGGACCTGATGCTGGAGGCCGTGTCCGAAGTCTGCCTCCAGGACCGGGCGTTCCGGAAGGCCCTGCCGTACGACTATGCGAAGCAGGATTTCGACCCGGCCCGGCTACAACCGGTTTTCGACACCCTCGTCGCACGCCTGAACGGCGCGATCGCGCCCACCAGGGCGTGGGAGACGCTCAGCGAAACCTTCATCCGTTCGCGCGAACCGGATATCACTGACGCCATCGCCTGCAACCGGGCTGACGCCGCGACGAGCTACGTTGCCCGGCCGGCCTTTACCCGGGTCTCGGTCCTCGGTGAGGAAGTTCAGGTTCTGGGGCCGGGTTCGGACTTCCGTTTCGGGCGGGCGCCGGTCGGTCTGGTTCGCCGGGTCCTGTCGGGTGAGCCCTTCCGGCTGGCGGAGCTCGACCATCCCGAGGCGGCCGATGTGGTGGAGCGTCTGACCACCGCCGGCCTGGTCCGTCGCCACATGGACGTGCGCGCTGCGCCATGGGAGCCAATGGACGTGTCCGGTTCCGCCGCTGATGGCCAGGCGGCGCGAACGATCAGGCCCGCCTGATCGTCACATACAGCGCGCCGTCGCCGCCGTGATGCCGCGCGGCCGAGGCGAACCCCGAGACCACGCCGCGCAGGACCGGCCCCTGCAGCCATTCATGGACCGAGGCGCGGATCACGCCGGTTCCACCGCGCCGGCCCTGGCCGGTGATGACCAGCACCGAGCGATAGCCGCGCGCCTGCGCTCCCATCAGGAAGGCGGTCAGGGCGTCCTGGGCCTGGAAGCGGCCGAAGCCATGCAGGTCGATCCGCGCCTCGATCGGATCGCGCTCGCGCGACAGACGGCGCTGACGGCGCGGCTCCAGCTCCTCGGGATGGCCACGCGGGCGGGCGAGAGCCGGGGCGGGGGGGCTCCAGGCCGGCGGAACGCCCCGCGATTTCGCCATCTCCTTCGGGTGCGGCGCCGCGGGGGGATCGACCACGGCGGCGCCGGGTATGATCAGGGCCGCCTTCTTCGGCCTTGCGGGCGTGACCGAGCCGGCGACGCGGGCCCAGATGCGGCGGTCGTCCGGGCTCAGATCGTCGCGGCGGCTCATGTCGCGCCGGGGGAGTCCCCGTCGGCGTCCTCGTCGGAGCCGGCGTCCTGCGGGCCGGGCGTCCGGACCAGCAGGTCGCCCGGCTGGCAGTTCAGCTCCCGGCACAGGGCGTCCAGGGTCGAGAAGCGAATGGCGCGGGCCTTGCCTGTCTTCAGGATCGACAGGTTCGCCAGGGTCACGCCGACGCGGTCGGCCAGCTCGGTCAGCGACATGCGCCGTTCGAGGAGGATGCGATCTAGCTGGACGCGGATGGCCATGGGAGCTCTCTATCTCGTGGCGCGTGGGGGGTCGACCCGGAGGGCGGCGCGAAGCGCCAAAAGGGCGGAGCCTTTTGAGCGCGCGGCCACATTAAATGGTCAGTTCGGATTCGCGGCGCAGGCGGGCCCCCTCGCGAAACACCTCGGCCAGGACGAAGACGACCAGGACGGAAAAGGCGGGGGTGACCAGATCGAACATGCTGGGCGGCTCAAGCGCGCCGCGCACCAGCCGCGACACCAGGGTCTGGCCGATCCAGGCGCCGCCGGTGACAACGGCCAGGGTCAGGCCGATCTGCTTCAGCCGGCTGACATTGGCGGGCTGGAAGGGGTCGCCGATGCGAAGGCTGTGCACGATGCGGCGCAGGTGGCGCAGGATCAGGGCGAAGCCGCCCAGATAGCCGGTGATGGCGCCCACGCCGAACAGGATATAGGCGCGTGGCACGGGCACGCGGGTGCCGCCGTCGTCGGACGTTGCGGTCAGGCCCAGCGGACCCATCGGCACAAAGGCCATGAAGATGAAGAAGAGGGCTGCAGCCAGGGTCAGCAGCGCCAGGATCCAGAAGGCGGCCCCGAGGGCGACGCCGAGCAGGCTGGACATGGATCCGGGACCAATTCCCGGAAGGGCAGGCGGGCGAATCCCGAGCGGTATCGTCTTCGGGAAGCGCATGGCGGGGCCTCGTTCAGGCCGGGGGTCGGGGCGAGGATGCCGCGCGGGGTCCGGCGAACCCACACGCGGGCTTATTCATCGCGATTGTCATGCCGATCGTCAAAGCTCCGTTGAGACAGAGATGAATCACAGGGCCTGGATCAGGGTGGCGACCAGGGCGGTCGGCAGGGCGGCGAGCAGCATGGCATTCAGGATGCCGTGGCCAACCTTTTCGATGAAGTAGGAAGCGTTCATGGTGTTCATGGTCTTTCTCCGTGGTTCCTGAGTGAGGGATGTTTTCACCCCTCGTTCGTTGTTCCGCTGCATCGATCTTGCCGGTATCGGCTTGTTCGGGGAACGTCGCGGCGTCCGTTCTTGAAGACATAGATAGGACGTGCGCTGAAGGAAGTCATGTTACATATCGTTTAACGATATTAAACTTTGGCAATGGATTGTTGCGGAGCGCGTGATCGGGATGAAACTCAAGCTTATCAAGGGGATGCGGCTGGTCGTGGCGACCCACAATCCCGGCAAGGCGGTCGAGATCGACGCCCTGCTGGGCGGACATTACGCGGTTGTTACGGCCGCCAGCCTGAACCTGCCTGAACCGGACGAAACCGAGAGCACCTTCGGCGGCAACGCCCTGCTGAAAGCGCGCCACGCGGCGGACCGGTCGGGCGAGGTCGCCCTGGCCGACGACTCGGGCCTGTCGGTCGCGGCGCTGGACGGGGCGCCGGGCATATTTTCCGCTCGCTGGGCCGGTCCGGACAAGGATTTCGCCTTCGCCATGCGCCGCGTGGAAGAAAGACTCGAGGAGATCGGCTCGCCAAATGACGACTCTGGCCGCCGCGCCTGGTTCACCTCGGCCCTGGCCGTGGCCTGGCCAGACGGCCCGGCCGTGGTGGTCGAGGGACGGGTCGACGGCCTGCTGACCTTCCCGCCGCGCGGCGACCGCGGCTTCGGCTACGATCCGATCTTCGTCCCCGAAGGCCACAGCCAGACCTTTGGTGAACTGGACCCGGCGCTGAAGGATTCGATCAGCCACCGCGCCCGGGCGTTCGCGAAACTGAAGGCCGCGCTGATTGACTGATCCGGTTCCAGATTCCGGCGACGACGTCGCTCAAGCAGCGATGCGCCGCGCGCATCGCGATAGCGACCCTGGAACTGACGTCGCCCTGTACGTCCACTGGCCGTACTGCGCCCGCATCTGCCCCTATTGCGACTTCAACGTCGTGCGCGATCGGGGGCGGGCGGAGGAGCAGGCGGGGCTGGTCCGGGCGCTCCTGACGGATATGGAGGCGCAGGCGGCGCTGACAGGGCCTCGCCGGCTGGCCTCGATCTTCTTCGGCGGCGGCACGCCCTCGCTGATGGCGCCCGACGCCGTGGGCGCGGTGATCGCTCGCGCGACGGCCCTGTTCGAGCCGCGCGGGCCGATCGAGATCACCCTCGAGGCCAATCCCACCGATGCCGAGGCCAACCGCTTCGCCGCCCTCGCCGACGCCGGGGTCAATCGCCTGTCGATGGGGGTGCAGGCCCTGGATGACGCCGCCCTGGCCTTCCTCGGCCGCAACCATTCGGCGGACGAGGCCCGGCGCGCCGTAGCGGTCGCGGGGCGCGCCTTCGGTCGGCTGTCGATCGACCTGATCTACGCCCGGCCCGGCCAGACGCCGCAGGGCTGGGCCGCGGAGCTGACCGAGGCGCTCGACATGGGGTTTGAGCACGTCTCGCCCTACCAGCTGACCATCGAACCCGCGACCGCCTTCGGCCGCGCCGTCGCCCGTCATGCCTGGACCCCGCCGGACGAGGACCTGTCGGCCGCCCTCTATGAGACGACCCAGGCGGTGCTCGAGGGCGCGGGCTTCGAAGCTTATGAGGTGTCCAACCACGCGCGCGGCGTCGCAGCCCGCTCGTCGCACAATCTGCACGTCTGGCGGGGCGGCGATTATCTCGGCGTTGGCCCCGGGGCGCACGGGCGGCTGACGCTCGTCGGCGTGCGGACGGCGACGGTCGCGCACCGGGGGATCGGGGACTATGTCGCGGGCGTCGGGGCGGGGGCGCCGTGGAGCGAGCGGGAAGCGCAGTCGGTACGAGACGCAGCCGAGGAAAAGGTCCTGCTGGGCCTGCGCACGGTCGAGGGTGTGGAAGGGGACGTGTTCGCCGCGCTGGGTCTGTCGCCGGAAGCGGATCCTCTGGCCGGACTGATCGCGGACGGTTTCCTCTCGCAGCGCGGCCAGAGGGTCGTGGCGACACGCCGGGGCCGTCCCGTGCTGGACGGCGTGCTCAGAGCCCTTCTGGTCTGAAGTCGACCCGCGCGGGCGGAGAGCGCTACTCCCGCCCTCCACCACCCGCTACTTTCGCCCCCCAAATCGGGCCGTCTCGTCCCTTGCCCGGCCCGGGACCCGCGCTGTTTCCCTCGCAGTGTTTCCGGCCGTGGTAAAATAGACGGATCGGGACTGAAATCCCGCCGCCACGGTCTTTGACATCGCTATCCCAACCGGGCCGACCCGTCGGGACCACGCGCCTGCCTGCGCAATTCCCGCCCGCCTGCGTCAATCGCCAAGGGGCGCAAGGGGCGAGAGTCTCGCTTTTCGGCATTTTTCGGGGGGCGGCGCCGTCGCCCTGTCGCCTGCCGTCGGCGCTCGCCCTTGAGCCCAACTCCCACCGCTGGCACGGTCCCGTCGATGTCTGATCCCTCACCGTTTCCGCCGACCGCTCCCCCGCCGCGCAATGTGGCGTCGGGCCTCTATCTGGTGGCGACGCCGATCGGGAACCTGCGGGATATGACCCTGAGGGCGCTCGACGTGCTGGCCGCGGCGGATCTGGTGCTGGCCGAGGACACGCGGGTGACCGCCAAACTATTGTCAGCCTATGGGCTGAAGGTCAGGCTGGAGCGCTGCGACGACCACGCCTCGGCCCGCGCCGCCGACCTGGCTATCGAACGGCTGCGCGAGGGGGCCGTGGTGGCGCTGGTGTCCGACGCGGGCACGCCGCTGGTCAGCGACCCCGGCTTCGTCGTCGCCCGTGCGGTGATCGCCGCGGGTCTGCCTGTGCATCCGATCCCGGGCCCGTCCAGCCTGCTGGCGGCCCTGTGCATCGCCGGCCTGCCCGCTGACCGGGTGCTGTTCGCCGGCTTCCTGCCGCCGAAGTCCGGCGCCCGGCGGACGATGCTGGAAGAGGTGCGAACGGCGCGCCAGACCCTGGTCTTCTTTGAAAGCGGGCCGCGTCTGGCCGACAGCCTCGCCGACATGGCCGCGGTTCTGGGGCCTCGCCCCGCCGCCGTCGCCCGCGAACTGACCAAGCTGTACGAGGAATGCGTCCGGGGTTCGCTGGCCGAACTGGCCGTCGATCCGCGCTGCCAGGCGCCCAAGGGCGAGATCGTGGTCGTCGTCGGCCCCGGTGAGACAGAAATCGTCTCTGAAGCCGACGCCGACGCGGCTCTCGCCGAGGCCATGACCCGCCTGCCGCCTGGCGAAGCCGCCGCCGAGGTGTCCCGGGCGCTGAACCTGCCGCGAAAGCCGCTCTACAAGCGGGCGCTGGAGATGCAGGGGCGGTGAAGCCCCCGAAGCCCGGTTCCCGGCTGAAGGCGCCGAAGGTCGCGCGCGTCAAACGGGACTGGCGCGTCGCGCTGGGATCGCGGTCGCACCGGGCCGGTCACGGTTCGGAATGGCTGGCGGCCGCCCTGCTCATGGCGAAGGGCTACCAGATCCTCGGTTTTCGCCTGAAGACCCGCGCCGGGGAGATCGACATCCTGGCCCGGCGGGGCAAAACCCTGTCGGTGGTCGAGGTCAAACGCCGCGCCACGCTGGAGAGCGCCCTGACGGCCCTGACTCCGGACCAGTACGACCGCCTGCTCGCGGCGGGCAGGGCGGTGTTGCGTCAAAGACCCAGCTTGGCCGGACACCTGTTGCGAATCGATATGGTGGCGCTGGCTCCCGGACGGTTTCCGCGCCATCGTCGCGGCGTTGACGCCTTCGGGAGGGGCGCTGCATGACCCGCGACGAGGCGATCGCCCTGCTGACCGAGGCCGGACAGGCCGAGGACGACGCCTTTCCGCTGCTTGAGGCGGCCATCGCCTGCGCCATTCACGACTATCCGTTCCGCGACCCGGAGCCCGTCCGCACTCTCGCCAACCACGCCGCCGACCGGCTGGCCGAACGCATCGGCGGCGAAAGCCCGGATGACGCCCTGGCCGAGACCATGGCCGCCGATCTGCGCCTGAATGGCGACCTGCTGCACTATGACGCCGCCGCCAATACCGACGTCATAGATGTGGCCGAGCGCCGGCGGGGCCTGTCCGTGGCGTTGAGCGTCTTCTATCTCGACGCCGCGCGGCGCGCGGGTGTGAAGGCGCAGGGCGTCGACTTCCCCGGCCATTTCCTGCTTCGGGTCGAGACGCCCGAGGGGCCGGTGGCGCTGGACCCGTTCAGTCAGGGGCGATTGGTTCTGCCTTCGGAACTGACGCGCCGGGCGCTGCGGGCAGGGCTGACCCCGCACGTGGCCGACCGGCTGGACGTTCTGATGGCCCCGGTCAGTGATCGTCAGGCCCTGATCCGGATGCAGAATGTGCTGTTCAGTCGCGCCATCCACGCCCAGGATTTCGAGGGCGCCGAACGTTCGGCCCTGCGCCGCGCCCTGCTGGACCCCGAGGACCACCGCCCGTGGCTGGACGTCGCCGCCGCGCGCGAGAAACAGGGGGCTCTGGCCGGAGCGCTGGAGGCTCTGTCGCACGCCCGGACGCTGGATGACCCCATGGAGGTCACGCGCCGGATGTCGGTCGATCGGGTGCGTCTTCAGCTGAACTAGGGTTGCGCGACCGCCGCCCGCTGCCCATTAGCCAATGTCCACCGCCTGGAAGGACAGTGCATGCTCAGAGTCGCGATCCAGATGGACCCCATCGAGGCGGTCAACATCGAGTCCGACACCACCTGGCTGATGATGACCACGGCCCAGGACCGGGGCCACATCCAGTGGGTCTATGATTTCCGCACCCTGGCGCTGGAAGACGGCAGGCTGTTCTGCCGCGCCCGGCCGGTGACCCTGCGCCACAATGAGGGCGATCACGTCAGCTTCGGCGACGAGGTGAAGCTGGATCTGGGCGCGGACGTGGACGTCATCCTGATGCGCCAGGACCCGCCGTTCGACATGGCCTATGTCACCGCCACCTATCTGCTGGAGACGGTGCATCCCGGGACGCTGGTGGTGAACGACCCCGCCGAGGTCCGCAGCGCGCCCGAGAAGCTGCTGGTGACACAGTTTCCCGGCCTGACCCCGCCGACCCTGATATCGTCGGACCCGGTCGCCCTGGTCGATTTCCATGAACGCCACGGTGACGTGGTGCTGAAACCCCTGCACGGCGCGGCGGGGTCGGGCGTGGTCAAGCTGAAGGCCGGCGATCCCAATCTCGAGGCCCTGATCGAGATCCACATGACGGGCAGCCGCGATCCGCTGGTGATCCAGAAATTCATTCCGGCGGTGTCGAAGGGCGACAAGCGCATCATCCTGATCGACGGCGAGCCGGTCGGCGCCATCAACCGCATCCCCGCCTCGGGGCAGGTGCGGTCCAATCTGCGCGTCGGCGGCACGGCGGCGCCGGTCGAGCTGACCGCTCGCGACCGCGAGATCTGCGCCGCCATCGGGCCGACGCTGAGAGCGCGGGGGCTGATCTTCGTCGGCATCGACGTGATCGGCGACTACCTGACCGAGATCAACGTCACCTCGCCGACCGGCGCCCAACAATTAAAGCGGTTCACCGGCGTCGATGCGGCCGCCCTGATGTGGGACGTGATCGAGCGCAAGCGCGCGTCCTGACGTTCCTGGTTGCGTGATCCTCGCAATCGAGGATTGCAAAAGCGATCAGTTCGTGTTTCGTTCCCTTCCGTGCAGCGGGAGGGCGCCGTGGCGGCTCGGGTGGTGACGGTCGCGTTCGAAGGCGTCGAGGCGCGGCGGGTGGACGTCGAGGTGCAGCTGGTCGGCAATGACGGGCCGATCGTCTTCGCCATCGTCGGCCTGCCTGACAAGGCCGTGGCCGAAAGCCGCGAGCGGGTGCGCGGCGCCTTCGCCGGCATCGGGCTGGCCCTGCCTTCGCGGCGGATCATCGCCAATCTGGCCCCCGCCGACCTGCCCAAGGAGGGCAGTCATTTCGATCTGCCGATCGCCCTGGCCCTGCTGGCGGCCATGGGCGTGATCGCGCCCGACGCTCTCGATGGCTGGGCCGCCGTCGGCGAGCTGAATCTCGACGGACAGATCGCCCCGGTTGGCGGAACCCTGCCGGCGGCGGTCGCCGCCTCCGCCATGGGGCTGGGCCTGATCTGCCCGGAAGCCAACGGACCCGAGGCCGCCTGGGCCGGCGACGTCAACATCCTCGCACCGCGCTCGCTGATCGGTCTGGTCAACCATTTCAAGGGCAGTCAGGTGCTGCGAGCGCCCGAACCCGGCCCTGTGCGGATGGGCGCGGCGGTCCCCGACCTGCGCGAGGTCAAGGGACAGGAGAGCGCCAAGCGGGCGCTGGAGATCGCGGCGGCGGGCGGCCACAATCTGTTCAGTGTATTATTTCAACAGTATAGCTTTGAACGTCGAGCTTTCGGGCGTGCCGTGAGCCGACCCGGCTGCGGGCTGCGTACACGCCGGGCACCACATGTTCATGTGGGTCAACAGCTACAAACTACCTGCCCTGCACGAGAAGCTCAGAGAAAAGGGCGTGTTAGGTCGGATGGAAGTGGCGCCCGGCTACTTGTCGGTTCTGCGTGAAGCGAGCGGAAGGCCAGCACCACCGGCCTGACCATGGGCAAGGTCGGCTATGCGCCAGGAACGGACTTTGGGCGGTGCGCGGATTCCGGACATTGGCGGGCACCGGCCGAGTCGAACGACCGACTTCTACCAACCAAATCCTCTGCCGAAGCCCAATGTCGGCGAAAATGCCGCCCGAATTGGACTTTTGGCTTCGGCAGTGCGCCAGTAGGCTTCGAGGCCGCAACGGTCTGGGCGCCGATCTTTCCCAAATATGTGCTGTTGCTGTCGAGCGACTCGGTGCGGGGCCTCGTGGCGGTGATGGTGATCTGTGCGGTCGCCAGCCTGCTCGCCATCCGCGCCGCGCTCCGGGTCGATCCCGCGGAGGCGATCGGTGGCTGACGGCATCCGCATCGAAAATCTCGTCAAGACCTATGGTGAAGGCGAGACAGCGGTCCATGCGCTCCGGGGCGTGGACATGTACGTGGCCCCCGGAGAGGTCGTCGGTCTGATCGGCCCTTCGGGATCGGGCAAGAGCACCCTGCTCAAATGCATGGGCGCGGTGATCGAGCCGGTCCCGGCGGGGTCTGAAAGGGCAAACTGGCGGGGTGCGAGCGGCTCAGGACGGGGCAGGTGGAGATGGCGGGCGACCGTCAGGGTTCTGTCAGCCTGGGGCAGTGGTGATGCGGGGAAATCTGGTCTTTTTCCTGTAGGGTGGCGGGAAGCGTGCTGCCTTAGAAAACGGATATCGATATGCGTCTGTTGCTCGTTGAAGATTCGGCGCGGCTGGGGGCGTTGCTCCGGGACGGGCTGACCCGCGACGGCTTTGCAGTCGACTGGCGCCAGGACCTGGAGGGCGCGACCGAAGCCGCCGCCAACGTGGCCTATGACCTGATCCTGCTCGATCTGGGGCTGCCGGACGGCGACGGGCTAGACTGGGTGCGGACCCTCCGGCGTTCGTCGGACCTGACGCCGGTTCTCGTACTGACCGCGCGGGGCGGGCTTGAGGATCGGGTCACCGGTCTGGATGCCGGGGCCGATGACTATCTGGTCAAGCCTTTCGAAATCTCCGAAGCGGCAGCGCGGTGCCGGGCGATCCTGCGCCGGCCCGGGCAGCGCATCAGCCCGGTTCTGGCGCTGGGCGATCTGGCATTCGACGTCGCCTCGCGCCAGGCGACCTGCGGCGACACGTCGATCGACCTCTCGCGCCGTGAGGGGGACCTTCTGGAGGTGCTGATGCGCCGGGCCGGTTCGGTTGTAACACGCGGGGTCCTGGAGGAGTCGCTTTACCCCTTCAACGAGCCCGTTACCCCCAATGCGGTCGAGGTGGCAGTGTCCCGGTTGCGGCGCAAATTGGATGACGCCGGCTGCACGGGCCGGCTGCACACGGTGCGGGGTCTGGGTTATCTGATGCGGGACGCCTCCGCGTGACCCCGTCGTCGTCCATCTTCCGGCGGCTGGTGCTGGGCTTCGCTCTGATGGGCCTCATTGGCGGGACCATCCTGCTGCTGTTCGTGGGGATTGAATACGGCCTGTTGTCGCGCTCGCGGCGGGACGAAATCCAGTTCGTCGGCATCGCCAACGAGGTCGCCGATCATGTAGTCGTGCCCCTTCTCGTGCTGATTGCGCCGATGACCTTGGCAGCCCTCTGGGTCATCCGAACGTCCTTGCGACCCCTAAGCGTTGCAGCGGCGCGGATCGAGGCCGCCCAAACCGCCGACAAGGGCTTCAGGGTCGATGCCCAAGACTTTCCTACCGAAGCGAGGGGGTTCGCGGGCGCCGTGAACGGTGTGTTGGCGCGGTTGGACCTAGCCGCCACTCGACAGGAAGCCTTCGCCGCCGATGTGGCTCATGAGCTGAGGACGCCGCTGGCGGTGCTGGCGCTAGAGCTCGACGGGCTGGACAACGAGGACGGACGGCGGCTGAAGCAGGACGTCGCCGCCATGTCGCGTCTGGTCGATCAGCTGCTGATGCTGGCGCAGCTCGACGCCCATTCGGCGGCGCCGGCAACCGCAACCCCGGTCGGTCTGGCCGGGGTCGCCGCGGAGATCGTCGCCCAATACGCCCCCCTCGCGGCGAACGAGGGAAAGTCGCTTGCTCTTGAATTGGAAGGTGCGCCAGCCGTCGAAGGGCGTCGCGAGGCGGTCGCGGCCGCGCTGCGCAATCTGGTTGAAAACGGGCTGCGGGTGACGCCCGACGGGGGCGTGGTTACGGTGACCGCGGGCCCGGGGCTCCTGCTTTCGGTCATGGACGGCGGCCCCGGTCTCGCGGCCACTCGCCTGGCCGAGCTCAGTCAACGCCACCGGCGGGGCGATCATGCCAGCAGCAGCGGCGCGGGTCTCGGCTTGGCAATTGTGTCGCGTATCATGGCGGCGCATGGCGGCCGGCTCGAGACTCGTCCGGACCGGTCAGAACTAATTCTCAGATTCCCTCCCGTCGGAAGGACTGATCATGAGCCGACTTGAACGTCATCTGGTCGCGCGAATCGGTTGGCTGCGCGCCGCTGTCCGTGGCGCCAACGACGCAGCTCTTTGGCACGGTCGTTCAGCGAAGATTCGGCCCTCTCAATACTCATCTTCCCCATGGGCGCGTTCCCCGCCTTCTTCCAGTTCGGATGATTCCGCAGCCTCCGTCCTCACGCCGGGCGCGAAGGCGTTGGGGTCGATCCGCATCGCTACATAGCCAGAGCCCGCAACTGCCAGCATCGCGAGAGGCACGGCAAGGCGGCCCGGAGGCGTGGCATCCCGCGCATGGGGGAAATGGGTCGTCTTCTTCCGGCCGGTAATCATCGCCCCGATCAAGTTGTCCCGGGTCAGAAACGACATGGCGATGACAGCACCGACATGCAGGGCGATCATTGCCAGCAGGGTCCAAGCAATGGCCTCGTGAATATCCTCATCGCCGGCGGCGCCGGTGAACATCGTCGCGGCGGCGAGGATGAGCAGGCCGATAACCGCAATTCCGCCCAGAGGATTGTGACCAAGCGAGGCATGAACCCGGCCGGCGAACAGGCCCGTGACATGCCCCTTTAGCCGCGACGGCCGGATCAGATTGGCGAACCGCGCATGCTCGCCCCCGACGACGCCCCATACTAGCCGGAACGCGATCAGAACCGCCGCGACCCAGCCGGCGGGTTCATGCCAAGTTGAAAGGATGCTGTCTTCTTCCGAGGAAAGGAAGGCCAGAGCGATCGAGGCGACGAGCAGCCAGTGGAACAGACGCACGCCGAGGTCCCAGGTCTTGATGGTTCTGATCGCAAGGGTGGCGGCGGCTGACATGGTCGATCTCCGTTCGGGGGATATCTGGACTGTGAAGCTGACCGCACCCTGACACCGTGGCTATAATCGCGACCGACCCAAGACGAAGATTTTAGGAACGCCAGTCACTCGGCCCCCGTCTCGGCTCACACAGCGTCAGCGCATGCTCGAAGGACCCACCGTCGCCGAGTGTGAAGGCCGCAGGATCGTATCGCAGTATGAACTAGCCCCGTGACGACGTTCGCCGCGTCCCCACCTCGCTCGCCCTCAATCCGCTGAGCGCAGCTGTCGGGATCCTGTTAGCGCTCACGGCCGTCAACGCGGGGGTTCTCTTCTCAACGCAGCGGCACGGATGTGAAGCGCTATCCGCGAAGTCTGGATAAATCGGGGAAGCGGCTCAGTTCTTCCCTATGAACCCCCCACAGGACCCGTAAAACTATTCGGCCGACGGTGATGCGACGCGGTGAGGGTGCTGTCTTCATCAGAGGATAGGAGCGCCACCGCGATGGCGATCACCAACATCCAGTGAAACTGAGGGCTAGGGGCCTGCTACCGCTGAGGTGCAGTTCCGGCAACATGGCGGCCGACCAAAATGGCAGCGGGATAAAGTATCTCCTCCTCCTGCCGTGCATGAGCTGCCAGATTGTCGGCAAAGCGAACATAGTCTTGCTGCCCTTTGCGTTCGGCTGCGGCCCGGAATTTCGTCACCGCCATACGGATGGCGTCGTGCTCGCGGAGCATCTGGGGCAGCTCGCGTTCGAGTGCATCCGTCATCAGCAGGACAGATCGCATCTCCGGCGTCGCATCGCCCTGCGCCAAGGGGAGCAGCAGGCCGAGTGGCGGCGTGGCAATTTCCTCTTCACGCTTGAAATGCGGTGCGAGCGCGCGTTCCAACTCGCCAGCCGCAGCTCCTACCTCGCCACCTTCTCCCGCCGCTCGAGCGAGCGTTTCGTGAAGTTCGCCGTGTTCGATGGCTATGGATTGGGGGGTTTGAAGCGTCGCAGCCCTTTCCTGCTCAGACCGCTGTTGTTGCTGCGCGGTTGGTTCGCTTTCGCACCCGCCAAGCAATGCCGCGAGGAGCACCGGCCAGATCAGAGCTTCGTTTTTGAGCCTCATGGTCGCCTTCCGACGAGGGGAAGGCCCTGGCGATCGAGGCAACGAGCAGCCAGTGGGCGAGGCGCGCGCCGAGGTCCCTAGTCTTGATGGTTCTGATCGGGGGGTGGGGATGGCTGACATGGTCGATCTCCGTTTCGACGCAGGTCTAGATCTTGACGCTGACCGCACCCTGACACCGGACGTTTGGAGCCGCTGTTATGAGTCAGACCTGCGTATTCGCCGGCTGTTCAGCATCCTGCCCGAAACCGGACGTCGCCAATCGCCGCATTGAGTCAGCAGCGGACCCCGCAGTCGCGGGCGATGTACAGTATGACTACACCCGTGCGTGACGCCCGGCTGTTACGCCCCGGCACCCGCTGCCGTGTCACATATGCCTGGCTGGTCGCTCTTTGTGACGGACGGCAGCAGAGTTCCCCCTATTGTTACACCGGGAGGGACGATGGCGAGGATAGGGTATGCGCGGGTCAGCAGCGCGGGACAGGATTACCAGTCACAGATCGATCGACTGGCGCGGGACGGATGCGCGCCCATCCGCGCCGAGAAGGTCACGGGCTCAGTCCGCGAGGGGCGCGGGGAGCTCGGAGCGATCCTCGATTTCATCCGCGAGGGAGATGAGCTCGTCGTCGTCCGGCTCGACCGTCTCGCCAGATCGACGCGGGACACTCTGAACATCGTGGCCGAGCTCGAAGCCAAAGGTGCCAGCCTGCGCGTCCTTGAACCCGAGATCAGCACGGGCGGCGACCTCGGCCGCATTGTTATTACGACGCTCGGCATGGTCGCCGAACTCGAACGGTCCTTTCTTCTGGAACGTCAGCGGGCGGGTATCGAGGCGGCGAAGGCGCGCGGCGCATACAAGGGTCGGCAACAGTCAGTCGATTTGGCCGCGATACGTGAACTGTCAGCACAGGGTGCCGGCCCGACCGAGGTCGCCCGTCTGCTCGGCATTTCGCGGATGACTGTCTATCGGGCGACCAGAGCGCAGGGCACCCAGAAGAGTAGCCCAGGAGTTCCAACTGCACCCGGTTGAGGACGATCATTCGGAACGCTCCGGATCGAGCGGTTCGCTGAAGCCCCCGAGATGTCCGCTGATGTACTTCTTCGGGTCGGCGCGGGTCAGGAACTTCCTGATGTCGTTTAGGCGCAGCAGGAGCGCCGCCGGTGCCATGTCGGTGCGGTATGCAGCAAGGTCGACGACCCGGTTCGCCTGCTCGATCAGCCGGTGCGACTGTTCGATATTGTGGTGGGTCAGGAGCAGATGCGAAACCGCGTCGATCCCACTCTGAGCGGTCCCGCCCCGGACGATTAGGTCCGCCGTGTCCACGCGGCTTCCGACAAAGGTTTCCGGGATTGGAAAGGTCAAGTGTTGGTCGCGTAGGTCGGGGTCCACAGCAAGAGGCAAGACCCCGGACACCAATTCCTTTCTGCTGGCCCTGAGCCAACTCACAAGCTGATTATTGGCAGCCATGATGCTGGGCGTCGCGGTGTCGAAGGTGATTTCAACCTTGATCCCTTTCGCGGCGAGAGCGCGCTTCAGGGCCGTCAGTTCAACGGCTCGCGTCATGCTGCTTGAGCCAAGAACATGAAGGTGTGTCCCAAGGCGACCTTCGTCGACCATCCGGGCGACCAGTTCGAGCATGATCGGAAGTTGGCGGCTTTCGTCGCCGAACGCCCAGCCGTCGAACTGGTAGTCCTTCACCGCCTTGTACCAATGTCGGCACTCGGCCGCGTCCCGACCTTGGAGCACGTTCAGGAACCGGGTCGAGGTCGAACCCCGGGAGTCCGTGATCGCGCGAAGGTTCGTCAGCGTATCGGCCAAGCAATCTTCGTACGAGGTCCAGCGCCCCGACGGGTTGATGGCTCGGGTCGGGATGTCGAGGGTCATCGCCAAGTCGGTGTTGGATTCCAGCCAGGAAACGGACCTGCGCGCCGTGCTCGCCCCCTCGTACAAAGTCGGGGCTCCGATGAACTGATAGCCCCCGCTGTCGCCCAGGATCGTGGTTTTGTCCCGGTCCCGCGCGCCGACGATGCCGGGCGCACCTTGGGGCTGACCGCGAAGATACTGTCCCCACGACACCAACGCGAAGGGTGACGCGAAGTGCGGGTTCAGCGGATCGAGGAAGTTCAGGTCGTCGCTGATAATATCAGCGGGCAGGGGACGCGGGAGAACCCCGCCCCCGGCGCCCCTGATGAAGGGGTCTTGTAGCGCGACGGCGTACTGCGCCCGCGCGGGATCTAGGTGTCTGGCTTTCATGATGGAACGCCGGGTTGAGGGCGGCCGAAGCCGCCCCCGTCCCTTAGGCGGCCCCCTTCATGACCACGACGTGCGGGAACGTCATCCGGTCGTAGCGCTGGAACAGACCCGCGCTGTCCCGGCGGTCCCCGTCCTTCTTGGCGATGTAGACCGCATGCTTTGCGCCCCGGCCATTCCATTGAATGCGGACCACGCCACGCGCGTCACCCGAGATGCCAACCTGATCGTCGGTGGTCCCGGCCATCGCGGCAGATAGGGCCAGACGGAAGTCCTCACCGCCGATGTTCAACTTGAACTCATCAGCACGGCCGCCATCGAGCGCGGCGTCGTACTGCAGGTTCGACGCCGTCCCCAACTTGATGAGCAGGTTGCCCTCCTTCATCCGGACGACGACATCCGCTACTTTGCGCGCGGTTTTGTCATCGAGCACTTCCGCCTTCAGCCGGGCGAGCACTTCATCGCTAATGGTTCGGACTCCAACGTCGCTGTACTCGGCGCTCAACCGATGTGCGAACGGCTTCTGGTAAATACTGTCGCCCCAATCGCCTGCCGGGATTAGGCCGATGTCCACGACACGGTCCGGGTCCGACCTCGTGAAGCGCAGAACGCGGTTCTTCTTATCCTCAGGCTTGGTTAGGCCGCCCCACTTATAGGCGACGCGGGTGTGTTCCGGGATGATGATGCTCTCGAACACCCGACGTGAGCTGCCCAGCACGACGTGAGGTTCGGTTACGCCCGTGCCCGCAGGGTCATTCAAGGTCGTGACCATGAGCATCGTCGGCTGATCCACGTGCCCGAGGCTGACCTCGAGCTGGGTCCCTTTTATCAGCATCGTCCGAGTGCTCTGGCGCATCCGTGTGGCCTTGGTCACCGTTTCGTCTGCGTCCAACGGGTAGCTGCTGGTCCGGTCCGGGAAGAGGTACTTGGCGAGGGCGAATGCCTCCGCGACGCCGTTGACCATGCCATCGACTTTGGAGAGGTCATCTTTGGGCAGGAGAGCAGCAATCTGCTCCGGCCCAAGCTGTAACTGGCGAGAGATGCGCGTGCCGTCTTCATCGTCGAGGCCGACAAGGACAAACAGTCGACCCGGCTGGCTCAGCTTCAGACCGGTCACCTCCGCAATCGACGGGTAGGCCTTCAGCGTCTCGATGACCCGAGCAGTCGCCTTGACTTCCGCTGCGTCATCCTCGCCCTGGAAATCGGCAATCGTGAAGTCTCCGGCCACGGTCGCCTTTTCGGCCGTCCTGATGTCCCGAAGGGTCGCCTTGACCGCCTTCTGAAAAGCTGTCGCGTCACCGAACAACCCCCCGAGCTTTCCGAGGTCTATGTTCGCCAAGCCGCCGTGGGGGCCGGCCAAATGGTCTGCCGCCTTCAGAACCCCCGCCACCGTCTGGAGGCGACCTTTGACCTTGTCGTAGGCGTCGCCCGTATAATCTTTGAGCTTCACGCCGACCAAACCCGGGGCCAGATAGCAAGAGGCGTCTTGCCCCTTCCTCTTTTTGGCACCGAGGTCTTCTGCCGCTTTGATCAGGGCAGCGTTGTCCTTCCCCAACCTGCCGTACGCGAGAGCCGTTTCGAGGTAGAGCTTCCGTCGTTCGGCGTGCCCATCCAGCCCGGGCTTAAGGTTCGCTGCATGTCGAGCCTGCAGCGATTTGATCAGGTCGTCGTCACTGACGATTGGATCGGAAATGTTCGTCACGTCTGTCTCCTTGGGGAGACCACGTTGAAAGGCCGGGCAGCACGCAGCTAGGACACCAGACTTCCAACGTGGTCGTTGAAAGACCGCAGGGCCGGGATGGCCGTTGCGGGGTGCCTATCGGAGGCGTGCCTGGGTCCTTTTCGCCCACGCGGATGGTCAGGAGACCTACCGATGCCGAGACGTTGGCCGAAACCAACTGGCGGCATGAAATCCGGTTCGGCGCCAATCCCGCCGTCCCTTCCGATGCGGCCGTCATACACCAACCCCACCCGACGGCAATCAAAATCGACACGAACACTTAACAACGATTGGAAGTGTGGCGATTAAGTCACAGATGTACTTCCCGAACCTTTCGGTTCGCTGATATTATCAGCGATTTTACTCAGATGATCGTCCGATTGCATGGCTGCTTGCTTCATTGTGGCTTCCGCGAGCCGCGACAGCCAAAGCCGCTCGGACCCCCAGGGATAAATAGAATTCGAAGGCGCCGGCCCAGCGGCCGCCCCTTCAGTTTTTCCTCGGAGGGCGCAGATGGCGAAGATGGACTGGCAACGAAACAAACACAGGGGCCGCCCGCGAGAGGCCGCCTTCGCGCCGCCTCCGGCCAAGAAGGGCTGCTGGTCGCACATCAAGCGCGAGCCGGTGCGGACCTATACGGCCGACGAAATCGCGTCATGGGGCAGCACTGGCTCGGTAGGTCCAAAATGACCCTCCCGACCTCCGTCACTGTCGCGTCCTATCGACCGTCCGTCGCCCAATTTATTGCGGACGCGAAACCCTCATTGGCGATAACCCTGGCCTTCCATCGCCCCACATTACCGGCAGGCGCCATGCAGAAGACCCGACTGTTTCACGCCATGCTGGACCATGCGGCGCTCGGCAGAAATTGGCTCAACCGTGCGGACGAACGGTCCTCCTACATCGCGGTGATCGAACACCTCGACACGAACCTTCACGTCCACCTCGCCATGACCTGCGGAGACAAGCACCTAGACTGCGTTCATGAAGCCGCGACGGCCATATGGCGTAAGCTTGTGCCCGGCGGCACCATCGACATCCAGCCCGCCTATGACGTGCCGGGATGGGGCCGCTACCTGTCGAAGGAGATCACGCCCTGGACCTCCGACAATCTGTTTCTATCAGAGGCGGCCAGCCGCCAGACATAGCCTCCCCAGCTGGGGCAATCCTTCGCCACGCGTCGGTTGCCGGGGTTTCGCTTAACCGTCCGCCGCGAACTGATCCGTCAGGCTCGCTGTGAAGAGTTATGAGCAGAACGACCAAGACGACAGACGGTCGAAGATACCCAGACCAAGAACTCACTCCTTGAGATTCACCGCAAGGCCAGAACGACACGACCCCGACAGGCTACTGCCTTCCCCACGAAGTCCTGAATTGAACTCCGTCAGATACCCTGACGGTTCCCTCTGCCGCATCAATGAGGCCGACTGCGACCTGCCGGAAAGCGATGGGGTGGACGCCCCCCGACGGCATCGATGTGCCAAAGTGGAGGTGT
>NZ_JAQSDY010000005.1 GCF_029946145.1 Brevundimonas sp.
CAATCGTGCCGATGTTGCAGTGCGGCTTGTTACGTTCGAACTTTTCCTTGGCCATGGCCAAAACTCCTGTGGCCCGGGAAGGGGCGATTGGGTCAGCTTGAGAATTCTGGAGCGGGTAGACGGAATCGAACCGACATATTCAGCTTGGAAGGCTGCTGTACTACCATTGTACTATACCCGCACGGAGACTGCGTCGGGCCGTAAAGCCTTCCGCAGCCGACCCGATGTGGGGTCCGGACCTTCGTTTCGAAACCGCGTGGTGGGGGAAGCAGGACTCGAACCTGCGAAGCTTACGCAGGGGATTTACAGTCCCCCCCCTTTGCCACTCGGGACATTCCCCCAGCGCGTTTTCGAACCGTCGGACCGATGCGCCGGCGACCTTTCGGCCGTCGAAACAACAAAAGCTCTCGGTGTCCCGCGTCGCCTGGTTTAGGAGGGGCGCCAGACCCGAAAGCCCTCAGGGCTCCAAATCGGAGGGCGTCTTATAGTGTCGAGAAATCCAGAACGCAACGACCGGAAATCGGGCAAAAAACCGGTTTTCGGCGACAAGTCCGCGGCTCGCCCGGGCGGGCCCGGAGCCGGCGCCAAGGGCCCGTCAGCAGGTGGTCCTGACCGCGGCGGCTGGAACCCGAATCCCAAGCCGAAGACCTTCAATGATTCCGCGCCGCGCCCGTCACGGGCCAAGGCGGACGCCGACAATTTCGTCTGGGGCCGTCATCCGGTCCTCGCCGCCCTGGCCAATCCGGCCCGCAAGGGCATGGGCCGGCTGCTGGCGACCGCCGACCGCGCCGCCGAGCTTGAGCGCGATCAGGCGGCCCACGGCCACAAGATCGAGATCATCGAGATCCAGGCCCTCGACCGCATGCTGCCGCCCGGCGCCGTCCACCAGGGCCTGGCCTTCAAGGTCCAGCCGCTGGAAGGCGTGGCGCTGGAGGATATCGCGGGTGACGGCGGCGTCATCGTCATGCTGGATCAACTGACCGACCCCCAGAACGTCGGCGCCATCTTCCGCTCGGCCCTCGCCTTTGGCGCAAAGGGCATCGTGGTCCAGGACCGGCACTCCCCCGCCCTCGCCGGAGCCCTGGCCAAGGCGTCGGCCGGCGCCACCGAACGCCTGCCCTGCGCCCGCGTGACCAACCTCAGCCGCGCGCTCGAGAAGCTGGCCGATCTCGGCTGGCGCGCCGTCGGTCTGGACGGCTCGGCCGAACTGACCCTGGAACAGGCGCTGGACAGCCGTCCGACGGTGCTGGTCATGGGCTCGGAAGGCGACGGCCTCCGCCGTCTGGTGGCCGAGCATTGCGACGTGCTGGCGAAGATCCCCATGCCCGGCGGGTTCGAAAGCCTGAACGTCTCCAATGCGGCGGCCGTGGCGCTGTACGAAGCCAGTCGGAAGCAGTCCGGCTGATCCGGCATTGATGCCCGACTGATCCTGTCCTAGAGCGCGCCCATGGAATTTCTCTCGTCTCCCGAACTCGCCAGCCAGGCCTCCGCCCTCGGCCAGGTGCTGATGATCGACCTGGTGCTGGCGGGCGACAACGCCGTCGCCGTCGGCCTGGCGGCCGCCGCCCTCGCGCCCGAGCAGCGCAAGAAGGCGATCCTGATCGGCCTCGCCGCCGCCGTCGTCCTGCGCATCGGCTTCGCCCTGATCACCGTGCAGCTTCTGGCCATTATCGGCCTGCTGCTGGCGGGCGGCATCCTGCTGCTGTGGGTCTGCTGGAAGATGTGGCGCGAACTGCAGGAGCAGCGCACCCACGATCAGGCCGAGGCCGAGGCCGAGCTTGAAACCGCCCTGTCCGCCCACCACGGCGGCGGCCCGCCGCCCGAGGCCCTGGGCCTCAAGCGCAAATCCTTCGGCGCCGCGCTGCTGCAGATCATGATCGCCGACGTGACCATGTCGCTGGACAATGTGCTGGCCGTCGCGGGCGCCGCGCATGAACACCCGTGGATCATGGTCTTCGGCCTGATCCTGTCCATCGGCCTGATGGGCGTGGCCGCGACCTTCATCGCCAAGCTGCTGACGAAGCATCGCTGGATCGGCTACGTCGGCCTGGTCATCGTCCTCTATGTCGCCGTGCACATGGTCTGGGACGGCGCGCGGTCGGTGGTCGTGCGAACCGACCGGATGGACGCGTTCAACGCCGCCGCCCCGGCCTTCCTGGACATCAGTGAAGAAGAGAAGGCCAAATACCTGAAGGGTGTGAGCGGCGAGGAGAGTTCGGCCCCCGCGACGGGGTTGCCGGCCAGGCCGGCGGAGTCTCCACCCCCGGCCGCGGTGGCCCCGCCAGCGCCCTGATACGAAAAAGGGCCCCGGTGCAAACCGGGGCCCTTTTTCTGTCCGGCGCCACGACGCGCAGGCTCAGGCCCCGCCGAACCGCTCCGACCATTCCGCGACCTGCACGTCCTCGATCTTGGTGAACAGCACCCCGGCGGCGGCCACGGTCTGGCCGCGCGGCAGGACGTCCAGCAGCCGCTCGTCCGCCGTCGGCCAGCTCAGGTCCGTGGCCCCGACGGCGGCGCCGATCCTGACCGCCGAGTCCGGCATCACCGGTGCGGCCAGACGCGCGAACAGGGCCACGAGGTTCAGGCCTGTGCGCACCCCCACCGCCGCCCGATCCACGTCGGTCTTGAAGGCGGTCCAGGGCGCGGCCTCCTGCAGATATTCATTGCCCAGCACCCAGACGGCGCGCAGGGCCACGGCGGCCTTGCGGAACTCCATGGCCTCGAACCAGGCCGTGGCCTCGGCGATGCCGGCGCGCAGGTCGGCCTCCAGCTTCGCCTCCAGAGGACCGGGCTGGCCCGCGTCGGGGACGACGCCGTCGAACTTGGACTCCGCGAATTTGACGATGCGGTTGACGAAATTGCCCAGCACGTCGGCCAGGTCCTTGTTGGTCGTCGACTGGAACTGCTCCCAGGTGAAGGCGGCGTCGGAATGCTCGGGTCCGTAGGCCGTCAGGTGCCAGCGCCAGTAGTCGGCCGGCAGCAGCTCCAGCGCCTGGTCCATGAAGACGCCGCGCTTCTGGCTGGTCGAGAATTTGCCGCCGTACCAGTTCAGCCAGTTGAAGGCCTTCAGCGTATCGACCGTCTTCCACGGCTCGCCCGAACCCAGAATGGTCGCCGGGAAGCTGACGGTGTGGAAGGCGACATTGTCCTTGCCCATGAACTGGACGTAGCGGACGTCGTCGGCGCCCTCGTCCGTCCGCCACCAGTTGCGCCAGGTTCCGCCGGTCGCATCGGCCCATTCCTCGGTCGCGCCGATGTATTCGATCGGGGCGTCGAACCAGACATAGAAGACCTTGCCCTCCATGCCGGGACGCGGCCCGCCGTCGGGACCGACCACCGGCACGCCCCATTTCAGGTCGCGGGTGATGCCCCGGTCGATCAGGCCTTCGTCGAGATGCTTCAGGGCGATCGAGCGCGCCAGGGTCTGCCAGTCCGTCTTCGACCCGATCCACGCCCGGATGCGGTCGGCCAGTTTGGTCTGCAGCAGATAGAGGTGCCGCGTGTCCCGGACCTCAAGGTTCCGTGAACCCGACACGGCTGAATACGGGTCTATCAGGTCGGTGGGGTCCAGCAGCCGGCCGCAGTTGTCGCACTGATCGCCGCGCGCGCCGACGTGGGCGCAGTGCGGGCAGGTCCCCTCGACATAGCGGTCGGGCAGGAAGCGGGCGTCGTCGACGGAATAGATCATCCGGTCGACACGCTCCTCGATCAGGCCGTTCTTCTCCAGGACCTCGGCGAAATGCTGGGTCAGGCGATGGTTCGGGGCGTTCGAGGAGCGGCCGAACCAGTCGTAGCTGAGGCCGAAGGCCTGACCCGCCGCCTTCTGGATCTCGTGCTGCTCGTCGCAATAGGTCCGGACGTCCTGCCCGGCGGCGGCGGCGGCCAGCTCGGCCGGGGTGCCGTGCTCGTCGGTGGCGCAGATGTAGAGCACCTCATGCCCCTGCGCCCGCTTGAACCGGGCGTAGACGTCCGCCGGCAGCATGGAGCCCGCCAGATTCCCCAGATGCTTGATGCCGTTGATGTACGGCAGCGCCGAGGTGATGAGGATGCGGGCCATGGGAATCCGGTCGTAAAATGAGCGCTGGATATAGAGGGGCGAAGCGGGCGCGTCACCTTCTCCCTCCCTTTCATGGGGAGGGAGAACGCTAGCTTGGCAGCCTCTTCGCCACTCGCACGAACCGTCCCGTCAGCAGCGCCGACGACACCAGACTGGCGATGATCACCGCCCAGACCAGGCCGTTCACGCCGATCTCGTGCGCGAACCACCAGCCCAGCGGCATCATGATCAGGCTGTAGGCGGCGAAATGCATGATCGTCGGCCACCACACGTCGCCCGCCGCGCGGTTGGCCGAGGCCGAGACCACCTGGATGCCGTCGGCGACGAAGAACAGGGTCGTCAGCACCAGGGCGGGGATCACCACCGCCAGCAGTTCAGGGTCCCGGTTATAGGCGCTGGCGATCAGGGGCGCGCCCGGCCACACGACCAGCGCCACGATCAGCGTCAGGGCGACCACCACGCCGATTCCGACCAGGCCGGCGCGCAGCACGCCGCGCCCGTCCCGCGCTCCGTAGGCCCGACCCACCAGCACCGCCGTCGCCGACGACAGGCCCATCGGGACCATGAAGACGATGGCCGAGACGTTCAGCACGATGGCCCAGGCCGAGGTCTCGATCGCCCCCAGCTGGCCGGCGATGAAGGTCATGGCGGCGAAGGCGCCGACCTCGATGAAGTACGAACTGCCGGCGCCGTAGCCGACCTTGCGCTGCTCCCGCTCGTCGGACCGGTTGCGCGCCGGACGGCGGAACACGCCCAGCGCCCGCGCCTCGGGCAGGCGGACGATGTAGACGATCAGGAAGACCGCCAGCGACGTCCGCGCGACGAAGGTGGCCCAGGCCGAGGCCGCGGCGCCGTCGATCCCGAGGCCGAGGATGTCAGGCACCAGCAGCAAATTCAGCGCCAGATTGACGCCATTGGCGATCCACATGGCCCACATGCCGGCCCGCGGCCGATGCAGGGCCTCGAGGAAGAATTGCGCCGCCACGCTGACCAGATAGCCGGGCATCGACAGGGCGAAGACCACCAGCACCGGCGAGGCCCCCTCGCCCAGCCCCGGAGCCAGACCCATGTGCTTCAGCGCCCACGGCCCGACCAGGATCAGACCGATCATCGAGATCACGCCCAGCTGGAGCGAATAGGTCACGCCCCGGCGCAGCACCCCGCCGACCTCGCCGCGCCGCCCCTGGCCGATCAGGCGGGCGGTCATGACCTGCACCCCCATCATCAGGCCGACGGCGGTGGTGACGATGATGGCCGTGGGGGCGAGGGCCAGCGAACTGAAGGCCAGCTCCAGCCCCGAGTAGTTGCCCACCACGATCACGTCGGTCAGGCCCATGGTCATGATGCCGATTCGCGCCAGCACCACCGGCCATGCCAGGTGCAGCAGCTCGCGCAGGGTCGTCCGGGTCTGGGTGTTGAAGCCGATCATGGGACGGCGGACAGGCCACGGCCGCGCAGCAAGGTCAACCAGGGAAAGCCGGGGGATCCATAAGCTGGACCACGACGGACATCCGCGCCACGGTCATTCCGGGCGTTGTTGACGTGAGGGCCCGCACCGGAGACGTTGGTCCTCTCGCTTCGGGAGATATCCATGCTGGACCTGCTGTTCGCCGCCGCCCTGATCACCGCCCCGGCTCAGCAGGACGAGCCTCCGTGCGAAGCCTATGACTCCGACCAGCTGAGCATCGGCGTAGCCATCGCGCCCGGCCGCCCCGGGGGGGAGATTCCGATCCACGCCAACGACGGCCTGCACGGCATGATCGCCGTGCCCCTGAAATGCTTCAGCGGGTGGACGTCCTCCAGCCCCGCCGTGACGATCGCGCCCGAGCGCCAGCGGGTCGTCATCGGGCGCGGCGCGACGCCCGGCGAGGATGTGGAGATCACGGGGACGCTGGGCTCGCGGACCGTGCGGACCCGATTCCGCATCGCGCCCGCCGAGGGGCCCGTTCTGACGGGCTTCTGGTCCCAAGCCTCGGTCGATTGCGGTGGGCCGGTTCCGCGCGATCCGCTGCGCGAACTGCGGTTCAACAGCGACGGGCGCTTCGCCGTCACCTTTGTGCCGTTCGAGGTGCGCCAGGATTACTGGGGATCGGTCGAGTTCGATCCGGCCGCGGGGCGCATCGGCTTCGTCGTCGAACGCGGCAACACCGTGCCGGCCGGCCTGATGCTGAAGGGTCGTGCTCGGGTCGAGGAGGATGGCCGGCTGGCGCTGGACGGCGTCTATTTCGGCGGGCTGGAGTCCGCGCCGCCCGCCGAAGGCTGCCGCTACGTGTTCCAGAAGCGCTAGGGCTTTTCCCGGCGCGGCAAGCCCCCTACACCAGCGGCATGCCCAAGCTGACTTCCGCGATCGATCCGCACAGCCCCGCCTTCAAGGTCCTGGACGCCCACAACCGGGCGCTTCGCGACGAACTCCATGCGAAAGTCGCGAAGGCGGCCCGCGGCGGAACGGACGCCAGCCGCGACCGCCACGTCTCGCGCGGCAAGCTGCTGCCCCGGGACCGCGTCGACCGTCTGCTGGACCCGGGCTCGCCCTTCCTCGAGATCGGCCAGCTGGCCGCCAACGGCATGTATGGCGACGCCAGGGATCCCGACGGAGCGCCCGGCGCGGGGATGATCTGCGGCGTCGGCCGGGTGTCCGGCCGCGAGGTCATGATCGTCGCCAACGACCCGACGGTGAAGGGCGGCGCCTACTTCCCCCTGACCGTGAAGAAGCACCTGAGGGCGCAGGAGATCGCCGAGCAGAACAACCTGCCCTGCGTCTATCTGGTCGATTCCGGCGGGGCCAACCTGCCGCACCAGGCCGAGGTCTTCCCCGACCGCGACCATTTCGGCCGCATCTTCTTCAACCAGGCCCGGATGTCGGCGAAATCGATCCCCCAGATCGCCTGCGTCATGGGCTCCTGCACGGCAGGCGGCGCCTATGTCCCTGCCATGTCGGACGAGACGGTGATCGTGCGCGAACAGGGCACCATCTTCCTCGCCGGCCCGCCGCTGGTGAAGGCCGCCACCGGCGAGGTCATCTCGGCCGAGGAACTGGGCGGGGCCGAGACCCACGGCCGCCGCTCGGGCGTGGTCGACTATGTCGCCGAGAACGACGAGCACGCGCTGGAGATGGTCCGCACCATCGTCGACAGCCTGAACACGGTGAAGACCGTCGCCATGGACGTGCGCGAACCCCGCGCCCCCGCCTATGACGCCGAGGAACTGTACGGCCTGATCCCCGACGACGTCCGCGCCCCCTATGACGTGCGCGAGGTCATCGCCCGGCTGGTCGACGGCTCGGAGTTCGACGAGTTCAAGGCCCTGTACGGGACCACGCTGGTCTGCGGCTTCGCCCGCATCTGGGGCTATCCGGTCGCCATCCTCGCCAACAACGGCGTGCTGTTCTCGGAAAGCGCGCTCAAGGGGGCCCACTTCATCGAACTGGCCTGCAAGCGGAAGATACCGCTGGTCTTCCTGCAGAATATCTCGGGCTTCATGGTCGGCGGCAAATACGAGGCCGAGGGCATAGCGAAGAACGGGGCCAAGCTGGTCACCGCCGTCGCGTCGGCCGAGGTTCCGAAATTCACCGTCCTGATCGGCGGCAGCTTCGGGGCCGGCAACTACGGCATGTGCGGCCGCGCCTTCGGGCCGCGCTTCCTGTTCACCTGGCCCAACAGCCGGATCAGCGTCATGGGCGGCGAACAGGCCGCCGCGGTGCTGGCCACCGTCCACCGCGACGCCGACAGCTGGACCCCGGAACAGGCGGAAGCCTTCAAGGCCCCGGTGCGACAGAAATACGAGGACGAGGGCAATCCGTACCACGCCACCGCCCGTCTGTGGGACGACGGGATCATCGATCCGGTCCAGACCCGCGACGTGCTGGGCCTGGCCATTTCGGCCAGCCTGAACGCCCCGATCCCGGAGACGACCTTCGGCGTGTTCAGAATGTAGGACGACGCCGAACCGGCTCGTCCAGCGCCCACCGATGCGAGTCCGGGCCGAAGGGCAGGTCGAACAGATGGGGCGCCCCGCTGTCCGGATCGGGATGGGCGTGCAGTTCGAAGGCCGACAGCAGGGCGCGGCGGGTGCGGTCGGCGGCGAGGCCGTTCAGCCCCTTGCGCTGCAGGATCCGGCCGATGACCACGTCGCGGTGGGCGGCCCCGCCCTGATCCACCAGCTGTTGCCGGATTTCGGCCGCCAGTTTCGCCTTGACGGGCGTCAGTCGCGCCGGTCTGCGGTTTCGCGGTGCTGGCGCCATCTCGTCCCCGCTGTTCGCGTTTGTCTTTTCGCCAATCAAGTCCCGTGCGATGGGGCTGTCAAGGAACGCGGCTCCGCTGCCAATCGGCGAGCGATGCGTTACAGTCGAATATCCCCAAGGACGCGACCCATGACCGACAAGCCCACCGAAGCCGACCTCAACGCCCTCGACGTCACCCCCGGCGAGGCGGCCGAGATCAACGCCATAGCCCACCCGCTGCTGGCCGACCCGGCGCCGGACGCCAATGACGATCTGGTGCAGATCGATTCCACCGCCGACGGCATCGTCTTCGTCACCATCAACCGGCCGGACAAGCGCAACGCCTTCGACGCCCCGACGGTCGCCGCCCTGTACGAAGCGTTCGAGACCCTGCACGGGGCTGACAATGTACGTCTGGTCTTCGTCCGCGGCGCGGGCGGGACGTTCAGCGCGGGCGCCGACCTGGTCTGGATGCAGGATGCGGCCGACTGGTCCGAAGGCGACAACCGCGACGACGCCATGGGTCTGGCGAAGATGCTGAAGGCCCTGCACGACGTCCCGGCCCTGACCTGCGCCATCGTCGAGGGCGCGGCCATGGGCGGCGGCGCGGGCATCGTCGCCGCCTGCGACATGGCCGTGGCCGTCGAGGGCAGCCGCTTCGCCTTCTCCGAGGTCAAGCTGGGCCTGATACCGGCGACCATCGCCCCCTATGTCGTCGAGGCCGTCGGCGCCCGACGCGCCCGCCAGCTGTTCCTCTCGGCCAACATCTTCGACGCCGACTATGCGGCCCACGCCGGCCTGATCGACATGGTCCTGCCCGAGGGCTCGGTCGACGAGTTCATCTCCATGCTGACCGACAGCATCAGCGCCAACGCCCCCGGCGCCATGGGCGAGGCCAAGCGGCTGGTCAACGACATCGCCGGCCAGAAGATCGACCACGGCCTGATGGAAGAGACCGCCAAACGCATCGCCCGCGCCCGCGTGTCCGCGGAGGGGCAGGAGGGCGTCCGCGCCTTCCTCGAAAAACGCAAACCCAACTGGGCCCAATAAGACCAATGGCGGGGGGCGCTGCGACCACGGCGGACAGGCCGAAACGGGTGCGTGCGGCGAAACCCAAGGGGCCGCCGTGCGCCAATTGCGAGGCGGCGCTGGTCGGCGCCTTCTGTCATGCCTGCGGACAGAAGGCGCATCTGCACGACAAGCTCAAGCACCTGATCGAGGAGTTCGCCGAGGGCATCGCTCACTTCGACGGTCGGCTGTGGCGCACCCTGCCGCTGCTGGCGCTCGATCCCGGGCGCCTGAGCCGGGAATGGATGGCGGGACGCCGCGTCCGCTATGTCGCGCCCCTGCACCTGTTCCTGTTCGCGGTCTTTCTGCTGTTCCTGATCCCGAATTTCACGGGCCGGCACATGTTCGATTTCGGCCACGACCCCGAGGTGGCGGAGCGCGCCGCCAGCTTCACCACGCGCGGATCCGACGGAACACTGAAACGGATCAACCCCAACGATCCCGAAGCGCTGCGCAACGAGATGAACCTGTCCGGGCCGGTCGTCGGCATGATCGAACTGGTCACGAAGCTGGGCAAGAACCCGCAGTACTACGGCTACAAGATGGAGGCCCTGGCCTACAAGCTGTCGTTCGTGATCGTGCCCATCTCGGTCGCCATCCTGTGGCTGATGTATGCGTGGCGGAGGCGGTTCAGCCTCTATCACCATGCGGTGGTCTCACTTTACGGCCTGGGCTTCGTGGCCCTGTTGCTGGCGTTGACCAGCCTCTTTCCGGGGCCGGTGACGACGGCTCTGAACCTGCTGATCTTCGCCCTGGCCCCGATTCACGCCGCCCGGCACCTGCGCGGCGCCTATGGCGGCGGCTGGATCCAGACGATCGTGCGCACTCTCATACTCGGCCTCCTGACGGCCTTGTCCTTCGGCGGATTTCTGCTGGGCGTCATGTTCCTGGGCTTGACCAGCTAGCCGCCTCGGGCTTGACGCGGCCTTGACGGAGCCCGGGCGTCAGGGATGGTGCGCGGCTTTCGCGAAAACCATACACAGATCCGGGCTCAACGGAATCAGACAGGGGTATCGATGTCGGGGGAACTGGAAACGGCGGCGCTGGCGTCCGGCGGCGGCTGGCTGAAGTGGAAGCGCGAGCACGCGGACATCCCGCCGGGCACGCCCTGCGCCAACTGCGAGACGCCGCTGGCCGGTCCTCACTGTCATGAGTGCGGCCAACTGGCCGAGGACTTCCACAAGTCCGTCTGGAAGCTGATGGTCGAGGCGGTCGAAAGCCTGCTGCACCTCGACGGCCGGCTGTTCAGCACCCTGCCCGGCCTGATCCGCCGCCCCGGCAAGCTGACCCGCGACTATATGGAGGGCAAGCGCGCCTCCCAGGTCGCGCCGTTCCGCATGTTCCTGGTCATCCTGCTGATCGCCTTCTTCGTCGGCCACGCGGCCATGAAGGCCGGAGCCAACCATCAGGAATCAACCGATGGCGATCACGCCGCTTCGGCCTCCGGACGCTCGACCAACCTCAACACCCGCGTCATCCCGCCCGGCAGCGCCGCCATGGCCGAGTTCGAGCGCGATGTCATGGCCGACCCCGACCTGACCGCAGCGGAGAAGCAGACCCAGCTCGCGGCCGCCCGGGGCGACTGGGTCGGCTTCAGCCGCAATCTGACCGCCGATGTGACCGCCAAGGCCAGGGCGAACGCCGCCGAGGCGCCGAAGATGAAGGACGGGCCCGACGCGGAAAACCTCAGGGGCTTCAAGGAGTGGATCGAGACGCGGCAGGCCGCGATCAAGGACGACCCCGAGCGGTTCGCCCTGATCATGGAGATCTGGGCCCACCGCGTCGCGATTCTGGCCCTGCCGGTGTCGGCCCTGATGCTGACGGTGCTGTTCGCCTTCAACCGGCGTTTCTACGTCTTCGACCACGTCATCTTCTCGATGCACTCGCTGTCGTTCCAGCTGCTGCTTCTGATCATGATCATGGCGCTGAGCGTCCTGACGCCGCTGGCCTGGTGGCTGTTGTGGCTGGCTCCGGTGCATCTGTTCCTGCACATGAAGGGCGCCTATCAGCGCAGCGTCTTCGGCACCCTGGCCCGGATGTTCGTCCTGTTCACCCTGACGACGGTGACCTTCAGCCTGCTGGCCATCCTGTGGCTGTACCTCGGCTTCAACGAGATGGCCGGACACTGATGGCGGCGGCGGCGGCCAGCGGCTAGAGAGACCCCATGTTCAAATCCGTCCTGGTCGCCAATCGCGGCGAGATCGCCTGTCGCGTCTTCCGCACCGCCCGCCGCATGGGCATCCGGACCATCGCCGTCTATTCCGAAGCCGACGCCAAGGCCCTGCATGTCCGCGAGGCCGACGAGGCCGTGCTGATCGGCCCCGCCCCGGCGCGCGAATCCTATCTGGACGCCGCCAGGGTGCTGGCCGCGGCGAAGGCCACGGGCGCCGAGGCCATCCACCCCGGCTACGGCTTCCTGTCCGAGAACGCCGATTTCGCCGAGGCCGTGACCGCCGCCGGTCTGGTCTGGATCGGCCCGCCGCCGGCCGCCATCCGCGCCATGGGCCTGAAGGACGCGGCCAAGACCCTGATGATCGCGGCCGGCGTGCCCGTCACCCCCGGCTATCAGGGCGAGGACCAGTCCGAGGAGACCCTGACCGCCGAAGCCGCCCGCATCGGCTATCCCGTCCTGATCAAGGCCGTCGCCGGCGGCGGCGGCAAGGGCATGAAACGCGTCGACCGGGCCGAGGACTTCGCCGCCGGCCTCGCCAGCGCCCGGCGCGAGGGTCAATCGTCCTTCGGCGACCCGCGCGTGCTGATCGAGACTTACATCACCCGCCCGCGTCACATCGAGGTGCAGGTCTTCGGGGACAGGCACGGAAACGCCGTCCACCTCTACGAACGCGACTGCTCG
Source organism: Brevundimonas sp. (assembly GCF_029946145.1). Taxonomy (GTDB): domain Bacteria; phylum Pseudomonadota; class Alphaproteobacteria; order Caulobacterales; family Caulobacteraceae; genus Brevundimonas. The sequence goes on from NZ_JAQSDY010000005.1 coordinate 12,199, forward strand.
CTGCAGCGCCGCCATCAGAAGGTGATCGAGGAAGCCCCCGCTCCGGGCATGGACGCCGCCACGCGCAAGGCGGTCACCGACGCCGCCGTCCGCGCCGCCCGCGCCGTGAACTACGAGGGCGCCGGCACCATCGAGTTCATCGCCGACGCCTCGGACGGGCTGAAGGCCGACCGCATCTGGTTCATGGAGATGAACACCCGGCTGCAGGTCGAACATCCGGTCACCGAGGCGATCACCGGCGTCGATCTGGTCGAATGGCAGTTCCGCGTCGCCGCCGGCGAACCCATTCCGCTGAAACAGGACGACATCCCCCTGAACGGCTGGGCCATGGAAGCGCGTCTCTACGCCGAGGATCCGGCGCACGGATTCCTGCCCAGCATCGGCCGGCTCGACCATTTCGTCATGCCCGAAGGCATCCGCGTCGACACGGGCGTCGAGGAAGGCGGCGAGGTCAGCCAGTTCTACGACCCCATGATCGCCAAGCTGATCGTCCACGCCGACACCCGCGAGGAAGCCGCCGACGCCCTCGCCATCGCCGCCGGCGAGGTCGAGGTCTGGCCGGTGAAGACCAACGCGGGCTTCGTGATGAAATGCCTCGATCATCCGCGTTTCATCGCCGGCGATGTCGACACAGGCTTCATCGCCGCCGAGGAAGCCGATCTGGCCGCCTCGCCCCTCTCGGCCCTGGGCCTCGAGGACGCCGCCCGCTTCCTGCGCGCCGCCGACGCCGCCTCCGCGGGGGACGATCACGCCAGCCCGTGGGACGGCTGGAACGGCGCCATCGGCTTCCGCGCCAACGCCCCCGCCACCTCGACCCAGCGCGTCATCGTCAATGGCCGGCCGCACGACGTCCCCCTGCTGACCAATGAACAGCCCGTAACCAGCTATGTCGCGCTGTCAGCGGGCGAGGGCGTCGTCTTCGAGAACGGGTCGGCCTTCGAGATCCGCGCCTTCGTCCCCGCCGGGGCCGGGGGCGGAGCCGCCTCCGACGGCGCCCTCCGCGCACCCATGCCCGGCAAGATCGTCGCCACGCCCGCCAAGGCCGGCGACACGGTGACCAGGGGCCAGCCCATCGTCGTGCTGGAGGCCATGAAGATGGAGCACGCCCTCGTCGCCCCGTTCGACGGCGTCGTGGGCGAAGTCGGCGTCTCGGTGGGCGATCAGGTCGCGGACGGGACCGTGCTGGCGGTGGTGACGGCAAGCGGCTCGCAATAATTCCGTGCATCCCCGCGAAGGCGGGGACCCAGTGCTTTCGTGGGGCACGGTGTATGGGATCGACGGCCGACAAACCGGTGACGCAATCCAAAACCTGGGTCCCCGCCTTCGCGGGATGCACGGCCGGGGTTCAGCCCGCTACCAACCCCACCCCGCCCATCGGGGTCGTAATCTGGGCATCGTCAAACGTCGCGATCAGCGGCATTCCCCGGCGGATCGCTTCCTTCACCGTCGGAACCTGCAACGAGGCCCGGTGCGACGCCTCGTCGGTCCAGACCTCGGTGACCCAGATGGCGGTCTCGTCAGCCGGGTCATGGGCGACGATGTAGCTGAGGCAGCCCGGCATGGTCCCGAGGCTCTCCAGCAGGATCGCCGTCAGGGCGTCGCGCTGGCCGGCCAGGGCCGTCATCTTGCCGATCAGTCCGTACATCGAAGCCACTTTCAGCCTGGCGTGGACGGGCGGCGCGAGGCCCAGGCTGGCCAGTCCCGCCAACCCCGCCGTCACGACTCGCCGGTTCACCCGCATGGCGATAAATCTAACGGCATTGGGCCCGCAGGTCTCCCGCCTCGCGCGGATAGTGCTAAAGCCCGGCCATGGCTCTCCACATGATCAAGCTGTGCGTCGGCGTCGCCAGGGTCGAGACGCTTGAGCGCCGCGCCGCCAAGGGTCAGTGGCTGACGGTCAACACCCGGATGACGCCCAAGCGCGCGGCCGAGCTTGAAGACGGCGGCTCGCTGTTCTGGGTCATGAAGGGCTCGGTCACCTGCCGCATGCCGATCCTCGACATCACCACCAAGGGCGAGGGCAAGACCTCGCACTGCCTGATCAAATTGTCCCCCGACGTGATCCGCACCGCGCCCCAGGCCCGCCGGCCCTTCCAGGGCTGGCGCTATCTGGAGCCGAAGGACGCGCCGATGGATCTGTCGACCCTGGACGCCGGCGAGGTGCCGCCCGAACTGGCGAAACAGCTGCGCGAGATGGGGGCGTGGTGAGAGTGGCTAGTGGCTAGTGGCTAGTGAAGGACGATCGCGATCCGCCGGCCCCGAAACAGACACCGACCTCACCAACCACTAGCCACTAGCCACTAGCCACTAATCACGCCGCCCGACTCCCCCTACGGTGCCGCCCATGCCCGCTCCCCGCTCCGACCGGCTTGAAGACGCCCTGCACCGCATCTTCGAGGGCGGCAAGAACACGCGCGCCAGCTGGTTCGCCCTGACGGGCGGAGAGACCCTGTTCGCAGAGGGCGACGGAGCCGACACCCTGTACCTGCTGCGCAGCGGCCGCCTCGGCGTCTTCCGCCGCGATCACGACGAGGACCGGCCGCCCCAGTTCGTCGGCGTCATCCGGCCTGGCGAGCCGGCGGGCGAGATGGCCATGCTGGCCGGCACCGTCCACACCGCCGACGTCGTCGCCCTGCGCGACTGCGAGGTCCTGGCCCTGCCCCGCGACGCCTTCTTCGAGGCCGCCCGCACCGAGCCCGACCTGATGGTCGAGCTGTCGCGGTTGATGATCCAGCGCGCGCGGGACCGCCGGTCCGGCGGGGGCGAGCCCAGCGTGTTCGGCTTCGTGTCCGCCCGCCCCCGCCCGATCCGCGCCTTCGTCGAACGCATCGCCGCGGCGATCGAGGCCGACGGCTTCACCTGCCAGGTCATCGACCATTCGGCGCTGGCCTCGGCGGCCGAGTGGTTCAGCCGGGTCGAGGACGCCCACGACTTCGTCCTCTATGTCGCCGAGCAGGACGAACCCGCCTGGGCCGCCCTTTGCGCGCGCCAGGTCGACCGCGTGTTCGTGGTCGGCGCCGGCCTGCTGGCGCCGCCCAACCGGCCCCTGCCCCACGCCGGGGTGCTGGACGCCCAGCGCCGCACCGACCTGATCCTGCTGCGCGACCCGCGCATGTCGCGGCCCGCCAACACCTCTGTCTGGCTGGACGCCGTCCAGCCGGGCCGGTGGTTCCAGTGCGTCGAGGGCGACCAGGCCGACGCCGACCGGATGGCGCGGGTCGTCACCGGCTCGGCGGTCGGCGTGGTCATGTCGGGCGGCGGCGCCCGGGCCTATTCCCACATCGGCGCCCTGAGGGCCCTGAAGGAAGCCCGTGTGCCGATCGACTTCGTCGGCGGATCGTCGATGGGGGCGGTGATCGCCGCCGGCCCCGCCCTCGGCTGGACGCAGGAAGAGCTGGAAGCGCGAATCCGCAAGGCCTTCGTGGAAAGCGACCCCTTGTCGGACCTGACCTTCCCCATGCTGGCCATGACCCGGGCGCACAAGGTCGACCGGCTGCTGCTCGAGGCCTATGGCGACATCGATCTGGCGGACCTGACCCGGCCCTTCTTCGCCGTTTCGACCAACCTGACCAGCGGCAGGATCGAGGTGCATCGGCGCGGGCTGATGCGACGGGCCATCCGCGCCTCGATCGCCATTCCCGGCCTGTTGCCGCCCATCGTCATGGATGATCAGGTGCTGGTCGATGGCGCCGTACTCAAGAACCTGCCAACCGATGTCATGCGTCAGATGCACAGCGGTCCGATCATCGGCATCGACATGTCTGAGGCGCGCGGCGTGGATGCGGCCCTGATCGAACACCCGCCGTCGATCTGGCGGCTGATCGTCACCGGGGCGTGGCGGCGCGGGCCGCCGATCGTCTCCATCCTGATGCGGTCGGCGACCCTGACCACGGATGCGGACATCGAGAGCTCGCGCGCGGCGACCGACATCCTGATCCAGCCCACGCCCGACGGGCTGGATATCCGCGACTGGAAGGGCTTCGACGCCGGTGTGGCCGCGGGCTATCAGGCCACCCACGAGGTGCTGGCCCTGCTGGACCGGCCGGTCACCGCCTTGCGCCGTCGCCGGTCGATCAGCGACGTCGCGCAATCAGAAACAGCCGCGGGAACGGCAACAGCGTCGCTCCGTCCGGACGTGCTGGCAAAACTTCGGCGAGGCGCGCGGCGAGGACGGAAAGAAAAGCCCGGCTCATAGACGGGTCGTCCGCCAGCGCCGACAGACAGGGCCGCAGGGCGGTCCCCTTCATCCACTCCAGCACGGGGTCAGGGCCGCCGAGGACATGCAGATAGCGCGTCGACCAGATATCGAGGCTGTCGCAGTCCAGGGCCAGCAGGTCGTAATAGATTTCGGCGGACAGCAGCGGCGCGATCGTCCCGACCCCGGCCAGACGGTCGGCCCACGGCCCCTGCCGCGCGACCTCCCTCATCACCGTGTGGTGGACGGTTTCATGGGCCATCGGCATCTGCACGGCGACGACGCCGCCCGGCGCGACGGCCTGCGCGAGGCGGGGAAACAGCGTGGCGTGATCCGGAACCCACTGCAGCGAGGCGTTGGCGACGATCAGGTCGGGCGGGACTTCGGGAACCCAGCCGGCCAGGTCGCCCGATCGCCAGTCGACATCGGGCCCCGCCGACCGCGCCTGATCCAGCATGGCCGCGCTGGAATCCAGCCCATGGACAACGGCCCCGGGGTGGCGTCGTTGCAGCTGGATGGCGTGCTGACCCGCGCCGCAGCCCAGGTCCCAGATCTCGCGCGGCGAAAGGTCTGGCGTCAGGCGCGCCAGCAGATCCTGGGCGGCGCGGTCGCGCTCGGCTTCGAACCGTTGATACTGCAGGGGATCCCAGCCCGTGTCGGGCCGCCGGCGGGACGTGTCGGTCATGCCGCGAACGCCCTCCACCAGGTGAGGATGGTACCGCCTCTCAGGCTTGAACTGAGGACCTCCGGTTCCACAAACCGGCGCTCTAACCAACTGAGCTAAGGCGGCGCAATCAGCGCGAGGGCGGTATCTACCGGGACAGCTCCGCCCGATCAAGCGACCGGGCGGGAATATTCGCCGCCCGTGGCCTCAGGTCCAGCCGCGGCTGGCGATATACTGCTCCAGCGCCGCGATGCGGGTGGAATCGGACGGGTGGGTCGAGGCGAACTCGGGGTTGGAATCCTGACGCTGTTGCGCCATCAGCCGCCACAGGGCGACGGCTTCCGACGGCTTGTAGCCGGCGCGCTGCAGGTAATCGACGCCGAGGCGATCAGCCTCCAGCTCATGATTGCGCGAGAAGGGCAGCAGGAAACCCAGCTGGGCTCCCAGCCCGCCGATAGCGCCCGCGGCGCGGCCGTAGTCGCCGGCCGCGCTCTGAACGCCGCTGAGCCCGATGTTGGTGAGCGCGGTCGTCGAGTAGCGCTCGGCGGCGTGACGCGCGATCACATGGCCGACCTCGTGCCCCAGTACGGTCGCCAGCTGGTCGTCGTTGCGAACCAGGGCCAGCAAGCCCGTCGTCACGCCGATCTTTCCCGACGGGAGGACGAAGGCGTTGGGGCTGTCGCTGACGAACAGGGCGTATTCCCAGCGACGGTCGGTCAGGCCCGCGGCCTGAACGATCCTGTCGCCCACACGACGGATGCGCGCATTTCCGGCGGCGTCGGACGACACCCGCTGCGTCCGCAGCGCCTCGGCCCAGGCGGCTTCGGACTGTTGCGTCAGCGCGCTGTCGTCGACGATCAGCAGCTGGTTGCGGCCCAGGGTCTCGTTATAGGCGCAACCGCCCAGGGTGGCGACGGAGCAGGCCAGCACGGCGGCGGCGGCGAGGGATCTCATGGTGCGTCTCCTGAATGGCGAGCCCGTAATGTCCGGCGCCGGGAAAGGCTCCGCGCAAAGAAAAACACCCCGGGGTTTCCCCCGGGGTGTTCCTTAGGTCGGGTCTCGAGGTCCTATCCGTCCGCGAGGCGGAAGCGAACCGTGAACCGCGCCTGGCCGCCCTGGGCCACACCGTCGACGGTGCGAGGCGAGAACCGGGCCCGGGACATCGAGCGCAGCGCCGCCTGGCCGAAGCCGGCGCCGGCCGGTTCTTCGGAGACGATGCTGCAGTTCGTCGCCGCGCCATTCGCGCCGACGGTGCAGAGCAGCGTCGCCGTACCAGACTCGATCCCGCGACTCTGGGCCCGTTCCGGGAATTCCGGCTGAGGCTGACGGCCCCACGTCACATTGTTGATGACGGCGGGACGCGGCGGGGCCGGCGGAGCCGGAGGCGGGGGCGGTCCGGGTACGATGACGGGCGGACCCGTATACTCGACCCGGTCCTCCTTCTTCGTCGGTTCGATCGGCAACGTCACCGGAGGCGGCGGAGCGTTCGGAACGGCGACCGGGGGACGCACCTGCAGCTTGGGCGGCGGGGGCGTGTCCGGCGGAGGCGGCGGCGGCGGGGGCGGGGGCGGGATCGGCTCGATGATCTCCACGTCGACCGCGTCGTCGGAGTAGTTGATCTCCTTCAACTTGAACCGCGCGTTGATGAAGTAGAAGGCCAGCACGGCGAACAGCAGGGCGACGATCAGCAGGCTGATCAGCAAGACCCCTGGCGGCACGCCGAACAGACCTTTCGGCTTCGGTGCGTCATACCTTGAGCGGTGATATTCAATGTCTGTCATGATTCACCAGCCTTACTGCGGCGCATTGTCTTCACCCACCAGGGCAACGCTGTAGAAGCCGTTGTCCTGCAGCGAATTCATGACCTGCATGAAGTCGCCGTAGCGGGTGCCGCGGTCGGCGCGGATGAAGATCCGCTCGTCCGCAGGATTGCGTCGACCGATCTGCCCCGTCAGTTCGGGACCGATCTGTTCCAATTCGACCGGGAAGTCGCCGAGATAGGCCCGACCATTGCTCGTGATCGAGATGTAGATCGGAACCGGCGGGTTCGTCTGGGGCGGAGCGACAGCCGTTGGCAACTTCACTTCCACGGAGGGGGTCGCCAGGGGCGCCGCCACCATGAAGATGATGAGCAGAACAAGCATGATGTCCACGAACGGCGTGACGTTGATCTCGCTGTTCTGCTCGACGTTGTACTTGCCGCCGCCGCCGCCCGAGAGTTTGGCGGCCATCTGGCTTACGCTCCCTTGTCGAGGTTACGCGAGATGGCGTTGGTCAGTTCGGCCGAGAAGCCGTCCGAACGCGTGCCGTACGCCGAGATGCGGGTGTTGAAGTAGTTGTAGAAGATAACCGCCGGGATGGCGGCGAACAGACCGATGCCGGTGGCCAGCAGCGCCTCGGCGATGCCGGGGGCGACGACGGCCAGGTTGGTCGTGTTGGTGTTCGCGATGCCGATGAACGAGTTCATGATGCCGTAAACGGTGCCGAACAGACCGATGAACGGACCGGTCGAACCCACCGAGGCGAGGAACTGCTGACCGCCCGAGAGGCGCTTGGCCAGGCCGGCCTGAACGGCGGCGACGGCTTGTTGCGAGCGCATCAGGGCCGAGTCGGCGTGATCGCCGGTGACCGAAAGACCCGCCTGACGCGACAGCTCGATTTCGTCGGTCGCCGCGGCGGCCATGTCGGCCAGCGGGTTGCCGTCGAACTCGTCCGCCGTCGCGACCTTGCGCATGTCGGCAATGGTGCGGGTCTGGCGGAAGGATTCGAGGAACTGGTCGGTCTTGCGGTTCAGCGAGCCGAACTCGAAGATCTTGATGAGCAGCAGGACCCAGGTGAAGACCGATGCGAGCAGAAGGCCCACCATCACGGTCTTAACGACCGGGTCGGCGTCCATGAACATGCTGGCCGGGGTCATCTTGCCGTGGTTTTCACCACCGACGACCGCGGGATCGGCGGCGTCAGCAGCCGGAGCAGCGGCCGGGGCGGCGGCGACGGCGTCAGCGGCCGGGGCCGCTGCGACGGCGGCCGGATCGGCTGCGGGGGCGGGGGCATCCTGCGCGAGAACCGGCGTACCAGCCATGAGGACGGCGGCGCCGGCCATGGCCAGGAGGATGTTGGTTTTCTTGATATCGAACATAGTTCGCCAGTTCCTGCTGTGTTGGTCTGACTGTGGAACCCAAAAGAAACGGCCGCAGACGACGACCGCTCTCGATGAAATTCTCGCCCGCAGCGACAGGGTCAAAGGACCCCGGTCTGCGGAACGCCTGCTGACGCTTCCGGTTGCCAAATGGCTTCCGGCGCGGCGCCGACGAACCGGGGAAACCGTTTTCCCCTCCCCGCCGACCGCCCGCAAAGGAAAGCGGTCAAGCTCCTTTGGCGAACGCATACCAGAGCGTCAAGTGCGGGACGGCGCTTTTCCCCTCGCGGGGGAGCCAACGCCCCGATCACTGAACATCAGGGCCGAAAGCGACAATTTCGTGATGGCGGCGGGCGCCGCTCCGGCGTCGACAGGGAGGCGGTGGTGCCTGGGGGCGGATTCGAACCACCGACACGTGGATTTTCAATCCACTGCTCTACCAACTGAGCTACCCAGGCGCACGCTTCGCGGCGCGGAGGCGGCGTCTATAGGCGAGCGGTTCGGGGGTGTCCAGCCGTGAGATCAGTCTTCTTCCGGGTCGTCCGTCGGGACGTCCCCACCACTGTCCGGCAGGACGTATCCGCCGGTGAACCAGCGCTGCAGATCCACATCGGCGCAACGTTTGGAGCAGAACGGCTTGTATTTGTCGTCCGCCGGGTGGCGACGACAGATGGGGCAGGTCGCCATGATCACTCCGCTTCGACGACGTGTTCGCTGATCCGCAGGCTGTCGTCAGGCTTCAGATGGGCGCGCGGCCCCAGTTGCGCCACCAGCGGCGCGGCCAGTCTGGCGACCTGATCGGGGCATCGCGCGGTGACCCGGGCGCGGGTCGTGTCAGATAGTAGTTCGAATTTGATCCGGCGCGTCACTTCCTGCGCGGCCTGATGAGGCCAGAAGGCCTGGAGATGCGGATCCCGATAGAGGATCTCCTCCAGCGGCGTGCGTTCCCAGGGCAGGGCCAGCTGCAGCACGCCGAACCGGTTGACCGGCCCGTAGACGATCCTCGGATCATCGCCGAACGCCGCCTTCGCCGCCTTCAGGATCGCCGCACCGTCGTGGCCCACGCCGATCAGGTCGATCGCCACCAGTCCGCCCCAGCGCCTCAGCCGGATCGCGCGGGCCGCCTCCAGCAGTCCCCGGCGATTCGCCGCGTCCCGTTCCCGACCCCTGGCCATGTCATGGCTGTTCAGATCGATGTCGACCGTGACCATGGCCCGGGTCCGCTCGACGGCGATCGAACCGCCTTGAATGACGGGATGGGTCCGTGAGTCCTCGACGGCGGCCCAGCCGGCCTCGATGGCCGCCTTGCCGGTCACCGGCGTGACGCCGGGCGCCAGCCGGGCCAGCGTTTCCGCCAGCGGCGGCGCGGGCGTCAGCAGACGCGGTTCGCCGCTGGCGGGCCCGATCCACCGCACCACCGGCGTCTTCATTGCGCGGCGCTCGGAGACCACCTCGACCTCGACCTTGGCCCCCACGGGCGCATCCAGCCCGCCTCGCAGGGACATGAAGGCCTCGCCGCCGGGGCCCAGATCGACGAAGGCGCCCTTCAGGCCGGGAGCCGCCTGACGCACGCGCGCCACCGAACGCGCACCCAGCCGCGTCTGCGGGTCGTCGCGCCCGCTCTCGATCAGCAGGTGTTCGAAATGGCCGTCCCGCCGGATGGCGGCCCTCAGTTCGCCCGGCGTGTCGTCGAGGAAGACCTCGACGCTCACGCCCGCCAGCCCGCGCCGTTCAGCAGATTGACCGTCTCGAACAGCGGCAGGCCCATGACGGCGGGATAGCTACCGACCAGACGGGTGACGAAGGCCCCTGCCCGGCCCTGAATGCCGTAGCCGCCCGCCTTGCCGCGCCATTCGCCCGAGGCGACATAGGCGGCGATCTCGGCGTCGGACAGGACCTTGAACGACACCCGGGTGTCGACGACCCGGTGCGTGGTCCGCACCCCGGCGGTGACCGCCACGCCGGTGAAGACCCGGTGGTTGCGGCCCGACAGCAGTTTCAGGAACCGGACGGCCTCGGCCTCGTCGGCCGGCTTCTCCAGCAGCCGGCGGCCCACGGCCACCACCGTGTCGGCGGCCAGCACCACGGCGTCCGGCGCCCCCGCCGCCACGGCCTCGGCCTTGGACACAGCCAACCGCGCGGCCAGACGCGTCGGCGTCTCGTCCCTCAGCGGCGTTTCGTCGATGTCGGCGGGATCGACCCGGTCGGGCGTGATCCCGACCAGCGCCAGCAGTTCGATGCGGCGCGGACTGGCCGAAGCCAGCACGAGTTCAGGACGCGACAAGCGCGCGCCCTTACTTGAAGCGGTAGGTGATGCGGCCCTTGGTCAGGTCATAGGGCGTCATCTCGACCAGGACCTTGTCGCCGGCCAGCACGCGGATGCGGTTCTTGCGCATCTTGCCGGCGGTGTGGGCGATGATCTCGTGGTCATTCCCCTCGAGCAGCACGCGGAAGGTCGCGTTCGGCAGCAGTTCGCTGACGACGCCGGGAAACTCGAGCAGTTCTTCCTTAGCCATGCGGCCTCTCGCGCCCAGTGAATACGAGTCTGGACGCGCGCCGGGCGAAAGCGCGCGTCGTCAAAGAGCGGGCCTAATGCCCGAAAACGCCGGGATAGTCGAGATCAACCGCGCCGGTACAGCGCCGTCACCAGGGTGAACAGCCGCCGGGCCGTCTCGTGGTCGATGGCGATCTTGCCGTCCAGCCGGGCTTTCAGCAGTTCGGCCCCTTCATTGTGCAGGCCGCGCCGGCCCATGTCGACCGCCTCGATCTGGGCCGGGGAGGTCCCGCGCAGGGCTTCGTAATAGCTGTCGCAGATCAGGATATAGTCGCGGATCACCCCTTTCAGCGGCGTCAGCGACAGGCCATGTGCCCGGTTGAACCCCGGCCCCGTGATGTCGAACACCAGCTTGGTGTCCAGCAGCGACAGCTTCAGCGCATAGGGGCCGCCCGCCGCGCCGGCCGGTTCGAAGCTGTTTTTCTCGACCAGGTCGAAAATCGCCACCCGCCGCTCATGCTCGATCTCGGCAGTCGCGGCCGGCAGGGTCGCGGCGTCCAGATCCACCGAAGCGAGGCGGTGCTCGCTCACGCGGGGTCCGCCTCTTCCGACAGATGGGTCGGCGCGTTCTTGGCGGGCCAGCGCTCGGACAGGTCCGTCAGCACGGCGTCCATGCATTCGACGTCGATCCGCAGGTCGCCGCCGCCCGCGAACATCAGGATGACACGGCCGCCCGGCGCCTCGTCCGGCACGAAATCCATGGCCAGCAGCTCCAGCGCGCTTTCGGGCAGGCGCGGCAGGCGGCGGCTCTTGACCGCCACCACGTCGCCGAACTGCATCGCCGCCATCACCCGGGTGCCGCCGCATTCCCAGCAGAACCGGCTGAGCTTCAGAGTCACCCGCCGCGCCGCCGGCTCCCAGACGATGTCGACCGGACGCAGGATCGCGTCCTGCAGCGCCGCCGAGATGATGTGCAGGTCGTCTGCGTCCTCGACCAGCAGACGCAAGGGTTCCGGCGGCGTCGCCGCCGCGTCGGCCTCGTGCTCCTGCGCCTCAGTGGTCATTCCCGTCGTCCTTGATGCGCCGGATCTGCGCTCCGCAGGCGCTCAGCTTTTCTTCCAGCCGTTCGAAGCCGCGGTCCAGATGATAGACACGGCCGACCGTGGTCTCGCCCTCGGCCGCCAGGCCCGCGATCACCAGGCTGACCGAGGCCCGCAGGTCGGTCGCCATGACCGGCGCGCCATGCAGCACGGGCACGCCCCGCACCACCGCCTCGCCGGCGTGGACCGAGATGTCAGCCCCCAGTCGCGCCAGCTCGGGCGCGTGCATGAAGCGGTTCTCGAAAATGTTCTCGTGAATGACGCTGTCGCCCTCGGCCGTCGTCATCAGGGCCATGAACTGGGCCTGCAGATCGGTGGCGAAGCCCGGATAGACCTCGGTTGCCACATCGACCGCCTTCAGCCGCACCGCCGGATCGCGCTTTACGATCACGCCGTCCGCCGTCGGCGTGATCTCCACTCCCGCCTCGACCATCTTCTCGCTCAAGGCCGTCATCAGTTCGGGACGGGCCTTCGTCAACCGCACCTCGCCCCCGGCCATGGCGGCCGCCACGGCGTAGGAACCCATCTCGATCCGATCCGGAATCACCGACCAGGTCACGCCGCCCAGCGACGGGACGCCGGTGATGACCAGTTCGTCGGTGTCGATTCCGTCCACCCGGGCGCCCATCGCCGTCAGGCAGCGCGCCAGATCGCCGATCTCGGGCTCCCGCGCGGCGCGTTTCAGCACCGTCACCCCATCGGCCAGCACCGCCGCCAGCAGGGCGTGTTCGGTCGCCCCGACCGAGACGAACGGAAACTCGATCTCCGCCCCCTTCAGGCCGTTCGGCGCACGAGCGGTGACATAGCCTTCGTCCAGCTCGATCTCGGCGCCGAGCGCCGTCAGCGCCTGCAGATGCAGATCGACCGGCCGCGCGCCGATGGTGCAGCCGCCGGGCAGCGACACCTTGGCCTCGCCGGTGCGCGCCAGCAGCGGCCCCAGCACATTGAACGAGGCCCGCATCTGCCGGACCAGATCGTAGGGCGCGAACGTCGAGGCGATCCGGCCTGAGTGGAACAGCGTCTCCTGCCCGTCGGCGCCGTCCCGCTCGGTGACCTCGACGCCCAGCTCGCGCAGGAGGCGGCCAAGAAATTTCGTGTCCGCGAGGCGCGGCATGTTGGTGAGCAGCAGCGGCTGATCGGTCAGGATCGACGCGGCCATCAGCTTGAGGGCGGAGTTCTTGGCGCCGCTGATCGGAATGCTTCCGTTCAGCCGGGCGCCGCCGGTGATGGCGATACTGTCCATGTCGTCTCTTGCGACCCCGTGCAGAGCGCAAGGGGGGATCGGCTATCTAGCGCGGACGGCTGCGGTTGCGAAAGGCCGACGGCGGCGCCGGCGATGACATTCAGTTGCGCGGCGTTGCCGGCTTGACCGCCCTGCTCGCGGCCTTGCGGCGTCTCAGATTGTCGCGAAGCGCCGTGGACAGCCGCTGGGCGCGGGCTGTGGCGGGAGTTTTCGCCGGGGCCAGCGGATCCGGCAGGCTTGTCGGCAGTTGGGGCTGAGGCCCTGCGATCTTCGACTCATCCATGGGTCGAAGAGAGCCCGCGTCGAACTTTTCCGCAAGCGGGCGCATTCTGGGCTTCCCCCATTGTCCCCGGTTGGCTATAGGGCCGCTTCCTCAGATCAGGCCGCCGTAGCTCAGTGGTAGAGCGCATCCTTGGTAAGGCTGAGGTCGTGGGTTCGATTCCCCCCGGCGGCACCACTCTGAAACCCTTACGGGGCCTGACTTTCGCGGTCAGGCCCCGTTTGCTTTTCGGGGCCTCGGGAACCGTGACTCAACAAAAAAACCCCGCCGGCGACGCCGGCGGGGCTTTCGTTATTCTGAGCCCAGGCTCAATCGCTTTCGGAATCGTCATCCGTGGCGACGACGACAACGCCGATCAGGACGGCGGCGCCGATCAGCAGAACCGGCAGCGGCACGCCGGCGAACTCGCTGGATTCCGCCGTCGAGGCGCCGATGCGGTCGCCAACGCGAGCGGCGGCGTTGGTGTTGGCTGCGGCCGCTTGACCGGCGATGAGCAGCAGGCCCGCCGTAACGGCGGCGATGGTTTTCTTCATGTGATGACTCCGGTAGCCGTGGTTAGAAGGCAGGCGACCCACCCTGACGGTGAATCGAAGGGTGTCATGCCATACAACTATCGGCATTGCGAGCCGGTTGCCGACAATAAGCTTGGCCGTGGCCACGGAAGCTCAGTGGCCCGCGGATCGCCATGGCTCCCGCTTAAGGTGAAAGGCTGAACTGCCTGTCGGGCGCAGTCGTCAGTGTTCCGAGCGTTCCAGCTGAACCAGCGGTCGCCTGTCCGGCGGTCCATCGGGCCGCATGACCCGGGACTCGAACCGGGCCGCCGCGCCGGGGCGATATCCCGGGAAGACGTAGCCGCTGTCGTCGAACGCCGCCCCGCCGTAGGTCTGGCCCAGGGCGTAGCCGTCCCCATAACCATAGCCATAGCCATAGCCATAGCCGCCATAGGGGTAGCCGTTCTCGGTCTGGCGGTAGCTCAGGCTCAACCGGCCGTGCTCGCCCAGCGGCAGGGAGACCGCCGCGCCGTAGTCGCGATAGCCTCCCGTGCCGACGCTGATGCTGACCTCGCCATGCGGCAGGCCGTCGTCCAGCGGCTCGCCCCGATCCCGGGCATAGGGGGTGTCGTCCACGGACCGCGAGGCGATCCAGCGATCGATCTGTTCGTCGGTGGTCAGATTGTGGGGCACGCCCGCCTGGGCCGCACCCTCGACCGACGGCGCGAGCGGCCGGGTCGTCGCCGCCAGATCGACGGAGGTGGCGGGAGCGGTGGCCACCACGCCGTCCGGATCACCGGTCGTCAGGGCTCCGGCCATCAGCAGTGCGGTGATCAGCATGCGCCCAACTCCAGTACAAAAGGCAGACTAGCCCCAAATAAGGCCTGAGCGTGATCCCGAAAAGCGTCCGCGGTTTCGGGGCGCGATCACGCACCCCCAAAACCCTCCGGCGCGAAAGCGCCCGGGGGTCAGGCCTTGCCGTCGCCGCGGCCCAGGGGGTCCGGCAAGGGCGATCCCTCCGGCACGAAGCTGAGCGCTGCCGAATTGATGCAATAGCGCAGACCGGTCGGCCCGGGCCCGTCGGGAAAAACATGCCCCTGATGACTGTCGCAGCGGGCGCAACGGGTCTCGACCCGGCTCATGCCGTACGACCGGTCGGTGATCGCGGTCACATGCGTCGGATCGACGGGCTCGGTGAAGCTGGGCCAGCCGGTGCCGCTCTCGAACTTGGTCCCCGTGCGGAAAAGCGGCAGGCCGCATTCGCGGCAGCAGAACACCCCTGCCCGCTTCTCGCCCAGCAAGGTCCCGCAGAACGGGGCCTCGGTGCCGTGCGCCAGCAGGACGCGCTTCTCCTCGGCCGTCAGATCAGCCTCCAGCGCCACGCGCTGACTCTCGCTGGGCGGCGTCAGGTCGTAGCCTGTCGGGGACCTCGGGGTCGGGGCGATGTCGGGGTCTGTCATTCCCTGCAGGTAGGGGGCGGCCGGGACATTCGCAAACCCGGTCTCCGGAACCGGGTCCCCGGGCGCGTCGTTCCCTAGCCATGAGTGACAAGCCCGACCCTGACCTGATCGTTGACCCGCTGACGCCCAGGGCGAAGCACGGGGTCGTCGTGGTCAAGGACCCGCCGGAGGCGGCCATGAACCTGACGGCCGACGCGGCCGAGATCT
Organism: Brevundimonas sp.; assembly: GCF_029946145.1. Taxonomy (GTDB): domain Bacteria; phylum Pseudomonadota; class Alphaproteobacteria; order Caulobacterales; family Caulobacteraceae; genus Brevundimonas. The sequence goes on from NZ_JAQSDY010000005.1 coordinate 27,472, forward strand.
CCGGACTACGCCTGATCGACGCCGCGGACCGGGCGCGAGAGCGCGACTGACGCAAGCAGAAGGGCCGGCCAGGGTTTCCCTGACCGGCCCCACCGTGTCTCCGCAGGCTGGATCAGCCGCCGAACAGGCTGCCCACCCAGGTCCGCACCGCGGTCTCGTCGGCGGGGTTGCCCGTGTAGGCCAGGCCCTGCGCGGGGGTGTAGGGCTGGTTGTTGGGGCGCGGACGCGAGGTCCAGGCCTTGTGGCCGTAGCTGAGGTCCGAATAGTTCGACGGCAGACGCATCACCGTCGGCTCGACGAAGATCGAGTCGGTGGCCGTGGTCGAACCGGCGATGCGCACGTTCGGCAGCTTGGACAGCAGGTCCAGCGTGTCGAGGCACCCGCCCGAGCAGCCGGCGTCGACCAGAACGATCACCGGACCCTGCACGGGATTGGGGGCTCCGGTGTCGGCCACGGCGGCGCGACCCGCCAGGGTGAAGGTCGGCTGTCCGGCGGCGATGGCGGCGTCGAAGGCGGCCACGATCTCCCGGGTCTGTTCGATCACCGGACCGGCTTCCTGCACGAATTGCGGATCAGCCTCCATGCGGCCGAGGGCGGCGGCGTACCAGTCGCGGTTGCCCTGGGTGGCGCGGTAGGTCAGTTCGCCGGCGGCGGGCTGGCGGCTGACGGTGAACTCCGGGGTCCAGATGCGGTTGGCCAGGCCGTAGCCCCGCGCGGTCGAGGAGTTCAGGCCGGTGCCCGAGGCGGCGCGCAGATCCAGCACGAAGCCCTGAGGCCCGCGCAGGGTCGCGGCCTGGCCCTCGACGGCGGCGTTGAACGCCTGCCAGCCGGAGCCGTCGGCGAAGGAGTGCACATGCACCCATGGCCGTCCGTTGACGGTCTCGACCGCCAGCGGCGTCGCCGGGGGCATGTAGACGGTGGCGCGATAGGCGGCCTCGAGGTCTCCGGCGACAACCGGGATCGGGCGAATCTGGAGTTCACGCGGACGGCCGCGGCCCGACTGGAAACTGCACACCGACGGCACGCCTGCGGCGAAGGGGTTGTTGCGGTTCCAGAACAGATAGGGCGCCGAGGTCACCCGGCCGGCCTCGGTTTCAAGATTGCCTTCCCACAGGTCCAGCTTCTTGCGGGCGAATTCCTCGATCGGGGTCAGGTTGCAGTCAACCACCGCGTCGCCGATGCGCGGCGCGCCGCGCGTGCCCGGCTTCACATAGGTGACGACATATTTGCCGCCCCGCCAGCCGGTGGTGAAACCAGGCCAGCTGGTGCCGAAATAGGGCCCCATGCCCTCGAAGGTCGGGGTGATGGCGATGTTGGAGTCGCGGAAGCCCGCCGCATAGTAGCGCATCAGATAGGCGTGGGCGTCGCCGCTGTTGGCCTGACCCGCGCGGCCCAGTGCATCCTGCAACCCCGTGTCGAGCCAGCCGCGGAAGGTCTGGCTCGCGGCGCCGGACACGGCGGGCGCCGGATGGTTGGCGGCCAGCTCATCGTGAGCCCTCTGCAGGTCCTGTCGGGCCAGGGCGCGGAAGTCCTGCGCCGCGACCGATCCGGCGGTCATCGCCAGGGTCAGGGCCGCAGCAGCGGCGAAAGTAAGCATGCGGGACATCAGTCGGGCTCCGGGCCAAAAAAAGCGGGACGGGGGAGAGGACGAAAATGAACGGGCGTCGATGAACAGGACTGGAACGGCTTTAACCCCATCGATATGGGCTTTGCCAAGCCCGAACGCCGACCGGTTGAAAGCCCCTTTGGTTTACTCACGCCAGATCGCGGCCTAATCGGGGCAGCCGCTTCACGCCGCGATCACGTTCGCCTCAGATTCAAAGACACATGTTCTCCAAAATCCTGATCGCCAATCGCGGCGAAATCGCCGTCCGCATCATCAAGACCTGCCGCCGGATGGGCATCAGGACGGTGCAGGTCTATTCCGAGGCCGACGCCGGTTCCCTGGCGGTCGAGATGGCCGACGAATCCGTGCTGATCGGCCCCGCGCCCGCCGCCCGGTCCTATCTGCTGCAGGACCGGATCGTCGACGCCGTGCGCCGGACGGGAGCCGAGGCGGTCCACCCCGGCTTCGGCTTCCTCAGCGAGAACGCCTCGTTCGCGCGCCGGCTCGAGGCCGAGGGCATCACCTTCATCGGCCCCAACCCCCACGCCATCGAGGCCATGGGCGACAAGATCACCTCCAAGAAATTCGCCGCCGAGGCGGGGGTCTCCACCGTCCCGGGCCACATGGGCCTGATCGAGACGACGGAACACGCCGTCGAGATCGCCAACCAGATCGGCTATCCGGTCATGATCAAGGCCTCGGCGGGCGGCGGCGGCAAGGGCATCCGCGTCGCCCATTCCGATGACGACATGGCCGAGGGCTTCGCCGCCGTGAAGGCCGAGGCGCTCAACGCCTTCGGCGACGACCGCGTCTTCCTTGAGAAATTCATCATCGACCCGCGCCACATCGAGATTCAGGTGCTGGGCGACAAGCACGGCAACGTCGTCCACCTGTTCGAGCGCGAATGCTCGATCCAGCGCCGCAATCAGAAGGTCATCGAGGAGGCCCCCTCTCCCCTCCTCGACCCCGGGACCCGCGCCGCCATGGGCGCCCAGGCCGTCGCCCTGGCCAGGGCAGTGAACTACGACAGCGCCGGCACGGTCGAGTTCGTCGCCGGTCAGGATAAATCGTTCTTCTTCCTCGAGATGAACACAAGACTTCAGGTAGAACATCCGGTCACCGAACTGATCACCGGGGTCGATCTGGTCGAGCAGATGATTCGCTCGGCATGGGGCGAGACGCTGGCGTTCCGGCAGGACGATCTGAAGATCAACGGCTGGGCCATCGAGAGCCGGATCTATGCCGAGGATCCCTACCGCGGCTTCCTGCCGTCGATCGGCCGGCTCATCAGATATGAGCAGCCGGAAGAGGGTCCGCACGAGGACGGCTATACGGTGCGCAATGACTCCGGCGTCCGCGAGGGCGACGAGATCTCGATGTTCTACGACCCCATGATCGCCAAGCTGTGCGCCTGGGGTCCGACCCGCGACGCCGCCCTGACCGGCATGGCCCGGGCGCTGGAGGACACCCACCTGCAGGGCGTCGGCCACAACATACCGTTCCTCTCGGCCGTCATGGACCAGCCGCGGTTCCGCGGCGGCAATATCTCGACCAGCTACATCAAGGACGAATTCCCCGACGGCTTCCACGGCCTCCAGCCCGACGCGCGCCAGACCCGCATCATGGTCGCCGCCGCTGTCGCCATGAACGAGATCGCCGCCGAACAGGCCGGCGACCCGTCCGACCGCACCGACTGGGTCGTGCTGATCGACAAGACCCCCCACGGCGTCGATCTGTCGTACGACGCCGACGAGGCCCTGCTGCTGGCCTTCACCGGCGGCGGCCACGCCCGGCTGACGGAGATCGACTGGCGCCCGGGCCTGGCCCAGTTCCGCGCCGAGCTGGACGGCGAGCCCTTCACCGCCGAGGTCGCCCGCGTCGCCGATGGTTTCATCATCCGCCACCGCGCGGCCCGCGCCCGCGTCCGGGTCCTGACCCCGCACACGGCCGAGCTTTACGCCCGCCTGCCGGAAAAGGTCGCCGCCGACACCTCGAAACTGGTCGTCTCCCCCATGCCCGGCCTCGTCGTCGCCATTCCCGTGACCGTGGGCCAGGAGGTCAAGACCGGCGAGACCGTCGCCATCATCGAGGCCATGAAGATGCAGAACATCCTCAAGGCCGAACGCGACGGCGTGGTGAAGGCCGTCAGCGCCGCCGCCGGCGACCCGGTGGCCGCGGATGATGTGCTGGTGGAGTTCGGATAGGGCTGCCTGGCGCCAGATCCGAAGTTCATTCCGGCGCGCGAAACGGACAGTGACGCATCAAGGCTGCTGCCCGATCGGGAGCCATGCGCCTTCGCCGGTCAGGACTTCCACGATCCCACCCATCCAGAGGCCCGTAATCAGCAGCAGGACGCCGATGGTCACCTGGCGCCCGTAGGCTCGTCCCCCCGCCATAATGGCTGTCGGAATCTTGACGGCCATGTTGGTGGTTAGCGCCAGGACCACCCCGATCGCGGCTGGGGCCATCGCCATCCGCCCTCCTTCCAGAAGCGTGGCCATGGACACCGAAGCCGCCTGCGCATCGGCGAGACCCAGCACCGTGGCGCCAATCAGGGCTCCAGGGGCCCCGAGCCAGCGGATGAGCAGTTCGGCGACAAGGCTGAAGGCCCCCATCAGGGCCACGAACAGGAGAACCGCTCCGCCGTTGAAGGTCCGGCCGAGGGTTTCACCGCTTGCTGTGTTCGGCGTGCGGCGCACGAGCCATACGGCGTAGACGAGCATCAGGAGGGCGGACAGGCCCAAAGGGATCGCCAGGGCGACGATGAGGGGCGGGCTGACGGCTGCAATGAGCGCCAGGAGATAGCCAAGGCTGCCGATCATGGAGGCGATGGCGCCCGCCGCGCTGGCTGCCGTCAGATCAGGTTGAGTCCTGGCGCGCGCCCCCATGGCGGCGACCGTGGCCGTGCTTGAGACAAGCCCCGAGGCGAGGCCGGCGATCAGCAGCCCATACCGCCCGCCCAGCAGACGCTGTGCGACATGGCCCAGGAAGCCGAGCGCCATCCCCACCACGGCGAGACGCCAGAGGGTGAAGGGATTGAGCAGGCCGAACGGATCGACCGGTCGATTGGGCAGGAGGGGAAGAATGACCAGGGCCGCGATCGCGATAACCAGGGCGTCCAGGAGTTCCTGCTCCGTGATCCGGTCACGCACCAGGCTGTGCAATTGCCCCCGAAACGCCAGCAAGGCGGCAACCACGACGCCGACTCCCAGCGCGACGGAGGGCCGGGTCTGCGCCAGAACTCCAAGGGCGTAGGTCACGACAAGCGCCACCTCGCCGGTGAGTCCGGGATTCCTGCGATCTCCGAGCCAATAGGCCGCGAGGGCGCCGAGGGCGACAAAGCCCCCGGCCAACAGGACAAGGCCGGGATCGCCGATCAGGGCCGCAACACCGCCCAACAGTCCAACCAGTCCAAAGGTGCGCAACCCGGCCGCCGCACGGGTTCTGCCATCACCCTTGCGCCGTTCGCGCTCGAGGCCGATCAGCAGTCCGATCGCCAATGCCACCACCAGCGGCCATTCGGGTCGGTTCAACCAGGGCGCGGGGTCATGAGCCGGCATGGAGTGACGCGCGGGGCGCGGTCTTCACTGGAGGCCCGCCAGCCGTGAGCGGCGTCCGAACCAGGCTCCTCCAGGCCGCGAGGTTCCCGACACGGGCCCGGACCGATTCATTTGGCGGGTTTGTCATTGGATCCCTGACGACTTGTCGGCCTGGCCGGCGCCGGCGCTTCAGTTGTCGTGCCGTCGAAATGCTCCTTGACGGCCGCGGCGTCCGCCCTGGTGGCGCGCACCACGCCGTCACGATGCTGGGGCGGCGCATAGAGCGTATAGAATTTGAGCGACTTTGAGCCGGTGTTGACGATGTTGTGGCTCGCGCCGGCCGGTACGACGATCGCATCGTCGCGCTTGATCCTGGTGCGTTCGCCATCGATCCAGACCTCACCCTTGCCCTTCTCGACCCGGAAGAACTGGTCATTACCGACGTGGGTCTCGGCGCCGATCTCCTCTCCCGCCTTCAGCGCCATCAGCACCAGTTGCAGGTGCTTGCCGGTATAGACCACGCGCCGGAAGGCAGAGTTCTCGACGGTCAGGTCCTCGATATCCTCGACAAAGCCTTTCACAGGAGCTCTCCTCGTCTGATCCTGCGGACGCCGACGCATCGGGTAACGTCAATCAAGGCAACGACCGCGTCGTGAACGCGCAGAGACCTCAGCGCTCGCACGCCACGTCCAGGCCGGGGCCCGCCAACCCTGACCCTCGCGCATTCGCAGACCTTGTCCTTGATCGAGATCATGTCGGCGACAGGCCCGGCGCCCTGGCGCAGCAGTCAGTCGACCGGGTGCGCCCCGGCCCAGAAGGGCTTCAGATCGACCACGTCCTTACAGGCCCTCGCGGCGGATTTGATGGACCGACGCTTGTGCGGAGCGGTTCGCCCGTCATGCGTCGCGCCTCGGATGCCGAACCGCTTGAGCAGCGCGCTGCCAGTGGCATGATCGGTCAGGCGTCCAAGATCGGTCTGAAGGCGTTCAACGGCTTCCACGAAAGCCTCGAGCCGCCCGGACGCGACCGGGCCGGGAAACAGGCCGCCGAGGAACTCCGCCGTATACCGAAGGTTCTTCGCGGCGATCCGAACGGCATGGCGACCCGAGGCGTCGAGATGCGCCAGATGCGCCCCCCGACGTTTCAGGCGGCGCCGACTGCGGCGAAGCCTGCGGACGGCGAACGGCAGAATGGCCTCGCGACGCAGCGCCGCCGTGGCGGCATCGGATAGCCAGAACCCGGCGCTGGTCCAGGCCGTGAGATCCAGCATCAGTTCCCGCAAGGTGGGCGATCGAAGATCCGCGACAAGCACATCGTAAATCTGTTTCCGGTGCGGGTTGAGTTTGGCGATCAGGTCCGCATCGTTGCTCAGTCCAATCAGCACATCGATATTCCGCCCATCGCCAAACATCCGGGCCGCCCGTTTCACACGCCCGGCCAAGGCCCGGGATTCGGGATCGGACAGCAAGGGCTTGAACAGATCCAGCGCCGTTCGAAGCCGCCTCAGCGCGACCCGGCATTGATGGAGCGTTTCGGCTTCAGGCTCAGCCAACAGTCGCGTTTCGTTCAGTCGATAGTGGCGTATGCATGCGTGGCAGATCGCCTGAAAGGCCGCCTGCACCGGGACGTCCCCGGTCAGAGCTGTCCTTTCCGCCTTGACCGCCTCGCCACGCCGCTGTTCGTCCAGCGTATAGCCGCGCTCCGCCTTGCTCTGGACGCCGATACGCAGGGGGCTCATCGCCCCGATCCCGGCGGCCAGATCGAATAACGACCTGAGCGGTCCAGCCTTCAGTTCGATCTCGATCTCGTGGATCGGAACCGACCGGCCGTGCGCCCGGATCGCCCCGAAGTCACTGACGAGCTCCAGCTGCGCGCCTGCCCGATCAACGCGCCACATTCGTCGATCGACATCGGTCGTGAATTGAACCTCCAGCGGCAGATCACAACTCGAGGCCCCGGCCAGTTCGGCGATCAACGCTCGCGTCGGCGGGTCGAGCTCGGGAAGATCGCCCGAAACCTCGGACTCCAGCTCAGGTCGGGTGAACAATCCCGCCGCTGCGGCGCTCTCGAACTTTATCGTCTGAATACAGCGCGCGCCTTCCTTTCGGACCCTGAGTGTCACCCCGGCTGTCCAGAGGCGCCTGTCGGGGGTGTCGAAATAGGTCGAGACCAGGCGGCGCTGTCCGACTGGTGAACCGTAGGCGATGGCAAGCTGACGCCGGACCTGGTCGACGGGGCCATCCATCTCCAGCTTCAGTTCAGTCTCCTCGGCAATGTGCTCGCGCATGCCCGGGTCTCACGCCTTGGCGATTCTGATCGAAGGAGGGAGGACAGCTGACATTATGGACTCCATTCGAGCGGACATCCGGGCTCGGGGGCTGAACAGCACACTAACACCAGACGTTCGGAACCGCTGGTTCGAGTAACAATCGGACCTTCCGCCCTCACAACCACCGCACCCTCGGCCCCTGCTCCCCCTCCGGCGCGTCGATCAGCAGGTCTGTCACCGCCCACACCAGCGCGTCCGCCCGGTCCAGCGACCCCGCCCCCTCCATCTCGCCGGCGAAGGCCATCAGCTCTTCCTCCAGCGCCGACAGCGGGACGCCGTCGGCCGGGGCGTGGCGGACGCGGCCCTGTTCGTAGAGGGCGGCGACGGGCTCGGCGCGGACGCGCTTGCCGCGGGTGGCGCGGACCTCGCGGACCCGCAGGGCGCAACCCGCGGTCCTGAGCACGGCGCTGACCATGTCGCCGCCCTGGTTGACCTCGGCCACGATGGCGGTCGCGCCGAACTCCTGCGCCGCGCGGACGGCGCGGCGGGCCCACTGGTCGGGGCTGAGGCCATGGACCGAGCGGTCGGCCAGGACCACCGCCTCGCGCACGCCGTCGGGACGGCGGCGCGAGCCGGCGACGATGATGCCGCAGGCGTCGCCGGTCGTGGTGGTCGTGGGGTCGAGGGCGACGACGACTCGGTCGAGGGGCGCACACACGGCCTCTCCCTCCCCCTCCGGGGGAGGGCTCGGCGACGCGGGATCGGCGTCCGGGTCTCCGGCCCTTCCCACCCGGTCGCTTCGCGACCCCCCTCCCCCGGCGGGGGAGGGAGAGGCGCTGGCGTTCCCCCTCGCGACCGCCATCATCTCCGCCGTGAACAACGCCCCGTCCAGATCGACGATCCGGCCCTCGATCTCCTGGGCCTCGCGGCGGGTGCCGCCGTAGAGGGCGCGCAGGGCCTCGACGAAACCGGGCGACAGGTGGTCGGCGTTGTCGGCCGTGCCGGCGTGGCTGAGGGCGCAGGAGGGCTCGTCGCGCAGGGCGACCAGCGCCCGGGTGGGGCGCGGAGTGGTCGTCACGACCAATCGAGGGGCGCTATCGCTCGCGCCGCGGGCGCCCGCTGCTTGAGCGCCGTCCTTCGCCACACCCGGCAGCGGCAGCCTCAGCCCCATGCGGAGAAGCGCCAGCGTCTCGGCCGCGCCGCGCGATCCCACCGAGGGCCAGGCGCAGAATTCGTCGGCCCAGGCGGCGCTGAACTGGGGGCCGCGCAGGCTGTCGGGGTCCTCGGCCGAGAAGGCGTGGGCGATGCAGCCGCCGGCGAAGACCAGACGCCGCCGCGAGGGCTCATAGGCGGGGCGGGTCGCCCGGGTCCAGCGCGGCAAGGCGCGCAGGCCGGACGGGCCCTCGATCATCACCTCGCGCACGTCGTGCAGGGTCGGACCGACCAGGGCGACGCGGCCGCCGGGGCCGAGGATCTCGGCCTGATCCGCCAGCCAGCTGGCCCCCGCGAGGGTCTTGCCGGCGCCGCGTCCGCCGAGGAACAGCCAGGTGGACCAGTCGGAGCCGTCGGGGAAGAGACCGGGCGGGCGCTGGGCGGGGCGGAGATCGAGGGCGTCGCCGGGACCCGCGTAGTCGGTGGCGAGCTCGGGCGGCCCGGCGACAAGGGAGCGGCCGCGCGCGGTGCCGATCAGGATGCGGGTGATCAGCCCGGCCATACGCAGGTCGGCGGCGCAGGCCTCGCGGCGCCCCTCGACGGCCGAGACCTCGGCCTGGCCGAGCAGGGTCTCGACGGCGCCGCGAGGATTCTTGCGGTCGAGGACGAAGGCGCGGTCGCGATGCTTCAGCCGGATGCGGTCGTCGGGCAGGTTCTCGAGCGTGATCGGCTTGGGCCCGGCCGGCAGAAAGACGGCGCCGGGCGCGACGCGATCATCGGGCCAGCCGCCGGCCGGCCTGCAACGCTGGTCGGGCGCGCCGGTCCGGCGCTTCAGCCGGCCGGACAGCGAGGCCTTGCGGTTGATGGCGCCGGTGTGGACGCCGTATTTGACGGCCAGGACCTTGCGCGGGACACCGGCCCGTTCTTCCTCGAACAGGGCGTCCCACTGGTCATCGGTGAGTTTGCTCTTTGTCATGCCGGCATTGTCCGGCGGGGCCCTCCTGCGGCTCGCAGATGACGCTGCTCGCGCCCCGAAGGCACGGCGGATCAACGGGTTGGTCTGGAAAAATCATCGGGCTGGAGCTTTATTCCGTACGTCCCCGCGAAGGCGGGGATGCACGGATGGGGTGGGTCGCGGACCGCCCGACCGTCCCTAGCCCGCGGCCGCCAGCGTCTCGACCGGAGCCGGCATTGTCACCTCGATGGCCTGCATCAGGGCGTTGGGGGTGATCGGCTTGGCCAGATGGCTGTCGGCGCCGGCGTCGGCGGCGTCCCGGACGTGCTGGGCCATGGCGTTGGCGCTGAGCATGATCAGCGGAGTGCGGGGACGGCCTTGCGCCTGTTCCACGGCGCGGATGCGGCGGGTGGCGGTCAGGCCGTCCATCACCGGCATCTGCATGTCCATCAGGATCAGGTCGAACCCCCCGGCGGTGAAGGCCTCGACCGCCTGGGCGCCGTCGCCGACCGTGGTCACCTGCATGCCGCCGCCCGACAGGATGGCCTGGACGACGCGCTGGTTGACCGGGTGATCCTCGGCCAGCAGGACGCGCAGCGGCTCGGCGCCGATCCATGGCGACAGGCCGACGGCCACCGGGCCGCGCTCGGCGTCGCGATGGCGGGCGGCGTCATTGGCGGCGTCGTGGGCGGCGACCGAGCGGGTGCGCGACAGGGGGAGGGTCACGGTGAAACAGCTGCCCTGACCCGGTGTGGACTCGGCCACGATCTCGCCGCTCATGATCTCGACCAGCGAACGGCAGATGGACAGGCCCAGGCCGGTGCCGCCGAAGCGGCGGGTGATGGTGCTGTCGGCCTGGTTGAAGCGCTGGAACAGGGCCTCGCCGGCGGCGGCGTCGAAGCCCACGCCGGTGTCGCGCACCGTCAGGGTCAGCAGGGCGACGCCGGGCTCGGGCGTGTCGTCGGCCACCTCGATCGAGACCGAGACCTCGCCGTCGGGGGTGAATTTGACGGCGTTGGACAGCAGGTTGGACAGCACCTGACGGATGCGGGTGGCGTCGCCCAGGAAATCGCCGCGGGCGCCGGGCCCGCGGGCGACGTGGAAGGCCAGACCCGCGGCCTCGGCCTTGACCCGGGCGGTGTCGATGACGCCGTTCAGCTCGCGCTCCAGGTCCATGTCGCCGATGGCGAAATCCAGATGGCCGGCCTCGATCTTGGCGACGTCGAGGATGTCGGACACCAGCCGTTCCAGGGTCACGCCAGACTGTTCGATCAGCTGGACCAGTTCGCGCTGGTCCGGCGTCAGATCGCCCCGGGCCAGCGCCCCGACCAGGCCGATGACGCCGTTCAGGGGGGTGCGGATCTCGTGGCTCATATTGGCCAGGAAGTCGGTCTTGGCCTGGTTGGCGACCTCGGCGGCGGCCTTGGCCTCCATCAGTTCGCGCTCGGCGGCGACCCGGTCGGTGACGTCGCGGGCCATGCCGTAGACGCGGTCCCCGACCCGCCGCGCGCGCCATTCCAGGATGCGATAGCCGCCGGCCTTGTGCCGATAGCGGTTCTTGAAATCGACCACGGGATCGCACGGCCCGCGGTTCTCGACCTCGACAACGCTCTCCAGCGTCGTGACCTGATCGTCGGGGTGGAGCAGGCGCAGCAGGGGCAGGCCTTCCATCTCGTCTGGACGCCAGCCGAGGACGGTCTCCCACGACGGGCTGGCCCGGACCACCCGTCCGTCCAGCTCGCGGATGACCAGCAGGTCCAGCGACACGTCGAAGAAGGTGCTGACAACCAGCGGGTCGGCGTCCTGTTCCGGGCTGGTCAGCGGGGATGGCATCAAGCAAAAATCCTGGCGGGTCTGCGGACGTACCCGATTCTGCACCCGCCAAGGTTAAGGGGGCCCTCGCAACAGTCAAAGTTTCGCGCTCGCCAATTGCGACTGTATCCGGCGCCGGGTTCCGTCGTAGGAAAGCGATGTTCGATACCGGAGGGCGCGGCCATGGGCCGCCGCCGGGATGCGATCGCCGTTCAGTGGGGGGCGGCGGAGATGACGACCCGTCCACACGGGCGTTCGGGGAACCAACAGTCATGGGCTCGCTTATCCGCGCCAACGCCGCGCGCGCGGCGTCAAGGACGACGACCGCAAAGGTTTCGACCACCAAGGGCCACGCGGGAGACGTGACCCTGGGCGAACGCCTGCGCTACGCCTTCGACAAGAGCATGGCGGCCGGGCCGGTGGCGCTGGCCGGCTGGCTGGCTCTGGTGTCGCTGGTGACCATCGCCCTGGCCGCGACGGTGCTGGCTCTGACCCGGCTGGGTCCGGACGGCGGCTTCGGTTTCGGCGAGGCGGCCTGGCAGTCGCTGATGCGGACCATGGACGCCGGCACCATGGGCGGGGACTCGGGCTGGGTCTTCCGCTTCGTCACCCTGTTCGTGACCCTGATGGGCATCCTGGTCTTCTCGGCCCTGATCTCGATCATCTCGGCCGGGCTCGATTCGGCGCTGGAGGGGCTGCGCAAGGGCCGCTCGCGCGTGCTGGAGACGGACCACACCGTCATCCTGAACTGGTCGCCGTCGATCTTCGACATCCTGTCCGAACTGGTCATCGCCAACGCCAGCCGGAAGAACCCGCGCATCGTCATCATGGCCGACAAGGACAAGGTCGAGATGGAGGACGAGATCGCCGACAAGGTCCCCGCCCTCGGCAACACCCGCATCATCTGCCGCAGCGGCGACCCCACTGACCTGTTCGACCTCAGCCTGGTCAACGCCCAGACCTGCCGTTCGATCATCGTCGTCTCGCCCGAGGGCGCCGCCGACCCCGACAGCCAGGTCATCAAGACCATCCTGGCCCTGACCAACGATCCGCAGCGCCGGGTCGAACGCTATCGCATCGCCGCCGAGCTGCGCAGCGCCGACAACGCCGAGGTCGCGCGCATCGTCGGCGGGGACGAGGTCCAGCTGGTCCTGGCCGACGACCTGATCTCGCGCATCGTGGTGCAGTCCAGCCGGCAGGCCGGGCTGTCGGCGGTCTATTCCGAACTGCTCGATTTCGACGGCTGCGAAATCTACACCACCGAGCTGGAAGAGCTGGTCGGCGTGACCTACGGCGACGCCGTCATGGGCTATGAGGACTCGGCCCTGATCGGCCTGCGCTATCCCGACGGCCGGGTGCGGATGAATCCGCCGATGGACGAGGTCATCATAGCCGGCAGCCGGGCGGTCATCATCGCCGAGGACGACGCCGCGATCCGGCTCAGCCCCCTGCCCGACGATGCCATCGACGCGGCCGCCATCCGCAAACCGGCGACCGTCAGGCGCACCGCCGAACGGGTGCTGGTCATCGGCTGGAACCGGCGCGGCCCGATGATCGCCTTCGAGCTGTCGCGCTACGTCAAGGCCGGCTCGGTCCTGACCATCGCCGGCGACGTGCCCGGCCTGGCCGAGGAGATCCGCGCCATGCCGCTCGGCTCGAAGAACATGAAGGTCGAGACCCGGATCATCGACACCAGCCACGCCGCCTCGCTGGAGGCGCTGCAGCCCCTGACCTACGACAGCATCATGGTGCTGGGCTATTCCGACCACATGGAGGCCCAGTCCGCCGACACCCGGACGCTGATCACCCTGCTGCACCTGCGCAAACTGTCCGAGCGGCTGGGCGAGCACATCAGCGTGGTCTCGGAGATGATCGACATCCGCAACCGCGAACTGGCCGAGGTCACCCGCGCCGACGACTTCGTGGTGTCCAACCGGCTGGTCAGCCTGATGCTGGCCCAGGCGTCCGAGAACGAATACCTGTCCGCCATCTTCGACGACCTGCTGGATGAGGACGGCTCGGAAATCTACATGCGGCCCGTCGGCGACTACGTCGATCTGGACCTGCCCGTCAGCTTCTACACCATCGCCGAGGCGGCCCGCCGGCGCGGCGAGACCGCCATCGGCTACCGCCGCCGCCGTCCGGACGACGGCGCCGACAGCCGCAACATGGGCGGGGTGGTGGTGAATCCGACCAAATCGGAACGCCTGTCTTATGAGCCGGAAGATCGGGTGATCGTGCTGGCGGAGGACTAGCCACACTCTCTCCATCATTCCGGGGCGCTCGAAGTGCGAACCCGGAACCCAGGGGACCGGACTCGCTGCCTGCTGCTGCGTTCACGCTCGTGCGAGCCTCCTGGGTTCCGGGTTCCGCTGCGCGGCCCCGGAATGACGGCGGGAGGGTGAGCCAATATCTACGCCCGCAGTAGACCCTGCACCGGCGCCGCGCCCTTCACGGTTTCGCCGAACACCCGCCGGAAGCTGGTCCTCAGCGCCTCGTCCGCCTCGTCCATGGTCGCCGGCACGCCCAGATCGACAAGGCTGGTCACCCCGTGTTCGGCGATGCCGCAGGGCACGATGCCGCCGAAATGGTCCAGGTCCGGCTCCACGTTCAGACTGATGCCGTGGAAGCTGACCCATTTGCGCACCTTGACGCCGATGGCCGCGATCTTGTCCTCGCGCGACCAGCCGGGGCCTTTCCGCTCGACCCAGACGCCGACGCGGCCCTCGCGCACGTCGGCCGGTACGCCGAACTCGCCCAGGGCGCCGATGATCCACTGCTCCAGACCGCGCACGAAGGCGCGCACGTCCTTGCCGCGCGCGTTCAGGTCCAGCATCACATAGGCCACGCGCTGGCCGGGCCCGTGATAGGTGAACTGCCCGCCCCGCCCCGTCCGGTGCACCGGAAACCGCGTCGCATCCAGCAGGTCCCCGTCCTTCGACGACACCCCGGCGGTGTAGAGCGGCGGATGCTCCAGCAGCCATACCAGTTCGGGCGCCTCGCCCGCGGCGATGGCCGCCGCCCGGGCCTCCATGGCCGCGACCGCCGCCTCATAGCCGACAAGGCCCTGCGACACCGCCCATTCGACCGGCCGGCCGTCGGCGCGGGCCAGTTTCGATGCGGCTGAGCTTAAGGCTTGGGAAAGCATGATGCACCCAATGTGGGGGTCAGGAGCGCCATGCAAGTCCAGACCGCGCCAGTAGAGTCAGTAACCGAGTCCCCCATGAGCCAGATCGAAGCCGTCGAAGTCGAGATCTCGGTCGTCCTGGGGCGCTCCGTGCTGCCGATGAGCCAGCTGCTGCGAATGGGCCGCGGGGCTGTGATCCCGCTCGACGCCTCCGAGTCCGACGAGGTCTGGATCCTGGCCAACAACCACCCGGTCGCCCGCGGCCAGATCGAGATCCGCGAGGACCGCATCGCCATCACGGTGACCCGGGCGGCGGATGTGTATGACTTCATGGCGGGCGCGGCGTAGGAAGTGGCTGGTGATTAGTGGCTAGTGGCGGGTGTTTAGGGACTGATCGGGCCTGAACCAGCGTTCGCGGTAAACCGCCGCCTCTGACGCCGCGGCCACTAGCCACTAGCCACTAATCACTAGCCACTCATCACCCCCTTCCCTTCCCCGCATCTCTCCGCTATCAGCCCCCCTCCGATGCGAGCGGTCGTGGCGGAATTGGTAGACGCGCAGCGTTGAGGTCGCTGTTCCTTAACCGGAGTGGAAGTTCGAGTCTTCTCGACCGCACCATCGAAACAACAGGGCGAATCTCGGCTACGATTGAGCTGACATAAAAGCAGGGAGGCCAAGCGTGACTGCCACCGCGAACGCCCCCCTGCCGCCTTCCTCCGACGACATCGACCACGACGCCCTGGACGAGGACTACGTCCTCACGGCTTCGTTCGTCGAAAAGGTCATCGACGCGTCCGACGCCGGCGACGGCGTCAAGCTCCGCTCCCTGCTGGAAGACCTTCACCCGGCCGACGTGGCTGACCTGATGGGCTTCCTGACGGTCGAGCATCGCGCCGTCGTGGTGCTGTGGCTGCCGCCGGAGCTGCTGGCGGAAACCCTGCCCGAGCTGGACGACGGCATTCGCGAGGAGGTGCTGGAGCGCGTCCCGCACCTGACCCTGGCCGAGGCCCTGCAGGAACTGGATTCCGACGACGCCGCCGCCGTGGTCGAGGATCTGGAAGACGACCAGCGCGAACGGGTGCTGGCGGCCATGCCCGAGGTCGATCGCGCCGCGATCGAGAACTCCCTCCGCTACGATGAGGATTCCGCCGGCCGACTGATGCAGCGCGAGGTCATGGCCGCGCCGTCGTTCTGGAACGTCGGCGACACCATCGACCACATCCGCAAGCAGGGCGAGGATCTGCCCGAGCTGTTCTTCGACATCTATATCGTCGACCCGTCGAACAGACCGGTCGGCGGCCTGCCGGTCAGCGGCCTGCTGCGCGCGGCGCGGTCGATCGCCCTGACCGACATCATGGAGCCGATCAACGAGATCGCGGTCGACCAGGACCAGGAAGAGGTCGCCTACATCTTCGAGAAATACCACCTGATCTCGGCCCCCGTCATCGACGCGGAAGGCCGGCTGGTGGGTCAGATCACCGTCGATGACATCGTCAACATCATCCAGGAAGAGAACCGCGAGGACATCCTGCGTCTGGCCGGCGTGTCGGACGAGGACCGCGGCTCGTCGGTGTCCGAGATCGTGCGCGGCCGCGTGCCCTGGCTGGCCATCAACCTGGCCACGGCGATGCTGGGGGCCAGCGTCATCGCCTTCTTCGGCGCGACCATCGAGCAGATCGTGGCCCTGGCGGTGCTGATGCCCATCGTCTCGGCCATCGGCGGCAACGCCGGCACCCAGGCCCTGACCGTGACGGTGCGCGCCCTGGCGACGCGCGAACTGAACAGCTCCAACGCGCCGCGGACCTTCCGGCGGGAACTCGCGGTCGGCCTGGCCAATGGCCTGGTGCTGGCGCCCCTGATCGGCATCGCGGCCGCCCTGTGGTCGGGTGACTGGCGGATCGGGGCTGTGATCGCCCTGTCCATGGTGCTGAACCTTGTGGTGGCCGCCACGGTCGGGGTGCTGACGCCCCTGACCCTGTCAAAGCTGAAATTCGACCCCGCCGTCTCCTCGGCCGTGTTCGTGACGGCGACGACGGACTTCTTCGGATTCCTGATCTTCCTTGGTCTCGCCACGCTTGTGTTGATCTGATCACGGCCGGAGCGAAATCGGTCGAGCTGGACGTAGTCCAGCTCGGCTCAGATTTCGCTCCAGCATAATGCTGGACCATTTTTTGGGTTCGGGTCCTTCGACCCGAAACAAAAATGGTCCGGCCCTTGCTGGCTCTCTTGACGGGCGAGCACGCCCGTCTCGATTTGGGTCAATCCGTGTCCGATGCGACCACGCCACGTCTGAAAGTCTCCCGTGAGGGGGTCGTCCTCATCAAGAGTTTCGAGGGCTTCCGTCCGCACGCCGTCCGCGGCGGCGACGGGCGCTGGATCATCGGCTATGGCCACACCGCCTCGGCCCGCGAGGGTCTGGGCGTGGGCGAGCAGGACGCCGAACTGCTGCTGCAGTACGACCTCCTCCCGGTGGTGCGGGCCCTGAACGAGCGGGCGCCCGCCAGCCTGAACCAGCACCAGTTCGACGCCCTGGCCAGTTTCGCCATCTCCGTCGGGGTCGAGCGGTTCCTTGCCTCAGACGTTCTGCAACGCCTGAACGAGGGCCAGGCCGGACAGGCCGCCGACGCCCTGATCGGGTGGCCGGAGGCGGCGTCGCCCGAATCCCGCCTGCGCCGCCGCGCCGCCGAGCGCGCCCTGTTCGTCGCCGATCCGGCCTCGGCCGTCACCCTGGCCGACCTGCTGGCGGCTCCCTTGCCGCCTCCGCCGGTTGAATCGGCCAGGCCGCAGGCCGAGGCTCCCGACGCGCGCGCCGCCGCGGTCGCCGCCCTGCTGGGCGAAACGGCCGGGCCGGAGGCGACGCCCGCCGCCGATCCGGAGCCGTCGCCCGGGACAGAGCCCGTTCCGGCTGCGTCTGCGCAACCCGTCGCGGCCATCAACGCGGTTCATCTCAGCCGCTATTCGCCCTACGCCGCCGCCATCATCGGTCCCCTGCCCGGTTTCGAGCCTGTGGCGCCCGCACCCGCGGTGGAGCCGGAAGCGGCGCCTGTCGAGCCCGCTCGACCGGAGACGGTTCCGGTCGAGGCGGAGCCGCAGGCGCCGGTCCCGAGCACGACCGGGGCGCCTGACCTGACGCCCGTCATTCCGCTGGTTTCGCCGGCGCCCGCGATCTCGCCCTTCCCGCCGATGGACCAGCCGCTGGTTCTGACGCCCCTGACCGAGGCTGACATGGTCCAGGCCGACCGTCCGGCCTGGCCCGAGGAAGCTCGCGCCGCGCCGGCCGCCGTCGAGGAGACCGCGCTGTTCGAGGACGAGCCGACGCTGTCGGTCCTGCGCCACGAGGTCGAGCCGACCCAGCCGCGGCGGTTCGACTGGAGCGAAACCGGCGCCTTCCTGATCATGGGCGG
Organism: Brevundimonas sp.; assembly: GCF_029946145.1. Classification (GTDB taxonomy): domain Bacteria; phylum Pseudomonadota; class Alphaproteobacteria; order Caulobacterales; family Caulobacteraceae; genus Brevundimonas. Next base: position 45,336 of record NZ_JAQSDY010000005.1, read on the forward strand.
CGTCGGTCTGGCCGCCTGCGGGGCCTCGGCGGCCGCCTTCCGTCTGGCGGTCGAACAGCCCTCGCCCATGGGCGAGACCAGCGTCATCGCCTGGGCCCTGGCCCTGATCGGCGTGATCTGCGTCGGCGTGTCCTCGTGGAACCTCTACGTCCGCTGGGGCAAGCCGGACTGACCCTTCTTCTCCCCCGGGAGAGGGTTTGAGCGACTTTGCGGCAGCGGCGCGCGGTGCTACCCCCGCCGACATGAGCATTCCCAACGCCCCCCAATCGATGGATTTCGGCCTCGGCGACAACGCCGACATGATCCGTGAGACCACCGCCCGCTGGGCGACCGACCGCCTCGCGCCCCTCGCCGCCGAGATCGACGAGACCAACGCCTTCAGGCGCGAGCTGTGGCCCGAGATGGGCGAACTGGGCCTGCATGGAATCACCGTCGAGGAAGAGTACGGCGGCCTCGGCCTCGGCTATCTCGAACACGTCGTGGCGATGGAGGAGGTGTCGCGCGCCTCGGCCTCGATCGGCCTCGCCTACGGGGCCCACTCGAACCTGTGCGTCAACCAGATCCGCCGCTGGGGCACGGACGAGCAGAAGCGCAAATACCTGCCGAAACTGATCTCGGGCGAGCACGTCGGCTCCCTCGCCATGTCCGAGGCCGGCTCGGGCTCCGACGTCATGTCGATGCGCACCCAGGCCCGCAAGGACGGCGACCGCTACGTCCTGAACGGCACGAAATTCTGGATCACCAACGCCCCTCACGCCGAGACCCTGGTGGTCTACGCCCGCACCGGCGAGGGCAGCGGCGGCGTCACCGCCTTCCTGATCGAGAAGGGCATGAAGGGGTTCAGCGTCTCGAAGAAGCTGGACAAGATGGGCATGCGCGGCTCGGACACCGCCGAACTGGTGTTCGAGGACTGCGAGGTCCCGGAAGAGAATGTCATGGGTCCCGTCGGCGGCGGCGCCGGGGTGCTGATGAGCGGCCTCGACTATGAGCGCGCGGTGCTGTCGGGCGGTCCGCTGGGCATCATGCAGGCGGCGATGGACGTGGTCCTGCCCTACGTCCGCGAGCGCAAGCAGTTCGGCAAGGCCATCGGCAGCTTCCAGCTGATGCAGGCCAAGGTCGCCGACATGTACGTCGCCCTGAACTCAGCCCGGACCTATGTCTACGCCGTGGCCCGCGCCTGCGACGCGGGCAGGACCACCCGCTACGACGCCGCGGGCGCCATCCTGCTGGCCAGCGAGAACGCCGTGAAGGTCAGCCTCGAGGCCGTCCAGGCCCTGGGCGGCGCCGGCTATACGAAAGAGTGGCCGGTCGAACGGCTGGTCCGCGACGCCAAGCTGTACGACATCGGCGCGGGGACGAACGAGATCCGCCGCTTCCTGATCGGGCGAGAGTTGTTAGGTGGATAGGACGCTGACGGGCCTCGGGCTTTTCCTGACCGGGACTCTGGCGCTGGTGGTCTGCGTACTATGGGCCCGACGGTTGAACCGCGCGCTTCACCGGCGCGACAAAACGCCCGGAACGTCGTTCGAGCCGAACCTTGACCCGGACGATCGCTTCCAATTCTACCAGATCTGGTGGCGGTTGTTGATCGCCCGACTGCCTGGGGATCGGCCCGGACTGCGGCGAGAGGTCATCCTCTTCCGCTGTCTGCAACTGGCGGCCATTATCACTCTGATCGGCGCGTTTGCACTCATGTCGGCTGCCTGAATCCCCTACTCCGCCTTCGCCTCAGCCGGGCAGTCGCCCAGCCGTTCGGCGTTCATCACCATGGTGACCTCGGCCATCTCCGGGCTCGGCGGGGGCGTCATCCGGCTCTTCACCTCCATCGTGTAGTTGCGGGTGAAGTCGCCTGAGACCCGGGTGTCCGTCTCCGTGCGCATGCCGTCGGCCGAGGTGCAGACCATATGGCCGACCATGGCGTCGCCCTCGCGGCGGAAGGACTGCTGGTCGCAGGTCATGCCCGAGGACTCCGGAGCGCCCTGGGGCGTCTCGAACTTCGCCTCTCGGATGCAGGTTTCGACCGCCGGCGCCTCCATGCCGGACGGCATCCCGCTCATCCGGGTCGTGACGCGCCACAGGCCGGGCGTGGGCCCGGAGGGCATACCGGCGGCGGTTGCGTTTCCCGCCGCGTCGCTCGCCTTTCCAGCCGGCGAGCCGTCGCCGCCCTGCCCGCAGGCCGCCAGCGAGAGGGCGGCGAGCCCGGAAATCAGACCGATGGTGCGCATGTCGTTCCTCCACCCAGACCCGACCCCTAGCACATTCCGGGACCTGGCTGAACCGCTCGGCAGGAGACCGGGAACCGGGGCGGACCGGCGATGGTTGGTTGAGACGCACGGGAGACAACCCTTGCCTCCCGAATCCGTCGCCCGGCGCATGATGTGAGCGACAGCCAGATTGACGTTTGTTAAGTGGCGCCCGCCTGCGGTCGCGCCTAGATCGGACCATCTCCTCCGGACGCCGCCGATGCCCGACTATGACTATCAGAGCGACACCCGGCCCTTCTCGCAGGTGATCGAGGACATCGGCGCCCGGGACGAGCCCAAGCTTTACCTCGGCGAGCTGGTCAACGCTTTCGGCGAGCGCGGCTTCGGCGCCCTGATGCTTTTCTTCGGCCTGTTGAGCGTCGCCATCGGCATCATCCCGGGAACCACGACGGTCCTGGGCGCGCCGCTGTTGCTGATGGGCCTGCAGCTGACGATACGCCAGGACCAGCTTTGGCTGCCGCGCTGGGCCCTGCGCCGCTCGATCGAGCGCGAGACCTATCGGCAGGGCGTCGCGAGGGTGCTTCCGCGGCTGAGAAAGATGGAACGGCTATCCCGGCCCCGCCTGTCAATCATGACCAGCGAGCTGTCCGAGGTTCTGATCGGCGTCGCCACCTTCCTTCTGGCCTGCATCCTGATCCTGCCGCTGTGGGGCGGCAACCTGATCCCGGCCCTGATCATCTCCGCCTTCGGCTTCGGCCTGCTGCAGCGCGACGGTCTGGCCATCCTCATCGCCTGGACCGCCGTCGGTCTGATCTGCACGGCCGGCCTGGTCGTCTGGCTGGCCTGGACCTGGGTCTCGCCCTATCTGCTGCCTGTCTGGGAGTGGCTGAACGGCCTGCTGCCGCAGCTCTGGGCGTGGCTCACCGGCCTGTTCTGAACGACGAAACGCCGGAGAGGTCTCCCCCTCCGGCGCTTGTTCGAACCCGAAACAGTCAGTTGCGGAACAGCGACAGCACCAGCTGCGGCGTCTGATTGGCGATGCCCAGAGCCTGAACCCCCAGTTGCTGCTTCGTCTGCAGAGCCTGAAGTTTGGCGCTTTCCTTCGCCAGATCGGCGTCGACCAGATTGCCCACTCCCGCCTCCAGCGCGTCCGACAGCTTGCCGACGAACGTCAGGTGGGTCGAGAGCGCCTTCGACTTGGTGCCCAGCCGCGCGAGCGAGGCCGAGACCTTGTCGATGGAGGTGGAGACGGCCGTAAGCGAAGCCGCCGCCTTGGTCAGGGTGTCGATCGACTGCGTGGTCGCGATCGTCACATTCGCGCCGCCCAGAGCGAGAACCTCCGCGCCAACCGTCAGGCTGGACGTGCCCGTCACGTTCGCCAGGGCCTGGAACCCCGTCGCTCCCGTCTTCAGCAGGTTGACCCCGTTGAATTCGGCATTGCCGGTGACCGTGGCGATCTGGTCGCGAAGGGCCTTGAAATCCTCGTTCAGAGCCGCGCGCGCCGACGTCTTGAGTGACGCGTCCGTCGCAGCGAGTGCCTTCTCCTTCAGTTGGAGCAAGAGGTCAGAGACCGTCTCGCCCGCCGCCAGGGCCACATCGACCGCGGCGATGCCACGATCGAGCGACTGTTTGACCGCGCCCAGCGCACCGATATCGGCGCGCTGCCCCTGGGCGATGGCCCAGATGGCTCCGTTGTCCTTGGCGCTGGAGACAGATTTGCCGGTGTTGATCCGGTTCTGCACCTGCGACAGGGAGGCGTTGGTCGCGTTCAGGTTCTGGAGCGCGATTTGCGCGCCCGTGTTCGTGTTGACCGACATAACCATCGGCTGTCCTTCCATTCTGGTCGGGTGAAGAACGGCCTTCTGGCCGTCGAACCAGTTCTGGTTCGCGCACGGCAACGCAAGGATCGGGCCGGGTTATCGGCCGATCAGCGCCAGTCTTTTCAGAGGCTTGTCGAGAAAAATGGAAGAGCCCGGCAGGTCTGACCCGCCCGGCCCGGCGCGTCTTGCCTACCCGGCCGGCTCAGGCGGCTTGCGCGGATCCGGGGCCCGACAGACCCTGCATGACCATCTTGTTGATGTCGATCAGGGCTTCGAAATCGTCCTCGTTGCGCATGATCGCCGACGAATGGCGGCTGACGAACAGACTGATCGAGATGATCTGGGCCCGCAGGTTCTTGTCCATCGCATTGTCCGGATTGGCGCAGTCGGTCGCCAGCGCCGACCACAGCCGGCGGTTCCAGTCGAGCGCGTCGATCCGGGTGGCGAGGTCCGTCGGGTCCACGGTCGAGGCGTGCATCAACGCCCGGGTCACCTGCCCGAACAGCCGGTATTCCGTTTCACGCGGGTTTTCAGCCCGCGTGGCCGCGGTCTTGTACGCCTGCAGCGACATTCGCCAGCCCTTCCTCGTAATCCACCAGTTTTCGCGCCGCCATCAGGGCCTTGTAGTATTCGCGCGCCATGACGTGACGCGACGCCGCCACGCAATCGGCCAGAACCTTCGGATTGCGCGTCGCGCCCATGAACTCGGTCAGACGCATCGCGAACTCGTCGTAGACCTTGGGCGCCTGGGCCTCGTCCAGATACATCATCATGACCGGAAAATAGACGCGGGTCGCCGGGCTGTTGACGTCCTCGGGCTGGAGGATGTCCTTCTCACGCAGCACCGAGGCCTTGTTCTGGAGGATCAGAACGCCGCGACGGTCGCCATTCTGAACCACCGCGCCGTTGAGCACGAATTTCTCGCCGGGTTTGAGCGACAGCTTGAGCGGCATTTTCGGGAGCGTCTCCTGACAGGCTCGCGGCGACGTTAGGAAGCCGGGAACGAACGCAAGCTAAACAGTCGTGGTTAACCATGTCTTGTGACCCCGGCGGCGATCCTTCCGGGACACTTTCGGGATCGATCCATGTCCGCAGCCGATCTGGCTCCAGAACTCGTCCACGCGCCGCAGCTGGCCGCCCAGGGAATGGTCGGCGACTCCGCCTCTCCCGAGGCGATCCGCAAGCTGTCGCGGCAGCTGGCCAATCCGAAACTGGCGGTGAAGGCCCAGCGCAAGGGGCTGGAAAAGCTGAAGGCCGCCCTGGTGGCCATCCGCGCGGGCGACTTCGCGTTGGGGGCCCGGCGGGCGCTGGACGCGCTGCGGATCGACGAGACCAGCGGCCTGGCCTGGCACGTCCTGGCCATCTGCCGCGAGAAGTCGGGGGATTTCGGCCAGGCCCTGCTGGCCTATGAGGCGGCGCTCAAGCTGCTGCCCAACGAAACCGACGTGGCCCAGGACCTGGGCCGGCTGGCGCAGCAGATGGGCTATCTCGACATCGCCGAGAAGCTCCTGATCAAATATCTGGCGGCCGACCCCGGCCACATCGAGGCGACCAACAACCTCGCCTGCGTGCAGCGCGACCAGAAACGCTATGGCGACGCCGTCGAGACGCTGCGCGCCCTGCTGGGGGTCGAACCCGAATCGCCGGTGCTGTGGAACACCCTCGGCACGGTGCTGAGCGACCAGGGCGACATGACCACCGCCCTGACCTTCTTCGAGGAGGCGCTGCGGCACGACCCGACGTTCGCCAAGGCCCGCTACAACCGCGCCAACGCCCGCCAGCCCCTGGGCGACGCGGTCGGCGCTCTCGAGGATGTGGACGCCGCCCTGCCTGGCGCCGAAAGCCCCTATGAGCAGGCCATGATGACCATGGCGCGGGCCATGCTGCTGATGACCCTCGGCCGCATCCCCGAAGGGTTCGAGGCCTATGAGGTTCGGCTGGACCCGCATCTGCCCGAGGCCATGCGGGTGGCCGTCGAGGCCCCGCGCTGGGACCCGAAGACGGAGGACATCCGCGGCAAGCGGCTGCTGATCGTGGGCGAACAGGGCATCGCCGACGAAATGGTGTTCGGAACCTGTATCGGCGACGCGATCGAGGCCGTCGGGCCGGACGGCAAGGTCTTCGTGGCGGTGGAGCCCCGGCTGATGGGGATGTTCCAGCGCGCCTATCCCGACGCGGTCTTCGGCGCGCACCGGGCGGTCAAGCTGGAGGGGCGGATCACCCGCTATGTGCCCTTCGTCGAGGAGATCGAGGACGGCGTCGATCTGTGGATTCCGATGGCGTCGCTGCTGGCCGTCTATCGCCCGTCGATCGACCGGTTCCCGAACCGCCGGGGCTATCTGAAGCCGGACCCGGACAAGGTGGCCCACTGGCGTACCGAACTGGAAAAACTCGGACCCGGCCTGAAGGTCGGCCTGCACTGGAAGAGTCTGGTCCTGACCGGATCGCGGGCGCGCTACTTCTCCAGCTTCGAGCGCTGGCGGCCCGTGCTGGAGACGCCGGGCGCGATGATGGTCAACCTGCAGTGCGGCGACGTGGCCGACGATCTGGCGGCGGCCGAGGCGGCGGGGATTTCCATCTGGACGCCGCCGATCAACCTCAAGGACGACCTGGAGGATGTGGCGGCCCTGTCGGTCGCCCTGGATCTGGTGATCGGACCGGGCATCGCCGGGACCAATCTGGCGGCGGCCGTGGGCGGAACGGCCTGGATGATCACCGCGCCCGACGACTGGCACTATCTGGCGACGGACAAATACCCCTTCTATCCGCACCTGCGCTTTTTCAGGCGCGACGGCTTCGACGCCTGGGAAGGCGCGATCGAACGGCTGCGGACGGCGCTGGACGAGGCGGTCAAGGTCGGGAACGCCGGATAGCGGCGGGGCGTTGAACTCCCGAACAGGGAGCGACCTCATGCCCGGCCTCGACGACTATTCGGACGATCAGGAACAGTCGGAAGTCTTTGACGAAACCCACATCGACGATGAGGGCGACGGCGACATCCTGCTGGACGAGGCCGATCCCGTGCTCGACGTCACCCAGGCCGACGGCGACGCCGACGAGGAAGAGTTCGACGAGGACGCCGAGGACGATCTGGACGAAATCCAGGGCGCCGCCGGCATCGAGTCGGAGGCCGACGCCCTGTTGGGCGTGGACGGCGAGCGCCTGACCGAGATCGACGGCGAAAGCACCGGCGGCCGGGGGCCGGACGAGGTCGAGCTGGTCTATACGGGCCTGATGCGCAACGTCCGCGGAGCCCAGGCCAGCGCCGCCCACTGGGAAGCCAGAACCCTGTCGGACGACGACATCGCCGGCCTGGGCTACGGCCCCGACGGCGACGAAGATCACCCCGCGAAATAAGGAGGGCGGTCATGACCACCCAGACGCACAAACCCGATCATCAGCAGTCTCCCGCCGACGACGAGCCCCACGCCCGCAAGGCGGAACGGGAGCACGGCAAGCCGGACCAGCTTTGCGAAGGGGAACGCCACGCCGAGGACCGCCAGGAGGCGTTGCTCGACGAGGGCCTTGAAGAGACCTTCCCCGCCAGCGACCCGGTGTCCGCCAAGCGGATCACGTAAACCCGGCGACGCCCCGCCGACTCCTCCCCACATCGTGGGGAGGAGGACCGCCCGCGCGACTCAGCGCCCTCCCCGAACTTTTCAGCGCGACGCCGAAAGGACGATGACGTACGTCCGCATGCGCGCGCTTTCTCCCTCCCCTTCATGGGGAGGGATGTCGGCGCGAAGCGACGACAGGGTGGGGTAAGGCTGGACAATTCCCCACCCGGTCGCTGCGCGACCTCCCTCCCCACAAGGGGGAGGGAGAAGGAGACTCACCTGCCTCTTGTCCTATCCCTTGACCCGCCAGGTCGCGCCCGTCGGACCGTCCATGACGACGACGTTCAGCGCATTCAGCCGGTCGCGGATACGGTCAGCCTCGGGCCAGTCCTTGCCGGTGCGCGCCGCGGCCCGTTGCTCCAGCAGGGTTTCGACCTCGGCCTTGAAGGCGTCGTCGACGCCGGCGTCGAACCAGGTCGCCGGCTCGGCCTGCAGCACGCCCAGGATCGCCGCGGCCGCGATCAGCTCGCCCTTGGCCCGCGCCACCACGCCGTGATCGCCGGCCGTCATGGCCCGCTCGATCTCGCTGGACAGGGCGAACAGGGTCGCCATGGCGCCCGGCGTGTTGATGTCGTCCTCGATGGCCTTGAGGAAGTCCTCGGGCGGCTCGTCGCCATTGGCCTCGACCCCGGCGGCGCGATGCAGCGCGCCATACAGCCGGTCCAGCGCCTTGCGGCTCTGGTCCAGCAGCGACTGGTTCCAGTCCAGCGGCTGGCGATAATGGGCGCTCAGCAGGGCCCAGCGCACCACCTCGCCCGGCATCGACTGCACCAGATCGTGCAGCAGCAGGACGTTGCCGATCGACTTGGACATCTTTTCCGCATCGACGGTCAGGAAGCCATTGTGCATCCAGTAGCGGCTGTATTCTGCGTGGGCGTTCGGCTCATGCGCATGGCCGTGGGCGCAGACGCCCTGGGCGATCTCGTTCTCGTGGTGCGGAAACACCAGGTCGATGCCGCCGCCATGGATGTCGATCGGCAGGCCCAGCGTCTCCTCGATCATGGCCGAGCATTCGATATGCCAGCCCGGACGCCCCTCGCCCCACGGCGACGGCCAGGACGGCTCGCCCTCCTTCGAGGGCTTCCACAACACGAAGTCGTGCGGATTCTTCTTGTACGGCGCGACCTCGACCCGCGCCCCGGCGATCATGTCGTCCAGATTGCGCCCGGACAGCCGACCGTAGGTCTCATAGGACGAGACGTCGAACAGCACATGGCCCTCGGCCGCATAGGCGCAGCCCTGCTCCATGATGGCGCCGATCTGTCTGACGATGGCGTCCATATGGTCGGTGACGTGCGGCGCCAGGTCCGGCGGCGAGACGTTCAGCCGGCTCATGTCCTCCAGATAGGCGGCCTCGTAACGCGAGGTGACCTCGCCGATCGGCGTGCCCTCCTTCGCCGCCTTCGCATTGATCTTGTCGTCCACGTCGGTGACGTTGCGGGCGTAGATGACCTTGTCCGCCCCGTACTCGCGGCGCAGCAGCCGCACCAGCACGTCGAACACCACGGGCGGCCGGGCATTGCCGATGTGGGCGTAGTCATAGACCGTCGGGCCGCAGACATAGAGGGTCACCCGGTCCGGATCGCGGGGGGTGAACACGCGCTTTTCGCGGTGCAGGGTGTCGTGCAGGATCAGCGGCATAGTGAGGCGGAAGCTTTCAGTTTTCTTGCAGGACGGACCGGCGGTCCCATATAGCCGTCCTGCTGCACAAGCGAACAGCGTCGAGATCGATAATGAGCGTCATCCCCGTCAAGCCGGTTCTCGTTGGAGACAACGACCCCGCCCCGCGCCCCTCGCGCGAGAAGGCGTTGGAGGCTGTCCGCACCCTGCTGGCCTGGGCGGGCGACAATCCGGACCGTCCGGGCCTGATCGACACGCCGCGCCGCGTCGTCGACGCCTATGGCGAATGGTTCGACGGCTATGACGCCGACGTCGAGAAGGAGCTGAGCCGCACCTTCGAGGACGTCCAGGGCTATGACGACATGGTGCTGCTGCGCGACATCGAGGTCGAGAGCCACTGCGAGCACCACATGGCCCCCTTCATCGGCAAGGCCTATGTCGCCTACATCCCCGACGAAAAGGTCGTCGGCATCTCCAAGCTGGCCCGGGTGGTCGAGATCTTCTCGCGCCGCCTGCAGACCCAAGAAGTGCTGACCAACCAGATCGCCGCCGCCATCGAATCGCACCTGCAGCCCGCGGGCGTGGCCATCCTGATCGACGCCGAACACCAGTGCATGACCACGCGCGGCGTGCATCACCGCCACGTTTCGACCATCACCACCCGGTTCACTGGCGTCTTCAAGTCCGACGGCGCGCTCAAGGACCGTTTCCTGAAACTCGCCAGGGGCTGATCGGCTCGCCCCGCAGGCGTATTTCGCGCAATCGCCGCGCTTCGGAACCTCAACGGGCCCGAAGCCGCTTTACAAGCGAGTTGCGGGACGCCAAGAGACGAACCGAACGTCATAGCTTGCGCTCGCCGCCATCGCGCCGGGCTGTATGGAGAGACTGAAGCACATGGGCTCCAAACTTTCAGGTCCCGGTGGCCAGGGCGGCAAGACCATCGAGCAGAACGCGGACATCAACGTCACGCCGTTCGTCGACATCATGCTGGTGCTCCTGATCATCTTCATGGTCGCCGCGCCGCTGGCTACCGTTTCGATCCGCCTCGACCTGCCGCCGGCGACGCCGCCGGACCCGGCCGACAAGCCGAAGGAGCCGGTCTACATAACCATCCAGGAAACCGGTTCGATCTTCATCGCCGAACAGGCGACCACGCTGGAAACCCTGATCCCGGACGTCTGCGCGGCCCTCGGCGGCGGCAACCCCGGCTGCAAGGAAGAGCGCGTCTTCGTCCGCGCCCAGCCGGAAGTGAAGTACGACCAGTTCATGGAGGTCATGAACGCCCTCCAGGAGCAGGGCTTCTACAAGGTCGGCCTGCTGAACGAAGACATCGAATAGGCTTTCCGCCTTTTCAAACGAAACAGGGCCGCATCCGGCGAGGATGCGGCCCTTTTTCTTGCCCGGTGTGCAGGCGGCCTACTGGACCGACTGGCGGGGCGTGGCCGGCGACGCGGCGCCCGTCCCCGCCGCTGGCTGGTAGGGCCGTTCGCCCGCCGGCTCGGTCGGGGCCGGCGTCGCGGCGGCCGGCGCGGGCGTGCGAGCCGCGGGGCGCGGCGCGGGTCGGCGCGCCGGCGGTCGGGCCGCGGCGCGGGCTGGCGTGGAGCGGACCGGAGCAGCCGCCGGCGGCGCCGCGGGGGGCGAATCAGCGGCGGCGGTCTGGACGGGAGGCGGCGCGCTTGCAGCGGCGGGTCCCGGCACGGCGGGCGCGGGCGTGGCTGAGGCCGTGGCGGCGGCGGCCCGGGCGGCCAGTTGCTGGCGGGCCTGGAAGCGGTGAGCCAGTTTCTCGGTCAGGACGCGCGCGGCGGCGGGCTCCATCTGGGCCATGATCGCGGCAAGCGAACGGGGCCTCATCGCGGCGGCGACCGGCAGGCGGACATCATCGGACAGGGTGGCGAACACGCGGGCGGCCTCTCTGGGCCGCATGGCGGAATAGACGGCGACCAGCCGGTCGTTCTCAGCCTTTTCCTGCTCGCTGACCTGACCCAGCAGAACCCGGACCTCGGCCTTGACGGCCTCGAGCGCGGCGACCTTGGCGTCGAGCTTCTGTTCCGCCGTCGCCATCAACGGCAGCATGGCGGCCAGATCGGCGTCTCGCGCATCCAGTTCGGTGCGGCGTCCCGAGAGCGACTGGAGGATCCGCAGCTCGGCGGGCGAAATGCCTGCCTGCTGGGCCAGCTGTTCCGGCGTCAGGGCGCAGACGGCGGCGGCGGCCACGGCCGGCGCCCCGGCTGGCGCCGCTTCCTCGGCCCAGGCCTTGGCGCCCTCGAACATGCCGGGCGCGACCCCGACCGCGCGGACGACCACCACCCCCCCGATGGCGATGGCGATCAGCGGCAGCAGGCGAGGAATCTTGCTCATGATCGGCTACTCATTGGGCCCTCAGGTGGCCCGGCGGCGCGCCGGGCACAGGGCGGGAAAAAGGGGTCAGGCGGCGAACAGGTCTTCGTCCAGGCTACGTCGGGCCCGGTTGATGCTTTGCTTCGCGGACTGGTTAGCGGTCAGGGCGCCGAGGATGGCGGCGACATTGTTTCCACCGGCGACGGGCGCGGGCGCGCGGGCGGCGGCGGGCGCCATGCCCTGGATGCGTTCCGCCAGGGCCGCCATGCGCAGCGCCCGCTCGTCCTCGACCTGTGCGACTGCCACGGGCGTGGGTTGCGGCTTGACGTGGGCGGGCGCCGCTTCGGCGGAGTGAGCGGGCCCGCGGGCGATCAGCGCCTCCAGCTGGGCCTTCACTTCTCGGGCCTTGATGATGCGGTCGTGCAGCAGATCCGTCTCCTGACCCGAAGCCCGCAGGCTGGCCAGAGCCGCTTCGGCGCGGCCGGCGGCGGTGTTCAATTCGGTGACGGCCGAGGCGAAAGCCTGCTGACCGGCACGAAGCGCGGTCAGCTTTTTCTCCAGCCGCACGCCGTAGCCGAGGGCCGCGACCAGCAGCAGCATGAGGACGCCATCGAGAATTATACCGGTCATCAGCGTTTTCCCTTCGTCAGACTGGTCGCCGCCTCGATGCTGATCGGAGCCTCGACGCGCACGGCGATATGCTGGCCCTTGCGGCCCATCCGGCCGGTCGTGACCGGGATCGATCCGCAGCGGACCGAAATGTCGCTGTCGGGTGTGGCGTTCAGCATCAGGGTGTCGCCGACCTTCAGCGCCAGGACCTGCGACAGGGGCAACTGCTGCTCGTCCAGAACCGCGCGGACCTCGGTCTCGGTGGTCCAGAGCTCGGTGGCCAGGTGGCCTTCCCAGATGTTGTCGCGCCCGAACTTCTCACCCATGAACTGCTGCAGCAGCATCTTCCGGATGGGCTCGAGCGTGGCGTAGGGCAGCAGCAGTTCGATGCGGCCGCCCCGGTCCTCCATGTCGATGCGCAACTTGACCAGGATGGCGGCGTTGGCCGGGCGGGCGATGGCGGCGAAGCGCGGATTGGTCTCCAGCCGGTCGAGGGTGAAATGCACCGGGGTCAGCGGTTCGAAAGCCGCGCGGGCGTCAGCCAGCACGACCTCGACCATCCGCTGGACCAGCACCCGCTCGATGGTGGTGTAGGGCCGGCCCTCGATGCGCAGGGCCGCGGTGCCGCGACGACCACCCAGCAGGACATCGACGATCGAATAGATCAGATTGGAATCGACCGTCAGCAGGCCGTAGTTGTCCAGCTCCTCCGCCCGGAACACCGCCAGGATGGCCGGCAGAGGGATGGAGTTCAGATAGTCGCCGAAGCGGATCGAGGAGATGTTGTCGAGGCTGACCTCGACGTTGTCCGAGGTAAAGTTGCGCAGGGAGGTCGTCATCAGCCGCACGAGGCGGTCGAAGACGATCTCGAGCATCGGCAGGCGCTCGTAGGACACCAGCGCCGAGTTGATGATGGCGCGGATGCCCGACCGTTCGGACCCGTCGTCCTCTCCAAGGTCGAACCCCAGCAGGCTGTCGATCTCGTCCTGGTTCAGGACGCGCTCGGCCATGGCGGCCGGGCGTTCGTCCGCGGCGTCCTCGGCCAGCGGATCGATCGTTTCCGCGAACGGATCGGCGTCGTCGGCGAAGGCCGCATCGGTCATGCCTAGTTCACCAGCATTTCTTCGATCAGCACCGCGTCCACCTTGCCCGGCGCGGCGATCAGATTGACGCGGCGCAGGATCTCGGCGCGCAGCTGGAAGCTGCCGGCCGACCCGGCGAGGTCTTCGGGACGGAGTTCCCGCAGGAAGCCCTGGAACATGTCCTGCATCCGCGGCATCTCGGCCTGCAGCTGCTCGGCGACGTGAGCGTCCTTCGTCTCCAGCGTCAATTTCAGCTTCAGGAACGTCGGGCGGCCGTCCGGCGACTGAATGTTCACCACCATGTCGGGCAGGGTGAAGAAGGTCACGCCATCCGGACCTTCCGCGATAACGCCCAACGAAGGATCCGCCGCCGCGTCACCGCCGCCGCCATGCCCGCCCTTCTTGTCTTCCTTTTTCTCGTGACCGCCCTTCTTCTCCGCGCCGGGGGAGCCGTCTTCGGCGACGGCGGGCTTTGGCTGCATCAGGAAGAAGGCCGCGCCCCCGCCCCCGCCCAGCACCACAAGGGCCGCCGGGATGATGATGAACAGCAGCGGCAGCTTCTTTTTCTTGGGCGCCTCGCCCTCTTCGCCTTCCGGCGTCGGCGTATCCGACACGGCGGGCAGGTTGGCGTCGTCGTCTGTCGCCGCGCCCTTCTTCTTGCCGAATTTGAACATGCACCGCGCCCCGAGAATCTCTCGGTCCATACGACCGTTTTTTGGTTAACGAGCCGCTAAGAACCGGCAAATCCTGCCGGGCTCCGGACCAGGCCATACGGCTCAAATGCCCGCCGTTGCTGGGTTAACCCTCCTGGCACGGCTGTTGCGAGGGATGATCCGAAAGGAGCCGCCCGTGGAAAACGCCGCCTATGTCGGACTGTCACGCCAGATGACGCTGCGCCGCGAGCTCGACATCGTGGCCAACAACATCGCCAATGCAGACACGACCGGCTTCAAGGTCGAACAGCTGCTGGTCGGCGAAGAGGTCGGCGAGCGGGCCCGCAACGCCTTCATCCGCCCGGGCGTCAGCTTCGTGCTGGACAACGGCGTCGGCCGCGATTTCGGCCAGGGCGCGCTGGGCCAGACGGGCCGGCAGCTGGACTTCGCCATCGAGGGGGAAGGCGCCTTCTTCAAGCTGACCGACGGAAGCGGCGAAGCCTTTACCCGCGACGGGGCCTTCACCGTGGACGGCGAAGGCCGGCTGGTGACAGAAGGCGGCGCGGCCGTTCAGGGCGACGCCGGCGACATCATCCTGGACCCCGCCCTTGGCGAACCGTCGGTCGCGCCAGACGGCACGATCAGCCAGAACGGGGCCCTCGTTGGTCGTCTTTCGGTCGTGCGGTTTGACACCCTGGCCGCCCTCGAGAAGGGCGGCGACGGCCTGTACCGCAACGCCTCCAACGCCGCCGCCATCGAGGCCCCTGACGCCCGTGTGCGGCAGGGCATGCTGGAAGGCTCCAACGTCAATCCGATTCTCGAGATCACCAATCTGATCGAGATCCAGCGCGCTTACGAAAGCATCAGCCGGATGATCGAGAACACCAACGACCTGTCACGCCGCGCCGTCGAGCGGCTGGGCCGGGCATAGAAAGGGAGACTGGGACATGCGCGCGCTCAGAACCGCAGCCTCGGGCATGTCCGCCCAGCAGCTGAACGTCGAGGTCATCTCGAACAACATCGCCAACATGAACACCGTCGGCTTCAAGCGCCAGCGGGCCGAGTTCCAGGATCTGCTGTATCAGAACGTCGAACGGATGGGCGCGCAGTCGTCCAGCCAGGGCACGGTGGTCCCCACCGGGATCCAGATCGGCGCGGGCGTGAAGGCCGGCTCGGTCTATCGCGTCACCGAACAGGGCACGCCGACGCAGACGGGCGGCCGCTATGACATGGCCGTCGACGGCCGGGGTTATTTCCAGGTCATCCTGCCCTCGGGCGAGACCGCCTATACCCGGGCCGGTAATTTCTCGGTCAACGGCGAAGGCCAGCTGGTCACCGACGATGGCTATGCCGTCGAACCGGCCATCAGCATCCCGCAGGACGCGGTCGACGTGACGGTCTCCAAGTCCGGCCAGGTCCAGGTCATCACCGCGGGAGCGACGGAGCCCGCGACCGTCGGCCAGTTGGAGCTGGCGACGTTCTTCAATGAGGCGGGACTGGAAGCGGTCGGCGACAACCTGCTGATGGAAACCGCGGCCTCAGGCTCGGCCACGGTCGGAACGCCGGGCGACGCAGGTCTGGGCCAGATACTGCAGGGCTACACCGAAGCCTCGAACGTCGACGCCGTGGCCGAGATCAGCGCCCTGATCATCGCCCAGCGCGCCTATGAGATGAACTCCAAGGTCATCACCACCGCCGACCAGATGCTGTCGGTCGCCTCGCAGGTGAAATCGTGAGGACGCTGATCCTCGCCGCCGTCGGGGCGGTGGCGTTCGCGGCGCCGGCGTTCGCCGGGCCGGTGACGCTGAAGGTCAATCCGGTGGACTCCGACGGACGCGTGACCCTGGGGGACCTGTTCGACGGCGCCGGCGGCGCATCAAACGTCGTGGTCGGCCAGAGGGCCGGCCCCTCCATCGTGTTCGAGGCGGGACAGTTGCAGAGCCTGGCGCGCCAGTCGGGCCTCGACTGGGCAAATCCGGCCGGGTTGCGCCGGGTCGTGGTGCGCAACGCCGCCGTGGCGCCCGCCGCATCCCCCACGGACACGGCCATGGCCGCCGTCGCGCCGACCGTCTCGCGCCCTGTCCCCGTCCGCAGCGCCTATGCCGACCGGGTCATCAGCCGCAACGACATCGTCGAGGTCGCCTATGAGGTCGGCGGCGTCCGCCTGACCATCAGTGGTCGGGCCGAGGGCAACGCCGCCGTCGGCCAGCGTCTGGCCATCCGCAACCTGCAGTCCAACCGGGTCATCGACGCCGTCGCCACCGCTCCCGGTCAGGCCGCCGCCGGCCCCGCCGCCCGTGCCTCCACCCAACAACTCGCCGCCCGCTAGGGGAACAGTCTTATGCGTACCGCCGTGATCCTGACCGCCGCCCTTTCATCCCTGGCCCTGGGAGCCTGCTCGACCGCCGTGGAGACGGTCATGGGACCCCAGCTGGCTCCGATCGGCTATCCCTCGGCGCTGGTCCCTACGGACCAGATCATCATGGCGTCCGCCGCCCAGCAGCAGGCTGATCGCGCCGCCAGCGCCAACAGCCTGTGGCGCACCGGAGCCCGCACCTTCTTCGGCGACCAGCGCGCCCGCAGCATCGGCGACATTCTGACGGTCAACATCGACATCGACGACCGCGCCCAGACCCAGAATTCGACCCAGCGGTCGCGGTCCAACGACATCTCGGGCGGCATCACGAACTTCTTCGGGCTGGAGAACAGCCTGGGCCGCGCCTTCCCGGGCGGGTTCGACCCGCAGAACCTTGTGGGACTTGAAGGCGGGTCCAACGCCAGCGGCACGGGCTCGGTCAATCGGTCGGAGAAGGTCAGCCTGACCATCGCCGCCGTGGTCACGGGGGTCATGGCCAACGGCAATCTGGTGATCCAGGGCCGGCAGGAGGTGCGCACCAACCGCGAGGTGCGCGAACTGACCGTCGCCGGCATCGTGCGGCCCGAGGACATCAGCTCGGGCAACACCATCGCCCACACCCAGATCGCCGAAGCCCGCATCAGCTACGGCGGCCGCGGCGACATCAGCCGGGTCCAGGCCACGCCGGCCGCCCAGAGCCTGGTGGAGCGGTTCAGCCCGTTCTGAAGCGGTCGATAATTTCGTCACAAGGCGAAAACTGCCGGGTCGCCGGGAAGCGGAGCCGTGAACCGTTAATGAAAATCAGCGTTTGGCTACCAGACGCGAGTGTTTTTCATGTTGAAGTTCGCCATCCCTGCTATCGCCGGCCTCGGACTGATCGCTTTCGCCGCCCGGTCGCAGGCGACGGATCCGGACGTCCGGACGGGCGTCGCGCCGATGGGGTGGCACCTGAGCCATGAGGGCGATCTGGCCAAGCTGGCCTATGGTGTCGCGAACTCCGACCAGCTGGCGCTGATGATGACCTGCGAGCCGGGTGCGGCGCAGGCTGTGCTGTACGGCGATGTGAAACCCGTCGGCCCCCGTGTGCGGAAAGCGTCGATGGACGGCGCCCCCATTGATCCGCTGGGCGGGAGCCTGGAGGACGAGATTCGGCTGCCGGTTGATGATCCGTCCCTGAAGCAGCTGGCCCTGCGCGGCAAGTTGGCGGTCGAAGGCGACGCCGGCGCGTTCGAGCTCACCGCGACCCGCAACGAGCGCACACTGATCGACAACTTCTTCGCCTATTGTGGAAACCGACAGGCCTGATCAAATCTGATCGAACTTACAGCGGGGGCTGAACCATGCTCGCATTTCTGGCCGCCGCGTCCTTGGCCGTGCAGACTACGCCGCCCGCTCCCGCCTGGACGTGGACGCTTTACGCCGACACCGCGCCCGTTGTGCTGGCCAACGAAATTCCCGACACGGCCAACCTGCGCGTCACCCTGGAGTGCGATCCCGGCTCCAGCGTGGCTCGTCTGACCCTTTACGGGGCCGCGATGACCGGGATGGCGCGGGTGACCGCCGGCGAGGCGGTGGCCATGGCCGAGGCTGAGCCGGCAAGGAGCGGCGGGACGAAGCTGGCCCTGCGAACCGACCATCCGGCGTTCGCGGCCTTTGCGGCGGGCGGACGAATGACCCTGCTGGTCGGAGAGCAGAGCCGGCAGGTCGAAGTTCCCGCCGCCCACCTTGCAAAGCTGCGCCGTTTCTCGGAACTGTGTTCGGGCTGAACCTGGAGCCGATATGCGCAGCCCAACAATCCTCGCCCTGGCCGTCCTGGCGCTGACCGCTTCGGCCTGCGCGACCGCCGCGCCGGATGCCTCCGCGTTGGCGGCGTCCAGCGGATCGCCGGCCCCGGTCGAAGGCTATGACTGGTTCTTCCAGGCCGACGATGACGTCGCCCGTCTCGCCTATGGTCTGGCCGAGAGCGACGACCTGCGGCTGGGCCTGGATTGCAGGCGCGCATCCGGCCGGCTGTCCCTCGGCGGCGTGGCCTCTGACACGGCCAGGCCGGAGTTCCACATCGAATCCGGAGGCGAAACCGGACGCTTCCCCGCCCGGACCGAGCCGTCCCAGCTCCATGACGGCGTCCTCCTGAGCGCCGAAGCTCCCGCCAACGCTCCGGTGTTCCAGCGCTTCCGCCGGGTCGGCTGGCTGGCCCTGTGGCAGGACGGCGCCCGACAGGCCTATGCGCCGCATCCGGCGTCCGCCCCCAATATCGAGCGGTTCTTCGCCTTCTGCGGTTGACGCGGGACGCCGGCTCCGGTGCAGTCCCCCCACCTCGGGAGGACCTCATGAAAACCGTCATCGCCGTCAGCACCATCGCCCTGCTCGCAGCCTTCGCCCAGCCGGCCACGGCCCAGACAGCGGCGCCCGCCGCGGCCACCCCCGCCCCCCCGAACGCGGCGCTGGCCTCGGTGCTGGCGGACTATGAGGGCTATCTGCGCTCGGTCGATCCGGTCGCGGCGGGCATGGAGGGCGACCGCGCCGCCCAGTCGCGACTGGGCGACGCCTCGCGCGCGTTCGAGGTGGCGCAGGAGCCGGTGCTCAAGGGGTTCGCGGACAGGCTGGCGCTGATCGATCCGGCCGGCCTGACCGATGACGAACGGCTGAACCACGCCTTCATGACCTATGTCGTCAAGCGTTCGCGCGATCGTATCCCGCTGGACACGAGTCGCATTGACGCCTTCTCGTCGGAGGGCGGCCCGGGCCAGTCCTTTGGCTACATCGCGAGTGTCACCCGCGTCGCCACCGCCGCCGACGCCGAGGCGTGGATCGCGCGGCTGGAAGCGATGCCGAAGTCGTACGCCGACCAGCTGGCCAATGCCCGGCGCGGCCTCGAGACGGGGATGGTTCAACCCCGCTCCATCGTCGAGAACGCCCTGAGCCTGATCGAGCCCGAGGCCGCCCTGACGCCCGGGACCGATCCACTGCTGAAGCCGTTCGCCACCCTGCCAGCGTCCATTCCCGTGGCCCGGCAGAATGCGCTGCGCGAGCGGGCGGCCCGCGCGGTCGCCGACGGGATCATGCCGCAACGTCGCGAATGGGCGCGGTTCCTGCGCCAGGACTATCTGCCCCGCGCACCCGAAACCCTGGGCCTGGTTCATCGGCCCGGCGGGCGAGAGCTCTACGCCTATCTGGTGCGCGGCTTCACCACCACGGAATTGACGCCGGATGAGGTTCACGCCACCGGTCTGGAGGAGGTCGCCCGCATCCGCGCCCGCATGGACGTGGAGATGCGCGCGGCCGGCTGGAGCGGCGACTTCGCCGCCTTCCTCAACTTCCTGCGCACCGATCCGCAATTCTACACCACGACGCGCGAGGACCTGCTGGAGAAGGCGTCGGAAATGGCCAAGCGGGCCGACGACGGCCTGCCCGCCCTGTTCGGGACCCTGCCCCGCCTGCCCTATGGCGTGCGCCCGGTGCCGCGCGAGATCGAGGCCAACTACACCACCGGCCGCTACAACCAGGGCTCCATCGAGAACGGCGTCGCCGGCGGCTATATGGTCAACACCTCAAGCCTCGATCAGCGTGGCCTGTACGAACTGCCGGCCCTGACGCTGCACGAGGCGGTGCCCGGCCACCACCTGCAGATCGCCCTGCAGCAGGAAGCCGAGGACGGCCCCTATTTCCGCCGCAGCGTCGATGTCACCGCCTTCGTGGAAGGCTGGGGCCTGTATTCCGAGTTCCTCGGCGAGGAGATGGGCTTCTACCGCACCCCCTATGAGCGGTTCGGACGGCTCAGCTACGAGATGTGGCGCGCCTGCCGGCTGGTGTCGGACACCGGCATTCACTGGCTGGGCTGGAACATCGAACAGGCCCGCGCCTGTTTCCGCGACAACTCCGCCCTCGCCCCGCTGAACATCGAGACCGAGCTGCAGCGCTACATCGGCTGGCCGGGACAGGCGACGGCCTACAAGATTGGCGAAATCCGCCTGCGGGGCGTGCGGTCCCGGGCGGAGCGTGAACTGGGCGACCGGTTCGATGTCCGTCGCTTCCACGACGCCCTGCTGGTCGACGGTCCGCTGCCGATGGCCCTGCTGGACGAGCGGATGGATCGCTGGATCGCCGAGGAGAAGGCGCGGCCGGCCGACTAGGCCAGCCCCAGCGCCGCCCGGGCCTTCTTCGTCAGCTTCGCCGCCACGATACCGTGGGCGATGGCCAGATGTTCGGCCAGTTCGTCATCGGGCCAGTCGTCAATGCGCGGCAGGTTCACCCATTTGTTGCGCGCCATATAGGGCGCCGGGCGGGCACGGCCGGACTCCGTCAGCACCTCATAGGCGATGTCCGAAACCTTGAACGAGACGCCGCCCTGCTCGCCGACCATGGCGAATATCTTGCCGCCGACGCGGTAGGCGTCGTGATGATCGCCGAATGGATGGTCCAGTGTCGCCGAACGCAAGGCCAGGCAGACCTTGCCGACCCCTTCCCAATCCATGATCAGGCGTCCACGCCCACGCCGATCGGACAGACCACGCCGGTTCCGCCGATGCCGCAGTAGCCGGCGGGGTTCTTGGCCAGATAGCCCTGGTGGTAGTCCTCGGCGAAATAGTAGGGGCCCGCGGGGGCGATCCCGGTGGTGATGGTTCCCCGGCCGGCCTTCGACAAGGCGGCCTGATAGGCGTCACGCGACGCCTCGGCCTGGGCCCGCTGCTCATCGTTCAGATAATAGAGGACCGAACGGTAGGTGGTGCCGATGTCATTGCCCTGACGCATGCCCTGGGTCGGGTCGTGGTTCTCCCAGAAGACCTTCAGCAGATCGCCGTAGCTGATCTCGTGTGGATTGAAGACGACCTGCACGACTTCGGCGTGGCCGGTCTTTCCGGTGCAGGTTTCCTCATAGGTGGGATTGGGGGTGATCCCGCCCGAATAGCCGACGGAGGTCACCCAGACGCCGGGCAGCTGCCAGAAGATACGCTCCACGCCCCAGAAACAGCCCATGCCGAAGATGGCGGTCTGGAAGCCTTCCGGATGCGGGCCCTTCAGCGGCCGGCCGGTGACATGGTGGACCTCGTCGGTGTGCAGCGGCGTCGGACGGCCCGGCAGGGCCTCGGCGGCGGTCGGCATTTCATGGGATTTCTTGAACAGCATGGCGGGAACTCCGGTCGAACGGTCGAACGCCTATATGGGATGTGTTCAGGCGCTTGCCGAGGGGGTCCGGGTGTTCTATCAGCCTCGCCTCGCGCCGGATCGACCTCCGGCGGGTTTCACGCGCGTCGTGGAAACGGACAGGTGGCGGAGTGGTCGATCGCGCACGCTTGGAAAGCGTGTGTACGTGAAAGCGTACCGAGGGTTCGAATCCCTCTCTGTCCGCCACAGCGCATTGTTTTTCATATACAATCCTGCCAACTCGTGCCCTCGGCCAATCGCGGGTCATATCAGACGACGCCAGCTACCTTCTGGATGACACGCGGCATTGGGGTCTCAGCCCAGTAGTGCGAACTATTTGACCGGAGCGTCGGCTTGTCCAAACACCTTGCCGTCTAGCGCCTTCTTCATGTTGCCGCTGAACGTCGTGATTTCCAGATAGATTTCACAGCCTTTCGGCAAGCGGTCAGAAACCGTCGCGGCGGCTCCGAACTCGCCAAGCAGACGGTGAAGCCGATCACGCACATCATCGCACGGCTGGCCGAACGTGGATGCGAGCATTTCACGATGACGATCTAACTCTGCCGTGAAGGCGCGAACTGCGTCGGCATCGCTGTCTGGGGTCGTGCCGCGAAGCGAACTGGCTCTGCGACCGGGGCCATATTTGTCCATCGCCTTGCAAGCGGCAGCAAGAATGCCGTCCAAGCCGCTCAACTCTCGACTGGCGTGTTTTTCGGCGATCTCATCGCGCATTTCTACGGCTTGGCTGGCAGCGGATTTTGCCCGCCGAGCCTGACGGACGGCGATTGCCGCCCCTAAAATGGAAAAGGCTGTCCCTATCCAAGTCCCAATATCGCTTCCGGTCACGTTACGCCTCTAGGAGCGAGGCGAGTTGAGCACGGTTCAGCTTGAATCGCTCACGAACTTGGTGCCAATGCACAAGCATACGTCGATATGTACCGAGCATTGGCGCGTGGCTGTTGAAATATGCATAATCATCATGCGTCAACTCGCTGTACCTACCTAGTGTTACAACGTAATATCTAGCGTACGCCATGAGATGCGTTTCATTGTTTCCATCAAACCCCACAAACTTCGCTAGGTGATGTTGGCGTAGATCATCATCTTCTGGGAGTTCATTAAGCGCATATGTAATCGCACGATACATATCGAGTACATCTAATACTTCTCGACAATCATCTTCGCTGAGTTCGTCGTAGAGGTGCTCTACAAGCCACTCGTAGTGAAGAGTATAGCCCTCCTCCAACGCGGCGCGGTGCTTGGAATAGGTATCTGCATCGTCGGGATAGAGCGCCTCCAGAATTTTTAGCTGGTAGATGAAGCCAAGCCGCTCTTTTTTCGTCAGTTCCATCTTCGATCCTACGTCCGGTATTATGGCTGCTTCCGCTGCATCGCTACCTCAAGCGTAGCGCGGTTCTATGACAAAGCCAGATGAGTTCGGCCCGGCTTTTGCCCTGTATCCCATTGCGACACGTACGCGGGAGGATTAGGCCGCGACCACTGAAGCGATAGCAGCGCTGGCACTGCTAACTCACCAAGAAATCGGCAGTCGTTCCCCGCGATATCATGCTGACCTTGTCGGGCGGGTTCCGGGCACCAACCAAAATCTGACCCTTCCAACCGGGGCAGCTGAAGAAGCCGCCGGTGTGGTGGATGGACAGTTCTCCGTCCTCGCCCTTTATCGGAGACCGATAGAGTACAGCGTAAAACACGCGAGGCGTGAGGCCGGGCTTTTTAGTCTTTCGCTTCGACCACGCTTCATCTCGTTTGGCGAGATCGCGTCGAGAAAACTGAAGGTGATGGGTCACGATGTGATCTCCGCCCGGGAAAACCACATCGCCACCTTGATGCGATTCCATTCGGCCCCTGAGGAAGCGTTGTGAGCTGCACCCGGTTTCGAGGACACCAAGATAAGGTGTTTTTGGAGCTGGAGG
>NZ_JAQSDY010000006.1 GCF_029946145.1 Brevundimonas sp.
CCGCGAAGGCGGCCGCACCGTCGGCGCCGGCGTGGTCAGCAAGATCACCGAGTAATGGCCTTCTCCCTCCCCCGAAGTGGGGAGGGACGATCGCGAAGCGATCCGGGTGGGGAAGTTTGAAGCGGGCGCGATCGCGTCCGAGGCGATACTTCCCCACCCGGCTTCGCCTGCGGCTCGGCGTCCCTCCCCATAAAGGGGAGGGAGAAAAGATTCAGACGGCCCCCGGAGCAATCCGGGGGCCGTCTTGTTTTGCGACCGGAGGCGGGGGAGGCGCGGCTGCGTTTACCGTATCTCTCTCCTCGCAGGCGTCCGCACTTGCGCGGAACCGCGTCCGGGTCCCTACGTTCGCATTCCGGACGTTAGGAATTCAGTAACCATGCGACGCGCGATCCGTATCGGCCTGTTCATCGGCACCTTCCTGGGCATGTCGGCCTGTGCGGCCATGCCCGACGACGGCGCGCGGGGCCCCTACGGGTCGGTCGAGGCCGGTCGGACCCGCTGATCCCGCAAGGAAACCGTGGCGGCGGGGGAGAATTCCCCCTATCATCGGTTCCGCGGACGCCGACGGTAGCGCCGCGTCGGTCCGCTCCCCCTAGATGTTAGCCATCGCCATCGTTGTCGTTCTGCTCCTCGTGGTGCTCAACGGCCTGTTCGCCATGACCGAGCTGGCGGTCGTATCCTCGCGCAGATCCAAGCTGCAGAGCCGCGCCGAGCGGGGCGACAAGGGCGCCCGCGTCGCGCTGAAGCTGGCCGAGGACCCGACCCATTTCCTGTCGGCCGTCCAGGTGGGGATCACCCTGATCGGCATCGCCGCCGGCGCCTACGGTCAGGCGGCCATCGCGGGCGAGCTCAACCATATCCTCGAGGCGGCCTTCCCGGGGCTGGCGGCCTATACGGAAGTCTTCTCGACGGTGCTGGTGATCATCTTCATCACCTATGTGTCGGTGATCGTGGGAGAGCTGGTGCCCAAACGACTGGCGCTGATCTTCCCCGAAACCATCGCCGCCAAGATGGCGGCGCCGATCTCACTCGTATCCGTGGTGCTGAAGCCGTTCGTGGTCGTTCTGACGGCCTCCACGTCGGCCATCCTGAAGGTCATGGGCGTCAAGGACCGGGACGGTTCTGACGTGACCCAGGAAGAGGTCGAGACGATGATCGCGGAGGGCACCTCGGCCGGCCTGATCGAGCCCGAGGAACAGACCATGATCGAGGAGATCCTGCGTCTGGGCGACCGGCCGATCCGGGTGGCGATGACGCCACGCCACGAAGTGTTCTGGATCGCGCTGGACGACTCGGAAGAGACCTTGCGTACAGAGATCCGCACCTGCCCCTATTCGCGCATCGTGGTGGCGCGCGAGAATGACGTCGATAACCCGCTGGGCGTGGTCCACAAGAAAGACCTGCTGGACAGCCTGCTGGACAACGGCGAGTTCAACGTCGAACGCCATGTACAGACGCCGGCCTTCATCCCGCAGTCGACCTCGGTGCTGAAGGCGCTGGAGATCATGAAGGCCTCCAGGGTTCACATGGCCTTTCTGGTGGACGAATTCGGGGCCTTCGAGGGGGTGGTGACGGCCACGGACCTGCTGGAGATGATCGCCGGCGATTTCGACGAGGGTCACGACGACGCCGAGGTCAATGTGCGCCAGCGCGAGGACGGCAGCTGGCTGGTCGACGGCCAGACCGACATCGACGAACTGGCCGACGCCCTGGGCGAGGATTTCGGCGAGGCGGAGGGTTTCCACACCATCGCGGGCCTGGTGCTGCACCAGCTGTCGCGCGTGCCCCACGAGGGCGAAATCCTGCAGCTGGGCCGGTTCGAGGTCGAGATCATCGACATGGACGACCGTCGCATCGACAAGCTGCTGTTCAAGCAGGTGATCAACGCCCAGGACGAGGCACGGGCGGTGGCGGCGCAGTACGACGACTGACCGTATCCGTGCTTGAAAACCCCGGCGTGGTCGGGCATACGGCGCGGTCTGGGGAGGCCGAACGCGCCCGGGGGGACACCCTCTGGCGCGTTGTAGTTTCCACCGGGACCACAGGAGTGTAGCTCAGCTGGTAGAGCATCGGTCTCCAAAACCGAGGGTCGTGGGTTCGAGTCCCTCCACTCCTGCCACTTTTCACTGACGGTGCGGGTCCCCATCTGCATCGTCAGACTGCGTTGAAAACGAGAACCGAGCATGGCCAAGGCCAAGAGCCCTTCGGGGCGCCGTACCCAGACCGTTCAGCCCGCCATCGCCGGCGCGGCCGTGGCGACTGACGCCGTCGCGCCGAAGAAACGGACCTCGATCCCGCAGTTCGCCAGCCAGGTCCGCGCCGAAGGGCGCAAGATCGTGTGGCCCAGCCGCAAGGAAACGTGGATCACCTCGGTGATGGTGCTGATCATGGTTTTGATCGCCGCGATCTTCTTCTTCGTCGTCGACACCGGCCTGGCTTTCGTATCGCGCTTCGTGCTCGCGATCGGCCAGTAAGAAAGACCCCTCATGACCGACGCAGCCTCCGCCCCGAACTCTGGCAAGCCCGCCGCCAATCCCCGGCACAAGTGGTACATCGTCCACGCCTATTCGAATTTCGAGAAGAAGGTCGCCCAGCACCTGACGGACCAGGCGCGCCAGCAGGGGCTTGAGGACTGTTTCTCGGAAATCCTGGTGCCGACCGAGGACGTCGTCGAGATCCGCCGCGGCCGCAAGGTCAACTCGGAGCGCAAATTCTTCCCCGGCTATGTGCTGGTGAAGATGGAGATGACCGACGACGCCTATCACCTGGTCAAGAACACGCCCAAGGTCACGGGCTTCCTGGGCGCCGCGGGCGGCACCAAGCCGCTGCCGGTATCGGAGCGTGAGGTCCAGAACATCATCGGCCAGGTGGAGGAGGGCGTCGAACGTCCGAAGCCCACCATCCGATTCGACATCGGCGAGACGGTCAAGGTCATCGACGGTCCGTTCGCCAGCTTCGACGGCCAGGTCGAGAGCGTCGACGAGGACGCGGCGCGCCTGCGGGTCGCGGTGTCCATCTTCGGCCGTCCGACCCCGGTCGATCTGGAATACAATCAGGTCGAGAAGAGCGCGGGCTGAAGCCCGGACTTTTCGTCAGGGCAGGCAAGAAAAAAGGGCGGAGGATCGCGAGATCTTCCGCCCATTTCCGTTTCTGGCTTCGGCCCCGGGCCCCTGGGGACGATGTCGTCGCTCTATGAGTGGCACAGGCTCCGCGAGGCCGCCGGCTTCCTGATCGGGCGGCCTGCCGTGGTTCCGCTTCATCGCAACAAAAAGGGGCGGAGGATCAGATCCTCCGCCCCCGTTTGTCTCTGACGTCAGGCCCTAGAAGTTGGCCGTGACGCCGAAGAAGAAGTACCGGCCCATCGCATCATACATCTGCGGGAAGGTGTTCCCGTTACCGTCGTCGCCCGCGCTGGTGGTGATTTGCGGGTCGTTGTCGAGGATGTTGTTGACGCCGGCACGGAGCGTGACTGTGTCCATCACCTGCCAGGTCGCGGCGAGGTCGAGGTAGTTTTCGGCGTCGAAGAAGCGGTCCATACGCGTTCCGCCGTTGTTCAACGAACTGTCCGTCTTGCTGAGCACGGCGAGCTCGACCTCGGCGAAGTAGCGCCAGGTCGCCGCGACATCGATCTTCCACGGCGTAATCCACGTCGCCCTGGCGCGATGACGCCATTCGGGGTTCGGCGTGTTGCACTGGTTGGCGAAGAACCCGGCGCAATCGTACACCGAGTTCGGCGCAATGCCGCCGTTGTCCACCTCGAGGCTCGACAGCCAGGTGCCGACGAAGCTCAGCCCCAGTGAGCCGTAGCCGGACACCCCGAAGTCTTCGAGGTCAGCGCGATAGTTGGCGTTGACGTCCACGCCCGCCGTGCTGAGGCCGCCGATGTTGGTGTTCGGATTGTCCACAAACCCGGTGCCCACGAACAGAGAGCCGTTGGAGCTCCGCTGAATGCGGGCGCACGCCGCCGCGTCGTTGCTGATGTAGCAACCGTCCAGGGTGGTCAGACCACCGAACGGCTGGATGAAGTCTTCGATCTGGATATCGAAATAGTCGATCGAGAGGTTGAACCCGGGCAGGAATCCGGGAGTGAGCACGACGCCGAACGTCGTGGTGTCAGACGCCTCCGGACGGAGAGTGGGGGTACCGCTGCTCCGCATGTTGTACTGTCCGGCGACATTGTTCAGGCCGCCGCCGGTCGATTGAGCGGAGGTGACCTGCCACGGGTTGGCGCCGATGCAGTTGGCGGCGACCGCGCCGGTTGTGGCGTCGCAAGGATCGCGGTCGGCGCTGAACAGACCCGCGCCCTGGGCTGCGAACATGTCGATCACGTTCGGGGCGCGAACCGCGCGCGAGATGCTGGCGCGGAAGCGGATGTCTTCAATCGGGGCGTAGTCGGCGCCGATCTTGTAGGTGTTGGTGCCGAAGTTCTCGTACTCCGACCGGCGATAGGCGCCGTCGATCGAGGCCGAATAAGCCCACGGCTGATCGTCGGCCAGCGGAATCTGGAACTCGCCGAACACCTCCGCGACGTCCGTGTCACCGTTGATCCCGATCGTCGGGCCGCCTTGACCGGCGCCGTCGCCCGTCTGGAAGGCGAGATCCGTGATGGAGCCCAGGTAGTCACGACGATATTCGGCGCCGAAGGCGATCTGGATCGTGCGCGAAGCTGTCGGCAGGGTCCAGCCCGTGTCGCCAGTGACGGCGGCGGTCACGACCTGCTGGGTCGTCTCGCCCGTCGCGACGAGCGGAATTTGCAGGTAGTCGAGCGCCGCTGCCGTCACGCCACCGGAAGTGAAGACGTCATAGGGCACGCAGTTGGGATCGGTGCCGTTGACGACGGACCGACAGGTCGGCGTACCACCCACGCTGACGACATCAAGGGCGCGGGTCAGACGGGTCACGGAGAAATCGTTCTGATAGGCGCGTTGCAGGCGGACGCGCGAGAATTGCGCCGCGATGTCATAGTTCCAGCCCGCCTTGATCTCGCCGCGGACGCCGACGACGCCGCGGTAGGATTCATAGTTCAGGTTGTCCTGACGACCACCGCCTTCGACGTTCCGGCGACCGATGTAGAGCGGCACGCGGTTGCCGGCGAGGACGTCAGCCGGCGTACAGCCGATCAAGCCGGCCTGCTGGGCCGACAGGAGGGGGCTGTCGCAGTTGATGTCGGAGGTGCTGAAGAAGCTTCCGGACGGCGCGATCTGCGCGACCGACTGATAGTCAGAGAACATCAGCTGGGCGAACACCTCGGCGTGGTCGTTGACCTGATAGCTGCCCAGGGCGCCCATCGTATAGCGCTCGTCAGGACGCTGGTAGAAGTTGATCGGGCCGAAGTTGTAGGCGTTGATGTTGGTATTGTATGGCACGAAGGTTCGGCCAGCGCCGAGGGTGAAGGTGTTCGCGGCTGTGAAGTCCGTCGTGAACTGGCCGGGGAACGAGGTGCCCGAACCACCGCACGAATAGGTCGTCGGACCCGTAGCGGTGTTCGGCTGCCCGAGCGCGCAAGCCGAGTAGTCGCGGTCGCGTTGCAGGATCGCGTTGTTGTTGCGATAGCCGGCGTAAGCCATCAGGTTGCCCTTGCCGTCAGCAGAGGATGTGCCGAGGGTCAGGTTGATCGAGCGGCTCTCACCGTCCGACACATTGTCGTCTGGCAGGGCGAACTGGGCCGGGTTGGTCGCGCCGCGACGAGCAATTTCCGCGCGCAGATTGCCGATGCCGTCATAGTCGTTGTTGTGCTGGTAGAAGGCGTACTGGGCGTCCAGCTGAACGCCCTCGAAGCTCTTCTTCATGATGAAGTTCACGACGCCCGCCAGGGCATCCGAACCATAGACGGCGGAGGCGCCGCCGGTCAGCACTTCGACCCGCTCGATCAGTTGTTCCGGAACCTGGTTGAGGTCGGCCGAGGGATCGGCCGGCGAGCCGTAGCCCATCCGGCGACCGTCGATCAGGACCAGGGTGCGCGTCGAGCCGAGGTTGCGCAGCGAAACCGTGGCCGTGCCGGTGGCGCCGTTCGACGCGGTCGCGTTCTGGGCGGCGAAGGCCTGGGGCAGTTGCGAGATCAGATCCTCGACCCGGGTCACGCCGGCGGCGTCGACGTCCTGGCCGGTCACCTGGCTGACGGGGCTGGTGGTGACCAGGTTGGCCTGGGGGATGCGCGAGCCGGTGACGACGACCTCGTCGAGCTGCGACTCGTCCTGCGGCTCCGGCGCGTCCTGCGCCATGGCAGGTACGGCGAATGCGAGCATCGCGGCCCCGGTGATGATGGTCGTCGCCAGCAAGCGCTGACGGGTTTTTTGCGTTCTCAA
This sequence comes from Brevundimonas sp., assembly GCF_029946145.1. Taxonomy (GTDB): domain Bacteria; phylum Pseudomonadota; class Alphaproteobacteria; order Caulobacterales; family Caulobacteraceae; genus Brevundimonas. The sequence goes on from NZ_JAQSDY010000006.1 coordinate 6,306, forward strand.
GGTTAGCCCTCCGATTGATGGGTGCCGGACGCCCCGAAAGTGAGAATCGGGGGCCGTGATCCGCCTGGTAATGGTAAAAAGAAGCGGATTGGCAATAGCGACGCGACGCTAGACCCCAACAAAGAAGAACCACAATTCAAATATGGCAGAAATGGAAAATTGCCGGACGCCGTGTTACCAAATAATCACTGAAAGTTATTGTACTTCAGATGTTTCTATATGCAATTACTTCGACACAATGGCGTAACTACTCTGTAACAACAGAAGCCCCGCCTTGTTCACCGCCCGTTCGGGCGTGATCCAGGCGGTTCGATATCGCCGCTCCGGGTTCCCGATCTCTCTCACCGGGGCCGCCGACGGGCCCGGGCAAAGAAGCGGTTTGCCTTGGAGGTCGCGGTTTGCTAAACGCGCGCCTCCTTCCACGTCCGCGTGGGGGATAAATCCGTGGGAGGCAGCCATGCCACGACCACGGCTCACCGGCCCTGATTGAGTTCAGGGCCACCGTAAGGAGAGACCAATGGCCAAGAAGATTCTCGGCTACATCAAATTGCAGGTGCCGGCCGGCAACGCCACGCCTTCGCCCCCGATCGGGCCCGCACTGGGTCAACGCGGCGTGAACATCATGGGCTTCGTCAAGGAGTTCAACGCGCGCACCGAGAAGGAAGTGAAGGGCACCCCCCTGCCGACCGTGATCACGGTCTACCAGGACAAGAGCTTCACCTTCGTCACCAAGACCCCGCCCGCGACCCACTATATCAAGCAGGCCGCCGGGATTACCTCGGGCTCGAAGATGACCGGCCGCGAAGTGGCCGGCAAGATCAAGCGCAGCCAGCTGCGCGAGATCGCCGAAAAGAAGATGAAGGATCTGAACGCGAACGACCTGGACGCCGCGACCAAGATCATCGAAGGCTCGGCTCGCGCCATGGGCCTCAACGTCGTGGAGGGCTAAGCACATGGCCAAGCAAACCAAGCGCACCAAGGCCCGGACCGGCGACACCGTCGCCCCGATGGACTTCGCCGAGGCGATCGCCGCCGTCAAATCCAACGCCACCGCCAAGTTCGACGAGTCCATCGAGATCGCCGTCAACCTGGGCGTCGATCCGCGTCACGCCGACCAGCAGGTCCGCGGCGTCGTGAACCTGCCCTCGGGCACGGGTCGTGACGTCCGGGTGGCTGTGTTCGCGAAGGACGCGAAGGCCGCCGAGGCCCTGGCCGCCGGCGCCGACATCGTGGGCGCCGAGGATCTGTACGAGAAGATCAACGGCGGCTTCATGGACTTCGACCGCGTCATCGCGTCCCCGGACATGATGGCCCTGGTCGGTCGTCTGGGTAAGGTGCTGGGCCCCCGCGGCCTGATGCCCAACCCCAAGGTCGGCACCGTGACCCCGAACGTCGCGCAAGCGGTCAAGGACGCCAAGGGCGGCGCGGTCGAGTTCCGCGTCGAGAAGGCCGGCATCGCCCACGGCGGCATCGGCAAGGCCTCCTTCACCCAGGAAGCCCTCGAAGCCAACGTGAAGGCCTATGTCGACGCCCTGCAACGCGCCCGTCCGTCGGGCGCCAAGGGCACCTACGTCAAGCGCATCACCCTGTCCTCGACCATGGGACCGGGCTTCAAGATCGATCCGGCCTCGCTGAACGCCTGACCGGTCCTTGAACTGCAACTGGAAGGGCGGCGACCGCAGGGTCTGCCGCCCTTTTTGTTTGCGCGACGGCGACCCGGCCGCGATATTGACGTGCAAACGGGGGTTGTCATGCGGTTCTGGGCGGTCTTTTTCTCTGGCCTGACGTTGGCGTCAGGCGCGATGGCGCAGGTCAAGCCGACGCCGCCGGCCCCGGGCGCGGACCAGCCGTCCGCCCGGCAGATGCATCTTAGCCGGCGCTATATCGAACTGACCCAGAGCGATCAGATGGAGGAGGCGATCCGGAGTGCGATCGTGGGCGAGGCGAACGACGATCCGTCCATGCGCGAGGTTCCGGCCGAGGACCGTGCGTTCCTGGTCGACCTGGCGACCGAGCTGACCATCGACCTTCTGCCTCAAATGCTGGATCGCCTTGTCCCGATCTACGCCCGCACGTTCACTGAGGAGGAACTGTCGGCGCTGGTGACCTTTTTTGATACCGAGATGGGGCGCTCGATCGCCCGGAAGAGCATCACCAGCATGCCGGAGGCCAATGCCGCCATGATGTCCGTCATGCCCCAGCTGTTCGACAAGATGGCCACCCGGATTTGCGCGCGTTTCGGCTGCGACGCGGATGAAATGCGGGCGGCGATGCAGGGGGCGGGCGCGGATACGCCGCCGTCATCGAACGACAAGCCCTGACCCGGACGACCCGCGAGGCTGAATGCAGCGGCGGAGAGCGGTTCATGCCGCCGTTTCATCCGTTGACTGACGGGTTGACCTGCTGGCGCGGACGCGGGACTGACCGCACAGGGGTTCCGCGGGAGATTCGTCAATGTCGGACTGGCGCCAGACGCGGCCACTGAAGGAAGACAGCGCCTTCCGGCTGTTCGACGCGCTCGTCGCGACCCTGACCAGGTGCGCCGAAGCGCCGATCTGATGACAGGCGACATGGTCCGGACCCGGACGACCGAGCGGCGTCAGGTCGCGGCCCTGCCGTGGCGAAGGGTCGGGTCCGGGATCGAGATCCTGCTGGTCACCTCGCGCGAGACCCGGCGCTGGGTGACGCCCAAGGGCGGACGGATGCCCGGCAAGACCGACGCCGAGGCCGCCGCCCTGGAGGCGCTGGAGGAAGCGGGCGTCGAGGGCGTCACGACCGGGGAGCCGTTGGGAACGTTCCGCTATCTGAAGATCCTGAAGCGCCGGGCGCCGCGCTGGTGCGTGGTCGCCGTCTACGCTCTGGAGGTTCACGTCCAGCATGACGACTGGCATGAACGCGCGCAGCGCGAGCGGATCTGGGTCAGCCGGGACGAGGCCGTGCGCCGGGTCGACGAGCCCGACCTGAAGGCCCTGATCGCCGCCTTCAACGGCTAGCGCGCGGCGGCGGCCATGAAGCAGCCCCGGCGGGCGGTGTGGAGGTGGACGCGCGCGACGGCTTCGTCCTCGAACCATTGATCCAGCCGCACCGCCAGATCGCGGCCCTCGACCACATCGGCGTCGGTCATCATCCAGTCCGCATCATAGACGCGAACGGACAGCAGGCGCCGGGACAGCATGTCCGGCACGATCCCGGGATCGGGCGCTGCCTCGACCGCCGTTTCGCGGACGAAGACCGGGCCTTCCGAGCGGTAGGGGCTGGTGGGGTCGTCAAGGTGGCGGTGGGTCAGCAGGATCAGGCGATCGCCAGGGTCAGCGTCGGTCAGGCTGACGCGGCACGGCGCGCTGTGGGGTTCATCGGCGACCATGCGGCGCGCGCCGATCGCCCTCAGCGCGGGGTCGTCCAGAGCGAAGAGCGGCTGAAACAGCGCGAGGGGCAGGGGCAGGATGCGAAAGCTCATGCGGGATCTCCTTTGGCCCGGGTATGGGGCGCGACCGATCAGGCGTCTGGCGGCTTTCGGACGTTGCGCGCGCAGCGCCGAATCCCCACAACGGAGGGCATGAACGCTCCCTTCAAGACCTCCTCCGATCCGCTGGACGCCCCCCTGTGGGACCTGTCCGACCTGTACGCGTCCCGCGAGGACGCCCGCATCGACGCCGATCTGGAACGGGCGAGGGGGATGGTGGCCGAACTGAACGCCCTGCAGGGCCAGCTGGTCGGGGCGCGGGCCGATGCGGCGACGCTGGGTCAGAGGCTGGACCGGGCCGTGACCCTGTACGAACAGGCGTCTGACGTCCTGGGCGGACTGGGGGCCTATGCCTTCATGGCCGCCTCGACCAGCCGCAATGACGCGGCCGCGACCGGCTTCGAGGCCACGGTGCGCGAGAAGATGACGGCCATCGCCACGCCGACGGTCTGGGTCACGCTCGAGGTCAACCAGCTGGAGGAGGCCGAGATCGAGACCGCCCTGACCGCGCATCCGGCCGGCGCGCGCTGGCGCCCGTGGCTGCGCCGGGTGCGGGCCATGAAGCCGCACGAGCTGTCGCAGGAGCTGGAGACCTTCCTGGCCGAGCGCGGGCCGATCAGCGCCCAGTGGCCGCGCCTGTTCGACGAGACGCTGGCGGCGATGAAGGTCAAGGCGGGCAAGGACGAGCTGACGCTGGCGGAGGCGCTGAACCGCCTGTCCGATCCGAAGGCCGCCCGGCGCAAGTCGGCGGCGGAGGGCCTGAACGCGGCGCTGGGCCAGCGGACCGCGACCATGGCGATGGTGATCAACACGGTGGCGGCCGACAAGGCGCTGGAGGACAGATGGCGGGGCTTCAGGCGGCCCGCCGACGGACGGCACCTGTCAAACGAGGTCGACGGCGAAGCGGTCGACGCCATGGCCGAGGCCGTGGCGGCCGCCTATCCCAGACTGTCGCACCGCTATTACGCCCTTAAGGCCAGGGCCATGGGCAAGGCGACGCTGGATCAGTGGGACCGCAACGCGCCGATCGAGACGACGCCGCCGCGCGGGTATGACTGGGCCGCGGGCAAGGAATTGGTGCTGGAGAGTTTCGCCGACCTGGGTCCCGAGTTCGCGGACCGGGCCGGCGGCTTCTTCGACAGGCCGTGGATCGACGGCAAGGCCCGGGCGGGGAAACAATCGGGCGCCTATGCCCACCCGGTGACGTCGGACCGGCACCCCTATGTGTTCCTGAACTGGATGGGCGAGCGGCGCGACGTGCTGACCCTGGCGCATGAGCTGGGACACGGCGTGCACCAGACGCTGGCGGCGGGGCAGGGGAGTTTGCTGGCCGATACGCCGCTGACCCTGGCCGAGACGGCGTCGATCTTCGCCGAGGGGCTGACGTTCGACCGCCTTCTGAAGACCGCGCCCCGGGCCGAGCAGCGCGGCCTGCTGGCCGGGCGGATCGAGGACGGGCTGAACACCGTGGTGCGCCAGATCGCCTTCCACCGGTTCGAGACGCGGTTCCACGATGAGCGCGCGGCCGGCGAGGTCCCCGTCGAGCGGATCGGCGAAATCTGGATGGAGGAGATGGGGGCCTCGCTGGGCCCGGCGGTGACCCTGAACGCCGGCTATGAACATTGGTGGAGCTATGTCAGCCACTTCGTCCACTCGCCCTTCTATGTCTATGCCTACGCCTTCGGCGACCTGCTGGTGGCGGCGCTGATGGAGACGCGGGCCAAGGACCCCGCCGGCTTCACGCCGCTGTATCGCGAGCTGCTGGCGGCCGGGGGTTCGCGGGGTTATGTCGAGGCGCTGGCTCCGTTCGGCCTGAACCCGCGCGACCCGGCGTTCTGGACCATCGGCACGAAACGGCTCGAGGGGTTGATCGACCAATTCGAGGCGGTGGCCTGAAACCACAGATATCTCCGCCATCCTCGGGCTTGTCCCGAGGACCCATCGTTCGGCGGACGCGACATTCGGTGAGCAGCGATGGTCGGAGCGCGCGAGGCTTCACCTGCCTTGCGGGCCGGTGAATGGGCCCTCGGGACAGGCCCGAGGGTGACGGATCAACGTGGATTTCCTCGGTGCTGATCGTGAGCCATTGACGCGCCGATGACCCCGGGCGAGCGTCGGCTCATGCGCACCCTGATCCTCGCCGCGGCCCTGATCGCCGCCTCGCCGTTCGCCGCCTTCGCCCAGACCCAGCCTGCGGCCCCATCCGCCGGCGTTCGCGCCATGGCGGCGGGATACAAGGCCCTGACCGTGTGCAGCGCGTTGAAGAACGCCGAGGCGGCGGGCGGCGCCCGGACGCTCGAGAGCATCGAGGCCAATGAGCTGACGGGCATCTATCCCGAGCTGGACCCGCTGGTTCGCGGGATGCCGGTCGAGGTCGGCGAGCGGCAGGTGTCCGTGCCGTGGGACGAGGCCATGCCGCCCCGGGTGGCCGTGTTCTCGCCGGGTCGGGGCTGCGCAATTCTGCCGGTCGGCTGGACGGGCGAGAGTCCCGGGACAGTCCTGCCGGGCGTGCGGGTGAACGAGCCCTTCGTCGTCGCCGACCCCCGGGGAAACGCCGCCCTGCTGAACGAAGCCGTCGAAGGCGCTTTCGAGGGCCGCTACGGCGAGGGCGCCAACACCACGGCGGTGCTGGTGCTGCAGGCGGACCGCGTGGTCGCGGAGGAATACGGCGCGGACTTCGGCGTCGACACGCCCCAGCGCACATGGTCGGTCGGCAAGAGCCTCGCCGGGACGATCATCGGCGCGGCGGTCCAGCGCGGCGAAGCGGATGTGAACGCCCCCGCCGCCATCGCCGACTGGAGCCGGCCGGGCGATCCGCGCGCGGCCATCACCCTGGACCAGCTGATGCGCATGGGCTCGGGCCTGACCAGCGACACGGCGGGCAACCGCACGGACGCCCTGTATTTCGGCGGGGTGGGGATCGACGAGCAGGCCACGAGCTGGCCGCTGATCACCACTCCCGGGACGCGGTTCCGTTACGCCAACAACGACATTCTGCTGGCCGTCCTCGCCATCGCGCCGACCTTCGCCGACCACCCGCCGGCCGAGCTGTTCGCACGGCTGGGCATGTACGACACCTGGGCCGAGACGGACTGGCGCGGCAACTACATGCTGTCCAGCCAGGTCTGGTCGACGGCCCGTGATCTGGCGCGGTTCGGGCGGCTGTATCTGAATGACGGCGTCGTCGACGGCGAGCGCATCCTGCCCGAGGGCTGGCGCGACCATGTCTCGCGCCCTTCGGGTCCCCAGCCGAACGGCGAGCAGGGATACGGCGCGACCTTCTGGCTTTTCAACAAGTCGGAGGGCATTCCCGCCGACGCCATCTCGGCCAACGGCAACCGCGGCCAGTATGTGATTGTCGTTCCGAGCCGCAACATCGTGATCGTGAGGCGCGGCGAGGATCCGGCCGGAAAGCCGTTCCAGTTCATTCCGTTCACCCGCGACGTCCTGGCCGCGCTCGATTGATCAAGCCGCGCGAATTGTCGCCCGCCGCTTGAGCCGCCCGCAGGCCTCGCTATAAGGGCGGCAACCGACGTTCCAGATTCCCGGACACTGACATGGCCGACCCGCACCACGCCGATTCCCACGACGCCTATGTTCGCGGCTCCCAGGAGATCAGCGAACAGTCGTCGACCTTCATCGCCTTCATCGGCATGGCCAAATGGGGTTCGCTGTGGCTCGCGGCCCTGCTGGCCTTCCTGGTGATCTGGTTCCAGCCGGGCGGCAGCTTCATCGGCGGCGCGATCACCTTCGTGGCGATGCTGGCGATCGGCTATTTCGCCCTGAAGTCCGGCAAGACCGGGCACTGAAAACCGCCCTTCTCCCCTTGCGGGAGAAGGTGGCCCGCGAAGCGGGTCGGATGAGGGGTCGCTGAGGCGATAACCTCATTGGACGACTTGTACGAGCGCCCGACCGTCGGCGTGACCCCTCATCCGTCAGCCTTCGGCTGCCACCTTCTCCCGCAAGGGGAGAAGGGACGTGCTCCCCTTTTGACGCAACCTCTCCGATCAGCCTAACGTCGTCCGTCGAGAGAGACGGAGGGATTCGCTTGGCTGTCGCCATCGCCGTGACCCGCGAACGCCGAGATGGCGAGACGCGCTGCGCCGTCACTCCGGACACGGTCAGGAAGCTGATCGCCATGGGCGCGACCGTGACGGTCGAGGCCGGGACCGGGACGGGCTCGTCCCTTCCTGACGCGGACTATGTCGCGGCAGGCGCGACCGTCGCGCCGGACACCAAGGCGGTGCTGTCGGGGGCCGACATCGTGCTGAAGGTGCGCGGGCCGACGGCGCAGGAGACCAGCGCTCTGAAACCGGGCGCCATCGTCGTGGCCCTGCTGGACGCATACCGCGACAAGGAGACGGTGACGGCCCTGGCCCAGGCCGGCGCCACAGCCTTCGCCATGGAGTTCGTGCCGCGCATCTCGCGGGCCCAGGTGATGGACGCCCTGTCGTCCCAGGCCAATCTGGCCGGATACCGGGCAGTGATCGAGGCGGCGTACGCCTATGGCAAGGGTTTTCCGATGATGATGACGGCGGCGGGCACGGTCGCGCCGGCCAAGGTCTTCGTCATGGGCGTGGGCGTGGCGGGTCTGCAGGCCATCGCCACGGCGCGGCGGCTGGGAGCCGTGGTCACCGCCACCGACGTGCGGCCGGCGACCAAGGAGCAGGTGGAATCGCTGGGGGCCAAATTCCTCGCCGTCGAGGACGAGGAGTTCAGGAACGCGCAGACGGCCGGCGGCTACGCCAAGCCGATGTCGCCCGAATATCAGGCCAAACAGGCCGAGCTGACCGGCGAACACATCAAGAAGCAGGACATCGTCATCACCACGGCCCTGATCCCGGGCCGCGCCGCGCCGGTGCTGGTCACCGCGGCGCAGGTGGCGACGATGAAGCCGGGCTCGGTGCTGATCGATCTGGCGGTCGAGGCGGGCGGCAATGTCGAGGGGGCGAAGGCCGGCGAGGTGGTGACCACGGCCAACGGGGTGCAGATCGTCGGCCACACGAACCTGCCGGGCCGGATCGCGGCGGACGCCTCGGCCCTCTATGCGAAGAACCTCGTCGCCTTCGTCGGGCTGATGATCAGGGACGGGGCGCTGGCCCTGGACCTGGAGGACGAGATCCTCAAGGCGGCGGCGGTGACGCACGGCGGGGCCATGGTGCATGAGGGGGTGAGGGGGTGAGGGGATGATGCGGCGCTTTTTGAAAGGCTTGGGATTGTTTCTCGTCGTGGCAGCTCCAGCGTGGGGCGTGGCTGCAATGGCGATTGTATTCATGACCCGAGGAGCACCTGCGTCGGCGGAGGCCTTCGGCGCGATGCTGGACCGGATGTTTGATAGCATCATCCCAACGATCGTCGCGGGCGGCGGACTCTGGCTGCTGGCGTCCATCGACGAGCGGCTGGAACGGAAAGCCTAGATATGGAACACGTCGATCCCACCGTCTTCCGCCTGGCTATCTTCGTGCTGGCGATCTTCGTCGGCTACTATGTCGTCTGGAGCGTCACGCCGGCCCTGCACACGCCGCTGATGGCGGTGACCAACGCCATTTCCTCGGTGATCGTGGTCGGCGGGCTGATCGCGGCGGCCGCCGCCAGCGCCGACGGCGGCTGGATCGCCAAGGGGGCCGGTGTCGCGGCCGTGACCCTGGCCAGCGTCAACATCTTCGGCGGCTTCATGGTCACGCGGCGGATGCTGGCGATGTACAAGAAGAAGGAACGGCCCAAGCCTGTTGAGGCGGCGCAGTCGTGACCCTGGCCATTCTTTTCACGGCCCTCGTGCCGGCGGCGCTACTGATGGTCCTCGCCTTCGTTCTGCTGAGCGGGCGGATGAGCGACGGGTTGCGGCGACGTGTCGAGCTCGGCCTGATTCTGATCTTCTATCCCGTCGTCATCCTGACGTGGGCGTGGCAGGCGTGGGACAACCAGCGGCAGGGCGACTGGCTCGGGTTCGGCCTGATGCTGATCCTCGTCGCTGCGTTCGCGACGCAGTTCGTTTTGGCCCTGCGATCCCGCACCCTTTTCCCCCGGTTCCGGAGCCGTCAGGGATGACGCTGGACGCCCATCAGTTCGCGGTCGGCGCGTCCTGGGTCGCCACGGCGATCGGGGCCGGGCTGTGGCTGTGGAGCTGGCTGCGGGAGACGGACGCCATCCGCAAGCTGCGCTTTCTCGACTGCGGCGTGGTGCTGCTGTTCGCCTCGGTGCTGCTGCGCATCGTGGCCCAGGACAAGCCGATGAGCGTCTGGGACTGGGCCATGGTGTTCGTGGCCCCGCTGTTCATCACCGCCGCCCTGTGGCGGCTGGCGCGGACGGCCTGTCCGCCGGGAGGGCGCTGAGATGCGATCGGGGCGGATCGGGGCGATGGTGATGCTGGCCGCGCTGGCGGCCACGGCGGCGGACGCCCAGACCAATGTGGGCGCCAACCTGGAGAGCGGTCTGCCCTGGCATGTCGCGGCGCCGCAGGGCGCGAGCTGGTCGTTGGTCTGCCGCTTCCGGCCGGTCGTGTATGAGGCCTCCGCCTACAACAGGGAGGCCTGGGCCAACCGGATCGCCCAGACCGGGCGCGGCTCCGAGGGTGGTCGGTTGCCGTCCGACAACGGCAGCTGCACCGTGACCAAGACCGGCGGCCGCGGCGCGGTGGCGATCGCCATGATCAAGAACGGCCAGTCGCAGGTCGCGGTCACGAGCGACCCGGCCCGGCCTGCCGCGGTGGGATTTTTCTGATGTCGAGATTCGGGGACACGGCATGAACGCATCCTTGGCGGCCCTGGCCTATCTGGTCTCCGGCGTCCTGTTCATTCTCAGCCTGCGCGGCCTGTCCAGCCCGGAGACGAGCCGGCAGGGCAATACATTCGGCATGATCGGCATGGCGCTGGCGGTCGGGGTGACGCTGCTGACGCTGTGGAGCACGGGGACGCTGGATCCGCTGACCCTGGGCCTGATCGCGGGCGGGGTGATCGTCGGCGGCGGGGCGGGGGCGCTGATCGCCGCCCGGGTGCAGATGACGCAGATGCCCCAGCTGGTGGCGGCCTTCCACAGCCTGGTCGGCATGGCGGCCTGTCTGGTCGCGGTGGGGGCGGTCTATGCGCCCGAGAGCTTCGGCATCGCCGACGGGGCGGGCGGGATCAAGATCCAGTCGATCATCGAACTGGCGCTGGGCGTGGCCATCGGGGCCATCACCTTCACCGGCTCGGTCATCGCCTTCGCCAAGCTGGACGGACGCATGTCGGGGGCGCCGATCCTGCTGCCGGCGCGGCACCTGATCAACATCGGCCTGGCCCTGGGCCTCGTGCTTCTGATCGGAGTCATGATCGGTTCGGGGGGGACGGCGACCTGGGCCTTCTGGGGAGTCTTCCTGCTGGCCCTGATCCTCGGCGCGACCCTGATCATCCCCATCGGCGGGGCCGACATGCCGGTGGTGGTGTCGATGCTCAACTCCTATTCCGGCTGGGCCGCGGCGGCGCTGGGCTTCACGCTGGAGAACATCGCCCTGATCATCACCGGGGCGCTGGTCGGCAGCTCGGGGGCGATCCTGAGCTACATCATGTGCAAGGCCATGAACCGCAGCTTCATCTCGGTGATCCTGGGCGGCTTCGGCGGCGACGCGGCGACCGGCCCGGCCGGCGCGGTCGAGACCCGGCCGGTCAAACAGGGCAGCGCGGACGACGCGGCCTTCATCATGAAAAACGCCTCGAAGGTCATCATCGTGCCCGGCTACGGCATGGCCGTGGCCCAGGCCCAGCACGCCCTGCGCGAAATGGCCGACAAGCTGAAGGCCGAGGGGGTCGAGGTGAAATACGCCATCCACCCCGTCGCCGGCCGCATGCCCGGCCACATGAACGTGCTGCTGGCCGAGGCCAATGTGCCCTATGACGAGGTGTTCGAGCTGGAGGACATCAACTCGGAGTTCAGCTCGTGCGACGTGGCCTTCGTCATCGGCGCCAACGACGTCACCAACCCGGCCGCCAAGACCGATCCCCAGAGCCCGATCTACGGCATGCCGGTGCTGGACGTGGAGAAGGCCGGCACGGTGCTGTTCATCAAGCGCGGCATGGCGGCGGGCTATGCGGGGGTCGAGAACGAACTGTTCTTCCGCGACAACACCATGATGCTGTTCGCCGACGCCAAGAAGATGGTCGAGGGGATCGTGAAGGCGCTGTGATTGTCCTGCGCCGCATCATGGCAGCGGGCGGGGTCGTCATATTGTGCCTCGGCGTCGGGTCATGTTCCACGACAATGGAGATCGCCATCGCGGGCTCCCTCGAAAGCCCGGTCATCACCTTTTCCAAACACGGTGGGGACAGGCCGGAGCGCGTTTGTCTCGGCCGGCTTTACGTCTACGAATCCGACGCGCCCGCTCCGCGCAGTCCGGTCTGGGAGATCGGCGACCTAGAGACCGAATGCGCAAAAGTGACGTCCGTCACCTATGGACGTGCTCCGGGCGGCATCCCGACGAGCGCAGGGCCTGTTCCGTTGAAGGCGAACACCGAATATGAATTCTCGGGCACCGGCTGGACCGGGCGTTTGCCGAACGTGCCTTGGTATGGAGAAGGACCGGGAGCGCGGGTCATCTTTGCGAACGGCGGCTGGCGTCGGGCGCAATTAACGGCGCGGTGAACGATCGCCACGGAGGTCGGATTTATCGGCGCCCTAGCGGGATGGGAGGACCGGACCATGGCCTATGAAGCCAAAACCAAACCCACCGAAGTCTCCGTCGCCGACTTCATCGCCAGCGTCGAGAACCCGACGCGCCGCGCCGACGCCGAAACCCTGTGCGCCCTGTTCGAGGAGATCAGCGGAGAGCCCTCGAAGATGTGGGGGCCGTCGATCATCGGCTTCGGGCGCTACCACTACCGCTACGCCAGCGGGCACGAGGGGGACGCGCCCCGGCTGGGGTTTTCGCCGCGCAAGGCGCAGACCGTGGTCTACATCCTGCCGGGGTTCTCGGGGTGGGACGCGTTCATCGGCCGGCTGGGCAAGGTGAAGACCAGCGTGGCCTGCCTGTACATCAATCGGCTGGACCAGATCGACCTGGGCGTGCTGCGCGACCTTGCCGCCGCCTCGCTGGTCGAGATGCGCGAGCGCTACCCCGAAGGCTGATCAGGCCGCCATGCGGAAGTCTTCGGCCGGGGCGAAGGCGGGGCGGGCTTCGTCCCACAGGGCGTCCTCATCGGCGTAGCGGGCGCTGGCGCTGGCGCTGGCGTCGATGACGTCGATCACCTGCTCTTCCAGCCGGTCCCAGATGACGGCCAGACCGCCGCAGCCCTCGGCATCGCAGGGGACGATCAGGTAGCGGGAGGCGGCGACGGAAGCGTGGGGGGCGAAGGCGCGGGCCATGGGATGTCTCCGGGTCGGGGGTCTCTGTTGAAACGACCTTGAACCAGCGTTGCGTCAAAAACGGTCGTATGCGATTTTGATTCCATGAGAATGGACAAGGCGGCCGTGTTGATCGAACTGGCCCGGCGCATGGCGGCCAGCGCCGAGGGCCTGACGCTGGACGAGATGGCGCAGGAAGCCGGCGTCGGACGGCGCACGGCCGAGCGGCTGCGCGACGCCGTGCTGGTCCTGTTCCCCCAGGCGGAAGAGGTGTCGGACCCACCGGGCAAGCGCTGGCGCATCCGCGGCGGCCTGTCCGCCTTCGAACAGGCCCCGACGACCGAGGAGCTGGTCGAGCTGAGCAAGGCGGCCCAGGGCCTGCGCGCGACCGGAGAACCGGGCCGCGCGGCGGCGCTGGAGGGGCTTGAGCGCAAGCTGAAGTCGGCGATGCGGTCGACGACCCTGAACCGGCTGGCCCCCGATCTGGAAGCGCTGGTGCGGGCCGAGACCATCGCGGTGCAGGCCGGTCCCCGGCCCTCGGCGGACGAGACGGTGCTGACCCGGATCCGTCACGCCATCCTGGCCGGCCAGCCGCTGGGCTTCATCTACAGCCGCCCGGGGGCCGAGGCGCGCCGGCGCATCGTCGCGCCGTGCGGGGTGATGTTCGGGCGGGCCAACTATCTGGTCGCCGCCGACCGCGAGAGCGGGCGCATCCAGACCTTCCGCCTCGACCGGATGAGCGCGGTCCGGGCCGAGGACGGCGTCGCCTCGCCGCCCGCCGACTTCGACCTGCAGGCCTTCGCCAGCCAGTCGTTCGGCATCTATCAGGACGAGATCGAGGATGTGGTGCTGCGCGTGACCCCCGCCGGCGCGGCCGAGGCGCGCGCGTGGCGCTGGCATCCGACCCAGACGCTGGAGGATCAGGCCGACGGCGGCGTGATCGTGCGCTTCCGGGCCTCGGGCATGCGCGAACTGGCCTGGCACCTGTTCAGCTGGGGCGATCAGGTCGAGATCGTCGCGCCGGTGAGGCTCAGGGCGGTGATGAAGGGCGAACTGGAGGCCGCGCGGCGCGCTCTCGAACCGAGTTGAGCGGGCCGGCGGGGTCTTCGGGCCGTTCCCGGGTCCGGGAAATGTCCCGAGTCTGACCAAAGCTTAAGCTGACGGGAGCCTCCGCCCGGCCTTATGCCGGAGTCCGGATGGGGGGAGCCGACATGCGCGCCACGATACTGACGATTCTGGCCCTGCTGGCGTTTGGAACAGGCGTTCCAGCGGTCGCGCAGGAGACGCCCTCCCGTCCTGCCGTGGCGGTCACCCGCGACGGCGACGCCTGGACGGCGGATTACGAACTGGATCGGGACGCGCCGGTCTGGGCCTTCTTCCGGTCGGCGCTGATCCAGGACTCGCGCAGGCCGTGGCGGCCGGAGCAGTGGCGGGTCGTCACGCCCGGCGTGGTGCTGGAGCGGGCCGGAAACCGGGACATCCTGCGCGCCCTCGACGGCGGACCGGTGCCGCGCCGCGTCAGCATAGGCTTCACGCCGAAATCGGAGGACCTCGAGGCCGACTCTGGCGTCCTCGCCTTCACCGACGGATCGGTGGCCATGCCCAGCGGGCAGTTCGACGTTTTTCCGCTGCCGTCGGTGGCGGCGGCCGAGGCGGTTCCAGAGGATCTGAACGACTATCCGCTGGAGGCCGATCCCGCGACGGTGACGTGGCGCGACCGCGCCGGCCCGGTGCTGTTCCGGGGCGAGCGGGTGGCGCAGGCCGTCGCGGCGGACGCCGACACCTATGTGCTGTTCGGCGCGGCGGAAATGAGCGGGAATGAGCGGCTGGTCACGGTCGTGGACCCCCGGCTGCCTGAATGGATCGGCAGCGCCATCCAGGATTTCGCGCCCCGTGTGGCCGACCATTACGCCAGCCGGCTGGGCGCGGGCCAGACTGACCGGCCGATGGTGATGGTCAGCTGGGCCGGTCCGACCGCCGGGAAAACGTCGATGGGCGGCAGCGTCATGCCGGGCCTGATCGTCGCGCGGTTCGAGGGGAGCGGCGTGCTTCAGCCCACCGCCGGAGTCCTGGCCACGGCGCGCTGGTTCATCGGCCATGAGAGCGCGCACTTCTGGCTGGGTCAGATCGTCCGCTATGAACGCGCGCGGGACGCCTGGATCATGGAGGGGGGCGCCGATCTGATGGCGGTCCGGGCCCTGAAGGCGGTCGATCCAGACTATGACGCCCGCGCCGAACTGCAGAAGGAGGTCGATGACTGCGCCCGTCTGGCCGACGAGCCCGTGGCCGAGGCCGCCGGGCGCGGCGAGCATCGCGCGCTCTACGCCTGCGGAGCCGTGTTCGCGATGACGGCGGAGGGCGTGCAGCGGCGGGCGACGGGCGGCGACTGGTTCGCCTTCCTCAAGCCGCTGATCGACGCCAATCGCGAGGACGGGGTGCTGACGCGGGAGGAATGGCTGACGGAGCTGACCCGGGTGTCGGGCGACGCTTCCCTGCGGGCGGATATGGAGACCCTGCTGGACAGCGGCGTCGCCGATCCGGCGACGGTCATCGCCGGTCTGTTCGACCGCACGGGCGTCGGCTATCGGCGCGAGGCGGGAAATATCCGGCTTGATTGACGGCTTCAGCCGGTCCGAAGGGCGAGGCCGGCCAGGAGCCAGCCGGCCAGCGCCGCGGCGGTGACAAGTTCGATGACGACGAAAACCAGAAGCCAGTGCTTCCGGACAAACGATACGAGATTCACGACGGGCCCTGATCAACCGAGCGGTCGAAACCCCTGAAACCGCATCGGGTTCAACGTCAGTCGGTCGGCCCCGCGAACGGGTAGGGACTGACCGACTTCGACCAGTCATCGACCGTCAATGAGCGGTCGACCGGGGGGGCGGCGCGTTCGGCGCAGGGGTGGCGATGGCACAGGCGGCAGGCCGGGCCGATCGGGGTGACCTCGGGCGCCGCCAGATCGAGGCCGCGTGCATGGATCAGGCGATGGGCGTGTTTCAGCTCGCAGCCCAGGCCGATGGCGAGGTCGTGGCCCTCGGTGAAGGCGTCATGCCCCTGACGGTCCACGGTGCGGGCCAGGGTGAACCAGCGGCCGCCATCGGGCGTCTCGACGATCTGGGTGACGATCTTGCCGGGCGTGCGGAAGGCGCTGTGCAGCCGCCAGCGCGGACAGGCGCCGCCGAACCGGGAGAATGGGAAGGCGCCCGAGGCGAAGCGTTTGGAGATGTTGCCGGCCTGATCGACCCGCATCAGGAAGAAGGGCACGCCTCGCGCGGTGGGCCGCGACAGGGTGGTCAGGCGGTGGGCGGCCTGTTCGAAGCCGACGCCGAACCGGGCCTGAAGCCGCGTCATGTCATAGGCGGTCTCCTCCGCCGCGCGCTGGAAGGCGACGTAGGGCATCAGGATCGCGGCGGCGAGGGTGTTGGTCAGGGAGACCTTCAGAAGGCGGCGGGTCGGTTCGTCCGGCGCCGCCGCCGCGTCCGCGAGCGCGGTCAGGTCGGCGTCATGTTCGGCGAGGGCCAGCTGGTAGGCGACCGCGAAGGCGCGGGAGGAGCCGCCCAGGGTTTCGGACAGCAGCAGCCGTTTGCGGTGCGGATCATAGCGGCGGGTCCATTCGACCATGACCTCGGCGGGCAGGGTGCGGACGGTCAGGCCGTGGCGCGCCAGAAGCCGGGCGCGGGCGCGGGTCTCGAAGGTCTCGCCGGGAGTCTCGGCCTCCATGGTGTCCGACAGGGCCTCGCCCAGCGTGTCCAGATCGGGGAAATGGTTGCGTCGGGCCTGGACGTATTCGCGCACCCAGTCGGCGGGACTGTCGTCGCCGCGGCCGCCGAGGGCGTCGGCTTCGGCCCGGTCGCGGGTGCGGCGATCGGCGAAGGCGCGGTACAGGCGCAGCAGGGCGTCGGCGGCGGCGGGCTGGTCTTCGGCCAGCTGGACGATCTCGTGACGCGGCACCGACAGGCCCTGGAAGACCGGATCGGCGAAGGCCTCGGTCAGTTCGGCTTCCGACGCCGGGCCGCCGGACTGGCCGAGGGTGCGCAGGTCCACGTCATAGGTGTCGGCCAGGCGCAGCAACAGTTGCGCCGAGACGGGCCGCTGGTTGCGCTCGATATGATTGAGGTAGCTGGGGGAGACGCCGAGGTCGGCGGCCATGGCGGTCTGGGTCAGGGCGAGGTCGCGCCGCAGCCGCTTGAGGCGGCCTCCGAGGAACAGTTTGCGATCGGCGGCGGCGTCCATGGTTCGATTAGGTCACAAAATGACTTAACAGCAAGTGTCATATTGTGACTATATGACTAAAATGTCGGCGGCTTGTCTGTGTCAATCGTGACTTCCTCGTGTTCTGGTTGGGCATACCCGCCGCACAGGCCCGAACCGAGCACAGACCATGACCACCTTTGCTGACCTCGTTCCCTCGCCCTACGGCCGCTTCGACGGCATCGAACGCCCGTATTCGCCGGAGGACGTGCTGCGTCTGCGCGGCTCGGTGCCGATCACGCATACGCTGGCCGCGCGCGGCGCCAACCGGCTGTGGGAACTGCTGCACGACGAGCCGTTCGTGAACGCCCTGGGCGCCGTGACCGGCAACCAGGCCATGCAGATGGTGCGCGCGGGCCTCAAGGCCATCTATCTGTCGGGCTGGCAGGTCGCCGCCGACGCCAACACGGCCGGGGCCATGTATCCCGACCAGTCCCTGTACCCGGCCAATGCCGCGCCCGAACTGTGCCGCCGCATCAACCGCACCCTGCAGCGGGCCGACCAGATCGAGCATGCCGAGGCCAAGCCAGGGGAGGGGGCCAAACGCGACTGGTTCGCCCCCATCGTCGCCGACGCCGAGGCCGGATTCGGCGGGCCTCTGAACAGCTTCGAAATCATGAAGGCCTTCATCGAGGCCGGCGCGGCCGGTGTTCACTTCGAGGACCAGTTGGCCTCCGAGAAGAAGTGCGGCCACCTGGGCGGCAAGGTGCTGATCCCGACCCAGGCGCATGAGCGCAACCTGATCGCCGCGCGTCTGGCCGCAGACGTCATGGGCACGCCGACCCTGACCGTGGCCCGCACCGACGCCGAGTCGGCCCAGCTGATCACCTCGGACGTGGACGAGCGCGACCGGCCCTTCATCGACCGCGACAACCGCACGCCCGAAGGCTTCTTCCGCCTCAAGGAAGGCACGGGTCTTGACCACTGCATCGCCCGCGGCCTGTCCTACGCCAAATACGCCGACGTCCTGTGGTGGGAGACCTCCCATCCCGATCTGGACGACGCCCGCCGCTTCGCCGAGGCCGTGCACAAGGAACATCCCGGCAAGCTGATGGCCTACAACTGCTCGCCGTCGTTCAACTGGAAGGCCAGGCTGGACGATGCCACCATCGCCAAATTCCAGCGCGAGCTGGGGGCCATGGGCTACAAATTCCAGTTCGTGACCCTGGCCGGCTTCCACAGCCTGAACAACTCGATGTTCGAGCTGGCCGACGGCTATCGCGACCGGGGCATGGCCGCCTATTCCGAGCTGCAGCAGCGCGAGTTCGCCAACGAGGCCGCCGGCTACACCGCGACCCGTCACCAGCGCGAGGTCGGCACCGGCTATTTCGATCAGGTCGCCACCGTCATCTCCAACGGCCAGTCGTCGACGACGGCGCTGAAGGATTCCACCGAGACCGCCCAGTTCGTGGCGGCCGAGTAAGCAGGAGAGAGACCATGCAACCCCTGGACAACCCCACGGCCATCATCGACTGCTGCCTCGCCCCGCTGAACCTGGACACCGGGACCGAGGCGGAGCGCGAGGTGCGCCGCCGGCTGGAGCACGTCATCAAGACCTTCCGGGCCAAGGCGGCCCAGCCGGTCAGCGTCGACTTTTCGTCCATGCCCTCGCAGGTCATCAACGAAGCCGCGCACGGCTACGAATAGGGGTCAGGCGGCGATAGCCGCGGCCGCCGCCCGCGGCATGGAGACGACGAGCTCCAGCAGTTCAGCCGCGTCGAAGGGTTTGGCCAGATGCCGGTCCGCGCCCGCCGCCTCGGCCATGGTTATGTGCTCGCCCAGGGCGTTGGCTGTCAGCATGACGATCGGCGTGCGCCCCAGGCCCATGGCCGCCTCATGCAGCCGGATCTCGCGGATCGCCGTCAGGCCGTCCATCACGGGCATCTGCATATCCATGAGGATCAGGTCAAAGTCGCCGTCGCGGCATGCCTGCAGGGCGAGGGCGCCGTCCTCGACCGAGACCAGCTCGACGGAAGCCTGAGCCAGGATCAGTTCGACGACCTTGCGATTCACCGGGTGGTCATCGGCCAGAAGGACCCGGATCACGGGTTGGTCGCCGTCAGCCGCGCGGCTCGGCGACAGCCCCGCGGCCACGGGCCTGCCGGCGGCGCGGAAGGGAATGGTCAGGATGAAGGCGGAGCCGCCGCCGGGCTCGCTTTCGCAATCCAGGTCGCCGCCCATCATTTCGGCCAGCTGGCGCGAGATGGCGAGGCCCAGGCCCGAGCCTCCAAACTTGCGGGTGATCGCGCCGTCGGCCTGCTCAAAGCGGCTGAACAGGCGGGCGCGGGTTTCGCAGTCAAAGCCGATGCCTGTGTCCTCGACCGAGAACCGGAGCGTCGGCGCGCCGTCCCGGTCGGGGCCGGGCGAGGCGGTCAGGCTGACGAAGCCGGTGCTGGTGAATTTTACGGCGTTGGAGACCAGATTGGTCAGGATCTGCTTCAACCGCACCATGTCGCCGGTGATCCAGCAGTCGGCTCCGGGCGTGATCTCGACGAAGAACTGCAGGCCCTTCTCGCTGGCCGCGCTTTCATACAGACGGGCCGCCTCGCGGACGGCGCAGCCCAGATCGAAGGTTTCCTCGGCCAGTTCCAGCCGGCCGGATTCGACGCGGGCCAGGTCCAGAATGTCGCTGAGCAGGACCTGCAGGGTGCGGCCGGACGACTGGATCAGCTCCAGCATCTCGCGCTGATCTTCCGAGAGACCGGTCCGGGCCATGGCCTGGGCCAGGCCGATGACGCCGTTCAGCGGCGTGCGGATCTCGTGACTCATATTGGCCAGGAACTGACTCTTGGCGCTGCTGGCCGCCTGGGCGGCGTCGCGGGCCTCGGCCAGGGCGGCGGCGTCGTTCTTCAGGTCCGTGATGTCAGTGCAGACGGTGACGATACCGCCCGCGGACGTGCGGCGATCGGATACGCGCAGCCACCGGTCTCCGGCGATGCGCTGCTCCATCGTGGTCGATAGCGCCTTGCGGGATTCCAGACGCTCGGAGATCCATTCGTTTTCCCGACCGATAGCGTCCGCATAAAGCCCTTCGGCCAGGCCGATCTCGATGATTTCGAGGAAGGTCATCCCCGCTTCGAGGTTGGAAGACAATTCGGGGTTCACTTCGGCATAGCGGTGGTTCCACAACACGAGCCGATCGCCGCTATCAAAGAAGGCGAGGCCATCGGGCATGGCGTCCAGAGCGTCGCGGAAATCAGCCAGACCGCGGCGCAGTGGCCTGCGCGGCCAACCGGCCAGGGCGGAAACGCCCGGCAGGCCAGCCATGAACCTCCGGACGCCGTTCATGCGACAGCCTCCGCCGGCGCGCCGGGCGAAAGGCGGTCACCGTCGGCCATGTCATCGAAAATGTGGAAAATTCTGTCCACCAGATCCCCCGCCCGAATTCGAAGAATGCAGGAAAGGGGTGAACAAACTGTGGTTGTCGTGTCGTGTCGCGTTCAGGTCACGGCAGTGCCCACGACGACCGGGAACCGGCGCCCCAGCACCTTCGCCGGATTCACCTGACGATCGCCGCGGCGGACCTCGAAATGCAGGTGAGGGCCGGTCGAACGCCCGGTCGAGCCCACCAGACCGATACGCTGACCGCCCTCAACCCGGTCGCCGGAGGCCACATCCAGACGGCTCAGGTGGCCGTAGAGGGTGCTCATCCCGTTGGGATGGCGGATTTCCACGAAGCGACCGTAGCCCTCCGGGTCATACCCCGCGCGGAGGACCGAACCCTCGGCCGCTACGAAGACGCCCGTTCCCTGGGGCGCCGCGATGTCCACGCCCTCGTGGTTGCGCATGGCCTGGCCGGGCATCTGGCGTGGGCCGAAGGGGGAGTTGATCGCATAGCCCTTCACAGGCCCGTCAAAGGCGATCAGGCGGGTGATCGGACCCGCTGCCTCGGCCACTGCGGTCACGGGCGGCGCCTCCGGAACGGCGAAGGTCTCGACCGGCAGCATCGGGTCGGGCGCCGACAGGGGCGCGGCGGCCATGGCCAGCACGGCGACACCGGTCAGGACGGCGGCCTGGCCGGAATGGATGAGAAACGACCTTGCGGTCGGCAACAGGCGTCGCATGCGGCGTCGGCTCCGTCTTCGGCTCGTGAGAGCGGGGAGGGGGCGCCGGCGGGCCGCAACATACGCGACACACTGCGGCCAGCGACCGGAGAGCGCGCCTTTTCACGGGTCGGTGGGGCTGCTTTGGGGCGAACGGGAGCGTCAGGTCGTCGCAGGGTGGAACGAAAAAGGGCGCGCGACCCCGCCGGATCGCGCGCCCCCTTGACGGATATGGGTTGGCCTAGAGCGGCAGACGGAAGGTGATGGCGCCCACGTGGGCGTCGGCCTGGTCGCCAAAGCGGCCGCGGTAGCCGATGTTCATGGTCACCGGGCCAAACCCGGCGTCGACGCCGGCCGAGGCGATCAGGGAGCCGCCGAACGGATCCTCGATTTCCCGCGACAGGATCTGCGCGGGGTTGGCGGTGATCCGCGTGCGGACCGCGTCGCTGCTGTCGCCGAAGGAGTCGCGATAACCGCCCTCGACATAGAAGGTGAAGCCGTCGCCGCCGCCTTCTGCCCTCAACGAGACTTCCCCGCTGGCGGCCTGGACGGTGCGGTCCTGATACTCGTACTGGGCCCCGATGCCCTGCTCGGTGTAGCCGTTCACGTCGGTGGAGACGAAGCTGACCGCCGCGCGCGGCGACAGACCGATGCCGCCCATGTCGAACCAGACCCCGCCCTGGAGGCGGGCGCCGAGGCTTCCGCCGTCCGTTTCGCCGCTGTGGACGATGGGCGCCAGCGAGGTGACGCGCGTGATGTCGTCATACTGGTCGATCGAGCCGCCGACCGTGGCGTTCACGAACATGGAGCCCGAACGCCAGCCTGCGAAGGCGTCGAAGGCGAAGGTTTCGACGTCAAACGCCATGGCCCCGGCTTCGACCTCGGCCGTGCGGTAAGTGGCCGTGAAGCCCATTCGCGTGCTTTCGGACGCGACGTGATCCACGCCGGCGCGGACGCCCCAGCCGGTCGCATCCGCCGCGGCCACGCTGCCGCGCGCGTCGGTCTCGACGCTGTCGGCGATGGCTCCGAAAGTCAGGTGGGTGCCCGTCTCCCAGGCGGCGCGCGCCGACAGACCCTCGCTGGTCAGATCCAGAAGGTCCTCGCGCTGACGGAAGGCGGTTTCGGCCTGTACGGTCGATTGGGCGCCGATATCGCCGTAGTAGAGATAGTCGGTGGCCAGCCGGGCCAGCAACTGGTGGCCGGCCGCGGTGGGGTGGACCGTGTCCCAGTAGAGGTAGGTTCCGGGTGTGGCGCAGACGGTCACGCCGTTGAAGCAGGTGTCCCTGGCGTTCGTCAGGCCGAACGCGCCCGGATTGCCAGCGAGCGTGGTCCCGATCTTGTACAGGTCCATCAGGATGATGTTCGTGCCCGGGCGGGCCGCGGCCGTTGTCATCAGTCCGCTGAGCAGGGCGCCGTTGAATTGCGTGCCGGCGTAGTCGGCCAGCGGCGCGGCAGGGGCCCCCGCGCCCTGGTTGAACTGCGGAGTCAGGGCCAGGTTGGGCAGGTTCGATACGAGAATGGTTCCGGCCCCGGCGGCGGCCACGCTGTTGACGATGAAGTTGATGTCCGCCGCGGCGGCGAAAGCCACAGGCTGGATGGCGCCGGTGGGGTTGGCCGAGGCGCCGGCGGCCGGAACCGCCTGGAAGATGTTGTTGGCGCCGCCCAGGATGCTGACCAGATCCGTGGAGCGGAAGGTGCCGCCCGCGCCGGTGTAGGCCAACAGCTGGTTGCGCATTCCCGGGGGGCTGGCCGAGCTGTCGGTTCGGGCGCCGCCGAAGGCGTAGTTGACGCTGCCGGTCACGGGGGCGCCGGCCGTATAGCGTCCGGCGCTGAACCCCAGAAGCTCGGTGAAGACCGGGCCATTCGAGAAGCGGCCCTGGAAATAGGGCGGCGAGGTGGGCTGGCCGGAGATAGCGTACAGGTTGCCGTTGTCGCTCAGGCTGTCGCCGAACACGACGAGGCGGCTGTAGCTCTGGGCGCTGGCGGCCGAGGCCATGGCGCCGGCGGCGGCGACCGTCAGTGCGGCAAGCGCCGCGCTGCGCAGGAAACGAGACATCGATGATCCTCCCTCGGTCGTCATGATGCGACCGTTGAGGCCAGTGTGCGCTGGTTTCGCGTCGGCGCAAGATGCCGTCAGGGAAGGTTTCAGTGCAGCATTCTGAAACGCAGCGTTCCCGCAACACTCTTCAGGGCACGGAGGGCTTCCGGATCATAGTCGCGGTCGACGTCGGTGATGACATAGCCGGTGCGTTCGTCGGTCTTCAGATGCTGGCCGAGGATGTTCAGTCCCGCCGCGGCAAGTTCGCGGTTCAGCTCGGCGAGGACGCCGGGCTGGTTGCGGTGGATGTGCAGGATGCGGTGCGCGCCCGTCACCTCGGCCAGCTGCACATTGGGCAGGTTGACGCAGAAGGTGGTGTCGCCGCGGTTGAGGTAGGCCAACAGCCGTTCGGCGGCGAATTCGCCGATGGCTTCCTGGGCTTCCTCGGTCGAGCCGCCGATGTGGGGCGTCAGGATGACGTTGGGCAGTCCGCGCAGGGGGCTGTCGAAGGGGTCGGCGTTGGTCGCCGGCTCGTCGGGGAAGACATCGATGGCGGCCCCGCCGATACGGCCCGCGCCCAGGGCCTGGGCCAGGGCGCCGATGTCGACGACATGGCCGCGCGACAGGTTCACCAGCAGGGCGCCCGGCTTCATCTTCGACAGTCGGGCGGCATCGATCAGGGCGGTATTGTCGGTGCGGCCGTCGACATGCAGGCTGACCACGTCGCTCTCGGCCAGAAGGGCGTCCAGCGAGGCCATGCGGCGGGCGTTGCCCAGGGCCAGGCGCTCGGTCAGGTCGTGGAAGATCACCCGCATGCCCAGGCCCTCGGCCAGCACCGACAGCTGCGAGCCGATGGCGCCATAGCCGACGATGCCCAGGGTCTTGCCGCGCAGTTCGCGCGAGCCGGTCGCCGACTTGTTCCACTCTCCGCGGTGCATGGCGGCCGACTTGTCGGCCACGTCGCGCATCAGGGCGATGGTCAGGCCGACGGCCAGCTCCACCACGGAGCGGGTGTTGGAATAGGGGGCGTTGAATACGGCCACGCCCCGGTCGGCGGCGGCTTCGAGGTCGATCTGGTTGGTGCCGATGCAGAAGGCGGCGATGGCCATCAGCCGGGGCGACGCCTCCAGCACGCGGGCGCTGACCTGGGTCTTGGAGCGCACGCCCAGCACATGGACGCCCTGCAGGGCCTCGATCAGGGCGTCCTCGTCGAGCGCGCCCTTCAGGCTCTCGACCGAATAGCCGGCCTCATGCAGCCGCTCGACGGCGGCGGGGTGGATGTTCTCGAGCAGCAGGATGCGGATGCGCGCGCGGGGATAGGACCAGCGGCCGGCCAGACCCTCGGCGTGCAGGAACTCGTCCATCGACGGGGAAACGGCATCGGCGGCGGCCACGACCCGGTCGCGACGGACGATCTCGGTGAAGGCGTGGAAGCGGTCGGCGACGCCGGACAGGCGGACCTCGGCGTCGGTCCAGCCGTCCCCGACCATGATCACGGGACCGCTGAAGCCCTGGGCGCGGACGGCGACGGATTTGCCGTCGGCGTGGGCCAGTGGATTGTCCTGATCGACGCCGGTGACGCGGCCTTCGGCGTCGTAGGTCAGGTCGTTGCACAGCACCCGCTCGGGCGCGATGTGCAGGTGTTCGGCGAGCGGAGCGACGATCTCGCGAAAGCCCCCCGACAGGATGACGATCCGGTCGGCGTTCTCGCGGAAGAAACGCAGGTTGCGGCGCACCGAGGGCGTGCCTTCGTCGAGGATGCGGCCCGCCAGTTCGGCGATGTGGTCGCGGGTCAGGGGCAGCAACTCGAGGCGGCGGCGCAGGGCTTCGCCGAAGGGGATGCCGCCGGTCATGGCCTGGTCGGTCAGGCGAACGATCTCGGCGCGGATCGCCTCGGCGTCGGGCGCGCCGGCCAGGGCGATGTCGGCCAGCGCCTCCAGCGTCTCGATACGGACGAGGGTCGAGTCGAAGTCGAAAATATAGGTCGCCGGATCAGCCATGGCGCGACCTTCGCCTACCTTCGCAGTTGCAGCAATGGGTTTGGCCAGGGGAAACCACATGCAAACGCCGGCCGCCCCGCGAGGGACGACCGGCGATCAGTCTGGCATGGCGTCAGGCCGGAACCGGACGCAGGCCTCAGAACTTTCCGAGGCTGCGCAGCCGGCTGTCGGGACGGCGGGCGTCCATGGCGGCGGCGCCGATGGCGGCGGCGATGGTGATCAGGGCCAGGGCGGCTCCGCCTTCTCGAGCGTGATCCTTGGCGTAGGCGCCGGCGTCATGCGCATAACGTCGAGCCGTCTTGCCGTGCTTCTTCAAGGCTTTGCGCGAGGAATGTCGTGCGCCGTGCAGGATGCGCTCGCCGCGGTGGCGCGCCTCGTCGCCGATGTCGGTGGCGCGTTCGCCGGCATCGCTCAGGCCATGACGCACCGTCTCGGCCAGATCGCCGAAGCGGTCGCGCAGGGCGTCGGCGTCAACCCAGCCGCGCGGGTCGAAGCGGCCGCGCATGCGCTCGTAGCGGGTCGGACCCGACCGCTGGTTCAGCAACAGGGCGGCGACGCCGATTCCGGCCAGGATGGCGACGACGCCGCCGGTGATTCCCGGGTGTTTGCGGACTTCGGCGAGGGCGGAGAACTGGCGGACCATGGGATAGTGAACCTCTTCATCGAGGCCGTCGTCGTTCGGGTCGTAGAGCCCGTCGTCGAACGGCTGGTACGCGGAACCCCTGTCCCGCATCATGACAGGAGCGAACCGCGCCAGAAGTGGTTCCGCCAGACCCGGCAGGGCGGAATAGAAGCTGGCGATCAGCCGTCCGCCGCCCCCCACGGTGATCTCGCGGATCGGATGGCTGGCGCAGTACAGGATGGTGTCGGCCACGACGTGGGTCGCATAGACCGGTTGCGGATTCTGCACCGCCTGACCGGTCAGGTTGCGGGCGTGTTTGTTGTAGGGCGTGTCGATCGCCGACGGCTTGACCAGCGACAGGGTGATCGGCGCCTGTTCGCGCATCAGCTCCAGACGGAAGGCGTTGGTGAAGCCCTTCACCGCATGTTTGGACGCTGAATAAACGCCCTGGATCGGGCTCGGCGCGTCGGACAGGGTCGAGCCGACATTGACGATGGCCCCGCCGCCAGGCCGTTCGCGCAGATGGTCGGCGGCGATCATCGAGCCGTTGACCACGCCCCAGTAGTTGGTCTCGAACAGCCGCCGCTGATCCTCGAGCGTCGTCGCGCGGATATTGCCGAAGATCGAGACCCCGGCGTTGTTGATCCAGGTGTCGAAGCCGCCGAACAGGCGCACGCATTTCTCCGCCGCTTCGGCCAGGGCGTCATAGTCCGCCACGTCCGCGACGGCCCATGCGGCGCGGGCGCCGGTGGCCTGCAGTTCCTCGGTGAGAGCCTTGAGGTCGTTTTCGCCGCGCGCGATCAGGAAGACGCAGGCCCCGGCCTTCGCCGCCCGCTGCGCGGTCGCCAGGCCGACGCCCGAGGTGGCGCCGGTGATGACGACAGCCTGCTGGCTCAGGGGCTTGAGGGTCGCTTTGGTCATGATCGCGGACTCATCCTTCGGGCGTCTGGACTGTATCTCCGTCATTCCGGGCATGGGCAAGGCTCGGAGCTTCGGCGAGAACGTATGCCCACGGTATTCGGCTCCAATCCTCCCCGGCTGTCGTCATCCCGGCGAAGGCCGGGACCCAGCGGCGCCGGAGGCGACCTGTTCACCTACGCTGGTTGCCGGGAGTGTCCGCGACAGGGTCGCGCTCTCGCGCGCCGCTGGGTCCCGGGGTCGCTGCGCGCCCCGGGATGACGACAAAGAGAGACGCCTTATCATCGCTGCAACGGCTCCCTATCTTGTCGGGCTCCATATTCCCTTCGAGGATCGCCCGTGACCGATCACGCGCATACGACGCCCGCCGACCCCGCCGACGATCTGGCCGCCGCCTTCCAGATCGAGGGCTGGCCCGTGCGCGGCCGGCTGGTGCGGCTGGGCGAGACCATCGACGCCATCCTGTCGGCCCACGCCTATCCGGAGCCCGTGGCGGCGCTGCTGGGCGAGGCGTGCGCCCTGGCGGCCCTGGTAGGGTCGAGCCTGAAGTTCGAGGGTCGGCTGATCGTCCAGGCGCAGGGCGACGGGCCCGTGCGTTACGTCGTCGCCGACTATGACACCCAGGGGCATATGCGCGGCTACTGCCGGTTCGACGAGGCCGAGGTCGCCGCGGCGTCGCAGGGTTTCGCCCGGCCGGGCGCGCGCTCATTGCTGGGGCAGGGCGTGTTCGTCATGACGCTGGACCGGGGGCCAGAGTTCGAACGCACCCAGGGCATCACGCCGATCGAGGGCGAAAGCCTGTCGCTGGCCGCCGAACACTATTTCCAGCAGTCCGAGCAGATCCCGACCAAGGTCCGGCTGTCGGTCGGCTCGGTCACCACGGACGCGGGCACGGGCTGGCGGGCCGGCGGCGCCCTGATCCAGCTGATCGCGGGCGACGACGCGCGCGGCTCGACCGAGGAGGCGTGGGACCGGTCGAGGGCCCTGTTCCAGACCCTTGGCGACGACGAATTGCTGGACCCGACGATCACGCCGGAAACCCTGCTGTTCCGCCTGTTCCACGAGGACGGCGTGCGGCTGGAGGATGCGCGGTCGCTGGTGGCCCGTTGCCGCTGTTCGCGCGACCGCATCGCCGGGGTCCTGACGTCGTTCAAGGCCGAGGAGCGGGCCGAAATGGTCGAGGCCGACGGCATGATCCGGGTGACCTGTGAATATTGCGCGACGGTGTATGAGCTGGAGCCGGAAGAGATCACCACCGACTGATCCGCCGAAGCGTGACCGCGAGTTCATTTGAAGTTCAGGTCGCGGCCCGTCATTGGCGAACCATGATCAGCATTCTCGCCGCCTCCATCTTCCTGACCGCCGCCGCGCCCACGCCGCCGCCGTGCCGCTTCGCGGGAGAGCCGCGCGCCTGGACGGCCGCGGCGCTGGCGTCCTGGGACCGGCTGGATCATGAGCGGCTGCGGATCGCCGAGCCCGTGACTCCGGTCATCACCCTGTTCGACGAGGCCTGCGCCTGGACGCTGACCCCTGACGCCCGTGGCGATTTCCGCGTCGGCGCGCGGCGCTATCGCACCGCCGGCGCGGCGCATTCAGGAGAGGTGGGCCTGCCCGACGGCGGGACGGTTCCGGCCCGGAAGCTGGCCTTCGCCTCCCCGATGTCCGACGGCCGGATGTTCTTCATCATGGCCCTGCCGCCGGTCTGGCGGGCGGATCGCAGCGAGCCGCGCGACTGGCGCCGGCTGTCGATGGTCGTCTTCATGCACGAGTTCGCCCACACCCAGCAGGCCGCGAGCCTGGGCGTGCGGATCGACGACCTGCTGGCCCGCGGCCTGCCCGAGGACAGCGATGACGACGTGATCCAGGACCGGTTCGGCGAGCAGCCGGACTATCGGACGGCCTATGAGGGCGAGCGGGACCTGTTCTATCAGGCCGCCGCAGCGACCGACGCGGCCCCCGCGCGCGACAGTCTGGCCTCGGCCGCGCAGGCGATGGAAGCCCGGCGCGCGCGCTGGTTCCGTGGGCCGGACGCGCTCTACGCCGAGGCGGACGACGTGTTCCTGACGCTGGAGGGCACGGGCAACTGGGCCGCCTGGATGTGGCTCACCGACCCGCGCGGCGGCCATCTGAGCCCGTCGGACGCCACCACCTTCGTGCGCGGCGGGGGCAACCGCTGGAGTCAGGACGAAGGGCTGGGGATCATGCTGGCCGCCGACCGCCTGACGCCGGACTGGCCGGCGCTGGCGTTCGCTCCCCGGGGCGCCACGGCGGACCGGCTGATCGAGAGGGCTCTACGGAGCCGCTGAGGCCTGGGCCGCGACCGGCGGAGATGCGGTCCATGGTCCGATGGCGATGACGCCGTCATAGGCCCCGTCGCTGACGGGGCCCATGACGACTCCGCGCGCTTCGGCGTCGTAGCGGGTCATGGAGTCATGGGCCCGACAGCCGTCCGCCTGACAGCTCCACGACTGCCCGCCCTGCTGGGCGACGTTGAGGGTGATGGTCTCCCTGGGCGGCAGGTGGGCCGCGGCAGGCATGAGGTCAAACCGGTCGAAGCGCGTCTTGCTGGCGTGGATGTTGCCGACCAGCACCAGCACCCGGGACTCCGGCCGTTCGGTCGCCGCCCGCGACAGCTCCACCGCCATGTCCAGCTCATAGTAGTTCTGGTCGAAGGCGGCCGGCCTCGGGCTGGAGGGCTGGAAGGCGCGGAACGCCACATCGGCCCCGCCGGCCTTCAACCGGCGGATCGACTGCATCATCTCCAGCATGGCCAGGCTGGTGCGACCGTCCGCCATGGTCGCATTGTGGAAAATGGTGTCGCGCAGAGCCTCCGCGGCCGTCGTGTCGTCCGGAGCCGCGAGGAAGGCGTCCAGCCGGGGCTGCATTTCCACAGGCAGCTCCAGCGCCACGGTCACCGGTCCCTGTTCCGCCGCGGCGCAGACCAGTTGCGCGAAGGCGGCGGGCGTCTCCGCGGCGCCGTGGATTTCCCCCACGATCACGAAGCGGGCCTCCGGCGTCCACAAGGCCTCGTGCCCGGACGGAGGCGAACAGGGAGCGGCGGCGAAAATCGTTGCGGCGGCGAACAGTGCGATCATGAGAACCCCCGGTCACGCATGGGCCATACCTGTGCGTGTGCAAGGGTTGACGCCCGATTGCGGCGGTCGCGTGGCGGGTCAGTAGGCCAGCGCGATCCCGTCCTTGCGCATCTCCGACGCCGCCCCGTAGGTCCACGGCCCGCGCGCGTTCGCCTGGCGCACCACGTTCTGATAGCCGCCGAAGCCGCCGTTGGGGCCGCCCAGAACCCAGCCCATGGCTTCGAGCTGTGCCTTCGAGGCGGCGGGCACGCCGGTCTCGAGGAACAGGGTCCCGACGCCCTCGGCCGGCTGGCCGGTCGGTTCGGACGAGCCCTCGTGCTGCCAGCGCGGCGCGTCGCCCGCCTCCTGCGGGTCGAGGCCATAGTCGACCATGTTGATGATGATCTGGGCCTGGCCCTGCGGCTGCATGCCGCCGCCCATGACGCCATAGGCCATCCACGGCTCGCCATTCTTGCAGGCGAAGCCGGGGATGATGGTGTGGAAGGGCCGCTTGGCCGGCGCATAGACGTTGGGGTGGCCGTCGTTGAGGTTGAACAGCTCGCCCCGGTCCTGGAACATGAAGCCCAGGGTGCCGCCGTCGGGACCGTCGGAGACCAGGCCCGAGCCCATGCCGCGATAGTTGGACTGGATCCAGCTGACCATCATGCCGTCCTTGTCGGCGACGCTGAAATAGGTGGTGTCCCCTTGCGTCGGGGCGTCTCCCGGGAAGACGCGGTCCATGACCCGGTCGGGCCGGATCAGGGCGGCGCGTTCGGCGGCGTAGGCTTTCGAGTTCAGCCATTCGACCGGGGTGCGGCTGAACCGCTCGTCGGCGAACCATTTCGCCCGGTCCTCGAAGGCCAGACGCTTGGCCTCGGCCTGATGGTGGATCGAGGCGGCGGACTGGAAGCCCATGCCCTTGAGGTCGAACTGTTCGCAGATGTTGAGGATCTGGTTGGTCGACAGGCCCTGGGTGTTGGGGCCAAGGCCGTAAACATCGACGCCGCGATAGTCAGTACGGATCGGCTCGACCCATTCGGTGCGGTGCGGGGCCATGTCGGCGCGGGTCAGCCAGCCGCCGATGCGGCGGAAATAGCGTTCGATGTGGTCGGCGATGGGCCCGTCGTAGAAGGCGTCGCGGCCGCCCTCGGCGATCAGGCGCAGGGTGCGGCCGAGGTCGGGATTGGCGAAGACCTCGCCGACCGCGGGCGTGCGGCCGTCGCGGGCGTAGACCTTCTTGCGGTTGTCGTTCTCCTCGATGATCGCGGCGCGCCGGTCGAAATTGGCCATGTTGCGCTCGAGGTACCAGGCGATCAGCTGGGGCATGGGCACGCCCTCCTCGCACAGCTCGGCGACCGGCAGCAGGACGTCCTTCCACGGCAGCTTGCCGTAGCGCTGGTGGGCGCTCCACCAGGCGTCGACCGTGCCCGGGACGTTGACGGTCACCGCGCCATAGGGCGGCAGATAGCCGTCCTCGGCCTTCTTCGACCGGGCGGTCTCCAGCGACAGGCCGCGGGGGCTGTTCCCCGAACCGTTGAAGCCGACGACCTTCCGCTGGGCCGGGTCCCACATCATGCAGAAGGCGTCGCCGCCGATGCCGTTGGCGGTGGGCTCGAGGAAGCCCAGGGCGGCGTTGATGGCGATGGCCGCGTCGATGGCCGAGCCGCCTCGCCGCAGGGTGTCGATGCCGATCAGGGTGGCGCGCGGATGGGCCGTGGCGGCGGCCCCGTGCGCGCCCCAGACGGTCGAGCGGCCGACGAACTGGACGCCGCTATTGCGGTTGCCGGGACCGACGCCGGCGTAGGGGTCGGCGGGCGGGGTCTGGCGGGGAGGGGCTTTGGGCGCAGCGGAGGTCGCGCCGGCGGAGGCTGCGCTCGCTCCCGCGAGCAGGGCTCCGGCGGGCAGGGTCGAGAGGAAGGTGCGACGGCGCATGATGGACTCCTGTCTGGGACGATCAACCTAACCGCTTCGCATCCAGTGGGAAGGAGAAACCGGGCGATGACGAAGGTCGCGACCTGGAGTAGGGTGTTCGCGCACGGAGACGTTGTCATGCTGCCGCTTCTGCTGATGCTTGTTTCAGACCCGCTGGCGCAAGTCGCACCGGTTCCGACGCCTGATCCCGGGATTCGCCTCCGGGTAATCGACACCTCGGGCGTGCCGCAATGCGATGGCGGCGGGTATCAGCGGATCGAGGAGCCGTCCGGCTCCCGGGACCTGCGGCCTGACATGACCTGGAGGGCCGCTGGCGAGGTCCGGCGCTATCTGTTGCTGGATCGGACGGTCAGGGGTTGCCCGGCGCCGATTTCATACGCCGTTCCCGACGGGCAGGACGGCCTCATCCGGGAACTGGGACGCACCGCTCCGCCGGTCCGGTTTCATCCGCCCCGATCGGGCGAATAGCGGGTACGGCTTCGCGGCCTGAGCCAGCCAGGAACGTTCAGCGCGTGGAAGACCGGGTAGGCC
Source organism: Brevundimonas sp. (assembly GCF_029946145.1). Taxonomy (GTDB): domain Bacteria; phylum Pseudomonadota; class Alphaproteobacteria; order Caulobacterales; family Caulobacteraceae; genus Brevundimonas. The sequence goes on from NZ_JAQSDY010000006.1 coordinate 38,490, forward strand.
GCGTCGGAGCAACCACGGGTTGACACCCTCCTTCGGAAGGAGCGATCCTCGCCATATGGTGGTGTCGACGATCATGGCGCTTGCGCTGCTGGGGGGGCAGGACGCCCCTCAACAGCCGCCTGTCACCCTTCCCGAGGTCGTGGTCCAGTTCGCGCCGGGCGATCCCGTCGGTCAGTTCGTCCGGGGGATCACGGTACCGGGCGAGCACGGGCGGTATCAGGGGCAGGTCGCACGATGGGACGCCGACCTGTGCGTCAGCGTCGTCGGCTCTTCGCCCGAGGTGAACGCCTGGCTGACCGAACAGATCACAGCCAATTTCCGGTCTCTCGATGTCCCCCACGGGAAGCCTGGCTGCGAGCCGACGGTCGCGGTGGTGATCTCGACAGAGGCGGACGCCTTCGCGGAGGCGTTCTCCCGCAGCAACCGGAACCGGATTTTCAAGACCCGCGCAGGAGCCGTCGCGCAGTTCCTGGGGCCGCCGCGGCCAGTGCGCTGGCAGCACGTGACCCGAACCGGACCGGTCGGAGTCGACCCGAGAGAGGAGACTCTGGCCGAGGGCTTCGCGGCCGAACTGGGCCGGATGTCCAACTCGCGCATAATGACATCGACGGCCCGCGCCATCGAGCAGGCGATCATTCTGGTGGATGCGGAACGGGCGTCGGCGGCGCCTCTGGACGCGCTGGCGGCCTATATCGCTTTCATCGCCCTGGTCGATCTGCCTCCCGAGCCGTCGGCGGCGGGACAGCGGACGATCCTGTCGCTGTTCGACGAGACGGCCCCCGACCGGCCCCGGGCGCTGACCCGCTGGGACCGGGCGTTTATCGACGCGCTATACGGCGTGACACCGGATGACCTGTTCAGCCTCCAGCAGATGGAAATTCAGCTTCGGATGAGGCGCGGGCTCGCGGAGCCGGCAATCAGCCGCCCAGATCCAGCGAATAGCCCGCAGAGCGCACCGTCCGGATCGGATTGACTGTGCCCTCGACGTTCAGGGCCTTGCGCAGGCGGCCGACGTGGACGTCGACGGTGCGGGCCTCGACATAGACGTCCGAGCCCCAGACGGCGTCCAGCAGCTGTTCGCGGCTGAAGACCCGGCCGGGATGCTGCATCAGGTGATCGAGCAGGCGGAACTCGGTGGGGCCGAGGTGAATCTCCTGGCCCGAGCGGCGCACGCGGTGGGCGACGCGGTCTATGACGATGTCGCCGTGGTTGATGCGGTCGTCCGCCAGACCCGGGCGGATGCGGCGCAGGACGGCGCGGATTCGGGCGATCAGCTCCGACATCGAGAAGGGCTTCGTCAGATAGTCGTCGGCGCCGGTGTCGAGGCCGCGGATGCGGTCGCTTTCCTCGCCCCTGGCGGTCAGCATGATGATCGGCAGGTTGCGCGTCTCGGCCCGGCCGCGGATGCGGCGGCAGACCTCGATGCCCGACAGCTTGGGCAGCATCCAGTCCAGCAGAACCAGGTCGGGCAGACGTTCGTCGATCTGCAGCATGCCTTCCTCGCCGTCCGAGGCGACGACGACGCGATAGCCTTCCTTTTCGAGATTGTACGAGAGCAAGGTCGCCAGGGCGTCCTCGTCTTCCATCACCAGAACATAAGGCTGCACGTCGAACTCTCCGGTCAGGCGGTCGTCGTCGGGTCAGTGTCGTCGGTCGGCGCGAGCGGGTCGGGATTCCACCGGGGGCGTTCGCCGGTGAATTCCTGGCCCGTGATCTCGTAGTAGATGGTTTCGGCGATGTTGGTGGCGTGGTCGCCGATGCGCTCGAGGTTCTTGGCCATGAACAGCAGATGGGTGCCGGCCGTGATCGTGCGCGGGTCGCCCATCATGTAGGTCAGCAGTTCGCGGAACAGGGCGTTGTAGTGCTCGTCGACCTCGTCGTCGGTGTTCCAGACGGCGATGGCGCGGTCGACCTCGGCGGCGGCGTAGGCGTCCAGCACGTCGCGCAGCCGCATCGACACCAGCTTGCCCATCCGCTCGATGGATCGCGTCAGGGGCGGCATGGGGTCGCCCTCGGCGAGGATCAGGCCGCGCTTGGCGATGTTCTTGGCCAGGTCGCCGGTGCGCTCGAGATCCACCGCCAGCTTCATCGACGCCAGGGTGCGGCGCAGGTCCGAGGCGACGGGTTGGCGCAGGGCGATCAGGCGGATGGCCTTGCGCTCGATGTCGCGGTGCATGGCGTCGAGTTTCGCGTCGCGGTCGACCACGGCGCGGGCCAGGGCGATGTCGCGGCGGGCGACGCTGTCGACGGCGTCGGCGACCTGGGCCTCGGCCAGACCGCCCATGCGGGCGACCTCGGCGGTCAGCTGGTTCAGTTCGTCGCCATAGGCCTTGACGGTGTGCTGGTTCATCAGCCGAACCTTCCGGTGATGTAGTCCAGCGTGCGCCGCTCGCGCGGGTTGGTGAAGATGTCTTCGGTGTCGCCCGTCTCGATCAGGCGGCCCATGTGGAAGAAGGCGGTGCGCTGGCTGACCCGCGCGGCCTGGGCCATCGAATGGGTCACGATGACGATGCAATAGCGCTCGCGCAGCTCGTCGATCAGCTCCTCGATCTTGGCCGTCGCGATGGGGTCCAGGGCCGAGCAGGGCTCGTCCATCAGGATGACCTCGGGCTCGACGGCGATGGCGCGGGCGATGACGAGGCGCTGCTGCTGGCCGCCGGACAGGCCGGTGCCCGGCGAATGCAGGCGGTCGGCGACCTCTTCCCACAGGCCGGCGCGTTTCAGCGAGGCCTCGACGACGACGTCGAGTTCGGCCTTGGACGTGGCCAGGCCATGGATGCGGGGTCCGTAGGCGACGTTCTCGTAGATGGTCTTGGGGAAGGGGTTCGGCTTCTGGAACACCATGCCGACGCGGGCGCGCAGCAGCACGGGGTCGACGGACTTCGCGTTGATGTCCTCGCCGTCCATCTCGATGCGGCCGGTGACCTTGGCGCCCGGAATGGTGTCGTTCATGCGGTTCATGGTCCGCAGGAAGGTGGACTTGCCGCAGCCGGACGGGCCGATCAGGGCGGTGACGGTCTTGTCCGGAATGTCCAGCGAGACGTCATAGAGGGCCTGTTTGCCGCTGTAGAAGACCGAGACGTCGCGCGCGGCGATCTTGGTTGGACCGACGGGCCCCGAACTGTGCACGACCGGCGGCGCGGCCATGACCGGCGTTTCGGAAGGCGCGCCGCCCTCGACGCCGTCAGGAGCGCGGAAGAGATTGAATTTCATCGGGCTACCACCGGCGTTCGAAACGCCGGCGCAGGAAGATGGCGGCGGCGTTCATGACGATCATGAAGGCGAGAAGGACAAGGATGGCCGCGGCCGTGCGCTCGTGGAAGGCGCGCTCGGAAGCATTTTCCCAGATGTAGACGAGGGAGGGCAGGGCGCCGCTGGGTTCGCCGATCGCGGCCGGAATGCCCGGGATGAAGCTGACCATGCCGATCAGCAGCAGGGGGGCGGTCTCGCCGAGGGCGTGGGCCATGGAGATGATGGCGCCGGTCATGACGCCGGGCATGGCCAGCGGCAGTGTGTGGTGGAAGACGGTCTGGGTCTTCGACGCGCCCATGGCCAGGGCGGCCTCGCGGATCGAGGGCGGCACCGCCTTCAGCGACGAGCGGGTGGCGATGATGATGGTGGGCAAGGCCATCAGGGCCAGGACCAGGCCGCCGACCAGCGGGCTGGCGCGCGGCAGGTGCATCCAGTTGATGAACAGGGCCAGACCCAGCAGGCCGTAGATGATCGACGGCACCGCGGCCAGGTTGTTGATATTGACCTCGATCATGTCGGTGATCCGGCCGCGCGGCGCGAACTCTTCCAGATACAGGGCGGCGCCAACGCCCAGCGGAATGGCGATGAAGGCGGTGACCAGCAGCATCAGGGCCGAACCGACCACGGCGCCCAGCACCCCGGCCAGTTCCGGCTCGGTGGAGTCGCCCCTGGTGAAAAGGCCGCTGTTGAAATGTGTGGCGACGAGGCCCGAGGCCTTCATCCCGTCCAGCCAGCCGATCTGTTCGTCGCTGAGGCGGCGCTGGTCCGCGGGCGTGTCGCGCGAGATTTCGCCCTTGAAGAACAGGTCCGCGTCGTCGGACACCGGCGCCGCGATCGGCACGGTCTGGCCGATCAGGTTCGGATTGCCCTGGATGCGTTCGGCGGCGGCGAACTTCAGCTCGGACGAGAACAGGCCGCGCATGGCCGCGGCCTTCGTCCCCTGGGCGTCGTCGGCGACGCCCATGCGCGCCAATTGCTGCTCGGCCACCAGCAGTTCGAAATTCGTGCCCTGCGGATAGGCGCGGTCGACGCGGGCCGGGTCCATGTAGACGGGCACGGTGATCGTGTGGGTGTAGAAGGCGGTGTGGCCCTGTTCGATGATGCGGCCCAGCAGCAGCAGCAGGAAGCCGACGGCCACGCCGATGGCCAGCAGGCCGTACAGCCTGAACCGGCCCTCGCGGGCGTAGCGGCGCTTCAGCCCCGCCCGCAGGCGGTCGGCGCGAACCTCGGGCGTGACGGTCGCGTCAGTCATATTGCTGCCGATAGGTCTGGACGATGCGTTGGGCGACGATGTTCAGCGCCAGGGTCACCAGGAACAGGGTCAGGCCGAGACCGAAGGCCGACAGGGTCTTGGCGCTGTTGAACTCCTGGTCGCCGGTCAGCAGGGTGACGATCTGGACGGTCACGGTGGTGACGGTGTCGAGCGGGTTCAGGGTCAGGCGCGCGGCGAGGCCGGCGGCCATGGTCACGATCATGGTTTCGCCGATGGCTCGCGACATGGCCAGCAGCATGGCGCCGGCGACGCCGGGCAGGGCGGCCGGCAGCAGCACCCGCTTCACCGTCTCCGACTTCGTCGCGCCCATGGCGTAGGAGCCGTCGCGCAGCGACTGGGGCACGGCGTTGATGATGTCGTCCGACAGGGAGCTGACGAAGGGGATCAGCATGATGCCCATGACCATGCCGGCGACCAGGGCCATCTGGTTCTGCACCAGCATCAGATACTGGCCCAGCCCGTCCAGCGGACCGCCGACCAGCATGGCGCCGATGCCGTTGAAGAAGCCGCGGAACGCCGGTCCGACGGTCAGGGCGGCGAAGAAGCCGTAGACGACGGTCGGCACGCCGGCCAGAATTTCGAGCACCGGCTTGACCACGGCCCGGAAGGTCGGCCCGGCGTACTCCGACAGATAGATGGCCGAGAACAGGCCCACCGGGGCGGCCACGGCCATGGCGATCAGCATGATCAGGAAGGTGCCGGCGAACAGGGGCAGGGCCCCGAAGGCGCCGGTCGATCCGACCTGGTCGGCGCGAATGGCGGTCTGCGGGCTCCACTGGGTCCCGAACAGGAACTCCGCGATCGGCACCGAGGAGAAGAATCGCATCGAGTCATAGACCAGCGAGGCGATGATGCCGACGGTGGTCAGGATGGCCACGGCCGAACAGACGAACAGCACGCCGACGATCCAGCCCTCCACCCGGTTGCGGGCGCGCATGCCGGGGCGGATCTGGCCGAAGACGAACAGGGCTCCGAGAAGGCCGACGAGCAGGGCGGCCACGCCGGCGCCGATCTGCAGCATCAGGTTGATGCGCGCGGCCCGCTGGCCCTCTGCCGGCAGGAGTTCGGCGTAGGGGGCGGGCCAGATCTGAGCGGCCGGACGGCCGGCGCCGACCGCGCGGGCGTCGGCGAAGAAGGCTTCGCGGCGGAACGGCTCGAGCTGCTGAACGGCCTCGGGCGCGCCGGAGGCGGTCAGCGACTGCTCGAGAGGGCCGGAGAAGACGTTGGCGGCGATCAGGATCGCGAGAGCTGGGACCACGGTCCAGATCAGGGCGTAGGCGCCGTGCTGGCCGGGCCGGGAATGGGGGCGCTGACCCTCACCCCGCCGACGCGCAAGCCCACGGCCGCCGATATAGGCGGCGACGGCTGCGGCGATCAGGATCGGCAGGAAAAGCCAGGTCATGGACGTCCGGAACAACGGGAATCGGAACGCGCGGTATCCCGTACGCCCCGCGGCGATAACTGCCCGGGAATGGTCAGCGGATTACGACGGGTGAATGACAGTTCTGTTACGCTGCAGGGCCCTGCGACGCCGTCCTGTCACACGACCGTCGTGGCGCGGGAAGCGGCGACGGGAAAATAGGCTGTAAATACCGCGCCATGGCCCGGGGCGCTTTCGACCGTCAGCCCGCCGCGGTGGCGGTTGACGATGTGTTTGACGATCGCCAGACCCAGACCCGTGCCCTGGCGTTCGCCGCTCTTCTGACCCTCGACGCGATAGAATCGTTCGGTCAGCCGCGGCAGATGCTCGCGCGCCAGACCGGGGCCGTGGTCGCGCACCGTGATGGCGGCGTAGCGCTGGCCCGTTTCGCGGTCGGGCGTGACCAGCGGCAGTCGGGTCGCTCCCTCGCCGCGATTGCCGCCGGACCAGGGGGCCGAGGCCTCGTCCAGTGTGATGTCGGGCTGGATGACGATCTCGACGGTCCCGCCGGAAGGGGAATATTTGATGGCGTTGTCGACCAGGTTCTGAACCACCTGCAGAATCTCGTCGCGGTCTCCGCTCACCGGCGCGCTCGATCCCCGGTCCGGCAGATGGACGGAGACCGCACGATCCGCGGACAGCACGCTGACGGCGTCGACCACGTCCGCGGCGGCCCGCGCCAGATCGACCCGGCCGGCGGGCGGGATGTGTTCGTTCAGCTCGATCCGGCTGAGCGACAGCAGGTCGGCGACCAGCCGGCTCATGCGATCGGCCTGGGTCGCCATGATGTCGAGGAATTTGTCCCGCGCCTTGGGATCGTCCCTTGCGTGACCCTTCAACGTCTCGATGAAGCCCGACAGCGAGGCCAGCGGCGTCTTGAGTTCGTGGCTGGCGTTGGCGAGGAAGTCGACGCGCATCAGCTCCATGCGCCGCACCTCGGTCTCGTCGCGCAGGACCAGCAGGGCCAGCGTCCGGTCATCGGGGGATGGGAGGGGACGGGTCAGGGCGCGCCAGTGCCGCGTCTGGGCGCCGACGCCGGCATAGTCGGTGGTGCGCGTCAGGCCCCCGAACAGGGCTTCGTCCACAGCCTCCAGCACCGCCGGATCGCGGAGCACCGGCACCAGTAGGGCCCCCTCGGCCTGGATGCGCAGCAGATCGCGCGCGGCGGTGTTGGCCAGGACGATACGGCGGCCGGCGATGTCATCGGCTTCGCCGCCCGACACCACCAGCACCGGGTCGGCCAGGGCCTCGAAGACGCTGTCGAGCAGGGCCCGGTCAGAGGGGGGCTCGGTGATCTGGGCCTTGTCCGCCGGGCCGGCCTCGACGCGGGTGGGGCGATGGATCACCCAGGTGGCCAGCCCGACCAGAAACGCGGCGCCGAGCAGCCATGCCGTCGCCGGTTGAAGGATGGCCGCCGCGATGAGGGCGACGATCGCGATGCCCGCGCTGGCGCCGACCGTCCACAGCCGGGATCCGGACGGAGGGGCGACGGGAGAGGATGACACTTCGTAGGGCATTCACGCTTTCGCTGGCGCGGGTGACTCGCTGGCCGCGAACATGACACGGAATTCATGACAGCGGCGCGTTGATGAGCATTGCGACGGGTTGTCAAACATCCTTTACATCCCTATCCCTGATGGCGACGGTTTGAGTTCGGCGGAGGGGACCATGGCGGCGGCATTGACGCTGGACGGCGTGAGCAAGCGATACGGCGAGTTTCAGGCCGTGAAGGACCTGAGCTTCGAGGTCGGGAAGGGCACGATCTGCGGCTTCCTCGGGCCGAACGGGGCCGGCAAGACCTCGACCATCCGCATGATCCTGGGCCTGCAGGGCGTCTCGGCGGGCCGGATCGTCATCCTCGGCGCCGACGACGGGCGCAAGGTGCGCGACCGCATCGGCTTCCTGCCGGAGGAGCGCGGCCTCTACAAGAAGATGACGCCCGTGGACGCCATCGCCTTCTTCGGCTCGCTGAAGGGCCTGCCGATCGGCGAGGGTCGCAAACGCGCCCGGGAGATGCTGGACGCCCAGGGTCTGGGCGCCTCCAGGCGCAAGAAGATGAAGGAGCTGTCCAAGGGGATGGCCCAGAAGGTCCAGCTGATCGCCTCGGTGGTGCATCGGCCCGAGTTCGTGATTCTCGACGAGCCCTTCTCGGGGCTGGACCCGGTCAACCAGCAGGGGCTGGAAGCGGTGATCCGCGGCCTGGCGGCGGATGGCGCCACGGTGCTGTTCTCCACCCATGTGATGCAGCACGCCGAACGGCTGTGCGACAAGGTCGTGCTTCTGGCGCGCGGCCAGAAGGCGTTCGAGGGCACGGTGACCGAGGCGCGCGCGACCTCGAAGCGGTTTCTGGAGCTGGAAGGGGCCATCGATGCGGCCCAGGCGGCGACCCTCCCGGGCGTCACCGACGTCGAGGTGGTGTCCGACATCGACGGTGTGCGCGTGCTGAAGGCGGCGCTCGGCCGGGGCGGCAAGGGGCAGGAGGCGCTGAAGGCGGCCTTCCTCGGCGGGCTGGACGTGCGGCGGTTCGAACTGCGCGAGCCCAGCCTGCATGACGCCTTCATCAGCCTGACCGGCGACAATCCCGACGTCGATCAATCCACCAAAGCCGCGGAGGCCGCCCGATGAACCGCACCCTGCTGATCGCGCGGCGTGAATACGGCGCCTATGCCCGCACCGTCGGCTTCTGGCTGTCGCTGCTGGCCTTCCCGCTGTTCGCGGTTCTGGGCGGGGCGGTGCCGCTGATGATCCGCTCCTCGGAGCCCGTGCGGGCCGTGGCCATCGTGGAGGAGGGGCCGCAGGCGTCCGGCCTGGCGGCGGCGGTGCGGGATTCCCTGCGCAACGACGCCGAGCGGCGGAACGCCCGCGCCCGGGAAACGGCCGAAAAGGCCGCCGCCTCGACGGGCGCTTCGGCGGATCCCGGCATGGCGCAGGGGGCGATGGCCAATCTTTCCCGGCCGAAGATGCGGCTTGTCCCGACGCCGACCGATATTTCCACCCTGCCGGCGGGGCTCGGGCAGGACGCGGCCGTGCGACGCCACATGACCGACGACACGCCCAAGGATCAGCGGCTGGACGCGGTGGTCTTCCTCAACCGCGCGGACGGCAAGCCGACGGCGCGGGTCTGGACCGCGCGGGCCACGGACGACACGGTCGAGGACTTCATCCGCGACGCCCTCAACTCGGCCAACCGCAAGACGGTGTTCGAGGCCGCGGGCATCGATCCCGGCGTGGTCGACCAGACGGAAGCCTTCCGCGCGGACGTCAGCGTCTTCTCGCCCAAATCGGCCAGCGGCGGGGAGGTGTCTTTCCGCGACAAGCTGCCGGCCATCATCGGCCTGGCGTCCGGCTTCCTGCTGTGGTCGCTGATCATCACCGGAGCCTCGATCCTGCTGAACAGCGTGATGGAGGAGAAGTCGAACAAGATCCTCGAAGTTCTGCTGTCCTCGGCCTCGGCGACCGAAATTCTGACCGGCAAGGTGCTGGGCGTGGCGCTGCTGACCCTGACGGTGATGGCGGCCTGGGGCGGGATCGGGGCCGCGGGGCTGTTCTGGTTCGCGCCCGAGCAGGGCGGCATGGTCGGCGACATCCTGCTGAACGGCGGCATGCTGGCGTGGTTCGGCGCCTTCATGCTGGGCGGCTATCTGATGTATGCGGTCCTGTTCGCGGCCATCGGCGCCTTCTGCGAGACGCCGCGTGACGCCCAGACGCTGATGGGGCCGATCATGATGATCCTCGTCATTCCGATGATCACCATGCAGATGGCGCTGCAGACGCCGGACGCGCCGGTGGTGCGGATCATGTCGTGGATCCCGTTCTTCACCCCCTTCCTGATGATCGCCCGCATGCCGAGCGACCCGCCGCTGATCGAGGTCATCGGCGCCATGGGCGGAATGTTCGCCTTCGCCCTGCTGATGGTGTGGATCGCGGGCCGGGCGTTCCGGGCGGGAGCCCTGTCAGACGTGAAGCTGAGCTGGAAGACGTTCGCCGGGGCGGTGAAGGGCGGGCGGTAAGACTCAATCCTTCTCCCCTTGCGGGAGAAGGTGGCGGCCCGAAGGGCCGACGGATGAGGGGTCTTGCCGGCGGGGAGTGATCCGGCGATCGCTGAGGGAACCCCGCGTGACCCCTCATCCGACCTCGCTTCGCTCGGCCACCTTCTCCCGCAAGGGGAGAAGGGCAGAATAAAAAAGGGCCGCTCCGGTTTCCCGGGGCGGCCCTTGATCTGTTCGTTCGGCTGTCGAGCGGGGTTTAGCCGCGGCTCGGACCGCCCACGCCCGGAACCCGGGGCTTCGGCGGCGGCAGCAGGCCTTCGCGCTGCATGCGCTTGCGGGCCAGTTTGCGGGCGCGGCGCACGGCCTCGGCCTTCTGGCGGGCGCGCTTCTCCGAGGGCTTCTCGTAGTGCACGTGGCGCTTCATCTCGCGGAAGCTGCCTTCGCGCTGCATTTTCTTCTTGAGGGCCTTGAGCGCTTGATCGACGTTATTATCGCGAACGAAAATCTGTACCAGGTTGAACTCTCCTTTGGCCGCCCGCCGCGCACCTCGAAAGGGAGACGGGCAGACAAATAAAATCTCGGTCCGACGGACAGGGGTCCGCGGATGAAGGCGGGCTGATACACGTTCGGCCCCCTCGTGTCCAGATCGTCGCGCTTCAATCTGAAGGGTCGAAACCCCCGGCTGACGGGGATATGCTGCCGCCATGACCGATGCGCCACACCTGTCGAACGAGACGCCCGAGGGAGACTGGGGCGACCGGATGGAGCAGTCCGTGCTGGACGCCGCCGTGCGCCTGGCCCCGGCCCTGGGCTGGAACAGCCGGATGACGAGGAAGGCCTGCGCCGAAAACGGCCTGTCGCCCGGAGACGAGGAACTGCTGCTGCCCAATGGCGCGCGGGACCTGGCGGCCCTGCTGTCGCGCCGGCATGACGACCGGGCCTTGGCCGTTCTGGCCGGGGTCGATGCGAAATCGCTGAAGATGCGCGAGCGAATCGCCCGCGCCGTTTCGGCCCGGATGGAGGCGGGGGCCGCCGATCTGGACGCCACGCGCCGCTGCGCCGCCTTCCTCGCCCTGCCGACCAACGCCGATCTGGGCCTGAAGCTGGCGTGGGAGAGCGCCGACCACCTGTGGCATTGGGCCGGGGACACGGCGACGGACTGGAACCACTATTCCAAGCGGGCGATCCTGTCGGGCATCCTGATCCCGGCCCTGACCATGCGCTGGTTCGACGGCCGGGAAGCCGCCGAGGCCTTCGTCGCCGCCCGGATCGAGAATGTGATGAGCTTCGAGAAATGGAAGGCCGGCAAGGACTTCGACGCGCCATTGCGAAAGGTGACGGATGTGCTGGGCCGGATGCGGTACGGGGCGAAAACCCGATAGCGCCCCCTCTCCCGTTGGGAGAGGGCTTGAGCGCACGGCGGCCGCAGGCCGTCGTCCTTGCGCGAAAGGGTGAGGGTCGCCTGTTCACCGACAAGCCTCACAAGCCCACCGCCGCCGCGTGCTACCGAACGGCCGCCACAAGCCGCTCCGGCTCCGCCAACGCCTGATCGTTGGTGAAGCGCAGGACCGCCCAGCCCAGCGCCTCCAGGGCCTGCTGTCGGTGAATATCTTTCAGCATCACGTCCTCACGCGTGTGAACGCCCCCGTCAATCTCGATCACGAGTCGGAGCCGGTCACAGGCGAAATCGGCGTAATACGGACCTTCGCGGTGCTGGCGCCTGAATTTGTGACCATCGACCTGACCCCCGCGCAGACGTGACCAGACGCGAATCTCGGCGAGTCCCGACGACTGACACAAGGCCCGAGCGCGGTCAGTCCGGTTGTATGACATGAGGTGAGTGAAACAACCTATAAGTTTACAAGTTCGATAGCCGGCCCTCACCCTTTCGCGCAAGGGCGATCGCTTCGCTCTCGCGCGCTCAAGCCCTCTCCCAACGGGAGAGGGGGCGAGAAATGGAGACTCTCGCCCCTTCCGACCCGCCCTTTTGAGGACAGGAATCCGCTACTTCCGCCCCGGCGAACCGGCGTCTGCCTCGCTGCAAACAGACCTGCGACCGTTTCTGACGCGAGCCTGTGCATAATAGAGGAATGCCCGCCGGGCCTGGTCTTTGACACTGTCCACCCTGCCGTCGCGCGTCCTCGGGAGCCGTCGAAACGTCTCCGCCGGCACGGCGTCTTCCGCGGAGTTTGCCGCTCGCATTTTTTCGGCGGCTATACGAGACTCTCGCCCCTCGAACCGTCCCGGATCAGAGCGGCTTCACCCGGTTCACATGGCCCATCTTGCGGCCGGGTCGGGCCTCGGCCTTGCCGTAGAGGTGCAGGCGGGCGTCGGCCTTGCCGGACAGCTTCGTCCACTGTTCGATCTCGTCGCCCAGCAGGTTGGTCATCTCGACGCGGGCGTGGGCCGTGGTCGGGCCCAGCGGCCAGCCGGCGATGGCGCGGATATGCTGTTCGAACTGGTCGCAGACGCAGCCGTCCTGGGTCCAGTGGCCGGTGTTGTGAACGCGTGGCGCGATCTCGTTGACCAGCAGGCGGCCGTCTCCGAGATCGAACAGTTCGACGCCGAGCACCCCGACATAGTCGAGGCCCTCCAGCACCGCCTTCGCGATGGCCCGCGCCCGCTTCTCCGTCTTCGCATCGACGGCGGCGGGGGCGAGGGTGGTCTTCAGCACGCCGCCCTTGTGAACGTTCTCGCCCAAGGGATAGACGGCGATGGCGCCGTCGCGGCCGCGCGCGGCGATGATCGACAGCTCCCGCACGAACGGGGCCTTGGCCTCCAGCACCGACGGGGTCTGGCCGACGGCGTTCCAGGCGTCGGCCGCCATGGCCGCGGACCGCACCCAGACCTGGCCCTTGCCGTCATAGCCCTCGCGGCGGGTCTTGAGCACCGCCGGCGTCCCGAGCCGCTCCAGCCCGGCCAGCAGGTCGTCGAGGCTGTCGACGGCGGCGAAGTCGACCGTGGTCGCGCCGACGCCGTTGAGGAAGGTCTTCTCGTCGACCCGGTCCTGGGCCACGGCGAGGGCCATGGGGCCGGGCGCCACGACCGCGCCGCCCTCGACCAGCCGCTCGACCGAGGTCGCGGGGACGTTTTCGAACTCGAAGGTCACCGCCTGACAGGTCTGGCCCAGCACCATCAAGGCCGTGGGATCGTCATAGGCGGCGACGATCTGGCCCTGGGACACGCGTCCGGCGGGACTGTTCTCCTCGGGATCGAGGATGACGACGTTAAAGCCGAGGCGTGACGCCGCCTGGCTGAGCATGCGGCCCAGCTGGCCGCCGCCGAGAATGCCGAGGGTCGCGCCGGGAGCCAGAGGAGCCACTCAGTCCTCGACCGTCTCGTGGACCGCCTCGGTCTGGGCTTCGCGGAACGCCGTCAGCCGGCCTGCGAGCACTGGATCGGCCAAGGCCAGGATCTGCGCCGCCAGGATGCCGGCGTTCTTGGCCCCCGCCTCGCCGATGGCGAGGGTGGCGACCGGGACGCCGCCCGGCATCTGGACAATGGAGAGCAGGCTGTCCATCCCCTTGAGCGCCTTGGACTCGACCGGTACGCCCAGCACCGGCAGTTCGGTCATGGAGGCGGCCATGCCCGGCAGGTGGGCCGCCCCGCCGGCCCCGGCGATGATGATCTTGAAGCCCGCCGCCCTGGCCCCGGTGGCGAAGTCGAACAGGCGCTGCGGCGTGCGGTGGGCGCTGACGACCTTCGCCTCCCAGGCCACGCCGAGCCGGTCCAGCGCGTCGGCGGCGTGTTTCATGGTCGGCCAGTCCGAGCGGCTGCCCATGATGATCGCCACGGGAGTCTGGGTCGCCATGGATGCGCACGCCTTTCGCGGGAAAGCGGCGCGATACAGGACTCGCGTTGCGCCCGCAACCGACGGCGTTAGGCTGACCCTTGGCCGGACGTGTTGAGTCGCTGGCCGGGGAGCCCTCTTCGCTCGTGACCAACGCGGCTGTCATCGACCCTTACGACGAGATCGAGCGCCTGCGCGCCGAGATCGAGGCCCTGCGCCGTCGCGCCGAAGCGGCCGAGGCGGCGGCGGATCATGACGTGCTGACGCCGGTCCTGAACCGGCGCGGATTCATCGCCGCAATGAAGAGCGCGATGGCCTTCTGCCAGCGCCACGGCACGCCGGCGGTGCTGCTGTATCTCGATCTGGACGGGTTCAAGGGCGTCAACGACAGTCTGGGCCACGCCGCGGGGGACGCCGCCCTGGTTCACATCGCCAACCTGCTGGCGGCCAATCTACGCGAATCGGATACCGTCGGTCGTCTGGGCGGCGACGAGTTCGGCCTGCTGCTGCTCAACGCCGGCCTGAACGGCGGCCGCGAGAAGGCGCAACGGCTGGCCGACGCCCTGGCGGCCGAGGAATTCGCCTGGAACGGCCAGTCGGCGCGTCTGGGCGGCTCGTTCGGCGTCCGGGCCTTCAACGGTCACACCGATCCCGAGGTCTGGCTGGCCGAGGCCGACGCGGCCATGTGGGTTCGCAAGAAGGGGCGGTGATCCCGTTCAGGCGATGATGTCGGGCAGGATCCGGTCTTCGATCTTGGTGATCTCGTCGCGCAGGACCAGCTTCTTCCGCTTCAGCCGCGCGATCATCAGCTGATCCGGCACCGGCATGCGCGCCAGGGCCTCGATCGAGGCGTCGAGGTCGGCGTGCTCGAGCTGAAGCAGCTTCAGCCGGGCATGGAGCGCCAGCTCTTCCTCGGTCAGAAAGGGTTCATCGTCATTCATGCCAGGATCCCGAACCTCATTTATACCGTGCGTCGCATCAGGCCGGAAGGCGCTCGGCGAGACGAACCAGCCCCGCGCGGGGCGTGATCGGCGACCAGATCCGGGCTATGGCCACGAGGGCACCGAGCGGCGGTTTGCGGGGACCCGTCGACGAAGGGGCGAGGGTCTCCAGAGCGGTCAGAAGGCGGCGTTCCGCCTCCAGTTCCACCGCCTTGACCCGGGACCGGACAGCTTCGCGGTCGGCGTCATCCAGATCGGGTGCGCGGGACTTGAGCGCCCGGCGAACGGCGCGCAGCGGGGCGATGGCGGTCTCCTGCCAGGCCCGGGCGGTGTCGCTGGCGGCTTCCAGGGCGTCCTCGTCGGGCGCCCGGCCCTCGGCGGCGCACCAGGCGGCCCAGAGAAGCAAGGGAATGTTCTGGCCGGCGGTGTCCTGCAGTTCCAGGCAGGCGTCGGCCACGCCATCGGCGGCGTAGGCGGCTACGGCCCAGTCCCACAGGCTCATTCGCCCGCCGCACCCTTCAGCCCATCCCAGCGCCGGACGGGGGACCAGTCGAGGCCGAACAGATCCAGCGCGCGCCCGACGGACTGGTCGACCATCTCGGCGATGCTGGCGGGCTTCGCATAGAAGGCGGGCAGGGGCGGGGCGATGATCGCGCCCATCTCGGCGAGGGCGGTCATGGTGCGCAGATGGCCCAGGTGCAACGGCGTCTCCCGCACCATCAGCACCAGCGGCCGGCGCTCTTTCAGGACCACGTCGGCGGCGCGGGTCAGCAGGGTAGATGTCACCCCGGTGGCGATCTCGCTCATGGTGCGGACGGAACAGGGGGCGATGATCATGCCCATGGTCCGGAACGAGCCCGAGGCGATCGAGGCGCCGACGTCGTTGAGCCGGTGCGACACGTCGGCGCGGCCCATCAGGTCGTCGGCGGAAATATCGGTCTCCTGCGACAAGGTCAGCAGGGCGGCGCGGGTGACGACCAGATGGCTTTCGACACCCAGTTCGCGCAGGGCGTCCAGCACCCGGACGCCGTAAGTCACGCCGGATGCGCCGGAAATTCCGACGATCAGTCTGGCGGGCGTCGAGCCGGAAAGGTTCCTTACGGCTCCGTTCACATCTTCGGCCAATTCGGGCTCCAGGGTGGTCCGTATCAGGACGGTCGGCAATTCACTGGAATGTGATTCTACAGCCGGTCAGACCCGGCGCTGACTGTACTGGTCCCTTAGACATGGAGGCGCAAGCCATGACCATCGAAGCTCGTATCCGCGAACTGGGAAACCGTCACCGCAACCTGGATGAGACCATCCGGCGGGAGATGATCCACCCGGCCACGGACTCGCTTCACGTCAGGGAGCTGAAGCAGCAGAAGCTCCGGCTCAAGGAACAGATCACCAGCCTGGAGGCCCGCGCGGGATAGCGAGGGGGCTTCCCGAAAAAGACATCGGCCCCGGAGAGCAATCTCCGGGGTCGTTTTTCGATCAGTCCTTGTTGCCGAATACCGAGGCCGCGGTGGGCTCGGCCCCGCGGCGTTCGCGGGCCTCGGGGACGAACTCCTCCTCGGCCGGTTCGGCGGGCGCATCGACGGGCTGCAGGGTGGCGCCGCCCTTCTTCGCATCGTCCTTCGCCTTCTTGTCGGCGGCCTTGCGGACCAGTTCGTCCAGGGCCAGCTGGCCGACCAGGCCCAGGGTCACCGGGTCGACCGGCTTGATGTTGGGGCTGTTCCAGTGGGTGCGGTTGCGCACGCTCTCGATGGTCGACTTGGTGGTGCCGAGCATCTTGGCGATCTGGGCGTCGGTCACCTCGGGGTGGTTGCGCACGAACCAGGCAATGGCGTCCGGGCGGTCCTGGCGGCGCGAGACGGGCGTGTACTTCGGAGCGGGCTTGCCGCCCTTCATCAGTTCGGCGTGGCGGCTGACCACGGCCTGCATGCGGTAGTTTTCGTCGTTCTGGGCCTTGTCCAGTTCCTCGCGCGTCAACTGGCCATTGACCAGGGGATCGGCGCCGCGGATGTCGCGGGCCACGTCGCCGTCGGCGATGCCGCGCACTTCCAGCGGGTGCAGACCGCAGAAGTCGGCGATCTGCTCAAACGTCAGGGAGGTGTTGTCGACCAGCCAGACCGCGGTGGCCTTGGGCATGAGGATGTCGGTCATGGACGCAATTCCGATTGTGGTTCGATCCCGAAAACCGGGCTCTGGATACGACGGCGCCCGGCCTTTCGACCGGGCGTTGATGATGGCGATATAGGCCTATTCGCGCGAAAAGAAAACGGACGCCGACAACGCCGTACAGCCAAGGTTCATCCGTCCTGCAGAACATTGGCTTCACAGGCGCGTTGTGCGTCCAGGAACCCCGTTTGGGAGGAACGACATGTTGATTGAAATGCTGGGCGCGGCGGCGGTAATTTCGGGGGGAGCGGGTTCGGCGTCGCAGGATCCCCAGGTCGGGACCCGCGTCGCGCCGCGCGGCGACTATCGCGACACCTGCAGCGGCGAATATGTGAACCGGGGCCGGTTGTATGCCGACTGCCGGACCAATCGCGGGCAGATTCGCGGCACGTCGATCGAGCTGAACCGCTGCTCCGACTATGAGATTCGCAACAACAACGGCCTGTTGGTCTGCGGTCCGTACCGCGGGCAGTATGAGGACCGGCCCGGCGGCGGCGGAGGCGACGGTCCCGGTTGGCCGGGCGGCGGCGGACGCGGTTCGATCACCATCTATCGCGACGCCAATTTCCGCGGCGCCTCGTTCCGGTTTGACGGCGAGGTCCCGAACCTGGCCAACACCGGGTTCAACGACGCGATCTCATCGATGCAGTTCCGGGGCGCCTGGGAGGCCTGCACGGACGCCTACTATCGCGGCCAGTGCCAGACGTTCACCGATGACGTCCGGAACCTGCAGCGCTGGGGCATGAACGACCGCATCTCCTCGCTGCGTCCGGTGGGCCGCGGCGGCCGCTGGTAACGTCAGGTCGTCAGAACGATCTTGCCGACATGGCCGCCTGCCTCGAGCGCGAGGTGGGCGGCCGACGCCTGTTCCAGCGGAAATGTCGCCTCGACCGGCGGCCGCACGGCGCCGGACGCGACCCAGGGCCAGACCCTGGTCTCCACAGCGGCGATCAGTCGGGCCTTTTCGTCCGCGGGCCGGGCCCGCAGGGTCGAGCCGGTCAGTACGATCCGCTTCATCATGAGCCGAGCCAGATCGATCTGCGCCGTCGAGCCAGAGAGGGTCGCGATCACGACCCAGCGACCGAACGGCTTGAGAGCCGCCTGGTTGAGGGCGGCGTAGTCGGCGCCGACCATGTCCAGCACCACGTCGGCCCCCCCGAATGCCACGATGGCCGTTTCCATGTCGTCTGTGAGGGCGTCGAGGCTGAGGTCGGCGCCGAGCCGCAGCGCTGCGGCGGCCTTGTCCGCTCCCCGGGAGGTGGCGATGACCCGGGCCCCGGCCGCCTTGGCCATCTGGATGGCGGTGACGCCGATGCCGCTGGTCGCGCCGTGGATCAGCAGGGTTTCGCCGGCCTTCAGGGCGCCTGCCTCGAACACGTTGGCGAAGACGGTGCAGACTGTCTCGGGCAGGGTGGCGGCCTGGATCAGGTCCAGACCGTCGGGGACGGGCAGGGCGTGGCGGGCGTCGACGACCGCGTGATCGGCATAGCCGCCTCCGCCCAGCAGGGCGCAGACCCTGTCGCCCAGGGACCAGCGGGCCGCGCCATCGCCGATCTGATCCACCTCGCCGGCCACTTCCAGACCGAGGATGTCGGAGGCTCCCGGCGGAGCGGGGTAGCGGCCCAGGCGCTGCAGGAGGTCGGGCCGGTTGATCCCGGCGGCCCGAACCCGGATGCGAATCTGGCCCGGTCCCGCCACGGGATCGGGCCGTTCGGCGAGGATCAGGGCCTCCGCCGGGCCCGCTCCGCCTGCGATCTCAATGACCCGCATTCGCCTCATCCCGTTCTTGCAATCGTCCGTATCCGGGCGTTGAGATAGGCGGTTGCGTATCCCTTGGCCACGAAGGAGGCGGTGATGTTCGAGGATCTGGAGCCCCGTCCGGCGCGCGGAGCGCCGCTGATCGCCCTGACGCGCGAGGACCTGGACAGCTATTCGGTCGAGGACCTGAAGCAGCGGATCGCGGGGCTGGAGGCCGAGATCGCCCGGTCCCGTGCGGCCATCGAGGGCAAGTCGTCGCAACGCAACGCCGCCGACGCCATGTTCAACTTCCGATCCTGAATCAGGTTGTTGGCACAACCGTTGCAGTCCGCTGAAGCGCCGCGCGAAACCGTGCCGGTCGTGATACGGATGCGCGCCCCTCTATGAGTTTGACTGACTTCATGCCCACCGACGCCGCCATTCCTCCGTCCGCCGGCCGCAGCCGGGCCGCCGTGGTCGATGACTTCGCGCGTTCCGAGCTGTTCGACCGCACCTTCCGCGAGGGCATGGAGCTGGTCGAGGACACAGCCGCCTATCTGGACGGGGACGGCCGGCGCGAATCCAAGCTGCTGTCGCGGACGACGGCTCTGGCTTACGCCGGGGAGAGCATGAAGCTTACCACGAGGCTGATGCAGATCGCCTCCTGGCTGCTGGTGCAGCGGGCGGTGCGCGAGGGCGACATGACGTCCCTGGCGGCGTGCGAGCCGCGCTACCGGCTGGCCGATCGCAAACCCGAGACCGAACCCAGCGACAGCGAACTGCCGATCGCCCTGGTCGAGTACCTGGTGCGAGCCGAGAAGCTTTACGACCGGGTCCTGCATCTGGATCGGCGCATGTATCTGGACGCGCCGGAGGAGGATGCGGTCAATCCGGTGCAGAGCCAGCTGGACCGGCTGACGGCGGCGTTTCGAACCTGAATCCTACGGTCCGACGTCGTTGGCGACGCGGGCGCCGTCATCGACCGCCTTGGGCAGGCTGATGGCGATGCCGAGGGCCTCGGCCAGCTTGGCGTCACGCTCGTAGACATCCTCGCGGAAGGCCACCCGGCCTTGACCGTCGACGAAGGCGGTCCAGTACAGCAGGCGCACGCTGATCTCTCGGCCCGTGGCGATGCGTTTGGTCTCCCGGGTGTCCTGGGCGGTGTCGAACTGTTCCAGCAGGGCCGGATCGGGCGACAGCAGCAGGCGGGCGAAGTCGACCGCGCCCTGAACCCGGACGCAGCCGTGCGAGCGCTGGCGCATGGAGAGATTGAAGGCGGCCTTGGACGGGGTGTCGTGCAGGAAGATGGCGTAGCTGTCGCGCAGTTCGAACTTCACGTAGCCCAGTGCGGCGGTCGGCCCGGCGCGCTGAATTACCGTGCCGTTCGAAATGTACATGTTCTGGCTGGCCAGATAGCCGGGACCGCGAGGCAGGATTTCGTTTCGGGCGATCGAGGCGGGCACGTACCAGGGCGGATTCGCCACCACCGAGGCGAACGGCTTCTCGAGGCTGGGCGTCTGGTTGGTGGGAGAACCGCAGACGACGCGGTTGGAGTGAACGGGGCGACCGTCCTTCCAGTAGACCATGATGGCGGCGGCGGTGTTGACCTCGATCCGTTCGGGCGAGACCTCGCGCTTCAGCCAGCGGCGGCGTTCCAGGTTCAGGGCGATCTGGCGGGCGCGGTCCTCGGCGGAGGCGGACAGGGAGCGCTGGCTGCCCGTGCCGATCCGGCCATCGGCGGTGAGGCCGTGCCGGACCTGGAAGCCGCGCACGGCTGCCTGGAGCTCGGGGCCGTAGACGATGCCCTGCTCGGTCAAACGCGTGCCGTCGGCCGCGGGCAGGTCGCCTTCGGCGACGAGGCGCTGGATGAGCGCGGGAATGCGGGCGTCACTGGCGCCCGGCTCGATGGTCGGCCCCTGGCGGAACGAGGGCCAGCCGCCTTCGCGGATCAACCGGCGATAGCGGACGTAGCCGGCGGACAGGTTCGAATAGCCGATGTCGGTGGGGGCCAGACCTTCGAACCAGTCGACCAGACGGTTCTGGGCCAGGGCGTCGTTGAGGCCGACGGGCAGGTCGACGCGATTCTTCTGCATCTCCCACAGGTCTTCGACCGTCTCGGGACGCACGCGGCCCTCGGCCAGGACGCGGGCATAGCCCATGGCGGCCGCCGTGGTGCGCATCTCGGCGTCGTCGGGGTCGGCGGCCAGGGTTTCGAAGTTGAAATAGTCAGTCTGCGACAGGCCATGACGCTCGGCACGGCCCGCGGCGGCCTGCAGCGCGCGCAGCCGCTCAGGGTTCCAGACCGGGCGCCAGCCGTTCAGTTCGTAGAAGGCGCGGATATCGGGCTGGATCCCGGCGGGCAGGCGGGCCAGCTGATCGTTGAACCGGTCGTAAAAGGCGACGGCGCCGGGATCGCGAGTCTGGGCCGAGGCCGCCTGACCCATGGCGGACGCAAACGCCGTTACGGCCGCGCCCAATCCGAGTTGCCGTCGATTCATAGCCAGGATCTCTACGCCCGTTTCGATGCGGGACACCGTGTCCTCGCCCCCCGAAACAGCCAACGCCTTGATGTTATCGGCGTTCCGGTCAAACAGAAAGGCGCCGGTCCGGAGACCGACGCCTTTGTTGTCATCTTGCCTCGGGGTGTGGCTGGAAAGCCCGTCCCCGCAGCGGCCTACTTCTTGATGAAGCCGGCGAACTTGTTGTTGAAGCGCGAAACGCGGCCGCCGCGGTCCAGCATGTGCTGGTTGCCGCCGGTCCAGGCCGGGTGGGTCAGCGGATCGATGTCCAGGTTCAGGACGGCGCCTTCCTTCTGGTAGGTCGAGCGCGTCTGATAGGTCGTACCATCGGTCATCGTCACGGTGATGAAGTGGTAGTCGGGGTGCGTATCCGCCTTCATGGTCCTGGTCCGGTCTCTGCGCGATGACGATGCCGACCGTCGGAGCGCGAAAATGAGAAAACCCGCCAGCGAAGGGCGGGAATGAGCGGCGGCGTTTACACCGGGGGCCGTTCCGGGGCAAGAGGCGCGCGCCATGACAGATGCAACCGCCTCCGCCGCCGACGCAGCCGACATCCGGGGACGGCCGGGCGCGGGCGCCCTGCTGGTCGAACAGATGGGCGAGGCCGGCGAGCGCCGGGCCAAGCGTCGGGACATCCGTCCGCTGGCGCGGTTGCTGCCCTACGCCATGCGGCACAAGGGCCACGCCGCCATGGCCGGTGTGTGGCTGATCCTGTCCGCCTCGGCCTCACTGGCCCTGACGGCTGCGGCCCGGGGCGCGATCGACAACGGTTTCGACAACGGCGGGGCGCAGCTGAACCTGTGGTTCCTGTTGCTGGGCGCCAACGCCCTGTTTCTCGGTTTCGCGACGGCGATCCGGTATTATTTCGTGACCAAGACCGGCGAGCGCGTCATCGCCGACCTGCGCAAGGGCCTGTTCGAGCGAATCCTGACGCTGGATCCGGCCTTCTACGCCCGGATGCGGACCGGGGAGGTCCTGTCTCGCCTGACCACCGACATCGCCCTGGTCGAGACCCTGCTGACGACCTCGGTCTCCTTCGCCCTGCGCAACCTGCTGACCCTGATCGGCGGGACCATCCTGCTGTTCGTCGTCAGTCCGAAGCTGACGGGCCTGGTCCTGCTGGTGGTGCCCCTGCTGCTGGGCCCTCTGTTCCTTTTCGGGCGTACGGTGCGCAAACTCACCGTCGCCTCGCAGGACCGCTTCGCCAGCGCCGTCGGATTCGCCGGCGAGAGCGTCGACGCCATCGAGACCGTGCAGGCCTTCGGCCGTGAGCGCAGCGCCATCGCCCGGTTTGGCGACGCCGTCGAGACGGCCTTCGGCATCTCGCTGACGCGCATGAAGGCCCGCGCCGTCATGACCGCCATGATCATCGTGGTGATGTTCGGCGGCGTAACCCTGGTGCTGTGGCTGGGGGCCCAGGACGTCATCGCCGGACGGATGAGCCCGGGCGCGCTGTTGCAGTTCGTGCTGCTGTCGGTGTTCTCGGCCGGGGCCGTCGGGGCGCTCGGCGAGAGCTGGGGCGATGTGCAGAAGGCCGCCGGCGCCATGGAGCGGATCGACGAGCTGATGCGCAGCGAGGCCGCCATACGGGCGCCGGAGACGCCCGAAGCGCTGCCCGAGCCGCCTACGGGCGAGGTGTCGATGGCGGCGGTGCAGTTCGCCTATCCCGGCCGTCCCGACCTGCCGGCGCTGAAAGGATTTTCGCTCACCGTGCGGCCGGGCGAGACCGTGGCCCTGGTCGGGCCGTCGGGGGCCGGGAAGAGCACCGTCTTCCGGCTTCTGCTGCGCTTTTACGATCCGCAGGCCGGAGTGGTGTCCGTGGACGGCGTCGACGTTCGCGCCGCCGATCCCGTGGCCGTCCGCAGCCGTTTCGCCTGGGTTTCGCAGGAGGCCCCGCTGTTCTCCGGCTCGGCCAGCGAGAACATCCGCTTCGGCCGCGACGCCGCCACGGACGACGAGGTGCGCGCCGCCGCCGAGGAGGCCCAGGCCCTCGGCTTCGTCGAGGCGTTGCCCGAGGGGTTCGATACCCCGCTGGGCGAGCGCGGCAAGAGCCTGTCGGGCGGCCAGCGTCAGCGGTTGGCCATCGCCCGGGCCCTGGTCCGCGACGCCCCCATCCTGCTGCTGGACGAGGCGACCTCGGCCCTGGACGCCGAGAACGAGCGGCTGGTGCAGGCGGCGCTGGATCAGGCGATGCAGGACCGCACGACCATCGTCATCGCCCACCGGCTGGCCACGGTGCTGCGGGCCGACCGGATCGTGGTGATGGAGGACGGCAAGGTGGTGCAGGAAGGCACGCACCGGGCGCTGATGGCGCAGGGCGGACTGTACGCCAAGCTGGCCGAGCTGCAGTTCCGGGCCGACTAGGAGTCAAGCGCGGCGGCGATCCGGTCGGCAAGGGCGCGCAGGGTTTCCGTGTCGGCCATGGGGGCATGGCCGTGTCCTTTCATCGAACGATCCGTCCAGCGCGGGATGATGTGGAAATGCAGGTGGAAGACAGTCTGGCCGCCCGCCTCGCCGTTGAACTGCATGATCTGGAGGCCGTCGGGCCGGAGCGCCTTTTCGACCGCGCGGGCGGTGCGCCGGGTCGCTTCGGTCAGGCGGGCGAGCGCGTCGGGTTCGATCTCGAGCAGGGTGCGGGCGGTGGAGGTTCTGGAGATCAGCAGGACGTGGCCTTCCGACTGGGGGAAGACGTCCATGAAGGCGAGGACGTGGTCGTCCTCCCAAACCTTCACCGCCGGAATCTCGCCGCGCAGAATTCGGGCGAAGATGTTGTCGGGATCGTAGGGGGCTTTCAGGGTCATGGGAGGCTCCGGGCGGCTTTCAGCGCAGATTAGCGACGCGGCCCGGACGAGGGGAGCCCCGGCGGTCCTCGGGTGTTAGGGTCGAGGTCAAAAGGGAGTCGGCCATGCTGCGTTTCATCGTCCAGTTTCTCGTCACCTGCCTGGCCCTGTGGCTGGCGGCCCAGGTCGTGCCGGGCGTCGGGTTCACCGACACCCCGTCGCTGCTGCTGGCGGCGGTGCTGCTGGGGGTGGCCAACGCCATCGTTCGGCCGATCCTGACGATCCTGACCTTCCCGCTGACGATCATCACCTTCGGCCTGTTCCTGCTGGTGGTGAATGCGGCGGTGATCGGCCTGGTGGCGATGCTGCTGGGCGGCTTCGTGGTCGACGGCCTGTGGGCCGGCATCGGCGCGGCCATCGTCACCGGCATCGTCAGCTGGATCGCCGGCTGGTTCATCGGCGAGGATCCGAGGCGCGACGGCTGAGACATCAGCCGCCCTTCCGGTAAGGCGACAGCTCCTCGGCCATCAAGGCGATCTCGGCCTCGACCGCAGGGCGCTCGCCTTCCAGATACCGGGCCACGGGCTCGCGCAGTGCCGGGTCGGCGATGAAGTGGGCCGAGTAGACCGGGGAGGGCAGGTAGCCGCGGGCGATCTTGTGCTCGCCCTGGGCCCCGGCCTCGACGCGCGACAGGCCGCGCGAAATGGCGAAGTCGATGGCCTGGTAGTAGCAGAGCTCGAAATGGAGGAAGGGGACCTCCTCCAGCGCGCCCCACTGACGGCCGTACAGGGCGTCGGCCCCGATCAGGTTCAGGGCGCCGGCGATGGGCGCGCCGTCGCGGAAGGCCAGCACCAGGGCGATGCGGTCGGCCATGGTCGCGCCGAGGCGGGTGAAGAAGTCGCGCGTCAGATAGGGCCGGCCCCATTTGCGCTCGCCCGTGTCCATGTAGAAGGCGAAGAAGGCGTCCCAGTGGGCCTCGGTGATGTCGGCCCCGGTGAGGACGCGGATGTCGAGGCCCGCCTGCGCCTCGCGGCGTTCGCGGCGGATGGTCTTGCGGCGGTTCGAGGACAGGGCGGCGAGGAAGTCGTCGAAGGTTTCGTAGCCCTTATTGCGCCAGACGTATTGCATGTCCTGACGCTGCAGCAGGCCGGCCTCGCCCATGGCGTCCCATTCGGGGCGGGTCGGGAAGTTGACGTGCAGGGACGAGACGCCGAGCCGTTCGGTCAGGGCCAGGGCGCCTTGCAGCAGGGCCTGCCGCACCGCAGCCGCGTCGGCGTCGGGATGGGCGAGGAAGCGCGGGCCGGTGACGGGGGTGAAGGGCACGCCGGCCAGAAGCTTGGGATAGTAGCGGCCGCCGGCGCGCTCATAGGCGTCGGCCCAGCTGTGGTCGAAGACGTATTCGCCCTGGCTGTTGCCCTTGAGCCAGAGCGGCATGACGCCGATGACGCGGCCGTTTTCGTCTCGCAGAGACAGGTGGCGGCCGGCCCAGCCCTGACGGGGGACGGCGCTGCCGGAGGCCTCGCAGGCGTCGAGGAAGTCGAAGGAGACGAACGGGTCGCCTGAGGCGGACGCGCAGGCGTCCCAGGCGTCGCGGCCTATGTCGGCGACCCGGTCGTGGACGTGGATCTGGAAACTCAAATCCGTGCATTCCGGCGAAAGCCGGGACCCGGTTCTGTCCAGCTTGACGCCGGCGTTTGAGGACAACGAGCGGAGATCACCGGTCCGGCCGGATCACCCAAGGCACTGGGTCCCGGTTTGGCTGCTTCGCGCCGCCCTCCGGGTCGCCGGGATGAGCGGAGTATGTGCGCGACGGGTGCGATCAGCGCACTTCCACGATGGCGTCCACCTCGACGGCGAAGCCGAGGGGGAGTTTGTAGACGCCGACGGCCGAGCGGGCGTGGCGGCCCTTGTCGCCGAAGACCTCGACCATCAGGTCCGAACAGCCGTTGATGACGGCCGGAATGGCCTCGAAGTCGCCGGCGGCCTGGACGAAGCCGCCCAGTTTGACGACGCGGACGACACGCTCGAGATCGCCGTCCAGAGCCGCGGACATCTGGGCCAGCAGGTTGACGCCGCACATGCGGGCCGCGTCCTTCGCCTGGTCCGGAGACACATCGGCGCCGACCGTGCCCTTGATCCCGCCCGAGGCGTCGTTCGACAGCTGGCCGGAGATGTGGACCAGGTTCCCGGTCTGTACGAAGGGCACATAGTTGGCCACCGCCCTGGCGGGTTCCGGCAGGGAGATGCCGAGTTCGGCGAGGCGGGCGGCGACGGTCATGGGCTGGGCTCCTGGGGGTTTGGCGGCGGTTTAGCGCGGGGGCGGGCGCGTGTCATCGCCGCTTCGGGAAAAGCGGTTGTGGGAGGCGTGGCGGAGCGTCCGGGCCTTCGCCCGGATGAAGATAGAGATTACCGTTTCGACGAA
>NZ_JAQSDY010000007.1 GCF_029946145.1 Brevundimonas sp.
TCGGGGCGGACGTGCAGCAGGTCGCCCGCGGCATCGGCCTGGACAAGCGGATCGGGAGCAAATTCCTCCACGCCGGGCCCGGCTATGGCGGATCGTGCTTCCCCAAGGACACCCTGGCACTGGTGCGGACGGCGACCGACGCCGGCGCGCCGCTGCGGCTGATCGAGACCACCGTCGCCATCAACGACGCCCGCAAGAAGGCGATGGCCGGCAAGGTGGCCGCGGCCATGGGGGGCGAGTTGAAGGGCAAGACCGTGGCCCTGCTGGGTCTGACCTTCAAACCCAATACCGACGACATGCGCGACGCGCCCTCGCTGGACGTGGCGCCGGCCCTGATCGCCCTGGGGGCGACGGTGAACGCCTTCGATCCGGAGGGCATGCACGAGGCGGCGAAACTTCTGGACGGGGTGGTGTTCCGGGACGGACCCTACGAGGCCGTCGAGGGCGCCGACGTGGTGGTCATCCTGACCGAGTGGGACCAGTTCCGCGCCCTCGATCTGGACCGGGTCAAGCTGCTGATGCGCCAGCCGGTGATGGTGGATCTGAGGAACGTCTATCGGCCCGAGGACATGCGAGCCCGCGGCTTCCGCTACGCCTCGATCGGACGGGCCTGAATCGCCGGTTGCCTTGGGTGCATCGCTTTGAGATAAGCGCCGGACTTTCAGCCGAAATGGCGGGAACGACGCAACTCCTCGCCACCAGTTCGCGCGCTCGGGGTTGATGGGACCTGATTGGCTGTCGGCCGGGAGCAGATTTCGATTATATGAAGCGAATTTTCGACGTCATACTTGCTCTCGCGCTGGCTCCCGTCGCGGTCGTCGCATGCGCGTTGGTCGCCCTGCCGATTGCGCTTGAAGCGCGCGCTTCGCCCCTCTTCTTTCAGACTCGCCTCGGCCTTCGCGAGCGGCCATTCCGACTGCTGAAGTTGCGGACCATGCATGCCGCTACGCCCAACCTCCCCTCGCACGGTGTTGGGGCGAACAGCATACTTTTCACGGGCCGCCTGCTTCGCCGCCTGAAGATCGACGAACTGCCGCAAGTCTGGAACGTGCTTAACGGAACCATGTCCTTCGTCGGTCCGCGACCGGGGTTGCCCAATCAGACCGACCTGACCGAAGCGCGGCGCGAGCACAACGTTTTCGCCCTGGTCCCCGGAATTACCGGCGTCGCCCAGATACGCAGGATTGACATGTCGACGCCCCAGCTATTGGCGGAAATCGACAAGACATATGGCCACGCCTGGTCAATCAAGCGCGATCTTCGCATACTATGGGCGACCGCCAGCGGTGCAGGATCAGGCGATGCTGCGAAGAGCCCAGGCCGATGAACACAACTGCCATTACAAGTGTAATGGGACAGGGAGGCCGACGTAAGTGAGGACTGACGCGACCATAGCCGTCGTCGGCGCGACGGGCTTTGTCGGCCGGTCCCTCAGCAAATACCTCCTCGACGCCAGGCCGGGCCGAATCCGGCTTTACTCGCGTGGAGGCGACACCCTGGCCGGGCGCCAGATCTCAGCGATCCCTGTGAACGCTTCAGATTTTCGCAACATCGATGTCGTAATCCATCTGGCCGGCATCGCACATCGGAAAGCCACAGAGGCTGAATACAAGGCCGTCAACGTCGATTTAGCCATGCGCACGGCCGAGTTGGCCCATGCGGCTGGCGTCAGGCGGTTTGTTTTCGTGAGCTCCATGCTTGTTCATGGGCGCTGGAGTGACGCCCCGCTCTCGCCGGAAGGCCCATATCATCCAAAGTCTCCCTTTGCCCGTTCAAAGGTCGAAGCCGAACAGCGGTTACAGGCCTTTGCAGCCAGGTCCGGGCTGGACCTCGCAATTGTTCGCTCGCCGTTGATCTATGGTCCCGAAGCCAAGGGAAACTTCGCTTTGTTGGCGCGAGCCGCTCGGCACGGTCTGCCCCTGCCTCTGGGGTGCGCGGCCGCTCAGCGGAGCATGGTGTCGCTGCAGAATTTCAATGACGCCATCCTGACCCTGGCCAGCCGACCTGTCCGTCCGTCCACGTCGACCATATTGCTTCCGGCAGACGAGAGGGATCTGACGGTTCGACAAACATATCTGGAGTTGTGCCGGGCCGCCGACCGACCGGGCGCCGTCCTGAATGTGCCGGCCGCAGCCATGCGACTTGCACTGACATCACTCGGCAGGACGGAAACGTTCGAAAGCCTGTTCAAACCGTTGCTCGTTGACCGTTCTCACTGGGAGCAGACTGGCTGGTCCCCTCCCCAGCCAGTCAGTTCCGGACTCAAAACCGCCATCGCCTGAACCGGATGCGCGCCAAGCGAAGCCACGCACGGCCAGGCTCCCATCCCGGGCTCGCTCAACGCGCAGGCCGCCTCCTTCAATCGAGCGCCTCGTGCGTGGGCCGGTGAGCATCGCCCTGGTCAGGAGGACGAACGTCGCGACTGGTAAGGAAACGTCATCTGATGTAGGGGACCGTCGCGACACATTACCCTTACAAACACGCCTTGGTATGGGCGGCCACTCCATTCGAAGAAGGAATATCCTTGGTTCCCTTCCAGCTCGACGATGCTTCCATTTTTTTGACGGGGGGCACAGGATCTTTTGGCAAAGCGTTTGTTCGTCATGTCGTTGAAAGCGCATCGCCAAAGCGGTTGGTGATATTTTCTCGCGACGAGCTGAAACAATTCGAAATGGCTCAGGAATTCCCCGAGTCACGCTATCCGTTCCTCCGCTACTTTATCGGCGATGTACGGGACGCCGATCGCGTTCGCCGTGCGATGGAAGGTACGGACACGGTCATCCATGCGGCGGCCCTGAAGCAGGTGCCGGCGGCCGAGTACAACCCGTTCGAGTGCATCAAGACGAACGTCATTGGCGCCCAGAACATCATCGAGGCGTGCCTCGACGCCGGTGTGACGCGCGTCGTCGCCCTGTCGACCGACAAGGCCGCCGCGCCGGTCAATCTGTATGGCGCGACCAAGCTCTGCTCAGACAAGCTTTTCATTGCCGCGAATAATATCCGGGGCGCACGTGACATACGTTTCAGCGTGGTCCGCTACGGCAACGTCATGGGCAGTCGCGGCTCGGTCATTCCCTTTTTCCTAGGTCGCCGCGATCACGGCAGCCTGCCGATCACCGATGCGGCAATGACGCGTTTCAACATCTCGCTCGAAGGCGGCGTGTCTTTGGTGATGTGGGCTCTGAACAACGCCGAAGGAGGCGAGATTCTGGTGCCCAAGATCCCGTCTTACCGCGTCACCGACGTGGCCCGCGCGATCGCCCCGTCGGCTGAACAGCAGATCATCGGCATCCGCCCCGGCGAGAAGATCCATGAAGAGATGATCACCGCCAGCGACAGCCCCAATACCATTGACATCGGCGACTATTACGCAATCCTGCCCTCGGGCGATCCGGACGCGATCGACCGGTATTGTTCCGCCCGCGGCGCGACGCGGGTCACCGAGGGCTTCTCCTATGACAGCGGGACCAACGAACACTTCCTGACCGTCGAGGAAATACGGATGCTGATCCGCCAGCACATTGACCCCGCTTTCTGACCGTCGATGGCAAAACCAATTCCGTACAGCCGTCAGGAAATCAGCGACGCTGATATCGCGGCAGTGGTCGAGGTCCTGCGCGGGCCGTTCCTGACGCAAGGGCCGGCCGTCGAAAGGTTCGAGACCGACTTCGCCACGCTGCACCGATCGGCCCACGCCGTCGCGGTTTGCAACGCCACGGCGGCGCTGCACATCGCCTGTCTCGCCGTCGGCGTCGGTCCCGGCGATCTTGTCTGGACCTCGCCAATCAGCTTCGTCGCCTCGGCCAACTGCGCGCTCTATTGCGGCGCCGACGTCGATTTCGTCGATATCGATCCCATCACCCGCAACATGTCCGTCGATACGCTGGAGATGCGGTTGATCCAGGCGGAGAAGGACGGCCGGCTTCCCAAGGTGGTGATCCCCGTTGATTTCAGCGGGCTTCCATGCGACCTTGTGGAAATCCGCGCGCTCGCCGATCGTTACGGCTTCAAGATCATCTCGGACAGTTCGCACGCCGTCGGCGCGACCTATCGCGGCGAGCCGATCGGCCGCCATGCCCACATCAGCGTCTTCTCATTCCACCCGGTGAAGATCGTGACGACGGGCGAGGGCGGGCTTTGTCTGACCGATGACGACGCCCTGGCCGACCGGCTACGGCTTTTGCGCAGCCACGGCATCTCCCGCGATCCCGCGAAGATGACCAAGCCGAGCGAGGGCCCGTGGTACTATCAGCAGATCGACCTTGGCTTCAATTATCGGATCACCGATATCCAGGCGGCGCTGGGCAGTTCCCAACTGAAGAGCCTCGATGAAAAATTCGAAAGGCGCGACGCCGCGGCGCGGCGCTATGACGAGCGACTGGCTGGACTCGCGCTGAAGCTGCCGGTGCGGCTGAACGACCGTCAGTCGGCGCATCATCTGTATGCGGTAGAGGTCATGGACGGCATATCGCGCGAGACCGTGTTTGAGGCGCTTCGGGCAGCCGACATCCTCGCGAATGTCCACTACATTCCGATCCACCTGCAGCCCTATTATCAGTCGAAAGGCTTCGCTCAGGGTGATTTCCCGGCAAGCGAGGCCTTCTACGACAAGGCAATCACGCTGCCGCTGTTCCCCGATCTGACGGAAGCGGAACAGGACTATGTCGTCAGCAGCCTTGCCGCTGCGCTTCAGGTCTGACCGCAATCATGGAGCTCGCGCTGGGTACGGTCCAGTTCGGCGTCGACTACGGAATAGCTAGCGCACGCCGGGCCGATGACGCGACGGCGGCGAAGATTCTGTCCGCGGCGTGGGAGATGGGCATACGGCGACTCGACACCGCGCCGGGGTATGGCGACATCGAGCCGCGCCTCGCCGGGCTATGTGGAAGTCGGAACTTTTCGATCGTATCGAAGATACCGGGAACTCCCGCTGGCTTGGGCGACGAGGGTTTCGTTCCCTGGCTCGTCGAGACAGTCGAAACAAGTCGGCGCAGGCTTGGTGATCGGCTTCGCGGGCTCATCTTCCATGATGCAGCGATGACGCTCGGCGAACGCGGCCGTGTCGCACGCGAGACGCTGGGTAGTTTGCTCGACGACGGCGAAATCGAACTCGGCGCCTCGCACTATGACGGAACGACGCTGCTCGAACCCGCCACCTGGCCCGATTGCAGGATGGCGCAATTGCCAGGCAACGCCCTCGATCAGCGCATTCTGGATCAGGACGCGATATTGAGGGGCCTCGAGGTATCGCTTCGTTCGGTGTTCCTGCAGGGGCTTCTGTTGATGGAGCCGTCAGCCGCCGCGAAGCGTCTGCCCGCTGCAGCGCCGGCCGTGGAAGAATGGCATGCATGGTGCAGACGCCGGAATATTCAGCCGCTCGAAGCCGCGCTGGCGATCGCCAAGGGATTTTCGATGGTCGATTTTTGCCTGGTCGGCGTCGACAGCGAGGCCCAACTGCGGGCTATCGGCGAGGCGTGGGAGCGCGCGACTGCGATCACCGCTCCCGAATTGGCGAGCGACGACCCGTCTGTTATCGACCCTAGGACATGGCTCTCCGCATGACGCGCACGCTCGCTTTCATCCAGGCTCGCTGTTCGAGCAGGCGGCTGCCCGGAAAGGTGCTCGCCGACCTGGGCGGCCGTCCGATGATCCTTTCAATGATCGACCGCGTCGCCCGCGCCCAACATCTCGACGGCATTGTCCTCGTCACCAGTGAGGACGAATCGGACGATGAGCTCGCGGCATGCGTGGAAGCTCAGGGAACCCCCGTTTTTCGCGGCGCGCTTGACGATGTTCTGGCGCGTTTTCATGGCGCCGCGACCGCCTATCCCGCCGACCACTATGTGCGACTTACCGGCGATTGCCCGCTGATGGACCCGACGCTGATCGATGCGGTCATTAACCTCCATCATGCGCAGGGCACGGACTATTGTTCAAATGTGGCGCCCCCGACCTTCCCGGACGGCATGGATGTCGAGGTATTCACCTCGGCCCTGCTTCGGCGCGCTCATGCCGAGGCCCGCATGCCGGTCGAGCGCGAACATGTCAGCTACTGGATGTACACCACGGCAGCGCCGCAACTACGAATGGCGAACCATAGCTTCCTCGGCGATTGCTCTCACATCCGATTGACCGTGGATTATCCCGACGACCTCGATCTTGTACGCACCTTGTGGAGCAGGCTCGACGCCCCTCTGACCGCGGACCTCTTTGATCTGCTAAGGCTTCTCCAGGCCGATTCAACGCTCCGCGCGACGAATCCGCATCTTCGCAACGAAGGGCTTGTAACCATGCCTCCTGAACAGAATGGCGCTCCTGGGGCCGAAGGAGAATCGGGATGACAATCCAGCGAGACGTTTTCTTGGAAAGTGAAGGTGACGGCTTCTTCGATAGAAACCGGGCGCATCTCACCCCCGACCTCGCAAGACCTTCGACCACGATGCTGATCGATTTCCTGAGCGGCGCCGGTGCGAAAATCGCGCTTGCGACTGAAATCGGCTGCGGTAACGGCGCCGAGTTGGTGAAGCTTTGCAAGGCGCTGGGCTGTGAGGGTGTCGGGATCGAACCCTCGGCGCAAGCCGTCGCCGACGGTAACCGCATGGCGGCCGACCGGGGCTTGCCGATGACCCTGCATCGCGGAACCGCGGAAGCCCTGCCGCTGGCCGATGAATCGAGCGATCTCGTTCTATTCGGATTCTGCCTTTACCTCGTCGATCGTAGGCATCTGCTTCCGGCCATGGGCGAGGCCTATCGCGTACTGCGTCCCGGCGGCTATCTGGCCATCGTCGATTTCGATCCCGCCCGCCAGCACCGCCGCGCATATGCGCATCACGAGGGCCTTTGGTCCTACAAGCAGGACTATTCCCGGATTCCGCTCGCGACGGGACTCTTCAGCCTCGCCGCAAAATATCCGCTGTCCCACGCCGGCAATGGTTTTGACGCCGACTCCGACGAGCGCGTCGGCCTGAGCATTTTCTACAAAGAACCCGCCCCCTATCCTGTTTGGCAGGACGCGGACAAAGGAGCTTCCTAGTGCGCACATTCGACCGCTCCATTCAGCAACTCGCACGTGCCGAGCGAGTGATCCCCTTGGGGAGCCAGACCTTTTCCAAAAGCCGCACCCAGTTTCCGGTGGGCGTATCGCCGCTCTATCTCGAGCGCGGCCGCGGAAGCCATGTCTGGGACATCGACGGCAATGAGTATGTCGATTTCATAAGCAGCCTGTGCTCGGTGACGCTCGGCTACGGGGATCCCGATGTCGACGGTGCGGTGCGCGATCAGCTTGATCGAGGCGTCATTCTGTCACTGCCGGCGTCGCTCGAAGCCGATGTCGCGGAACTGATCTGCGAGATGGTGCCGTGCGCCGAAAAGGTGCGCTTCGGCAAGAATGGCTCCGACGCGACATCGGGCGCGATCCGCATCGCGCGCGCCTTTACCGGCCGCGATCATGTTGCGGTCTGCGGATATCACGGGTGGCAGGACTGGTATATCGGCACCACGGCGCGCAACCGCGGCGTACCGCAGGCCACCCGCGACCTGTCGCACCCCTTTGCATACAACGATCTCGCCTCGCTTGAAGCCGTCCTCGCAGAATGGCCGGGCCAGATCGCGGCGATCATCCTTGAGCCGATGAACGTCGAGTATCCCCAAACCGGCTTCCTCGAGGGCGTCCGCGACCTCGCCAGCCGCCACGGCGCGGTGCTCGTTTTCGACGAAACAATCACTGGCTTTCGCTATACCAACGGCGGCGCCCAACAATATTTCGGCGTCACGCCCGACCTGGCGACCTTTGGCAAGGGGCTGGCGAACGGGTATCCTGTGTCCGCGATCGCGGGCCGCGCCGATATCATGCAGATGATGGAAGAGGTTTTCTTCTCCTTTACCTTCGGAGGAGAGCTGCTCTCGTTGGCCGCGGCCAAAGCCACCCTGCAAAAGCTGCAGCGCGAACCAATCCTCGAAGGCATCGCGAAGACGGGTGAAAAGCTTATCGAGGGCGCCCGGTCGATCCTTGCGGAAAATGGCCTCGAGGGCGTCTTTGCGGTGAAGGGCCATCCCGCCTGGTCATTCTTCGTGATGCCTGATCAGCCGACCGCCAGTGCTTTCGAAATGAAGACCTTGATGATGCAGGAGTTCCACCAGCGCGGAATCCTGTGCCTCGGATCGCACAACCTCAGCCATGCTCACAGCGCGGAAGACATCGATACGCTTCTGCAGGCCTATCGCCATCTGATGCCGATGATGCGCGCCGCACTCGACGACGGCGACATCAAATCCCGCTTACGGTGCGATCCGCTGGTGCCGCTTTTCAAGATCAGGTGACCATGCGTTTTGTGTTTCGGGTCGACGCTTCGTCGGAGATCGGGACCGGTCATCTTCGGCGCTGCCTGTCGCTCGCCCATGAAATTCGGACGCAAGGCCTTGATGTGCTGTTCGTCTGCCGGCAGCACGATTTTGACTATGGGCCGCTTTTCCTTCGCGAGAGCTTCGAATTCGTCGCCTTGCCTCCGGCACCGGAGCCAACCCTCGTCGACCCGGATGCGCCGGCCCACGCCCGGTGGGCGCGCGCCGACTGGAGCTTCGACGCCGCGGAGACGATCGCCGCGACACAGGCCGGGAATGTCGATTGGGTGATCGTGGATCACTACGCTTTCGATGCGCGTTGGCATGCGAAGGTTGGCGAAGCGTTGCAATGCCGTCTGGCGGTGATTGACGATCTGGCTGATCGCAGCCTGCTCGCCGATGTCGTGATCGATCACAATTTCCATCCCGATCACCAGGCCAAGTATCGAAACGTGATGAGCGGAATCGGGTGCCTTCTGGCCGGGCCCCGCTACGCTCTCATCTCGAACGCCTATGCGGAGACTCCCAAATATGCGTTTCGCGACGACGTCGCCTCCATCGGAATATTCCTGGGCGGCATAGATCTGCTGCACGTGACGCCGGTCGCGCTCGATGCCGTTCGGGCTGCAGGCTTCGAAGGCGTTGTCGAGATCGCACTCACAAGCGCCAATCCCGACGTCGCATCGATTCAGGCGATGGCGGATTCTGACGGTCGCTGTTCGCTCTCGATCGACCTGCCCGACCTTGCCCGTTTCTTCGCGCGCCACGATCTCCAGATCGGCGCTGGCGGCGGCGCCATATGGGAACGCTGCTGCATGGGCGCGCCGACCATCGGATTGGTTTGTGCGGAGAATCAACGATACAGCCTGCCCTATCTGCATGATGAGCATGTGCTGTTGGCGGTCGATATTCTCGCAGTCGCTTCCGAATGCAGATTGCGCCACATCAGCCATGCCGTCATGACCACGCTTTCGCAACCAACGCTGCGGCGGGAAATGTCAGAGACCGCATCTCGACTGGTCGACGGGTTGGGAGTGGCGCGCATAACCCGGATACTGGCCACAGAATTTTCAGGACATGACCATGGCTGTTAGATTACGTCGAGTTCTCGAACAGGATCTGGAGACTATTCGACACTGGCGAATGCTGCCAGATATAACGAAATACATGTATACCGATCCGGAGATCACGCCTGAATCGCAGATGTTATGGCATCAGCGGATTTCGGCGTCGGACCGGGACAAGGTCTGGCTGATCCAGCTATCGGAATCGGAAACCGACGTCGGACTGCTTAGTCTGAACGACATCGACCCGGTGCACCGGCGATGCTGCTGGGCCTACTATATCGCCGAGGAGGCCGCACGCGGGAAGGGTTTGGCCAAGACCCTGGAGTGCAACATATATGATTATGCGTTCTTCACGCTCGACCTCAACAGGGTCTGGTGCGAGGTGCTCGGCTTCAACGAAAAGGTCGTGAAGCTGCACGAACTCTTCGGATGCAAGGTCGAGGGTGTGCTACGCGAACATGTTATCAAGGACGGGACACGCCACGACGTCGTGCGAATGGGAATCCTGCGCGATGAGTGGACGTCCGCCCGCGAGAAATTCTCCTACAGCAAAATTGAGATCGAAGAGTGAGTGAATCCTTCAGCATCGGATCCCGCCAGGTCGGCCGCGGGCACAAGCCCTATCTGATTGCCGAAATGTCGGGCAATCATAACCATTCGCTCGACCGGGCCCTGGAGATCGTTTCGGCCGCCGCGGCATCGGGCGCCGACGCAATCAAGCTTCAGACCTACACTGCGGCGACGATGACGCTTGACCTCGACACGCCCGGTTTCGTGATCGACGACCCGGCAAGCCCCTGGAACGGTCGAAGCCTCTATGACCTCTACGAAGAAGCGCACACGCCCTGGGACTGGCACGCCCCGATCATGGAGCACGCCAGGTCGCTCGGGCTGCACTGCTTCTCTTCGCCGTTCGATTCGACAGCGGTCGATTTTCTCGAGACGCTGGACGTGCCGGCTTACAAGATCGCTTCATTTGAGCTTGTCGACATCCCGTTGATCGAACGGGTCGCGGCGACGGGGAAGCCGGTGATCATGTCCACCGGCATGGCGACGGTCGCCGAAATCGGTGAGGCCGTAATGGCCGCCCGGCGCGCCGGCGCGCAGAATACCATCCTGCTCAAGTGCACGAGCACCTATCCCGCCGAGCCCCTCAACACCAATCTGGCGACGATCCCGACGATACGGGAGACCTTTGGCTGCGAGGTCGGCCTGTCGGATCACACGATGGGCACGGGCGTCGCCGTCGCCTCCATCGCGCTGGGCGCGCCGCTCATCGAGAAGCACTTCACCCTCGCCCGCGCGGACGGCGGGGTCGACAGCGCCTTCTCACTGGAGCCGGCCGAGTTCCGGGCGCTACGGGAGGAATGCGATCGCGCTTGGCAGGCGATCGGCACGGTCACCTTTGGCGGAACCAAGGCCGAGGAAGGGTCCCGGCTGTTCCGGCGCTCACTCTATATTGCGCAGGACATGAAGGCAGGCGACGTGCTGACGGCGGAAAATCTGCGTGCGATACGGCCTGGCTATGGATTGCCGCCCAAATATATTGACCATTTACTAGGGCGACGAGTATTGCGGGACGTCGTGCGCGGAACACCGGCAAGCTGGGATTTATTTGTTCCGGCGAGGTGAAGCATATCTGCCCAAGGAAAAAAGAATACATGCACTGGAAAGCCAAGAGCGCCGCATTCCGCATTCTGTCCGCGGTTCCGTTCGGCGGAGCAATCCACCATGCCCTGCAGCGCCATGTTACGCATGAATGGCCAAGACCGGATTCTGCGCTCGACGAGCTATTCGTTGGAGCGCAAGCTTTATTGTCCGCTGCGGCGATCCAGGGCGATCTGAGCAAGACACGCTTCCTCGAAATCGGCGCCGGGCGGGACCTTTCTATCGCGCTGGCGGTGCGGATGATGGGTGTAGGATCGGTCACCACGCTCGAT
Organism: Brevundimonas sp.; assembly: GCF_029946145.1. Classification (GTDB taxonomy): domain Bacteria; phylum Pseudomonadota; class Alphaproteobacteria; order Caulobacterales; family Caulobacteraceae; genus Brevundimonas. Next base: position 11,348 of record NZ_JAQSDY010000007.1, read on the forward strand.
GTCGACCGGCTAGCCCGGATCGACCTGATCAATCAGTCGGCCCAGTATATGGCCCGGCGACTCGGTATGACCGTCCCCGTGTTTGCCAGCTTCGACGATCTCATCGCCTTCGGCGTTGATTACCGAGCGCCCATGCGGATTACGGGCATCGACGAAGAACATTTCGACTGCTTCTATTCGGTCGATACTCTTGAGCATATTCCGCCGACCTCGCTCATCGAAATCCTGGCCGCAGCGCGAGCACGATTAAAACCCGATGGCGTCACAGTACACATGATCGATTATAGCGATCATTACGCACGTGGAGGCGGTGTGTCGCGCGTCAACTTCCTTCGCTACAGCGATCGCCAATGGGAGCCGCACAACAGCCGCTTCCTTTACATGAACCGTTTGCGGCACAGCCAGTTTCTCGACCTGTTCGAGAAAGCGGGCTTTCGCTCGATCGATGCCGAGCCGTTCCGTCTCGATCCGGCGGAGGTTCCGATGGACGAGGTCGACGCGAGGTTCCGCGCCATGTCGATCGACGATGTCGCGACGCTTCGCGCACAGATTACTGCGCGTCCGTAAGCCAGCTCAGAGCAGCCGATAGGCTGCGCGTCGGACGAGAATATACCAGAGCAGCGACGTCGCCGCCGAGGTTATGACAACGTAACTACTGTCGACGCTGAATATCGCCAGAATCATGAATAGCGTCACCGCGACGGCATTGTACCGCGCGATCGTTCCGAATTTGCCGGACGCCTGTAGCAGAATGGCGAATGGATTAAAGAAGAAGACGATCCCCAGAACCATCGCGGAAATCGCGACCGCATAGGTCAACTCGATATCGTAGAAGGCCTTGTAGGCCCATTGAACCGGGATCGTCATGGCGAGGCAAATAAGCGCCACCGCCGAATAGGCCCAAAACTCGTACCGACGAATAATGGCAAATGACCGCACCCGCCCCGCCTGCCCTGACCCTACGATATGGCGATGGAAATAGGTGCCGAGAATGAATGCCGATTGACCGCCGATGATCTTGATCAGGATGATCTTTGTGATGATCCCCATCTGTTCGAGCGTGAGGAAGGACCCTCCCGCTATCCGTTCCTGATTAAGGAACAGGAGCGCCGTCATCGAGGACATGATCGCCCAAAACGCGACGTTCCTGTGCGCCGCAACGAGGCTGGGCAACTTGCGAAGGACCGACCAACGCGGGCGGAGAATGCCGCTCCGCATTGCATAGAAAAGCAGTACTGGCGTGGCGAGTATCTCGCCCCACAACATGATCGTATCGATCGCGAAATGCCCCGAGCCCAGAACCGCGATGTCGATCAGGACGATTAGAGACTTGAGGAAATAGGCCGCAGGGTGCGTGAACTTGTTGTTCGACGCGCGGCACGAAGCGAGGATCATTACGTTCGCCGCAGCGCAGATCAGCGTCGGGAACAGTGTCCAGAAATGAAAAAGGCCCGCGGTCGAAATCACCAGGGCCGTCATAACCGCCATCGTGCTTACGATCGAAAGTCCCGTAAGCAGGAAGCGACTGACGTTCACGGACGCCCGGCTTATGATCCGGGGAGTATAGAGTCCCTGATTGTAAACGAGCTGCGAAAAGCCCAGCGACCCGAATTCCGCGAACAGGGTTGATATCAGCAGAATCGTCGATACCGTGCCAAACTCGCGGTTGCCGAGCAGGAGGGAGAGGATGATTACTCTCATCGCGTGAACGACCGAAGCTGTCCCCAGCAACAGGGTCGACGAGAAAAACGTTTTCATAGTCCTCAGCGATCGCCATACTTGAACAGCTTGCGCGCGTTCTCTACCAAAGTCGGCTCCCGCTTGATCGGAGCTCCGACCGCCGCTTTGTTCTTGCCAGGAGCCATCAGGGAATCGGCCTGGAATTGACGCGCGATGTCGCCAAAATCTCCCCCTTCGAACGCCTGCTGCTCGCCCGAAGACACGGCTTTCAGATGGTTCACGAACGTCGGCGCAATCCGATCCATTGCGTGAATGAACTTGACGATCTGGCGCCGGCGGGTAGCGTCGTCGGGTAGTTCCAGTGATTGGCCCGGCCCGAGAAGAGTGGGGCAAACTCCGATGTGCTGATAGATGCTTGCAGCTAGGGAGACGACCGGTTTTCCGCGCCAGACCGCCTCTATCACCGAACTGCCGGCATTCAGTGCAATCAGCTCCGAGGCATCAATGAGGGCGGAGGTATGCACGGCGGAACCGGGCTCAAGGTACCGGATGCCGCGCCGTTCGCAGTATTCGCGATAATGGCGGTCGGCCCTTTCGCCGAAACTCACCCCTACCCGCTGCGCCCATATCGGATGGCCGCGCACAAGGAAGTCTTCAAACGGAATCCCGAGAATGGACTGAAGATAGTCGATCGCTTCGAAGTTGTCGGTCCATTCGACGCGCCAGTCGTCATGGCCCCAGGTTTCGTAGGTGCTGGACGGCAGCACCAGCACCTTGGGCGGACGCCCTATCTGGCTGATGAGATCGACATACTCCGTCGCGCCCCGCTTCTGGAAGTCGCGCCACTCGTTGCTGCCTGTCCGGTGCACGCGCGCGTTGATGATCTGCTCGGCGCGGAGCCTGTCCTCTTCGGCCAGTGTCGACGCCCCGACCGCTGCGCACATCGCATGGATGTGACGCAGGCCAAGACAGTTCTCGTTCGGCAGCATCATCAGACCGTCACCGAACCAGGATCGCTCGTATGACATGAAGTCAACGCCGGACGCGACGGCCGCATCGACGACGCCTTTCAGCAGGTCGATCCGTCCGTTGAACACGAGGACAAGATCCAGATTGCATTCCTCGATCCAGCGAATGGCAGAGTGGTATCCCGCACGGTAGGCCTGCACCAGGCCATCGGCGCCGACCTCCGTCCCGAGATCTCCCTGAACCTCGGCGCGTACAATAGCTGCCCGGTTGGAGATCATCGCCTGTTCCTCGCCAAGGACCGGGATGTTCTTTTTCGACCAATCGACCTTGAATGGGCGATCGGACGACTCGCGGCCACGGCCCAGGCGACATTTCACACAGTGATCGACCGTTCCGAACCCCAGTGTCTGATACTGCTTGTCGTAGCAACGGACGAAGGAGCCATTGCAGACCAGTTCGCTGGTTCGCGCGCCAGCTTCACGCGCCAAGGACAACAGATAGTCGCGCTGGAAAGCATGGGGACGCCAAGGGTAAATTTGTGCGACCCCCACGGATTGATAGCTCTTCATCTTGGAACCTTGGGAGGAGATCCCGTTCCGCGACGGAGTTCCCTGACAACGCTGTTAGAGGGTATCAGTCCGATCAAGCGTGCAAAATACGCGGCCCCGGCGATCGCTGTGATCGCCATGATCGCGAGCAACAGCACCGGCAAATTTACCGGGCTGATCATCACAGAGATCAGAAGGCCGGCGGCAGTGAGAGAGAACGCAATTCGCCCGAAGAAGAAGTATCCGGAAACCATCATGTTTCGAAAAAGTCCGGCCAGCCCGCCCAGGAGGGCGAACCCCAGCGCCATCTCCAGATAGCCGAAGTCATAAACCAGACCGGCTGAGGCTGGAATGAAATAGCCGTCATAATCGGTGGCCACCAATTCGAAGCCAAAACGCCCGAGGAACATGTCCTGTGGACCGACGAACGAGGTGAGCGCGCCCGGGTTCGGGGCGTCGATAATGACGTTGCCCACCCAGGCAACGTGAAAGGCGTAGAGCAGCACAGCGGTCCCGTAGTTCAAGACCTCGTCGAGGATGTGAAACCCACTCGCTTGAGCTATGGTTGAGCACCGGACCATGATTTCGGTGGTTGGCTGGGACAGGTGAACGCACATCTGGGACAAATATGTAGCCGCGCTAGACGCACCGAATGCACTCGCTCTGAGAGCAAATACTGCACCGAATATGCCTGCGACAGTAAAGATACTCAAGGCAAGCTTGGCGGGACTCAGGAAGCTCGGCAAGCTCCTCATGCCGAGCGCGCCGCGGCCCAGCATCGCGGCCGCAGCCATCGCGACCGCGATCATCAGCGCCGTCCGTCCCCCTGTGATGTAAGTCAGGCCAAGAAGGCCAAGGATCACGAGCCCCAAGACTACGAACCTACTCCTGTCCCATCGCTCCCAGTCAAAAATCAGATTAACCAGCGGCAGGTAGACTGCCGCCGAGAACAGGTTGCCGAAAATGCTGAGCAGGCCGCCACGCCCGGCCCGATTGAACTCGGCCCGCGCGCCAGCCATGCCGAGGTTGGCGTAGTCGATCCCCCGAACGGATGTGCGCTCGTAATACATCGCCAGCAAGCCGAGCAGCGCTACCAGGCAGACGACAATGTTGAACATCGTCGTCGTGTACAGGAGACGGGTCACCGGCGCGTTCGACTGAGAAGTAACAACCCCATATCCAGCCAGCGCGATACAGGCTGATCCGACCAGCAACAGAACAAATCCGAATGCCCAATAATCGAACACGACGCCGGTGAAGAGCATGGCGATGACGGCGTACCCCGCCGTGAACTTCAGAATCGCCATTATCGGCGACGACGGCGCCCTGCGGGCTTTGAGCCGGGATTTCATCGGTTGGATCACGCGTCCCGTCTCTCGTTCACAAGCGCACGAAAATAGTCGATCGTATGAGCGAGGCCGGTATTGAGTTCAATCTTCGGCTCCCAGTCGAGCAACGTTCTCGCCTTGGTGATATCGGGGCGTCTCTGCATCGGATCGTCCACCGGAAGATCCTTGAATACGATCGCCGCATCGATGCCGACCATTTCGACGACTTTTTCCGCAAGCTGACGGATAGTGAATTCGTTCGGATTCCCGACGTTGATAGGTCCTGTTACTTCGTCAGGTGATGCCATCAACTTGATCATGCCGTCGATCAGATCGTCAGCGTAGCAAAACGAGCGCGTCTGGCTACCATCTCCATAGATGGTGATGGGCTCTCCCGTCAGGGCCTGCATGATGAAGTTCGACACGACGCGCCCGTCCTCCGGGTGCATTCGCGGGCCATACGTATTGAAAATGCGCATCACCTTGATGCGGACGCCGTTCTGACGGTGATAATCGAAGAATAGCGTTTCCGCACAACGCTTTCCTTCGTCATAGCAGGATCGGGGACCGATCGGGTTCACGTTGCCCCAATATCCCTCAGTCTGCGGGTGTTCCGCCGGGTCTCCGTATACTTCCGACGTCGAGGCCTGGAGAATTTTGGCTCCCGTGCGTTTCGCGAGGCCTAACATGTTGATTGCGCCGTGCACACTTGTCTTCGTCGTCTGGACGGGATCGTGCTGGTAGTGAATCGGCGACGCCGGGCAGGCGAGATTATAAATCTCGTCGACCTCCACAAACAGCGGAAAGGTCACGTCGTGGCGCATCATTTCGAAGCGCGGCTCACCAAGAAGATGCGCGATGTTCGACCGCCTTCCGGTGAAATAATTGTCGACGCCCAGTACCTCGTGGCCCTGTGCGATCAACCGATCGCACAGATGGCTTCCGAGAAAGCCGGCAGCTCCTGTGACCAGGATTCGCTTCAAGTCGTGGCGAGATGTCATGTGAAAATCCAATTGTTGTCACGGATCAGGAACTAAAGTTCGCGTCGCAGCCCGCGCATATAGGCTGACGTGCCCAGGTACAAAGCCAAGTGCACAGGCCGTAGAAAGACGTAGATTACTGCTTTTCCCCGCCTAGCATAGTCTTCGCCAATAACGTTGAGTGCCTTTCGAATCTGCGTGAACTTCTTGGCCGAAATCGACGTCGGCACTTTTCGGTAATGAACCAGCGGAACTCCGACGCGAAGCACGCGCGCCCCGCGCTCCGTGAGACGGAGCCACATGTCATAGTCTTCCACTGCGATATGTGATCGGGCGGTATTGAACGGACCGACCGCGACCAGGGATGAGCGGCGCACCAGAACGCTTGAAAGCGCAATCCAGCTCTTCAGAAGAAGCCTGCCATGCGTGATCGTACTCAATGGGATGCGCCCTTGGGGCTTCTCAAAGGCCTCAGGCGTCTTTCCGTCGGGGAAATCTCGCGTTATCCCCGAAACGACGTCTACGCCGTTCTCGCTCGCGACGCTCACCTGCAGTTCCAGCTTGTGTGGGGCCCAAAGGTCATCGGCATCGCAGAACGCAATATAGTCGCCGCTCGATCGCTCTACACCCAGATTTCGAGGCCCGGCGGGCCCCCCGAAGTTGGTGGCGGAGCGATGATAGTGAAAGCGATCGTCCTGCGTGCAAAACTGCTGAATGATCGCAGCCGAGCCGTCCGTGGAACAGTCATCGACGACATGCACATCGAAGTCGCCAAAGGTTTGCCCTGCGATCGACATCAGTGTTTCGGAGATGTATTTCTCAGCATTATAAACCGGCACAACGACGGAAACCTGCGGCATAGAGCTAACCTTTGCGGCCTGACGGACAGAACCTGGATCCGGCGTTTGGGACCCCGCGTTACGAGGCTTGGTGGAGATCACGATGAACCGGGCCTAACCGACGCCGCCGGTAGCGCCAAGACCGGCTTTTAGCGTCGCCATCGCCTCTATGAAACCCGCCAACGAAGGCTCGTCACGACTCATTGGTCAGACATTTGCGGTTTCACGCGGCACACCCCGAAGCCTCTCGGCTATTTCCAGGACTCGTCCATCCGGAAGGTCATTGGCCAACCTAGCCCGATCCACCAACGCAAGGATGTCAGTTAGACTCACAGCGTCCAGACGACGTCGCCAGAACAGCTCCATAATGCCTTCGATGCATGTGCGGACATCCTCGCCCTCGTCGCTCAAGACCTCAGAGAGCTTTTCACCTGGCTTCAACCCCGAGAATTCAATCACGACATCCTTCCCCGGTATTTTGCCGCTAAGCTCTATCATCTGGCGGGCTAGGTCAGCGATCTTGACCGGCTCGCCCATCTCCAGGAGGAATTTGCGCGGTTCTCCCGCGCGCGCGCCCGTGCCGATTGCGGCGCTGTGGAGAACCAACTGGACCGCTTCGGGAATGGTCATAAAGAAGCGGTTGACCTCGGGGTGGGTCACGGTGACCGGACCGCCGCGAGCGATTTGATCGCGGAAGATCGGCACAACCGAGCCGGCCGACCCCAGGACATTGCCGAAACGCACCGCGGCCATACGGGTGGCACCCTTCGGAGCCAGCTCCAGAAGCGCCTCTGCGATCCGTTTGGTCGCGCCCATGACGTTGGTGGGGGCGACGGCCTTGTCGGTTGAAATCAGCACGAACTGATTCACCTGATTGGCGACGGCGGCCTTGATGACGTTCCAGGTGCCCAGAACGTTGGTCAGTACCCCCTCAGCTGGATTGTTCTCTACGAGGGCGACGTGCTTGAGGGCCGCGGCGTGAAAGATGATGTCCGGCCGCTCGGTGCGGACCACGTCGGCGATACGGTCCGCATCGCGCACATTGGCCAGGATAGCGCGGCGACTGGCCGGACCCTCCAGCTCGCGATCGATTTCGAACAGCAGGAATTCCGAGTGATCGACCATGCTGAGATGAGCGCAACCGAGCGCCAGCAGCTGGCGACATAGTTCGGAGCCGATGCTGCCGCCAGCGCCGGTGACCAGCACCCGCCGGCCGGCGACCAGGTCATGGATGGGTGCCGGATCAAGGTAGATCACCTTGCGGGCCAAAAAATCCTCAAGCGGGATTTCCTTCAACAAGTTGATTGTCCCGGGAGCGCCGCCGATCTCGGTGAGGGTTTGCGGCTTCAGCAGCGTATGACCAGCGCGGTGCAGTTCACCGATCCGCTCGGTGGAGAAGCCGTAGGCTTGCACGGGATCGTCAAGAAATACGATGGCGTGCGGCCGTGCTCCACGCGTCGTCAGTCCGCTGTGAGCCGGAAGCCAGGTCGCTAGGTCGCCGATGAAAGGCACGCCATGGAGGCGAAGACCGACTTCTTCGGGATGGGGGGTGATAACACCGACGGGTTGGTACGGACTGTCAGGGTCCCCCTGGATCAGCCTCAGTTGCCGATCGACGGCAGCCATGGGACCGACAATCAGAAGTGGCGTCCGGTCGGTCGAGGGGCGTGGCCACCAGCTGGGCAGGAAGTGGGCGACCAGGCCCGGGTCGTGCGGCAGGCGCCAGATCATCCGGGAACCAACCAGCAGAGCAAGATTGACCAGCCAGGTCAGAGGCAGGATGGACCGGGGCAGTTGCACGCCGCGATCGAGAAAGAAAATCACGCCGAGGAACAGGCCGGTCGTCACGGTAACATTGCGGACAAGACCCACTACCTCGCGCATGGAGGCGAAGCGCCAAGCCGATCGTTCCGACTGGAAGATCAGTTCGACGCCAGCGCCGATCAGGGCGTAGAGGCCCGCCCACCCGATCACGCGGAGAGCATCCGGATGGGTCGTCCACCAGATGATAGGCAAGGGCCGACGTAGTTCGTAGGCGAGGATGAAGCCCAAAAACAGCAGGCCGACGTGGAGGCCGAATTTCGCCACCCAAATCAAAGTAAGATCCGCCCGCGCGACTCTCGCGATACCCGTCATATAACCCCCCGATGGTCGGGCCCATCCTACGCAGTCCCCGAAAAGCCGGCCGGAGGCTAACCTACCTACAAGGGCCTCCGTCTGACAGACTCCGAAACATTAGGCAAATGCATACCCTACGTCCGGCGCATGCATGGTTTTTCCATGGCTGCATGACGAAATCCCCCCAAGGTCGGCTCCGGTGTCCGGGCGATAATGGCCCGCGGACCCAAGGATTCCAGAGACGGTCCGGACCAGGAGCGAAGGCGCCCAACCCGACCACCGCGGATTACGCGACAACCCTGAGCCGGGTCCCTCCGCGTGGGGCCTCACGAACAATCTGCCCCGTTGACCGCTCGCTACAGGGCTGGACAATGGCTCCTTGGCGTGGGAGGCCACCGGGCTCGATCGTCCATCCGATCCTGCCTGCCCCTGTTAGTTTTTCGAGGTATTTCTAGACCTCTACCCAAACTCGTCGCATGGGACTGGTCGCCGCTATCTACGGGATTGCCATGGCTCGGTCGTGAGATCCGCCACCGGCAAAATCGTGGTGCGCGATCAGGGACAATGCGATATCAGCCTGATGGATTTTATGCGGTCGTGGCCGCAACACTGTGACGGATTTCAAGAATGCTGGGCGACAATCAACTCGCTGACGTGCGCGGTCGGCGTCCTCAGGGACGAGCAACCGATCCCTTCGGTTCTTTCGCCGGCGAGCGGGGTTGGGTCGAGCAGGTCGACGACCAACCCACGGTGGATCTCGCTTCCTACTGGCGGCTCGCGCTAAAGCATCGGCTCCTGATCATTGGCTGCTTCCTCGGAGCCCTCGTCATCGGCGCGACGCTGACGCTGCTGATGACGCCCATCTACAGGGCTCAGGCGACCCTGCAGATTGATCGGGAAGCGGCTCGAATCTTCAATGCTGAAGAGGTCACGCCGTCCGAAAACCCGGCGCAGGGTGAAGAGTTCTTCCAGACTCAGTACGGCCTGCTTCGTAGTCGATCGCTCGCGGAGCGCGTCATCGAGAGCCTGGGACTGGCGAGTTCAAACGCGGCGCTTGAGGCGATCGGGGTCGAGGCGCCGGAGGCCGGTGGAACCGCCGCGACCCAGGCGGCGCGCCGCAAGGCGGCCGTGCTCAAAGCCCTTGAGGAGAACCTCAGCGTCTCTCCCGTTCGCGGCTCGCGGCTGGTCGCCGTCGGTTATGAGAATCCGGATCCCGTGGTGGCGGCCCGTATCGCCAACGGCTTTGCAGAGAACTTCATCCAGTCCAACCTCGATCGAAAATTCGAGAGCTCAAAATACGCTCGGGAGTTTCTCGAAGAGCGTATTGCCCAGACCAAGCAACGGCTGGAATCCGCCGAACGTCAGCTGGTCGCCTATGCGGTCACCCAGCAGATCATCAACGTCCGCGAGCCCAGCGAAGGGGCCACGTCCGGCGGCGCGACCGAATCCCTGACGTCCAACAATCTGGTCGCCCTCAACAGCGCCCTGGCCCGCTCACGCGCCGAACGGATCGCCGCCGAAGAGCGCTGGCGGTCGGCCCGTACGTCGAACCTGATGACCCTGCCCGAAGTTCTCCAGAATCCGACGATGCAAAGGCTGACGGAGCAACGGGCGATCCTGGACGCCGAGTACCAGCAGAAGCTGAGCATCTATAAGCCGGACTATCCGGAAATGGTGCAGCTCCAAGCCCGGATCGCGGAAGCCGATGGCCAGATTCAGGCCATTGCCGGCAATATCCGCACCTCCATCCGCAGTCAGTACCAGATCGCCGCCAACCAGGAGCGCGCGCTCCAGGCCAGGGTGAGCGGCCTGACGGTCGATGTTCTCGATCTGCGTGACCGGTCGATCGAGTACAATATCCTGCAGCGCGAACTGGACACCACTCGCACCCTCTACGAGGGGCTGCTGCAGCGGTACAAGGAGGTCGGCGTCACAGGCGGCGTCACCGCCAACAACATTTCGATCGTGGATTCCGCCACTCCGCCGCCGAAGCCCTCCAAGCCCAACATGTTGATGAACATGGCGCTTGCCGCCTTGCTGGGGTTGGGTCTTGGCCTCCTGGCCGCCTTTGTTCTGGAAGCCCTCGACGAAACATTGGCGACACCCGACGATGTCGAGAAGAAGCTGGGCGTCCCGGTGCTCGGGGTCGTTCCCCTTCTCGACAAGGGCGAGACTCCCGCCGATGCGCTCGGCAACATCCGATCCGGATTCTCGGAGGCCTACTATTCCCTTCGAACCGCGCTTCAGTTCTCCACCCCGGACGGCACTCCCAGCAGTTTGCTGGTCTCCAGCGCCCGGCCGGCCGAGGGCAAGTCAACCACTGCCTATGCTGTGGCTCTCAACCTGGCTCGCGTCGGCAAGCGAGTGCTTCTGGTCGACGCCGACTTGCGCAATCCTTCGATGCACCGCGTCGTCGGCCTTGAGAACGAGCTCGGCATGAGCAATCTCCTCTCAGGTTCGGCGGATCTTGCGGCGGTTGTTCAGCCTACGCGGCAAGAGAATCTGTTCTTCATCCCCTGCGGCCCGCTGCCGCCCAACCCGGCGGAACTTTGGGGCGGCGATCGTCTCCGACAGTTCCTGGCCGAGACCCAGAACAATTTCGATCACGTCGTTCTGGATGGTCCTCCTGTCCTCGGTTTCGCGGACGCCCCGATGCTGGCTAACGCGGTCACCGGCGTCCTCTTCGCGTTGGAATCCCGCGGCACTCGCCGAGGTCAGGCGCGCGGAGCCCTTCAGCGCATTCAGGTGGGTCAGGCTCATCTGCTCGGCGTCGTGCTGACGAAATTCAACGCCAAGACGACCTCTTATGGCGGCTATGACTACGCGTACGACTACCAGTACGGGGCCAAACCGGACCAAGGGGCCGGCAAGAAGGGCAAGCGCGGTTGAGGAACAAGGCGGTCAGGCCCGCCGCTCCGCGGGAGGGCCTCAATGTCAAGGATATCGTCGTATACGGTTTGACGGCAGGTGCGGTGCTGCTGGGCTGGCAGATCGCCATTCAACCGCTGATACAGCGGGCGCCGGTCGAGACCGCGATCCGCATCGCCCCGGCGTCGCCGCTCGTTCTGCGTCGGGCAGCGGAGTCCGAACTGGCCGCGGGGCGCGTCGAAAACGCCGCAAGTCTCAGCCGGGAGGCTCTTGTACGGTCCCCCTTCGACGTAAGGGCGCTTCGCGTTTTAGGCCTCGCGGAAGCGCGGGCGGGACGCGAGGATGAGGCGGACGAGATCCTGACCTTGGCCGGAAACTGGAGCCTGCGGGACGACCCGGCCCACTCCTGGTTGGTTGAGCGCCGCCTTCGGCGCGGCGACTATGCGTCGTCCTTCGCGCACGCCGACACCTTGGTCCGGCGTCGACAGGATATCCAGCCTCAGGTCTTCCGGCTATTCACGGCCGCTGGCACCGCGGACCCGCAGCGATCCTTGCCGGTGCTCGCAGGCCTGCTGGCCGTTCGGCCGCCTTGGCGGGTTGCATATCTGAGTACTCTCGAGACCCCGCAGGAGTTGCAGCTTGCGGCCAACCTCGGCCTCCTGCTTGAGGCGGGCCGCGCCCCTCTGACCAATGATGAACTCGGGCAGATCTATCGAGATCTGGCGGCCCGCCGTCAATTTCCGATACTGGGTGCGTTGCGCGAACGGATTGGGCGCCCGCCGCCTGGCAAGGCCGTGACCAACGGCGGATTCGCCGAGGCGACCGCACCAGAGCCGTTCAAGTGGCGGCTGTACCAGAAGGCCGGCATTGTGGGGGAGATCGCCGTTGACGATCTCAATCCGTCCAACTCCGCCATACGTATCGATTATGACGGTTACGCCACTGGAACGATCGCAGAGCAACTGACCTCCATGCCTGCGGGCTCCTATCAGTTCGCCGCCCGGTTCAGGACCGAGACCGGCAACCAGGCCGCTCGCCTTGCATGGACCGTCTCCTGCGCTACCGACGGGGGTGCGATCAGCTCTTTCGGCGCGGAAGCCAGCAGATCTTCGCAGGGCGCCTGGACGACCATGTCAGGGCGGTTTGATGTTCCAAAGGAATGTTCGGCGCAGTGGCTGCGTCTGGAAACGCGGGCGGGGGACAGTCGCTCACCGACAGTGGTCTGGTTTGACAACATCACGATTTCGCCGATTGGAAGAGTGAATTGAAGGTCCGTGAACTTGCCAAAAAAGAGTCCAAGGGGTCTTGGGACCCCGTCGTGATCGCGGCTCTGGCGTTGTTGGGGATATCCATTCTGTTCGGCGGCGCAAGCCGTGACCACGCCCTGCGGCTGGCGTTCGTCGAGCTCGCGGCCCTGCCCCTGCTGGTTCTCAGCGCGGAACGGCTTATCCGAACGTCGCTATGGCGAAACCATCGCTTCGCCTTGGGGCTGCTGGCGGCCTTCTTCGCCATCCCTCTGATCCAGCTAATTCCCCTCCCCCCCGCGATATGGGGAGCCCTGCCCGGCCGAGACCAGATGTTGTTGGCCCTTCAACTCGCCGGACTCGAGCCGGGGTGGGGGCCTCTGAGCCTGAGCCCCGCTATTACGTGGAGCTCCGTCCTGGCGCTCCTGCCCCCAGCCGCCGTGTTCCTCGCCACGCTGTCACTGACTCAGCGCCAACTGGAACGGCTAGTCCACCTCGGTATCGCGGCCGCTATCGGGGGCGTTCTGCTGGGAGCCGCACAGCTCGCAAGTGGAGGCGAGCGACTATACCCATGGGCGACCACTGACGCCGGATCAGTTACCGGTTTCTTCGCCAATCGAAACCATCTGGCGTCCTACCTCCTGATAACGGCGCCCTTCGCCATCACGCTGGGGGCCGCGACCTTGAGACGCCGCAGGCGAGAAAATACTCCCTTGTGGCTCGGAGCCCTCTTTATCGGCCTAGTCGTCGTAGGCCTTGCGGCTATCCGCTCACGCGCGGGGATTACCCTGTTTGCGCCGGTCATGGGGGCCAGCTTGCTGGCGGCGTGGATCGCGGCGGGACGAGGAAGTCCGCGGCTGGGGCTTCTTGCGCTGGCAGGCGCGACAGGCGCGGCCCTGACGGTCGTAGCGATACTGGCGCTGCCGCCTATCCTTGCGCGCTTCGACACCCAGAAGGGCTCCGAAGTTCGATTCGAACGCTGGCCCTTGGTGGCCGAGACCGCCCAGACCTATCTTCCGCTCGGTTCCGGCATTGGCAGTTTCGATACGGTTTATCGGTCAGTCGAGCCGTTGCAGGAGCTGGACAGCACCTTCTTCAATCAGGCGCACAACGACTACCTTGAGACCTGGCTCGAAGCAGGCTGGCTGGGAGGGGGCCTGATCCTGGCATTCCTGATCTGGTATAGCCGACGTTGCTGGAGCGCCTGGAGGGCGCTGCCGTCCAGAGAGCGAGACCTTCAACGCGCGGCAAGCATCGGGATCGGGGCCTTGCTACTGCATTCCGTCGCGGATTACCCGTTGCGAACGGTTACGCTTGCCGTTCTCTTCGCCCTGATCTGCGGCCTCTTGGAACTCGCTCGGCGATCGGACCAGTCTCCCGACGGCCATGCCCGATGACTGGGCAAGGCTGCGCCCACCGGCGCTGGCATCAAGCCGGCGACTAACGGCGAATCCTGTGAAGCTGACCGATCGCGCCGCCAGATGGCGATGATCGCCTATGCGGACGCCGAAAAAACAGGCGTCGAGTCGCGCACTGTCCCGTCAACGCACTGGACAATGCGGCGATCCGCCCCCGATAGTCTCAAGGCGGTCAGCACCCCGGTTTCGTACGCCTTCGTATCGATCCCGATTCGTCGCCGATCGGCTTGGACGGCAGGCGCCGGCGTATGTCCGTGGACGACGACCTTCTCGAATTCGATCTCGCTCTCCAGAAAGCTTCCCCGTATCCACATCAGATCGCGCTCTGTTTGTTCGGAGAGCGCGATACCGGGACGGGCCCCGGCGTGAGCGAAGAAATAGTCCCCCACTGCCAGACTGAGCTCTAGGCCTTCCAGAAACGCCCGCTCGACCGGTGCGAGCTTGTGATCCAAGTCGGCCGAAAGGTGGGCCCACGCCTGGGGCTTGTGCTTCATCTGCGGCAAACGTAGCCCGTAGGACGCTAGGGTGGCGTCACCGCCGTACTCGCACCAGGTCGATCCGGTCGCAGGATCACGCAGGAAGTCCAGCATGGCCTCCTCGTGGTTTCCCTTTAGAAACTTCCACTCGATGCCGAGGTCTTCGGGCAGATTGCACAAATACCGGATAACGCGCCGCGAGTGCGGGCCTCGATCGATGTAATCGCCCAGGAAAATGACGACCATGTGCTCGCTGGGCGAAGCCGCGCGATCCGCGATCATGCTGTCGACGAGAGGTTCGAGCAGATCGAGTCGACCATGGATATCGCCAACGGCCCACGTCACCACGCCCTTCGGGACGACCGGCATCCGAGGGGCTTGGGCCTGAAGTTTTCTTTTGAACAGTCGGGAAATCATGCGCCGCGCCTGAATAGGCGCGAAACGAGCCCTCCACAACGATTAGGAACAAATCGCTCGACGGCGCAGGGCCGTCAAGGGTCAGATAGCCGCCAACGACGATTCACGAGAACGCACCCGTGGCCGCGTCGGCTGGCGCGTGACAAACGCTTTCGAACACCCCCTACTGTGACCCCCCCGTCGTCCCGGAACGACGGCTTACGGATCCCCTGTCGATGGCCGCAGCCGAGCGTACTCGTTGAAACAACGGCCGAAACGGTGTCGAGTCACATCCCGCAACTCAATTTTTCGCTTGCTTGGGCACGACCTCCGAATATATGAGGAAGCATGCTGAGGTTTTCGCGCCTTGGTGCAAAGAACAACTCAAGGGGATTTAGCATGCGTAAGACCATCGCCGCCGTTACGGCCGGCCTGCTGCTAGTTGCTGGCCAAGCGGCCGCTGCCGGTTCGAATTCCGCCGTGACCCGCGTTGGTGATCGCGTCGGTGCTGCCACCGGTGAATCTTCGGAATTCGCCGGCATTCCGCTCCCCGTTCTCCTGATCGGCGCTGCGGTTGTTGTCGCCACCGTCGTGGTTGCGACCGACGACGACAGCGAGAGCGACTAAGTCAGGACCAGAAGGCAACGGCTTCCTACTGGCAGCCAGCTATCATCTATCGTACTGCAAGGATCATCCGGATTTCCGGATGATCCTTTTGGCGTTTGGGCCGTGCTCCGCCACAAGGATCGTCGGAAGGCAATGCCGCGTGCACATGGAAGATGTGATGGCTGACCTTGGCGCGAATGTCTGCGCGGTCCCACCTGCCCGCGATACGAGGGCTCAAGGCCTCCGGCTGTACGACGCCACGACGCGAGCGGACAGACGCGCGCCGGCCAGTTCTGTTGAGAAAGCCTGGAAGCCCTCAAGGTCGGAGCCATCAAGGCATCACTTGCTCCGATGAGACCAGCCTTGGCCGTCCCATGTAAAAAGGATGTTTGGAGCGCCTTACCCCTCGAACACCGCTCCAAAATCCGCGTTTGCCTGCGCATATTCGGTCGGGCGGCCTATATCCATCCAGTATCCTTCGGCGCGTTGAAGCCTCACCGGCAGTTCGCGCGCGATCATGTCGGCGATCAGGGCCGGCATGTCGTAAAAGGTGTTCTTGGGGATCAAATCCAAAACCGTGGGCGACAATACATAGACCCCGGCGCTGATGGTGTAGCTCTGGGTCGGCTTCTCATCGATTCGGGTCACCTGGGCCCCGTTGGCGTTCACGACCCCGAACGGGACCTGCATCTGGTAATCGCGCACCACGACCGTGGCCAATGCGTCCGACTGCAGGTGGGAATCCAGGACATGGCTGTAGTCCGCCTTGGCTAGAACATCGCCGTTGGTAACGACGAACGGCTCGTCGGCACGCGGCATGAGCGCCAAGGCTCCGCAGGTACCCAGCGGCTTGTCTTCGCGCAGGTAGCGGATATCCAGGCCCATGTCGGACCCGTCGCCGAAATGGCTCTCGATCTGATCGGCCCTGTAATTCACGGCCAGCCAGAAATTCCGGAACCCCTGCCCGGCCAGATTGCTGACGATCGTGTCGAGGATGGGCTTTGACCCGACCCTCAGCATCGGCTTGGGCGTGTCGCGGGTCAGTTCGGCCAGCCGCTCGCCCTTTCCGCCGGCCATGATGACCACGGCATTGGTCCGCACCGGGATGTCGAGGAAGTCAGCCGGGGTGACCAGGCCGACGACCCGTCGGTCGGCGTCAAGAATCGGCAGCTGACGCAGACTATGGGCGCGCAGGATGGCCAGGGTGGCGGCACGATCCTGACCCTGGTCGGCGCAGATTGGATTTGGATTGGCCGCGCCGATCGCCTTGTCCTCCAGGCCCGCTCCGCGGATCAGCGCCCGGCGCAGGTCGCCGTCGGACAGGGCCCCCAGCAGCCGGCGGTCGGCATCCACCACCAGGGCGATGCCGGATCCCGTCTGGTCGATCGACTCCAGCGCATTGCGGAAGGTGGCCTCCGGTCCGATCAGCGCGCGTTCCCAGGCCTTCATGCAATCCCCCTGCGTCTGGCCGGCACGCCGATCAGCATGCCCTCGCCCTCGCCCGCCTCGAGCACCACCGCGCCGGCGCCGACCACCACGCCTGGCTCAAGCCTGACGCCTTGCCGGATCACGGCGCCGGCGCCGATGTGGGAGTCCTCGCCCACCTCGACGTCGCCGCACAGGATGGCGCCGCTGGCGCAATGGGTGAAGGCGCCGATCCGGCAGCCGTGCTCGATGATGACACCCGTGTTGATGATCGCCCCGGATTCGATCCGCGCCCCGGTCTGGATCACGCTGCGGGCCAGAAGCTGGACGCCGTCGGCCAGGGCGACATGCGAGGCAACGACCGCCGAGGGATGACGGACGCCTGTGAAGTGGAAGCCCCGCGCCTCCAGCCGCACCTGCACGCGCCGCCTCAGATCCGGGTCGCCGCCCCGTCCCGTGCCGCCGATCCCGTTGGCGAGGTCATAGCCGGCTTCGGGGTCGAGGACGTCGTCGGGGCCCAGCAGGTCGAGACTCGGAAGACCGCTCGCAGCCTCGGGGCCGGGGTCGACGAAGCCCAGAACGGTGCGGCCTTCCGCCAGCAGGGCGTCGGCCACCACCGCGCCGTGTCCCCCCGCGCCGACCACGATGACGGGGCGTCCGCTCATGGCTCGACCGCCTCGTCGGCCTCATAGGCGCGCGCCGCCGGGCGACCCAGCATCGGCCAGATCTCCATCGGCGAGACGCCGTCGGCGGGCCGTTTGGCGGTCAGATTGTCGAGACTGAGCGGCTCGCCCGCCGCGATCGGCCGGGCCGCCACCAGGCTGCGGCGGGCGATCGCGCGATTGCCCAGTTCCTCAGGCGCCGGCGCCTTCACCGAACGGCCGAGAGCGATCTCGACCTCGCGAATGGCGGCGATCATGGCGACGAGTTCGGCGGGCTCCAGCGAGGCCGCGTGATCGGGACCCGGCCGCGCGCGGTCGAGGGTGAAATGTTTCTCGATCACCGTAGCGCCGCGAGCGGCGGCAGCGATGGCCGCGCTGGTCCCCAGGGTGTGGTCGGAATAGCCGACCGGAAGGCCGAACGTCTGCGCCATCACGTCCATGGCCCGCAGGTTCACCGCCCTGAGCGGCGCCGGATATTCGGTCGTGCAGTGCAGCAGGGTGACGCGCTCGCGCAGGCGCGCCTGACCGGCCGGACTGGCCAAGGCCTCCGCCAGATCGGCCTTGCCCGTCGGCAGGTCCGTCCGCGTCAGACCGAAGGCGATCACGGCCAGGGCGTCGCGGATTTCGTCCAGGTTGGCCATGCCGGTCGAGACGATCAGCGGCTGGTCCAGCCGGGCAGCCGCCAGCAACATGGCCCCCCAGGTCAGATCCCCGGAGGGGATCTTGACCGCCGGCATGCCCAGGGCGGCGAGGAAGGCGAGACTGTCGAGATCGAAGGCCGTGGACATGAAACGAACGCCACGCGCGGCGGCGTGGGCGGCCAGGCCCCTGTGGTCCTCATGCGCCAGCTCAAGCGCCTTGAGCATGGCCATCTGGCTGCCGTCCTCGCCGGTGTTGCGGGCCTGGTAGGCCGCCTTTCCGGCGCGGCGCGTGACCAGCTGATCGGCCTGGAAGGTCTGGAATTTGACCGCGTCGGCGCCGGCCTCGGCGGCGACGTCGATCATGCGGCGTGCATCGTCCAGCGAGCCGTCGTGATTGACCCCCGCCTCGGCGATGATGAAGACGCGGTCATTCATTGACCGACCTCATGGAAGGCCTTGGCCAGCAGCGTCTCGCGGGGCGGCGCGTCGCGCAGGATCCGGACGATGCGCCCGGCGCTGAAGCCGTCGCCATAGAGATTGACGACGTCGGTGCAGTCGAGCGCAAACGCCTCCAGCACGGCGGCGGCGATGGCCGGGGCCTCCGCAGGGCAGCGGATCACGGAAGCTGCGGCCAGCCGGCCCTTCTGGCGGTCGCCGATGTCGACCGTGGGCGCGCCGAAGGACGGCGCCTCATACAGTCCGCTGGAAGAGTTTCCGACCACCGCATCGACCTGGGCCATCAGCGACAGGTAGCGCAATTGGCCGAGGGAAGCGAAGACCCGCACATCGGGCCGATCACCGGCCCAGACATCCAGCGCCGTCTCGATGGCGCGATGGCCCGGATCGGCGTTCGGGCGGGTGACCCATTTCACGACATCGGCCGGCAGGGCGTCCAGCGCCGCCAGCAGGGCCTCGAACTCGCCCTGCCCGCGGTCGGCGGTCAGGGTCACGGGATGGAAGGTCACGAGGATGTTCCGCGGACCCAGCGGCGCGCCGAGAGCGGCCTCCAGCGCGGCCCGGTCCAGCAAGGGCCGGCGCCGCAGCTGATCCAGCCCGGGACTGCCGACGACATGGACCCGGTCAGGCGCGGCGCCCATCTGGCGGACGCGCCGGGCCGAGGTCTCGTGGGTCGTCAGGTGGATGTGGGCCATCTGGGTCAGGGCGTGGCGGATGCTTTCGTCGAAGGCGCCTTCGGTGGTGTCGCCGCCGGCGATGTGGGCGATCGGGACCCGGTGGATCAGGGCCGCCTGCGCCGCCGCGAAAATCTCGTAGCGATCACCCAGCACCAGCATGATGTCGGGCTGCAGCGTCTCCAGCGCCTCCGAAACCCCGGTCAGGCAGCGCGCCATGGCCCGGACGGTATCCAGCGGGCCGTCGGACTCCAGGCCCAGCGGCACGCGGGCGTCGATGTGGAAGCCGTCGGCCTCGATCTGGTCGGCCGTCATGCCGAACGAGGCTTCCAGGTGCGAGCCGGTGGCGATCAGTTGCAGCTCCAGATCTCCGGCCGCGCGGATGTCGTGCATCACCCATTGCAGCAGGCCGTAGTCGGCCCGGCCGCCGGTGACGACGCAGATCCTGCGGCGCGCGGTCATGCGTCGGCCAGCCGGGCGCTGCTGGGGATGTTGATGACGCTGGCCTCCAGCGCCTCGGCGATCGGCAGGGCGTCGCGCGGGCAGGCCGCATACATCGGCAGTCGGTGCATCAGCGTCCACAGCGGCCGGGCCATGAAGCCGGCGTTGTTCAGAGCCTCCAGCAGGGTGTCACGCATCGCCATGTCGGGCCGGTCGAGAATCAGGGCGTTGAGCCAGTGGTTGACCTCGGCCCCGGGCCGGGCGGTCAGCAGGCGCACGCCTTCCACATCCCGAAACGCCTCCGCGTACCGTTCCGTCAGCACCGCCTTGCGCGCCAGCATGCCGGGCAGCTGCTCCAGCTGGGCGCAGCCGAGGGCGGCGTTGAGGTTGGGCATGCGGTAATTCCAGCCCACCTCGTCGTGCACGAAAGACCATTTGTGCGGCGTGCGCGCCGTGGTGGTCAGATGTTTGGCCCGACGGGCGAGGTCGGGATCATTGGTCAGGATAGCCCCGCCGCCGCCGGTGGTGACGATCTTGTTGCCATTGAAGCTCAGGGCCGACACGCGGCCAACGTTGCCGACGTGCCGGCCATTCCAGCTTGAGCCCAGGCCTTCGGCAGCGTCCTCGACCAGCGTCAGCTTCCAGCGCGCCGCGACCCCGGCCAAGCCGTCCAGATCGCAGGGATGGCCGAATACGTGCATGACCATAAGCGCCCGGATCGGCGCTCCGGTGCGGGTGTTGACGCAGACGTCGCCGTCCACGCGCGCGGTCCCGCGCAGATACGCATCCAGCCGGACGGGATCGACACCCAGCGCCGTCGCTTCGGAGTCCACGAAATGCGGCGTCGCGCCCTGATAGGCCACGGCGTTGGCGGTGGCGACGAAGGTCAGGGCCGGAACCAGCACCTCGTCCCCCGCCCGCACCCCGGCGAGGCGCAAGCAGATGTCGAGCGCCGCCGTGCCGTTGGAGGTCGCCACCGCATGGGCCGCGCCGGTGATGGTTTCGAGGTCGCGCTCGATGCGGTCGACATAGGCGCCGACGGACGAGACCCAGCCGGTGTCGAGGCAATCCTTCAGATAGGACCACTCCTGCCCCCGGAATTCGGGCTCATGCAGGGCGACGGAGCCGTCCGACGCCGGCAGGGCGGCGCGGACCGCCGCAAGGACCTGATCAGGCAGGCTCACAGCACGTACCGATCCGCCTTGTAGCGGGCCAGGTTGGCCGGATCGCTGAACCAGTCGATGGTCTCTTGCAGACCGCGCGCAAAGCCCTCGCCGCCGCCGTATTCGGGCGACCAGCCGGTCAGGGATCGCATCAACGCGCTGTCGGCCCACAGCCGTTCGACCTCGCTGGCCTCGGGGCGCAGGCGCTGGTCGTCGGTGACGATGGCGACGTCGCGGCCCATCAGGGCGATGATCTGGCGCGCCGTGTCGCCGATGGAGACCTCGAAGCCGCTGCCGACATTGACGGTCTGGCCCACCGCCGCGTCGCATTCCGCCAGGGCCTCGAAGCCGCGGGCGGTGTCGGAAACGAAGGTGAAGTCACGCGTCGGATGCACCGCGCCCAGTTTGATCTCGCTAGCGCCCGCGGCGATCTGGGTGATGACCGTCGGGATCACCGCCCGCGCCGACTGGCGGGGACCATAGGTGTTGAACGGCCGGATCACTGTGACCGGCGCGCCGAAGGCGGCGTGGAAGCTGAGCGCGATCTGGTCCGCGCCGATCTTGCTGGCCGAATAGGGCGACTGACCCTGCAGCGGATGGGCCTCGGTGATCGGCACGAACCGGGCGGTGCCGTAAACCTCGCTGGTCGAGGTGTGGACCACCCGCTCGACTCCCCGATCGCGCGCCGCCTGGACGATGTTCAACGTCCCCAGGACGTTGGTCTCAACATAGGTCTGGGGCGAGTGGTAGCTGTAGGGGATGGCGATCAGGGCCGCGAGATGCAGCACCACGTCACAACCGGTCATGGCCGTGCGCACCCCGTGCGGATCGCGAATGTCGCCGGCGAAGACGTCGAGATCCTTTCGGATGTCGGCCGGGCTATCGTCCAGCCAGCCCCAGCCGCCCAGGCTGTTGTACTGGACGAAGGCCCGTACGTCGCATCCGCGCCGCACCAGCCGCTCGGTCAGGTGCGAGCCGATGAAGCCGTCAGCGCCGGTGACCAGTATGCGCTTGCCGTCCAGTCTCATGGGTCCGTCCCGGGCGGCGGAATGCGCCGTGGGGCCAACGTGCTTAGTGGCCGTTAAGGAACCGAAAAGGCCGGGGCTCCAAAGCGCCGGCTGCGGCGGAAAAGCAGGTTGCCTCCTCCGCCTCTATCCTGTCTCTGGGCGAGCCGGCTGTCCATGTCGGCGATAGAACCCCGGCCATGCTGTCTCGTCACCCTCTGCTGTCCGCCGCCGTCGCCATGGCCGCCGCCGCTGGCGTGGTCGCCTGCGGTCAGGCGTCGGGCGGGTCGATGGCGACCGGGGTCGGCGACGCCGCAGCTCAACGACTGACGGCCCTGACCGCGCTGGACCAGCGCGTGGCCCGGGTGGCGCAGCGGCTGTCCGACGAGAATGTCGAGCTATGTCCCGCGGTCCGGCTGGCGGCCGGCTGGGCCCTGCATTCCGCCAGCCAGTACAGCAATGAACTACGCCCCCTCGTCCAGTCGCGCTTCGGGCTGGAGGGCGACCTGCCGGGCGTGCTCTCCGCGCCCCCGACTTCGGCCGCGGCGAACGCCGGATTGCGCGAGGGCGACCTGATCCTCGCCGTCAACGGAACGCCGCTGAACCCCGGTCCGGCCCGGACGACGCCCGCCTTCGAGGGTCTGGCGGCCAATGTCGCCGTTCTGGACCGCGCCCTCGCCGACGGAGCGATACGCCTCGACATCCGTCGCGGCGGCGAACCCCTGACCGTCAGGGTCCAGCCGCACAGGTCCTGCGGCTATGAGGTTCAGTTGAATCCCTCCGACGAGTTGAACGCCCGCGCCGACGGCCGGCGGCTGTTCATCAGCACCGCCCTGGCCGGCTTCACCGAGTCGGACGACGAACTGGCGCTGATCCTCGGCCACGAACTGGCCCACCATGTGCTGCGCCACCGCTCGTGGAGCGACGTCGGCGGGGCGGGACGCAAGGCCAATGACGCGACCACCGTCAACGGCGTCGGCGACAAGGAAACCCAGGCCGACCGGGTCGGTCTCTTCCTGGTCGCCCGCGCCGGATACGACACCCGCGTCGCGCCCGCCTTCTGGCGCCGCTTCGGCGCGGCCAACTGGCGCGTCCGCTATCCGCAGCTTCGCCACGCCTCCGCCGAGGCCCGGGCCCGGGCGCTGGAGGCGGTGCAGGTCGAGATCGACGCGAAACGGGGCGAAGGCGGGCCCCTGCTGCCCTGACCGTCAGGCGGACGACCGTTCGGCGACGCGGAAATCCTCGAGCGTGTCGATGTCGACCGACCGCTCGGCCGGCATTTCATGGGCGACGGTCTCGCCGGCCTTCCAGAAGCTTCGCCCGGCTCTCAGCCACGCCAGGTCCGCCGCATAGACAGCCCCATTGATGCGGAAGGCCGACGGCAGGTCCTGACGCCGCCAGCTGAGCTCCGCGGGCTTTTCGACGAAGGGGCTCAGCCTCCCCGCCCCGTCGCGCTGGAAGATCAGATACGGATGACAGGGCGCCTCGCTGACGGACACGGCGCTGGGAGCCCCGCTTTCGGCCATCAGCGCCAACGTCGCCTCGATATCCCCGGCGGTCCGAAGCGGAGACGTCGGCTGCAGCAGCACGACGATGTCATGGCCCGGCGCGCGGTCCGCCGCATCCAGCATCACATCGACGGAGGCGGCGGTGTCGCTGGCCAGTTCGGGCGCGCGCCGGAACGGCGCCTCGCAGCCCAGCGCCCTGGCGGTCCCGATGATCTCCGGATCGTCGGACGACAGGATCAGCCGATCGATGCTCTTCGCCGCCTGCGCGGCCTGAATGGTCCAGGCGATCAGGGGCGCGCCGCGAAACGGCAGCAGATTCTTGCGCGGCAGGCCCTTCGATCCGCCCCTGGCGGTGATGACGGCCAGAACCGACCGGCCGCCGATCACAGTCCGTCCCCGGGGGTCCAGCCGAGCTCCGGCGTGATCGCCGCCGTCGCCCTCGCCTGCTCCCAGGCGACCATGATGTGATACAGCGAACTGGCTGGCGCCGGTTCATCCACGAAGGACCCGTCCGCACGCATCTTGTCGCGCCACAGGCCCGAGGGTTCGAGATAGCGCTGCAGGCCCGCCAGCGCCTTGCGCGCGTCGTCCAGCAACAGGATCCGGCGTCCGCCCTCAGCGTTTTCCGCCAGGATCAACGCCGCCTTCAGCCGTTCGGTCTGGGGCCACAACCGCGCCTGATCCGAGCGCACGGACAGATCGTCGTTCAGGGCGTCAATGGCCACGCCCCGCCCCTGATCCACGCCGCGCGCGCCGACGTCATAAAGCCGGACCGCCGCCTCCAGCGCCCAGGCATCGCCGCGCAGACGGCCCCAGCGCGTCAGAAGCCAGGCCCATTCGAACTGATGCCCGGGCTCGACCAGCCGACCGTCGTCGCCGGCGGCCGGCCCCCATTCGGCGTCGAAGAACTCGCGCAGGAAGCCGCCTTCCGCGTCGATGAAGGCGCGCCGGGCCAGGGCGGCGATCTCGTCGGCCATCTCGCGCCATCCGCCTTCGGGCTCGATCGCCTCCCAGGCCAGACAGGCTTCGAGCAGATGCATGTGGGCGTTGGCCTGATACGGGTGATCGCCGGTCTCGCGCCACCCGCCGGCCGGCGCCCGCAGAGCCGCCAGGGCATCACTCAGGGAGTGCGCCCGCTCCGCCATCATTTCTGGAGCGATCCCGGCTCCGGCGGCCGCGGCGAAGGCGAACAGGGCGAAGGCCTGGTCGTACAGCGAGGCGCTGTCGTCCAGAACGGCGCCGTCCGCCGATACCCGCGTCCGGTACAGGTCGTCGGCGCGCCGATTGGTCGCCTCGAACCGCTCCAGACTTCGGCTGACCAATGTCCGCCATGGACCCGCCCAGCCGGCCGCGCCCGCTACCGCATAGACACAGGCCTGGCGCGCCTGTACCCGCGCCCGGCGGAAATCGCCGAAGGGCCGGCCGGACAGGCCGATCGCTTCCCGGAAGCCGCCGTCCTCGTCGACGCCCAGGGCACCCCAGACCGGCAGGGCATTCAGCCGCATCCAGCTGTCGAAATAGCGCGCGCGCTCGGCCAGCGTCCCGCCGGCCTCCCACCGGCCGTGCGCGTGCGCCGAAGAGACCTCGCGGAGTCGCTCGACCAGCCCCTTCACCTCCTGCGCCCGGTCCAGGCTGCAGACAAGGACAGCGTCACGCTCGGCGATAATGGCCAGGTTGGTCACGCCGACGGTGGCGACCACCATGCCTTCGGCCGCGCGCACCAGACCGCTGTCACCGTCCGCCGCGATCCAGACGCCGCGGTCGCCCGAGCCCGCGGCCGCGACCGCGTCCCAAGCCCCCAGGTCCGACCAGCCATAGTCGACCGGCAGGACCGAGATCCGGCGGCTGTGCTCCATGACCGCATAGTCGATCGAGATCCTGGGCGCGGTGCGGAACACTGGCGACAGCAGGACGACACGGCCTGCGTCCCGGGGAACCGCCGCGCGCGCGACACGGGCCACGTCGGGCGCGAAGGCGTCCAGCTCGTCCAGCAGGACCGAGGCCCGCACCATGAAGTTGCCGCTGTTCCACAGATAGCCGTCGCGCACATGGCTTTCGGCCAGCGTCCGGTCCGGCTTTTCGACGAAGGCCGCAACCGGCGACAGGCCGGGGCCCTCAGGCCGGATATAGCCATAGGCCGACGAGGGCTCTGTCGGTCGGATGCCGAAGGTGACGATGCGTCCCGCCTCCGCCGTCGGCAGGGCCTCCAGCACCGCGTGCTGGAAGGCTTCGGCGTCGGGGATGTGGTGATCGGAGGCCACGAACAGCGCCACCCCGTCGGGCGCCTCGCGCGCGATCCAGGCCGCCGCCGCCGCCATCGCGGGCGCGGATTCCCGGCCCTCGGGTTCCAGCAGGATCGTCGCTTCCAGCCCCAGGGCCGACAGCTGGTCGTCGACAAAGCCCCGATGCGCCTGTCCCGAGACGACCAGCAGGCGTCCGCCCCCCTGCGTCAGGGGCGCCGTCCGCCGCGCCGTCTCCTGGAACAGGGACAGGTCGCTGGCGAAGTCGATGAACTGCTTGGGGCGCGCCGGACGCGAGGCCGGCCAAAGACGCGTTCCCGCGCCGCCACACAGAATCACCGGAAATATCGCCACCTTCGCCCCTCGTTTTCAGGAGCCATAGACGCGGGAACGGCCGGCGGCAAACGTGCCCGGGCCCGCTGGCGCGCGGCCTAGAACGTCTTCCCCCAGCTTCCCATCAGGGTGAAGGTCGTCGGCGACGCCCGCACGTTCTGATCGTCCCGCGTGACCATGCCGCGCAGGCTCAGCGCCGACCCGTCGCCGAACCGGTGGACGCTGCCCAGCGACATGTCGATCTGACGCCCGCTGGGCGTCGCCGAGAAGGTTCGCTCCGAGAAGGTCAGCTCGTCAAAATACCCGGCCGGAGAGTCGGCCAGATACGCGCTGAACACGCCGCTTTCGGTTCGCAACGGCTGCGAGATCGCCCAGGTCAGGGTCTCGCAGGCAAAGCCCAGCTGTTTGCAGAAGGTCGTCAGACCCAGCGCCCAGGTCGAGCTCAGCGCCGTCTCGGACAGGGTCAGGAACCGGCCGGTCAGGTCCGTGCGGGCCCAGCCCATTTCGGCGTTCAGGAACAGATTGGATCGCAGGGCGAACTGGCCGCCGACCGAGCCGAAGGTCGTCGTGCTGGGCAGGGCGAAGCCGGAGTCGAGCGGTGCATACGAGCCCAGCGGCCCCATCTTCTCGTCCAGGCCGCCGACGGCGAACCGCAGACGGCTGGTCGACGACGTCTCCCAGTCGGCGACGAAGCGCGCATAGCTGGAAACGTCTTCCTCCCGCGCCTGGAAGGGCATGGCGCGGTCGCCGACGCCCGTATCGGCCGTCAGGGTCACGGCCCCCACCCGCACAGCGCCCAGCCAGGCCCGGTCGACCTGGGCCAGGGAGGCGAAATTGTCGGCCGCGCCAAGTTCGAAGGGCGAGCGCGCGCCGTTGCGACCCTGCCAGAAGGCGACCGCGCCGCGCCCTGCCGAGAATTCCACCGTCATGTCCTCGCGCCGGCGCTCATCCAGCCAGGGCGTGATGACGTTGGTCGTGGCCAGCAGGTCCTGGGCGCTGTCTTCCAGGGCCGCGGTGGTCGTCAGCGTCAGGGTCGAGCCCAGCGGACCTTCTGCCATCAGGCGCGCCTGCTGACGCGGCGCCTGGGGCAGCATGTTCGCCACGCCGCGCGGCGCCGGGCCGTAGCTGTCGGCCAGATCGACCCGGAACAGGCGGTTGAAGTCGTCGTGGCCCACCGTATCCAGTCCGCCCCGGGCGTTCCTGAGGGCGTCGCCGAACGCGCCGCCTGTGTAGGCGAACCGGTCGGTGGTGACCGACACCGTCTGGCCGCCGCGGGTGCTGACCTGGGTCGAACCGACCGGCTGGAAGGCCTGGGTGAGGTCCAGCAGGCCGCGGCCATAGACGCCGTCGACACCGGGGTCGCCCGCCTCGCGCGCGGTGGTCAGCAGGATCTGCACCGCCTCGCGCCCCGTCAGATTGGGGAAGGCCTGCAGCAGCAGGGCCAGCGCCCCCGCCACGGCGGGCGAGGAGAACGATGTGCCGCTGACGCGATAGCAGATGGTCCCGTCGCAACCGGTGATGATATCGACCCCCGGGCCGCTGATGTAGTTCGCCGCCGCGACCCCGGCCCGGTTCGAGAAGTCCGCCATGAGGTTGGCGCTGTTGTGCGCGCCCACCACGATGATGGCGCCGGCGAAGCGTGGATCGACGGCGTAACGGCCCGGCCACTCCGGATCGGCGCCGGCCTCGTTGCCGGACGAGATGGCGAAGACCAGGCCAGCGTTGACCCCGCGCAGCAGCGCCGCCTCGAACGCGCCGCCCAGGGGCGAATCGCCGCCCAGGGACATGTTCACGACCTTCACATTGGCGGCGATTGCATAGTCGATGGCGCGGACCAGATCGGAGGACTTGAAGCAGACGTCGTCGGCCGGATCCGTGCAGTCGTCGACGTCGGTGCGGATCGACACGATGGTCGATTCATAGGCGACGCCGATGGTGCCGAACCCGTTGAAGCCCGCGGCGATGACGCCGGACACGAAGGTGCCGTGGTTGTCCGGCCCGTCGGGTGTGGACCGGCCGGGCACAACGTCGACCGAGGCCGACGAAATGCGTCCGGCGAGGTCCGGCTGCGCGAAATGGATGCCGGAATCGATGACCCCGACGTTGATGCCGGCGCCCGTCGCCCCGGCGTTCCAGGCGTTGATCGCCCTGATGTTGGCCACGCCATAGTTGCGCAGATATTCGGCCGAGCTCGCCGAGGGGGGCGGCGCGGGCGGCGGAGGAGGCGGTGGGGGAGGAGGAGGAGGAGGAGGCGGAGGGGGCGGCGGGGTGACAATTCCACCCCCACCCCCGCCACCGCCGCCGCCACCACCCCCGCCACAGGCGGCGAGCGGCGTCAGGATCGCGGCGAGGAAGAGGGCCCGGGACACCAGTCCCACTGCAAATCGGCTGCGCATATAATTACCCGACCAAGCCCCACCTCGACCCTAGAGCCCGGATCGCCGTTTAGGCAATGGCTACAATGGCTTTGGCCCAGGTAAACAAATCGCGAACCCCCGGGCCGCCTGCGTCGTGGGTCAGTCGACGGCAAGTGGGGCGGACGCCTGCTCCGGCAACGGCGTGGGCACGGGCATGGGCGGCGCGCCGTCGCCCGGCGGAGACTCGCGCCACGCCGCGGCGGGATTCAGGGTCGCCGTCGCCTCCAGGAACGTGCCCGGCTTCATCGACGGCTCCCGGGCCGTCTGCAGGCCGGCGACCCGCGCCAGATCGGCGATGAAGCTGATGCAGTTGCGTCGCCGCAGGTCGTACAGCGATCCCTCCGGCCCGTGCCACCAGTCGGCGCGGGCGCGGACCGAGCGATAGACGGCGTCGCTGACCGTCATCCGCAGATAGGGCCTGCCCTCCCCCACATAGCGGGCCTCGGGCGTGGCGACGACGCCGGGGCCGGTCGCGAGCAGCAGGTGGGGGCCGGGAAACCGGGCCGTGAAGCCCGCCGCCCAGTCGACCGCGTCGCCGGTGTCGTCCAGCGATCCCGAGGCGTGGACGTAGGCGTGGGGGAACAGCAGTTCTCCCCCCCGGATGCGCGCGCCCGGGTGAGCGTAGAAGGTCAGGGTCACCGCCGCCCAGGCCGGGGCCGCGCTCAGCGCCAGCGCCAGTCCCAGCAGTCCGGCGCGTCTCATCATTCCGATCATGCAGCTCTCCGCGGCCCCGCCCCATCCTGGGAGACCGGGACCCCAACGCGCAAGAGCCGCCGACGATGCGCCGGCGGCCCTGCCGTGTCGCGCCTGGTCCTAGTGCGACGCGGGCGCCGCCACCACGTCGGACCCGACGGCATGCGTCCGCGCCGCCGCGATCGCGAAGACGGTCAGGACGACGTAGCCGGCCATCGGTATGAGGAAGGCCGCGTTCAGATTGCCGGCGTCCGCGACCCGGCCTCCGATCAGGGGCAGGACCGCGCCACCGATGATGGCCATGCACAGCAGGCCCGAGGTGGCCGAGGCCGGGGCCGAGGACCGTTCCAGCGTCAGCGTGAAAATGGCCGGGAACATGATCGAGTTGAACAGTCCCACGGCCAGGGCCGCGAAGGCCGCGGTGACCCCGCCCGTCTGCGCCACGATCAGGCACAGGACGGCCGCGCAGGCCGTGCAGATGGCGAGCAGAATTCCCGCCGGCACGCGCGTCAGGAAGGCGCTGCCGGCGAACCGGCCCATCAACGCCCCTGCCCAGTACAGGGCGACCAGCCGGCCGGCGTCGTGGATCGGCAGGCCCAGGGCGCCTTCCGAGTGCAGCAGGTTGGTCATCAGGCTGCCGATGGTCACCTCCGAGCCGACGTAGACGAAGATCGCCACGGCGCCAAAGATCGCCCATTTCGACTTCAACGCCCGCAGGGGCGAGCCCGGCGTCTCGGCCGAGGCGTTGGCGCTGGCCGCTGTCAGCTTGCCGCGCACGCTCCAGATGAAGGCCCCGAGGATGGCGAAGAAGACGGCCAGACCGATGAAGATGCTGTCGATGTTGCGCAGCGTCGCGTCGCGGGCCGTGTCGTCCATGACCGCCGGCGCGGCCGCTTCGGCGGCGGCGGCGGTCGCGGGCGCCGTCGGCGCCACGAAGGCCCCCATGGCGCCGATATAGCTCTGCAGGAAGATCACCCAGCCGACCACGAGACCTGCGGCCGCGCCAATGGCCAGCCAACCTTTCACGTCTCGCCGAAGCTTGCCGATCAGGAAGCCGGCGACGAGGCCGAAGCCGACGCCCAGCAGGATCAGGATCAGGGCGGTCGGAGACGCCAGCGCGCTGACGCCGCCGACGGCGAAGATGCCGCCTGACAGCATCACCGTTGCGCCCAGCAGGGGCCCGACCACCGTGCCGAGGGAGTTGAAAGCCTGGGACAGGACGAGGCGGAAGTGCGAACTCTTCGCCGCGCCCAGCGACGCCGCCAGAGGATTGGCCGCGACCTGCAGCAGGGTCACGCCGGCGGCGATGACGAACAGCGCCACCAGCACGCCAGGATAGAAGTCCGCCATCGTCGACAGCGGCACGATCAGCGCCCCCAGCACCATGACGGCCAGGGCGCCCACGATCGAGCGCGCATAGCCCAGCCGGGCCAGCACGGCCGCGGCCGGCAAGGACACGACGCCATAGGCGGTGAACCAGGCGAACTGGGTCAGCAGCGCCTCGGTATAGTTCAGATCGAACACGCCCTTCACCGCCGCGATCAACGGATCGATCAGCGAGGTGGCGAAGCCCCAGGCGAAGAACAGGGTCGTCACATAGGCGAAGGCGGCGCCGGTCTTGTGAACGGTCGAGGTTTGGGTGTCGGTCATTTCGCTCCCCGGGTCACCGCGTCGTCCCCACGCGCGGCCGTTGCTTCTCTGGTTTCATCCGTGGGCGGCCCCGTCCAGTGCTTTGAGGACGTCGTAACCAAAAGTGGCCGCAGGGCGCCTGAAAGCGAAAAGGCCGCCCCGGTTCCCCGCGGCGGCCCCTTCCCGACCGATCGGGCCGGTCAGTAGCGGTAGTTGATCCCGACCGAGAAGGTCCGGCCGTAGCGCTGGTAGTCGATGGTCCGGCGCTCGTCGCCGTTCTCGAAGGTCTTGAACGGCTCGTCCGTCAGGTTGTTGGCCTGGGCCAGGATCGACAGGCCTTCGAGCCGCCCGGACCGGAACTCATAGCCGATCTGCGCATCGATGACGTTCTCGGCGGCGACCGACCGCAGGGTGCGGCCGTTTCCGAAACCGGCGACTTCGCCGAGGAAGGCCGAGCGGTAACGGCTGGACACGCGGGCCTGGAAGCCGGCGCGCTCGTAGTAGAGCGTGCCGTTGACCACCGTTTCCGACAGCCCCGGCAGGGCCGTGGGGGCCTGGGTCGGGTCGGGCTGGATTTCGCTGTCCGTCGCCGAGGTGCTGAACATGAAGCCGAACCCTTCCAGGACGGGGTGGAAGATGTCGAGCGGGGCGGAGACCGCGAACTCGACCCCCTGGATCCAGCCGCCCTCGCCGTTATCCGGAGCGGACGACAGCCCCTGATTGATGACCGGCGTCACCCCGCCGGTCGGATAGCCGGTGAAGTCGACAATCTGGTTGTGGGTGTAAACGAAGGTCTCGAGATGCTTGTAGAAGCCGGCCAGCGAGACATAGCCGCGGCGGTCGGCGAAATATTTCTCGAGCGAGAGGTCCACCACGTCGGCGATGTAGGGCCGCAGTTGCGGATTGCCGCTCGACGCGCTCCAGGGAGAATTGACGTCCGGCTGGGCCGTCGGAATGTTGTTGGCGACGTTGAACGAATAGTTCCGCGACGCACGCATGTCGTCCATCCGCGGACGCGCAAGCGTGCGGGCCAGCGCGAAACGGATAAAGGTGTCGTCGCGGACTTCGAGGATGAAGTTCGAGCTGGGCAGGATTTCCAGGTAGTTGTCGCCGCCCGACACCGCGACCGTCTCCGAAACGCCGGGGCCGACCTGGCGGGCCGAGAAACCGTCCGAGCTCTGATCGGTGTAGACCAGCTGGATGCCGACATTGCCCGTCAGAGGCAGGCCGAACAGATTGTGGTCGATATTGGCGATGGCGTAGGCGGTGGAGACCTTTTCCGTCACCTCCCAGTTGCCCGAGATGACATCCGCGTTCGGGTTGCGGATCAGGTCCAGCGCGCCGCTGTTGACCAGGCCAAGGGCGTCGTAGCTCAGCACCTGCGAAATGCCGAGGTAACCCAGGTCGGTCGGCGCCAGAAGCAGGCCGGCCGGCACGAACAGGTCGCCGCCGCCAGGGACGCCGATGTAGAACTGGTCGTTGACGAAGCCCTTCTCGCGTTCCGAAAGATTGACGCCGAACTCCACCGATTTGA
The DNA here is from genome assembly GCF_029946145.1 of Brevundimonas sp. GTDB lineage: Bacteria > Pseudomonadota > Alphaproteobacteria > Caulobacterales > Caulobacteraceae > Brevundimonas. The sequence continues at coordinate 43,638 of NZ_JAQSDY010000007.1, forward strand.
ACGGCGCGTCATGGACAGTCCGCGTCGCGTTCAGACGCACCGCCTTGATCTCGTCGGTGACGACCGGCGTGTTCATATAGCCGACCTGCCCGCCCGGAACGACGTCGCCGCCCCAGCCCTGCGCGCTGGTGATGCGGATGAGGGTCGGGTCCGCATAGTTCAGCTGGCTGCTGAAACGGGTGACGCCGTCGTCGGTCAGCTCGAAGCCGAGGGTGTCGAGAGCGCCGTTGATATTGCGGCCCGTGCCGGCGTTGGTCTCCAGGATGATGTCGTTGCGCTCGACCTTCGAATAGTTGAGGTCGAGACCCAGGGTCCATTCGTCATTGGCGACGAACTCGGTGTTCCAGCCGATCGCCGTGATCGTGCTCTCGCGCTGGTTCAGGTCGTTGCGGACCACGCCCTTGATGTTGTCCCACGTGCCGGCGACGATCAGACCGTCTTCGACCGTGTAGCCGGGGCGCAATGACGGGCCGGGACGGCAGACCGCGCTCTGGACGTTGCCGCCGGCGGCGCAGGCCCCCGGCGCCGCTTCGGCCGAACCGCCCCAGGCCAGCGGGAATTCGATGCCGCGCAGAACCTGGGTGTTCTGGAACTCGGAATAGAAGGCGTCGATGGTGGTGTGGAAGCGATCGTTCGGCCGCCATTCCAGCACGCCCATATAGCCGTCGCGCTCCAGCTCCGACGACATGACATAGGGTTTGACGCCGCCCGTCAGCAGATTGCCGTCGCTATAGGTCGGGTAGCCCCAGGCGTTGAACCGCTCGGACTGGTAGGGCGACGACATATGGGCGTAGCCGAGAGCGACGCCGATCGTGTCGTCCGCGAACTGGTCGATATAGGAGAGGGTATAGCGGTCGCCGCTGTCGGTCGTGCCCGAGTTCAGGGCGCCGATCTCGTTCCACTCATGGCGATAGTTCAGCGCGATCGCCTGGCGGCCGTAGGCCAGCGGGCGGACGGTGCGAAGATCGACGGTGCCGGCCAGGCCCTGGCCGACCAGCCGCGCGTCGGGGGTCTTGTACACGACCACGCTGCCCAGCAGTTCAGACGGGAACTGGTCGAACTCGACACCGCGGTTGTCGCCGGTGGTGACCAGCTCGCGGCCGTTCAGCAGCGCCGTGGTGAAGTCCGGGCCGAGGCCCCGGATGGAGATCAACTGGCTGCGGCCGTCGAGACGCTGCGAGGTCACGCCCGGCAGACGGGCCAGGGATTCGGCGATGGAGACGTCCGGCAGCTTGCCGATGTCCTCGGCCGAGATGACCTCGACGATCGAGGTGTTGTTGGCCTTGGCCGAGATCGAGGCCTCGACCGAGGCGCGGATGCCGGTGACGATGACTTCGTCGATCTCGGTCGCCTCGGGGTCCTGCGGGGCCGTCTGCGCGGCCGCCGCGCCGGTGAGGGCCATGACGCCGACAAGGCCGATGGCGGCTCCGGCAAGCAGACGCGCGCGTCGGGTGGCTTGAGTTCTCATCATTCTCTCCCTGGGGCCGGCGCATTTCTGGCGAAGCGTCCGGACTGTCACCGCAAAGTTATGCAAACTTATGGGAACGTTGCAAGTCGTTAATCTTGCGGCGAACCGTCAGCGTGGCCGAAATGTGACGGCCCCACGGCACATACTGCACTGCACAAGGGGATTTGGCCTTGCAGCGCCGTATTTTCGACGGGATGACTGGACGGATTGACAGACGCTTCCAGCACTGCAAAATCTTGCAAACTGATCCAGCGGGCCACGCCGTCCGCGGACACTGAGGAACGCCAGACCATGACGGGACATCCTGCCCGACGGAATCGCGCCCGACGGATTCAGACCGGGGTCGCCGCCCTGCTGGCCGGCATGGCCGTCTGCGCCGTCCCGGTCGCCTGGGCCCAGTCCGCGCCCGCCGGTCTGGAGGCGCTGCGCCAGCGTCCGGCGGAAGACGAGGTGATCTATTTCCTGCTGCCCGACCGGTTCGAGAACGGCGACCCCGCCAACGACCGCGGCGGCGCCGGCGGCGACCGACTGGCCACCGGCTACGACCCGACCGATCCCGGCTTCTACCACGGCGGCGACCTGAAGGGCCTGACCGCGCGGCTGGACTACATCCAGGGCATGGGCGCCACCGCCCTGTGGATCGCGCCGCCCTTCGTCAACAAGCCGGTGCAGGGCCCCCCGGGCCAGGAAAGCGCGGCCTATCACGGCTACTGGATCACCGACTTCACCCGTATCGACCCCCACTTCGGGACCAACGACGACTTCCGCGCCCTGGTCGAGGCCGCCCATGCGCGGGGGATGAAGGTCTATCTCGACATCGTCATCAACCACACCGCCGACGTCATTCGTTACCGGGAGTGCCCGGCCAACGACTGCGGCTACCGCTGGAAGGGCGACTATCCGTACCAGCGTCGCGGCGGCCTTCAGGGCGAGGCGATCAACCCCGGCTTCACGGGCGCGCCGGGCGGCGACTTCTCGACCCTGACCCGCCCCGACTATGCGTACACGCCCTACGTCCCGGCCGGAGAGGAGACGGTCAAGGTCCCGGCCTGGCTCAACGACGTCGACCTCTATCACAACCGGGGCAACAGCGCCTGGTACAGCGAAGCCCGCATGGACGGCGACTTCTCCGGCCTCGACGACGTGTTCACCGAGCATCCGCGCGTGGTCCAGGGCTTCATCGACGTCTACGGCGACTGGATCGACGACTACGGAATCGACGGCTACCGCATCGACACGGCCCGGCATGTGAACCCCGAGTTCTGGCGGGCCTTCGTCCCCGCCATCCTCGAGCGGGCCCGGGCGAAGGGCATCCCCAACTTCCACATCTTCGGCGAGACCTACGATTTCCAGTCCGGCACGGCCGCCATGCACACCGTGGTCGACGGCCTGCCGACGGTGCTGGACTTCGCCTATCAGCGCGCCGTCCAGAACATGGTGACGGGCACCGGAAACCCCGACGCCATGGGCTATCTGCTGATGGAGGACGCCATCTACGCCGGCGGGGCCGGGACGGCGCTGCGTCTGCCGACCTTCACCGGCAACCACGACATGGGCCGGATCGGCCATCTGATCCTGACCGCGAAGCCCGACATTTCGGACGCTGAACTGCTGGACCGCTCGACCCTCGCCCATGCTCTGGTGCTGCTGGGCCGCGGCGTGCCGGTCATCTACTACGGCGACGAGCAGGGCTTCACCGGCGACGGCGACGACCGCCGTTCGCGTCAGGACATGTTCCAGACCCGCGTCCCGTCCTACGCCGACGACCGCCGCATAGGATCCGCCGCCGGCCCGTTCGACACGAACGCCGACATGTACCGCCGCATCGCCGCAATGAGCGCGGCCCGCGCCGCCGACGTCCGCCTGCGCCGCGGCCGCGTCGTGGTCCGCACCGCCGACCAGGCGCCGGGCGTCCTCGCCATCTCGCGTCTCGATGATGACGGCGAGACCCTGGTGGTGTTCAACACCTCAACCGAGGCGCGCGACGTCAACGTCGCGGTCGAGGTCGGGTCCGCCGAATGGCGCGCCCTGATCGGCGCCTGCCCCGCCCGCAGCGCCGCTCCGGGCGCCGTCTCTGTCTCCGTGCCCGCCCTGGGCTATCTTGTCTGCGTATCCGAAAGACCAGCGTGACCGCACAGATTCTCGAACACCCCGCCGCCCGGACCGACGCCGCCGAATGGTGGCGCGGCGCCGTCATCTATCAGGTCTATCCGCGCAGTTTCGCCGACACCAACGGCGACGGCGTCGGCGATCTGGCCGGCGTCGCCGCGCATCTGGAACACATCGCCTCGCTGGGCGTGGACGGGATCTGGCTGAGCCCTTTCTTCACCTCGCCGATGAAGGATTTCGGCTATGACGTCGCCGACTATTGCGACGTGGATCCGATCTTCGGCTCGCTGGCCGACTTCGACCGCCTGATCGCGAGGGCCCACGAACTGGGCCTGAAGATCATCACCGATCTGGTCTTCGCCCACACCTCCGACAAGCACGTCTGGTTCGAGGAAAGCCGCCAGTCGCGCATCAATCCGAAGGCCGACTGGTTCGTCTGGGCGGACGCCAGGGCCGACGGCTCGCCGCCGTCCAACTGGCAGTCGGTGTTCGGCGGCCCGGCCTGGACCTGGGACGCCCGGCGCGGCCAGTACTACATGCACAATTTCCTGCCGGAGCAGCCGCAGCTGAACCTGCACAATCCCGACGTCCAGGACGCCCTGCTGGACGCCGCCCGCTTCTGGCTGGATCGCGGCGTCGACGGCTTCCGCTTCGACGCCATCAATTTCTCGATGCACGACCCGAAGCTGACCGACAATCCGCCCCTGCCGCCGGGCGGCAAGCGGACCCGGCCGTTCGACTTCCAGGACAAGGTGCACAACCAGTCCCAGCCCGGCATCGTCGACTTCCTCGCCCGCGTCCGCGCCCTGACCGACAGCTACGGCGGCCGATTCAGCGTGGCCGAGGTCGGCGGCGACCACGCCGAACGCGAGATGGAGGCCTTCACCCAGGGCGACGACCATCTGAACAGCGCCTACGGCTTCCTCTACCTTTACGCCCCCGCGCTGGGCGCGGCGCTGGTGCGTGAAGGGGCCGAGGCATGGCACGGCCGCGACGGTCAGGGTTGGCCGTCATGGACCTTCTCGAACCACGACGCCCCGCGCGCCATCTCGCGCTGGGCCGAGGGGCGGGATCCCAGGGCCTTCGCCGAGATGGCTATGCTGCTGCTGATGACCCTGCGCGGCAATGTCTTCATCTATCAGGGCGAGGAGCTGGCCCTGCCCCAGGCCGAGGTTCCGTTCGACCGGCTGGCCGACCCGGAGGCCATCGCCAACTGGCCCCAGACGCTCGGCCGCGACGGCGCCCGCACCCCCATTCCGTGGGCGGAGCATCTGCCCCAGGCGGGCTTCTCGACCGTCGAGCCCTGGCTGCCCGTCGATCCGCGCCACATCGCCCTGTCCGTCGACCGGCAGGAGCGCGACCCGTCATCCATGCTGCACGCCACGCGCCGTCTGGTCGCTTTCCGCAAGGCGCATCCGGCTCTCGTGCTGGGCGAGATGACGTTGGCGGACCGCAACGACGACCTGCTGGCGTTCGAGCGCGTCCACGACGGCGAACGTCTGGTCTGCGTCTTCAACCTCGGCCACACGCCCGTCGCCTGGACCCTGCCTGAGGGGCATCAGGTGCTGGAGGCGGTCAATCTCGACCCGTCACAATCGGGCGTGCTGCCGCCGATGGCCGGTCTGGTTCTGGCGGCCGGATGACCTCAGCCGCCGCAACTCTCGCGCACGATCAGATCGGTGGGGATCCGCTCCGACCGGCCGACCGAGTCGCCGGGGTTGTCGAGCAGTTTGGACACCAGCAGGCGGCCCGCCTTCATCGTGTCCTGGGCGATGGTCGACAGGGCCGGGCGCGCGTAGCGGCTGAACGGCACATTATCGAAACCGATGACAGACACGTCCTCGGGCACCCGCAGTCCGGCGTGCAGCAGGGCCCGCACCGCGCCCAGGGCGATCTGGTCCGAGGCGCAAACGACGCCGTCGAACTTCACCCCGCGCCGGATCAGGCTGTCGACCGAGGCCTCTGCAGACTCGACCTCGAAATGGGCCTCCATGATCAGGTCGGGATCGACCTCGATGCCCGATTTGGCCAGGGCTTCCAGATATCCGCGATGACGCTGCATGGCTTCGGGCGGTTCGAGATCGCCCAGAAAGACGATGCGCTTGCGTCCCAGCCGGGCCAGATGCAGCGTCGCGCGCCGACCGCCGGCCAGATTGTCCGACCCGACCGAGCAATAGGCCTGGTCCGGCATCTGGGCGCCCCAGACCACGAACCGGCCCTCGGTCTCGGCCAGACGGTTCAGGCTCTGATGCAGGGTGCTCTGGCCCAGGAAGATCACCCCGTCGGCCCGGCTGGTGTTCATCGCCGCCGACAGATCGTCGTAACTGGTCGGCGAAAAATGGCTCATGATCACGTCGCAGCCGCGTTCGCGCGCCGCCTCGCCGACGCCGGCCAGAAGCTCGAGGAAGAAGGGGTCGCTCAGCCGGCCCTCGCGGCCCTGCGGACGGGGTGTGACCAGGGCGATCACGCCGTCGGCGCCGATCGGCCCGGCGGGCATGTAGCGGCGGAACGGATAGTCGTGCTCGCGCGCCAGCTTCCAGATCAGCTGTTTGGTGCGGGCGTTGACGGCCGGACTGTCGTTCAGCGCCCGCGACGCCGTGGAGATCGACACGCCCGCCAATGTGGCCAGGTCTTCCAGACGGGTGTTGCGGCGGCTCAAGCGCGGACTCCGGTCGATATCATGTCTGCAAATTTTGCTGCAAACCTTGCTTGTTCTGCGCTGTTACGGCCGCGCTTGGCAAGTGCCGTTACGTGGAGCGCCCCCGCATGCTGACCCGCCGCTTTCTGATCTCGACCACCGCCGCGCTGGCGTCCCTGCCCGCCGCCGCCAGGGCGCAGGAGACCGCCGCCGTAGTCGGCGCGACCTCGCCCGAGGGCGTCCTGTCCGTCTCGGTGACCGTCACCGGCGAGGGCCGCGCCGAATACAGCGTCAGCCGTCTCGGCCGCCCGGTCATCGCCCCGTCCCGCCTCGGCTTCCTGCTGACCGACGCGGCCAAGCTGGAGCGCAATTTCGCCGTCACCGCCGACGCCCCGACCTCGCACGACGATACCTGGGAGCAGCCGTGGGGCGAGCGCCGTTTCATCCGCAACCGCTACACCCGGCTGCGCGTCCACCTGACCGAGAAAGGGGGCCTTGAGCGGCGCATCGATGTCGTCTTCCGCCTCTATGACGACGGCCTCGGCTTCCGCTACGAATTCCCTGACCAGCCCAATCTGAAGACCGTCAACATCGGCGACGAACTGACCGAGTTCGCCGTTGCCGACTCCGGAACGGCCTGGTGGATCCCCGCCTTCGAATGGAATCGCGAGGAATATCTCTACAACCGCACCCGCATCGAGTCGGTCGGCGTGGCCCAGACGCCCCTGACCGTCCGCACCGACGACGGCCTGCACGTCTCCATCCATGAGGCCGCCCTGGTCGACTATTCCGGCATGAACCTGCGCCGCGTCGAGGGCGGGCGGTTCAAGGCCTTCCTGACCCCCGGCCTGACCAATGCGGCGGTCGAGCTGACCACGCCCTTCACCACCCCGTGGCGCACCCTGCAGATCGCCGACCGCGCCGGCGACCTGGTCGAATCCAGCCTCATCCTGAACCTCAACGAGGCCAATGCGCTGGGCGACGTCAGCTGGTTCAAGCCGATGAAATACGTCGGCATCTGGTGGGAGATGCACCTCGACCTGAAGACCTGGAACTCGGGTCCGAAGCACGGAGCCACCACCGAAAACGCCATCAAACACATCGACTTCGCCGCCGAGCACGGCTTCGGCGGCGTGCTGATCGAGGGCTGGAACGTCGGCTGGGACGGCGAATGGTTCGGCACGGGCTGGAATTACAGCTTCACCCGGAGCTACCCGGATTTCGACATCGAACGCGTCGCCGCCCATGCCCGGTCGAAGGGCGTCGAGATCATCGGCCACCACGAAACCGGTGGCAACGCCTTCCACTACGAGCAGCAACTGGACGCCGCCTTCGCCCAGATGCAGCGGTTCGGCTGGCATTCGGTCAAGACCGGCTATGTCGCCGACGCCGCCGGCGCCCGGGTGCGCGGTCCCGACGGCCAGCCCCGCCTGGCCTGGCATGAGAGCCAGCCGATGGCGCAGCATCACCTGCGCGTCGTCGAAACCGCCGCCAAATACCAGGTCGCCGTCAACGCCCACGAACCGTTCAAGGACACAGGCCTGCGCCGGACGTATCCCAACATGATCTCCCGCGAGGGCGCGCGCGGCATGGAGTTCAGCGCCTGGGGCCAGCCCGGAAATCCGCCCGAGCATGAGGCCAACCTGGTCTTCACCCGCCTGCTCGCCGGCCCCATGGACTACACCCCTGGCGTCTTCGGCATGGAGACCCGCAGCCCCGACGGAATCGCCACCACCTGGGCCAAGCAACTGGCCCTGTATGTGACCATCTACAGCCCCATCCAGATGGCCGCCGACCTGCTGGAGAACTACGAGGCCAACCCCGGCCCGTTCCAGTTCATCAAGGACGTCGCGGTCGACTGGGCCGAGACCCGCATCCTCAACGGCGAGATCGGCGACTACGTCACCACCGTCCGCAAGGACCGCAACTCGGACGAATGGTTCCTCGGCGCCATCACCGACGAACATCCGCGTGTGCTCGACGCGCCGCTGTCCTTCCTCGACCCGGGCCGCCGCTACCGCGCCGAGATCTACCGCGACGCCCCCGACGCCCACTGGAAGACCAACCGCGAGGCGATCGTCATCGAGCAACGCGAGGTCACCGCCGCCGACACCCTCAGCCTGCGCCTCGCCCCCGGCGGCGGCCAGGCCATCCGCTTCGTGCCGCTCGGCCGGGGCCGCCGCGCATGACCGACGCGCCGCCGTCTCCGTCCGTCCGCCCCCGCCTCAGTGGCTGGTCGATCTGGAACATGTGCGTCGGCTTCTTCGGCATCCAGATCGGCTTCGGCCTGCAGAACGCCAACACCAGCCGCATCTTCCAGACCCTCGGCGCCGAGGTCGACAGCCTCGCCATCCTGTGGATCGCCGCGCCCCTGACCGGCCTGCTGATCCAGCCCATCGTCGGCTATTTCAGCGACCGGACCTGGACCCGGCTGGGTCGTCGGCGACCGTACTTCCTTGTCGGAGCGATCCTGACCACCCTGGCCCTCGTCGTCATGCCGCACTCGCCCTGGCTCTGGATGGCCGCGTCGATGCTGTGGATCATGGACGCCTCGATCAACATCACCATGGAGCCGTTCCGCGCCTTCGTCGCCGACAACCTGCCCGAGGAACAGCGCACCACCGGCTATGCGATGCAGAGCTTCTTCATCGGCGCCGGCGCGGTCTTCGCCTCCTGCCTGCCGTGGATCCTGACCGAGTGGTTCGACGTCGCCTCCACCGCGCCCGAGGGCGTGGTGCCGATGGCGGTGCGCATATCCTTCTACGTCGGGGCCGCCGCCCTGCTGGCCGCCGTGCTGTGGACCGTCTTCACCACCCGCGAATACAGCCCCGAACAGATCGACGCCTTCGAGGCCGGACGTGACGCGGACCACGCTCCCGCCGCCGCCCGCTCACAGACGGCATGGTACACGGGCGGCCTGATGTGGGCCCTCGCCGGCTCGCTTGGCGTCGGCGCGGTCGGCGCCCTTGACCTGCAGAAGGAGCTCTACGTCCTCGCCGGGTTCATCGTCGCCTTCGGCCTCATGCAGATGGCCGTCGGGGCGCTCGCCGCCGCCGGCCGCTCCAACGCCCTGACCGACATCATGGGCGACATCTTCGCCATGCCGAAGACCCTGCAAGGCCTCGCCGTGGTCCAGTTCTTCAGCTGGTTCGCCCTGTTCTCGATGTGGATCTACATGACCCCCGCCGTCACCGCCGTGCACTACGCCTCGCCCGACCCGACCTCGGTCGGTTATGGCGAGGGGGCCAACTGGGTCGGCGTCCTGATGGGCGTCTACAACGGCGTCGCCGCCCTCGCCGCCTTCCTCATCCCCGCGATCGCCCACCGCACAGGGGTGAGGGGCGCGCATGCGATCAATCTGACGCTGGGCGCCGCCGGCTTCTTCGGCCTCTTCCTGATCCGCGACCCGGCCCTGCTGTGGATCCCCATGATCGGCGTCGGCTTCGCCTGGGCCTCGATCGTCTCCCTGCCCTACGCCATTCTCGCCAACGCCATCCCGGGCCGGAAAATGGGCCTCTACATGGGCGTCTTCAACATCTTCATCGTCGTGCCCCAGCTGGTCGCCGCCACCATCCTCGGGGCCGTGCTGAACGGCCTGTTCGACGGCCAGCCGATCTGGGCCCTGGTCCTCGGCGGCGTCAGCTTCCTGATCGCCGCCGCCTTCAGCCTGGGGGTCGCCGATCCGAAGGCCAGACCGGCATGAGGCTGGATCGCCGCACCGCCCTGACCGGCCTCGCCCTGCTGCCGCTGGCTGCCCGTGCCGCCCCTGCCCGCGCCGACACCCCCGCCGAAGGCCGCCTCGTCGACTATCGGCAGATGGCCTCGGCCCACGTCCAGCCGCGCGACGTCACCGTCTGGCTGCCGCCCGGCTACGACGCCTCGGAGGCCCGCTACCCCGTCCTCTACATGCACGACGGCCAGAACCTGTTCGACGGCTCGCGCGCCGGCTACGGCAAGGAATGGGGCGTCGACGAGCACGCCGCCCGCCTGTCCGCCAGCGGCCAGATCCGCGCGCCCATCGTCGTCGGCATCCACAACACGCCCCTGCGCCTGCGCGAATACGTCCCCGCCGACCTGATCCGCGCCCTGCCCGACGACATGCGCGCCGACATCCAGGCCGTCTATGGCGGCGAGCCCCTGTCCGACGCCTATCTGCGCTTCATGGTCGAGGAGCTGAAGCCCTTCATCGACCGGACCTGGCGCACCCGCCCGCGCCGCGACGACACCGTCGTCATGGGCTCCAGCATGGGCGGGCTGATCTCGCTCTACGCCCTGATGAAACACCCCGGCGTCTTCGGCGCGGCCGGCTGCGTCTCGACCCACTGGCCCATCCGCATCGACCGGATCACCGACGAGGCGGCGCTGGCCCCCTGGCGCGAACGGCTGGTCTCGGCCTGGACCCGCGTCGTCCGCGACGGCCTGCCCGACCCCCGCAACCACCGCCTCTATTTCGACCGCGGCGACGAAACCCTGGACGCCTTCTACGCCGTCTTCCAGTCGCGCATCGACCAGACGATCCGCGCCGCCGGCTGGGGCCCCGACCGCTTCCGCAGCCTCGTCTTCCCCGGCGCCGAACACAACGAGGCGTCGTGGAACCAGCGCCTCGACGTTCCCCTGACCTTCCTGCTTCCCCCTGCCTGATGAGCCCCCCATGCGCATGATCACCCGCCTCGCATCCGGCGTCGCCCTCGCCGCCCTCGCCGGCTGCGCCACCCTTGACGCCGCTCCGGTCGCGGACACGCCGGCGCCGGTCGTCTCCTCCGTCGCCCCCGGCGCGCCGGGCGACAAACCCACCTGGGTCAACGCCGCCAAGACGGGCGTGGGGGCCTCGTACGAGGCCTATGTCGACGGCCAGTACCGCGACGGCGGCCGCACCGGCGACGTCAGCCGTGTCTGGTTCTCCATCGCCGACGGCGTCCTGACCGAGACCATGTACGGCCTGATCCACGAGGCCCAGATCAAGCAGCTGCGCTTCGCCGTCGTCACCGAAACCGGCCTGTCGGTCGAGGGAACGGACACCACCAGCCGCACGGAATATCTGCATACGGACGAACAGGGCCGGCCGCTGTCGCCGGCCTACCGGGTGATCACCACTGACAAGCAGGGCCGGTACGAGATCGAGAAGCGGATCTTCACGGACCCGGACAATCAGTCGCTGGTCGTCCGCGCAACGATCCGGGCCCTGAAGTGCGACGTCACCCCGTATGTCCTGCTCGAACCGCACATGGCCAATACCGGCGTCGGTGATTCAGGCGAGGCCCAGCGCGGCGCGCTGTACGCCTTGGAAGGCGATGTCCATCTGACGCTCCGGCCGACCTTGCCATTCGATACCGCCAGCGTCGGCTTCGTCGGCGCGTCTGACGGCCTGACCGATCTGGCCGACGGTCGCCTGGACCAGGTCCATGACACCAACGGCAACCAGCCGGGCAACATCATGTTGACGGGCGGCTTGCCGCGGCTGGGGCCGAACCAGTCGTTGAGCCGCGACTTCGTCATCGGCTTCGGCTCAACCCGGACGGCCGCAAGCAGCGCCGCGAACCGGACCGTGGCGACCGGCCTCGACGAGGTCCTCGCCCGCTTCAACGGCGAAGGCGACCGCATTGGCTGGGAAGACTACGTCGCCTCCCTCACCGACCTGCCCCGGATCGCCGAACAGTCCACCGACGGCGGCAAGCTGGCGTACGCCTCGGCGCTGATGCTCAAGGTGCAGGAGGACCGCACCCACGCCGGCGCCCTGATCGCCTCCCTGTCCAACCCGTGGGGCGACACCGTCGACGCCACGGAATCCTCGACCGGCTACAAGGCCGTCTGGCCGCGCGACTTCTATCAGGTGGCCATGGCCCTGATGGCCCTGGGCGACGCCGAGACGCCGGTCGCCGCCTTCCGCTACCTGCCCCAGGTCCAGGTCCGCGCCGACACCCCCGGCAATACTGGCGCCACCGGCTGGTTCCTGCAGAAGACCCACGTCGACGGCCGGATCGAATGGGTCGGGGTCCAGCTCGACCAGACCGCCATGCCCATCATGCTGGGCTGGAAGCTGTGGAAGGCCGGCCGCATCGGGGACGCCGAACTGGCGGCCATGTACGTGCGGATGATCAAACCCGCCGCCGACTTCCTGGTGGACGGCGGCAAGGCCGGCCTCCTGTGGAACGACCGCCAGATCACGCCGCCCTGGACCCAGCAGGAGCGCTGGGAGGAGCAGGAGGGCTATTCCCCCTCCACCACCGCCGCCGTCATCACCGGCCTGACCGTGGCCGCCGACATCGCCCGCGCCTCGGGCGATCCGGCCTCCGCCGCCCGCTATCTCGCGGCCGCCGACGACTATGCGTCAAAGGTCGAGGCGCGGATGTTCACCACCGCCGGCGAATACGGCGACGGCCGCTACTTCCTGCGCCTCAGCCGCAACGAAAACCCGAACGACAAGCTGCCGCTGGGCGAGAACAACGGCCAGCCCGCCATGCCCGAGGACCGCATCATCGACGGCGGCTTCCTCGAACTGGTCCGCTACGGCGTGCGCGCCGCCGACGCCCCCTCGATCACCGCCAGCCTGCCCGAATATGACGACCAGCAGCGCGAGGCCCGCTTCCGCGTCCGCTACGACCTGAACGGCGTCCCCGGCTTCCGCCGCTACGGCAATGACGGCTATGGCGAGAACACCGATACCGGCGGGAATTACGGCGTCGGCGGCATGACGCCGGGCCAGCGCGGCCGGGTCTGGCCGATCTTCACCGGCGAGCGCGGCCACTATGAGATCGCCCGCGCCTCCGCCGATCGCGCGCCCGCCGCCACCTTCGACGCCATCCGCCGGACATACGTCGCCGGCATGGAGTCCTTCGCCAACGACGGCCTGCTGCTGCCGGAACAGGTCTGGGACGGCGTCGGCGACGCCACGCCGCACGGCTACCAGCCCGGCCAGGGCACCAACTCCGCCACCCCCCTGGCCTGGACCCACGCCGAATACATCAAGCTGCTGCGCTCCCTCGCCGACCGCGCGGTGTGGGACCGCTATGCCCCGGTGGAAGACAGGTACGCGCGCTGACGCTGGCGCGCGACGACGGGCGGGGCTAACGAAGCGGCATGACCGCACGCGGCCCCGTTCTCGTCACCGGCTCCGCCGGCTTCATCGGCTTCCATGTCGCAAACCGCCTGCTGGCGCGCGGCGAGACGGTGATCGGCCTCGACAATCTGAACAACTACTACGACCCGGCGCTGAAACAGGCGCGGCTCGAGCGGCTGCTGACCCAGCCCGGTTATCGCCATCACACGCTGGACCTCGCCGACCGCCCCGGCATGGCCGCCCTGTTCGCCCTGGAGGCGCCGCGCCGCATCGTCCATCTCGGGGCCCAGGCCGGCGTGCGCTACAGCCTTGAAGCGCCCGAGACCTATGTCGATTCGAACGTCGTCGGCTTCCTCACCGTGCTGGAAGGCGCCCGGGCGGTGAAGGCCGAGCATCTGGTCTTCGCCTCGACCAGCTCCGCCTTCGGGGCCAACGGCGCCCTGCCCTTCTCGGTCAAACAGGGGGTCGCCCATCCGCTGACCGTCTATGCCGCGACCAAGATCGCCAATGAGGCGATGGCGCATTCCTATTCCCATCTGTTCGGCTTTCCCTCGACGGGCCTGCGCTTCTTCACCGTCTACGGACCGTGGGGTCGCCCGGACATGGCGCTGTTCAAATTCACCAAGGCGATCCTCGAGGGACGCCCGATCGACGTCTACGGCCACGGCGAGATGGAGCGGGACTTCACCTTCATCGACGACATCGTCGACGGCGTCGTCGCTGCTCTGGACCATCCCGCCGCCGTCGATCCTGAATGGAAGGCCGAAAGGCCTGACCCGTCCACATCCGGCGTCGCCCCGTGGCGCGTGCTGAACCTCGGGGCCGGCCGGCGCGAGCCGCTGATGCGCTACATCCAGGTGCTTGAGGACGCGCTGGGCCGCAAGGCCGAGCTCAACCTGATGCCGGTCCAGGACGGCGACGTGACCCGCACCGAGGCCGACGTGTCCGAGACCCGCGAAGCCCTCGGCTACGCTCCATCGACTGCCATCGACGTGGGTGTGAAGCGTTTCGTCGACTGGTACCGCGACTTCTATCGGGTCTGAGACGCGAAAAGGGCGAGGCCGTCGCCGGCCCCGCCCTTCCCGTAACCCGGTGACCAGTCCCTACTGGACCGGACGGCCGTGGATATCGACCACCTGCACGTCGGCAAACCCCAGCGCCCGGATCTTCGGTTCGATCGACGCCCGATCGCCGACCACCACCCAGGTCGTAGGCCCGGATCCGACCACGGCCTGCGCCGCCACGGCGGCCTGGGCCGCGGTCATCGACCCGACCGTTCCGGCGTAGGTGTCGTAATAGTTTTCAGGCACGCCCCAGACGACCATGTTCTGCAGTTCGCCGACGATGGCCGCATTGGTTTCCCAGTTGCCCGCCAGCCCCTGGACCATATTGGCCCGGGCCGCCTGGATTTCCGCATCGGTCAGCGGGCGCGAGCCCACGACCTCGGTCAGTTCGCGGCGCAGCTCGGCCAGGCTCTCGGCCGTCTTGTCGGACTGCACCCCGGCGCTGACCGAATAGATCCGGTCGCCGCGACCGAAGGGCACGCCGCCGCCGGCGCCATAGGACCAGCCCTTGTCCTCGCGCAGGTTCATGTTGATCCGGCTGGTGAAGGCGCCGCCCAAGGCGGTGTTCATCGTGTCGATCGACGCCTCGGTGACGGGATCGAAAGCCGGTGCGATGCGGCCGGCCACGATGGTCGACTGCGGACCGGCGCGGTCCACGATCAGGATGCGCGGCTGGCCTGACGGCTCGGGCGCGTCGGCGGGACCCGGTCGGGCCGGCATGGGCGTCGATGGAGCCCGCCATCCGGCGAAAGCCCGCTCCAGCTTCGGCGTCAGCTCGGCCAAGGTGGTGTCGCCGACGACGACCAGGGTCGCATTGTCGGGCCGGAACCAGGTCTCGTGCCAGGCCTCGACGTCGGCCGGCGTCAGGGTCGCGACCGTCTGTTCCGTGCCCGAACCCGGGCGGCCATAGGGGCTGGCCGGGCCGTACATCTCGCGGCTCAGGACCCGCGAGGCGATCGCGCCGGGATTGCGGTTCGACTGCTGAATGCCGGCGATCTGCAGGGTCCGCGTGCGCTGGAAATCCTCCGGCCGGAAGGTCGGGTTCCGGATCACATCGGCGTACAGGTCCAGCGAGGGATCGAGGCGGGCCGACAGGGCCGTCATCGTCACGCTGGTCGAGTTCGTCCCCGAACCGGCGCCCAGGGTCGCGCCCAACAGTTGCAGGCGGTCGCTGATCTCGATCGCCGTCAGATCGTCGGTGCCGTTGGTCATGACCTGGGGCGTCAGCTGGGCCAGGCCAGCCTTGTCGTCGGCGTCGACCACGGCGCCGGCGTCGAGGATCAGGTTCATGCTGACGGTCGGCACGCTTTCGCGCCGCACGAACATGACCTTCATCCCATTGGACAGCTGGGCCCGTTCGATGGTCGGGAACACCGCCTCGGGCGCCGGCCCGACCGCCGGCACGCCGGCGGAACGGTCCACGCCCGCCGCGACCGAATAGTCGGGGAAGGGCAGCACCTCCAGCGAATAGCTGCCGTCGGTCAGCCAGCGGCGGCCCGCCTCGGTCAGATTGTTCGGGCGGGCGTCCACGACCCGCTGATAGCTGGTCCGCCACGCCGCCGGATCGTCGAAGAAGACCTGGGATTGCGCCAGCAGGTCGGACTTGCCGCCGAAGCCGCCGATCCGCTCCAGCCCCCGGATATAACCGGCCGCCGTCTGGGTGCGCACCCGCTCCAGCTCCTCGGCGGTCGGCCCGTCGCGCAGCAGGCGCGCCATCTCCTCGTCGACGATGGCCTCGATGCGGTTCAGGTCGCCGCCGGCCTTGGCCGTGGCCGTGACGATGAACTGGCCCGCGATCTGGCGTCCGCCCGCGCCCGCCGAAACGGCCGTGGCCAGCTGGTCGTCGATGACCAGCCGCTTGTAGAGACGCGACGACCGGCCCGACGCCAGAACGCTGCCCAGCATGCCCAGATAGTCGGTATCGGCCTCGCCCGACGGGGTGACGTTCCAGACCTTGTAGAGACGCGGCTGGCCGACGCGGTCATACATGACCTCGCGCTGGGCCCCGACCATCGGAACGACCATGCGGCGCGGCTGGGTCACCGGTGGGCCCGAGGGGATGTCGCCGAAATAGCGCTCGACCTTCTCGCGCGCCTGTTCCGGCGTGATGTCCCCGGCCAGCACGATCACGGCGTTGGCCGCGCCATAGTAGTCGCGGAACCACTGCTGCACGGTCGGAAGGTCGGCCGCGTTCAGGTCGTCCATCGAGCCGATGACGGTGTGGCCATAGGGGTGCTCGTCGGGCCAGGTCGCGGCCGTGATGGCGTTGAAGACGCGGCCATAGGGCTGGTTCTCGCCCTGGCGCTTTTCATTCTGCACCACGCCGCGCTGCTCATCGAGGCGCGCCTGGTCGATGGCGCCCAGCAAATGGCCCATCCGGTCGCTCTCGAGCCAGAGCAGGGCGTCCAGCGCCGAAGTCGGTACGTTCTGGAAATAGTTGGTGCGGTCGGTGTTGGTGGTGCCGTTCTGGTCCGTGGCGCCCAGCAGTTCTGTGCCCTTGAAGAAGTCGGTGTTGTAGTTCTCGGACCCGTTGAACATCAGGTGTTCGAACAGGTGGGCGAAGCCCGACCGGCCCTCGGGCTCGTTCTTGGAGCCGACGCCGTACCAGATGTTGACCGCCACGATCGGAGCCTTGCGGTCCTCGTGGACGATCAGGGTCAGGCCGTTGTTGAGAACGAATTTTGTGAACGGGATGTCCACGTCCGGCAGGGGGGCCAGACGTTCCTGGACAGCTGGCGGGGCGACGGCCGGCGGAGGCGTGGCGACGCTCCCGGCATGGGCCGCCGTGGCGATCAGCAGGGTCGTGGCGACCCCTCCAAGCAAGGCGAGACGGCGGGCGTTGCGCATGATGTATCCCCCTGGAATTGTGACGGCGGCGAATGGCCGGAAGGAAGTGACACCCGGACAGCCCCCGCGCGCAATATGTGAATCATTGCAACTCTGTAATGAGTATCGCAGGTGCAACACGCACCGGTCAGTTCGTGCCCATGAACCCCCTCCAGACCCGCCGGAACGCAGCGCTACCGATGCATATTGCACCGCACACGAAATGATTTGCCTTGTGCGCTGCAATAGCCTCCTATCCGTATCCGCGGCGTCGAACGCGGTTCGGGCCGCGCCATTCTGACCTTCCGGACCGGACCCGCGCATGACCGCCCGCCTCCTCCTCGCCGTCCTCGCCGTCGCTTTCTCCGCGGCGCCGGCCCTCGCCGCCGCGCCGGAACCCGCGCTTCTGGCGCACCAGGCCCCGCTGGTCCTGAACGAGGCCGCCTCGGCCTGGATCCTGACCTCGACCGCCCTGGTCCTGCTGATGACCCTGCCGGGGCTGGCCCTGTTCTACGGCGGCATGGTGCGGCGCAAGAACGTCATCGCCACCATCGCCCATTCCACCGCCGCCCTGGCCATCGTCACCGTGCTGTGGTTCGTCGTCGGCTACAGCCTGTCCTTCGGCTCCAGCGGCCCGGCGACCAACGGCTTCATCGGCGGCCTGCAGGCCGCCTTCCTCAACGGCGTCACGCCCGCCACGGCGCATAGCCTCGCCCCCGGCCTGCCCGAATTCCTGTGGATCGCCTATCAGCTGACCTTCGCCATCATCACCCCGGCCCTGATCGCCGGCGCCTTCGCCGAGCGGATCAAATTCTCCGCCTCGATCCTGTTCTTCTTCCTCTGGCACCTGCTGGTCTATGTGCCGATCTGCCATCAGGTCTGGGGCGGCGGCTGGATGGGCTCGCTGGGCGTGCTCGACTTCGCCGGCGGCGCCGTGGTTCACGTCAACGCCGGGATCGCCGGCTTGGTCGCCGCCCTCGTCCTCGGGCCGCGTCACGGCCATGGACGAGACAATATGGCCCCGCATAATCTGGCCTTCACGGCCATAGGCACGGGCCTGCTGTTCGTCGGCTGGCTGGGCTTCAACGCCGGCTCGGCCTGGGCCGCCGACGGCATCGCCGCCGTCGCCGCCCTCAACACCATCCTCGCCGCCGCCGCCGCCGCCATCGGCTGGACCGCCGTCGAGTGGATCGATCACAAACGCCCGACCCTGCTGGGCCTGCTGTCGGGCATCGTCGCGGGCCTGGTGGGGATTACCCCCGCCGCCGGTCTGGTCGATCCCAAGGGCGCCTTCATCATCGGCATTCTCGCCGGCCCGGCCTGCTACGCCGGCGCCGTCTGGCTCAAGCGCGCCTTCAAATACGACGACAGCCTCGACGCCTTCGGCGTCCACGGCGTCGGCGGCATCGTCGGCGCCCTCCTGACCGGCGTCCTCGCCACCGCCGCCATCAACCCCGCCGCCGCCAACGCCAATCTGCTCAACCAGGCGATCGGCCTGGTCGCCGTCATCGCCTGGAGCGGCATCGGCACCTTCCTCATCCTGATGATCTGCAAATTCACCGTCGGCCTGCGCGTCGACAAGGAGTCCGAGATCGAAGGTCTGGACTACACGCAGCACGGGGAGACGCTGCATCCGTAGACGAGTGGCTAGTGGCTAGTGGCTAGTGGCTAGTGGCTAGTGGCTAGTGGCTAGTGG
>NZ_JAQSDY010000008.1 GCF_029946145.1 Brevundimonas sp.
GTCAGATTCTCGAAAAACCCTCTTGCATCGAACGGGGCGTCCACACACGGACATTCAGGCAGGGGGCGTAGCCGGTCAAAATGCCGAAATCCGAGGAAGAAACTCGGCATCTCCAGACCAACTATCGTCCCCTAAAACTATGGTTCTGACGCCTGAATTATTTTCGGGTCAGGTCTGTGGTCGCATATTGGGACGACGGCATTAAAGCGGCGACATCAACAACCAGACCGAGGTGTTCATGTCCCTTCTGAAATCCCTGAAACTGTCCGCCGCGAAGCCGCAGACGCAGCCGGCCAACCCCCAAGACCGCAACCGCGAGAAGCTGCGCGGCTATCTCGCGGAACAACGCGCCCTGATCGCAGCCACGGTCGCCGGCAAGCCCTATGCGGCCGTCCGCACCGTCACCAAGACGGACGAGGCCGGAAACCGCTCGCGGGTCGAAGTCCCTCGCACCGTCCGCAAGGGCTGGTTCACCGGCGACGGTGGCAAGGTCTTCTTCCAGCTCCGTTACGGCGGCCGGCCCCTGGAACTGGCCAAGGGTATGAGCGCGGTCGAGGCCGAGAACCTCGCGGGTCTCGCGGCCATCATCGACACGCTGGATCAGGCCGTCCAAGCGGGCGAGTTTGACGCCGCTGTGGCCTCGGCTGCTCAGGCACGCGCCGCAACAATGAAGACGGCGAAGGCCAAGAAGGCGGGCTAACCTGCGCCAGAACAGATGGGCGGCGCCGCCGCTCATCACCCTTTTGCAGGCAGGGAGGCTTCATGGCCCACGTCGTCGTTTTCGATCTTGAGACTATTCCCGATCTGGAAGCGGTCTCTCGCATCCACGCAATCGAGCCGCACGACGAAGATCAGGCTCAAGAGATCGTCGGCGAGAAGTTCTGCAAGCTTCCCCTGCACCGGATCGCCTGCATCGGCGCCTTGATCGCGGAGAGCAGCGACCATGGCTGGATCGTCCGGTCCCTTGGTGCCCCGCACATCGGCGACCGCAGTGAAGCCGACCTCATCGCCAGTTTCGCGGATCGCCTGAACGATCTGCGGCCCTGCCTCGTATCGTTCAATGGAAGCGGCTTTGATCTGCCGGTGCTGCGCTACCGGGCCATGGTCAACCAGCTGTCGGCGCCGGGCCTGTACGCGAGGGGCTATTTCAAGCGGTACTCCGACGACGCGGTGGACCTTTGCGACGTGCTGGCCAGCTTCACCACCCAGGGCAAATGTAAGCTGGACGAACTTTCCCGCATCCTTGGCCTGCCCGGAAAACCAGACGGCGTGGACGGGTCCAAGGTGGCCGAATACGTGGCCACGGGTCGCCTTCAGGAAATCGCGGACTACTGCGAGACCGACGTGGTGAATACGTATCGGGTCTGGCTGCGCTACGAACTCATGCGCGGGGCACTGACCCCCACAGCGTTCGAGCAGAGCGAACGGAACCTCACGGATTTCATCAACGTTCGGTCCATCGAGAAACCCCACCTCGCGCCATTTGCGGGGATGTCGGCTGCGGTCGATTTTGCGGCCGGGGAGCCATAGATCCAGCCCCGGTTCAGCAGCGCCGCCTGGGACTTGGCGTTCGATCACGTGCGGGCTGAAATCCGGCACACCCCCCGAGGCAAGCTGCGGGCCGAAGTCTGGGTCAACGCGATGCTCAACGACAGCGAGGATGAGGATGAGCTATCGGCGGGGGTGGCATCCGACGCCATCTCATTCGAGGACGCGAAGCTGCACCTGATCCGGCAGCTCTTTCAGTTGATCGATGACCGCCACAGGGTCTGGCGACGATACGCCGTGCTGGAGTTGCTGGCCCGATCCCATGGACGTGATGATGAGGTCCTTGGCCCTGCTTATCTCCGCCATCTCAGACGGGATCTCGAAACCGCCAGTGCGCCCCGTACAGGGCCAAAACTCCTCGGGGGCAGCGTTGTGGCCCTGCATGCCGTCGAGGGGCATTCTGAGGGTCCGTAGCGCCTCCTAGCGCCCATCCGGCGCCCGTGCGGGTGTCATCCACACAGATCGTACAGTGCAGCAATCGAAGCAGCTTGCCCTTTGGGATCGCTAATGCGGCTTTGAATTCCCGTGCTCGCGTCGCCCAAGATTTCACCTTCGCGGTCGAAGCGGATTGCCGTCGCGCCCCCGGTGAGCACCATGATGACGCGCCCGGCTCCGTCGAACGTCACATAGTCGATGATTTCGCGCAGGCTCCCCATAACTCTCTGACGAGCGTTGCGGCGGGTTTCAAAATCCTCGTGTTCCAAGTCGGCGTGCACGGCTTCCACCCGCGCTGCATGTTGGTCAGGTGTTGCCGCTCCCCTCGCACGATCCAGCCCCATTTTCGCGCCGTCCAACTGGCCTCGTAACGTCTCCAGCTTGGTCTTTGCCAGCAGCCAACGCTCTCGTACTTCCGCGTCTCCCGTGTCCTCATAAAGGGTGAGCATCCGGCCCACTCGGGCCTGCTGAGCATCAAGTTCGCGCGCCAGCCGGTAATGGTCGTCCGACAGGCTGCCCACGCCCTCGCTGCTGGAAAAGAAACTGTTCTTGAGCGCGTAGCGGAGCACCCCTCCGAGGAGCCCTGGCTCCAACGCCTCGTAGCGATAGTGGCTGTCGTTATCGCATCCGAGACCGCGAGCCCGTCTGCCGCAGAGTAGGTAGCTGCTGCGTTTCGTCGGTCTTTCGACACCTTTGCGGACGCGTACCCCGTCATCGTTTTTGAACTGATAGGTCATCGTGCCACCGCAATGGGCACACCGACACAGCCCAGCGAAAAGGTTTCGAACTTCACCTTTAAACCCGTTGCCACCACCACGCTTGAGGGGCTTAATTGCCCGGACCCCGGCCCACTGCGCCTCGCTGACCACCGCTTCGAAGTAGCCTTGGATTGGTTCACCTGCGGGCGTCCTGCGAGCGTCCCCACGGCCTTTCGTGTGCGGCTGAAACTCCCCGATCACTGCCGGGTTGGAGAGGATTTTTTGGATATAGCTGGGATGCCAGCCATCGGCTTTGCTCTTGCCCCGGCCCCACGTTTCCACCGGACGAGCGTTCAGGGTTGCTGCGATACTGGCCTTGCCTTCGCCGGCTAGCGTGCGGTCGAAAATTTCCTGCACCACCGCCACCCTGTCGGGGATTGTTTCAAAGCTGCCGGTTTCCTTGTCGAAGCTGAGCCACGCGGGTCCATTGCCCGTAATCGGCCGCCGCTCACCGGCCTCCAGCTTCTGGCGCTTGATGGCCCATGACGAGCTCAGCCGCTCGCTCTTGTGCTTACTCTCTTGGTAGGCGCGAAAGGCGTTGAACACGAGGGACATGAAGTTCATCGGGTTGGCGTCGATCATCTCCGCGTTGATGACCAAGCCATCGTTCACCGTGGCGATGCTGACGCCCATGCCCACGACGCGCTGTATCCAGCTAACAACCTGGCTGGGAGGCAAGCGGCTAATGCGGTCCAGCTGCTCAACCACCACCACTACATCCCGAGGCACCTCGCCATTTTCTATGCGTCGAATGAGGGCGGCTAGATTGCCGGTCTGGACGTTGGCTCCCGTGTAGGCGCTGGTGCCTTCATCAACGACTTGGTCAATGAGGCTCCAGCCCTTGGCTTCGCAGAAGCTGCGTATCAGGCCGACTTGCCGTTCGAGCGACGAACCGCGTCCCTGCTCCAGCGAACTCCAGCGGGCATAACCGATTGCTTGCATGCCAAAACTCTAAGCGGGCTTGTTGGTATGTCAAAACAATAAACGGCTCAGCCTATGCCTATGACGGCGCGAACAACCGGACCTCGCGCAGCCAGACCGGCACGACAGCCTGGGCCGCGATCCCCCGGCTCCCCGTGAACCGGTTCCTCCAGCCCGACGAGGCTCTGGTCTCGCCGGATGGCCTCTACAGCTTCGCGATGCGTCCGTCCGGCCGGATGGAACTGTGGGCCGGCGACGCACTCGCCGCCGCCGACGCCCGCGCCCTTGTCGCCGCCTTCCGCCTGACCGACGACGGCGAGGCGCAGTTCCTGCCCTCGCTTCCCGATCCGCTCGCGCCCTCCGGCGCCTGGGTATCGCTGCGCGACGACGGCCAGCTGGCCCTGCTCGGCGAGGCCGGCGAGGAGCTCTGGCGCTCCGGCGATGCGGCCAACCCGGAGGGGGGCCAATGAGCCGCTCCCATCTCAAGACCGTCCTGTTCGCCGCGAGCTCCGGCATCGCCCTTATCGCCGGCGTAGCCCAGGCGCAAACCGCTCCGCTGCCACCGGAGCACTACACCATGGATCCGCAAGGCGTGGATCTGGTCAGCGGGGACTTTCCCCTGGCCGTCGAGGAAGTTTCCATCGGGCAGCCCGGCAAGGGATTGAGTTACGGACGCTTCCTGCTCGGCAATCAGTGGCGGGATGTCACGGTCGGCGGACTGACCTGTTCGGGAACCTCGTGCACCGTGGCGGTCGACAGCGTGAGCGAGGTGTTCGACGAAACATCGCCTGGCGTCTGGACGTCGTCGCAAGATACAGGCTCGACGCTCACCTTCTCCGGGGGGGCCTACACCTATACCCGGGCCGGCGGGACGGTCTGGGTGATCTCCAAGGCAGGGGTGGGCCGATATGGGTTCGACCTCGGCGTCAACAGCAAGAGCGAGCCCAGCGGGCTGGTGACCGAGTACGTCTATACGACGGATGTCTACTGCGCCGGCTATGATCCTGAGGAGAATTGCTCTTACTGGGAGACGGTCAGCAAGATCCGGTCGTACCAAACCAGCACCGGATACCAGATCCACTATGAATATCTGACCGACGGCGATCCGACGGACGGGGCCTATTACGTCGTTTCCAAGGTCACGGGCATCAATCTGGCGGTGGATTACTGCTACGCCGGCGCGACCTCGTGCGCGGGGCTAACCCAGACATGGCCGAGCGTAACCTACTCTTGGACCGCGACGGGCGGAGGTCAGATTGATACCGTGACCGACCAGAGCGGTCGAGCCACGCAGTACGAGTTCGTCTCGGGTGGCGCTGCCCCCCGCCTTCAATCCGTGACGCTTCCCGGGATGTCGACGCCTCAGGTCGAACTCACGTGGGATCTCGGACTATATCAACACAAGGTCAGCCGGGTGGTCGGGCCGACGGGGCAGTGGGATTACACGTTCACCGACAGCGGCACGACACGAACCACGACCGTCGCCGGACCCCTGGGCCAGGGCCTGACCGTTGTGTCGGACCTGACGATCGGACGCGCCACCTCAGTAACCGACGCTCTGAGCCACACCTGGAGCTATCAGTACGACGCGGGGCAACGGCTGCAGCGTGCGACAAACCCGGAAGGCGACTACACCCAGGTCGCCTACGATGCGCGGGGGAACGTCACCCAGACGACCCATGTGCCGAAATCCGGCTCAGGCCTTTCCAACATCGTCACCAGCGCCACCTACTCGTCGACCTGCGCCAACCCGGTGACTTGCAACCGTCCTCTCACGACCACCGACGCCCGCGGCGGCGTCACGGACTATACTTGGGACTCCACGCACGGTGGTCTGCTGACGATGACGTCGCCGGCCCCCACCGGAGGCGCGGATCGGCCCCAGACCCGAGTCAGCTACGGCTCGTTCTATGCCTATATGAAGAACGGTTACGGCGGCATCGCCGCCTGGCCGTCCCCGGTGATTCTGCCAACCCAGGCTTCAGCCTGCGCCACCGGAACCAGTTGCGCCAACGCATCCAACGAGGTTCGGACGACGATCGCCTACGGCTCGACCGGCGTGGCGAACAACCTGGCGCCGACGGCCGTCAGCCAAGGATCCGGTGCCAATCCCTCGATGGCGGTGACCACTGTGACCTACACCGCCAAAGGCGATGTTGAGACTGTAGACGGTCCCTTGGCGGGAGCTGCCGACACCACCAGCTATCGTTACGACACCGCCCGGCAGCTCATCGGCGCCATCGGGCCGGATCCGGACGGCGGCGGCGCCGGACTGAACCGGGCTCAGCGGTTGACCTATAACGCGAGGGGGCAGGCGACCTTGAGCGAAGCGGGTACCACCCCCGGCTACACAGACTCGAATTGGGCCAGTTTCAGCCCGCTTGTGCGCAGCGCCACCGTTTATGACGCCCTGGGCCGCCCGGTGCTGACCAGCCAACAAAGCGGGGCGGGCACCACGGTCGGGGTGCAGCAGGTTTCCTACGACGCCGCCGGCCGGGCGGAATGTAAGACCGTACGCATGAACCCGGCGGCTTGGGGCTCCCTGCCGACCTCGGCATGCACAGCGACGACGACCGGGAGCGATGGCCCCGACCGCATCACGCTGGCTACCTATGACGCTGTTGGTCGTCCGCTGTCCGCCACCACCGCCTACGGCGTGAGCGGAGTCGCCGCCACCACCAGCGTGACCTACACCGCCAACGGCCAGACCGCCTCGCTGACCGACGGGAACGGCAACGTCTCGATCCGGCAGTATGACGGCTTTGATCGCCCCACCACGCTGCGTTATCCGAACCCTACGGGTGGCGGAACCTCTACTACCGACTATGAGCAGGTCGCCTACGACGCCTACGGGCGGATGGTCGCTAGTCGCAGCCGGGCGGGCCAGACCACGACGCTCACGCTGGACAACCTCGGCCGGGTCACGATCGTGGACGCGCCGTCCGGCACGATGGATGTGGCGCTGACCTATGACAATCTGGGCCGGGTGCTGACCTCGACGGGGAACAGCCAGACCCTGACCAAGGTCTGGGACCCGCTGTCGCGCCTAACCTCGGAAACTGGACCACTGGGGGTCATGAGCTACCAGAACGACCCGGCCGGCCGTATGACCCGGATCACCTGGCCGGACGCTTTCTACGCCCAGTACGACCGCGACGTGTCCGGAGCCGTCACGGCCATCCGTGAAAACGGAGCGAGCTCGGGCGCCGGGGTGCTGGCGACCTACGCTTACAACAATCTGGGTCAACCCACGGGGATCACGCGCGGCAACGGGACGACCACGGCTTATGGCTACGACGTCGCCGGGCGACTGACGAGCTTGAGCCATGACATGGCGGGCTCGAGCTACGACGTGACGTTCGGTTACGGCTACAATCCGGCCGGGCAGATCGCCAGCCGGACGGTTTCGAACGGGGTCTATGTCTATGCGCCGGCGACGGGCTCTACCAGCTACGCCAATGACGGCTTGAACCGGGTGACGTCGGTCGGCGGTTCAGCCATGACCTACGACGCCAACCAGAACATCAACATGGGCGGCGCCTATGTCTATGACGCGGCGAACCGGCTGACCTCGGCGACGATCGGCGGGACGGGGTATGCGTTCGGATACGACCCCGGCGGGCGACTTTATTCCGGCGTCGGCGGAAACTTCCAGTACGTCGGGGACCAGCTCGCCAGCGAATACAACAGTTCCGGTGTGATGACTACGCGCCATATCCCGGGCCCCGGCCTTGACCAGCCGGTGGCGAGCTATTTCAGCGGAGCTCGGGTGCAGCAGATCGCCGACGAGCGCGGTTCCGTTCTGGGTGTGCAGGACGCCAGCGGGACGGTGAACGCCAATCGCTACGACGAATATGGCGTGCCCAGCGCCGCCAACCGCTTCCAGTACACCGGCCAGGCCTGGATGGCGCCGGGGCTCTACAACTACCGGGCGCGGGTTTATGCGCCGGACCTGGGCAGGTTCCTGCAGCCGGATCCGATTGGGTATGCGGCGGGCGCGAACCTGAGTGCTTATGTCGCCGGCGATCCGGTGAATCTCATTGATCCTTCCGGCACTTGCGGCGAGTTTTCGTATATGCAGCGCTGGATTTACGCAAACGACTCCGGTCCTGATAACCCACACGGTGAATGGCACAAAGGTGACACTGCGTTCTTTCTACCAGTCACACTTTCCATACCGTGTGACTGGCCTCAGCTTGGTTCAAATCTGTCAGATCTCTTGGGCGCCAGTCTCGCCCATCTTGGAGGCAACGATTCCGATCAATGTCTCAATGCTGACGGTACCGTATCTGGCGGTGCTCGGGGATCAGACATTCCATTCCTGGGCAACGTGTGGGCGATTGATGGAGGGGCATTCGGCGGGTTCGGGGTCGGCGGCGGTGGCTCCACCGGAGTTTATTTTGATTGGGATTCCGGGTTTGGAACGTATGATTCCACGCAATTTGGACTAATGACTCCGGGTGGTGGTGTGGCGGCGACAGTCACCAATTTTTCCGACCTTAGTTCTTTCTCGGGAACCTCGTACAACTTGACAGGCGCTGGCCCTGTGTTTGGTGCAGGTGGCCACCAATCAACGAGCGGTGGTTGGGGGCATAGCGTAAGCGCCGGCTTCCGGACGCCGCAAGCAACGGCGACTCGAAGCACCACGACAATCACCAGATCAGATTTACCGGCTTGTTCGAGGTAGGTTATGTTTAGAATACGGTTTTCGAAACTGTTCGGCCTAATACCGCCGTTACTCTTCCTTGCAGGACTTGCTCTGTCCAGAGTGTCGCTGCCGGCCGCAATATCGACGATGTCGATTGGATTTATTTTATTTGTCACATACTATATAGCTATTGTGTGTCCTGTTTGTACGAAGTCGCCCTTCGTTCGACTGGTGCCCGGATCATCGCCCGGCATGCCTAAATCCTACTCAACTCCGATTTTGGAATCGGTTTGCTCGAAGTGTGGGCACAAGTTTTCGTGAGTAACTTCACCACTGTAAGCTGCCGGGTGTTAGGGTGAATGCAAACGGTTGCTTCGGGCCCGTAGCTGCTGGCACCGGAATGACGCTCTTGGGTTCCAGAGGGAGGGTTCAACGGCGCATCGTTGGGTTTAAGGCCCGGCACGGGGGCCAGCGTTAACGCCAATGTGGGTGTAAGGGTCAGTTACGGCGGCCAAGTCGCTCCAGCATGTAAAGATTGGGTAATGAATAGATTTGCGGCAAAACTAATATTGGTCTTGGCGGCAGTCTGCCGCCTTTACAATTGGTATTGGTTACCTTCTTTTTCGAACTGGCTGGGTAGTGGTTCAGTCAATGATTGCTATTGCGGTGCTTATGTTCCTTCGGTGCGGTAAATGCGGAACCTCTTTCCAAGATAGAAGAATATATAATCAACTAAAAGTATTCAAATTCTACGACACTTCGATCATTGATCGTTGCCCAGTGTGCAAGCAGGATATGTTTTCGCGGTGATCTTGCAAATCGTTAGCTGTAGGGGAGCGTAAATTCTTTGGCCGATTGTGGCGACCGTTTCACGGGCGAAATTGGGGCTTCAAAACGACTTTGCGCCTGCCGTGCGAATTCGATGAATCCGCTTGGCAGGCGCGAATATCTTCGCTCTATGGTGACCCGTAAGGATTGTGTGGGGCGTACATCATGAAGCGGACAAAGGCTCCCCTAGCTGCCGCCGTGGCGGCTTGGATCGCCGCGCAGCCGCTAACAGCTCACGCGCAAATCGGTCTGGCAGATCCGCAAGGCTCCGGCCCTATCGTCTCCGCTGTTCAATGGCTTCAAGGCACCCTCCTCGGCACCGTCGCCACGGTCGTCGCGGTCATCGCCGTCGCCTGCGTCGGTCTGCTGATGCTGACCGGCCGGATCAACTGGCGCTACGGCGCCGTCGTGATCTTGGGTTGCTTCATCCTGTTCGGCGCGGTGAGCATCGTCGCCGGCATCCGGTCGACCGCCGGGTTCGCGGGCTAGCGCCTTGGATCACCTGGAACGCACCCCTCTCTTCACCGCCCTGACCCGACCGCAGATGTTCGCGGGCGTCACCTACAACTACTTCGTGATCAACGCCGTGATCGCTGCGGAACTGTTCCTGATCGTCCGCTCGGTCTGGGTGCTGCCGATCGCCCTGGTCATCCACGGCGTCGGCATTCTGCTTTGTCTGCGTGAACCGCGAACGATCGACCTGTGGCTGATGCGAATCGGCCAGTGCCCGCGCGTGCGCAACCACCACATCTGGCGATGCAACTCCTACCGTCCCTGAGCCAGGGAGCTCGCACGGTGATACGTGAGCAGGCTGCGGGCACGCATCTGCCCTACGCCCGGCACGTCAACGACTGCACGCTCGAGACGCGGGACGGCCTGCTGATGCAGACGATCCGTCTGCGGGGCCTGCTGTTCGAAACCGCGGACACGGGCGAGCTCAACTATCGCAAGACCCTGCGCGACGCGATGCTTCGCGCCGTCGGCTCCTCACGGTTCGCCCTCTACCATCACGTCATCCGGCGGCGGGCGGAGATCGATCTCCACGCGGCGTACCCGGACGCGTTTTCGCAGACGCTCGGGGACCGCTGGGCCGACCGGCTCGCCCGGAAAGAGCTGTACGTCAACGACCTTTATCTGACGCTCATCCGCCGGCCGCTGCAGGGCCGGATCGGCGTCGCTGACACGGTGCGGAACTGGTTCGCTCGCGCCGGCGAAGAAGCGGGCGTCGCCCAGGCCTACGAACTGTCGCAGCTGGATGCGGGCCGCGACGCCCTGATCGCGGCCCTCGGCGACTATGCGCCTCGCCTTATGGGCGTTTACGAGACGCCCGATGGCGTGTGCTCCGAACCGTTGGAATTCCTGTCGGAGCTCTACAATGGCGAGCAGCGGCCGGTGCTGTTGCCGCATCAGGACCTGGGTGCCTATCTGCCGTATCGCCGGGTCAGTTTCGGCCAGGAGGCGGTGGAGCTGTCGGCGGCCGGACATGTTCCCCGGAGTTTCCTGGGCCTGGTTTCGATCAAGGACTATCCAGCGTACAGCGCTCCAGGCATGTTCGACGAGCTGCTGCGTCTGCCGTTCGAACTGACGATCACCCAGTCGTTCGCCTTCGTGGAGCGGCAAGCCGCGCTGGAGCGTATGAACCTGGCCCTGCGCCGCATGCGTTCGGCGGAGGATGAGGCGATCTCCCTTCGCGGAGAACTGGCCCAGGCCAAGGACGATGTCGCCGCCGGGCGCGCGGGCTATGGCGAGCACCATATGACCATCGCCGTGCGCGGGAACACGCCCGGCTCCGTCGATGCGGCGGTCGCGGAGGTGACCGCCAGTCTTGCGGACATGGGCATCGTGGCGGTCCGCGAGGACATCGCCCTGGAACCGGCCTTCTGGGCCCAGTTTCCGGCCAACTTCAAATACATCGCCCGTCGTGGACTGGTGTCGACGAACAATTTCGCCGGCCTCGCGAGCGCACACAATTTCCCGCTCGGGGCGGCGACCGGGTCGCATTGGGGGGACGCGATCACCCTGCTGGAGACCACGGCCGCGGGGCCGTATTTCTTCAACTTCCACCAGGGCGACCTCGGCAATTTCACGGTGATCGGCCCGTCGGGGTCCGGCAAGACGGTCGTGCTCAACTTCCTGCTCGCCCAGGCGCGCAAGCTGAACCCGCGCATCATCTTTTTCGACAAGGATCGTGGCGCGGAACTGTTCATCCGCGCGATCGGCGGTCGCTACGATGTGCTTCGTCCGGGCGAAGCCTCGGGGCTCAACCCCCTTCAGCTCGAGGACACGCCGGCCAACCGCGGCTTCCTGGTCGACTGGCTGAGCCAGCTGGCCGGCGGCGCCGACGTGAACGACCTGGCCCGGATCCGCGATGCGATCGAGGCCAATTTCGATCAGCCGGTCGAGCATCGCCGGCTGAGGCATCTGGTCGAGCTGTTCCGTGGCGACCAGCGCCCCCACGCCGAGGATCTCTGGTCGCGGCTGCGCCCGTGGTGGGGCAAGGGCGAGCGGGCGTGGATGTTCGACAATCCCGAGGACCTGACCGACCTGTCAGTGCAGACCGTCGGGTTCGACATGACGGTGCTGCTGGACGACCCCGCCGTCCGAACCCCGGCGATGATGTACCTCTTCCATCGGGTCGAGGAGCGTCTCGACGGGTCCCCGGCGATCATCGTCGTCGATGAAGGATGGAAGGCGCTGGACGACGATGTCTTCGTCCGCCGCATCAAGGACTGGGAAAAGACCATCCGCAAGCGCAACGGCATCGTCGGTTTCGCGACCCAAAGCGCCCAGGATGCGCTTGAGAGCCGCATCGCCAGCGCCATCATCGAACAGGCCGCCACCCAGATCTTCATGGTCAACGCCAAGGCGCGGGCCGAGGACTATGTCGAGGGCTTCGGGCTCACGCCGCACGAGTTCGACCTGATCCGAACCCTGCCGGACAGCGCCCACTGCTTCCTCATCAAGCGCGGGGGAGAAAGCGTGGTCGCGCGTCTGGACCTGTCGGGCGAGACCGATGTCCTGGTTATCCTGTCCGGCCGTGAGCGGACGGTCCGTCTGCTCGACGAGATTCGCGCCGCGGTCGGCGATGATCCGGCCGACTGGATGGCCCCCTTGCTGGAGCGCGCGTGATGGCGACCTGCCCGGCGCTTTCCACCGGCGACGCCTTCCTGTCGGCGCTGCTGAGTCATATCGATTGCCAGGGGCGGACGATCGGTGCGGCGGGCTATCAGCTTCTGGCCGACCCCGGCTCGCCGCTGGCCCTCGTACTGACGGCCTTGCTGACGATCTTCGTCGCCCTGTTCGGCCTGCGCATGATGCTCGGCGAGACCCCGACCTTGCGCGACGGGGTGATGGCGGTGGTCAAGATCGGGGTGGTGCTGACGTTCGCGACTAGCTGGCCGGCCTATCGCACCGTCGTCTACGACGTCGTCGTCGACGGCCCGGCGCAGCTGGGCGCGGCCGTCGGCGGGTCCGCCAGACTGCCCGGCGCCCGGGACGATCTGATCGGCCGCCTGCAGGCCGCCGACGTGACCATCAACCGCCTGATCAATCTTGGGACGGGGCGCAGCGACGTCACCGCCCTGACGCCGCCCGGCGACACCCTCCCGGGCCAACCGCCGAGGCGCACGCCGATCCCGGACGATCCCGCCTTCGGAACGGCGCGCGTCCTGTTCCTGTCGAGCACGGTGGCGGCATTCGCCGTCGTCCGGCTGACGGCGGGACTTCTCCTGGCGCTGGCGCCGTTGTTCGCCGGTCTGCTGCTGTTCGGAGTATCGCGCGGGGTCGTTGTCGGCTGGGCCCGGGCCCTGGTCTTCGCCCTGCTGGCCTCGACTGCCGTGACGATACTGCTCGGCGTCGAACTGGCGCTGCTCGAACCCTGGCTGGCGGAGGTGACCGGGCTGCGCCAGGCCAGAACCGTCACCGCGTCCGCGCCGGTCGAACTGCTGATCCTGTGCCTCGGCTTCGCCCTCGCCATGGCGGGATCGCTCGCCGTGATTCTGCGGCTCGCCTTCACGGTCGACCTGCCGATGGTCCATTGGCGCGGCATCGCTGCACCGGCGCCGCTCCCGACTCCTTCCGAACGGGTCCCGGCCCCGTCTCCGCAGCCCGGGGCCGACCGGCCCGCGCCGCGCGCCCACGCGGTCGCCGACGCCCTCTTCGCCTCCCAGCGTCGCGAGCAGATGTCCCATGCGCAGACGTCCTCCCGGGCATCCGCCGCCGCGCCGCTGGCCCGCGCGGGCGCGGCCGCGACCGCGGACGACTTCACCATACCGGCCTCGGGTCAGACCCTCCGCCGGACCCGGCCGCGGGCATCCCTTGGGGCCGCTCTTCGGGACCGCCGTTCATGAAAAAAACCAGCCGGGAAGCATTGAACGCCTACTATCGCGAGGCGGGGAGCTGGGCCACGGACCAGATCGAAGCGCTGCGCAAGTCGCGCCGGATCGCCTGGAGCGTCGCCGCCGCCGCGGTGGTCGTGGCCGTGTCGGAAGCGATCGCGCTGGTCGTGCTCATGCCGCTCAAGACGGTCGTGCCCTATACGCTGATGGTCGATCGGACCACGGGCTTCGTCCAGGCGCTCAAGCCCCTGGATCCGGGCCAGATCACGCCGGATCGGGCCTTGGTCCAGTCTATGCTGGTCCAGTATGTCATCGCGCGCGAAAGCTTCGACATCGCCACCCTCCAGACCAACTACGAGAAGGTCGGCCTTTGGTCGGCGGAGCGGGCGCGCAGCGACTATCTGACCTTCATGCAGGCCTCGAACATCGACGGGCCGCTCAATCTCTATCCGCGCAGTTCGATCGTCGAGGCCCGGGTCAAGAGCGTGTCGCGGCTGGACGCCCAGTCGGCGCTCGTGCGGTTCGAAACCGTGCGGCGGGACGAGGGCGGGCAGTATCAGCCGGCGATGCCGTGGGTCGGCATCGTCCGGTATCGGTTCTCCGGCGAACCCATGTCGGCCGAGGACCGTTTCCTCAACCCACTGGGCTTCCAGGTCCTCGACTACCGACGCGATCCTGAAGCCCTGCCGGCGCCTGAGATGTCCGTCTCGCCCGATCCCTACGGTGCGGTCCCGCTCGAGGCCGAAACTGTCCAGGTCGGACCCGCGACCGGTGATACGCCATGAAGCGCCTCCTGCTTCTCGTCCTTCTGCTCGCGGCCCGGCGGAGGCACAGACGCCGCCTGCGCCCAACCCGGGCGACGCCCGGCTCCGGACCATCCCGTACGACGCCGGCCAGGTCTTCCGCCTGCGGGTGGCGACCGGCTACCA
Organism: Brevundimonas sp.; assembly: GCF_029946145.1. Classification (GTDB taxonomy): domain Bacteria; phylum Pseudomonadota; class Alphaproteobacteria; order Caulobacterales; family Caulobacteraceae; genus Brevundimonas. The sequence continues at coordinate 14,405 of NZ_JAQSDY010000008.1, forward strand.
GTCGACGGTCCTGTTCAGCCCCGAGGAACGGGTGGAGAATGTTGGGATCGGCGACAGCGACAGCTGGCAGGTGACGGTCAATGGACGCGGCGACGCCCTGTTCGTCAAGCCGATCCGGCAGAACAGCGCCACCAACATGACGGTGATCACCGACGCCCGCGTCTATAATTTCGAACTGTCGTCGGCCTACGCCCCGGGCGCCGATACCCCCTTCACCGTGCGCTTCGCCTATCCCGACGCGTCCACCGCGCCGGAGCCGGAGCCCGGCGCTCAGCTCAGCGTCGGACGATACCGCCTGAGCGGCGCCCGGAGCGTTCGTCCGGTCGCGGTCAGCGACGACGGGGTGCGCACCTCTATCGAATGGCGCGATCAGCAAGCGATACCGGCCGTCTTCGCCATCGATGACGCCGGCGACGAACTGCTCGTGGAGGGCCACATGCGCAATGGACTGTATGTGATCGACGCGGTGCACCGGACGCTCCTGTTCCGGGTGGACGGGCAGACCGCACGCGCCAGCCGCTCGAGCACAAGGCCTTCCCCGTGACGGTCGATTCCCACAGCCCGCCCTCCCCGGGGACGAACGCCGCGGACATCCGCCCGGTCGTCGCCCGGCATCGCGGCCCGGCGCCGGCGTGGCTGCTGTTCGGCGGCGTCATCCTAGGCGGCGTCCTGCTGTTCGGTGTCCTCGACAGCCAGCGGCGCGGGGCCACGGCTCCGTCGACCCAGATCCGGACCGTCGACCGCGTGAACCTGCCCGCGGCCCTGCCGCCGCTCTACCTGCCGGCGGAACCACCGCCGCCGCCGCCCCTCCCGTCAGGGTCCGAGCTTGTGGTTGTGACGCCCTCGCCCCAACCGGTCGTCGCACAGGCTCCGAGGACGCCCGCGCCGCCGGCGCCGGCTCTTCCCAATTTTCCGGCGCCAGCCTTCGCTTCCCCCGGGCCGTCGCCTGCGCCGACCCAGGTTGTGGCTCAGGGCGGCGGGACCGGGGCCGTCCTTGTGATCGACACAACGGCGCCGCCCGCGGGCGCGAGGGGCGAGGGCGCCGCGGCGGCGGGGGACCAGGATCCCGTCCGTACGACCCGGCTGCGCCGCCGGGCGATGACGGTGCCCCAGGGCACGCTGATCCCCGCCGTCCTGGAGACCGCGCTCGACTCCACCCGGCCGGGCCACGTCAGGGCGATCGTGTCTCGCGACATCACCGGGTTCGACGGCAGTCAGATCCTCATCCCTCGCGGAACCCGACTGTTCGGCGACTACCAGTCGGACATGGCGCCCGGACAGAACCGGGCCCTGATCCAGTGGACGCGTCTGGTGCGGCCCGACGGCGTCTCCATCGCTCTCGCCTCGCCGTCCGCGGACATGCAGGGACGGGCGGGCGTCCAGGGCCGCGTGGACAGTCATTTCCTGGAGCGGTTCGGCGCTGCGCTGTTGCAGTCGACCATGAATATCGGCAGCGCCCTGATAACCGGGAGCGTAGCGGGAGACACCCCCGTGGTCGTAGCCTCGATGGCGACGGCGGCGGCCCCGACCGCCGGATCTCACGGGCAAGCCACGCTTCACGTGGACGCCGGCGCCCGGGTCGGGGTTCTGGTCGCGCGCGATCTGGAATTCTCGTCCGGCGAGACACGGCGATGACCGATGTCCTTCGCGAAGGACAGGTCTATCTGCAGAGCTACCTGGCGCCGTTCGCCGGCATCCTCGCCCGCGCCGATGTCACGGACATCTATGTCAACGCGCCGGACGAGTGCTGGGCCGAAACCCTTGGCGGCGGGATCGAGTGTCACAGGATCCCCGGCTTGGATGAAACCGCCCTGGCCCGCCTGGCCCGCCAGATCGCCGCCTATGCACACCAAGGCATCAGTCGTGAACACCCTATCCTGTCAGCGGCGCTTCCGGGCGGCGAGCGGGTGCAGATCATCATCCCTCCCGCGACGCGGGGCGGCATCGTGCTGGCGATCCGCAAACACGTCTCCTCGGACCTCAGGCTGGAGGACTACGTCGCCTCCGGCGCGTTCGAGACCGCACATCTGGACGGGCCGCGGCGCGAGACCGAACTGGATGCTCAGTTGCGCGAACGGTTGAAAACGGGAGACGTCGCCGGCTTGCTGAGCATCGCTGTAACAGGTCGTCGTAACATCCTGATCTCTGGGGGCACCTCCACCGGCAAAACGACATTCCTCAATGCCCTTATCCAGGAGGTTCCGCAGGAGGAACGGCTGATCTTCATCGAGGACACGCCCGAACTCCACCTGCATCATCCCAATGCGGTCGGCCTGATCGCCCCGCGCAGCGCACTAGGCGAAGCCCTCGTTACCGCGGAGGATCTGTTGAACGCCTCGCTCCGCATGCGGCCCGACAGGATCATCTTGGGAGAGCTGCGCGGCCCCGAGGCCTACACCTTCCTGCGCGCGGTCAACACGGGTCACCCAGGGTCGATGACGACCGTGCATGCCGACAGTCCGGACCGGGCGATCGAACAAATCGCGCTGCTTGTCTTGCAAGGCGGCACGACGCTGCGACGAGAGGACGTCGTGCACTATATCCGCTCGACCATAGACGTGTTCGTGCAGCTCTCCCGTTCCGCGGGCCGGCGCAGCGTTTCGGAGATTGCTTTGCGAACCGGGCCATAACCTGCCGCTGCTCTGCGGGTGAAGCTGATTGGCGTTCAATCCAAAGAGCCAAGAAACCGGCCGATCAGCCGCAAAGATCGCGGCTGGGGTTGCCATTCGCCGCTCTCCCACCGTCCGAATGTACCTTCGTCAACGCCAGTGAGCTCGCCCGCGCGCTTGATCGAAAGACCTCGCCGCCTTCGTTGAGCCAAGAGCTTTTCGGCTAGGGACTGAGGTTCCGGCCACGGCTCATAGCCAAGATATTGGATGATCGCCGGATACTGGTGCACGTAGGGCGCGCGCTCATCGCCCTCCCACCACGTCCAGGTCTTCGGATCGACACCGACGATCCGAGCGGCGTCAATCATTCGATGCCCTAGTCCGTGACGGCGGAAACCTAGCTGCGCGCCAAAGCTCGCATCTCGCCGCAGAACCGGTTTGGGCCGTGGCACTGTGCGCCGAAGCGAAATGCCGGACAGCAAAAGGGCAACACGAGTATGCCGGTGCGGGGTCGGCGGGGCCGGACGCGGGGCGTGCGGCAAGGCTCCCCGCTGTCAGCGCGACTATCAGAACCGCATCTCGGGTCCCATGTTCGATCGCATCGACCTGACCGTGGAGACGCCTCCGGTCACCGCTTCGGACATGGCCCTGCCGCCTCCGGCCGAGGGCACGGCCGAGGCCGCGGCCCGTGTCGCCGCGGCCCGCGCCATGCAGGAGGACCGGCTGCGCGCCGCCGGCATCGATCCGGCTATCGCCCGCGACCAGGCCGTCAACGCCCGGGCCTCCGGCGAGACGCTGGACCGGTTCGCCACCCCCGACGAAGCGGGCCGGGCCCTGCTGATGCGGGCGGGAGAGGCGGGCGGGCTGACCGCCCGGGGCTGGACCCGCACACTGCGTCTGGCCCGCACCATCGCCGATCTGGACGGATGCGAGGGGGTGCTGCGTCGGCACATCGCCGAAGCCCTCGTCTATCGCCGCTCGACCGTCGGAGCGCAGGGCGATTTCGAGCGCCAGACCTCGCATCATGCGGACACGCCTGTTTTCTGAAGGACTTTTGAGCGGGCGTTAATATCTGTGGCCGCATGTTTCTCGCGTAACGTGAGGGACGCGAGGCCAGAATGGCGCGACGTGGGAAGACGACCGAACCGGCAGGCACGGAACCGGCCAAGGGAGAGGCGCCCGAACAGCAGTTCCTGCGCCTGATGAGCCATGAGATGCGGACGCCTCTGAACGGCGTGATTGGCATGCTGGGCCTTCTGCAACGCACCCGGCTGGACGGCGCACAGCGCGCATACGCCGAGGCGGCGCGGTCCTCGGCCGAGCACCTGCTGGGCCTGGTCAACGATCTGCTGGACTACGCCCGGCTGGAAGCCGGCAAGCTGGAATTCGACGCCGCCCCGGTCGATCTGGAGGCGCTGGTTCGCGGCGTGGCCGAGTTGCTGAGCCCCCGGGCCCACGAGAAGGGGCTTGAGATCGTCTGGTCGGTCGCCGCCGATGCGGTCGACATCATCGGCGATGAGGGGCGTCTGCGTCAGGTGCTGTTCAACCTGGCCGGCAATGCCGTGAAATTCACCGAGACGGGCGGGGTGCGCATCACCGTCGAGCGGATCAACGGCGTGGCGTCCCGGCCCAAACTGGCCTTCATCATCGATGACACCGGACCCGGGGTGCCGGCCGAGGCGCGCAAGCGGATTTTCGAGGAGTTCGGCCACGTCGACGCCTCGGACGCCAGCCGGTTCGGCGGCGCTGGCCTGGGGTTGGCGGTGGTCTCGAAACTGGCGGCGGCGATGAAGGGAACCGTCACGGTCGCCGGTCGGCCGGATGGCCCCGGCGCGCGCTTCCGTTTCGAGGCTGCCTTCCCTGCCGTGAACGGTGCGGTACGCGGCCGAACGCTTGAAGGCCGCACGGTCAAGGTGGTCAGCCCGGACCCGTTTGTGCGGGCGGCGACCGTCGCCCAGATCGAAGCGTCCGGCGGCCGCCACAGCGCCGATGCACCTGTGGTCCTGATCGATCACACCGCCCGCGCCGCGGGATCGGGACTGGCCGCCCGTCCGGCCCAGGGTCGGGGCATCATTCTGCTGAAGCCGTCGGAGCGCGATCTGATCGCCCGCTACAAGGGCGCCGGTTTCCACGGCTATCTGATCAAGCCGTTGCGTCGCGCCTCGGTGGCCGAGCGTGTGCTGGCCGCCGCGGGGGCCGGGTCCGCGCTGCAACCCGGCCTGCCGCCGCCGCCGCCGCCCGAGGACGACCGCGTGGGACTGACGCGGTTCTCGGGCACGCGCGTCCTGCTGGTGGAGGACAATCCGGTCGGGGCCCTGCTGGCCGCGACCCTGTTGCGGCGCGAGGGCTGCGCCGTCGAGACCGCAGCCAGCGGCCATGAGGCTGTGGCTGCGATGAAGCGGGCACGCTACGATCTGGTGTTCATGGACATGCGGATGCCCGGCATGGACGGGCCCAGCGCCGCGCGCGCCATCCGCGCCGGCGGCGACAACACGCCGATCGTGGCCCTGACCGCCCACGCCTTCGCCGAGGACCGCCGGACCTGCCTTGAGGCGGGGATGGACGATCATCTGGTCAAGCCGCTGGAGCTCGAGACGCTGCGCGCCTCACTCGCCCGCTGGACGAACCGCGCGGAGCGCGCCAAGGTCGCCGTCGCATAAGGGACGCGGGGGCGTCGCTTCCAAGGGACGCCAGATGACCGACAACGCCACGGAGGCCGCGCCACGCAAGGCGGGTGCGAAAGACGTGTTCAAGGCGCTGGGTCGTGGCCGCGTCCTGATCACCCTGCTGCTGGGCTTCGGCTCCGGCCTGCCGTTCCTGCTGACGGGCGCGACCCTCAGCATCTGGCTGGCGGAGGGCGATGTCGCCCTTTCGACCATCGGGTTCATTTCATGGGTCGGCCTGGCCTATTCCTTCAAGTTTCTCTGGGCGCCGCTCGTCGACCGGTTCGACGTTCCCGTTCTCGGCCGGTTCGGGCGGCGGCGCGGCTGGATGCTGCTGTCCCAGACCCTGGTCGGCGCCGCCCTGATCACCATGGCCATCGTCGGCCCGGAAGGCGGACTGACCGTCCTTGGGGCCGCGGCCCTTGTGACCGCCTTCGCATCCGCGACCCAGGACATCGTCGTCGACGCCTGGCGGATCGAGAGCGCCGAGAACGACGAGGACCTGGGCCTGCTGACCTCGGCCTATCAGCTGGGCTACCGGTTCGCGATCCTGGCGGGCAACGCCCTGATCCTGTTCTTCGCCACCCGGCTGGGGTGGAACGCGGCCTATGCGATCTGGGGCGCGGCGATGTCGATCGCCATCATCGCCACCCTGTTCGCCAAGGAGCCGGTGGACCGGTCGGCCATCGCCAGGGCGACCGGCGGCGCGGCGCCCTGGACCGCCCGCGGCATGTTCGACGCGGTCGTCGGCCCGTTCCTCAACTTCCTGAAAACCCACAAGACCGCCGCCCTGCTGATGCTGGCGGCGATCAGCCTCTACCGGCTGCCGGACTTTGTCATGGGACCGATGGTCGGACCGTTCTACATCGATCTGGGTCTGACCAAGGACGCCATCGGGGCGATGCGCCTCAGCGCCGGTCTGGCCGGCTCGATCACGGGCATCGCCGCCGGCGGCCTTTTCGCCCTTCGGTTCGGCTTTGGCCGGACCCTGCTGCTGGGCGCCCTGATCGGTCCGATGTCGAACCTGGGTTACACCCTGATGGCGCTGGCGGGCCTGTCGACGCCGATGTTCGCCGGTGTCCTGTTCGTCGAGAATTTCAGCGAGGGATTGGCCGGCGCCGCCCTCGTCGCCTACATGTCGAGCCTCACCGGCATCGGCTATACGGCGACCCAGTACGCCCTGCTGAGTTCGTTCTACGCCCTGCTGGGCAAGTTCCTGAAGGGCTTCTCGGGCGTGGTGGTCGAGGGGCTGCAGCAGGGGCACGAGCTGATGATGGCCTACGCCCTGTTCTTCGCCGGCACGGCGGCGGTCGGCATCCCCGCCGTGATCCTGTGCTGGCTGCTGGACCGCCGGAATCGCCGGCTGAAGGCGGCGGCGGGCCTCCTCTAGGTCAGGCCTCGGCCACGGCTCCTTCGTCATAGGCGGCGAAGGTGGCGGCGGTGATGATCTCGGAGACCGACGCGCCGAGGCTGACGATCTGGACCGACTTCTCCAGCCCGACCAGCAGCGGGCCGATCACCGTCGCGCCGCCGAGCTGTTGCACCAGCCGGGTCGAGATGACCGCCGAATGAATGGCCGGCATGACCAGGACATTGGCGTGGCTGGACAGGCGCATGAAGGGGTAGGCGGCCCGCGCCTCCGGATCGAGGGCCAGCTCGGGCGGCATCTCGCCCTCATATTCGAAATCGACGCCGCGCTGGTCGAGGATGCGGATGGCCTCGCGCACCTTCTCGCCCCGGTCGCCGGGAGGGTTGCCGAAGGTCGAATAGCTGAGGAAGGCCACGCGCGGGGTCTTGCCCAGCTTGCGCACCGTGGCGGCGGCCTGGATGGCGATCTCGGCCAGTTCCTCGGCGTTGGGCAGTTCGTGGATCGAGGTGTCGGCGACGAACAGGGTGCGCCCCCTGGCCAGCAGGATCGACAGGCCGATCATCCGCTCCTTGACGTCGAGGACGCGCCGGACCTCCTTGAGCACCATGTTGAAATTGCGGGTCACGCCGGTGACCATGGCGTCGGCCTGGCCGCGCGCGCACATGGCGGCGCCGAAATAGTTGCGGTCCTGGTTGATCATCCGCTGCACGTCGCGCTTCAGATAGCCGCGGCGCTGCAGGCGCTCGTACAGCCAGTCGACGTAGTCGGCGTTGTGCTCGGAGACCCGGGCGTTGACGATCTCGATGGCCATTTCGTCGAAATTCAGCCCGGCTTCGGCGGCGTTCTTGCGGATCAGCTCCTCGCGGCCCAGCAGGATGGGGGTGCCGAGCTCGGCCTGTTTGAAGCCCCAGGCGGCGCGGATGACGGCGGTCTCCTCGCCCTCGGCGAACACCACCCGCTTGTTGGGGGCGGCGCGCACGGCGCCCGAGATATTCTGCATCAGGGCGGCCGACGGATCGAGGCGCGAGCGCAGCTGGGTCCGGTAGGCGTCCATGTCCTGGATCGGCGTGCGCGCCACGCCGGTGTCCATGGCGGCCTGGGCGACGAAGGGCGGGATGTACCAGATCAGGCGCGGGTCGAACGGCGTCGGGATGATGTAGTCGCGGCCGAAGCGCAGCTTGCGGCCGCGATAGGCGGCGGCGACCTCATCCGGCACGTCCTCGCGGGCAAGGGCGGCCAGGGCCTTGGCGCAGGCCACCTTCATCTCGTGATTGACCCGACGGGCGCGGACATCGAGCGCGCCGCGGAACAGATAGGGGAAGGCCAGGACGTTGTTGACCTGGTTGACATAGTCGGACCGGCCCGTGGCCATGATGGCGTCCGAACGGACGGCGAGCACGTCTTCCGGGGTGATCTCCGGGTCCGGATTGGCCATGGCGAAGATGATCGGATTGGGCGCCATGGAGGCGACCATGTCCCTGGTGATCGCGCCCTTGGCCGACAGGCCGAGGACGACGTCGGCGCCGACCATGGCCTCGGCCAGGGTGCGCAGCGGCGTGTCGACGGCGTGGGCGGCCTGCCACTGGGAGACATTGTCCCGGCCCTGGTAGATGACGCCCTGGCGGTCGCAGATGATGGTGTGCTCCAGCTTGACGCCGGCCGCCTTCATGAGGGCGATCGAGCTGAGGCCGGCGGCGCCGGCGCCCGACAGCACGACCCTGAGGTCCTCCAGCCGCTTGCCGGCGACATGGGCGGCGTTGATCAGGGCGGCGGTCGAGATGATGGCGGTGCCATGCTGGTCGTCATGGAAGACCGGAATGTCCAGCAGGTCCTGCAGCCGGGCCTCGATCTCGAAACATTCGGGGGACTTGATGTCCTCCAGATTGACGCCGCCCCAGGTGTCGCCGATGTTCTTGACCACGGTGACGAATTCGTCCGGGTCGGTGGTCTTGACCTCGACGTCGAAGCTGTCGACGTCGGCGAAGCGTTTGAAGAGCACGCATTTGCCCTCCATCACCGGCTTGGACGCCATGTGGCCGAGGTTGCCGAGACCGAGGATGGCCGTGCCGTTGGAGATGACGGCGACCAGATTGCCCTTGGACGTATAGTCATAGGCCTTGTCGACATCGGCGGCGATGGCCAGGACCGGAATGGCGACGCCGGGCGAATAGGCCAGCGACAGGTCGCGCTGGGTCGCCATCGGCTTGGTCGGCGCCATGGAGATCTTGCCCGGGGTCGGGCTGCGGTGGAACTCCAGCGCGTCTTCGTCGGAGAAGGTCTGTTTGTCGTTCAGGTCGGCCATGGACTGTTCCTAGAGCGGGGGACGGACGGGGACAACCGCCGGGGGCGTCTCCCTCCCGCTTGGGGAGGGATGTCGGCGCGGATTCCCGATCCCGCTCATCCCGGCGCCCCCCCTGTCGTCATCCCGGCGAAGGCCGGGATCCGGCGGCGCGCGAGAGCGCGAACCTGTCGGGAACAGGGCTGACCGATACAGCGTGCGTGAACAGATCGCCTTCGGCGCCGCTGGGTCCCGGCCTTCGCCGGGATGACGACAGGGGGGCGTTGTGCGCTCAAGCCCCCTCCCAACGGGAACGGGATCAGGTCGACAGCATCCCTGTCCGTTCCACCACCACCGGGCCCGTCATCAGCACATGGTCCGTGGCCTCGTCCCAGACGATGAACAGGTCACCGCCGTCGACCTCCACCGTCGCCGACCGGCCGGTCAGGCCGCGGCGGGCTGCGGCGACGAGGGCGGCGCAGGCGCCGGTCCCGCACGCCTTCGTCAGGCCCGCGCCGCGTTCCCAGACGCGCAGGCGGATGTGATCGGGGGCCGTGACATGGGCGAAGCCGACGTTGACGCCTTCGGGGAAGCGCGGGTGATGTTCGATCAGCGACCCCGTGCCGCGCACGAAGCCGTCGTTCGGCGCATGGTCCATGAAGAAGACGACGTGCGGATTGCCCATCGAGACCGCGCCCGGGGTGTGCAGGACCGGGTCGTCGATGGGGCCGACCTGAAGCTCGATGCCGCGGGTGTCCATCTCCTCGTCGAGCGGGATCTGCGACCAGTCCAGCCGCGGGGCGCCCATATCAACCGTGATCCGGCCGTCCGCCGCGCGCCGCGCCGTGGCCGGCCCGCCGAGGGTGTCGATGGTCACCTGATCCTTGTCCGTCGACTGCAGCAGCATCCAGCCGACGCAGCGCAGGGCGTTGCCGCAGGTCTCGACCTGGCCGCCGTCGGCGTTCCAGACGCGCATGAAGGCGTCGCCGGTCGGGGACGGCTCTATGGCGATCAGCTGGTCGCAACCCTCGCCGGTCTCACGGTCGGCGATGGCGCGCGCCTGGTCGGCCGTCGGCGTGAACGGCGTCTCCAGCGCATTGACGACGACGAAGTCGTTGCCGGCGCCGTTCATCTTGACGAAGGGGCGGGTCATGATCCGCGAGATATAGAGACGGACTGGACCTTAGGCGAGGGAACGGCGTTAAGCTGGGCCATGAGTCGAGCCAGTCCCGCGCCGGAGTCCGTTCCACCCAAGGCCGAGGGTCTGCGCCTGCGGGCCCGGCTGCGCTATCTCTACCACGGCTCCTCGCCGCTGGCGGTGCGGTTCCGGCTGGCGGTCATCGCCATCGATTTCGCCATCATCGGCTTCTTTCTGGTCGCGCCGATCCTGCATGAGGCGGGGCTGGTCTTCTATGTGATCGACTATCTGATCGCGGCGGTGCTGGGCCTCGATCTCGCCGCCCGGGCCTATGCCCACACCAGCCTGAGGGACTGGCTGAAAAAGCCGGTGGTCTGGGTCGATCTGTTCGTCCTGGCGACCCTGTTGTTCCCCGCCTGGCTGTTCAATTTCGGCTTCCTGCGCCTGCTGCGGCTGTGGACCCTGCTGAACTCGGACTTCTTCTGGCGCACCGTCGGCCGAAAGTACGACGACACGCGGGTGGAGGAGATCACCCGGGCGCTGGCCTCGCTGGTGACCTTCATCTTCGTCGTGACCGGTTTCGTCTACGCCACATTTCGCGGCAGTCACGCGGGGATCAGCGGCTATCTGGACGCCCTGTATTTCACCGTCGCGACCCTGACGACGACCGGGTTCGGCGACATCACCCTGCCGGGCAACTGGGGGCGGGTGCTGTCGATCGTGGTCATGCTGACCGGCATCACCCTGTTCCTGCGTCTGGCCCAGACCATCTTCAAGCCGCACAAGATCAAATTCTCCTGCCCGACCTGCGGCCTGCAGAAACACGATCCGGACGCGGTGCATTGCAAGGCGTGCGGGGAGATTCTGTGCATTCCGGACGAGGGGGCGTGAAGGAGTGGCTAGTGGCTAGTGGCTAGTGGCTAGTGATTAAGTGGGGTACGGCGGCGGCGGCAGTGAACTCGTCCGTTGTTTCGCGTGTGACGGAACCTCCATCATTCTTCCACTAGCCACTAGCCACTAGCCACTAGCCACTCCTCCTCCCGAAGATGACAAAGCCGTAACGTCGGCCTGCTCACGCTTGTGGCCGATCGGTCGCCCGGTAAGGTGCCGCCCGACTTCAGTCGGGGACAACCGCATGATCCGCACCGCCGCGCTCGCCGCGCTTCTCGCTTCCACCGCCCTTTCGAGCGCCGCCATGGCCCAGATCCCCGTTCCCGCGCCGGCCCCGGCCGAGGCCTCCAGCGGCTTCGCGTCCTCGGACGCGACCGATCCATATCTGTGGCTGGAAGAGGTCGACGGCGAGCGGGCCATGGCCTGGGTCGAGGAACACAACGCGCGTTCGCTGGGCGTGCTGCGCGGCGACCCGCGCTTCGAGACCCTGCACCAGCAGGCGCTGGAGATCGTCCAGTCCCGCGACCGGATCCCCTCGCCCGGCTTCAACCGCGACGGCACGATCGATAATTTCTGGCAGGACGCCGAGCATGTGCGCGGCGTCTGGCGCACGACGTCGCTGGACAGCTATCGCACCGAGGCGCCGCAGTGGGAGACGATCCTCGACATCGACGCCCTGGCCGCGGCCGAGGGCAGGAATTGGGTCTACAAGGGCCACAGCTGCCTGCCGCCCGGGGAGGCGCGCTGCCTCGTCTCCCTGTCGGACGGCGGCAAGGACGCGGTGACCGTGCGCGAGTTCGACCGCGCGACCCGCACCTTCGTCAAGGACGGCTTCGTGCTCGAGGAGTCCAAGGGCGGGGCGTCGTGGGTGGACGGGAACACCCTGCTGATCGCGCGCGATTTCGGCCCGGGCACCCTGACCAGCTCCGGCTATCCGATGATCGTCAAGGTGCTGAGGCGCGGCCAGACCATCGACCAGGCCACCACGGTCTTCACCGGCCAGCCGACCGATGTCTCGGTGTCGGGCTATACGCTGCGCGACGCCGATGGGGTGGTGCAGGCGACCCTGATCAACCGCGGCGTCAGCTTCTACGAGGGCGAGACGCACCGGCTGAACGCCGACGGCACGACGACGAGGCTGGAGCTGCCGGCCAAGTCGAACATCAACGCCCTGGTGCGCGGCCAGCTGGTGGTGACGACCGATCAGGACTGGACCGCCCCGTCGGGGCAGGAATTCAAAACCGGCGACGTCATCGCCTGGGACCTGGACCGCTGGCTGGCCGATCCGGCGACCCCGGCCCGGCTGGTCATCCGCCCGACCGGGCGCGAGGCCATCGAGGGCATCACCAACACCCGCAACAAGCTGGTCGTGGCCCTGTACGAGAACGTGCGCGGCGGGGTCGATGTCTATGAGCCCGATCCGTCGGGCGAATGGACCCGCACGCGGCTGGACCTGCCGCAGAACGTGAGCGTCAACCTGGGCTCGGCCAGCGAGCGTGACGACGCGGTGTTCATCAGCGTGACCGGCTATCTGAACCCGTCCAGCCTGTATCTGGCCGACGCCGCGACGGGCGTGTCGGACCTGACCAAATCCCTGCCGGCCAAGTTCGACGCCACGGGCATGACGGTCGAGCAGTTCGAGGCCCGATCGTCCGACGGAACGATGATCCCCTATTTCGTCGTCCATCGCGGCGACATGGCCATGGACGGGTCGAACCCGACCCTGCTGTACGGCTATGGCGGCTTCCAGTCGTCACTGCTGCCCGGCTATTCGGCCACGGTGGGCAAGCTGTGGCTGGAGCGCGGCGGGGTCTATGTCGTCGCCAATACGCGCGGCGGCGGCGAGTTCGGACCGCGCTGGCACCAGGCGGCGCTGCAGGAGAACCGGCAGCGGGCGCACGAGGACTATCAGGCCGTGGCGCTGGATCTGATCGCGCGCAATGTCACCAGCCAACCCAGGCTGGGGATCATGGGCGGCTCGCAGGGCGGGCTGTTCATGGGGGCGATGCTGACGCAGCGGCCAGACCTGATCAATGCCGCCGTCATCCAGGTGCCCCTGTTCGACATGCTGCGCTTCCACAAGCTGCTGGCCGGGGCCTCGTGGATGGCCGAGTACGGCAATCCGGACGTTCCGGAGGAGCGGGCGTGGATCGAGGCCTATTCGCCCTATCAGCGGCTGGAGGCGGGCCGGCCCTATCCCGAGGTCTTCATCCACACCTCGACCAAGGACGACCGCGTTCACCCGGGCCACGCCCGCAAGGCGGCGGCGCGGCTGGAGGATCTGGGCTATCCGGTGCTGTTCTACGAGAACACCGACGGCGGCCACGCGGCGGGGGCCAATCTGCGCGAGACGGCGCGGCGGATCGCGCTGGAATACACCTATCTGACGCGGCGGCTGATGGATCAGCCGGCGGCGGAATAGGTTCAGATATCCGTTCATCCCGGCGAAAGCCGGGACCCAGTGCTTTCGTGAGGCATCGGCGGCTGGGATCGACAGGCAGTCACACCGGCGGCGCCGATCGCCCAAGGAACTGGGTCCCGGCTTTCGCCGGGATGAACGGAGTTTTGATATGAACCGACTGATGTTGTCCGCCGCGATCTCGGCCCTGATGCTGGGCGCGTTGCCGGCGCTGGCCCGGCAGGACGTCCCGCCGGGCGACGTCATCATGGACGCGCAAAGCAGAACCCCGCCGCCGCACATGCCCGCCGACCTGACCCCCGTCGGGGTACGCGCCGCCGACGATCATCTGGCGCTGGAGGAGGTCAACGGGACCGAGGCCATGGCCTTCGTGGCGGGGGAGAACGAACGGTCGTTGGCCGCCCTGACGGGTGATCCGCGCTACGAGACCTTCCGGCAGCAGGCGTTCGACATCCTGTCGGCCACCGACCGGATTCCGGGACCGAGCTTCCTCGGCGAGGGGATCGGAAACTTCTGGCAGGACGCGGCCAATCCCAAGGGGCTGTGGCGGCGCACGACGCTGGACAGCTACCGCTCGGCCGCGCCGCGCTGGGAGACGATGCTCGACATCGACGCCTTGGCGAAGGCCGAGGAAAAGGACTGGGTGTGGAAGGGGGCCGACTGTCTGGCGCCTGATGAGACGCGCTGCCTGGTCAGCCTGTCGGACGGCGGCAAGGACGCGGTGGTGGTGCGCGAGTTCGACACCTCGACCGGCCTGTGGGTCGAGGACGGCTTCATCCTGCCCGAGGGCAAGCACCGGCTGGAATGGCTGGACCGCGACACGCTGCTGGTCGCGACCGATTTCGGGCCGGATACCCTGACCGAGAGCGGCTATCCCTTCATCGTCAAGTCGCTGAAGCGGGGCCAGACGCTGGCGCAGGCGACCGAGATCTATCGCGGCGAGATCGGCGACGGGGGTTATGGCGTCAGCCCGTCGGTGTATCGGAATGGCGCGGGCGAGGTGCTGGGCGTATTGATCAGCCGGCCGCTCGACACCTTCCGCAGCGAGACATGGGAGATCATCGACGGGGCTCCGGTGAAGCTGAATCTGCCGGAACGCGTCACCATTCGCGGCATGATGGGGGGGCAGCTGGTCCTCACCCTTGACCAGCCCTGGAACCGGGAGGACCGGGTCGTTCCCGCGGGTTCGTTACTCGCGGTCGTCATGATGAAGCTTCGGCCATTGGGGCCCGATCAGGTGATCGTCTCCAACGCCGACGAGACGGTCTTCACTCCAACGGCCCGTCAGTCGGTCGAGGATGTCGCCGTCATGGACGACCGCATCGTCGCCACCATCTACGACAACGTCCGCGGCCGCACCGCCGTGTTCCAGAACCGGGGGGAATGGGGCTGGCCCGAGACCGCCCTGCCGGCGCCGGAAAACGCCGCCGTTCACCTGGGGTCTTCAAGCCGCGAATCCGGCCGCATCTTCTATTCCTATGAGGGCTTCCTGACGCCTTCGACCCTGGCTCTGGCCGACGCACGGGCGGGGACCGCCGGGACGGTGCGCCAGGCCCCCGCCCGCTTCGACGCCTCGACCCATGTGGTCGAGCAGTTCGAGGCGACGTCGTCGGACGGGACCAGGATTCCCTATTTCGTGGTCCGACCGAAAGACCTGGTCATGGATGGGCATGCGCCGACGATCATCTATGGCTATGGCGGGTTCCAGGTGTCCAAGCCGCCGGCTTACATTCCGGAGATGGGCAGGCTCTGGCTCGAGAACGGCGGCGTCTACGTCAACGCCAACATCCGCGGCGGCGGCGAGTTCGGACCAGCCTGGCACCAGTCGGTGCTCAAGGAGAACCGGCAGCTGGCCTTCGACGACTATGCGGCGGTCGCCCGCGACCTGCATCAGCGCGGCGTCACCAGCCCGCGCCGCACCGGCATCTACGGCCGGTCGAACGGCGGGGTGCTGACCTCCGTCGCCGTGACGCAGCACCCGGAGCTGCTCAACGCGGCGGTGATCGAAAGCCCGCTGATCGACATGCTGCGCTATCACGAACTGCCCGCCGGGGCCTCGTGGATCGGCGAATACGGCGACCCGCGCATCCCGGAAGAGGCGGCGTATATCGCCCGCTATTCGGCCTATCAGCAGCTTCGTCCGGATGCGGAGTATCCGCGCGTCTACATCACCACCAATACGCGGGACGACCGGGTGCATCCGGGCCACGCGCGCAAATTCGCGGCGCGACTGGGCGAGCAGGGGCACGACCATCTGTATTACGAAGAGACGTCAGGCGGGCATTCCAACGACGCCGACCCGGTCGCCAACGCGCGACGGTGGGCCCGGCACTACGTCTATCTGAGCCAGCAGCTGATGGATTGAGGGGTGGCTGCCCATTGAGTGAGAAGAGCGCGGGCCGCCAAACGATCCGTCATCCTCGGGCTTGTCCCGAGGACCCATGGTCAAGGGCCCTCGATCTCCGGATCAACAGTCGGCGCTGTGCAACACGTTCTCCACGCCGGTGCGGCGGAGAAATGGGTCCTCGGGACAAGCCCGAGGATGACGGGGGGCGGGGTTGCTGAGACCGACCCTCAGGCCGATTCCAGCGCCTTGGCCTTCTTCACCTTGGCCGGCTTTTCGGCCTTGGAGAGTTTGGCGGGCTTGTCCGCCTTCTTCGCCAGTTTTTCGGCCTTCTTCGCCTCGCGCGCGGCCTTCTTGGCGGCGCGGGCGTCGGCCTTGGCCTTGGCGGGCACGGCGTCGGCCTCGCCGGCCAGTTCGGCCAGCAGGTCGAGGAAGCCGTCGCGCTTGCCCTTGGGCAGAAGGGCCATGATCCGCTTGTCGGCCGCCTCGACTTTCGGACGGGCCGCGTCCAGCGCCGCCTGACCGGCGACGGACAGGCGCACGGCCTTGGCCCGGGCGTCGACGACGGACTTTTCGCGATCCAGCAGACCCTTGGCCGTCATGCGCGAGACCAGATCGGCCAGGGTCGAACGGTCGATGCCGGTGGCCCGAACCAGATCGGTCTGGGTCAGGCCGGATTTGTGGCTGACCGCTTCGAGCACGGCGAACTGACGCTGGGTCAGACCGTCCGCCCCCGTCTCTTCGGAATAGATGTCGAGGGCCAGCTGCAGCACGCGATGCATCAGATGGCTGGGCGACGCGCCCAGTCCGCCGCCGCGTTTCGCCTTGTTTCCGGACTTGACCATGAACCGTATCCCCTCGATCGCAGCGACAGTGCTAGCAGGCGTGTTTTACGGTTTGACGACGGACGATAAGCGTCCGGCCCCGCAACCGGTCTAGAGGCCGGGGTCCGGCGAGATCGGGCCGGGCTCCTCGTCCTTGATCAGATGTTTCAGGATGTAGGGAATCTGCAGCAGGCCGAAAACGGCGGCGGCGACCCAGATGAAGCCGCGGAAGGCGACCCATGTGTCATCCGTCTGTGTGCGCCAGACGATCTCGTTGGCGGTGGCGATGGTCGCGAAATACAGGCCATAGCGCAGCGTCAGCCCGCGCCAGGCGTGGTCCGTCACCTTGATCGAGTCGCCCAGCAGATATTTGAACGGGTATTTGCCCAGCGGCAGGGAGCCCAGAAGCACGACGGCCAGCAGGCCGTTCTGTATGCTGAGCTTGATCTTCAGCAGCGACGGATCATGGAAGAACAGGGTCAGGCCGCCGAAGATCAGGGCGAAACCGCCGGCCAGCAGGGGCAGGGGCGCCAGCCGCCGCTCGACGGCGTAGCCGACGATCAGGGCGAGGGCCGAGGCGCCGACCAGAACCCAGGTGGCCTGGACCATGGCCTCGCGGCCGTCGAGACCGCGGGCGCGCAGGAAGACATAGGCGCCGGCGAAGGCGACCAGGGCGCCGAAATCGACGGCCTGCCGGATCCACTGGCGGTTCTTCGACGGTTCGGAGGGGGGCGTATCGGTCATGTCAGTCCTCAAGCCCCACCAGTGATCGTGAAAAGGCTCGCGCGTCGAAGGGTTGCAGGTCGTCGACGCCTTCGCCGACGCCGATCAGCTTGATCGGGGCGTCCGAGGCCTGGGCCACGGGCACCAGGACCCCGCCGCGCGCCGTGCCGTCCAGCTTGGTCATGACCAGTCCGGAGACATAGGCGGTGCGGCCGAAGATCTGTTCCTGGGCCAGGGCGTTGCGGCCGACGGTGGCGTCGAGGACGAGCAGGGTCTCATGCGGGGCCTCCGGATCGATCTTCTTCAGCACGCGCACGATCTTGAGCAGTTCGTCCATCAGGGCGGACTTGTTCTGCAGCCGGCCGGCGGTGTCGATCAGGACGACGTCATACCCTTCCGCCTTCGCCCGGGTGTAGGCATCGAAGGCGAGGCCGGCGGGGTCGGCGCCGTCGCGGCGGCTTTCGAAGGTCGCCCCGGCGCGCTCGGACCAGACCTTCAGCTGCTCGCGGGCGGCGGCGCGGAAGGTGTCGCAGGCCACGATCATGACCCTGGCGCCCTGTCCGGTCAGGTCGGAGGCGATCTTGCCCAGGGTGGTGGTCTTGCCCGAGCCGTTGACGCCGACGAACAGGGTGACGAAGGGGCGAGGGCCGTTCAACGGCTCGTAGCGGGCCTCGTGGTTGACCAGTTCGGCGGCGACGGCCTCGGCCAGGGCCTCCTTGACCTCGCGCTCGTTGGCGCCGGTCCCGAAGCGCAGCTCGCGGAAGCGGGCGACGATGCGGTCGGTCGCGGCGGGGCCGAGATCGCTTTCCAGCAGATGCTCTTCCAGCTGGTCCAGCGCGGCGTCGCTGAGGGGCTCCTTGACGAAGGCGGCGACGACCTGCTCGGTCATCTGTTTCGAGGAGCGGGAGAGGCCCTCGCTCAGCCGCGAGAGCCAGCCCTTTTTCGGCGTGTCGTTCATGCCTTGGCTTTAGCGGGGCAATCCGGGCGCGTCACGCGAACCTGCAAAATACTCCGTGCATCCCCGCGAAGGCGGGGACCCGGACCTTTGGATGATCAAACGGTTGGAGTTGCCGCCAATGGCGATCCCACCCACTTTGCCTTACGAAAGCACTGGGTCCCCGCCTTCGCGGGGATGCACGGAAGGTTTGATGCCCAAGTCCCACCCGTTCCACTCGCCCCGCACTCACGGCTTCGTCCGCGTGGCCGCCGCGACGCCGGTCGTGCACATCGCCGATCCCGCCGCCAATGCGGAAGAACACGCCGTCCTGATCCGTCAGGCCGGCGAGCAGGGCGTGGACCTGCTGGTCTTCCCCGAACTGAGCCTGAGCGGCTACGCCATCGACGATCTGCTGATGCAGGACGCCCTGCTGGCCGAGGTCGAGCGGCGGATCGCGGAACTGGCCGGGGTCGCGGACGAGGCGGGGGTCGTGGCCGTGATCGGCGCGCCCATCCGCAATGGCGACGCCCTGTACAACTGCGCAGTGGTGCTGGGCGCGGGCGCGGTGCTGGGCGTCGTGCCCAAGACCTATCTGCCGAATTATCGCGAATACTATGAGAAGCGCTGGTTCGCGCCGGCCGCCAGCCGGTCCGAGGACTCCGTGGTCCTGAACGGCGAGGTGGTCGATTTCGCGCCGGGCCTGATCTTCGAGGCCGTCAATCGTCCGGGCTTCGTCTTCGCCGCCGAGATCTGCGAGGACTTCTGGGCCCCGCTGCCGCCGTCGACGCGGGCGGCCCTGGCCGGGGCGCGCATCCTGCTGAACCTGTCGGCGTCCAATATCGTGATCGGCAAGGCGGACGAGCGGGCGGTGCTGTGCGCCAGCCAGTCGACGCGGACGCAAGGCGCCTATGTCTTCGCCGCCTCGGGCTGGGGCGAGAGCACCACCGATCTGGCGTGGGACGGTCAGGCGACGATCCACGAACTGGGCGCGAAACTGGCGGAGGGCGAGCGGTTCGCGCTGGAGAGCCATCTGACCGTCGCCGACATCGACGTCGAGCGGATCGGCCTGGACCGGTTGCGCAACGGCACCTTCTCCGACTGCGCGCGGATCGAGGGGGAGGCCGCGACCGTCGTGCCGTTCGAGGCGCGCGAGGACGGGATGGGCGAGGTTGGGGCCGGCGACCTGATCCGTCCGCTGGACCGCTTCCCCTTCGTGCCCGACGACCCGGCGCGGCTGGACCAGGACTGCTACGAGGCCTTCAACATCCAGGTCCAGGGCCTGATGCGCCGGATGAAGGCGACCAATGGCGAGCGCGTCGTGATCGGCGTGTCAGGCGGGCTGGATTCGACCCAGGCCCTGCTGGTGGCGTGCCGGGCGTTCGACCGGCTGAAGCTGCCGCGCTCGAACATTCTCGGCTTCACCCTGCCCGGGTTCGCGACCTCGGAAGGGACGAAGTCCAACGCCTGGACGCTGATGAAGGCGCTGGGGATCACCGGGTCCGAGATCGACATCCGTCCGGCGGCGACCCGGATGCTGAACGACATCGGCCATCCGTTCGCCATGGGCGACCCGGTGCATGACATCACCTTCGAGAATGTGCAGGCCGGTCTGAGGACGGACTATCTGTTCCGTCTGGCCAACCGGCACCAGGCCTTCGTGCTGGGCACCGGCGATCTGTCGGAGCTGGCGCTGGGCTGGGCTACCTACGGCGTCGGCGACCACATGAGCCACTACAACGTCAACGGCGGGGTGGCGAAGACCCTGATCCGGCACCTGATCCGCTGGGTGGCGGCGAAGGAACTGATCGGCGCGGACGCCAGCCCGACGCTGCGCGCCATCCTCGACACGGAAATCTCGCCCGAACTGGTGCCTGCGGCCGCGGACGGAAAGATCCAGTCCACGGAAGAGACCGTCGGCCCCTATGCGCTGAACGACTTCTTCCTGTTCTACATCACCCGCTTCGGGCTGAAGCCGTCGAAGGTGGCCTGGCTGGCGCATCAGGCGTGGAAGGATGCGGCGACCGGCCACTGGCCGGCGGACACGCCGGAGGCCGAGCGGGTCGCCTATGACCTGCCGGTGATCAAGGCGTGGCTGCGGAAATTCCTGTTCCGCTTCTTCCAGACCAGCCAGTTCAAGCGCTCGGCCCTGCCGAACGGGCCCAAGGTGGTCACGGGCGGCTCGCTGTCGCCGCGCGGCGACTGGCGCGCGCCGTCGGACGCCACGGCCCGGGTCTGGCTGGACGAGCTGGAGGCGAATGTTCCGGATTGAGGGGAGTGGCTAGTGGCTAGTGGCTAGTGACTAGTGATTTAAGGCGGCTCGCTGTGGGCGGCCGTTGCTCACTGGCGGCGAACCGTCAGTCACTAGCCACTAGCCACTCGCCACTACGGCAGCTCGTTCAGGAACGGGAAGATCGCGGCCTTGACCTCGGGCTCGTCCAGCATGGGGGCGTGGCCGATGCCGGGGGCCTCGACATAGTCCATCTTCGGGGCGCGCTTGCGCATCTTCGCCGCGATCGCGGGGCTCAGCAGGTCCGAGTTCTGGCCTCGCACCAGCAGGACGGGTCGGCCCTTCGTCAGCCGGCTGAACATCGGCCACAGGTTGGGGACCAGCGCCTTGGCGCCCGCGGCGCGGATGGGCACGGCGATGTCGGGATCGTAGTCCAGCACCGGGGCGCCCTCGGTCCCGATCCTGAAGGTGCGGCGGGCGAAGGCGTCCCAGTCAGCGTCCGTATAGTGGGGGAAGGCGATGGCATTGTGCGTCTTCACATAGGCCGCGGCCTCGGCCCATCCGGGGGTGTCGACGGGCTGGCCGGAATAGGCGGCGATGCGCATCAGCCCCTCCTTCGCCACCTCGGGGCCGATGTCGTTCAGGATGGCTCCGGCGATGACCTTCGAGCGGATGGCGGCCAGGGCCATGGTGATCAGGCCGCCCATCGAGGTGCCGAGAAAGACGGCGCGCTCGATGCCCGACTGGTTGAGCAGCGCCAGCACGTCCCGGGCGTAGGTCGCCGGCTGATAGGTCATGGGGTCGGGGGCGCGGTCGGACCGTCCCCGGCCCCGGATGTCGACGGCCAGGACCCGGCGCCCGCTCTGGGCGATCAGGGGGGCGATGGCGTCGAAATCGGCCGAGTTGCGGGTCAGGCCGTGGATGGCGATGACCGGCAGCTTCGCCGGGCCCGGTCCGGCCGCATAGTCGCGGGCGTAGAGGCTGAGGCCGTCGGCGCTGGTCCAGCGGCGGTCGGCGAAGGTCTGGGTCATGCAAGGCTCCGGGGGATCGAACCCCAGCCTATTTCATCAGGAAGGGAAATCCCACAGCCAAGGCTGCGCCCTAGTGTCCGAGCAGCTCCCGAAGGAACGCATCGAGATCGCCGCCCTCGAACAGGAAGCCGGGCACGCCCGCCCGCCGGGCAGCCTCCATGTCGGAGGGCTGGTCGCCAATCATGAAGCTCTTCGCCGGATCGATATTGTGGTCGGCGATGGCGCGCAGGATCATGCCGGGGTTGGGCTTCCGTTCCGGATGGTCGGGATGGATGAAGGCCTCGACCCGGCCCTCGGCATGGAAGGGGCAGGCGTAGACGGCGCCGATGATCGCGCCCCTGGCCGCCAGCCGGCGCACGATCAGGGCGTTGAACGCCTTCATCTGGTCTTCGGTGAACAGGCCGCGCGCCACGCCCGACTGGTTGGTGACGATGACGCACAGATAGCCCAGCTGGTTCAGCCGCCGCACGGCCTCGGCCGCGCCGGGCGTCAGGCGCAGATGCTCTTCCAGATGGGGGTAGCCGGTGTCCTCGATCAGCACGCCGTCGCGATCGAGGAACACGGCGGGAACGCCGGTCGTCATGGCGTTGCGCATACGGCGCCGTACGCTATCGTTGCAACCCGTCACGTGAAGTGACGGGCGGCGGTTTGGCGTGGCTGCGTCCGATTTGGTAGGAGGCGCCACACCGCGTCTCCCTCCGGGGCTGACGCCGCTTGCGCCGCGCGCGACCGGAGACTGTTCCGACATGACCATTCCCTTCATCGACCTGCAGGCCCAGCGCCTTCGCCTGAACGGCAAGATCGAGGCCGCCGTGCAGGAGGCCGTGGTCGGCGGCGCCTGGGTCATGGGCCCGCAGGTGCGGCAGTTCGAGGCCGATCTGGCGGCGTTCGGTCAGGCGAAACACGCGCTGGGCTGCGCCAATGGCACGGACGCCCTGGCCCTGCCGCTTATGGCCTGGGGGATCGGCCGGGGGGACGCTGTCTTCGTGCCCAGCTTCACCTTCGCGGCCACCGCCGAGATCGTGCCGTGGTTCGACGCCGAGCCGGTCTTCGTCGACGTCGACGCCACGACCTACAACATGGACCCCGGCCATCTCGAGGCGGCCATCGAGGCGACGATCAAGGAAGGCCGGCTGAAGCCGCGCGTGGTCATCGCCGTCGACCTGTTCGGCCAGCCCGCCGACTATCCGGCCATCAAGGCGATCTGCGACCGGCACGGGCTGAAACTGATCTCGGATTCGGCCCAGGGCTTCGGCTGCACCATCGATGGCGAACACCCCCTGAAATGGGCCGACATCACCACCACCAGCTTCTTCCCGGCCAAGCCGCTGGGCTGCTACGGCGACGGCGGGGCGGTGCTGACCAATGACGACGACCTGGCCCAGCTGATCGATTCCCTCCGCGTGCACGGCAAGGCTGTGGCGCGCGATCTGGAGGGCAAGACCTTCGATCACGACCCCAAATATCTGAACATGCGCATCGGCCTGAACAGCCGTCTGGACACCATTCAGGCCGCCGTCCTGATCGAGAAGCTGAAGGTGTTCGGTCAGGAGATCGAATGGCGCAACCGCATCGCCGCCCGCTACAACGCAGGCCTGCGCGCCCATGTCGCCGCCGTGCCGGACGTCCCGGCGGGGAATGTCTCCAACTGGGCGCAATACACCATCGAGCACGGGGACCGGGACGGTCTGGCGGCGCATCTCAAGGAACAGGGGGTGCCGACGGCGGTCTACTATCCGATCCCGCTGCATCTGCAGCCCGCCTATGACATGTACCCGCGCGGACCGCAGGGCCTGCCGGTGACCGAACGGCTGATGCAGCGGGTCATCAGCCTGCCGATGCACGCCGACCTCGACGAGGCGACGCAGGACAGGATCATCGCGGCGGTCGCCAGCTTCCGCTAAGGTTCGCGCATGACCCAACATCTTCCCCCGCTCAAGGTCGGCGTCGCCGGCGTCGGCGTCATGGGGCGCAACCACGCCCGCGTGCTGTCGGACATCCGCGACTTCGACCTGACCGCCGTTTTCGATCCCGACGCCGCCACGGCCGACGGGATCGCCGCCCTGTATGACGCCGCGGCCTTCACCACGGCGGAGGCGTTCGTCGCCGCCGGTCTGGACGCCGCCGTGGTCGCCACGCCGAACCGGCACCACGCCGACCTGGGCGTCGCCCTGCTGGAGGCCGGGGTCCATGTGCTGGTCGAAAAGCCGATCGCCGCCACCGTGGCCGACGCCCGGCGCATGATCGATGCGGCGAAGGCGAATGACCGGGTGCTGATGGTCGGCCAGGTCGAGCGCTTCAATCCGGCGGTCGAGGCGGTCAAGCGCGCCATCGACGGCGACGACGTCATCTCGATCCAGATCACCCGCGTCGGCCCCTTCCCGCCGCGAATGGGCGAGGTGGGGGTGGTCATCGATCTGGCGGTGCATGACATCGACATCATCCGTCACCTGACGGATTCCGAGATCGTCGAGGTCCAGCCCCAGCTGGCCCGCACCCGCGCCGAGCGCGAGGATACGGCCCTGCTGCAGTTCCGGCTGGAGAACGGCACCATCGCCCACATCACCACCAACTGGGTCACGCCCTACAAGGTCCGCACCCTGCAGGTCGCGACGATGAACAAATTCGTCGTCGCCGATCTGATCACCCGTCAGGTCACGGAGTATTTCGGCCAGCAGCCAGACGGCTCCTACCAGACCCGCGCGGTCAACAGTTGGCCCGCCGAGCCGCTGAAGAAGGAGCTGGAGGCCTTCGCCCACGCGATCCGCACCGGCGAACCGCCGGCGGTGACGGGCGAGGACGGGTTGCGGAACCTGGAAGTGGCGTTGAGGTGTCTGGGGGAGGGGTGAACCCTCGACCCGGCCGATGCGTTACCGGTCCATGACCGAGGTTCCCATCACGCCCGCCGCCGGCGACGAGGCGGAGTCCGACACCCCGCGGAGCGGCGAGGCCATCTGCCCGGGCTGTAACGGCACCGGCCTCATCGGCGACCAGCCCTGTCCGACCTGCGAGGGTTCCGGACGGGTCGTCGGGGGGAGCGGCACGCCGGGCGAGCCCTAGCCGACCATCTGCATCCCCAGCCATTCCGCGATCAGGGCCGGTTTGTCCGCTCCCTCGATCTCGACCGTGACCTCGTGCTTGAGCAGCCAGCGGCCGCCGCCCTTGTCCTCGGCGGACAGCAGTTTGAACCGTCCGCGGACGTTGGATCCCGTCGGCACCGGGGCGAGGAAGCGCAGTTTGTCGAAGCCGTAGTTGACCCCCATCACCACCCCTTCCAGCGGCGGGACGGCGTCATAGGTCATGGCCGACAGCAGGCTGAGGGTCAGGAAGCCGTGGGCGATGGTTCCGCCGAAGGGGGTTTTCGCCGCCGCCACGGGATCGACGTGGATGAACTGCCGGTCCTCGGTGATCTCGGCGAAGGCGTTGATGCGGGCCTGGTCCACGCGGATCCAGCGGCTGACGCCGATTTCCTGGCCGATCAGGCCGGGCAGGGCGGCGACGGGGGTCGGCTGACCCTTGCGTTCGGTGCGGCTCATGGGCGTCAGGCTCCTCAGGCGATCGGGATGAAACGGTCTTCGATGATGGCGGCGAACAGGGCGGGGTCGACATTGCCGCCCGACAGGATGACGGCGGTGGTCCGGTCCCGGGCCTCGACCTTGCCGGCCAGAACGGCCGCCAGCGACACCGCGCCGCCCGGTTCGACCACCAGTTTCAACGTGTGGAAGGCATAGCGGACGGCCTCGGCCACCTCGGCGTCGGAGACGGTCTCGACCCGGTCGACGCGGCGATTGACGGGGAAGGTCAGCTCGCCCGGTCGGTCGGTCATCAGGGCGTCGCAGATGGTGCCCTTCGCCGGGGCGTGGGTCAGCCGTTCGCCCGCCGCGATCGACAGCTGCATGTCGTTGTAGTCGCGCGGCTCGACCGCGATCACCGGCGTGTCGGGCGACAGGGCCGCCATGGCCAGATTGATGCCGGCGATCATGCCGCCGCCCGAGGCGCCGCAGACCAGCTGGTCCAGCGGAGAGTCCGCCTGTTCCATGATCTCCAGCCCGATCGTGCCCTGGCCCTCGATGACGAAGGGGTCGTCGAACGGGCGGACCAGGATGGAGCCGCGCGTGCGGGCGATCTCCTCGCCGATGGCCTCGCGGCTCTCGGTGTAGCGGTCGTACATCCGAACCTCGCCGCCGAAGCCGATGACGCCGTCGACCTTCACCCGGGGGCTGTCGGCGGGCATGATGATGATGGCATGGGTCCCCATCATCCGCCCGGCGCAGGCGACGGCCTGGGCGTGGTTGCCCGACGAATACGCCACGACGCCGCGCTTCAGCTCGTCGGGAGTCAGGCGGCTGATGCGGTTCCAGGCGCCGCGGAATTTGAAGGCCCCGGCGCGCTGAAGGGTCTCGGCCTTCAGCAGGACGCGGCCGCCGACGCGCTCGTTCAGCGCGGGGCTTTCGATCAGGGGGGTGCGGACGGCGTGGCCGAGCAACTGGCGGGCGGCGTCCTCGACGCCGGCGAAGGAGGCGGTGTGCATTCGCCCACTTAACCGCATCGCTTTCGTCCGCGTAAGCCTCCTCTTTCTCCGATCATCCCGGCGAAAGCCGGGACCCAGTCCTGTCCAGCTTGACGCAGGCGTTTGGGGATTGGCGCGCGTGGGCCGTCGGCTCGGCCGCATCGCCCAAAGCACCGGGTCCCGGCTTTCGCCGGGATGAGCGGGTTTTTGTACGAGTGACGGCGGGCTAACGTCCGACGATGAAGAGTCTCATCCTCGCCATCGACCAGGGCACGACGTCCACTCGCGCCATCGCCTTCGAATGCGCGCCCGAGGGCGGGCTGCGGCCCGTCGCGGTCAGCCAGATCGAGCTGGAGCAGCATTTTCCGCAGTCCGGTTGGGTCGAGCATGACGCCGCCGGGATCTGGACCGCGACGCTGCAGACCTGCCGCGAGGTGATCCGCAAGGCGGGCGGGGTCGGGCGGTTCGCAGCGATCGGCATCACCAACCAG
The DNA here is from genome assembly GCF_029946145.1 of Brevundimonas sp. Lineage (GTDB taxonomy): Bacteria > Pseudomonadota > Alphaproteobacteria > Caulobacterales > Caulobacteraceae > Brevundimonas. Next base: position 40,859 of record NZ_JAQSDY010000008.1, read on the forward strand.
CGCGAGACCTCGGTGTTGTGGGACGCGGCGACGGGCGAGCCGCTGCACCGCGCCATCGTCTGGCAGGACCGGCGCACGGCGGCGGCCACGGGCAAGCTGGCCGCCGCGGGGCATGAACCCATGGTGCAGGCGGCGACGGGTCTGATCCTCGATCCCTATTTCTCGGCCTCGAAATTCGCCTGGCTGCTGGACGCGGTTCCGGGCGCGCGGGACCGGGCGGCGAGGGGCGAGGTCAAGGTCGGGACCATCGAGACCTGGCTGATCTGGAAGCTCACCGGCGGGACCAGCCACGTCACCGACGCCACCAACGCCAGCCGCACCTCGCTGATGGATCTGGCGACGCGTGAGTGGCGCGCCGATCTGGCCGAGCTGTTCGATGTGCCCATGGCGGTGCTGCCGGAGATCCGGGGGTGCGCCGATCATCTGGGCGACTGCGAGCCGTCGCTGTTCGGCGCGGCCCTGCCCATCCACGGGTCGGCCGGGGACCAGCAGGCGGCGCTGGTCGGCCACGGCGCGCTCAAGGCCGGGGACGCCAAGATCACCTACGGCACCGGGGCGTTTCTGGTCGCCAATGTCGGCGCCGCGCCCGTGGCTTCGACCAGCCGGTTGCTGGGCACGTTGGGCTACGCCGTCGACGACGACGTCGCGTATGCGCTGGAGGGATCGATCTTCTCGGCCGGGTCGGCGATCCAGTGGCTGCGCGACGGGCTGAAGGTCATCAGCGACTCGCGCCAGTCCGAGGCGCTGGCGCAGACGCTGAAGGACAACGGCGGCGTCTATCTGGTCTCCGGCTTCACCGGACTGGGCGCGCCGTGGTGGGAGCCGGAGGCGCGGGGGACGATCACCGGCCTGACGCGCGACAGCGGGCCGGCGCACATGGTGCGGGCGGCGCTGGAGAGCCTGGCCTATCAGACGCGCGACCTGCTGGACGCCCTGGCGAAGGACGGGGCGCCGGGGCTGAAGGTGCTGAAGGTCGACGGCGGGGTCACCGCCAACGCCTTCGCCATGCAGTTCGTGGCCGACATCTGCGAGGTGGTGGTCGAGCGGCCGGCGTTTCAGGAGATGACAGCGCTGGGGGCGGCCAAGCTGGCGGCGCTGGGCGTCGGTCTGATCGGCGATCTGGAGGATCATCCGGTCGAGGCGCCGGCCCGCTGGACGCCCCGCATGGAGGCCGGCGAGCGGGAACGGCTGCTGAGGGGCTGGCGCGGGGCGGTGCGGGCCGCCATCATCGCCGCGAATCCGGACCAGACATGACCACACCTGACACCGCCGCCCCCACCCTTTCCGAAGACGCCCAGGCGACCTTCTCCGGCACGCGCGAGGTCGATCCCCGCCACGCGCTCGACGCGGCGGCGCTGGAGCGCTGGTTGTCGGCGAATGTCGAGGACTACGCCGGGCCGCTGACGATGCGCCAGTTCAAGGGCGGGCAGTCGAACCCCACCTATGAACTGGCCACGCCGGGGCGAACCTATGTGCTGCGCCGCAAGCCGCCGGGCACGCTGCTGGCCAGCGCCCATGCGGTGGACCGCGAATTCACCGTCATCTCGGCCCTGCACGCGCAGGGATATCCGGTCGCGCGGCCCTATGCTCTGTGTACGGACGATGCCGTCATCGGCTCGATGTTCTATGTCATGGACAAGGTCGAGGGGCGGGTGCTGTGGGACCTCAAACTGCCCGGCATGGAGCCGGCGCAGCGGCGGGCGATCTATGACGTCCAGGTGGATACGCTGGCGGCCCTGCACGCCTACGACCCCGCCGCCATCGGCCTGGGCGACTACGGCCGGCCCGGCAACTATTTCGAGCGGCAGGTCGGGCGCTGGACCAAACAGTACCGGGCGTCCGAGATCGAGCCGATCCCGGCCATGGACCGGCTGATCGAATTCCTGCCCGCCACCCTGCCGCCGGAAGGGCCGACGCGGATCGTCCACGGCGACTTCCGTCTCGACAACCTGATCCTCGCGCCGGATGCGGCCGAGGTGCGGGCGGTGCTGGACTGGGAGCTGTCGACGCTCGGCGATCCGATGGCGGACTTTTCCTATCTGCTGATCGCCTGGGTGATTCCGGCCAGCGCGCGCAACGGCCTGGCCGGCGCGGATATCGAGGCGCTGGGAATCCCGTCCGTCGAGCAGACGGTCGAGCGCTACGCCCGGCTGACGGGGGCGGCGCCGGGCAATCTGGACTGGCTGTTCGCCTATAATCTGTTCCGGCTGGCGGCCATCTGTCAGGGCATCGCCGGGCGGGTGCGCGACGGCACCGCCGCCAGCGTCCACGCCCGCACCATGGCCGAACAGGTTCCGATGCTGGCCGCGGGAGCCTTGAGCTTCGCGAAAAAGGCGGGGGCCTGAGTCTCTAGCCCGGCGGCAGGACGGCGGCGTTGAGGATGCGCCGGTCGCCCTTGCCCTGAACGAGGATGGCGACCGCCTGACCGGGATCGCGCGCGGCGGGCAGGGCGTAGAGACGCGGCTGGCCGGTCCAGTCGCCCAGGGTCCGGACCGAGCGGACGACATTGGTGTGGCGAACGCTGCGGCCGCGGTTGTCGCCGCGGGCGATCTCCACCGTCTGCGGACCGGGCATGTACATCACCGCCACCACCTCGGCCCCGCCGGCGGGGGCCGAACCGGAGCCGACGCCGACCTCGTCGCCGGTGTCCCGGAACTCGATCTCGGGCGGGAAGATGCGGCGCGCGGCCTCCTCGTCGATGGCGGATTGCAGGGCCGCGCCGCCGGCCCCCACCACCTGACGGCGGCCGTCGATCACGACCTGGGGGGTCGAGACGTCGCGCAGGCGCAGCGGCCGGCGGTAGGCGCGCTGGCGCTGGGCGAACTCGGGCCGGGCGAAGGTGTCCTGCCAGCCCAGATAGTCCCAGTAGTCGACGGCCCAGGTCAGGGCGATGACGCCGGGCTCGTCGGCCACGGCTTCGATCCGGGCGTTGGCCTCGGGGCAGCCGGCGCAGCCCTGGGCGGTGAACAGCTCGACGACGACCGGCTCGGGCGGGGGCGCGTCGCGGCTGGCCACGCGGGTGGGCGACGGCTGGGCTCCCGCCCCCGCCGCCAGCAATGCGGCCGCGAGGGCCGCCGCAGGGATGATCCAGCCCCTCGTGCGCATGGCGGCGAGGTTAATCACGGCGGGCGAAAACACGCCGCTCATTTTCGCGTGAAGGCCGAACGGATCGTGGACAGTCCTGGACGCGCCTAGACGCGGATGTCCAGCAGGGCGCCCGGACGGATCGGGCGATCCTCGAAGGCCGCGGCGGTCGGTTGCGGCGCGGCGGCGCGCAGGTCGGGCTCGGCCGGCGGGCCCTGAACGGCGTCCAGGGCGGCCTTGAAGAAGTCCGAGCGCGAGGCGCGCACGGGCGTCTGGCCGGCGGGGTGCGTCGGGAACAGGGTCGAGGGCAGGTTGGGACGAATCGCGCTCATGCCGACAGGGTTAATCAAAACCGTCGGAAATGGGTTAACGGCCCCCGCCACGGGATGTCGCCGTCGGCAGCGGGCGAGGCGGGGCCTGGATGGCGTCGACCATCCGCTCGATCTCGGCGTCGTCGACAAGGGGGCCGGATGATTTGGCGACGACCTGGCCCATGGCGTTGACGGCGAAGGTTTCTGGCGCGCCGGTAATGCCCAGATCCAGTCCGGCGCGGCCCTCGCGGTCGACCAGCACCATCGAATAGGGATCGCCCAGTTCGTCGAGGAAGGCGCGGGTGTCGGCGGGGTCGTCCTTCCAGGCCACGCCGACGACGGCGACGCCGCGCGCCTTCAGCGTCATCAGCTTCGGATGCTCGGCGCGGCAGGGCAGGCACCAGCTGGCGAAGACATTGACCAGCATCGGCTTGCCGACTCCGGCCGTCCTGATGTCGACATGACCTGGCCCGGGGGTGGCGCCGGTCAGGATCGGCAGGACGGTCTCGGGGATCGACTGGCCGACCAGGGCGTCGGGCTTGATCGCCGGATCACGCTTCAGCGACCAGCCGATGAACAGGACCGCGAGGGCGGCCAGAACCACCAGCGGAATGACGGAAAGCCAGCGGCTCATTTTGTTTGCGCTATCGGGCTTTGCCCTGCTTGAGCGCGCGCGGGGGCGCCCGTCTCACTGTCGAGGCGCTTCAGTTCCGCGTTCCAGCGCCGCGACGCGGTCAGGGCGCGGGCGGCGAGGGCGGCCAGCACGGCGGCGCTGAGACCCCAGGCGGGCCAGACGAAGGCAGCGTAGGCGCCCATGTCGAGGTCGATCATTTCAGGCCTCCCGTTCTAGGCTTCATGGGCGCGCCGGGCGCGCAGGGTGAGGACCCGGCGGCGGACGATCTCGGTGCGGATCGAGGTGATCCAGACGGCGAGAAAGAAGACGCCGAAGGCCGCCATCATGGTCAGCAGCGGAGCGAGGAAGACCGCGGGCATGGCCGGACCGTCGGCCCTCAGCAGCGAGGCGGGCTGGTGCAGGGTGTTCCACCAGTCGACCGAGAATTTCACGATCGGCAGATTGACCAGTCCGACCAGGCCCAGCACGGCGGCGGCGCGGGCGGCTTTCGCCTCGTCGTCGATCGAGGCCCGCAGGGCCATATAGCCGAGGTAGAACAGGAACAGGATCAGCACCGACATCAGCCGTGCGTCGCCCCACGCCCACCAGGCGCCCCACATCGGCCTGCCCCACAGGCTGCCGGTGATCAGGGCCAGCAGGGTGTAGGCTGCGCCGGGCAGCGCCGCCGCGCGCGCGGCGGCGTCGGCCAGCGGATGGCGGAACACCAGGGCGAAGAAGCTGGAGACGCCCAGGGCCGCATAGATCATCAGCCCGACCGAGGCGGCCGGCACGTGCACGAACATGATCCGCGCCGTGTCGCCCTGCTGGTAGTCCTCGGGCGCGGCGAACGCGAACCAGGTCCCGGCGGCCAGCAGGGTGGCGGCCAGCGCCCACAGCACCGGCGTCAGCGGGCGGGTGAAGCGCAGGAAGCGGTCGGGGTTGGCGAGGAACATCGCGGGGTTCTTTAGTGGGCTATCGCGCTTCGCGCTACATGAGCCGCTTAGTGGGCTATCGCGCTTCGCGCTACCTGAGCGCATGTCGCGGCCTGTCGCGCCGCGCGCGACTTGAGGCCAGGCTGTGCTAGAGCGTCGCGACTCAAGTCTGAAAGGCACGCCATGACTGATGATGTGACAAAGGATTCCAACGGCAACGTCCTCGCCGATGGCGATAGCGTGACCCTGATCAAGGATCTGAAGGTCAAGGGCTCGGGCGGGGTGACGCTGAAACGCGGGACCCTGGTCAAGAATATCCGGCTGACCGGCGACACCGACGAGATCGAGGCCAATGTCGACAAGGTGCGCGGTCTCGTGCTGCGGACCGAGTTCGTCAAGAAGGCCTGATCCGGGGCGCTACCGCCCGCCGCGCGGCGGTTCGCTGCCTGAGCGCGGTCCGCGTCAGCCCTGCGCATTCCGGATCGCCGCCGCCGCCGCGAAGGGCGTGACCACCCCGGCGAACAGCACATAGGCGGCGAGGAAGGCGAGGGCCGGTGTGGGGTCGAGGCCGTTCGCCGCCCGCTCCAGCGCGCCCGCGCCGAACACCACCGGCGGAATGAACAGCGGCAGGACGACGACAGCGATCAGCAGGCCGCCGCGTTTGGCGCCGAGGGCGAGGGCCGCGCCGAGCGCTCCCGTCAGGGCGAAGCCGAGGGCGCCGATCAGGGCCGACAGGCCGACCAGCGGCGCGAGCGCCGGCGGCAGGCCGAGGGTCACGGCGGCGAGCGGGGCGGTGAGCGCCAGCGGGGCGCCGACGGCCAGCCACTGGGCCTTGGCCTTGGCCAGCACGACCAGCTCCAGCGGAACCGGACCGAGGGTGATCAGGTCCAGGGCGCCATCCTCGTGGTCCCGCTCGAACAACCGTTCCAGCGACAGGATCGATGACAGGGCCAGGGCCAGCCAGGCGATTCCGCCCGCGACGGGCTTCAGCCCCGCCGGATCCCCGCCCGCCGCCAGCGGGACCAGCACCGTCAGACAGAGGAAGAAGCCGCAGGCCAGCAGGGGGCCGCCGCCGCCGGCCCAGGCCAGGGCGAGTTCGCGCCGCCACAGGATGATCAGCGCACTCATCGTCCTGCTCCGATGTCGAGGGCGCGCGCCGGCAGGGGCAGGGGATCGTGTACGGCGGCGATGATGCCGCCGCCCTTGTCGAGGTGCGCCTGCATCAACAGGCCGAGGGCGGCGCGCCAGCGGGCGTCCAGCGGGGCGAAGGGCTCGTCCAGCAGCCAGATCGGGCGCGGCGCGGCGACCAGCCGGGCGAAGGCGAGACGCCGACGCTGACCGGCCGACAGCTTGCGCACCTCGAGGCCCAGCAGCGGCTCCAGCGCCAGCACGTCGACGGCGGCGGCGACGCCGTCGGCGGAGGCGCCCAGCCACTGCGCCTGAAAGTTCAACTCGTCCCGCGCCGTGCGCGCGCCCTTCAGCCCGTCCAGATGGCCCAGCCAGTGGATGTGGCGCGCCCGGGCCCCGGCGGGTTCGATGTCGGCGAAGGCGACGGTTCCGGCATCGGGGCGGATGAAGCCGGCCAGGGTGCGAAGCAGGCTGGTCTTGCCCGCGCCGTTGGCCCCGGTCAGGGCCAGGGCCTCGCCCGAGGCGAGCGAGAACGACAGGTCGCGGAACAGTACCCGTTCGCCGCGGGAGACGGTGAGGGCGGCGGCGGTCAGCATGACATCTCCCTCCCCCCCCGGGGGAGGGTCGTTGGCGCGCAGCGACAACGGGGTGGGAGGGGCTCGGCGAGACAGACGCCGGCGCTCGCCTTGCCTAGCCGCCCCCACCCGGTCGCTGCGCGACCACCCTCCTCCGGAGGGGGAGGGAGAGGATTTGTGCGAACGTTTCGCAATGCCCATGCTCCCGACGTGGGTACATGGACGGCGCAGGGAACCATCGCTATATCCGGGCTCGCCGCAGCAGGCGATCGTCGCGCGCGTCGGGGACCTGTGCGCCCCGCCGCAAGCCGCGCGTTCGTGCAACCGGATTGTCGGGCGGCGTTGACCAGAGGAAGCCTCTCCATGCCGTCGAACGACAGCCTCAAGACCCGTCAGGACCTTTCCGTCGGGCGCAAGAAATACGCCTATTACAGCCTTCCGGCCGCCGAGGAAGCCGGTCTGGCCGGGATTTCCCGTCTGCCCCGCTCCATGAAGGTGCTGCTGGAGAACCTGCTGCGCAACGAGGACGGGGTTTCCGTCACCGAAGCCGACCTGCGCGCCATCGCCGCCTGGACCGAGAACAAGGGCTCGGTCGAGCACGAGATCGCCTTCCGCCCGGCCCGGGTGCTGATGCAGGACTTCACCGGCGTGCCCGCCGTCGTCGACCTGGCCGCCATGCGCGACGCCATGAGCGCGCTCGGCGCCGATCCGACCAAGATCAACCCGCTGAACCCCGTCGACCTGGTCATCGACCACTCGGTCATGGTCGATCATTTCGGCACGCCCGGCGCCTTCAACCAGAACGTCGAGCGCGAATACGAGCGCAACATCGAGCGCTACAAATTCCTGCGCTGGGGGTCCTCGGCCTTCAACAATTTCCGCGTCGTGCCCCCCGGCACCGGCATCTGCCACCAGGTGAACCTGGAGAATCTGGCCCAGACTGTCTGGACGCTGGAAGAGGGCAAGAAGACCGTCGCCTATCCTGACACTGTCGTCGGCACCGACAGCCACACCACCATGATCAACGGCCTGGCCGTTCTGGGCTGGGGCGTGGGCGGCATCGAGGCCGAGGCGGCCATGCTGGGCCAGCCGATCCCGATGCTGATCCCCGAGGTCATCGGCTTCCGCCTGACCGGCGCCATGTCGGAAGGCACGACCGCCACCGACCTGGTCCTGACCGTCACCCAGATGCTGCGCAAGAAGGGCGTGGTCGGCAAATTCGTCGAATTCTTCGGCCCCGGCGTGACCAGCCTGACCATCGAGGACCAGGCCACCATCGCCAACATGGCCCCGGAATACGGCGCCACCTGCGGCTTCTTCCCGGTGTCGCGCGCGACCATCGACTATCTGACCGCCACGGGGCGCGACAAGGCGCGCGTCGCCCTGGTCGAAGCCTACGCCAAGGCGCAGGGGCTGTGGATCGACGAAACCTCGGAAGACCCGATCTTCACCGACGTGCTGGAACTGGACATGGGCGCGGTCGTGCCGTCGCTGGCCGGTCCCAAGCGTCCGCAGGACAAGGTCGAGCTGACCGTCGCCGCCCCGTCGTTCGAAACCGCCCTGGGCGAGGTCTTCAACCGTCCGGTCGACGCCCCGCGCGTCGCCGTGGAAGGTGAGAAGTTCGACCTCGGCGACGGCGACGTCGTCATCGCCGCCATCACCAGCTGCACCAACACCTCCAACCCGTCGGTCCTGATCGCCGCCGGCCTGGTGGCGCGCAAGGCCCACAAGCTGGGCCTGAAGGTCAAGCCGTGGGTCAAGACCTCGCTGGCCCCCGGCTCGCAGGTGGTCACCGACTATCTGACCGCCGCCGGCCTGCAGGCCGATCTGGACGCCATGGGCTTCAACCTGGTCGGCTACGGCTGCACCACCTGCATCGGCAACTCGGGCCCGCTGTCGGACAGCATTTCGAAAGCCATCAACGAGAACGGCCTCGTCGCCACCTCGGTGCTCTCGGGCAACCGCAATTTTGAAGGCCGGGTGAACCCCGACGTCCAGGCCAACTATCTGGCCTCGCCGCCGCTGGTCGTGGCCTACGCCCTGGCCGGCTCGATGCGGATCGACATCTCGAAGGATCCGATCGGCAAGGACAAGAAGGGCAAGGACGTCTTCCTCAAGGACGTCTGGCCGACCTCGAAGGAGATCGCCGACATCCAGAAGAAATGCGTCACCCCGGCCATGTTCGCCAAACGCTACGCCGACGTCTTCAAGGGCGACAAGCACTGGCAGGGCATCAAGGTCGAGGGCGGCCAGACCTACGCCTGGGACGAGGCCTCGACCTATGTCGCCAACCCTCCGTATTTCGAGGGCCTGTCGATGGAGCCGGCGCCGGTCGCCGACATCGTCGAGGCGCGCGTACTGGCCATCTTCGGCGACTCGATCACCACCGACCACATCAGCCCGGCCGGTTCGATCAAGAAGACCTCGCCGGCCGGCGCCTATCTGACCAACCGCGGCGTCGACGCCCTGGACTTCAACAGCTACGGCGCCCGCCGCGGGCACCACGAAGTCATGATGCGCGGCACCTTCGCCAACATCCGCATCCGCAACAAGATCACCCCGGACATCGAGGGCGGCGTCACGCGCCACTTCCCGTCGCAGGACACGATGTCGATCTATGACGCCGCCATGCGCTACCAGTCCGAGGGCCGCCCGCTGGTCGTGTTCGCCGGCAAGGAATACGGCACCGGCTCGTCGCGCGACTGGGCGGCCAAGGGCACCCGCCTGCTGGGCGTCCGCGCGGTGATCGCCGAGAGCTATGAGCGCATCCACCGCTCGAACCTGGTCGGAATGGGCGTCGTGCCGCTGCAGTTCAAGGCCGAGGGCTGGCTGCGTCTGGGCCTGACCGGCGAGGAGATCGTCACCATCCGCGGCCTGTCGGACGCCAACGTCGGCCGCCTGCGTCCGCGTCAGGACCTGTGGGTCGAGCTGTTCCGTCCGTCGGACGGCAAGATGGCCCGCTTCCCGGTCCGCTGCCGCATCGATAACCAGACCGAGATGGACTACTTCAAGGCCGGCGGGGTCATGCCCTATGTGCTGCGCAACCTGGCGCGCGGTACGGCCGAGTAGTCAGAAGGTCGCGCAAGGGAGCCCGGGTTGCAGATACAGCTCGTCCGCAGCGCCACGATCCGCGTGTCGATGGCGGGCGTCACCCTGCTGATCGATCCGTGGCTCGCGGCGAAGGGCGAGGGGCGAAGCTATTCGGGCGACGTCCGCTCGCCCCTCGTCGACCTGCCGATGCCGGTCGAAGCGGTTGTCGACGGGATCGACGCGGTCCTGGTGTCACATCTGCACTCTGATCATTTCGACGCCGTCGCGGCGAAGGCGATTCGTCCCGGGACGCCCGTGCTCGCGCCCGCCCGTGACGTGGCAGGTCTGCGGGCCCTCGGCATCGCCGATATCGTCGTCGTGGACGGGTCGGCGGCGGTAGGGTCGGTCGAGATCGTCCTGACGCCCGGCCGGCACGGACCGGACGACGTCCTGGCGGCGATGGGCGAGGTGTCGGGCTTCCTCCTGCGCGCCCCGGGCGAGCCCTCGCTTTACTGGGTCGGAGACAGCATCCTGTGCGACGAGGTGCGCGACGTCATTCGGTCGGAAAGGCCGGAAGGGATCGTGGTGCACGCATGCGGCGCGGACTGGCAGGGCTCAGGTCCGCTGGTCATGGATGCCGCCATGGTCCTCGAAACCTTGCGGCTGTCGCCGTCCGCGACGGTTGTGGCGACGCATCTGGACGCGGTTGATCACGCCACTGTTTCGCGGGCCGATCTTGATCGGGCGGCGGCGGCCGAGGTTGGGGAGCCGCAGCGCCGGCGGCTGCGGATACCGGCGGACGGGGAGATTCTGGCGTTTCCCGCCGGGGAAGACGGGACCTGAGGCCGAACGGCCGCCGGCCCTCTCCTCGCCTCAGCCCGCCGTCGCGTTGTGCGGGCCGCGATCCCGGGGGTTGCGGCCGAACGCCTGGTCGCAGACGGCGCGGCCAAACTCTTCCGAGACCATCATCTGGCGGTCGCCGAGCAGGCCGCCGAGGCGCCCCTGGGCGCTGGTCGCCACGGAGACAGGAAAGCGGCCGACGATGCGGTCGCCATGCGAGGGATCGACGAACTCCACCGTGCCGGACAGGGTGTGGACGCCGTCGCCGTTCAGCAGGGTTTCCAGCCGGCCGGCGCGCTGTATCCGGTCGAGGTGGATGCGGACGTCGACCGGCGCCGTGCCCCACATGCAGCGCCTCAGCTCCTCATGGACCTCGTCGGAGAAGGTGTCGGAGAAATCGTCCTCGGCGTTCAGCCAGTCGGTGGACAGGGTGATGCTGCCGACCTGCGCCGTTTCCTGGAGGCCCGGGGGCAGGTCGATCGGCGGTCCCCCCTCAATGACGGGAGCGCAGGCCGCGGTGGCGAGCAGGACGGTGGCGAGGATGGCGGCGGACTTCATTGGGGGCTCCCGGTTTCGCGGCAAGCTTTAGCGTAACGGGCGGTGAACGCCCGATGAACCGGGTTCTCCGGAAGATTAAATCGCCGTAAGGCGCCGGTCTAGCGGCCGAACACCTCGACCCCGATGTCGCCGCCGGGCGTCAGCCAGGCCCGTTTCATGCCCTGGCTGTTGAAAGGGTGGGCGATGTTCCCGTCGCGGTCGAGGGCGATCAGGCCGCCGTCGCCGCCCATGGCGCCGATCTCGTCGATGACCGCGCGGCCGGCCTCGGCCAGGGTCTGGCCCGCGCCGACGCGCCAGCTGACCTGGGCGCAGGCGGCGACGCGGATGAAATATTCGCCCTGTCCCGTGCCCGAGACGGCGACCCGGCCGTCGGCCCAGCTGCCGGCGCCGGGGATGGGGGTGTCGCCGACGCGCCCCGGCATCTTGCCGAACACGCCGGCTGTCGAGGTGGCCGCGGCCAGCCGACCCTGATCGTCCAGCACGCAGCAGCCGACGGTGCCGTGGCTGAGCGTCCCCGGCGGGTGATTGTCCTCGCCCTGACCGGCCCGGGTGAACCAGGCCTCCTCGTCGCCGATCATTTCCAGACCCTGGTCGAGGGCGAACAGGGCCGCGCCCTCGCCGGCCAGCATGACGTGGGGGGTGCGGTCCATGACGGCGCGGGCGGCGACGACCGGATTGCGGAAGCCCTGCAGGGCGGCGACGGCGCCGGCCTTGCGGGTCGCCCCATCCATCAGGCTGGCGTCCAGCTCATAGGCGCCGGCCAGATTGGGCGAGGCGCCGCGACCGGCGACGTAGAGACCGGAGTCCTCCAGCAGCACCGTGGTTTCGACCGCCACGTCCAGCGCCGATGCGCCCGCGTCCAGCCGCGCCTTCATGGCCTCGACCACCTCGCGCATATGTGCGGTCTCGCGGTCGTAGTTGCGTTCGCGCCGGGCGCCCGCGCCGCCGTGGAGGATGAGGGCCGTCATGAAGGGTCGTCTCCTGATCGCCTCTTTCAAACGGGCGTGGCGCTGATTAGCCTCAAGCCGACGCGCGCGCCACCGGGGCGGGACGCCTTTGCGAGAGACCTCCCCATGCGCGCTGTCCTGTCCAAGGCTCCCGGCGGTCCCGAAACCCTGGTGGTCGAGGAGGTCATGGACCCCCGGCCGATGAAGGGCGAGGTCGTGATCGAGGTGCGGGCCATCGGGGTCAACTTCCCCGACACCCTGATCATCGAGGACCGCTACCAGTTCAAGCCGACGCGGCCCTTCTCGCCCGGCGGCGAGGTGGCGGGCGTGGTCGAGGCCCTCGGCGAAGGCGTCACCAACGTCCGCAAGGGCGACCGCGTCATCGCCGTGCCCGGCTGGGGCGGCATGGTCGAGCGGCTGGCGGTCCCGGCGGCTTCGGTGATGAAGATCCCCGACGCCATGGATTTCAACACAGCCGCCGCCCTGGTGATGACCTATGGCACCTCGTACTACGCCCTGAAGGACCGGGCCCAGCTGAAGGCGGGCGAGAGCCTGCTGGTGCTGGGGGCGGCCGGCGGCGTGGGCGTCGCGGCGGTCGAACTGGGCAAGGCCATGGGCGCGCATGTGATCGCCGCCGCCTCGACCAACGACAAGGTGCAATTCGCGCTGGAGGCGGGGGCCGACAACGGCCTGATCTATCCGTCGGGCGAGATGGACAAGGCGGCCCAGAAGGAGCTGTCGGGCGAGCTGAAGCTGGCCTCGGGCCGCGACGGGCCGGACGTGGTCTATGACGCCGTCGGCGGCGACTATTGCGAGCCCGCCATCCGCTCGATGGACTGGAACGGCCGCTATCTGGTGGTCGGCTTCCCGGCCGGCATTCCCTTGCTGCCGCTGAACCTGACCCTGCTGAAGTCGGTGTCGGTGATCGGGGTGTTCTGGGGCGCCGCCGTGATGCGCGACCCCGCCGCCCACGCCGCCAACATGGCCGACCTGCTGCGCTTCTGGGAGGACGGCAGGATCCGCCCGCGCGTCAGCCAGACCTTCCCGCTGGAGCGCGCCCATGAGGCCATCAAGGCGCTGGGCGACCGCTCGGTGATGGGCAAGGTGGTGGTGACGGTGGAAAACTGATTCCGCTCATCCCCGCCTTCGCGGGGATGAGCGGACTGGATCAATCCTCGCGCAGCCGCTCCAGCGCGGACCGGGCCTGGTCCTTGTGCCGGCGTTTGATATTGGCGCCGAGGGTGGCGATCAGCGCCGCGATCACCGCGGCGTCGTCGGTGAAGCCGATGCCGGCGAAGATGTCGGGAATGGCGTCGAACGGCAGGACGAAATAGGCCAGCGCCCCGACCATGATCCCCTTGGCCGCCGTCGGCGTCTCGGGATCGCGGGCGGCGAACCAGACCGACAGGGCCTGCCCCGCGAACGGAATGCGCGAGGCGGTGCGCCGGATCTTGGGCCAGAAGCCCTTCTGCACCCGCACTTCGTTGACCCGCTGGATCGAGGGCACGAGGGCGCGCGACGGGTCGAGGGCCTCCTCGGGCGTGATCGGCCCGGTGGCGTGATTGGCTTTGGCGGACATGGCGGCTAAACCCCGCGGCGATCTCAAGGTTCACACAACATAGGGGCTGCGGCCATGAAACTCGACAGTTCGATCGCGGCGGTGGTGACGGGCGGGGCCTCGGGCCTGGGCGAAGGCACGGCGCGGGCCATCGCGGCCACGGGCGCCAGGGTCGCCCTGTTCGACATGAACGCGGAAAAGGGCGAAGCGATCGCGAAGGAGATCGGCGGCGTCTTCTGCCTGGTCGACGTGACCGACGACGCCTCGGTCGCCGCCGGTTTCGAAAAGGCCCGCGCCGCCCACGGGCAGGAGCGCCTGACCGTCAACTGCGCCGGCATCGCCACCGGCCAGAAGACCGTCAGCCGCAAGAAGGACACGGGCGAGATCCGCGCCCACGACATGGCCCAGTTCGAACGCACCGTGCGGGTCAATCTGTTCGGCACCTTCCGCGTCCTGTCGCAGTCGGCGGCCGGGATGGTGACGCTGGAGCCCATGGCGGACGGCGAGCGGGGCCTGATCGTCAACACCGCCTCGGTGGCGGCCCAGGACGGCCAGATCGGCCAGGCGGCCTATTCCGCGTCCAAGGGCGGCGTCTACGCCATGACCCTGCCGGTCGCGCGCGACCTGGCCCAGGAAGGCGTCCGCTGCAACACCATCCTGCCCGGCATCATGTGGACGCCGATGATGGCGGGCATGGACCAGAAGGTCCAGGACGCCCTCGCCGCCGCCATCCCCTTCCCCAGCCGTCTGGGCACGCCCGCGGACTATGCCTCGCTGGTGCTGGAACTGGCCCGCAACGTCTATATCAACGGCGAATGCATCCGGCTCGACGGCGCCATCAGATTGGCGCCCCGCTGACGCGAGGAAGGACGCTAGCGCTCGCGACGCGGTCGCTCGCTGCTTGAGCGCAAGGAAAAGTGCGTTGGGGGCTTGCGAGGGATCGGGCCTTCCCGCTATACGCCCGCCTCCGACTGAAGTGCGGGCGTAGCTCAGTGGTAGAGCACAACCTTGCCAAGGTTGGGGTCGAGAGTTCGAATCTCTTCGCCCGCTCCAGTCGATTGAAGAGGCCCGGTCGCCAGATCGGGCCTTTTTCAATTCCGCCCGGGCGGCGTGAGTTTGCCAAGGTTGGGGTCGAGAGTTCGAATCTCTTCGCCCGCTCCAGTCGATTGAAGAGGCCCGGTCGCCAGATCGGGCCTTTTTCAATTCCGCCCGGGCGGCGTGAGTTTGCCAAGGTTGGGGTCGAGAGTTCGAATCTCTTCGCCCGCTCCAGTCGATTGAAGAGGCCCGGTCGCCAGATCGGGCCTTTTTCAATTCCGCCCGGGCGGCGTGAGTTTGCCAAGGTTGGGGTCGAGAGTTCGAATCTCTTCGCCCGCGCCATCGCGGTTCAAAACTGCGAACTCCGCCAACAGCGGCGTAATTCCCATCATCACTGGACGCCAGCGCCCGCAACAGCTGGGTTCGCGAGCCGATGATGCGCGCCTCGGTCTTGCTGATGACCTCCACGCGCTGCGTCAGGGCGCGAAGGTGGTCTCGCCGGTAGCCGCTGGTGCGGTCGCGGAGCTTGCGGCGCGCGGCCGTCGCGAATCGACTGAGAGACTCGGCGGTAATCGTCGGCGCCAGGCGGTCCACCGATGCACTGACCCGCGCGGCGTCGGCTCTGGCCTGGTCACGAATGCTGGAAAGTTCGGCGACCCGATCTTTTAGGGAAGGATCGTCAGGCGCCAGCATCCCGTTCTCGATGGCTTCATAGAGGCGATTGAGCTTGGCCTCGGCCTCGGTGGCGCGCTTGCGCATCTCGGCGACGTGCCCGCGCCGCTGATCGGCCCACTCCTCCCGACGATCCAGAAGCTGCTCCATCAACAGCATCAGGCGCTCCGGATCGAGCAAGCGGGTTTCAAGGTGGTCGATGACGGCGTCGTCCAGCTTGTCCATCGGGACCGACATGCCGGTGCATCCGGTCGCTCCGATCCGGGCCTTGGTGGAACAGGCGTAGTAGCGATACTGGCCGCCTGCGCTCCCCTTCCCCGTCCTCAGGGTCATCGCGCCGCCGCAGGCGCCGCAGAAGCAGATGCCGGTGAGCAGGTTCGGTCCGCTGGAGACGCGCGGCGGCGTCCACTTCGGATTCCGGGATGTCAGGTGAGCCCTGACGGCGTCGTAGTCCGTTTTCGATACGATTGGCGGCACGGCCATGATGGCGTGCTCGGACTCCGGCTTCGGCTTCTTGGTCTCGTGGTCGCGGGCATTGAACCGGTGCTCGCCCATGTAGGTCGACCGGGTCAGGATCTTATGCACGGCGCTGATTCCCCAGCGTCCGCCGTCGCGGGTCCGGATGTTCTGATCGTTCAGGCGCGTGGCGATGGTCTTGAGCCCCATCGGTCCGCGCTCCCCGTCACCGGTCAGCGCCCAACGGTAGATGGTGCGCACGATCTCGGCCTGGAGCGGATCGATCTCCAGCTTCTTCTTGGTCTTGGACCCGCGCTGCTCGGCGGCGACGATGCGGTACCCAATCGGCGGGCGGGCGCCGTTCCAGAAGCCTTGCCGGGCGTTCTCTTTCATGGCCCGCAGAGTGTGCTTGGCGTTCTCCCGGGACTGGTACTCGTCGAAGAGCGACATGATCTGCCGCATCATCATGCTCATGGGATCGTCGCCCAGCTCCTGGGTGATGGAGACCAGACGCACCCCATTCTTGGCCAGCTTCCGGACATAGAATTCGAACTGGAACTGGTCGCGGAAGAACCGCGAGAAGCTGTGCACCACGACGACGTCGAAGCCGGGCGGCTTGATCAGGGCCGCCTCGATCATCGACTGGAATGAAGGACGCCGGTCGTCAGTGGCGGTGTTGCCCGGCTCCACATATTCGGCCGCCGCTTCCCAGCCCTTGGCCTCGCAGTAGGCTTCAAGCTGGCGGCGCTGGTCCGGGATCGACAGGTCGTTGGTCGCCTGCCGGCCGGTTGAAACCCTGAGGTAGAGGGCGGCGCGGGTCTGGACCCCTGTGTGGCGAGCCGTGTCCGTCATGTCCTCATCCTCTCAGAGGCGCGGACCGAAGACCTCGTCCAGCACCTCACCAAGCCAAGCCTCCACCGCCCGCACCTCCGCCGGGGTGATCGGCAGGTCCTCGGGCCAGGTGTCGGTGATGCGTATGGGTGAGCGTACCTCGACTCGCCGGGCTGGCGGAGTCCGGCGCCGCCGCCTCTGCGGCTCCGATGACGGCTGGACGTACATGGCCGCCAAGCTGGCCACTCTAGAAGCAGGCGCATACTCGTAAGCTCTCCCTCGCAAATTTCCGGCCCCGCCTTCTCGCAAGGCGGATCGATCCATCGATCCTTGCCGAGCCACCAGCGGGGCCGGACGAGCGGGTCAACGCCTGCGGCGCCCGTCGCAGCCCGCAGGGCGCGAAGCGGGGTTGAGGCGGTCGGACGGCTCCGCTCCACACCGGGCTTTGAGGGTCGATACGGCAGCGCTTGTCAGACAATGCCGGCGCAAAGCCTATCCTGCCCTCGACCCTCACTTGCGTTCAGAAGACTGCCGCGCTTCCGCCTCGTCGACCGCGCGGCACAACCGGGCGAGCGCCTCGGCCAAGCGCGCTTCGGCCAGTGCTTGGTCGATACCGAGATGTGCTGCGATCTCGTCCAGCGGCATGTCCTCGAAGCGATGCAGAACAAAGACGTGGCGGCAGTCGGGGGGCAGTTGCCGGATGGCTCGCACTAGGACGCGGTGGTGGTCCGGTTCTGCGGCCCGCCTGGACCCTCGCCAGCATCCGAACCAACCAAGGCTCACGGCCCTGCCCCTTCGTCCATCCCGATGGCCGCCTCGACGACGTCCAGAAGGCCGCTGATCACCCTGACGGCGGCCTCGGGCGGGACCGTTAGCTCCGGCTCTACCGCACCGGATCGCAAATCCCCTGAGGCGTAGAGCGGTCCAAGGACTGCGGCGAGTTCGGCCAAGCCCTCTGGCACCTCTCGCAGTCCGGCCAATCGGGCGCACCGGAGGGTCTTTTTCAGATCATGACGCAGACGGATGCGGTTCCAATCGTCGGAGAACCCGCGATGGAGCAGGTAAGCCTTGAGACCGAGTTCGATTGCGATGGCGGAGGCATAGGCCGATCTTCCCCCTGAGCGATCAACCTCGGTCCAGGCCATGGCATGGAAGGTCCTGGCATTGCGGACGAAGGCGACAGCCAGACTTCGCTCGGGAGGGCATGACCTCCACTTACGCGTCTGGAAAAACATTTGCTGGTGGCCAGGCACGCGCGATTTCTCCGTGGCGACGAAGCGGCGCGCAGTCGGACAGTGTCCGCTGGCGTTTCGGCACGAGGTGCGCGAAAGTGATCACACCGACCCGACAAAGTCAACACGGTGTACTCACAAAGGAGCACATCGTGCCGACTATCACCCCTTTGCAGATCAAGCTGGCGCGGACCGCGATAGGGTTCGGAGTGAGAGAACTCGCAGAGGCGGCGGATGTCGCTCCCTCCACTATCCAACGTTTTGAATCCGGGCGAGGGGACATGCAGTCCCGCACATTAGACAAGGTGCAAAGGTGCCTTGAAGCTTCGGGTGTGATCTTCATTCCGGCCGACTCAGCGGGCGGACCAGGCGTGCGATTAAGGGCCTAGGGCTGTCGCAGTGCTGTAGCGGCAGACCGCCTCACCGTAGCGGATCACCAACGTAGCGAATCGCGCTACAAAAGCTTGACTTATGTAGCACGCCTCGCTACAAGCTGCGCGTGGAAGGCTCTCGCCGTGATCCTTAGTTGGAAGGGCAAGCAAGCTAGGGAGGTCTTTGAGGGCAATTGCCCCAAGGGTTTCCCGGCGGACCTCTTCAAGCGGGTGCGGCGCAGCCTCTTCCAGCTGGATGCGGCGACGCGGCTCGATGATCTCAAGCATCCGCCGGGAAACCGCCTGCACCGCCTCCAAGAGGATCGGGCGGGGCAGTGGTCGATCAGCGTGAACGACCAGTTCCGCATCTGCTTCCGATGGACCGATCAGGGTCCGGAGGACGTTGAGTTCGTCGATTACCACTGAGCGGGGGCTCAGTGGAGCGGCCCGGGATCGGGCCAGAAAGAGAGAAGTCCGCCGATGGCGACGCATGACTTCGCCAACTTCGCGGCTCCCGCGCCGCACCCTGGCGAGCACCTGCGGGAAGACTACCTGCCCGCTTACGATCTCAGCGCCGGCGCTCTCGCCAAGGCAATGGGTCTGAAGGACCGGGCCCGTATCGAGCGCTTGGTGCGTGAGAAGCAGTCAATCACCGCCGATACGGCGCTGCGTCTGGCCAAGGTCTTCGGCACGTCCCCTCAATACTGGATCAACCTCCAGACCACCCACGACCTGTCCAAGGCTGCAATCGAAGGGCGCGGCGAGCTGGAGAGGATCGAGCAACTGCACGCGCCGGCCTAAGCAGGGGTCGAACGGACGTGAACGAGCGCTTGGCCGCAGCACCGCATGGCTTCGCGCTAGAACATAAGCCCCCCTTGGTTCCACCGTGCTTCCGCAGCGGCGATAGAGGTTTGCGACGAGGGCGATGCGCGGGAGGTAGTCCTTACTATGGCTTCATCATTGGCCGGCGCCCCTCCGACGCTTTATTCTCGGCGTTGATAATCGCCACGAGCTGCTCTAGCTCGCTGAGATGTGCCGACACAGCTGCCGGTTCTGGGACCTTCACGGTCGCCGCAGCAGGGTTGTCGTGGCTGTAGGTGTTCGCAGTCGTCATCCCTGAGTGGAAGGCGTTGGCGGTGGTGTCCGACAGATGCACATACCTTAGCTTAAGCGTCTCCACGCTGAGCTGCACCCGGTTTCGAGGACACCCGGTTAAGCTACAACCGTCTGCCTTTC
>NZ_JAQSDY010000009.1 GCF_029946145.1 Brevundimonas sp.
TCATCCGTTGAAACAGTCGCTCGGGATAGCGAGCGGCCGCCGCCTTGGCCACCCCCGCCCTTTTCAAAAACCGCCGGTCCTCTTTCGAGGACCGGCGGCCCGGGCCTTCGGCGCGTGCGACCTGTACCGAGGCCGGAGCGATCGACCCAACTCCCTGGAAGTTGATCTGGTGACGGGCCGGCGGTTCCCGGATACCCTGGGTGAAATCCCCCTTCGCCAGAGATAGGCTGACGGCTCGTCATCGCCGCAGGAACAAAAGTGCAATGCCTAATCCCAAGGACGAGGAGCCCAATCGCCGCGCGGTGTTCACCATTACCGGAGCCGCGCTGGCCGCGCCGCTGCTGGCGGACCAGGTCAGAACGCTGACCCGGCCCAATCCTGCTCCCGAAGACTCCCCTCTTCGTCCCGGGATCGGAGATGGATCACGTGATGGCGGCCCTCTCATGCCGTCGCAATTTACGGGAACCCCCGAGCAGCGGCTTCTCCGGGCCATTACTGAAGCTGGCGTCGACCGCGATGGCGGGCTTGGGCACATGATCCAGCTCCCACGCGGCGAAATCGAAATCGCCGCGCCGTTCAACTGCGTGAACCGGGTTTCGATTGTTGGAATGAACAAGCGCGGCACGGTGCTCAAGGCTGTGTCCGGGTTCTCGGGCGACTACATGGCGACGGCCGAAAACGGCAGGATCAGCACGTTCGACAATGCGTTGGAACGCCTCACCCTGCACTGCAATCACGTCGCGGGACTGGGCGGCGTCGTCGCGGACGCATGGCAGGAAGGGGGAGGACTGCGGAAGGTGCTGATCTACGCCTTCACCACCAATGGCGTCCATATCAGGAACGGATATGGCGGCGCGGCCACTTGCCTGATCGAGGATAGCGAGGTCATGGGCTCGGCCCGCGACGCCGCCAAATGCGGCATCTACGTTGAAGAGGTCAGTTCCATCGGAAACTTCGTGCTTCGCGTGGTCAACACCACCGTCGTCGGCGGCGGCCGCGGGTTTGAAATGCCCCATGGCATCTACTTCGAGAACGACAGTTCCATTTGTGAGGCGGTACATTTTGAGGACGTTACCTCGGCCATCTACCTTGATGGCGTCGGCCATCATGTGCTGATCGGCTGCACGGGCGCGAATACGGTCGAAAATCTCGTGGAAATCGCCCCGACCTTTACCGGCTCCCTCACGATGCAGGGATGCATTCGGGGCGGGGCCACCAATCTCGTCAAGGACAACCGGGCCGGCGGCCTTGGAACCGTCTTCTATGACACGCCTGTTACGATACAGCCGGAGCCGCCGCTGGCCATTGGGGCCAACGTTGCGGGCGGAAGTTTCGACGGGTCGCTGGCGAGACCGACCACAGACGCGTGCTTTGGAACCACCAGCATCACCCGAAACTCGACGGGGAGCTACAACATCTCCCTGTCTCGCAGCGCGCCGAGAGGGGCGAGCTTCACGGTATTGGCCTCGTCCAACTACCCCGGCGGGTCCGTACAGTGTGATCTCGGCGGGGTCGGCTTTGTGAGACTGACCGTGCGCAATGTGGCAGGGAATGCGGTGAACGCGAACGAGGTCAAATTCCTGGTCGTTCGGGTGACGTGACCGGAATGAATCGACATTCTCCGCATCCAGATCATATGCGTATCTGGCGAGCTCTACTCCCGGTCAGTGATCTGGTTAGGTGAGCTGTCACAGGCGTGGTGGACGCGATTCAGGCCTCCGCCCGGTTCCGCACCAGTTCCTCCACCACCCCCGGGTCCGCCAGCGTGCTCGGCCAGATGCCGGTCGAGGCAGTTCCAGGCCACGTTGAGGACGCCGTCCTCGAACCAGCGGATGCGGAAGTCCGCCTTGTCGAATGACACGTCCTTAATGCGGGTCGGGGCGGTCACCCATTCGAGGCGGCGCGCCTGCTCGCGCCAGAAGGCGTCGGGCGTTTCACGGGCGGAGGTGCGGGCGGCCTCCCAGGACGCATGGTTCATGCGCGCGCGCTGCGCCCATTCGGAGGGTACGGGATAGAGGTTGGGGTCGGCTTGTGTGGACATCTGTGGGCAATCCTGGAAAACAACCCGCAAAACTCGGGGGCCTCAATACATGTGTTGGCCGCCATTTATGCTCAATGTCGACCCGGTGATCTGACCGCTCTCCTCATGGCAGAGATAGGCTACGGCGGAGGCGACCTCCTCGGGCCGGCCGAGGCGTTGGGTGGGGATCCGGGCCATGATCTGCTCAAGGATTTTCGCCGGAATGGCCGTCACCATCTCCGTGTCGGTATAGCCTGGAGCGACGACGTTCACGGTGATTCCGGCCCGCGCACCTTCCTGCGCCAGCGCCTTGGTCAATCCCTGGATGCCCGCCTTGGCGGCGGAATAGTTGACCTGGCCGAACTGGCCCGCCTGTCCATTGATCGAACCGATGTTGACGATCCGGCCCCAGGCCCTAGCCTTCATCTGGGGGAAGACAGCCTTGCACATGTTGAAGCAGCCGCCGAGGTTCGTACGGATGACCTCGTTCCACATCTCGGAGGACATATTGGTGATTGAGGCGTCTCTCGTGATGCCGGCGTTGTTCACAAGTATGTCGATGGGGCCCAAGCGTTCTACGACGGCGGCGACACCGGTCGTGCAGGCGTCCGCGTCCGCAACATCCCACCGAAACACGGGAATACCAGTTTCGGCGTAAAATCGCTCGGCGTTGCTAACCTCTCCGCGATAGTTGGCGGCGACCTGAACCCCCTGTCGTTGTAACGCTAGGCAGATCGCGGCCCCGATCCCCCGACTTCCTCCGGTTACCAGCGCCGTGCGGGTCATTTGCGTCCGGTTCCAGAGGGGTTCGCGGTCCCCGTGATCCGTAATTCGCGCATCCTCGATCGGCAGAGCCAGAATTCTGTCATGCGACCAGTCAATCTCCCAAAATTCGTATCGTCAACTCGCGGTCCCTGGCGGGGTCGCAATACCCTCAGAGGCATCCAGGTCGACGTCTTTCCGATCCCGGACGAACAGGAACCCCACCACGACCGTGACCAGCGCCACCACCACCGGATACCACAGGCCGTAGTAGATGTTGCCCGTGGCCGCCACCATAGCGAAGGCGGTGGTCGGCAGGAAGCCGCCGAACCAGCCATTGCCGATGTGATAGGGCAGGGACATGGAGGTGTAGCGGATGTTTGTCGGGAACATTTCCACCAGCGCCGCCGCGATCGGGCCGTAGACCATGGTCACATAGAGGACGAGTAGGAACAGGATGGCGACGACCATGGGCCTGTTCACGAGGGCGCTATCCGCCTTGGCGGGGTAGCCGGCGGAGGTCAGGGCGGAACCCAGGCTGGCCTCCCATTTCGTCTTGCGGGCGGTGAAGTCCGGGCGGGGCAGGGCGGCTCCGACGAAGCTCGGGACCACCACCACCCCGATCCGGACTTCGGCCGTCGATCCAGCCGGGGCGGCGACGTTGGCGTAGGTGACACCCGCCTTGGCCAGATACGACTTGGCCAGATCGCAGGAGCTGTCGAACACGGTCTTGCCGACGGGATCGAACTGCAGGGCGCAGTCGGCGGGATCGGCGTGGACACTGACGGGCGCCGTGGCGGTCGCGGCGGCCAGCTGCGGGTTGGCGGCCTGGGTCAGGGCGTGGAACAGCGGGAAGTACGTCAGCGCCGCCAGCAGGCAGCCGGTCAGGATGATCGGCTTGCGCCCCACCTTGTCCGACAGCCAGCCCCAGAAGACGAAGAAGGGCGTGGCCAGAAGGAGGGCGGTCGCGATCAGGATGTTGGCCAGCGGTCCGTCGACCTTCAGCGTCTTCTCGAGGAAGAACAGGGCGTAGAACTGGCCCGTGTACCAGACCACCGCCTGTCCGGCCGTCAGCCCGATCAGCGCCAGCAGCACCAGCTTCAGGTTCGGCCAGCGGGCGAAGCTGTCCTTCAGCGGAGTCCGCGATCCGCGCCCTTCGGCCTTCATGCGGGCGAAGGCCGGGCTTTCGGCCAGCTTCAGCCGGATCCACAACGAAACGCCCAGCAGCAGGATCGAGACGAGGAAGGGGATGCGCCAGCCCCACTCCTTGAAGGCCTCTTCGCCGATCGCGGTGCGCACGCCGAGGATGACGAGCAGGCTCAGCATCAGGCCCGCGGTGGCGGTGATCTGGATGAAGGAGGTGTAGAAGCCGCGCTTTCCGGGCGGCGCATGCTCGGCGACATAGGTGGCCGCTCCCCCATACTCGCCGCCCAGCGCCAGACCCTGCACCAGCCGCATGGCGATCAGGATGGCCGGAGCCGCGACGCCGATGGCCGCATAGGACGGTAGAAGGCCGACGACGAAGGTCGACAGTCCCATCAGCAGCATGGTGACCAGAAAGGTGTTCTTGCGCCCCCACAGGTCGCCCAGACGGCCGAAGAAGATGGC
Organism: Brevundimonas sp.; assembly: GCF_029946145.1. Taxonomy (GTDB): domain Bacteria; phylum Pseudomonadota; class Alphaproteobacteria; order Caulobacterales; family Caulobacteraceae; genus Brevundimonas. The sequence continues at coordinate 4,391 of NZ_JAQSDY010000009.1, forward strand.
TCCGAACGGCCGCACCGCGAACCCCGCGGCGAAGGCCATCAGGGCGAAGATATAGCCGGTGGTCTCGTTGACGCCCGAGAAGAACTGGCTGGTGATGATCGCCGCCAGCGACCCGTACAGATAGAAGTCGTACCACTCGATCACCGTCCCGACCGACGAGGCCAGGATGACCAGACGGTCGTTGCGGTCGACGGTGTGTTCGGCCGCCTCGGTCATGCGTCCTCCCCAGGGTGCGGGATGAACCTGAAGGGCGAAAGCGGCGGTGTCGAGGGGCGGATATAGCCCGGCCATATCCCGCAAGGGCGCGGAACGAGGCGTTTGCGTCATCCGCGGCGTTTGCCCGAGCGGCGGTTCGTTCTTGCGGTTCCGTTGCAGTTCAAACCCGCGGCTGCCGTCACTGCAACTCGATCAGATCCTCCAGATCGGCGCGGACGCTTTCGGCGGTGGGACGGCGGCCGGCGCCGCGGCCGGCTGCGGTGAAGGTCCGGTCGTCCGCCAGCGTGACTCGCAGCGCATTCGCTTCGTCGGGCAGCGCCGCGAACAGGGCGTCGCCGTCCACGGCTTCGAAGGCCACACCGGTCCGGCCCGAAGCGACGTCGAGTCGGGCGATCTGACGGACGCGGCCGGCGGGCAGGACCGCGTCGGCGGACAGGGTCTGGCGCGAGACAGCCTCGATCCGCAGCGGCCGGCCCAGTCCCTCATGGGCGAGGATGGCCAGCTTGGCGGCGGCGTCAAGGCCGCTCAGATCGGCGCTCGGGTCCGCCTCGGCGAAGCCGGCGTCGCGGGCGGCGGTCAGGGCGTCGTCGAAGGCGCCGCCCTCGGCCAGGCGGTTGAGGATGAAGTTGCAGGTGCCGTTCAGCACCGCCTCGATGCGGACGATCTCGCCCTGCGCGGCGGCGCGGCGCACCGTCTCGATCAGGGGCGCGCCGCCGCCGACGCTGGCGGAATAGAGCAGGCGCGCGCCGGCGTTGTCGGCCAGAGCCGTCAGGCCGGGCAGGTCGCCGCCGATCGCCTGTTTGTTGGCGCTGACCACATGGACGCCGCGCGACAGGGCCGCACGGATCAGGGCCAGGCCCGTCGAGGCGTCGGAGATGGCCTCGACCACCACGTCAGGCTCGCGCGCCAGCAGGGCGGCGGGATCGGACAGCGCCAGCCCGGAAGGAATAGCCACATCGCGCGCCTTGGCCGGGCCCCGGACCAGCACGCCGACCACCTCGAACCGGGGATCGGCCAGCAGGCGCGGCAGGACGCCGCCCCCGACCACACCGCATCCGGCCAGGGCGACGCGAAGGGGCCGGCCCGGCGCCGCCGGGCTAAGTTCGGGGGTGCTGTTGGACCCGGCGACGATGGCCACGCCCGCGCCGAGCAGGGCGTCGCCCGGAGCGGGGCGGATCGCGCCGACCCCGATGGCGTCCAGCGCCTCGACCAGACGCGCGGGAGCCTCGGCCCCGCCGCAGGCGACCGCGACGACCCGGCGGCCTCGCCGGACCTGACGGTATACGGCGGACGCGGCCTCGACGGGGTCGGTCAGGTCGAGCTGCAGCAGGGCCACCGGCTCGTCGGCGACGGGGGAGGAGACGTCGTCGGCGGCCGGGGTTCGGATCAGGGGAAGGGCGGTCATCTCAGGTCCTCAGGCGGCGTGGGCGGCGAGGGGGGCAACGAGCGGCGCCGCGGCGGGAACGAGGGCGAGCGCCGCCGACAGGTCGGCCAGCAGGTCCTCGGGATGCTCCAGCCCGATCGACAACCGCAGCAGGCCGTCGGTGATGCCGGCGGTCTCGCGCGCCTGGGGCGTCATGGCCGCATGGGTCATCAGGGCCGGATGGGCGATCAGGCTTTCGACGCCGCCGAGGGACTCGGCCAGGGTGAAGACCTCCAGCCTGTCGACGAAGGCGCGGACGGCCTCGATGTCGTGCAGTTCGAAGCTGAGCATGGCGCCGAAGCCGGCCTGTTGCCGCGCGGCGACGGCGTGGCCGGGATGGGTCTTCAGGCCCGGATAGTGGACGGCGCGCACGGCCGGCTGCTGCGCCAGCCATTCGGCCACGCGGCCGGCGGTCGCCTGTTGCCGCTCGATGCGGGCGAACAGGGTGCGCACGCCGCGCAGCGTCAGATACGCATCAAAGGGCGAGCCGGTGACGCCGAGACAGTTGGCCCACCAGGTCAGCCGCTCCAGATCGGCCGGATCCTTCGCCACCACGCAGCCGCCGACGACGTCGGAATGGCCGTTGATGTATTTGGTCGTAGAATGGATCACCAGATCGGCGCCGAGGGCGAGCGGCTGCTGCAGGGCGGGCGACAGGAAGGTGTTGTCCACCGCCGCCTTGCAGCCGACGGCATGGGCGCGGGCGCAGATGTCGGCCACGTTCACCACCCGCATCAGCGGGTTCGACGGCGTCTCGATCAGGATCAGTTTCGGCTTCAGGGCGAGGGCGGCGTCCAGCGCGGCGCGGTCGTTCTGGTCGACGAAGCGCACGTCGAAATGACCGCGTCCGGCCCGGGCGCACAACAGACGGTGGGTGCCGCCGTAGAGGTCGTGCGGGGCGATCAGCAGATCTCCCGGCTCGAGCGGGAACAGGGCCAGATCGACCGCCGCCATGCCGGTGGCGGTCACAACGGCGCCGCAGCCGCCTTCCAGCTTCGCCAGGGTTTCGCCCAGCACGTCGCGGGTCGGATTGCCCGACCGGGTATAGTCGTAGCGTCGTTTTCCATCGAGGCCGTCGAAGCTGTAGTTCGACGACAGATAGAGCGGCGGCATCACTGCGCCGTGCGCCGGGTCGCTGTTCACGCCGTGGCGCGCGGCGGTCGTACAGGGATGGGCTTGAGCGGGGGCGGTCATGCGGCGATCTCGCTGGGCTGGAGGGCGGTGAGGGGAGTGAGGACGTCGTGCAGGACGCGGCCGATCAGCTCGCGCTCCTTCAGGAAGGCGTCGTGGCCGAAGACGGAGGGCGCTTCGATCAGGCGTCGCAGGTTCGGGACGCGCGCGGCCAGTTCGCGGCTGTCGGCGATCGGAACCAGGGCGTCCGAGGTGACGCCGACGACGGTCAGGGGGCAGCGGACGGCCTGCGGATCGACGCTGTGGCGGTCCAGCGAATCCGACAGGCTGATCCAGCGGTCGGCGCTGGTCGCCCCGGCATAGTCGGCGCCCCGGGCGATCAGATAGTCGCAGACCGGCCAGGGCCCGCCGGCCGCCGGGGGCGGAGTCTGGCTGAAGCGCAGGGCGAACTCTTCGGCGGTGCGATAGGTGGTCATGGCCAGCTGGCGGGCGAGGGCGACCCCCTCCGCCTCACGGCCGCAGTCGCGGGCGAAGGCCAGCAGACGGCGCTGCACTCCGCGCCAGGCCGTCGCCGCCGGATGGGCCCGATGGGCGGCCGAGATCACCGCCAGTTCGCCGATCCGCTCCGGGAAGGCCGCGGCGAAGGCCAGGCCGATGCAGCCCCCGTACGAGGCGCCGACGAAGGCGTCGATGCGCGGCGCGTCCAGGGCGTCCAGCAGCAGGGCCAGCAGCCGCGCCTGATCGTGGGTGGTGATGGTGACGCCGGGCTCTTCGCGGCCGGGCGCCAGGTCGAAGGCCAGAACGCGGACGCGGTCCAGGTCGACGGGCCCGCCGGCCTTGACCGCCCACGGCCACCAGCACGTCGCGAACCGGCCGTTGGAGATGCCGCCCGCGACGACGACCAGCGGGCCGCCGTCGAGGCCGTGGATCCGCCCGACAACCTGCGTCGCCGCCAGCCGCTGCCCCGACTCCAGCCGGAAGTCGGCCGGAATGAGAGCGTGGACGTCCCGCCCCGGCGTGTCTTCGGTGGTTGCCTTGGTGGACGCCACGGTCCGCTCCGGTCTCGCTCAGCGAAACCGATGGGGCGAACCAATTCCTTGCGTGACAGACCCGTGAAGTCAGTCGGTCCCCGGACGTGAGGGGACCGTCGCTTCACTCATCTCTCGCGGCTTCCGAAGAGGCCTCGCAGGAGTTGGCACCATCTCCAGGATCGGGTGGATCCTGGAAGGTTGCCCCGGCGTCAAAGGGCCTATCCCTCAGCCGGTCTTGATGAGTGCCCTTACGTTGGCGGACACATCATCAGCCGTCAATCCTGTTGTTGCCAAGGCTACGAAAGGGGCCTCCAGGCCCCCGTTCCGCGGACAGTTCGATATTTGACGGGGCTCGAATTGATCGCCGACTTGAAGGCGAAAATTAAATTCGCTTGATTGTGAGGACTGCGGACTGGCTCACCCCGGCGCTCCACCTCTGGACAACAGCGGGTGCTCCGGCCTACCTAGGCGTGCCTCACTAACCTCTCAAAGATGCGGTTGATGCGAGCAGCATCCCAGGATCGAAGCTTTACCCATGCGATTTTTTCTCTTGTTCCTTGCCGCGGCAAGTCTGGCCGGATGTGGAACGCAGGGTCCAGCGGGATTCAGTTCAGCTGGAACCATCGATCCGCAGCAGTTCATGGCCGCTTCGTCGGGGGCGGAGGCCAGCGGTTATCGCATCGGTCCTTCCGACAAGCTTTCCTTGACGGTATTCCAGGTTGAGGATCTGTCGTTCGAAGAGATTTTTGTCGACGCGTCCGGGAAGCTGCAGCTGCCGCTGTTGGGGTCCGTTCAGGCAGCCGGATTAACACCGGCCGAGCTCTCAACGGATCTGGAGAGAAGGCTGGGGGAGAGATATCTTCGAAATCCCCGAGTATCCGTCTCGGTTTCCGAAGCCGCCAGCCAGAAGATCACCGTTGATGGCGCCGTGATGAAACCCGGGGTCTATGAGATGCGTGGGCGCACGACCCTGTTGCAGGCGGTCGCCATGGCAGAAGGCGGCACCCGGATCGCTGACCTGCGAAAGGTCGCCGTCTTCAGGTCCGCCGAGGGACGGCCGATGGTCGCTGTGTTCGACCTCGCCGCCATCCGTCGCGGTGAGGCTGCGGACCCGATCGTACTCGGCGACGATGTCGTTGTCGTCGACACCTCTCGCCTGAGCGCAAGGTACAGAGACATTATTGAAGTTCTGCCGGGACTGGCGGTCTTCGCCTACCTGTAAAGGCGGCGCTTGGCGGCGGGATGTGAAAGGAAGGGGCGGTCTGCGGGCCGCCTCCTCTTTCGTACACTCCAGCGGTCGGTGAAGGGTTCCGCGGCGGCACGGCGGTTCCCGGGACATCTCCGGAGGACAGTCAGGCAATAACGTCACCCGGCGCGCATCCATCGACGCTCACGCCTGGTTACAAATGCCGCTGGTATAATGTGGCCTCGCGCGGTCGCAGGCGTGGAGTGCCCGTTTGCGCTGGCAGGATGGAGCGTCGCGCGGGATGGGCTTGAGCGGGGGCGGTCATACGGCGATCTCGCGTGAACTGGAAAGACGACTGGCGCGCCATCAGATGCCATGCGTCCCGGGGAGCGCGATAATGGATCAGCGCGACTCTTGGCCGGCGGGTCGCTCTCCGGCGACGTGCATTTGGCGGCTGCGTCACTGGCATTGTTCGTCCGCGGCCGGAACGGCCGGAGCGCCAAAGGTGCTTTGAGAGGGCTTTTCCGGAGGCGCGCCGTTCGTTGGTGCAGGTTCGGCAAATTCGGTTAGACTCTGCTCATGCGGTCAGATCTGGACCATCTCCCGGAGCGTCAGCAGCGCGAGCTTGAGCGGGCTCGCGACACGCTGCTCGCCGGTTTTGAGGCCGCCCGGAACGGCGGTGGAGGCGGAACCCAGGAGTGGCGTCGCGGTGGGATGGTGCTGAAGATCATCCTCTTCGGATCATATGCGAGAGCCGACTGGGTCGATGAACCGGAGAACGGATACCTCTCAGACTTCGATCTGCTGATCGTCGTCAGCCATGAGAAGCTGACCAATATCGCGGACTACTGGTGGAACGCTGAAGACCAGATCCTGCGCGATCCGACGATCGGCCGGACGGTGAATATCATCGTCCATGACTTCGAGGAGGTGAATGGCGCTCTCAGACGGGGCGAGTACTTCTGGACCGACATCGTCCGCGATGGGGTTACGCTTTATGATGTCCCCGGTCATCCGCTAGCCGTACCGTTACCGATGACGCCGGTGGACGCTGTCGCTGCAGCGGAGCGTTTCGCGGAGTCGAAGCTCATCGACCTAGCTGGCTGGCTTGAGGACGCCGGAAGCTGGGTGCGGCGAGCGTCGGAAGGGCAACACGCCCGGAAACGCGCCGCTTTCCACCTCCATCAGGCCGTCGAGACCGCCTATGCTTGCTTCCTGCTTGTCCACACATTTTACTTTCCACGTTCCCACAACATCAAATTCCTCCGCTCGCTGGCCGAAGACGTCGACACGCGCTTGGTCGAGGCTTGGCCGCGCGCGCAGCGCGCCGACCGCCGCCGTTTCGAACTGCTGAAACGCGCTTATGTGGAGGCTCGCTACAGCGATCAATACGACGCCTCACCGGAGGATCTGCAATGGCTGATGGAGCGGGCGCGGCGACTGCGGGATATCGTTGCTGATCTCTGCGAGAGCCGCGCCGCCGAACTGAAAGCAAAGGCTGGAATCACACTCACTTGAGAGTTTGAGCGCTGAACCAGCGGTCCGCAGTATTATTCCGGCGAGACTGCGCGAATGGGCGTGAGCCAACTGACCAGGATGCGATGGTCGTCCAGCCAAACGCGTCGCCAAGGGCTAGGCTGACGAACGTGACCGCGCGACCCGAAGGCTTGGATGGAAGGATGGGGACTTATCACAGACCCAGTTCGGCGCCCATGTTCCGAACGCTTCGGAAGCTGACCGTTGCGTTCTGAACCACGGCGTTCATGGCTTTGCCCCGGCAGGCCTCCATTCCCGGGGTCCATTGGAGAAGATGATAGGCGCTCTTGCCCTCGAGCACCGCGTAGGGTGATCCGGCGACGTGCACCCGTTTGACATATACGCCAGCGGTGCTCTGGCCCTCGCTTGTCAGGAACACCGGCTTGCCAGTCCGCTCCAGCGGCTCGAACACCGATTTGACTTCCATGGCCCAGAGGCGGTGCACATCGGCGTCCGAAAGCAGCAGGGGTTCGCCCGCTCCCAGGCCGGTCATCCGGAGCCGCTTGGCCCGCTCGGTCAGGGCCGCCGTAACGGCCTCGCCAAAGGGACCTGACAGATGAGGCCTGTCGGGTTTGGCCATCAAACGATCGAGCCAGGTAAGCCCCGGGGATCGGACTTGATCCTCAAGCTGCCTGTCATCCAGGACCCGTACCGAGATTTCCGACGGACCCCATAAGGCCCTTTCAACTTGGCCGGCGCGGTCGCAATAGTCGTCAGGTATCGAGTAGCGTCCATCGCCCAAGGCTTTGCAGGCCCCCTCCAGACTCATCGCCTCTGCCCGGCTGTGGTGGAAACCTATAAACTTGGGCCAGTCATCCGGCCGCGCTTCTGCGTGGTCGGCTCTCGACCAGACGCCGCCCCGTTCCGCTGCGATTTCCGCAATTGTCTGATCTGAAGGTCGAACGCCCCGGACGGCTCCCACAGCCTCTATCACAGCGCCCGTCGGGATCCGATCAAGGCACATCGCCGCTCGCGCGTCCCGGACAAGTATATGGCCCAGGTTTCCGTCAAGGCCATCAATCACGAGGGCCTGAGAGCCACTGGTGCAACGCCCCATCGGCCGCACCCCCACAAAGGCTCCGGCGAAATGCTCGCCCGGCTCCAGAGAGATGGCCCGCATCCGAGAGCCGTCGCCAGACAAATTGCTGTCTCTCAATATCTTGGCCGATGCGAGCTCCCGGTAATCGCGTTGTGCTGCCTTGCGAAGGATTGTCCGCAGATCAGGTGGTATTTCCCAGGCAGCCGTGCCCGCGGCACGAGCCCAACCTTTCCTCTCAAGGTAAACGAGTCTCCGAAGCGCGTCCGGGCGGTGTGGCCCCGGGAGCCCCGACGCTTCCACCCGGCCGTCGGACGCCGCTTCCATGAGGATGAGATCCAGATCCGTGAGACGATCAGCCTGAATAGTGGGCTTCGGCGTACGCTCTGCTCTCGGTCCGAGCAGCTCGGTCGCTACCCCCTCGGCCGCATTTTTCAGGCCCCCGCTCAGATAGTCGCCCGTTAGCCGCAGGTCCCGCCCGTCTGGCGTGCGGTCCCGGAGCAGCAGGTGCAGATGGGGGCGACCGGTGTCGTGATGGCCGGTCCCGATCCATTCGATCGGCGCCCCGACGTCTCGCTCCACCCTCTGCACGAACTGGCGCGCATATGTCTTCAGGTCACCGAGCTCGCGGCCGTCTTCCGGGTTGACCATGAGGCGATAGTGCCCGGGGTGTTCCTTGCAACGGCTAATAAAAGCTCGGGGGTCGACGTCGCTGCTTCCGGCGTCGAAAAACCGGGCGGCTCCGCCGTCCTGTTCCACCCCTTCACGGGTCAGGTAACCGAGGTGGTAGGCAAGCGCCTTCCTTGCTCCGGTTCCAGAGAGCATCTTGCGCCATACAACGACGACCTTGCGTTGCTGCAACACAACGGGTCTTGCCGAGCGAATGCCGGGCGCTTTTCGTGTCGATGCGAAATGGCGAGCGATGACACGAGCAGAGGCGCCATCCGCGAATCCATCCACGCGCGGGGCGGCCTCGTGAGCGCTCTCCCGGCGGGCGGAAAGCCGGGGTTCGAAGTCCGCCGGGCCGGGGTCAAGCGGTATGGGCATGGACGCTCCCTGCCAAGCCATCCGATCGTTTGGTTCGCACCCGGAAATGCCTCCCGACAGCACCGCCGCTTTCGAGTGCGCCTGCAGATCGCCGCGGTCCGGGCCGGCTGCGATCGTCTGCGTGAGAATTTCCCGCGACCGCGATCATCGCGGATTCTCCATGGGCCGGCAGTCGCGGGCCGTTCTCGCGCCACGCCCCGCGGTCAGCGCGAGGTAACAGTCCACGACGTTGATGACATAGGCGCGGGTCTCGGCGATCTCCGGAACACGGCCGAGCCGGGCTACGCGGGCGGGCCCGGCGTTGTAGGCGGCCAAGGCCAGGCGCAAATCGCCGAAGCGGAGCAGCTGGCGGGCCAGATAGTCGGCGCCGCCTGAAAGGTTCTGCTCGGGGTCGAACCGGTCCCGCACGCCGAGGGCGGCGGCTGTCCCGGGCATCAACTGGGTAAGCCCGCCCGCCCCCGCCGGAGAAAGAGCGTCGGAGCGGTAGCCCGACTCGACGATGACCAAGGCGTGCAGGAGCTTCTCGTCGAGACCATGCCGGCGGGCGGCGGCCCCGATTGCTTCCATGAACGGTTGCGACAGGGGCTCCAGTCGAGGCGGCGGCGGGGATGCGAGGTTTGGTGAGACAGCAAGGCCCGTGACCGGCTGAGCCCCGGTCCGCTCGAACAGGTCGCCGCCGGCGTCGCGCCAGTCGATGGCCTGGGCCGAAGCCTGACCGCCCGCGAGAGCAAAAATCAGGCCGGCTATGAGGAGTTTCACCATCTGACGCTCTCCTGAAACACCCCCTCCACGTCCCGCACGCGGACGGGCCCGAAATACCGGCTGTCGAAGCTGGACGGCGTGTCGCCCAGCAGGAAAACCTCTCCGGCGCCGAGCGGCCGGCACTCCTCCCACGCAGGGAGCGCCACGCCGCGCCGGTCACGGTCAAGGAGGGCGACGGTTCTCGACGGGGTGCGAACCCGCCCGTCCTCGTAACAGACGAGATCGCCGTGGACGGCGGCCACCCGTTTGATCAGCCGCACCTCGGGGGGCATCCCGAGACCGGCCAGATAGGGTAGGGCGAGAGGAGGCTGGGGCGCGACGACCACGGCGCCGACCGCGACCGAGGCTCCAGGACGGCGCAGGTAGAGTCCGCGAGGAAGACTTGGGCTCTCGTTTACGAAGGCGAGGGTCGGCGTCTGATCGGCGACCAGACCCAGGCCGGTCAGGGCCCCGATGGCGCTGGCGAGGACTGCCCAGGGGCGGCGGCGGTTTTTCACGCAAGCGCTCATGGTCGGTAGGGCTCCAGAATCAGGTCGCGGGTGATCATCACCCGCACGGGCGCGCCGGGCCGCAGCCGGATAGACGGACGCACCTCAAGCTCCCGCTCGATCAGACGGCCGCCGACCTGGGACCCCTGGATCGCGGCCGCGTCGCCGGCGTCGCCCAGGAGGCCGCCTGACGCGCGCCCATCGTCGTCCCGCGCGATCTGTCCCAGGGTCGTGATGGCGCCGGCGAACAGGGTTCCCACCAAAAGAGGCAGGATCCGGCGATCAACCTGCCCCCGAACTCCCACCGCGCCCTGGGCGTCTACTCCGGGCTCGCCGGTCAGGATCAGGCTCTTGCCGTTGGGCAGGATCATCCGGTCCCAGATCAGAAAGGCGCGGCGGTCTCCGTAGGCTCCGGCGCCCTCGTGCCGGCCGATCATGCGCGTGCCCTGGGGCAGCACCAGATGGCGGCCGCTGACCGTGTCGAAAACGTTCTGGGAAACCGCGGCCACGACAGGCCCCTCCCGAGCGGTGTCGATCCCGGTCAGAAGCACGGCCGGAATGATCGCTCCGGCCTTGAGCTCATAAGGCGACAAGGGAGCGGTCAGGGTGTGACCGTTGTACATCGCCCCCGGATCTCCCGGGGCCGGGCGGCCGGGATCGACCTCTCCCGGCGTCCCGGGCGCGCTTTGCGCCGTCGGGGCGACGTCGAAGAACAGGCCCGATCGGGCCGCCAGTTCCCGGGGTGTCAGCGTCCCAGGCCTCGCGTCGTTCGCACCGGGTGCGGCCCGGTAACCGCCGCCGCCCGACCCGTACCGCGGTCCGGTCGCCGCGCGAGCCGCCGGATCGGTCGCCGGCGTCGGATCGACGTCGCCGGCCCCTCGGGGAGGCGGCAGTCGGTCGTAGGTGGCGGGCTGGTCGGTGACGGCCTCCGCAGGACGCACGACGCCGCGAGACCGGTCCTCCCGCGCCTCGACGGCGCGCGCCCGGGCGCTTTCGCGCAGTTCAGGCTGAACCACAAACGCCCAGGTCAGGGAACCGGACACCAGGACCGCCCCGCCGATGACGATCGTCTGGACCACCGATTTGCGCAGTCGGGTCGCCGGCGGACGGGGCGCTCGCATCGACAGGCCCGGCGGCGGTTCCTTCGCCGGGGTTCCGGGCCCGTCAGCGGCGGCCTCGGCGTCGATCGGTCCGGCGGGATAGCCGTTCGGCGTCAAACGAGGTTCGACGGTCATCGGGCGGCTCCCCGCAGGCGCTGGATACGGACGACCTGCGGGCGGCGATCACCCAGCCGGAGCTCGGCGCGGTCGAACACGCGGTCGACGATGTAGAGTCCCTCTGACTGGCGGTAGTTGACCATCTGGGCCTCGCCGTCGGGGGCGACGACGAAGAGGGCGGGCGCTTCGTCGATCTGCAGATCGGCGTCAAAGGTGATGAAGGTGCGCTGTCCGTCGTTGAACACTGAGGTCGGCGTCCAGCGCGGCCGACGCCCTCGCGGCTCGATCCGGTAGCGGGCGTCTAGCGGTCCCTGCGGCGCGGCGACCGGATCCGGGATCCGGATCTCCCCGTCGTGTCCGGGCGGCCGATCCGCCAGGGTCTCCGCGGGCGCCGCGTCCCAGGCGACGGCGGCGTTGAAGCTGTCTGCGTCGCCGCTCCTGAGCTCCAGAAAATAGACCCGGCGGCTCGTCGTCAGGACGAGGTTGGTTTCCAGCCCGCGCTGAAGCGGTTTGAGCAGAACATGGGTCCGCTCGCCGGCGCCGGCGCCCGAGGTCGTCTCGCCGATCTGCCAGCGAACCGTGTCTCCGGCGGCTTTGGAAACGACGGTCTCGCCCTCGCCCAGCGTCAGGGTGGTCACCCTCAAGGGCGCGGTCCAGACCTCGAACACGCGACCGGGCGACCAGGCGAAGATCTGGACACCGCCGACAAAGCTGTCCGCGCGCGAAGCGGCGCGGGCCTCGGCGTTGGCCGCCGCGATGGCGCGACGTCCTGTCCCACCCGAAGCGGGTTCTTGATGACCGGCTTCATACGTCTCCACCACCGGTGCGGGCGAGGCCGAGGGGCGCCCGCGATCGGAAACCCGTGCGGACAGCGGCCCAGGATCCGACCCGGCGTTCCGCACAGGATCCAGGACATGAACCGATGAAGGACCGGAGCCGGACGCAGATGCGGAGACGAATGCTGAACCGAGGGCGTTTGCCTCTTCGTCTCGTAAGGAAACACCTGGAGCCGCGAGGGGAAGGGACGCCGGACCGTCGGCACGGGCGTGGACAGCGTGCGCCTCGACGGCAGGCGTCGCAGCGTCCCGCCCGAAGGTTGCGCAGCCCGACAGGCCGAGGCCTGCGCAGGTCAGGATCAGGAGGCGTCGGGCGTCCATGAGATGTCCTCGATTTTCAGTCCAAGGGGGTTCTTCATCAGTTCGGCTTCGGTGCGCGGGGCCTGGAGACCCGTGGTGATGAGGGCGCGCCACCGCTCCACGCCAGCCTGCTGGCCGTTGACGAAGCGGGTTTCACGCCATTGCAGGTCGTAGGTGCGCTCGGTGCGCCGCACGACGTTCAGCACCTCCACATTGACCGCCTCGCGCCCGACCTCGGCGAAGGGGTCGTGGCTCGAGGCCCAGGCGTTCAGGAAGCCGGCCGCCCTGGGGGTCAGCAGGTCATAGGCCGCCAGCCAGTTCTGGCGGATGACGATGGGGTCGATCGACTTGGAGCGGACGTCGCGGATCCAGCCCGCGAGCGCATGGCCGATCTGGGCCTCGGTCGGCTCGTAGCGCCCTCCGATGGCTGTGATCCTCTGGGTCTGGCCGAGGTCAGACACCTCCACGATGAAGGGTTTGACGACGGCCCGATCGGCCTGGACCCACCAACCTGCGCCGAGGAAGGCCGCCAGGGCGAGGTTGGCGACGGCGATGCGGCGCCAGTTGCGGGCGTGAGCGAGCGACAGGCCCATCCGGTCGTCCCAGACCTGGCCGGCGCGCTGGTAGGGCGTGGTGTCAGGCGCGGACGTGAGCGCTCGCCTCGGCCGAAAGAAGGGGTGCATGGTCAGGACTCCTCGGTCTTGAGATTGGGAGACAGGACGCCGCTGCTTTCGCCGGAGGGCAGCAGGCTCCGGCCGGCGTTGGCGACGAAGAAGGCCTGGAGCGCGGCAGACCGGCCAGCTGGCCGCGGCGGTCTGGCCGCCGCCGGTCCCGTCGCGGTCTGGCGGGCGGCCGAAGAGGCTCCGGCGGCCGCCCCGGAGACGGGCTCGGGCGAGCCGCCCGCTGCGGAGCCGCTGAGTGGCGACGAGGGGCCCGCGGGACCCGAGGAGGGTTTGGACGCGCCAGGAGCGCGGCCGGACGACGGCGGAGGCGACGGCGAAGGCGACGACGGGCGCGACGGGGAGGGCGATGAGGGCATTGATGAAGGCGGCGATGGGGGACGGCCCGAGTTTGCGCCGGCCGCGGCCTTCGCCGGCGCCGCCATCCGCGCGGCGGCCCCTGCGGCTGCGGACCCCGCTCCTGCGATCCCCGCACCCGCCAGGGCGCCCGCGCCGCCAACCGCCAGCGCGCCAGTTACCGCCGAGCCCGCCCCCAGAGCCGGACCACCGGTGACAAGGGCGGCGGCCAGATTGGGGATGAACAGGGCCAGCATGGCCAGCAGGATTGCGGCGACCAGGATGCTCAACGCCTCGTAGATGTCGGGATTGGCCGAGGGCTGGAGCTGATCGAAGATCGTCCGGGCGCCGGAGATCACGAGGGCCAGGGCCAGCACCTTGAGGCCGGATGAGACAACGTAACCGAGCGGCCGCTCGGCCAGGAAGGCGGACTTGTTCCAGATGCCGAAGGGCAGCAGCACGAAGCCGCCCAGGGTGACGATCTTGAACTCCAGCAGGGCGACGATGATCTGCAGGGCGAGGACGGCGAAGGCCAGCATGATGCCGATCATGGCCAGGCCCAGGATCAGGGCGTCCGACATGTTGCCGACCACGTCGAGCGGGTTGTCGACCGGCGCCGGGGTCTCGCCGAGCGCCTTCACGATCTCCCAGCCCTGGGCGAGAATGGCTCCGGGATTGAGGAAGTCGGCACGGCTCAGCGAGCCGCCCCCGGCGGTCAGGCCCAGTTCGATGAAGCCCGCATAGATCGTCTCGGACAGCTGCTGCCAGTCGTTGATCAACCAGGCGAAGGCTCCGATCAGGAGCACCTTGCCGAAGCCCGAGGCCAGCACCTCGCGGTTGGATGACAGGGCCCACTGGATGCCGGTCAGGGCGACCACCAGCACGATGAGAAGGCCGAACACGCCGTTGACCGCGCCCTGCAGGGCGTCGAACCCGGCCGAAATGGTGTTGGAGAACACCACCATCAGCTCATTGGGGGTTTCCGGCCCGACCGACATCGCCGCGCCTCCTCAGTCCCGCGCGTGGGCGAAGGGATCAAAGGCGGGGGCGGCCGGCGTGGTCGCCGACCGCGACCAGCGCCGACGGCGGGCCTCGTCTCCGGCGGTCCGGTCGGCGGCCTCTCGCGCCGTCTGTTCGGCCAGCAGGCGCGACTGGGCCAGCATGATGGTCCGCAAGGCCGCCAGATCTTCCGCCAGGACCGCCAACATCTGGTTGGAGGACTGGATCGCCGCGGTCTGGCCCGACGCGGTTTCGCTGGCGGAAAGGGCGCCGGTCAGTCTCTGTCCGCGTTGCTGACCAAGCCGTTCGAGTTCGGCCGCGGTGCGCGCGACGTCCTCGGCCGTCCGTCGCGCGTTGGCGGTCCGGGCGCGGCCCTGTTCGAGCAGGCGCAGGATGTCCGACCCGGAGACATCATCGGGATAGAGAGACCGGAACTGCTGCTCCAGCCCCTCGGCCGAGGCGGCGATGCCGCGGGCGGTCCGGGCCAGCTCGGCCATGTCCCGCAACGACTGGCTGTTGCCGGCCAGATGGCTGTAGGGCGAGGCGGCCAGGCTGCGGGCCTCGTTGGCCAGACTCTCCAGCTGGCGCGCCGCCTGCAGGGCGTTCTCGATATGGTTGCGCGGGTCGAACACGACCTGCTGGGCCGGAACGGGGGCGGCGACGGCCAGGAGGCTGACCGCGGCGAGGCCGGCGGTCAGGATACGCAGCGGCCTATTCGGCCGCGAGCGGATGGGCGAAGGCGTCGAGGACGGCGTCGACATTGTGCACTCCCTTGGCTTTGAGGAATTCCCGCGCGAAACCGTCCCGGCCGACGGCGTCGGATCCGGTGCGGGCGAGGATGGCGTCGATGAGGGTCTGGTCTTCGGGCGCGCCGGCGCCGCACAACGCCAGCGCCACGCCGGTCAGCCGCAAATCAAAAAGCCTGCGGCCGCGCGGCTGGCGCCAGTAGTAGGCGCGCTTGGGCGTGGCGAAGGCGATGAGCTCCAGCTGGCGGCGGTTCAGGCCGAAACCCTGGTACAGGGTCGCCGAGGCGGGCTCCATCGCCCGGGGGTTGGGCAGGAAGACCTGGGTCGGACAACTCTCGATCAGACTGGACGCGATCGTCGAGGCCGCGACATCGTCGAGCGACTGGGTCGCGAACACGACCGCCACCCGCTTCTTGCGCAGGGTCTTGAGCCATTCGCGAATCCTGGCGGCGAAGGCCGTCTCGCCCAGGAACAACCAGGCTTCGTCCAGAATGAGCAGGGTCGGGCGACCGTCGAAGCTGCGCTCCAGATGGTGGAACAGGGCCGACAGGACCGGCGCGACCGCCGAAGGGGTCGCCATCAGCGATTCAAGCTCGAAGGTGTCGAAGCGGCTGGGCTTGAGGGTCTCGCCTTCACCGTCGAGAAGCGCGCCATGCGGCCCCTTCAGCGTCAGGGGCTCGAGTGCGGCGGCCACCGCCCTGTCCTGCACCAGGGCGCAGAACACCGTCAGGGTGCGCTGCGGGACCGGCGCTTCAGCGAGCGCGGCGAGCGCGGCCCAGATCTCCTCGCGGACCCGGGGGACGGGATCGAGCCCGGCCAGGCGCACCGTCTCGGCGATCCATTCCGAGGCCCAGGCCCGCTCGATCTCGTCATCGATCCCCGCCAGCGGCGGGAGCGAGAAGCGGGCCCCGGGTTCGAGCGCTCGCCACACTCCGCCGGCCGCCAGGGTGGCCGCGCGCGCCGAGCGCCCCTTGTCGAAGAAGACGACCCGGGCGCCGGGGTAGCGGAACCATTGCAGGGCGAGGAAGGACAGCAGCGCGCTCTTGCCCGAGCCCGTGGGCCCCACGACCATGGCATGGCCGACATCGCCGACGTGGAGCACCAGGCGGAAAGGCGTCGATCCCGTCGTCCGGGCGGTCGCCAGCGGCGGTCCGTCCAGGCAGGCGTCCGCCGAGGGACCGGCCCACACCGCCGAGACCGGCAGAAGGTCGGCCAGGTTCAGGGTGGAGACCATGGGCCGCCGCACGTCCGCATAGGGTTCGCCGGGCAGGGACCCCAGCCACGCCTCGACAGCGTTGAGATCCTCGATCCGGGCCAGCAGGCCCTGGGCGTTGAGCGCCGCCTCCACGGCGCGCGCCTTCGCGGCCGCCTTGTCCTCCGTTGCGTCGAGAACGGTGACCGTCAGGGTCAGATAGCCGAACGCGCAGGCCTCGGCGCCCAGGGCGCTCAGGGCGCCGTCGCACTCCTCGGTCTTGGCGGCCGCGTCGGTGTCGAGGAGCGGGATTTCTTCCCTGGTGATGGCCTCGCGCAGCAGGACGCCGACGCCCTTGCGCTTGGCGAACCAGCGCTTCCTCAGCTTGACGATCTCGCGTTCGGCCTCGGGCTTGTCGAGGCCGATCCACCGGGCCGTCCAGCGATATTCGAATGGCAGGGCGCCAAGCGCGTCGAGCAGGCCGGGCCGGGTCACCGACGGCAGGCCCCGGACGGAGACGACCTTGAGCCAGCGGTCGCCGAGACGCGGGGCGACCCCGCCGGTGAGGCCCGCGTCCGCCAGCCAGGCGTCGAGATAGATGGGCTGATCGGGGGCGGCGACCGCGAAGGCCCGGGGCGAGACGCAGTCGTGCAGCCAGGTCAGGAGTTCGTCGTCGGCCAAGGCCGCGATTTCCGGCAGGGCGTCGGACAACAGATCCAGAGTGGTGGCCGCTTCACGTGCGAAGGCGGTCAAGACCTGGCGCCAGTCGGCTCCGCTCCTGGCCAGGCCATCGAACAGCCAGCGCTCGATCCGCCGGGTCTCGTCGGCCGGGGGCAACCAGGTCAGGGCCAGCCGGAAGTCGGTCTCGAAAGCCGGTTCGGCGTCCTCGAAGCGGTCGCGGCGCTCCGCGTCGAGCAGCCAGGCCGCGTCGATGTCGAAGTCGCTTTCGGGATAGGGGGCGGCTTCGCGCCGGCGGGCTTCCATATGCAGGCACCAGCCGGTGCCAAGGCGCTTCAGCGCATTGTTGAGCCGGGCGCGCACCGCCATCAGTTCGTCCCCCGTCGAGGATTCCAGGTCAGGACCCCGGAACCGGAAGGCCGTTGTGAATGAGCCGTCCTTGTTCAGGACCACGCCGGGCGCGACCAGGGCGGCCCAGGGCAGATGATCCGCCAGGGCGGCGGGGCGGCGGCGGTGTTCGTCAAGAAAACGCATCTCCGCCTCACGCGTCCAGATGGGCGGGCAGCGCCAGATGACGCCGCAGGACATCGAAGAACCGGCGGTCGGCTCGCGCGGCCCACAGGCCGATGGCGTGGGCGACCGCCCACCACAGCAGGCCGAGCCACCAGATGCGAAGGGCGAGACCCAGGACCATGGCGATCGTGCCCATGACGATCGCATAGTCACGGGGCATGCCGGCCATCAGCACCGGCTCGGCCAAGGCCTGGGCCACGGGCAGGTCCCAGCCTTCGGCCCGGGCGTCCGGAGCGCCGGTCATCAGCCGATTTCCATTCCGCCGGCGAAGCCGAAGAAGTCCAGAAAGAAGGTCGAGGCCGCGAAGGCGATCGACAGGCCGAACATGATCCCCAGACCGCGCCGCATCGACGACCCGTTCTCGCTCATGGCGATCCCGGCCCCGAAGACGACGACGGCGACAACCGCCGCGGCCTGGACGACGGGACCCGTGATCGACGCCACCACCTGCTGTAGCGGCCCTTCCCAGGGCATTCCGGAACCGCCGGCCAGCGCGGGCCCGGCGACCGTCAGGCTACAGAAGGCCAATGCGCCGCAAAGGCGGCGAACAACGATCTGGTTCATAAGGCGCGTCCTTCGCTGCGAGACTGTTTGCTCTCTCGTTATGCAAGCAAAGCGACGTATTTAGTTGCTGTCAATACTATAAAATACTTGTCTGCCTCAAGTTGTTGGTGACTTGTATTCAACTCGAAAAGACTTGGCTTATGACTTGGATCGAGTTTCGAGCAGGTCGTGAAGGCGCGCGGAATTCCCCAGCGGCCGCGCCGCGCGCGGGGCCGCCGTTGCACGTCCCGTTGAGCCTCCGCCCCAATTTGCTCGCCTTTCCGTCCTGGCGCCGATGGCCGCGAGCCATCCCGGAACGGGTCCGCAGGCGCCCGGCCAGCCGCGGGGTTTGCGATGGATCGGGCGTGTCGGCGCCCGGCGGCGGCGGCGCAGACGCCGTTGAGATCGCCGAACCGGACAAGCGGCGCCGCCCATCCGGGGGCCTCCCTCCGGCGCCCTTCCTTCTCTTCTGGCCGCGCAACGGCTTGCGCGCGGGGGGGGGGGGGGGGGGGGGGCCGGGGCGGCCCCCCCCCCCCCCCCCCCCCCCCCCCCCCCCCCCCCCCCCCCCCCCCCCCCCCGGCCGTGCGCTGCCCAGCGTCAATTGGATATTCTTTAAGCTATCATGTATAGGAGCTTATCCCACAATAAGGTCGCTTATATGCAAGTCAGGAGAGGATTCCCATGTCAACCATCCTGCCGATGAGGGTGCGGAAGGGTCTTCTCAAAATGGGCCGTGACCTGTCGATCGCCCGGAAAAAGCGCAACCTGACGGCCTCGATGATGGCCGAACGCATCGGCGTGGCCGAGACCACCTACTACCGGATGGAAAAGGGCGATCCCAAGGTCGCCCTGGGTAGCTACGCCATGGCCTTTTTCGTCTTGGGCCTCGGCGACCCGCTGTCGAACATCGTCGACGCCTCCCTGGACGATCAGGGCCTCCTGCTCGAAGCGGAACGCCTGCCCCAACGGGTCCGGCGGCCGAAGTCGGAGCGACCCCTGTGAGCCGGACCGTGGACGTCCATATCGGGGAGAACGCCCGTCTGATCGGCCGTCTCCACTACAAGCGGGAAGGAGGGCGCGAGAGCTCGGCGTTCGAATACGCAGACGACTGGCTGAAAGACCCCGAAGGCTTCACCATCGATCCCGGGCTGCCGCGCATCGCCGGGCCCCAGTTTCAAAGGAAGACCGAGGGCGGCTCCGCCTTTCACGGGGCCATCGCCGATACGGAGCCCGACGGCTGGGGTCGGCGGGTGATCAGCCGCGACCACGCCAAGCGCCGGCAAGCGCAACGCCGGAGGGGAGAGGAACCCCCCGCCGCCGCCCTGGACGCGCTCGACTATCTGCTCGCGGTCGATGATTTCAATCGCATGGGCGCCTTGCGCTTCATGCACGAGGGTCAGTTCCAGCGTCACGTGGAGGAGGGGCGCGGGACCCCGCCCCTGATCGAACTCGGCCGTCTGCTCCGGGCCAGCCGCGCGGTGGAGACCAATACCGAGACAGAGGCCGACCTCGCCTGTCTGCGCGGCCGCGGCACCTCCCTCGGCGGCCGCCGTCCCAAATGTTCGATCATTGACGACGACGGGATCCTCTCCATCGGCAAATTCCCCAGCGTGGGGGACGAGCGCGCCGTCGTCGCCGGCGAGGTCCTGGCCCTCGAACTGGCGGCGAAGGCGGGGATCAACGCCGCCAGGGCGAAGCTGATCGAAAGCGACGGCGATCCCATCGCCGTCATCCGGCGGTTCGACCGGGTCGACGGTCTGCGGCTGGACTATATGTCCGCCGCCTCCCTGCTGGGCGCGGACCCCCGGGAGGATCACGCCTATACGGAGATCGTGGACGCCATCCGCATCCACGGGGCCCGGCCGACCGAGGACATCGAGGAGCTTTGGCGACGGATGGCCTTTTCGGTCATGATCAACAACGTCGACGACCACCTGCGAAACCACGGTTTCCTGCACGCGGACAGGGATTTCTGGATCCTGTCTCCGGCTTTCGACGTCAATCCCTTTCCGGACCGCGATCGCGAGCTCAAGACCTGGATTTCCGAGGACGCCGGTCCGGAGGCCACGGTCGACGCGCTGATGTCCGTGGTCGCCTATTTCGGCATGACCCGCGACCGGGCGAAGGCGATCCTGGGGGAAGTCGAGGCCGCGGTGTCCCTGTGGCGCGATCTGGGCGCCAGCCTCGGACTGAGCGGCCCGGAACTGGACGCCTTCGCCCCGGCCTTCGAACATCGCGAGCGCGAGGCGGCGAGGGCGCTCGCCTGAAACCCCGCGAGGCGCTCCGGGCGGCGGATCAATCCAGATCGCCGGGTCCTCAATCCGACTGCCCCCTGAACCTGAATCGCCTGACCCGATGATCTGCTCCCCAGAAACTGGATCACGGGACGTTAGAGTTTTCTGCTGAGATTTCCCTGGCTGGGAAGGAGCGGAAGACCATGAAGGCATCGGCATTTTCGGACGCCCAGAAGGCGTTCATTTTGAAGCAGGGTGTGGACGGTGTGCCGGTGGCGGAGATCAGGCCAGGCCGTAGGCTGCGGAGAGACGGGCCAAAGCGGTCGCGGCGGACATCTTCACCTCAAACGACCCCGGGGCGAAGGTTTCATCGCCCCGAACAGCCGCGACAAATTCATTCATGTCGCCGGCTATGGGCGGCGGCACGTCCTGGACGGTGTCGCCAGGCAGAAGCTGGAGCATGCGGAACACGTCGTTACGATGTTTCCTGATGTCCTTGCTGTCGACGCTCTGGCCCGATGCCTTGCGCGCAGACAGATCGAGGAACGCGCGGGCCTTGAATGGGATTAGGGCGGCTTCCGAAAGCAGCGGCAGGCCGCCGACCTCCCGCATGTTGGCCGCAAGATAGTCGTAGTAGACGTCGTCCAGCAGAATGGCCGCCAGGCTCGCCGCCGTCTCCTCGACCCCGAGCGGTGTGAAGATGGCGTTCGGCGCCAGGTCGAATCCTTCCGGCGCACGCGAGAACAGTTCGATCGTGTGCGGATAGTCGTCGATCGCAGGCTTCTCGAAGCGGTAGATTTTTCCCTGGTCGTCCCTGGATCGTTGTTCGTAGCCGCCAGCGTCGATGAACGCCCAGAAGGCGGCGAGGAAGCCAGCGTCCAGAACCTCGATAAGCAGAACCACATCCAGGTCCTTGGTGGCTCGGAACGGAAGGCCGGCGTCTTCCATCAACCGGTCGCACGCGACGCCGCCCACCATCACATAGCGGTCGCGGTAGGCGTCAAAATGATCCTGCCAGCGCCTGAGGCCTATGACCATTTGACCCCCTCAAGCAGATCCTCGGCGGCGATGGCCACCCGCTCGTCCAGATGGTCGCGGACGCTGAGATGCAGGGACAGCCGGTCGACGACGTTGTCGTGCGTCAGAGCCCCCGGATCGTAAGCCCATGTTTCGACGAAGGCGCCGTCGGGGTCGTTCGCGTCCGTCTCGCGAAGACCGTGGTCCCGCACGAGCTGGTTCCAGTCCGAGGACGCGACGGCCAGCCATTGCCGCCGTGGACGCGCCAACGGCGTGTAGTGACCCAAAGCGCTCTCTCCGGCGACCTTTCCGGGGAACCTTTCCGGACGGGGAATGATGACGGCGCGCACCTTGCGCACAGGGGATTGAAGCCGGGGCGACGCCGCGTCCCACAGGGCGCGGCCGGCATGGTGGAGGCGAAGCGATCGGTGCTGTCCGACACGTCCGGCGTCGGCCAGGCCGGCCATCTCGAGTTCGTCGAAGGCCCGGGTCATGCTCATGATGGCCACCCCGTAGCGACGTGCGAGGTGGGTGGCGCTGGTGGCCTGCGTATCGGGACGCAGGATGGCGCCCAAGATGGCGAGTTGGGCGGTGGGTGAGAAGGTTTCCACATCTCTGGGCGGATGGCGCGGCGTGCGTTCGCGCAGGTCCATGAGCGCTTCGGGTATGAATATCTGGGCCCTTGGCGCCATGAAGGCCATGCGCCGAACGAGCAGCGCATGACGGCGGGCGGGCGTTACCGCCTCGAACAGCAGAACGACCAGGCGGCCGTCGCTCCTGTCCCGTACGAGATCGGCATGCCGGCCCATTTCCTCAACGCTAGCGTCTGAGCCTGGCTTGGGCGCCATCAACAGGCAGGCGCGGCCGACGAGGTCGGCCGACCAGATCGTGTATTGGTCGGGTATGAAATACGGCAACTGCGGCAGGTGCGCGCGTTGCAGATCGGGCGAGGCGCCGAACATCTCGCGCAGATAGGCTTCCACCTTGCTCGCGAGCGTTTTCTCCCAAGCATCTTGCTTTGATTCTAACATCGAAATCGAATTTAACACCGCCAATGTTAAAAGCAACTTTGATGTGAAACTCCGCTGGAGTCCATCGGCAACCTTGATGCGCCCTTCACGCAGGGCTGGACGCCGTCCTGTTCAACAGGATGGTGGTCGGCGCCGACGCGCACGCCAAGAACTATTCGCTGCTGCTGTCCGGCGAGGGCCGGGTGCACCTGGCCCCCCTCTACGACATCGCCAGCGCCCTGCCGTACCCCGGCCTCGACTATCAGAAGCTCAAGCTGGCGATGAAGCTCGGCGGCGAATACCGGCTGGGATGCATCGGGGCGCGGCATGTGGGACGCATGGCGGCCGAGGTGCGCCAGTCTCCGAAACGGTGGGTCGAGCGCGCCCGCGAGCTCCCAGGGAAGACGCCTGAGACGGTCAGGGAAGTCGCGGACGAAATGCGGACGTCCGGCCTTGGCCATGAGAGGCGTCGGTCATCGCGGCCATCCGAAGCCGCCGTGACGCAGGAATTCAGCCGCTTCGCGACCCCGGTCGCCAGACGCGTACAGGTCGAGATAGGTCTGGATCGGTGAGGTGACCATGAGGTCGTCGACCACCTCCATCGCGTCGCGAAGAACGGTCTCTTCGTCGAGCACCTTGACGACGACGTTGGCCCCCTTCGCCGCGGGCTCAAGCCCAAGCGCCGCTTCAAGGGCCGGCAAGGCCTCCGGCCAGGCGTACAGGATCGTCGTTTCGGTCCGGGCGTAGGGGGCCAACCAGTTCGCCGCCGAATAGGATCCGAGGGCCAGGACAGGTTCGCGTTTGTCGGGGGCCATCAGACCCTTGAGCTTGTCGATCAGGGCGTCGCCATGCAGGACCGTGTAGTAGAAGCGCGTCTTGTGCGGCGGCGCTTCGTATTCCTGTCGCCAGGCGTCCACCAGATTGTCCCCGTCGGTTAGAACCACCCCGTCCGGCGTGGCCGTCGCCCACTCCCTGGCCAACAGGCCTTCCTTGACGTTGTGGACCTGTCCGAGACTGACGTGAGCGCCTTCGGCGATCTCCTTGAGACGCATGGGCGTGCCGGGATGGCGCAGCAGCCACCGCAGGACCCTGGAGGACTTGGGCTTGAAGAGGGATCGGAGATCGCGCTTTTCCACCGCCGGCTTGTCGGCGACCGAGGCCTCGACAAAGAGGCTGCCCATGAAGATGCGGAAGTTTCCGTAGAGGTCGAAATAGTTCACGCCGGCATCGGTGCAGGCGGCGCGGGCAGGCTCCGAGATGTAGGGGGCGACGAACATCAGCGCTTCGGTCTTGGCGCCGCGGCCGGATCGCTTGAGCTGGTCAATCGCCCGCCTCGCCGCGAGCAGGTGCCCATTCGTCTTGAACTCGCACACCAGCTGGAAGGGCTGTTCGCCGACGCGAAGATCGTAGATCGCGTCGATTTCCGACTCTCCCTGCCGGACGTGGGTGCGGACGCCCTCGATCCATGTGATCGGGATGCGGTCGAACAGGTCGGTCAGCGCGCTCGTCGCGTCTGACTCGAATTTCACCGCTTCCTGCACTTTCAACATACGATGAAAATAGCTCTTTCGATGAAATTTGCAAGAGTTTTCACTAGAGCTTCTGTTTTCAACACATGTTGAAACATGCCAACATGCTGAAAGTGTCGATTTACGCTGATGAAATCCTCAATCCGGAAGGCCTGAATTGCCCGAGAGGCCCGCTGCCCTCGACGAGTTCGAAAATCTGTCACCTCAGCTGGCGGAGGCCCGCGCCGTCATCGGCCGGTGGCGGCACGACTACAACCACGTCCGACCGCACTCCGCTCACGGCGGCCTCGCGCCGGAGACCGTGCGGCTGAACCACGCGGACAGTCGGCTGCGCGACGTCAATAGCTGCGCCGACCGCCCGCTCCCACCCGAGCAACAGATCAGCTATGAAGCCCGCGGGCTCCCATTATGACCGAGGGACCAGAGGGGGGCAGGTCAGCCGATAGCGACCTTGCCGCTGGCGGAGCATACTGGCGAGGGGAGCACCTGTTCGGGCGCTTTGGGTTTTCGGGCATAGAGAGGCGTACGATGGCGAGCCATCAACGTCTCATGAGTTGAACACGCCCGCGCTGCCAGCGTCGCTGACAATATCGGCAATCTCCAACGCCGCCAGCGGCTCTGCTGCGGCGTTCAAGTGATAGCGTGTGGACTTGTTCTCGCCGGTGCGCCGTAGCGCTCCCATGGTGGTCAGCGCCGCCAGGTCACGGGTCGCCGTTGCTGGAGGGGCGGCGGTGATTTTCATGTAGTTGGCGGCGCTCATGCCACCGAGGAAGCCTGCCGGTCCCGCTGCAAAGAGGCGCAACAGGGCCTTCTCCTGTCGCGCATTGAGTTGGCTGCCAAAGCGATCCAGCAGGCGCGACTTCTCCAGAACAAACTCAACCTGACGCAGGGTGTGCTTCTGGGCCTCCAGGATCCTGGCGGCGAACCACAGGAGCCAGTCGGTGATTTCCAGTTCCCGATGGGCGCGCTCCAGCTCGACGTAGTAGGCTTTGCGGTGTGTGAGCAGGGTGCTCGCCATGCCGGTAATCGCTGGCGTGATAAGGCCCTGGGCGAGGATTTTCTCGCTGATGGCCCGGCCGACACGCCCATTGCCGTCCTCGAACGGGTGGATACTCTCAAACCAGAGATGGGCCATCCCCGCGCGTGTCACCGCCGGAAGGGGCGCGCTCCCGGTGGGTGCGCTCCGCTCCAACCATTGCCAGAAGCGCGCCATCTCGCGGGCGACCTCGTCGGAAGGCGGCGCTTCAAAATGCACCTTGGGCGCATGCAAAGGTCCAGAGACGATCTGCATGGGATCGGTGTGGGTGCGGTAGCGCCCGATGTCCTTTAGGTCGGTGCGGCCATTGGTGATGAGCCGGTGCCAGTGGAAGAGGGTCGCTTCGGTTAGCGGCGCGGCGGATTGCTCGTAGAGATCGACCATCATTTCGGCGATGCCCGCCTCGGCGGGGGAAGCGCGGCGATGGTCGCTGCCCAGCCCCAGGCGCCTGCGGATGGACGACTGGACGCTATCGCGGTCCAGCGGCTCGCCCTCGATGGCCGAGGTGTCCACGGCCTCGTGGCTCATGAGCTCGATGGTGAGGCGGTTGCGCTCGTCGGCGCTCAGGTGTTTTGATGCGCCGACGACTACGCCCGCGCCCTCGGCGAAGAGGGCTTCGGCACGTATAAGCTTATGTCGATCCCAGCTGAATTCCGGCCAGGCATCCTGTTGCCAATTCCACATGACGATCGATATTTACACCGTTTATCGATCAATTTCCACGACATTATGATCGATAAAGAGCGAACTTATCGCCATGGGAGAAGGACGGGGGCAACAGGCGGAGTGAAATTGGGGGCCAGTGCGTCTGGTCAGGAGCTTCCTCGGCGCGCTGATGCGGATGTGCCATCTTCCGAGGCATGAAGGTCTACAGATTCGACGCCCCCACGCCGCAAGGGCGAGCGGCCCGCGACCGGTCAAAACAATGATCAAGCCCCTCGACCAGATGCTTGAAGCCGATCCGCGCTATCAGGATCTCCTCATCGAGGAGCCGGCCGGAGAGTGGCGCGCGCTGTCGCTCGGTGATCACCACGCCATCGTGGCTGCGATCGTCATCCCGGCGTCAGTGCCTGATGAAGTGGCTACGCTGTTCAGGCGCGCCCAACATGCCTTCCTGTACGCATGGTTTGACTATGAACTCGCGCCTCTGGCGGAAGCGCAAGCGTTCGCCGCGCTGGAATCGGCGTTGCGACTGCGGCTCACCATGAAGGGTGCTGACGCCGCTCTATGATGTGCCGGACGCCCTGCTCAATGGGCGCACGGTGGACGATCTGGAGGCCGTCGCCCGGCGGGTGAAGGGCGATGCTGCTCTGTGCGCCCGGATCGTTGCCGCTTGGGCGGCCGGGCGGACCGCTTACGAGCGATCCCCTCATCCAGAGCGTCGCACGCATGACGGCTTCCCCGGGCCGGACGACGAACTGCGGCGTGACGACTTCCACGAAGCGGGGTGGGCTGAGGCTGTCAGGATTGTCGAGCATTTCGACGACGACCGGCTGCGCACATTCGGCCTGCGGCTGATCTATCTCGGGAACCGCGCCGTTCTTCCGGAAGTGCTTGCCGCCGAAGCGGAGCGTGCGCTGACGGATCGTCTTTTAGGGGACGAATCCGGCGGGCTGACACTGACCGCCGCCCTGGCCGAGACGGACAGATTGCTTCCTTTGGTGGGGAGGGCCGCGATCGCGAGCTTCTGAACGGCTACAGAGTCTGGCTTGTTGATCGGATTGAGCGAGTTATGGCTTTCCGGGCGAAGCGGCTCGCTTCGCCGGCTTAAAGTCCCAAATGACTGTCAGCGTTCGATGACAATATGGTTTGTAATCGTACGCTAACATCTCGTATTGTCATCGAACGCTGACAGTGATAAATGTCAGCGTATGCTGACGAGGTGGCTGCGATGATCGTGCGTTCGTCCAAGGATCTGGGAGCGGCCGTCAAGGCGCGCCGTAAGGCGCTGGGTCTGGACCAGGGATCGCTGGCCACCAAGGTCGGTGTCAGCCGTCAGTGGATCGGGGCCCTCGAGCAGGGCAAGCCTGGCGCCGAGCTCGCCCTTGTGCTGCGGACCCTTCGGACGCTGGAACTGCCGCTGGCGATCGGGGAGCCGCTGTTGGCGCGCGAGGGCGAGGGGCCGGCGGTAGACATCGATGCGATCGTGGCGCGGGCTCGCCAGGGTGGCTGAAGAAACCCTCATCCTCCTGCTCGACGGCCGGACCATCGGATCCCTTCACCGCCGCAAGGGCCGCCTGTCTCTGGTTTACGACGACGCATGGCGTCTGAGATCCGACGCCTACCCCCTGTCCCTGTCGATGCCGCTCGCTATGGCGGAGCATCCGCATACGCCGGTGAACGCCTTTCTCTGGGGTCTGCTGCCGGATAACGATGTCGTCATCGAGCGCTGGGCCCGCCATTTCCAGGTCTCGCCAAAGAATCCCTTCGCCTTGATCGGCGCGGTCGGTGAGGATTGCGCCGGCGCCGTGCAGTTCGTTCGTCCTGAGCGACTGGAAGCCCTTCAAGGCGGCATCGAGGATGCCATCGACTGGCTGGAGCCGGATCAGGTCGCGGAACGGCTGAAGGCGCTCAGGGACGATCCGGCGGCCTGGCGGGCGGCGCGGGATACGGGCCAGTTCAGCCTCGCCGGCGCCCAGCCCAAGACCGCCCTGATGTGGGAGAACGGTCGATGGGGCGTGCCGTCGGGCCGGCTGCCCACGACCCACATCCTCAAACCGCCCAGCGTGGCCTTCGACGGCCACGCCGAGAACGAGCACCTCTGCCTGCTGCTCGCGCGACGCCTCGGCATTCCGGCGGCGGCGACGCGCGTCGAACGCTTCGGGGACGAGATCGCCATCGTGGTCGAACGCTATGATCGTCAGCGTGTCGGCGACCGGATCGCGCGGGTGCATCAGGAAGACTTCTGCCAGGCCCTCGCCCGCCTTCCGACCGACAAGTATCAGAACGAGGGCGGGCCGGGCGTGCGCGACTGCGTGGAGGTCCTGGCGGACCAGTCGAGCGCACCGGGCGAGGACATAGACACCTTCCTGGACGCTGTCCTGTTCAACTGGATCGTCGTTGGCACCGACGCCCACGCCAAGAACTACTCACTGCTATTGTCCGGAGAGGGGCGGGTGCGCCTGGCCCCGCTCTACGACATCGCCAGCGCCCTGCCGTACCCCGGTCTCGACTATCAGAAGCTCAAGCTGGCGATGAAGCTCGGCGGCGAATACCGGCTGAGGGACATCGGGGCGCGGCATGTGGGCCGGATGGCGGCCGAGGTGCGCCAGTCTCCGAAGCGGTGGGTCGAGCGCGCCCGTGAGCTCGCCCGGGAAACGCCCGCGGCGGTCAACGATGTCGCGGAGGAAATGCGGGCCTCCGGCCTTGACCACGAGATCGTCGGGCGGCTCGCCGAGACCATCGCCGACCGGGCGAGGACTCTGGAGGCGCTGTTGGCTGCATGGACGCCTGAAGAGGCCGCCGCGAAGCCACGCCCGGCGGCCTGAAGAAACAGTCTGAAAATCCGGTTCGGATCCGGAGCAGCGGGCGGCGCGGCAGCCGCTTGATTCGCAGACGCGCCGATGCGCCCGAAAGCCAGCCGCTGGACCCTCGAGGCGTCAGGCGAGCGACCGCAGCTGGTAGGCGTCTCCGATCAGGCCATCGACGGACAGGACTGCCTCGACCCGACGACCCGACGCCGTCCGCCGGATATGCACGATGCGGTCAACGGCCTGACTGATCATCCTGCGAGGCGGCTGGACGAGGACCTCGCCAATCAGGTCCTCCACGCGGGACAGGACATCGGCGGCCGAGTTGGCGTGGATCGTCGACAGGCCGCCGGGATGGCCGGTGTTCCAGCTTTTGAGCGTCTCCAGAGCGGCCGCCCCGTCCCGCATCTCTCCGACGACGATCCGGTCCGGGCGCATGCGCAGCGCGTCGCGCACCAGATCGACCACGCCAATCGCGACCGGCTGGCGGCGCGTCAGGACCGAGACGAGGTCCCAGGCGGAACACTGCAGCTCGGGCGTATCCTCGACCAGAAACACCCGGTCGCCGGCGAAGGCGGGCTCGGCCAGCACGGCGTTGGCCAAAGTCGTCTTGCCCGACCCCGTACCGCCCGAGATGAGGATATTCAGCCGGCCGGCGGCGGCCTCCCTGAGAGCGGCGGCCTGGGCCTCGCTCATCACGCCGGCTCGGACATAGTCGTCGAGCGTCCATATCACCGCCGGCCGCTTGCGGATCGAAAACGCCGGAGCCGCGCTGACCGGCGGCAGAACGCCCTGGAACCGCTCGCCTGTTCCCGGCAGGACGCCCGACAGCCGCGGGTCGTCCCAGGTCACGGTTTCTCCAACATAGTCGGCGATCAGGCGAATGACCCGCTCGCGCGCCTCGGCGGCCAGCGTCTGTCCGGTGTCCCGGCGACCCTGGCCGCTTCTATCCAGCACCAGTCGCCCGTCCGGATTGGCGAGGATCTCCACGACCTCCGGGTCGGCGAGGGCGGACAGCACAGTGTCGCCCAAGGCATGACGCAGGGCCTCGAGCTTGCGCTCCGCTATGACGGGGTGGGCGGCCACCTCAGTTCGCGGAGCCGAACGATCGGTCCTGCGGGCCGGCGGCGTCCCGCTGGGAGCGGCCCGCCACGATGCGCGCCGCCGTCGCGTCGAGCAGCCGCTCGATCCGGCGGTCCACGGCGGCCTGGACCGTCGGGTCCTGATCCGCGACGGCGTCAGGGAGCGTCGGGAAAAAGGCGCGCGCCACCTCTATCAACAGCTCCTGCACGATCTGCATGTCGCGCGCCGTCGCCCGCATATGGTCGCGCAGCGACCGTTCCAGCAGCTGCAGCCGATCATCCGGGTCCGCCTGCGGGCTTTTCTGCAGCCCCCGGGCGATCGCCCGCCCGGCGGCCTGGCTCAGCGGCATCCGGCCCGATCGGGCCTCACGGTTCAGGCCGGTGATGATCCTGGGGTCGTTGAGATAGACCTGCACCCGGCACGTCGCTGCGTCTTTTCTAGGCATCGCCCAATCCTTGAAGTTGATCCAGGGCGGCCTGCCGGGCCGCCATCTCCAGCGCCACTCGCCCATAGATGTCGGCGGGGCGCGGCGTGGCCTTGTTGTCGTCCATCGCGTCCGCCGCCTCTTCGGACGGCGGCAAGCCTGTGGCGTCCTCGCCCAGGCCGCGTCGGCCGGACCAGGGATGCGGCGCAGGTGGCGGCGTATCCTTGCGGGCGGCCTGGTCCGGCGCGGCGTCCCGCGCCCGGGTCCGGAAGGGTTCGCGGCTGTCGTAGAGGAGTTTGCGCGTCCGCAAGGGTCTGGAGCCGGCGGCGAAGATCAGCTGGTCCCCGTCCGGCAGGGCGCGGATCTCGCCCGGTTCAAGCAACGGCCGCTCCACCTGCGATCGCGAGACCGAACTGCGGCCCGCGCCGAGGCCGGCAGGCGAACTGCGACTTGTCCGCGTCTCCAGCACCGTCCCGGTCAGTCTGGAGACCTTGTCCTGGGTGAGCGGGTCGAGCGCGCTGAAGGCGGTGTAGACGTGGCAGTTGTCCAGGATGGTGTTGCTGGCCCCGTAGGTCTCGACGATGTCGTTGGCGGCGACGGAGAGACTCGTCTGCTCGAACCCCTCGGCGTCCACGCACACGCCCTATCATTCCTGAACTTCCTCATCGCCGAGCCTGTCGCGGCTGTCGGCCTCTATCGCAGTGGCGTGCTCGTCCAGATCCCAAGACCCGAACGTTACGCGGTTCACAAGTTGATCGTCGCCAACCGCCGGCCGGCTTCGGCCCGCGCCAAGGCGCGAAAGGATCTGGCCCAGGCCGAAGCCCTCATCACGGTTTTGGCTGACGACCGACCGCATCTTCTCACGGAGGCCTACAGGGTCGCATGCGATGCAGGGCCGCACTGGCGCGCGGCTCTTGACGCCACCCTGGGTCGACGTCCCGATCTCAAAGCCTTGCTGGACGGACTGTGACCCCACAGCGGCGCCCGCTTAATTTGGAGCGGGTCCCTTCGTGCTCGCTGCGGGCGACTATTTGGTCGGGTGTTCGGGTCAGATCAGCCCGTGATTGGCCCACCAAGGGAGCGAGTCGCCCACAGAAGGCATAGGGCGGCCCGAAATCGGCGACCGGCCCCTCGATCCGAAAATCGACCTGTAGCGGATGTTCGCGACGTCTGCTTTTGATGCTGTGGGTGGGACCAATCTCCATGCCAACCCGCAAGCGTACCTGCTAGCAGCGCTGAACGCCTGCATGACGGTGGGCTCACCGCGCTCTGCGCCCTGCACGGCTACGAGATCGAGGCGCTGGAGATCGTGAGCGAAGGCGACATCGACCTGCGCGGGTTCCTGGGGATTGAGAGTCGCGGTCGGCCCGGGACGACAGACGCGACGGTGCTGGCGCCAAGCCGATGCGCGCGTTCCGGTCCTGAAGCGCCATCGCTCCTCAGGTCATGCCGGCCCAGCCGCCCGCCAGCGCCTTGAACAGGGCGATCTGCCATGTGGTGACCAGGGCGTCCGAGGCCGCCAGCTGGGCGTCCGCCGAGGCCAGGGTCCGTTCGGCGTCCAGCACGGACAGGAAGCTGTCGGCGCCGGCGTCGAAGCGCAGGCGCGACAGCCGGGCGGCCGTGGCGGCCTGATCCCGCGCCGCCTGCAACGCCGCCCGCCGGTCCAGCTCGTTGGCGTAGTTGGCCAGGGCTGTTTCGGTCTCCTGCAACGCCACCAGCACGGTCTGGTCGAAATTGGCGAGGCCGGCGTCCGAGCCGGCGCTGGCCTGTTCGATCCGCGCGCGGGCGGCGAACACATTGGGGAAGGACCAGCTGATCAGCGGGCCGACCGAGAAGCGGAAATTCTCGCTGTCCCCCAAGCCGTCGGCCTCCCCCGTCGTGGCCCCGAGCGAGCCGCCCAGGGTGATGCGTGGATACAGGTCGGCGGTCGCGACATTGACCCGCGCGGCGGCGCCGGCGAGCTCGCGTTCGGCCTGACGCACATCGGGACGGCGGGCCAGCAACTGGGCGCCGTCGCCGATCGGGATCGGTTGCGACAGCTGCGGCGGACGCCGGCAGGCGCGGGCCGCTTCGCTGGCCTCGGCCGGTGTGCGGCCGGTCAGGGTGGCGAGACGGAACAGGGCTCCGTCGCGCTGGGCCCGCAGGGGCGGCAGGCTGGCGCGGCTGGTTTCCAGCGCCGAGCGGGCGCGCGCGGTGTCCAGCCCGTTGCCCGATCCGGCGTCCAGCAGGCGCCGGGTCAGGTCCACGCTGTTCGCTTGCAGTTCGATGGTTCGTTCGGCGACCGCGATCTGCGCATTGGCCGAGCAGGCGTCGGCATAGGCGCGGGCCGTCTCGGCGGCGACGGAAACCCTCACCACGTCCAGGGCCGCGGCGGCGGCGTCCGCGTCGGCGCGGGCGGCGCGAATGGTCGACCCGACGCGGCCGAACAGGTCGATCTCGTACGAGACGTCCAGACCGGCGTCCCAGGTCTCGCTTTCCGGCGCATTGGCGCCCGGCGGCAGGGAGCCGGGCTCCTGGGTCGCCGCCGACGGCCGACTGTTGGTGAAGCCGGCCGAGGTCGTCGTGGTCGGGAAGCGGCCGACGCGGGCCTCGCCCAGGGCCGCGCGGACGCGGCGCAGGTTGGCGGAGGCGGCCTCCAGCTCGTTGTTCCCGGTCAGGGCCTGACCGATCAGGGCGTCCAGGGTCGGGTCGTCATACAGCCGCCACCAGTCGTCACGCGCCGCCTGGGCGGTCACGGCGGGCGTGGCTCCGCCAACGAAGGCGCCCGACGCCGAGGGGGGAAGGGTGGCGTCGGGCGCCCCCGGCCCGACCGCGCACGACGCCAGCGCAAGACTGGCGAAGGCTGTTGCGGTCAGGAACCGAAGGGGGGATCGGGTGGTCATCAGGCGTCTCCCGGCCGGGGCGTCGCGGGCGCCGGATCGGCGTCATGAGGCGGCAGGCCGTGGGTGGTGGGCGCGTCGCGTGGTTTCTCGGGGCGCTGCGGGATCTTCGAGGCGGCCCATCGGCTGACCACATAGAAGACCGGGGTGAAGATCAGGCCGAACAGGGTCACGCCCAGCATGCCGGCGAAGACGGCCGTGCCCAGCGACTGGCGCATCTCGGCGCCCGGGCCCGTGGCCAGCATCAGCGGCACGACGCCGAAGATGAAGGCGAACGAGGTCATCAGGATCGGGCGCAGACGGATCCGCGCCGCCTTGATGGCCGCATCCCAGCGGCTCAGTCCTTCGTCCTCTTCGGCCTGTTTGGCGAACTCCACGATCAGGATGGCGTTCTTGGCCGCGAGCGCGATCAGCACCACCAGTCCGATCTGGACCAGGATGTTGTTGTCCAGACCCCGGATGCCGATGCCGAGCATGGCCGCCAGCACGCACATCGGCACGATCAGCACGACCGCCATCGGCAGGGTGAAGGCCTCATACTGGGCGGCCAGCACCAGGAAGACGAAGACCACGGCCATCAGGAAGACCAGGGTGGTCCCGCCGGACGACGCCTTTTCCTGCAGCGCCAGTCCGGTCCATTCGTAGGAGAAGCCGGCCGGCAGGGCCTGGGCGGCCAGGCCTTCCATGGCGTCCAGCGCCTGACCGGACGACACGCCGGGCGCCGCCTGCCCCTGAAGCTCGGAGGCCGGGAACAGGTTGTAGCGCACCACCCGCGCCGGCCCGGAATCGTCCCTCAGCGTCGCCACCGAGCCGATCGGCACCATGGCGCCGGAGGCCGAGCGGGTCTTCAGATTGGCGATGTCGGCGGCGTCGTCGCGATAGGCCGGCTCCGCCTGCGCCGTCACCCGGAAGGTGCGGCCCAGATAGTTGAAGTCGTTGATGTAGGACGAGCCCAGATAGATGCCCAGCGTCTCGAACACGTCGTTCGGCTGGACCCCCATCATCAGGGCCCTGTCGCGGTCGACGTCGGCCGAGATGCGGGGCGAACCGGTGTTGTAGGTCGAGAACACCTGCTGCACCTGGGTCGGAGCCTGTGCCGCCGCGCCCATCATGGCGAAGGTCGCGCCCTCCAGTCCGCGATAACCGGCGCCGCCCCGGTCCTGGACCATCATCTGGAAGCCGTTGCCGTTGCCCAGACCCTGAACCGCGGGCGGGGCGATGACGAAGATGTTGGCGTCCTCGATACCGAAGGTCGCGCCGGTGATGGCGCCGGCCAGGGCGACGGCCGACTGCTCGGCGTTGCGATGGTCGAACTCGTCCAGACGGACGAAGATGGTCGCGGCGTTGGAACCGAACGAGAAGCTGGTGCCGTCAAGGCCGGCGAAGGCCACGGTCCCGTCCACGCCCTCGGTCTTCTCGATGATGTTCCGCGCCTGGCTCATCACCGCCTCGGTGCGTTCCAGCGACGAGCCGGGGGGCAGCTGGATGACGCCGATCAGATAGCCCTGGTCCTGGTCCGGGATGAAGCCGGTCGGCGTATCCACGACGCGCCAGGCGGTCAGGGCCAGCAGGCCGACATAGACCGCCAGCACCACGCCCACCGTCCGCACCAGGCGCGCGGTCAGTCGGCCGTATTTGTCGGACAGCCAGTCGAAGCCCTCGTTGAAACGGCGTCCGGCCCAGCCGCCGTAGTAGTGGACGGTCCCGAGAACGCCCGGCTTGCGCGCCGGTTCGTGATGCAGGTCGTGCGGCTTCAGCAGCACCGCCGCCATGGCCGGAGACAGGGTCAGCGACACCAGCAGGGAGATGACCGAGGCCGAGGCGATGGTCACGGCGAACTGCTGATAGAAGATGCCGGGAATGCCGGGCACGAAGGCCGTTGGCACGAACACAGCGACCAGAACCAGGCCGATGGCGATCAGGGCCCCGGACACTTCCTTCATCGAGCGGTAGGCGGCCTCCTTGGGCGTCAGCCCCATGCGGATGTATCGCTCGACGTTCTCGACCACGACGATGGCGTCGTCGACCACGATGCCGATGGCCAGAACCAGGCCGAACAGCGACAGCGAGTTGATCGAATATCCCAGCGCCAGAAGCACGGCGAAGGTGCCGACCAGCGACACGGGGATGGCCACGATCGGGATGATCGCCGCCCGCCAGGTCTGCAGGAAGACGATGACCACCAGCACCACCAGCAGCATGGCCTCGAACACCGTGTGCTGCACCGCCTCGACGGATTCGGCGACGAATTCGGTCGGATTGTAGGGCACCGAGATCGCCATGCCCGAAGGCAGTTCGGCGCGCACGGCCTCAATCTCGGCCTCAACCAGTTCCGCGGTTTCCAGCGCATTGGCGCCGGGCTGCTGCTGGATCGCCAGGGCGACGCCCGGCTGGCCGTCGAAATAGCCCCGGATGCCGTAGTCCTGCGACCCCAGTTCGACCCGCGCCACGTCACGGACGCGCGTGGTGCGGCCCTCGGCGTCGGTCTTGATGACGATGTCGCTGAACTGGTCCGGATCGCTCAGGCGCGACTGCACCTGCACCGGCAGCTGGAAGGCGGCGGCGTTGGTGGGGAAGGGCGGCTGGCCGATGGCGCCGGCGGCGGCCGAGCTGTTCTGGCCGCGCAGGGCGCCGACGATTTCCTGGGCCGTCAGATTGCGCGCGGCGGCCTTGCCGGGGTCGATCCAGACCCGCATCGAATAGTTGCCGCCGCCGAACACCTGGACCGCGCCGACGCCGTCGAGGCGCAGCATCCGGTCGCGGATCACCGAGTTGGCGTAGTTGCCGATATAGTCGTTGGCCAGGCTGTGGTCGGGCGAGGTCAGGCCGATGATCAGCAGGAAGTCCTGCTGCTGCTTGTTCACCGTCACGCCGATCTGGCGCACGGGCTCGGGCAGGCGCGGTTCGGCCAGGGCGACCCGGTTCTGGACCAGCACCTGGGCCGCGTCCAGGTCCGTGCCCGGCTCGAAGGTCACGGTGATCGTCGCCACCCCGTCCGAGGTCGAGGAGGACGAGATGTAGAGCATGCGCTCCACGCCGTTGACCTCCTGCTCGATCGGCGCGGCCACGGTCTCGGCCATGGTTTCGGCCGAGGCGCCCGGATAGACGGCGGTGACCGCGATCGTCGGCGGCGCGATCTCCGGATACTGCGACAGCGGCAGCAGCGGATAGGCGAACACGCCCAGAAGGGTGATGAACACCGAGATCACGGCCGCGAAGATCGGCCGGTCGATGAAGAAGCGGGAAATGTTCATGACCGGATCAGTCGACCGACGACAGGCTGTTGGCGAAGGTGGCGCTGGACGCCGGGGCCGACCGGGTGACCGGCGCCTGCTGCGGACGCGGCGCGACCGGACGGATCTGTCCGTTGCGGGCGTGGACCTTCATGCCGGGTCCCTGGATGCGCTGGACGCCGTTGATGATGACGCGATCGGTGCGCGCCAGCCCTGAACGGACCACCCTCAGGCCGTCGACCAGCGGTCCCCGCTCCACCGGCCTGGGCGTCACCGAACCGTCGGCGGCGACGACATAGACGATGCGTCGGGCCTGGTCGGTGGCGATGCTCGCATCCGGCACCAGCATGGCGTTGTAGGTTCCGGCGCCGGCCAGACGGGCCTGACCGAACATGCCCGGCTTCAGGAAGCCGTCGGCGTTCGGGATCAGCGCCCGCAGACGGATCACGCCTGACGACGTGTCCACCGCATTGTCGGTGAAATCGAGCGTGCCCGAGCGGCTGAAATCCGACTCGTCCTGCAGCCGGACCTGGATCGGCGCGGCGCCGTTGCGGGCCTGCCGCTGGTATTTCAGCAGCACGGCTTCGGAACCGTCGAAGACGAAATGGATCGGCGCGCTGGACACCACTGTGGTCAGCACGTCGGCGGCCGACGAGCCGCCGGCGACCAGGTTTCCGGCGTCAACCCGGCGGTCGGACACCCGGCCCGAGATCGGGGCCGTGACGCGGGTGAACTCCAGATCCAGCTGCCGGGCGCGGACATCGGCGTTGGCCGCCGCGATGGCCGCCCGGGCCGTCTGCAGGGCGCCGCGCCGGGTGTCGACCTCGGCCTGGGACACGGCCTGCGACTCCAGCAGGGTTTCGGATCGCGCCAGCTCGCTGGTGGCCAGCGCCAGCTGCGCCTGGGCCTGCGACAGTTGCGCGCGGGCAGAGGCCAGGGCCGCCTGGGCCGGGCGCGGGTCAAGCGAGAACAGCAGCTGGCCGCGGCGCACATAGTCGCCGTCGCGGAAGTGCACGCCGGAGATGTAGCCGCCGACACGGGCGCGCACCTCGACCGACTGGGTCGCCTCGAACCGGCCGGTGAACTCGTCCCAGTCCTGGACCGCCCGCACCAGCGGCACGGCGACGGTCACGGCCGGCGCCGTGGGCGCCTGGGCCTCACTTCGCTGGGAGCAGCCATTGAGCACGGTCGTCATGAGGACGGCCGCGGCCACGATCTTCGCGGTGCGCATCGAAATTGAATCCCTGTCTTGTCGACGCGGCGATCGGGGAGGAAGCCGGTAGTCAACGCCCGGTGACTTAATGGTGATCGCGGTTTTGCTTGTCAACGCCGGATGACAAAGCCATATGGATTTTGGGGCTATTGCGGAGATCACAAATTGTTTTGCCACGTCGCGCCGCGGCCCAGGAACGCCGAGGCGACCCGCGCCGCGATTCTGACCGCCGCCCGCGAACGCTTCGCCCGCGAAAGCTATGACGACGTCGGCATGCGCGACATCGCGGGCGACGTCGGCGTCGATGCGGCGCTGGTGTCCCGGTATTTCGGCTCCAAGGAAGACCTGTTCGTCGCCGTGCTCGACAGTTGCGAGAACGGGGCCGAGCTGATGGAGGGCGACCGCGCGGACTTCGGCCGCCGCATCGCGCATGAGGCGATCTACGAGGGCAAGAGCGAGAGCAAGCTCAAGGGGCTGCTGATTCTGCTGCGCTCGGTCGGTTCGACCAAGGCCATGGAACTGGTCCAGCGCACCGGCAACGAGCGCTTCTTCAACCCCTTCGCCGAATGGGTCGGCGGTCCGGACGGCGCCGTGCGCGCCCGGCTGGCCGCGGCCTTCATCATGGGCATGGCCGTCAGTCGCGAGATCACCGGCGGTTTCGGCCTGACGCCCGACCAGTGCGCGCAGATGCGCGACCGCATGGCCACGATCCTGCAGGACATGATCGACGCCTGATCAGCCGCGCGGCTGGAATTTCCGGATCACGCCCGAGAAGGTCATCAACACCCGGTCGCCCGCGTTGATCTGGCCGCGCACGAAGATCAGGCTCTTGCCGGCGCGGATCACCTCGCCCGTCGCCTCGACCAGTTCGCCGACATAGGCCCCGTCGATGAAGGTCGAATCCAGCGACACGGTCACCCCGGACGCGCCCTCCATCTCCTGATAGGCGGTCTGGAACAGGGCGATGTCGGCGAAGGTCATCAGACAGCCGCCATGCATCCGGTTGCCGGCGTTCATGTGCTTGGGCTCGGCCCGGAAGGCGCAGCGCATCCGCCCGTCGGCGTCCGGCTTGAAATAGAAGGGACCCACGACCTGGTCGAAGGTGCCGTGCAGGTCGTACATCTGCCAGCCGGCGAACTCGCCCTCCGTGACAGTGACCTTCTGAACCATCGTTCGCGCTCCGCCTTACTAGGGATCTATATACGTGCTTGACCCAGAGTCCAGAATGAGGGATACAGGAGGCACAAGGAGATTGCGCCGTGTTCCAGACCTTCCAGACCCTGCCTCAGATGTTCGCGGCCTTCCCGACCGAGCAATCGGCTATTGACCACCTGACTGCGATCCGCTGGGCTAACGGCAAGTTCTGCCCTCTTTGCGGCAACGCCGACGAAAAGAAAATCGGTACGTTGACCGGCACGAACACCCACAAGTGCTACTCCTGCCGCAAGCGGTTCTCGATCAAGGTTGGCACGATCTTTCAGGACACGAAGCTGCCGCTCCGCACGTGGTACGCCGCTATCTGGATGATCACCAACCACCCCAAGGGCATCGCCTCCACCACGCTGGCGACCGACCTGGGCATCACCCAGAAGAGCGCGTGGTTCGTCCTGCACCGCCTCCGCCATGCCGCCCGGACGGACAGCTTCAACGCGCCCCTGTCTGGCGAGGTCGAGATTGACGAGACGTTCGTCGGCGGCAAGGAAGGCAACAAGCCCGCCCACAAGCGCGTCCTTGGCCCCGGCCATCACGGCGCGTCAAAGACCATCGTAATGGGCTTCAAGCAGCGCGACGGTGACGTTCGCGCGGGCGTGATCGACAACACCCGCGCCGGGACCCTGCGCCCCATCGTTGAGCGCAACGTCGCCAAGGGCTCGACCGTCTATACGGACGAGCATCAAGGCTACAACGACCTGCGCCATGACTACGACCATCAGCGTCTCGGTCATCGCAAGGGCGAGTATGTGCGCGGAAAGGCCACCACCAACGGCATTGAAAGCGTCTGGGCTCTGTTCAAGCGCCAGTACGTTGGAACCCATCACTGGATTTCGCCGAAGCACATGGACGCGTATCTGAATGAGATGACCTTCCGCCTGAACCGCCGCGATCTGGATAAGGGCCAGCGCGTCAACGGCCTTTTGGCCCAGATCGACGGGCCGCTTCCCTACAAGGCGCTCATTGCATGAACGACACCCCGAAACCTGAAAGGCCGCTTTATCTGGACCTCGATTTCGGCGAGGCGCTGGCCCGTTATGCCCAAACCAAACCGGAAGAGGTAACGCCGGCCCCTGGACAAAAGCGAAAGGCCGCCAGACCTAAGCCGAAGCCCAAGCCTGACGGCCCAACGGGTTAGCGCCTCGGGTGAGGCGTGACCTTGGGTCGGAAGTAACTTCGCACGCGCTGGACCTTTCCGGCCTTGCTTATGCGACGATGACTCTCAACCACTGTCACCCAGTTCGGCGGACTCATGGTCCCCTCCCTGTAGCGGCTTGACT
The DNA here is from genome assembly GCF_029946145.1 of Brevundimonas sp. Lineage (GTDB taxonomy): Bacteria > Pseudomonadota > Alphaproteobacteria > Caulobacterales > Caulobacteraceae > Brevundimonas. The sequence continues at coordinate 43,967 of NZ_JAQSDY010000009.1, forward strand.
GGGTGGCCGGGGCTTGGGAGAATTAGGGTGTTGAAGACCTAAATATCCCGGCCCCGGCCGGTGCTAGCGGCCCTTGGCTCTTGCCGGGGGCCGTTTCGCGTTCTGGGCTATCTCATCACACGATGGCGACTCCGATCTATGGCTAACGCCATGTTGTCGCCCGGATGAGTTCGGCACGCAAGGCCAAGGTTGGACTTAAGTTGCTGTTCCTAATTATATTTTTGGTGTAGAAGCCCCTGATACCTAGGGGGCTAAACCATGAACAACCCGGTCGAAATCGCCCGCGCAAGATTGGTCGCTATAGAGCAAGAGGCGGAAAAGCTACGACTTTTCCTGCGTTCGTGGGAAGAGGTAGCCGACTACCTGAACAGCGATCATGATGCGCCCGCAACCGCTACGGAATCTGTGGATGAGGCTGTGGGCGAACGCCTGGACGCCCCGGAAACACGAACGCGAGCGGTGAATCCGCCGACGCGAGTAGTGGTTGAAGAGGCGATTCGGGTCTTGAACGAGCGCGGACACCCGATGACCCGGCGAGCCCTGCACGAGGCCCTTTGGGCGCGGGGAGTTGAGGTTCGCGGCAGAGACCCGGTCAAGACGCTAGGGACCATCCTTTGGCGCGCCACCAACGACGTCGTCCAACTGGATGGCTACGGCTACTGGCCGAAGAAGGCTCCTTACGCTCGTGCGGGCTATTTGGCGGACTTGGCCGATCTCTTGGGCTCCACCAACACTCAAGGCTAGCTACGGCACGCCCGTTCATAATCACTAACCGGGCGTTAACCGTGCGTCGGTATGTCTATCCTATCAAGTCGGCCTCAGTCTCTGCGGCAGACGAACGGAGAGTGCGGTGGCGAAGGACTTTTATGACCAGATCGTCGCGAGACTGCGGGCGGCAGGCTGCTGGCAGATCGACGGCGGGAAGGGGAGCCACGACAAGTGGTGTAGTCCGATTAGCGGGCGCGTGTTCACGGTCCCGCGCTCGAAAAGCCGCCACACAGCCAACGAAGTGCTAAAGCAGGCTGGCCTAAAGAAGGGTTTTTAGGCGACCGCGAGCTCGCGCTTCTGGCAAGCCGAGAACTCGAAGGGGACGTTGACCTGATGCACGTCAGCATTGGCAGACAGCATTTCCGGAGCCAACTCGTTCATCAGGCGCTCAAACTCGGCGAGCGTGTCGGCCTCGATCACAAGGCCGGGGATGTTGCTGTTGGAGTACCAAACCTTGGCCTGGTCGTCCCAAGAGGCTTTTACAAAATAAGGTGGCTTACGCATCCGTACCTTCCCCCCGACGCCAACGTGTGCGGGGCACCCCGCTGGGTGTCAACGTAATATATATAGCTAAAGGACCTTGATTAAGGCGGAGTTGCATTTTGGCAGTCGCTTTCATCCCATGTTGCAGCGCAACATCACTCTAGGTCACACACGTATATAGGTCCCCCTTACTATCGCTCTCGCAATGCAGCATATAGGCGCGATGAGCGACCCCATCGAAACCGCCATCCTCGAAAAACTGGCGAAGGCCGACCCCAAGGGCGTCGGCGGCAAGAGCATCGAACCGTCCGACGTGGCGAAGGAACTGCAGCCCGAACAGTGGCAGCGGATGCTGCCCAAGGTGCGGCACTGCGCCCTGGGCCTGATGCGACAGGGCAGGCTGACCATCACCAAGAAGGGCAAGGCGATCGATCCCAACGCCTTCAAGGGCGTGATCCGTCTGCGCCTGCCGACCGAGGCCGAAACGGCCGCGGCCCTGGCCGCCCTGCCGCCCGCCCTCGAGGATGATGACGACTTCGCCTGATCCGACGGACGGTCTGAGGACCGTCCTTGACGACATCCGCGCCTGCCGGGCCTGCCTCGGCCATCTCCCGCACACGCCGCGCCCGGTGGTGCAGGTGTTTCCGGAAACCCGCCTGCTGATCTGCGGCCAGGCGCCGGGCCGACGCGTGCACGAGAGCGGTCTGCCGTTCACCGACCCGTCGGGCGATCGGCTGCGCCAGTGGCTGGGCGTCGATTACGAGACCTTCTACGCCGACCACCGGCTGGGCGTGGCGGCCCAGGCCTTCTGCTATCCGGGCACGGCCCCAAGGGGCGGCGACTATCCGCCGCCGCGCCGTTGCGCCGAGCTGTGGCGACCACGACTGCTTGCCGAGCTGCCCGGGATCGAACTGACCCTGCTGGTCGGCGGCTATGCGCAGGTCTGGGCGCTTGGCGACCGGGCGAAGGTCAACATGACCGAAACCGTGCGGGCGTGGCGCGACTACGCCCCGGATATCCTGCCCCTGCCGCACCCGTCGTGGCGCAACACGGCGTGGCTGCGGAGGAACCCGTGGTTCGAGGAAGAGGTGCTGCCCTGGCTGCGTGAACGGGTCGCGGCTATCCTCGCGCCATCCACATCCGTGCATCCCCGCGAAGGCGGGGACCCAGGTTTTTCGTGAGGCAGGCCGCTATGGGATCGCCGTTGGTGCGCATGCTCTGGCGCCGGTCGCCCAAAGCACCGGGTCCCCGCCTTCGCGGGGATGCACGGAATTGGGGCGTCGCGCTCGCGCTTTCCCTCACCCTCTCAGCCTGCGCCACGCCTGCCGTTCAGCCTCCCCTGACCCCGCCGTCCGGGTTCGACGGGCCCGCGATTGAAGCTCATGCGCTCATCATGGACGACGGCGCGCGTCTGCCGCTCGTCCGCTGGGGCCCCGACAACGGCGAGCCCTGGGCCGTCATCATCGGCCTGCACGGTATGAACGACAGCCGGGCCTCCTTCCGGCTCGCCGGTCCCTGGTGGGCCGAGCGCGGCATCGAGACCTGGGCGTTCGACCAGCGCGGCTTTGGCCAGGCGCCCGGCCGCGGCGTCTGGGCCGGCGAGGCGCGGTTGACCGAGGACCTGCGCACCGCCGTCGCCCTGGCCCGGGCGCGCCATCCGCGCGCGGTGATCGCCGTCGCGGGGGAAAGCATGGGCGGGGCCGTCGCCGTCGCCGCCTTCGGTTCGAACCGTCCGCCCGCGGCGGACCGTGTCATCCTGCTGGCGCCGGCGGTCTGGGGCTGGACGGCGCAGGGGCCGGTCAACGCCATCGGCCTGTGGATCGCGGCCCGCGCCATGGGCGACCGCGCCGTCGGCGCTCCCGAATGGGCGGTGAAGGACCTGCCGGCCTCGGACAATCGGCTGGAGCTGATCCGCAACGGCCGCGACCCGAACAGCATCCTGCCGACGCGGTTCGACGCCCTGTACGGCCTGGTGGATCTGATGGAGAGCGCCTCGGTCGGGCTGGGCCACATCCGGGCGCCGACCCTGCTGCTCTACGGCGGCCACGACAATGTCATCCGGAAGGACCCCATGCGCCGGGCGCTGGAACGGGCGGGCGACAGGGCGGGCTTGCGCACCGGCTTCTATCCGGACGGCTGGCACATCCTGAACCGCGACCTCCAGGCCGAGACCCTCTACCGCGACGTCGAGGCCTGGCTGAGGGACGCGTCCGCGCCGCTGCCGTCGGGGGCGGGGCCGGTTTTGCCAGAGCTCAGGGACGAGGGGCGAGAGACGAGGGGCCAGGGAAGACAGGATTGAGCGGGCGTGACTCCGCCACGGCCGGCCCCGCCGCTCAGTCGTGAAACCGCCATGCTTGCGGTGTTAAGCGCCGGAGCGTAAGCACCCGCCCAACAAAAAAACACCCCGGGAGACGCTCAAGTGAGCATGACGCTGTTTGATTCCCCGTCCTTCGCGAACCACGAGGGCGTCCACGCGGTCTTTGACGAAAAGACCGGCCTGCGCGCCATTATCGCTGTTCACTCAACCGCGCGCGGCCCGGCCGTTGGCGGCACCCGGATGTGGAACTACGCTTCCAGCGCCGAAGCGCTGGAAGACGTCCTGCGTCTGTCGCGCGGCATGAGTTACAAGAACGCGGTCGCGGACCTTGAGATGGGCGGCGGCAAGTCGGTCATCATCGGCGACTCGAAGACCCAGAAATCCCCCGAGCTTTTCCGCGCCTTCGGCCGCGCCGTCGATACGCTGGGCGGCATCTACTATGCGGCGGAAGACGTCGGCGTCTCGGTCGCCGACATCGCCGAAGCCCGCAAGGTCACCCCCTATGTGCTGGGCCTGAACGACGGTCCGGAAGCCTCGGGCGATCCCAGCCCCGTCACCGCCGAGGGCGTCTATCGCTCGACGCTGCTGGCCGCCAAGCGCCTGTGGAACCAGGACGACCTGACCGGCCTGACCGTCTCGGTCCAGGGCATCGGCCACGTTGGCGGCTATCTGGCCGACAAGCTGTACGCCGCCGGCGCCAAGCTGATCATGACCGACGTCAACACCGCCCTGCTGGCCGAGGTCGCCGCCCGCACCAACGCCGAGATCGTGGCCCCCGACGCCATCTATGACGTCAAGGCCGACATCTATGCGCCCTGCGCCCTCGGCGCGACGCTGAACCCGCAGACGCTCGACCGTCTGACGGTCAAGGCCGTCGTCGGCGCCGCCAACAACCAGCTGGCCACGCCGGACATCGGCCAGACCCTGTTCGAGCGCGGCGTGCTCTACGCCCCCGACTATGTCGTCAACGGCGGCGGCATCATCAACGTCGCCTCGGAACTGAAGGCGCGCCAGACCGGCGGCGCCTACGACCCCGCCTGGGTCGAGACCAAGCTGTCGCGCCTGATGGACACGCTGGAGGAGATCATGGACCGCTCGGCCGCCGAGAAGCGCCCGACGCACCAGATCGCCGACGCCATCGCCGAGGCCCGCATCAACGCGGCCCGCGACCAGAAGGCCGAGCAGCGCAAGGCGGCCTGAGCGCAACGCTAGCCCAAAAAGCGCATCAGGAGGGGCTGCCGGTGACTGCGAGACACCGGCTGGCCAAGGTCAAGCTGCGAGGACGTCGCAAGGTCGATGCCGCCTTCGCCCTGGCCTTGGCGGTCTACAACCTGATCCGGCTTCCCAGGCTGCTGGCGGCGCCGGCGTGAGCGTCCTGGGCCGCTGGCGAATCGTCGAGATGCCGGACTACACCGACGACTATCCTGACATGATGGAGCCCGCCTACATCCTCTTCGAAGCCGGTCGCGGCGAGTTCGCCTTCGGCTGTGTCACCGGCCAGATCCTCGGCGGGGGCGACACCGCCTCCATCGCCTTCTCATGGACGGGAAACGACGAGATGGACGAAGCCCAGGGTGACGGCTGGGCCGAACTCCAGCCTGACGGCTCAATCACGGGCGCCATCTGCTTCCACAACGGCGACGAAGCCAACTTCGTCGCCCGCCGTGAGACTTCTTCAACAGCCTGCTAGAGGGGTTGTAGAGAGGTTGCGTCGATAGCATATGGACTATCGAAAATTCCTATTTTGATGTTTCATACGCTATCAAGATGTTGCTAAGTGATGTGTTATACGCTATCGCCATCCGGGAAGCTGATAGCATATGGCGCATCGCATGGACCCCACAGCGCTCGCGCGCAAACAGATCGACCGCCGTCTCAAGACGGTGGACGTCCAGGCGTTGGCGCGGCCGACGCATGGATGGCTGCGCGCCATCCGCAACGCCCTGGACATGAGCACGAGGCAGGCGGCGCACCGGATGGGCGTCAGCCAGCCCACCTATGCGCGCTTTGAAAAGGGCGAAGCCGAAAACAGCATCACCCTGGCCTCACTTCGCAGCGCCGCCGAGGCGCTGGATTGCACGCTCGTCTATGCAATCGTGCCGAACAAATCCCTCGACAGCACACTGCGCGACCGCGCTCGTGTGGTCGCGCAAAAGCAGCTCGACCGAGTCCATCACACCATGCGCCTCGAAGATCAGGCGATGGGCGAAGGCGAACTCGCAGCCGAGCGCGAACGCCTTGCCGAGGAGCTGCTGCGCACCGACCCGCGCCGCCTGTGGGACGACGCATGACGGATGCGTTGTTCGATCCGCTGGATGACGCGGCGACGCCGCTCGAACCCGCAGACCGCGACGGCCTCCTTCTCACGCACATCACGAGGCGCGGCGAACTCAACGAGGCCGAACAGCTCAACATCACCGAAGCGGAGGGCTGGGCGTTCAAAGCCAAGCGCGATGTCCTGAGCGATACCTTCCTGCGTACGCTGCACAAACGCATGCTCGGTAAAGTGTGGCGATGGGCCGGCAGTTGGAGCCAGGCCCATGATCGCAGGATTGGAGTCGACCACTGGCTAATCGAGCCAGAGCTGCGCGCACTGCTCGATAGCGTTCGCTACTGGATCGAGCATGAGAGCTTTCCGCCCGATGAGATCGCCGCGCGCTTCCATCACAAGCTGACCTGGATTCATCCGTTCCCAAACGGCAACGGACGGATGTCGCGCATGGCGGCGGATCTCCTGCTCGTTCAGCTCGGCCGGCCGCGCTTCACATGGGGCAGCGCCAATCTGGTGGAAGCCGAAGCGACACGACAGCGCTATGTCGCCGCGCTTCGCGCCGCCGACGAGCACGACATCGAGCCCTTGCTCGCCTTCGTGCGCACCTAAAGGCCGGCGCGCCGCGCGGTCGTCGTAACTTTTATAAATCAAGCGCTTACCGTACCTTTAGTCAGACTCTTCAGACTGTGTTTTTTGCATCGCCCCCCGGATTCGCGCGCAGGGGGCATACGGATCACTATCGCCTGAACCGCCCCTTCTGATTCGGGCCGAGGCGCCATGACCGCAACCACCAGGACCGCATCCCCGGCCCGAGCCTTCGATCCGCTGCTGCTCTTGATGGCGGTAGGCTTCGTCGTCGCCGTCGGGGCCCTGGCCTATCCCGCCTTCCGATCGGATCCGATGAGCGCGCCGGGGCTGGTGCTGATCTTCACGGTCGGGGCCGTGGCCCTGATCGGCCTGTTCTCCTTCACCCGCGGCGAGTCCCGCAAGCCGATGGCCGACGCCGCCGTCGACCTGCTGGACGCCATGGCCGAGCCCGCCGCCCTGGTCTGGGCCACCGGCCAGGTGCTGGCCTTCAACGGCGCCTGGGCGGAAGCCAATGGCGCCACCACCGCCCTGCCCAAGGGCAAGTCCGCCTCGGCCCTCTACATGGCCTTCGCCCAGGCCCGCGCCGGCGAGCAGGGCCGCGCCATCGTCGTTATCGGCGACCGCGAGCAGGAGGTGCTGATCGGTCAGGCCGGGGAAGGCCGCTTCCTCGTTCGCGCCGCACCGGAGTCCGTCCTGCCTGTCGGCGCCATGTCGACCAACCGGCCCGCCACCGTTTCGAACGCCCTGGAGAGCCGCGCCATGGCCGCCGGCGCGCCGTTCGGCTCGGCCGTCATCGCCGCCGAGGACCTGTTCGCCGGCAAGGTCGAGGAAGCCAACGCCGCCCTGTCGGTTCTGACCGGTCCCGCCGCCGCCCGCGACGCCGCCTTCGGCCACCTGTTTGACCCTGCCCTGGTGGTCGAGGCCCGGGCCAGGCTGGACGAGGGCTCATCGGGTCCGATCGAACTGGTCGCCCGCGCCTGGCCCGACAAGGTGCTGCACCTCTATGTCGCCCCCGAGGGCGACAAGCGGCGCATCTGGCTGTTCGATGTCTCGGCCCAGAAGTCGATGGAGCTGCAGCTGTCGCAGGCCCAGAAGATGCAGGCCGTGGGCCAGCTGGCCGGCGGCGTGGCCCACGACTTCAACAATCTGCTGACCGCCATCCAGCTGCAGCTCAGCGGTCTGCTGGAACGCCATCCCGTCGGCGATCCCTCCTACGAGGGCCTGAACGAAATCCGCCAGACGGCCATCCGCGCCGCCGACCTGGTGCGCAAGCTGCTGGCCTTCTCGCGCAAGTCGACGGTGCGCCGCGAACGCCTCGACCTCGGCGAACTGGTCGGCGAGTTCGCCGTCCTGCTGCGCCGCCTGCTGCGCGAGGACGTGCGGCTGGAGACCGACTACGGTCGCGACCTGCCGGTGGTCCTGGCCGACAAGAGCCAGCTCGAGACGGCGGTCATGAACCTCGCTGTCAACGCCCGCGACGCCATGCGCGGCGTGGTCGAGCCCGGCGCCGGCGTGGTCACCATCCGCACCGCCCGCCTGACCGCCGACGAGGCGCGGGCGCTCGGCTGGGGCAATCCCGCCACCGACGCGGTCGCCCTGATCGAGGTGACCGACAGCGGCCCCGGCGTGCCCCCCGAACTGCTCGACAAGATCTTCGAGCCCTTCTTCACCACCAAGGCGGTGAACGAGGGCACGGGCATGGGTCTGGCCACCGTCTACGGCATCGTCGAACAGGCCGGCGGCCACATAAACGTGTCGAACGCCGCCGGGGGTGGGGCGGTTTTCCGCATCTTCCTGCCCGAGGCGGCCGAGGCCGAACTGGCCGAGGTCGCGCCGGTCGAGATCAAGGTGAAGGCCCCGCGTGACCTGTCCGGCGCGGGCCGCATCCTGTTCGTCGAGGACGAGGCCGCCGTGCGCGGCATCGCCGCCCGTCTGCTGCGCCAGCGCGGCTATGAGGTCATCGAGGCCGCCGACGGCGAGGAGGCTCTGGAGCTGGCCGAACTGCACGCCGGGACCATCGACATGATGATCTCGGACGTAATCATGCCCGGCCTCGATGGGCCTGCCCTGCTGAAGAAGGCGCGGCCCTTCCTCGGCGATGCGCCCGTCCTGTTCATCTCGGGCTATGCCGAAAGCGACTTCTCGGATCTGCTGCAGGACGAGGTCGGCGTGTCCTTCCTGCCCAAGCCGCTGGACATCAAGACCCTGGCGGAGCGTGTGAAGCAGGAGCTGCACGCGGGCTAGGGGCCTGAACCAACCGTAACTTGCCAATCTTCATCCGGCGCCATCCTGTGGCGCCTCGCACCACCGGGAGCCTGCCGCCATGATCGATCGTCGCCGCCTGTTATTCACCGCCGCCGCCGGAGCCGGCCTCGCCGCCTGCGGCCAGGTTCTGGCGCAGACGCCCGCGGCCGCGGGCTCGGCCTCGGCCGCGCTCACCGCCCTGATGGACAAGGTCGTGCAGACCTTCCTGCTCGAGTCTCCCGAAACCCTGACCTCGCTGGGCATGGACAAGGGGCCGATGGCGGCGATGAAGTCCCGGCTCGACGACCGGTCACAGGCCAAGATCGACGCCGACCGGATCGTGTTCAAGGGGCAGATGGACGAACTCAAGGCCATCGACCGGGCCGCCCTGCCCGAGACCGAAGGCGTCTATCACGACACCCTGACCTTCTTCGGCGCCACCCAGATGATGGGCGACCGCTTCCCCTATGGCGGCGGCGGCTTCGGCCCGGCGCCCTACACCATCTCCCAGCTGACCGGTTCCTATCAGGGTCTGCCCGACTTCCTCGACACCCAGCACGCGATCGAGACCGCCGAGGACGCCGAGGCCTATCTGTCGCGCGTCGCCGCCTTCCCCGTCGCCCTGGACCAGGAAACCGCGCGGATGCAGGCCGATTTCGCGGCCGGCGCCGTGCCGCCGGACTTCATCATCGACAAGACCCTGCTGCAGCTCGCCAACCTCTATGATACCCCGGCGGGCCAGTCGGTCCTGACTACCTCCATCGTGCGCCGGGCCGGCGAGAAGAATCTCGCCGGCGACTGGGGCGCGCGCGCCCAGCGGATCGTCGAGACCGAAGTCTATCCGGCCCTGCGCCGCCAGGCCGACGCCATGCGCGCCCGCCGCGCCGACGCCACCCATGACGCCGGCGTCTGGCGCCTGCCGGATGGCGAGGCCTATTACGACTGGGGCATCCGCAGCTACACGACCTCGACCCTGTCGGGCGCCGAGATCCATGCCCTGGGGCTGGAACAGGTGGCCGAGCTTTCGGCTCGCGCCGACTTGCTGCTGAAGGCCCAGGGCCTGACCCAGGGTTCGGTGGGCGAACGCATCTCCGCCCTCGGCAAGGACCCGGCGCAGCTCTATCCAAACACCGACGCGGGCAAGGCCCAACTGCTGCTCGACCTCAACGCCCAGATGGCCGACATGGCCAAACGGCTGCCGGAGTATTTCGGCCGCATCCCGACCGCCCCGGTCGAAATTCGCCGCGTGCCGACCTTTATCGAGGCGGGCGCGCCCGGCGGTTACTACAACTCCCCGGCGCTCGACGGCTCGCGGCCAGGCGCCTACTACATCAACCTGCGCGACACGGCCGAATGGCCGCGGATGCAGCTTCCGACCCTGACGTATCATGAGGCGTCGCCGGGCCATCACCACCAGATCGCCCTGCAGCAGGAACAGGCCGACCGGCCGTTGTTGATGAAGGTGCTGGGCTTCTCGGCCTATTCCGAGGGCTGGGGGCTCTACGCCGAACAGCTGGCCGACGAGATGGGTGTCTATGCCGACAACCCGATCGGCCAGATCGGCTATCTGCAATCCCTGCTGTTCCGCGCCACCCGGCTGGTCGCGGACTCGGGCCTGCACCACAAGCGCTGGAGCCGCGAACAGACCATCCGCTACATGGTCGAAACCCTCGGCGATTCCGAAACCGCGGTGACCACCGAGGTCGAGCGTTATTGCGTCTGGCCGGGCCAGGCCTCCAGCTACAAGGTCGGCCACAATAAATGGGTCGAGTTGCGGGCCCGGGCCCAGGCCGCGCTCGGCGACCGCTTCGACATCCGCGCCTTCCACGACGCCGGCATGAACGCCGGCGGGGTGCCGCTGATCGTACTGGACAAGATCATGTCCGACTGGATCGCGGCCCAGCGAGCCTGAACCCGAGACCCTTCCATCCGGCTCGCAAGCGGGCCGGATGGACAGCCGCGCCAAGCAGGAGTTTTCCATGATCGACCGTCGCCGCCTGATGCTTTCCGCCGCCGGCCTTGGCCTGATGGCGGCTCTGCCCGTCGCCGCCCAAACCCCGGCGATGTCCGAGGCGGACGCCCGGCTGGACGCCATGCTGACCCGCTGGTTCAACGAGAACGTCGACCTGTCGCCGGAATACGCCACCAACCTCGGCCTCGACCGGGACGCCCGCGCGCCTCTGTCGGGCCAGTTGCGGCAGGTCGGGCTGGCCGATGCCGAGGCCGACCGCGTTCGCTCCCGCGCCCGCTGGGCAGAGATACAGACGGTGTCGGCGGAGGGGCTGTCGGATCAGGCGAAGGTCTCGCTGGCCGTCTATCGCTTCACGGCGGAGGGCGCGGCGCGGGCGGCGGACATCCCGTACGGCGGGGGCATCGGTCCCTATGTCGTGACCCAGCGGTCGGGGGCCTATTTCTCCGTGCCGGATTTCATGGCCAACCAGCACCGGCTTGAGACCGAGGCCGACGCGGAAGCCTTCATCTCGCGGCTGTCCGCCTTCGCCCGGGTGCTGGATCAGGAGACCGAGCGGATCACGGCCGACGCGGCCCTGGGCGTCATGCTGCCCGGCTTCCTGATGGACAAGACCCTGACCCAGCTGCGGACGCTGCGCGACACTCCGGCCTACGACATGTCCATGATCCAGGCGCTGATCCGCAAGACGGACGAGCGCGACATGATCGGCGACTGGGGCGCCCAGGCGGCCAGTGTGGTCGATACCGAGATCAAGCCGGCCCTCGCTCGCCAGATCGCGGTCTTCGAGGCTCAGCGCCCGAACGCCACGGAGGACGCGGGCGCCTGGAAACTGCCGCAGGGCGACAAGACCTATGCCCTGGCCCTGCGCGCCTACACCACTACCGACTACGACGCCCAGGCCATCCACGACATCGGCCTGGAGCAGGTCGCCTCCATCCAGGCCGAGATCGACACGATCCTGAAGGGACTGGGCATGGCCGAAGGCTCGGTCGGCGAGCGGATCAAGAGGCTCAGCGAGGACCCGCAATACCTGTGGCCCAATACGGACGAGGCCAAGGTCGAGCTGATCGGTTCGCTGAACGAGCAGATGGCGGCGCTCAAGCCGCTGCTCCCGCGCGTGTTCAACACCCTGCCCACGGCCGCCGTGGAAATTCGCCGCGTGCCGCCGGCCATCGAGCTGGGAGCGCCGGGCGGCTATTATCAGGCCGCGTCGCTGGATGGTTCACGGCCGGGCGCCTACTACATCAACCTGTCCAACACCGCGAACTGGCCCAAATGGGGTCTGCCGACCCTGACCTATCACGAGGCGTCGCCCGGTCACCATTTCCAGATCACCGTGGCGCGCGAGGCGGGCAGCCTGCCCATCTATCGCCGCGTCGCCGGCAATTCGGCCTTCAATGAAGGCTGGGCCCTGTACGCCGAGCGCGTCGCCGCGGACGACCTGGACGTCTATGCGGGCAATCCGCTGGGCCGGGTGGGCTATCTTCAATCCTACCTGTTCCGCGCCGTCCGCCTGGTGGTCGACACCGGCTTGCATCATAAGCGCTGGAGCCGCGATCAGGCCATCCGCTACATGATCGACGAATGCGGCGAGCCGCCCGAGTCCGCCGAGAAGGAGATCGACCGCTACTGTGTCTCCATCGGTCAGGCCTGCTCGTACAAGCTGGGCCAGACCGTGATCGCCCGCCTGCGCGCCGAGGCCGAGGCCCGTCCCGGCTTCGATCTCAAGACCTTCCACGACCGTGTGCTGCTGAACGGCTCGGTGCCGCTGGCGGTGCTGGAAGGGTTGATGCGGGGCTAGAGGCTGGCTCGGGCCGCGACGATCGTCGGGTCGGCGTCGGCCTGGGCGGCCAGCCATTCGCGGAAGCGCGCGATCTTGGGCGATCGCCGGCGGCCCTCGGGCCAGACCAGATAGTAGCCGGTGTGGAACGACACCGACTGGGCGAAGGGCCGAACCAGCAGACCGTTCCGGAGCTCGCGCGCGAACAGGATGGGCGAGGCCAGCGCCACGCCCTGGTCGCCCAGCGCGGCCGCGACCTCCAGCACCTGATAGTCCGCGGTCAGACGGCTCATGGGCTGGGTTCCGCCGCTGACGCCGGCCGCGGCGAACCAGGCGGCCCATTCCTTCTCCATACCGATGCGGGGCGCATCCAGCAGGTCGGCGGGCTGGGTCAGCTTCAGCCGCTCCGCCATGGCCGGGCTGCAAACGGGCGTGAAAACGCTGGGCATCAGCAGCTGGCTTTCCATTCCCGACCAGTCGCCGGAGCCGGAGCGGATGCCGACATCGAACCCCTCGCGCGACAGGTCGAGCAGGTTGGGATTGGTGTCCAGCCGCACCGCCAGCCCGGGGTTGGCCACCTGGAACGCCCCCAGGCGCGGGGCCAGCCACTGCGCCGCCAGGGAGGCGAGGGTGGTGATCGACAGGATGTGCTCGTCGGCCTCGGTCAGGTCGCTGACAGCGCGGCGCAGGAGGGTCATCGCTTCGGTGGCCGCCCGCGACAGCCGTTCCCCGCCGTCGGTCGGCTGAACCTCGCGCGGCAGCCGCCGGAACAGGCTCTGGCCCAGCCGGCCCTCAAGCGCCTTGATCTGCCAGCTGACCGCGGCCTGGGTCATGCCCAGCTCTTCGGCCGCGCGGGTGAAGCTCTTCAGGCGGGCGGCGGCCTCGAACACGCGGATGGAGGCGAGGGGGATGCCGGCAAGGGGATCGGCCATAAGCGAACCTTATGTGAGACGCCTACAATCTGGTTTGTGACGCGCCCCTGTCAAGCCCATCTTGTTCTCATCAGCAAAGGACGGCCAGAGGAGGCCACGATGGAAGAGATGCATCACACCCATAAGGAGCCTGCATGGGGCTGGGTCTCGGTCCTGCAGGACTGGCGTCGCAGCCGGACCCGCCAGCGCCTGCGCACTCCGGAGCGCATCATCACGCCCTGGAGCCGCTGAGGCATCTCCCCCCCATCCGATCTGCCGCAGGCGAAATTCCCTTCTCCCACGCATGACTGTCGGCCCTCCTCCCCCTCCGATGGGTGATGGGTCGAGGCCCGGATCCTGGAGTCTCCTGCTCCCGGGATCCGGGCTGAGCCGTGTCCGGCGTTGAGCGTCGGCTCCGGGCTTGTCAGGCGGATTGTCCCGCGCGAGGGTGCGGCGTCCGTTTGAGGGGAAATCCATGATCAGTCGCCGTCGCCTGTTGACGTCCGCCGCCGGCGGCATGGGGCTACTCGCCCTTCCCGCCATCGCCCGCGCGGGCGTTCCGGCGTGGCAGGGCGAGGCAAGGTCCCGGGCCCGCGCCCTCTATGACGTCATCTTCGAAGGCGTCCTTGAAGCCTCGCCGACGGGAGCCACCAGCCTGGGGCTGGATGCCGGTCCCCACGCCGCCCTGAAATCCCGCCTCGACAGCCGCAGCTACGCCGACCGGCTGAACATATTCAAACCGATGGTCGAGGCCCGCCCGGCCCTGGCCGCCATCGACGCCTCGGGTCTGACCGGGCGCGACCGTTCGGACTACGACAGCGTGGTCTGGATGGCCGACCGTTCGGCGGAGATTGCCGCCTTCCCCTTCGGGGGCGTCGACAGCTACGGCTATCCCTGCCCCTATGTCGTCAGCCAGTTGACGGGCCTCTATCAGGCCGTTCCGGATTTCCTGGACAGCCAGCATTCCGTCGCCACGGCGGCCGACGCCGAGGCCTATCTCTCGCGGCTTGAGAGCTTCGCCGAAGGGCTGAATCACGAGACTGCGCGGTCAGCCTCGGATGCGGCCGAGCATGGCGTCGTTCCCCCTGACTTCGTGATCAACAAGGCCCTGACCCAGCTTCGCGCCCTGCGCCGCGAAACGGGGGAGGGCGCGGCCCTGGTCCAGTCCCTTGTCCGCAAGACCGCCGAGGCCGGGGTCGCCGGCGACTGGGCCCGACGGGCGGCGGCTCTTGTCGACGGGCCAGTCGCGGTCGCGCTGGACGCCCAGATCGCGCAGATGGAGCGCCATCTTCCGAACGCCTCTCACGACGCCGGGATCGGCGCGCGCCCGAACGGCGAGGCCTATTACAATCTCTGTCTCCGGTTCCAGACCTCGACAGGCCTGACCCCGAGGGAAGCCCATCAGGTCGGCCTGGATCAGGTGGCCCGGATCGAGGCCCTGGCGGATCCGTTGTTGCGGCAGCGTGGCTATACGGAGGGTTCGGTCGGTGCGCGGCTGACCGCCTTCGGCCAGGAGCCCCGATACCTCTATCCGAACACGGACGACGGGCGGGCCGCGCTGCTGGCTGATCTCAATCGGCAGGTCGCCGCGATCGAGGCGCGTCTGCCCGACGTCTTCGAACGCCTGCCCCGCGCGCGGGTCGAGGTGCGCCGGGTGCCGCCGTCCATCGAGTTGGGCGCGCCGCGTGGTTATGCCCAGAGTCCGTCGCTGGATGGGTCGCGGCCGGGCGCCTACTACATCAACCTGGTGGACACGGCGATCTGGCCGCGCTGGGCCTTGCCGACGCTGACCTATCACGAGAGCCTGCCGGGCCATCACCTTCAGGGCGCCCTGGCGCTCGAGGCCACCGACACGCCGTTGCTGCACAAGTCACTGGGCTTCAACGCCTATGGCGAGGGCTGGGGCCTGTACGCCGAGCAACTGGCCGACGAGCTGGGCATGTACGACGACTTCACGGAGGGGAAGCTGGGTTATCACCAGTCGTTCCTGTACCGCGCCGCGCGCATCGTCATCGACACCGGCATCCATGCGCTGGGCTGGAGCCGGGAACAGGCCATCCGCTACATGATCGAGACGGTGGGCCTGGCTCCCGGTGCGGCCGAGAGCGAGATCGAGCGCTACTGCGTCTGGCCCGGCCAGGCCTGCGGCTACAAGATCGGCCACACCGAGATCGACCGCCTCCGCACCATGGCCCGCGAGCGCACCGGCGACCGGTTCGACATCAAGAGCTTCCACTCGGCGGTGCTGGACGGCGGGGCCATGCCGTTGGAGGTGCTGGGCCGGGTGGTCGATCAGTGGGTGGCGGCGCGTCTGGCCTGAGGCGAGTCCGGTCGGACGGCGAAAAACACAGTCTACTGAGTCTACAGAGTCTACTGAGTCCACTGCGTCCGGAGATTCCATTGTGGAGGCTTTCTCCACATTCGATTGTCAAAGACCGGACCCGACGGGTTCGCTCAGTGAAGCATGCGCCTGCGTCAATTATGGACGTAGGCTGGCGGCTTTTTTGAGTTTCCATTGTCACCCCGGACGCCGACCTCACACCGGAGCTAGTCGCGCACGGTCCAGCCGTCGGCCTCGCGCAAGGCGTTGTGGATCGCAGTCGCTGCAATGGCGGCTTCCGCGCCGGCGACCGCGATCTGGTTCAGGCCCCGGACCACGTCGCCCGCGGCGTAGAGACCTTTCACGCTGGTCGCCTGATGCGCATCGACGAACAGCCGTCCGTCCTCGCCGACCCGCGCATCCAGCGCCTCGGCCAGGTCCGCGTTGGGCGAGGTCCCGAGCGCCGAATAGACCAGGTCGAAGCTGCGGAATGTTCCGCCCCAGCTGAGGGCGGTGACCCGGTCGCCCTCGAGCCGGACGTTGTCGATCGGCGCGCGGATCAGTTCGATCCCCAACCGCGCCATCTCCTCATGTTCGGTCAGGGCCTCGGCCGGGCCGACGTGGATCAGGGTCACCCGGTCGGAATAGGTGCGCAGGAAGGCCGCCTCGCGCACCCCCTTGTCATCGTCGCCGATCACCGCGACCGCCTTGTCGATGGCTTCGTAGCCGTCGCAGATCGGACAGATGCGGACCAGGGCCCGCTCGATGGCGCGCTCGACGCCGGGCAGATCAGGGTGGTGATCGACCACGCCGGTGGCCAGCAGGACCGCCCGGATCCGCAGGTCGCGGCCGTTCAGCCGGGCGATGAAGCCGTCGCCGTCGCGCGTCAGGCTTTCGACCTGTCCGCCCTCGACGACCGCGCCGTACTCCGTCGCCTGTTCGGTCATACGTTTCAGGATGGCGTCGCCGGTGATGCCGCTGGGGAATCCCGGCATGTTGTGGCTGAGCGGTATCCAGCAGGCCCGGGACGCGCCGCCGTCGGCGACGAGCACGCGCCGCCGGAACCGCGCCAGATAGGTGGCCGCCGTCAGGCCGGCGGGGCCGGCGCCGACGATCAGGACCTCGGGCTCGTTCACCGCGTGCGCCACGTCGTGGGCCACAGATCGGCGGGGATGCCCCAGCACTCGGTCATTTCGGACTCGGCGCTGAGGACGAAGCTCCGGCCCGTCCAGGTCCAGGTCGAGGCCCTGCCGCAATCCCCGATGCCCCGCCCCTTGGAGAAGGCGCTTATGGTGCGGGTCCCGGGGTCGTAGCCGCCGTTGATCGTTCCGGCGCCGGTTTCGCCGCTGGCGGACGCCAGGCTCACGGCGCGGGGGTTCCGCCCGCCCGGCCCGGTCAGATACCAGTCGTGGCCGATATTGTAGGCTCCGGCGAAACACGGCACGGCCCAGAGTTCGGTCGAGGCGTCCAGGCGCGCCGACATCACTTCGTCGCTCAACCCGCTGTCCCCGGTCTCGGCCCGGCAGGCCTTGACGGCGGCAATGGCCTCCAGTGCGGGAGGCAGGGTCTGATCGCTGTCGCCGAAGCCGGTCTGGGCGATCGGTGGGGCGGCGATCACCTGCGGGGCCGGGGCCGCGCCGGGCACGGATGAAGCGGGCCGGGATCCCTTGCGGACAAGTGCGGTCGGGGTGTCCAGCCGTCCCTGACGCTCGTCGATCCAGAGCATGGCCGCCGATGCGCCGGACAACGACATCGGGACCGTCTCGCCGCCCGCCGCCAGTGTCAGGGTCTGCCCGACCGCCAGAGCGGACGCGACAGCCGCCGCCTCGGCCGCGCGGACTTCCGCCGTGCCGACGGGATCGTGGTCCCCGGCGACCGGCGCCGCAACATGGCGCCGGCCGTCCAGCGTCAGGGTGACAGGGCCGGACAGGCCGTCGCCGGTGGAGGGCCAGAAGCCGACGGACACGGTTCGCCGGCCATCCGGACCCGGCGCCGAGCCGATCCGCACCCAGCCCGTGCCCTCGCTTGCCGGACCGAAGGCCACGCAGTCGTTGACGTTGTCGCAGACGGCCAGCCAGTCGCGGAATTTGCGGCTTTCGCTGCGCGCCGCCGGGGCGGGTGTGGCGCCCTCTCCGGTCGCGGCCTGCCCGGGAGCGGGGGCCGCCACGGCCTTCTGGTCCGCCTGGCCGCAGGCCGTCAGCGCCATGGCTGCAAGGCAAGCTCCTCCAAGATGCCGCATCGTCTGTTCCCCGATCTCGCCAAGGCTCTCCGCCTTCCGAACGATACCCGGAATCCGCGACGGAGGTCTCCCCCTATCCGTCTGTGAGGCGACAGCCCGCCCGCGGGGTGCGAACGGCGGTCGGGGACCGGGCGTCATGGTCGCTGAGCATGCGCCGCATCAGGTCCGCATCGATCAGGACCGGCGGTTCGCAGAAGGCGATGATCCAGCGCTGCACCAGCGCCCCTGTCTCGGTATCCAAGGAAGGTCTCCCCACAGGAAGGCGTCCTTCCGGCCCGTCATAACCGCCCTGTGGCTGTCCGGTTCAGCTTGACCATTGAAAACTTTTTCGGGGTACGGTTAACCCGCCTTCCGCGGCCTTTGCACCCGCCCGCGCGCCCCGCTATACCGCGCGCTCACTCCCCATCCCCAGTCAGAGGCGAACACCCGCATGGCCAAGATCAAGGTCGCCAATCCCATCGTGGACATCGACGGCGACGAGATGACCCGGATCATCTGGCAGATGATCAAGGACAAGCTGGTCTTCCCCTTCCTCGATCTCGAGCTCGACTACTACGACCTGTCGATGGAAAACCGCGACGCCACCGACGACAAGGTGACGGTCGACGCGGCACACGCGATCCAGAAGCATGGCGTCGGCGTCAAATGCGCCACCATCACCCCCGACGAGGCGCGGGTGAAGGAGTTCGGCCTGAAGAAGATGTGGAAGTCGCCCAACGGCACCATCCGCAACATCCTGGGCGGCGTGGTCTTCCGCGAGCCGATCATCTGCTCGAACGTGCCCCGTCTGGTGCCCGGCTGGACCCAGCCCATCGTCGTCGGCCGCCACGCCTTCGGCGACCAGTACAAGGCCACCGACTTCCTCGTGCCCGGCCCGGGCAAGCTGACCATGAAGTGGGTCGGCGCGAACGGCGAAGAGCAGAACTACGAGGTGTTCGACTTCCCGTCGGCCGGCGTCGCCATGGGCATGTACAACCTCGATGACTCGATCACCGAGTTCGCCCGCGCCAGCTTCGCCTTCGGCCTGGGCCGCAACTTCCCGGTCTATCTGTCGACCAAGAACACGATTCTGAAAGCCTATGACGGTCGCTTCAAGGACATCTTCCAGAAGGTGTTCGACGAGGAATATGCGGACAAGTTCAAGGCCGCCAGCCTGACCTACGAGCACCGTCTGATCGACGACATGGTGGCCGCGGCCATCAAATGGTCGGGCGGTTTCGTCTGGGCCTGCAAGAACTACGACGGCGACGTGCAGTCCGACGTGGTCGCCCAAGGCTTCGGCTCGCTGGGGCTGATGACCTCGGTGCTGATGACCCCGGACGGCAAGATCCTCGAGTCGGAAGCCGCCCACGGCACCGTCACGCGCCACTACCGCCAGCACCAGAAGGGCGAGGCGACCTCGACCAACTCCATCGCCTCGATCTACGCCTGGACGCGCGGCTTCTCTCACCGGGCCAAGCTGGACGGCAACGCCGAACTGGCGACCTTCGCGGATACGCTGGAACGCGTCGTCGTCGAGACCGTCGAGGCCGGCTTCATGACCAAGGATCTGGCGTTGCTGGTCGGTGATCAACAGAGCTGGCTGACCACCGAGGGCTTCCTCGACAAGGTGGCCGAGAACCTGACGGCGGCGATGAAGGCCTGATCGAATCCCTCTCCCCTTGCGGGAGAGGGAGACCGCACACGGCGGCGCAGCCGTCGTATTTGTGCGGACGGGTGAGGGGTTTCGCGGACGGACGCCGATTGGCCCGGCGCGACCCCTCATCCGACCTCGCCGCGCTCGGCCACCTTCTCCCGCAAGGGGAGAAGGGACATTGGAACCTGAGCCTTCCTGTGCATTGATGGTCCGTCCGGGGAGGCGATCCATGAAGTTTGTCGGCAGGCTCATCGTCGCTTTCATCGCCATTGCGGTGATCAGCTTCTTCGCCGCCCCCGGCGTCGCCTTCTTCGCTGTGAGATCAGCGGCCGAGGCCAATGACGCCGCCGGCCTGGCGCGGCTGGTCGACTACGCGGCCGTGCGTCAGTCGCTGCGGCCCCAGCTGGACGGCAATCCCGCCGCCATGGCCCCGGCCCCGTCCTTCATGGAAGACCCGATCGGCGCCGTACGTCGACAGATCGAACAGGCGGCCGCACCCCAGGCTCCGGATGTCGAGGTCTATCTGACTCCGCCCGCTCTCGCAGCCCTGACCCGGGGAGAGGGCCGTTACGCCGCGCAACGCACGGGCGGCCCCTTGCCGTCGCCGGACGCCACGACCACGGGCGGGCCGATGCCGAAGCCGGTCTATTGGGGCATGAACCGCGCCCGAATGAGCGTCACCGACGAGGGCGGCTCCGAGACCATCTTCACCTTCGAGCGCAAGGGGCCGTTCGAATGGAAGCTGGTCCATATCGGCCTGCCCGACGGCGTGGCGCCGGCGCCGACCCGCGCCGTGCCGACGGTCGGCAACAGCGCCGGCAAGGGCGGCTGATCGCGGACTGGCGTTGCCGGCCGATTCCCGGTTACCGTGACGACGGGAAGGCGTTTCGACGCCAGAGGGAAGCATGACCAGAAAGATCATCATCGGCGTCGCCGTGGCGGCCGTGGCCGTGTTCATGCTCGCATGGGCGGCGTCGCCCATCCTCGCTGCCAGGGCCCTGATCAAGGCCGCCAAGGCCGGTGACGAGCGCAGGATCGAGCAGCTGGTCGATTTCCCGTCGCTCCGCACCAGCCTGAAGGACGAGCTGAACGACGAACTGATCGCCCGGATGCGGCGCGATCCGCGCGTGGTCGAAAGCGGGCTGGGCGGCCTCGGCATGATGCTGGCGCCCATGCTGCTATCCGGCGCGGTGGACACGCTGGTGACGCCCGAGGTGGTGGCGAACATGGTAACGACTGCCGAGGCGCCCGATCCGACGAAGCCCGGTGATCCCGATCCCGCCGACAAGCGGGACGGAAACGACATCCATCAGGCCTGGGGCTATCGCAGCCTGAATGAGTTCGCCGTCACCCTGACCGACCGCGACCGGCCCGACGACCATCTGGCGCTGATCATGGAGCGGCGGGGTCTGTTCGACTGGAAGCTGGCCGCGGTGGATTTGCAGAGCGCGCCGGCGGCCTAGACTCCCAGAGCCGCCCGCACCGCCGCCAGACCCGCCTCGGCCTTCGAGCCGTCGGGGGCGCCGCCCTGGGCGAAGTCAGCCTTGCCGCCCGCGCCCTGTCCGCCCATGGCGATGACCGCCGCGCGCGCCAGGTCGGCGGCGTTGACCTTGCCCGTCATGTCCGAGGTGACGGCCACGGTGACCGCCGCCTTGCCGTCGGTGAGGCCGATCAGGGCGACGACGCCCGAGCCGACCTGTTTGCGGAAGTCCTCGGCCACGCCGCGCAGGCCCTTGCCGTCGACGCCGTCCAGCACGCGGGCGATCAGTTTGACGCCGCCGATCTCTTCCGGCGCGGCATTGGCCGCGGCCCCGCCGCCGCCGAGCGCCAGCTGTTTCTTCAGGTCGGCGACCTGTTTCTCGAGCGCGCGGCGGTCGGCGGTCAGGGCCTCGACGCGGGCCGGAACGTCCGCGACCTGGACCTTGAACGACTGGGCCAGCGACTTTGCCACCCCGGCCTGGGCCAGCAGATACTGGCGGGCGGCCTCGCCGGTCAGGGCCTCGATGCGGCGCACGCCGGCGGCGATGCCGGTCTCGGAGGTGATCTTGAACAGGGCGATGTCGCCGGTGCGGGCCACATGGGTGCCGCCGCACAGCTCGACCGAATAGGGGCCCTCGCCGATCAGGGCGCGACCCAGCGTGAGGACGCGAACCTCGTCGCCGTATTTCTCGCCGAACAGGGCGACGGCGCCGGCGGCGATGGCTTCCTGGGGGCCCATCATCTTCGTTTCGGCGGGCAGGTTCTGGCGGATGACGGCGTTCACCTCATCCTCCATCCGGGCCAGCTCATCCTCGGTGACCGGGGCGTTGTGGCTGAAGTCGAAGCGCAGGCGTTCGGCGTCGACCATCTGGCCCTTCTGGGCCACGTGGCCGCCCAGCACATTGGCCAGCGCCTTGTGCAGCAGGTGGGCGGCCGAGTGGTTGGCGCGGGTGGTCAGGCGGGCGTCGGCGCCGGCGCGCAGCTGGGCCCGGGCGCCGACGGCCAGGGTTCCGGAGGTCACCTCGATGCGGTGGGCGAACAGGTCGCCGGCGTGTTTCTGGACATCCAGCACCGTGGCCGAGCCCTGCTGACCATGGGCGTCGGTCCATTCGATCTCGCCGCGGTCGCCGGCCTGGCCGCCGCCCTCGCCATAGAAGGGGGTCTGGTCGAACAGGACCTCGGCGGTTTCGCCGGGCGGCAGCTCGTCGACCGAGGCGCCGTCGCGCACGATGGCCAGAACCTCGCCCGATCCCTCGACGGCGTCGTAACCGGTGAAGGCGGTGGGCCCGAGGCGGTCGCGCAGGGCCAGCCATTCGCCGGTCGAGGCGGTCTGGCCCGAGCCGGTCCAGTGCTCGCGGCTGCGGCTGCGTTGCTCGTTCATGGCGGCGTCGAAGGCGTCGGTGTCGACGGTGAAGCCGCGGCGGCGGGCCTCGTCCTGGGTCAGGTCCAGCGGGAAGCCGTAGGTGTCGTAGAGGGTGAAGGCCGTCTGTCCCGACAGGACGCCGCCCTCGCCGAGGTCGCGCGAGGCGTCCTCGAGCAGGCCCATGCCGCGGCCCAGGGTGGTGCGGAAACGGATCTCTTCCTGTTTGAGCGTGTCGGTGATGAAGGCCTCGGCGCGGCGCAGTTCCGGATAGGCCTCGCCCATCTCGGCGACGAGAGTCGGCACGAGGCGGTGCATCAGGGGGTCGGCGGCGCCCAGCAGGTGGGCGTGGCGCATGGCCCGGCGCATGATCCGGCGCAGGACGTAGCCCCGGCCCTCGTTCGACGGGGTGACGCCGTCGGCGATCAGGAAGGACGAGCTGCGCAGGTGGTCGGCGATGACGCGGTGGCTGGGGGTGCGGTCGCCCTCGGCCTTCGTGTTCGTGGCGTCTTCCGAGGCCGCGATCAGGGTGCGGAACAGGTCGGTTTCATAGTTGGAATGGACGCCCTGCAGCACGGCGGCGATCCGCTCGAGGCCCATGCCGGTGTCGATCGACGGCTTGGGCAGCAGGGTGCGGCTGCCGTCGGCGGCCTGCTCGAACTGCATGAAGACGTTGTTCCAGATCTCCACGAAGCGGTCGCCGTCCTCGTCCGGCGAGCCGGGAGGACCGCCGGGGATGTGGTCGCCGTGGTCCCAGAAGATTTCGGTGCAGGGGCCGCAGGGGCCGGTGTCGCCCATGGACCAGAAATTGTCCGAGCCGGCGATGCGGACGATCCGGGAGTCCGGCAGGCCGGCGATCTTCTTCCACAGGTCGAAGGCCTCGTCGTCGTCGATGTAGACGGTGACCATCAGGCGGTCGGCGTCGAGGCCGAACTCTTTCGTGCAGAGGTTCCACGCCATCTCGATGGCGTGTTCCTTGAAGTAGTCGCCGAAAGAGAAATTCCCCAGCATTTCGAAGAAGGTGTGGTGGCGCGCGGTGTAGCCGACGTTGTCCAGATCGTTGTGCTTGCCGCCCGCGCGGACGCATTTCTGCGAGCTGGCGGCGCGCTTGTACGGGGGGGTGGCGGCGCCGGTGAAGTAGTCCTTGAACGGCACCATGCCCGCATTGACGAACAGCAGGGTGGGGTCGTTCTGCGGCACCAGGGGCGCGGAGGCGACCTTCTCGTGCCCGTCGGCCGCGAAATAGTCGAGGAAGGTCGAGCGGATCTGGTTCAGGCTGGACATGGTTGGTCGCAAACGCGTCTGGAGGAGGTCAGGGGAGGCCAGCGTCCATATAGGTGTTTCGTCCCGAACGCATCACCCATCGGCGTTCTCCGCTTCCGGCGCCGCTTCCATGCCGAGGGCGAGTTTGCGCAACAGGTCGGCCAGGGCCATGCGGTCGGCGTCGTCCAGCACCGCCAGCATCGCCGCCTCTACTCCCATGTCCTCGCGAAAAGCAGCTTCCGTCGCGGCCCGCCCCTTGTCGGTGAGCTGGACCAGCAGGCTGCGTCCGTCCTCGGGCGAGGGGGGGCGGGTGATCATGCCGGCGCGGGCCAGCCGGTTCAGCCGGTCGGTCAGGCCGCCCGACGAGATCATCAGGGACCGGTACAGCTCGGTGGGCCTCAGCGCGTAAGGCGGACCGGAACGGCGCAGGGTCGACAGGACGTCGAACTCTCCGGCGTCCAGGCCGTGCCGGGCGAAGACGGCCTCGATCGCCGGCCGGCTTCTCAGGACGATGCGCCGCGCCCGGCCCAGCACCTCCATCCCGCAGGTGTCGAGGTCCGGAAGCTCCCGCGCCCACTGGGCCCGGAGACGGTCGATATGGTCGTGCGCATCGGACATTGAAACTATCTTGACATCGAGACAAGTGATGTTATCTTGGTGTCAAGATAACTGGTCCCGACATTTGCACCAAGGAGAAACGGATATGATCGCCACCCGCCACGCCACCGGATTTACGGTCACCGGCATCGACCACGTCGTGCTTCGCGTCAGGGATCTGGACCGGTCGCTGGACTTCTACACCCGCGTTCTGGGTTGCCCCGTCGAGCGGCGGCAGGACGAGATCGGGCTGGTTCAGCTGCGCGCCGGGTCCTCGCTGATCGACCTCGTGTCCGTGGACGGGGTGGTTGGCCGGCGAGGCGGCGCGGCCCCGGGGCCGGACGCCCACAACCTCGACCATATGTGCATCCGCATCGCCGCCTTCGAGCCCGAGGCCGCCCGGGAACATCTGCGTCGGCACGGCGTGGAGGTCGAGTCCGAGGGGGTCCGGTACGGCGCGAACGGCGAGGGCATGTCCTTCTCGATCCGGGATCCCGAAGGCAACGGCGTCGAACTGCGGGCCTGAAGGGGCGAGGATCAGGCCGCGGTTTTCCGCAGCATCCGGGCCGCCACGAGGGACAGGGCCACGCCGAAGAAGGCGTGGGCCATCAGGCCCAGAGCGGTCATGTGGTCGGGAGGCGTGGTCCGCTCGGCGGCCATCGACAGCGGCACGACGATGGCGTTCATGACGCCATAGACGACGACGCCGTACAGCAGCCCCGAGAGGACGGGCTTGCGCAGCGCCACGGGGGCCTGGAGCGCCGCTGCGACGAAGATGGCGGCGAATATGATGGCGATCACGAAATGGGCGATGAGGCCGACGGCGGCCGAGCCGGGGCCGTGCTGGAACGAGGCCGTTCCGAGCAGTCCGCTGCCCACCGCCTGAAGAATGCGCATCGGAGGCGCCGGGCGATAGATGACGAAGGCGGTGAGGATGTCCGCCGCGCCGCCCGCGAGGCCCGCCAGAACCGCCGCCGATACAATGTTTCGCGTCCTGCTCATGGATCGTCCCCCTCTGTCCGAGAATGGCCAGGTCGTGGGGAGAGTTCAAGTCGTTGATTTGGTTACATTTAAGTACAAGTCGGTTATTTACGCCGCCCCGGCCTGAAACCCTGTTTGCCGCACGACTTTCAGCATGACGCCGAAAAAAAAGGCCGCCCGATCCGGGTGGGGATCGAGCGGCCGCTTCGTCCGGCCCGGCCCGGCGGGGTCGGATGGCGGGTCGGCGGACCCGGCCGGAGAAGGTCTTTGCGAGGACGAGAGTCCGGTCCGCGAAAGTTGCGGACAATTCGGACTCGCCGGACCCGGGGGTCTGACGAAGAGTCCGCTGCGAAAACCGCGGACTCTCCGGACACATCGGACTCTGTCGCCCTAGCCCTCGAGGTCCTGACCTTCGTCGGGTTCGGGCGTACCCAGCAGTTCCTCGGCGATCTTGGTGGTCGAGGCGCGCACGGCCTTTTCGATCGAGTCGGCGATGTCGGGATTGGCCTTGAGGAAGGCGCGGACGTTCTCGCGGCCCTGGCCGATGCGCTGGCTGTCGTAGGAGAACCAGCTGCCCGACTTCTCGACGATGCCGGCCTTGACGCCCAGGTCGATGATCTCGCCCAATTTGGAGATGCCCTCGCCATACATGATGTCGAAGATGACCTCGCGGAACGGCGGGGCGACCTTGTTCTTGACCACCTTGACCCGGGTGGTGTTGCCGACGACCTCGTCGCGGTCCTTGATCGCGCCGGTGCGGCGGATATCGAGGCGGACCGAGGCGTAGAATTTCAGCGCATTGCCGCCCGTGGTCGTCTCGGGCGAGCCGTACATGACGCCGATCTTGTGACGGATCTGGTTGATGAACAGGACGATGCACTGCGACTTGTTGATCGAGGCGGTCAGCTTGCGCAGGGCCTGGCTCATCAGTCGGGCCTGCAGGCCGGGCAGGCTGTCACCCATCTCGCCCTCGATCTCGGCCCGGGGCGTCAGGGCGGCGACGGAGTCGACCACCACGATGTCCACGGCGCCCGAACGCACCAGGGTGTCGACGATTTCCAGCGCCTGTTCGCCCGTGTCGGGCTGGGACACCAGCAGGTCGTCGAGGTTGACGCCCAGCTTCTGGGCATAGCCCGGATCGAGCGCGTGTTCGGCGTCGACGAAGGCGGCGGTGCCGCCGGCCTTCTGGATCTCTGCCACGGTGTGCAGGGCGAGCGTGGTCTTGCCTGAGCTTTCCGGCCCGAACACCTCGATCACCCGGCCGCGCGGCAGGCCGCCGATGCCCAGCGCCATGTCCAGGCCCAGCGAGCCGGTCGAGACCGACGGGATCGCCTCCAGCGCCGCGCCGCCCCGGCCCAGTTTCATCACCGAGCCCTTGCCGAAGGCGCGGTCGATCTGGGCGATCGCCGCCTCCAGAGCCCGCTGTTTGTCGCCGTCGTCCCGGGTCACCAATTTCAGATTCGCCTGTGCCGCCACCTTGCCGCTCTCCCTTGCCATGATTCCCAACCGGTACCCGGGGGAGAGGCCCGCCTTCGGTCCGATGACCGTGACCCACTCCCTGTGAGCGGCAATATGTGCACGGTTTGTTCCGGTTGCCAATATGTTCTTTTCGGAACGGCGGAGGGGTACGTCCGATTTTGACGTAGGCCGCGCGCGTGGCGGTGCGCCCGGTCTTCTCCGCGCCAACCTGCCGGAAACCCGACATTCAGGATTCAACAGGCGTCGGGACGTCTGCTTCGCGGCCCTGTGCGAGAGGCGGCTCAACCCGACGCCAGCGCCAGCGAGTTCGGCGCTACCGGGGGGTCTGGTTCTGACGTCCCCATCGGTCGAAGATCTCGACCCGTCCGCTGAGCATCACCGTGCCCAGGCTCGCGCCGACCGGAAACAGGTAGACGCCCCGGGCGTCGGGCCTGACAGGCCGCCCATCGACAGTGAGCGTCAGCTGCCTGTTTGGCGGGCAGGCCTGTCGGGGAGAGCAGGCCGATGAGACCGCGTATTCGCCCCGCTCGACCCTCACACGCGCCGAGAAGCGGCCTTCCCGATCCGAGGTCGCGACCACAATCGGCGAGCCCCCGGGATTCTTGCCCAGGTAGATATCGACGCCGGGGATCGGTTCGCCCGGGTTGATCGCCGCCCCCGAGACGGCCAGGGCAAGGCCGATGAGGGCGATGAGTCTGAATCTCGATGTCATGTCGGGTTTCCCGCAAGGCCGTGCCGGCCGCCGCTTGCGGTCGGACAACGCTGGTCACCGGGAGGCCCCGCTGTCAATACAGCCTGTCATCCCGTCGGGAGAGTCCCATGGGCCGATAGGCCTTCCGGTCAAACTTGACGAGGTCTTCATCGAGCCGGGATTGGCGTTCTGCCCGAGTCTCCAGACGACTGTCGCTGAAGCCATGCTCCGGGTTCTGACTATTCAAGCCGCATTGACAGCCAAGCTGAACCGTGACCAGCCTGAGAAACCGCCGATATTCAAGCGGATACTGGAACTGTCATCATGACATCGCGAGGGGGTCTGATCGGGCTGGCCAGTCTGGCGGGCCTGGCGTTGTCGACCGCCGCCCCGGCGCGCGCACCCCTCCCAACCGTGGCCGTCGCCGGCTCGATACGACTGGTGCGTTGACCATGACCGACCTGACCCTGAACCGCCGACTGGTGCTGTCCGGCGCGACCCTTGCCGTGGCGGGCCTCGCCGCCCCGGCGATGGCCCGGCCCCAGACTCGCGCGGCCTTTGACGGGCTGAAGAAGACCATCGCGGTCGACACCTTCCTGGCCACCGAGGCGGTCGGCGGCTCGGTCACCGCCGAGGGCATGACCGCCATGCTGACCCAGGCCCTGGTCGAGGACGGCCGCTTCCTGGTGGTCGAGGGGTCCGGCGGGGGGATCGCGCCCAGCGCCATCGTGCGCGCCGCCGTGACCAAATATGAAGCGGCGGCGGGCGGCGGCGGGCTGAGCATCAGCGGCGGCCCGTTGGGCGGCCTGCTGGGCGGCCGGGCCAGCACCCGCAGCCAGACCGCGGTGATGGAGATCGCGCTGCGCCTGATCGACGCCGCCACGGGCCAGGTCGTCTCGACCTCCAGCGCCCAGGGGCGCGCCTCGTCGCGCACCTCGGAAGCCGGATTGGTGGAAAGCTGGGGCGGCGGGCGACTGGGCGGCGAGATCTTCCGCGCCACCCCCATCGGCCAGGCGGGCCAGGACGCCATCATGAAGGCGGTGGATCAGATCGCCGGGGGAATGCGCGGGGTGGAATGGTCGGCGCTGGTGGTCGATGCCGCCGACAACGGCGTCTATCTGAACGCCGGGGCCGACCGCAACGTCCAGTCCGGCCTGACCCTGAGCGTCTGGCGGCCCGGCCGCACCCTGACCGATCCCGGCACCGGCGAGGTGCTGGACGTCGAAATGTCCCGCGTCGGCCGGGTCCGGGTCGAAACGGTGCGCGCCCGACTGTCCATCGCCAGCATTCTCGACGGCGAGCCGCCGATGCGCGGCGACGTGCTGAAAGCGGACTAACAGCCTCGAGAGATGACCATGACCGTCAGACCTGTCGCTATCGCCGCCATCGGCCTGTTGCTCGCGGCCTTCGGGCAAGCCACGCCGGGCACGCCGATCCAAGGGATACCCATCGGCCTCGAGGGCGAGCCCGAGTGGCTCGCCGCCCCCGCCCGGACCGACGCCCGGGGCGAGGCCGTCTTCTCCGTCGGACCCGGCCGCTATTCGGTCTTCCTGACCAACCCCTCGGCCCCGACGGTCGTGACCGTCACGCCCGTCAACGACGCGCCCTCGATGACCTCCGCGCCGATCAGGCCCGGCCGGGGCCGGGTCTATGCGGTCGACGCTGCGGGACGCCGGCTGGTGACCACCGTCCCGCGCGGCGGCGGCCGCGTTCGTGTCACCCTGAGCGTCTGGGATGATACCGATATCGTGCACCGCCAGGTCAATGATGGTCGGGTCGACGGCCCCCTGACCGGGGCTGGCCCCGCCGCTGGACCGCGCCGCGGGACCCCACTAATTCCCCAACCACGGGAAGACCGCCGATGATCCGTCGCCTTCTCGCCATCGCCGCCGCCAGCCTGCTGCTCGCGGCCTTCGGGCAAGCCACGGTGGGCACGCCGATCGTAGGCATACCCATCGGCCTCGAGGGAGACCCCGACCCGATCGTCGCGTCCGGCCGCACGGACGCCCGGGGCGAGGTCGTCTTCGCCGTCGGACCCGGACGCTATTCGGTCTTCCTGACCAATCCCACGGCGCCGGCGGTCGTGACCGTCACGCCGGTCAACGACGCGCCGTCGATGACCTCCGCGCCGATCAGGCCGGGCCGGGGCCGGGTCTACGCCGTCGATCCGGCGGGCCGCCGGCTGACCACCGTGGCTGCCCGCGGCGGCGGCCGCATCCGCGTCACCCTGACCGAGGCCGGTCCCGTCGCCGGGACGCGCCGGTGACCGTCCGATCCGATCACGAATGCAGGAGACTGACCATGACAGCCCGCATCGCCATCATCGCCGCCATCGGCCTGCTGCTCGCGGCCTTCGTGAACCCAGGCGACCCCATTCCGGGTGTGGAGGTCGGCCTCGAGCACGATCCCGAGGGGCTCGTCTCGCCAAGGACGACCGATGACCTCGGCCGGGCCGAGTTCGCCGTCGGGGAGGGCCGCGCCGTAGTCCTGATTCCAGCCGTGCAGACGCTGCGGCGTCCGGCCGTCGCGCGGGTCGAGGTGGGACGGACGGTCCAGGTCTCGGCGCCCATCATGCCGGGCGATCGGGGGCGGGCCGATATCCTCGGAACCGACGGACGACGGCTGGTCGTCGTCATCCCGCGCGGCGGCGGTCGCGTCCGCGTCACCCTGACCGAGGCGACCTCCCGCGCCAGCGCGCCACCGGCTCCGGGCGGCGCATCGGGGGCAGAGACCGGAGACGCGCGGGCGACCGTCAACTCATCGGGCGGAGTCATCGCCGCCGAGGCCTCGGTCCCCGTCAACGGCATTGGTGGAACCGGCGGCGGCCGGATGTCGAACAGGGGTCGCCCAGATAACGGAGAAACGCGGGCGACCGCCAACCCATCCGGCGGACCCATCGACATTGAGTCTTGGTCATGGGGGAGGATCGACCGGGTGAATACGGTCGAGGCCTGCACGGCGCGACGCGGCGTCGTCGTCATGCATGAGGGCATCCAGCAATGCCGCCTGCCGGCGACGGCCCGCGGCGAAGACCCCAACAAGGCCATGGGGTCAGAATCGACCACGCGTTAGACCGACCGGGCCCCGCCGACGGTTCGCCCGTCCCAATGACCGCAACAAGGAACCGAACACCATGCGAAAGACAGCCCTCATCCTCGCAACAGCCGCGGCCTTCGACCTGGGGATCGTGGCCGTTACAGCCCAAGCGCAGCAGGTAACTCAGCAACCCCTGATCCGACCTGGGACGAACGTTCCGGCTTCTGAGGGACAGGATGCCCGCGGGACCACCGGAACGGGTGACGAGCGCGCCGGTGCCCTCGGGACCGTCACTTTGAGTGGGAGTACAGACAACGGCGTGCGTCAAAGCAGTCGTGATCGTTATATCGACAAATCAAACCCGGTAGCCTTCATCAAGATCGATCTGGTGAATACAGTCCAGTCGTGCATCGGCCGCCGGGGCGCGGTGATCACTGTCGACGGCGTCCAGCAGTGCCGCCTGCCGGCGACGGCCCGCCGCGAGGAGGCCAATTCGGCAATGGGGGCAGTATCGACCACGCGTTAGACCTGACCGGGCCCCGCCGACGGTTCGCCCGTCCCAATGGCCGCAACAAGGAAATGCACACCATGCGGAAGACAGCAATCATTCTGGCCGGCGCGGCCATGTTCGACCTCGGCGTCGTCGTCGTATCGGTCCAGGCCCAGGAAAGCGCGCGTCCGTCGCCAGGGACCGTCGTCACGGCTCCCGGAACGACCTCGAACCGGGATCACATTGACCAGGACGCCCAGTTCATAGCCTGCGCCGACGGCAAACACATTCCTGACGCCCGGCTCAGCGCCTGTCGGGCTACCCCGTCGGATCCATCGGGCCCCGCCGGTCAGACGAGAGCCGTCGACTTTTTCCTCAAGATCGACCGTGTGAACAGCGTCCAGGCCTGCATCGCCCAGCGGGGCGAGGTCGTCACGCGGGACGGCGTTCAGCAGTGCGCCCTGCCGGCCGACCCGGGGAATAACCGGGCCGGTCCCAGCCGGCGATAGTGGCCGAAGGGACGAGCTCCAGGCGCGCCGGCGTGCGCCGCGGGACGCCGCCGCAACGGGTCGATCCTGACCAAGACGCGGTCGTGCGCCTGTCGGCGATCCCGCCGGACGGACGCGCGACCACCGTCGGGCGGGTGATGCTGGCGGTAGGGGGAGAGCGGATTCCGGTCGAGATGACCGTGCCGGCCGGCCCCGTCGCGGTCGAGGACCTGCTGCCCATCGTTCACGGTCTCAGCAGCCTGTTCGCGACGCGGGCGACAGCGCGCGCCGAGGCGGACGGGCGGGAGATATCCTGCCGCGCCGGCTGCGGGGCCTGCTGCCGCCAACTGGTGCCGGTCGCCCCCGCCGAGGCGCGCGCCCTGGCCCGGCTGGTCGAGGCCATGCCCGAACCCCGGCGCGAACGCGTGCGCCGCCGCTTCGACGCGGCCCTCGACACCCTGGAGCCGCTCGGCCTGATGGAGCGGCTGGACCGGAACCGCGACGATCGCCAGGTGATCGCGCGCGAGTATTTCGCCGCCGGCGTCGCCTGTCCCTTCCTGGAGGACGAGGCGTGTTCGATCCACGCCGACCGGCCGCTGTCATGTCGCGAATATCTGGTCACCTCGCCGCCGGACCTGTGCGCCGCCCTGTCTCCGGGCATCGAAAGGGTGACCCTTGAGGCCCGGCCGTCGCTGGCCCTGCTGAACGCCGATCTCCGGGACGGCTGGATGCCGTTGGTGCTGTCGCTGGTGCAGGACGCCCAGGCGCCGCCTTCGCCGCGTGACCGACCGGCGGCCGACATCCTGAAACAGGTGATCGGCGGCCTGTGACATCACGGGACGAATGCCAGCGGTAAATCGTCTTGTGTGGATGGTTGGGAACTTGGTGGGAAAGGATTTGATCCCCAAGCTTCGCCATGCGTTCAGGGCGCATGACAAAACCTTCCAAGCCCGCCGTCCTGTCCATCCGCAACGCCAGACTGGCGGATGTGACCGCCATCTCGGCCCTTGTCGCCAAGGTCTACAAGGACATGCCGGCCTATACGCCGGGGATGCTGCGCGGCCAGATCGCGGCCTTCCCCGACGGCCAGTTCGTGGTCGAATACGCCGATGAGATCGTCGGCTACGCCGCCGGATTCCGCATCGACGAGAAGACGGCGATGTCGCCACACACCTGGACCCAGATCACCGGCGGCGGCTATGCGGCGCGGCACGATCCGGTCGGGGACTGGTTCTACGGCATGGAGGTGTGCGTCGATCCGGACCGGCGGCGGCTGCGCATCGGCCAGCGGCTGTATGACGCGCGGCGCGACCTGTGCGAGGCCGAGAACCTGCGCGGCATCGTCTTCGGCGGGCGGATGCCCGGGCTGGCGCGGCGCAAGGCGGCCTATCCCGATGCGCGCGAATATCTGGACGCGGTCACGGCGCGCAAGCTGAACGACCCGGTGATCGGTTTCCACATGCGCGGCGGCTTCGAGCCGATCGGGGTGCTGGAGAACTATCTGACCTCGGACACGGCCTCGATGGGGCATGCGGCGCACATGGTGTGGCGCAACCCCTACTATACCGAGACGCACGGCCGCGGAGCCGCCTTCGCGGTCAAGGAGACGGTGCGGGTGGCGACGGTGCAGCTGCAGGCGCGCAAGGTCGCCAGCTTCGAGGAGTTCATCTCCAACATCGAATATTTCGTCGATGTGACCTCGGACTATCGGTCGGACTTCGTGGTCTTCCCCGAGCTGTTCACGCTGCAGCTGCTGTCGCTGGAGTCCAGGAAGCTGAGCCCGGTCGAGTCGATCGAGGCCCTGACCCGCTACACGCCCCGCTTCGTCGAGGCGCTGCGCAAGATGGCGGTCGAGTACAATATCAACATCATCGGCGGCTCCCACCCGACGCAGACGGACGACGGGGATATCCAGAATGTTGCGTATGTCTTCCTGCGCGACGGCTCGGTGCATGAGCAGGAGAAGATCCACCCGACGCCGAACGAGCGGCACTGGTGGAACATCAAGGGCGGCGACCGGGTCCAGGCCATCCCGACCGACTGCGGCCCGATCGGGGTGCTGATCTGCTACGATTCCGAGTTCCCGGAACTGGCGCGTCGGCTGGTCGACGAGGGCGCGCGAATGCTGTTCGTGCCGTTCTGCACCGACAACCGCCAGGGCTATCTGCGGGTGCGCTATTGCTCGCAGGCGCGGGCCATCGAGAACCAGTGCTACGTCATCCTGTCGGGCAATGTCGGCAATCTGCCGAACGTCGAGAACATGGACATCCAGTATGCGCAGTCGTGCATCTTGACGCCGTGCGACTTCCCGTTCGCGCGGGACGGGGTGGCGGCCGAGGCGAGCGAGAACGTCGAGACGGTGACGGTGGCGGACCTCGACCTGTCGGACCTGGCCTGGGCCAAGTCGCAGGGGACGGTGCGCAATCTGCGCGACCGCCGGTTCGATTTGTACAAGACGGTGTGGGCCGACGGGGGCTGAGGCTCAGGCGGGGCGGCGCCAGGCGACGATGCCGAGGCTGGAGATCTGGACCGGCTCGCCGAGCTGGTTGCGGGTCTCGTTTCGGGTGCGGACCATGCCGCGGTCGGGGCGCGATTTCGAGGGGGTGATCTCCAGCACCTCGACGTGAACCGTCAGGGTGTCGCCGGGCCGGGTCGGGCGGGGCCAGGTCGTCTCGCCGCCGACGCCGATCAGGCCGCCGGCGATGGGCAGGCCGTCGACCAGCAGCCGCATGCTCAGCGCGGCGGTGTGCCAGCCGCTGGCGGCCAGTCCGGCGAACAGGCTGTCCTGGGCGGCGGCCTCGTCGAGGTGGAAGGGCTGGGGGTCGAACTGGCGGGCGAAGGCCTTGATCTCATCGGTGGTGACGGTCACCGAGGGGGTGACGAAGATCTGGCCGACGTGGAGGTCTTCCAGATACAGCGGCGCCCGCGCGGTCACGCCGAGGCGACCGTCGAGGGAGCCCGGTCCGGCTCGGCGAAGCGGGCCGCGCCCGACAGGGCCGCGCCCAGCAGCAGCACCGCCATCGCCGCCATCAGCAGGGGCCGGGCCATGGCCCGCTCGGGACTGAGCGGACGGATGAACATCAGCACCAGCAGGCCCAGCAGGACCAGCACGCCGGGCAGGTCCATGCCGATGCCGAGGAAGACGGTGTGGGCCAGCCCGGTGATCCAGCCGGCCGCCAGCGCGGCGGCGACAGCGACCGGGGCCAGCGACCGCGCGCGGATCAGGCCGGGATCGGCGAAGGCGGCCACGGCGGCGGTCAGGGCGGCCAGCAGGCCGGTCCAGACGAACAGGAAGGCCGCCTCGGGCGCGAAGCCTTGCGCCGTCGCGGCGACGAGCAGGATCAGGCCGATCAGTCCCGTCCATCCGCCCCAGGCCGAGCGGGCGGCGAGGCCCGGGGCCAGCGACAGGCCGATGGCTACGGCGGAGGCGCCGATGACGATCACGTTCACCCCGCCGAGCACGAGGGCCACGGCGGCGACGGCCGCGATGGCTCCGGCGACGATGCGGCGGTCGGGCCGCGCCCGCCCGCCCAGCAGGGCCAGCGCGAGGGCGAGGACCGTCAGCGCGGCTCCGGCCTCCATCCACGGCAGGCGAGCCAGCAGGGTGTAGTAGGCGTCGGCGCTTTCGGCGCGGCCGGACAGCGGTCCGGCCAGCAGCCGCACGGCCTGGGTCAGGACCAGGCCCGTCGACAGGAACCACAGGCCGTCGACCATGCCGCGTCCGACCTCGGCGAAGGTCAGGCCGGCGCGCGACCGCGCCCGCCACAGCGCCGCGCCCCAGCCGATGAAGGCCAGTCCCAGCAGCAGCCAGCCGGTCGCCGGGGCGTGGCCGACGATCACCTGTCCGAACAGATCCGAGTAGACGACGTTCTGCGTCGTGGCGGGCAGGGCGGGGGCGCGCAGCAGGGCGTCCGAGGTTTCCAGCGCCTGGGAGCCGATGTGCTGGACGCTGCCCTGATCGAGGGCGTCGGGCGTCGAGACGTCGGCGTGATACTGGGCCGGGCGGCCGATGAAGGCGAGATTGATCCCCTGGACGCCGCGGTCCTTGGGGATGGTGAAGTCGGTGCCGTTGGGCATCAGCTCATAGACGAAGACCGCCAGCGAATTGGACGAGACGCCGCCGGTCGCCCGGACGCCCGCGCGGGCGAACAGGCCGATGGTCTGTGCGTTGCCGCGGCCGGTCTCGAACATCATGGCCCGGCCGCCGCCGCCGCGCGCCTCCAGATTGACCACCGCGCCGATGCGGTCGCGCAGGGGGTGCCCGCCCCAGAAGGCGCGGGCCCCGTCCAGGTTCAGCTCCTCGCCGTCGGTCAGCAGGACGACCAGGGTGCGGTCGGCGGCGCCCCGCGCGCGGATGGCGCGGACGGTCTCGAGAATGGCGGCGACGCCCGCCGTGTCGTCCGCCGCGCCGGCGGAGTCGGGCACGGTGTCATAGTGGGCCATCAGGGCGACGGCGGGCAGGCGCGGGTCACGTCCGGGCAGGACGCCGATCAGATTGGTCACCTCGATCCCGGCCGCGGACCGGTCGTCGCGCTCGATCCGCCGCACCGCTTCGGGCGAAAGCGGGCCCGCCTGGGTCGAGGTCTGCAGGCCGAGGGCCGCCATCCGCTGGAGGAGGTAGGCCTGAACCCGCGTATGGTCCGCCGAACCGACGGGATGCGGGCGTCGCGCGATCTCGCGCACGTCGGCCATGGCCCGTGCGGTGGAGAATACGGGCGCCGGGGCGGTCGCCGGGACCGGGCGTGGACTCTGCAAGGTCAGCACCGCGATCAGCAACGCCAGCGCCAACGATCCGACCAGCCAGAGCAGCCGCATGATCCATCCTCCCCGATGAACGGCTACGCTAGCGGGCCGTTTCTCCCGCGTCATCCTCAGGAATGTCAGGAGTCGACGATGATGGGTGGCGAAGGTTGCTCGGGCAGCTCGACACCCAACTGGCCAGCGCACCATCGAGCGGCGCGATACCTCGCGTGGTCGAAGGCCGTTGTTCGGGCGCGAATCCGGCAGACCAGCAGGCTGTCGGGGCGGTCGGTGAGATAGACCACCGAAACATTTCGTCCGTTCCCTGCGGTGACCCCCGCGAAAGAGAGGCCGTTCTCCGCCGTCATCTCCATCATGGGCTTGTCGTCCCACGAGACGAGTCCCTCGGCTTCCACAACGCGTCCCGCAAAGACCGAGACTTCTTCTGTGGCGGGTCTTGCGATCAGGTCGACCGAGATCTCGCGGCGCGCCAGGTCATCGCCGGACAGCCTCGAAACTATCGGGAAGGTTTCGGCCGTCTGCAGATGAAGCGAGGCCAGCGCACAACAGAGGCCGACGAAGACATTCATGGTGATCCATCGTTGCGGGGGTTGAGGTGGACAACCTTAGGGCAGCGCGTCGAAGTTCGACACCATCGCCGCAAGATCAACTAGGGCCGACGGCCCGTCAGGCCGCGCGCCTCAGCGCCGCGGGCGATTTCACGAACAGGCCCTTGCGGCCGGCGACCGCGCGGAAGGCGATGCTGTCGCCGTCAGGCTGTTCGTCGGGGCCGAGGAACAGGCAGCCGTCGTCGACCAGGCGGCGTTCCAGATTGTCGAACATGTCGCGGCGGCGCGCGGGATCGGCGTCGCCAAGGACATGACGGCAGAAGATGATGTCGAAGCGGTGATCGTCG
Source organism: Brevundimonas sp. (assembly GCF_029946145.1). Classification (GTDB taxonomy): domain Bacteria; phylum Pseudomonadota; class Alphaproteobacteria; order Caulobacterales; family Caulobacteraceae; genus Brevundimonas. The sequence continues at coordinate 81,017 of NZ_JAQSDY010000009.1, forward strand.
GTGGGCGCGTCGGCCAGGTTGGCGCGGGCGAAGTGGACGGTGGCGCGCAGCTCGGCCCTGACGATCCAGGCGTCCTCGGCCTGATCGAACCAGCGCAGCATGGTCGCGGCCTTCAGCCCACGCTGGATTTCGAACCCCGTGTAGGCGCCCGACCGGGCCTTTTCCAGCGCGCGTTGCGACAGGTCGGTGGCGACGATCTCGACGGCGACGCCTGCTTCCTGGGCCGCGATGGCCAGGGACCAGGCTTCCTGGCCGGTCGAGCAGCCCGCGGACCAGATCCGGACCGGCTGACCGCCGCGCGCCTTGCCCAGCGCCGGCAGCAGCTCCTGGGCGAGGGTGTCGAAGCTGGCGCGGTCGCGGCGGAACCAGGTCTCGGGATTGAGCAGGGCCTCGATCACCGCCCAGCCCAGCGAGGCGACGGGTTTGGCCCAGAGCGAGGCCAGCATGGCGTCGACCGTCTCGAACCCCTCGCGCCGGGCCACGGGGCCCAGACGGTGTTCGGCCAGCTTCATCCGGTCGCGCGTGAGCCTGAACCCCGCGCGCGAGGCCATCAGAGTCTGCAGGCGATCGAAGTCGTCCGGCGTCATGGGGTCAGACGGCCCCCACTTCGGCGAATTTCGAGGTCAGGATCTCGCCGTCGAACGGCTTCATCACATAGTCGTCGGCGCCGGCGGACAGGGCCTCGGCGATGCGTTCGGCGCGGGTCTCGATGGTGCAGAACAGAACCTTGGGGGCCAGGCCGCCGGGCAGGGCGCGCAGGCGGCGCAGGAAGGTCATGCCGTCCATCACGGGCATGGACCAGTCCAGCAGGATGACCTCGGGAATCACCCCGCTGCAGAAGGCCAGGGCCTCGGCGCCGTCGGCGGCTTCATCGACCTCGAAACCGAGCCCTTCGACGATCCGCCGGGCGACCTTGCGGATAATCCGGCTGTCGTCGACGATGAGACAGGTTCTGGGGGTCACGGATCGGGTTCCAATTCACCGCCACACAACGCCCGCGTGTGCGACATGTCTATAGTCGCCCCGAGCCGGTTAATGAGACCTTTGGAAACCGCCTTAAAGTCTCAGTTAGGCATGCGGGCGGAGAGGACAACGCGGCCTTCCTCGCACCGGACGTCGAGCGAGCCGCCGGCGTCGTGCGCCGTGAGCCACAGCCAGTAGGGCTGGATCCATTGACCGGGCAGACCTTCGCTCAGGGGCTGTCCCGCCAGACCCGACACGGCCTCGGCCTTCAGGCGGGCGCGGTTTCCCTCGGCCAGCCCCTCCATGACCAGATCGTCGCCCTCGCGCCGGGTGGACACGACGGCGGTCCCGCCGGACGGCAGGGCGGCCATGGACAGATAGGCCAGGTTCACCAGGGCCCGCGACTGGGCCTTGGAATAGCTGGCGTCCTCGGCCTTCCAGTCCAGGGTGGCGCGGCCGCCCTCGGTCAGGCCCGAAACCAGGTCTCCCAGCTCGGCGCCCGAGAAGCGTTCGGCCGATGTCGCGGCGCCGAAGGCCACGCGGGCGAACGAGACCAGGGCCACCATCTTCCTCGCGCTGGCCTCGATCAGGCCCATGGCGTCGTCGCGCATGTCCTGGGCCGAGGGGTCCTTCAGCAGGTCGAGGCCCGAGCTGATCGCGCCCGCCGGACTGATGAAGTCGTGGCACAGCTTGCCGGCGATCAGGGCGGCCAGGGCCTGCCCGTCAGGAAGCGCCTGGCCATCAGGCGCGGCGGTGGAGGTGTCGGTCATAGGGCCCCGGAGCAACAGTCGGATATCAGGCCGGACGCTGACCTGATTTGCCGGTTCGCGAAACCGTCCGGATGCTCTAATCCCGCGCCATGATCAAACGACTGACCGCCGACCTCGCGTCCGGCGCACTGGCCGAGGCGCTGGCCGACATCGCCGAGGATGCCGCGCGCGTCATCCTGCCCTACTGGCGCAACGGCGTGGTCGCGGAGACCAAGGCCGACGACAGCCCCGTGACCCAGGCCGACCAGGAGGCCGAGACCCTGATCCTGGCCCGGCTGGAGGCGCTGTATCCCGGCGTCCAGACCGTCGCCGAGGAGGCCGTGGCCGCCGCCGGCATGCCGGCCGCGGCGGCCGAGTGGTTCTGGCTGATCGATCCGCTGGACGGCACGCGCGGATTCATCGAGGGGCGCGAGAGCTTCACCGTCAACATCGCCCTGGTCCACAAGGGCGCGACGGTCGCGGGCGTGGTGACGGCCCCGGCCACGGCCACGACCTGGCGCAGCGCCGCGCCGGGCGCCGGCGCCTTCCGCCGCCGCTTCGGCGAGGGCTGGCAGGCGATCAAGGTGCGCAACCGGCCCGCCTCGCCGATGGCCGTGATGAGCCACAGCATGACCGACGCCGAGGCGGAACGCCTGGCCTCACGCCACGGCTGCGTCCAGTGGCAGGGCACGGATTCGTCGCTGAAATTCTGTCTGATCGCCGAGGGGCGGTTCGACGCCTATCCGCGCACGGGCCCGACGTCCGAATGGGACACGGCGGCCGGACAGGCGGTTCTGGAAGCCGCCGGCGGCCGGGTCATGGGCGAGGACGGCCAGCCGCTGCGCTACGGCAAGTCCCGTTTCGCCAACGGCGGGTTCGTGGCGCTGGGAGGCTAGGGTCGGGGGGTTGGGAAGGACGGGGAGGTCGGCCGCCATGGCGGGACCGTTCCGGGCCCTCGCCCCTAACCCCTGACCCCCATTTCCTTTTCCGGCATCGCCAGCATCGCCCGCTCGACCAGCGCCGGCGCGCCGCATTCGCGGGCGGTCTCCATGGCCTCGGCCAGCATCAGGCCGATCGCGCGGGGTTCGACCCCCATCAGCCGCCCCCTGGCCATGGCCAGCCGCGCCATGACAATCTGGTCGGCGGCCCAGTCCACAGGTTGCGAAGCGCGCGCCAGCAGACGCTGACGGACGATCGTCTCCAGCCCGACAAGGGCGGCGATGTCGCCCACGTCCTCGGCCAGGTCGGCTTCCGCCGCCAGTCGCCGTTCCCGCGTCAGGGCGCCCAGAACCAGTCCGGGCTCGCGGGTCAGGGTTTCGGCCTGGGCCAGGGACAACAGGGGCGTCTCGCCCGGGGTTTGAGCCAGTTGCACGGCGACCCAGTCCAGGGGGCTGTGATCCGGGTTGAACTGGTCGGCGGCGGCGTCGAACAGGGCCCGGCCCTGTTCGGTCGCGGCCTCGTTCCGCGCCAGCCGCGCAAGGGCCATCCGGCCGGCGCCGGCCAACGCCAGGGCGCGGGCGCGGGTCAGGGGGCGGTAGTCGGGCGAGGCGGCCTCGACCAGAACCCGCAGGTCGCGTCCGGCCTGATCCAGCAGCCGGCCGTCGCGACGGGCCACCCCCGCCTCGAGCGAAAGCGAGGCGCGATCCAGTCTCAGGTCGTCGCCCATGGTCTGGGGCATGCCCCTGGCGCCGTGGACGGCGGCGTCCAGCAGGGCGGCGGCGTCCAGCATGACGGACGGCTCGCCCGACAGCCGGGCCCGGCGCGCCGTCAGGCGAGCATGCAGCGCCGCTGCGCTCGCCCGGGTCGCAGGGCGTTCCGCGGTCAGGGATTGAACGTCGGCCAGCGCAGCCGTCAGCTTCTCGGGTCCGCCGAACAGGTCAAAGCGCAACAGGTGAATTTCGCCTGACTCGATGGCCGCGGCGGCTGTCTGATCCGGCGTCGTCGTGTGCCGGGAGGCGTCCGAGGCGGCGGAGGCCGCCCGGTCCAGACTGGTCCGCCGGCCGGTGCGTCGGGCGTGCTCGCGCCACAGGGCGGAGGCGCGCATCCAGCCCGCGAACGGTTGGGTGCAGGACACGCGGCCCGCGTCGATCGCCTCGCGGCGGGCCTCGGCCTCGACCAGGTCCGCGCCGATCAACTCCAGCCAGCCGAGGTCGTCGCTCTCGCGCGCCTTCTCGAACAGCTTTCTCAAATCCCGGCCGAATTCGAACATCAGATCAGGCGCTCCGGTCGTCCCGCTTCGGGACCAAACAGGCGTCCCGGGGATGCAAGGTGCAAACGCAGCGCCGCGCCGGGAGTTCTGCCCGACCGTGAACTCAGTTCGAACCGGCCGCGGTGCGCCGCTGCTCGACCTGTTCCAGCAGGTCCCGGCCCCACTGGACATGGGAGCCGCCGTGCGGGTCGTTGACGATGGGCGTCAGCAGGGTGATCGCGTCGTCGTAATGGCCCGTCTCCAGCATGGCGATCGCGGCGTCGCCACGGATCGACATGACCTGGGGCGCGTAGCGCACGGCGAGGGCCCAGGTCTCCAGGTCGTTGTCGTTGGGATAGTCCGGGGTGTTGCGCCGGATACGCGCCAGGGCGGCGTAGACGCGGTAATCGGTGGGATCGGCCTCGAACGCCCGCCGGAGCAGTCCCTGGGCCAGACGGCGCTGTCGCAGGCCGTCCGCTTCGTCGGCCGCCAGATCCCCGCGCTCCTCGACGATATCCGCCATGAGCAGCAGGCCTTCGATGTTGTCGGCCTGCCTTTCCAGCGCCCTGGCCAGCGCGGTCTCCGCCGCCGCGTCGTCGCCCCACTGCCGCTCGGCGCGGCCGAGCGCGACCAGGGCCAGGGGATCGTCCGGGAAGCGGGCGGCGGCCGCACGCAGCGACGCCAGCAGCGCCGGCCCGTCGATGTCGGCGGGGTCAGGCGCACGGGCGTTGATCATGGGCAGAAGGACGGCGTCCGCCGCCGGCGACAGGGTCGAAACCGTGATCGTCGGGGTGACGGGAGGGATGTCGAGCTGCGCATATCGGAGGCTGCCGCGAACATAGGCGCGCAGCTGGGCGGTCAGCTGCTCGGGGTTCATGCCGAAGACCGCCTGCCACGCCTCGACGGCGTCCTGGCCGCCGTTGATCGCCGCCAGACAGGCGACCAGGTTTCGGACGCGCTCCTGGTCGCTGAACACCCAATGGGTCAGGGCCCAGGATTGGGCGTAGTACATGCTCCGGCCCGTCCGGTCGCCGATATCCAGCGAGCCTTTGGCCCGCAGAAGCTGGTCCATCGGCAGCCAGCGGTTCTGCTGCAGCGCATACTGACGGCCGGGGTCGGGCAGGCCGAAGGACGCCTTTCCCCGCTCGGACACCGTCGCCGTGGCGAAATATTCCGCAAGCCCCTCGCTGAGCCAGCCCGGGTACCGGCCGTCGCCGCTCCTGGCCATGAAGTGGTGGGTGTATTCGTGCAGCAGGATATCGTCGCTCTTGCCCCGCACCAGGATGGCGAAGATGTCGTTCTCGCTGGACGAATAATAGCCGGCGATGCCCTCCGGGAGATCAGGCAGGGCGACCCGCAGGGCCGCGTCGTCGTCCACCAGATAGACAGGCAGTTTGCGGATATCGTCGCCCCCTCCGCCGCCGAAGCGGATGCGCATGAGCGCATCGAAACGCTCCAGCTTGGCCGTGTATTCGCGCAGAATCCGTTCGGAGCCGTGGCTGTAGACGATGAAGTTCGGGCTTTCGGCGCGACGCCATTCCGCGAGGGCGGTCGCCGGCGTCAGCGCGATCAGCGCCAGGGCGAGGAGAAGACGATGAACGGCTGACGGCAAGACGGAACTCCTGGGGCGTCCCCCATTCTAAGCCCGTTTTGCGCTGCGCGGTCCAGCCAGAGGTTGTCGATGGCTCGCGCGGGTCAGTCCGCCGGGCCGGCCGGAGCCGATGTCGCGGCGCCGGCCCGGGCCTCGGCGATTCGGGTCAGGATGCGCTGGATCCGGGCGGGCGTTTCGCGGCCGTGCGGATCGTTGGCGATGGGCTGGATGACTTGCTCGGCCTCGTCGACGAGGCCGTGGTTGAGCATAGCCTCCGCGGTCACCGCGCGGTTGCTGGCGACTTCAGGTGCGATGGCGACCGCTCGCCGCCAGAGTTCCACGTCATTCGCGGTCGGATAGTCCGGGGTGAACCGTCGGCTGTAGGCGATGGACTGATAGACCCGGTGTTCAAGGGGATCGGCCTCATACGCCCGGGCCAGGAACCCTCTCGCCTGGCGGTAGAGCCGCTCTCGCGCCTCCGGATCGGTGAGCTTGTCGCCGGCCGTTATCCGGGCGTCGGCCATCAGCAACAACAGATCGACATTGGTCGGGTCGGCGTCGAGCAAGGGCTGGACGGCCTGCTCCGCCTTCGCGGGATCGCCCCAGCGAAGCTCGGCCCTCGCCACCATCGACTGGGCCAGCAGATCGCCGGGATGCCGTTCCGCCGCCTGTCGCGCCCGGTCCAGTACGGCCGGCCCCTGGTTGGCGGGACCGCCGTCGCGGGCGTTGATGTCGAGCAGCAGGACCTCGTTCGCACTGTCGGGCAGGGCCGAAGTGGTCAACGCGGGACTCGCCGCGCCAAGTTCCAGTTCGGCGTACCGGGGACCCGCGTCGAGGTAGGCCCTCAGGGTTCGGCCCAGCTGTTCGGCGTCCATGTCGAAATGCGTTCTCAAGGCCGTATCAATCGCCACGCCGCGCGCCGTATCGGCCAGGTATTTTTCCATGCGGCCGCGCCGATCGGGATCCGTCAGCGTCCAGTGCGTCAGCAGCCAGGACTGGGCGTAGAAGGCCGCGGTCTCGCGACCGTCCTGCAGGTTGGGGGGGCCGCCCAGCACCGCCTCCATCGGCAGCCAACGGAGATTGTTCAACACCCGAACGCTGTTGAACGGGGTCTTGCCCACGGCGGCGCGTCCCGCCGGACTTACGGTCGCGGTGCTGAAGAACTCGGCGAAGCCCTCGCGAAACCAGGCGGGATAGGCGCCCGGAAAGTTCCGGAACATGAAATGGTGCCCGTACTCGTGTCGCAGGGTCTCGTCACCCTCGGCTCTGACCGCCACGGCGCGGATGTCGCGAAAGTTGGCCGAATAGAAGCCCGCGATACGTTCTGGCAGTTCAGGCGCGACAATCCCCAGGTCGGTGCGGTTGCGCACGATGTAGACGGGCAGTCTGCGTTCGTCCTGCTGCTCCGGCAGGGCGAACCAGGTGCGCAACAGTTGATCGATGCGCTCCAGCTCGATCGCATAGTCCCGCAGGTCGCGCTCGAAACCGTTGCTGTAGACGACGAAATGCCGGGTCTCCGCCTTCCGCCAGTCGGCGTGGGCCAGTCCGGGAACGGCTGTGATCGCCGCGCTGATCAGGGTGATCCGAAGGGCGGCGGCGAAACGGCTCGGAGCAGTCATGGATTCTCTCATGCAACCGGATGAAAATAGCCGGTCTCCATGACAGGTTGTCCAGAGCGTTCTAGCCCCGCTCCTTCGTCTTCGTGAACGCCACCGTCGGGAACCGCTCCATCACATAGCCGGTCTCCCAGCTCGACTTGGCCAGGAAGACGGGATCGTCGTCGATGTCGCGGGCCATCTGGCCGCGGTATTTGCCCATGAAGTCCTCAAGATCGGCCCTGGTCCCGCCGATCCAGCGCGCCTCGGCCCAAGGCGAGGGCTCGAAGATGACTTCGAGGCCGTATTCTTCGCCCAGGCGGTCGGCCATGACCTCGAACTGCAGCTGGCCGACGGCGCCGACGATGAAGTCAGATCCCATCTCGGGGCGGAACAGCTGGGTCACGCCCTCCTCAGCCAGGCCGTCCAGCGCCTTCTTCAGGTGTTTGGCCTTGAGCGGATCCTTGACCCGGACGCGCTGGAGGATTTCCGGGGCGAAATTGGGCAGGCCGGCGAAGCGGATCAGGCCGCTCTCGGACAGGCTGTCGCCGACGCGCAGCACGCCGTGGTTGGGAATGCCGATGACGTCGCCGGCATAGGCGTCCTCGGCCAGTTCGCGGTCGCTGGCGAAGAACATGATGGGGGCGTTCACCGACAACTGCTTGCCGGTGTTCTGGACCTTCAGCTTCATGCCGCGCTGGAATTTGCCCGAGGCCATGCGGAACATGGCGATGCGGTCGCGGTGGTTGGGGTCCATATTGGCCTGGACCTTGAAGACGAAGCCGGTGACCTCGGCCTCGCCGGGCGCGACCGTGATGGCCACCGGCTCGGCGGCGTTGCGGGTTCCGGCCGGGGCGGCCTTGTGCGCCTTCATGACCTTGGGCGGCGGGGCCCATTCGCCGATAGCGGCCAGCAGTTCGTCGATGCCGAAATGGCGCAGGGCCGAGCCCCACAGCACCGGGGTCATATGGCCCTCGAGGAAGGACTGGCGGTCGAAGGCCGGATAGCCGCCCTCGACCAGCTCCCGGGCGTCGAGCAGCGCCTGATGTTCGCCGGGCTCGAAATACCGGGCCGCCTCGGCCAGCGGCAGGGCCTCGGGGTGGGGCACGTCCTCGGCTGAGCCGGCGGGCTTGCGAGCGTAGGGCTGGAACCGGCCTGTGCCCATCTCGACCATGCCGCGCAGGCGGTTGCCGCTTTCGGCGGGCCACCAGATCGGGGCCGGGTCCAGTTGCAGCCGGCTGGCGATCTCGTCCAGCAGGGCCATCGGGTCCTGGGCCTCGCGGTCCAGCTTGTTGATGAAGGTGATGATCGGAATGTCGCGCAGGCGGCAGACCTCGAACAACTTCAGCGTCTGCGGCTCGATACCCTTGGCGGCGTCCAGCACCATGATGGCGCAGTCGGCGGCGGTCAGGGTGCGGTAGGTGTCTTCCGAGAAGTCCTCGTGCCCGGGCGTGTCGAGCAGGTTGAACATCTTGCCGTCGTGCTCGAACGTCATGACCGAGGCCGAGACGGAGATGCCGCGCTCCTTCTCGATCTTCATCCAGTCGGACTGGGTGCGTCGGTTCTCGCCGCGCGCGCGCACGGCCCCGGCCGCGCGGATGGCCCCGCCGGCCAGCAGGATATGCTCGGTCAGCGTGGTCTTGCCCGCATCCGGGTGCGCGATGATGGCGAAGGTCCTGCGGCGCAGGGCCTCCTGTTCGAGAGTGAGCTTCGACATGTTCGATCCGTTGGGCGGCGGGACGTAGCGCGGACCGGGCCGAAAGTCACTCGCCGGCGAATAACCCCTCGCCAGACAGGGCTTTTGGAGTCATCGTCGGTTCCGGCGAGACGACCCGGTCACGCAATCGGGCGCCGCCTTTGGAAACGAAGGAATCGGCCATGGCCCTGAACCCCTCCGTGGATCCGCCGCCGCACCACGACGGACCGCACCCCGCCCTTTCACTGATCGTCGGCTTCGGCGTGATCGTCCTGGGCGCGACCATCGTGCACATCGTCTTCAACGTGCTGGTCTGAGGGTCAGACTCGTCGCCTCAGTTGCCTTGCGGCGCAGGGTCTTCATCGACCGAGTCCGCCGCGGCGTCCTCCGCCAGCGCTTCCGCTTCGCTGAGACCGCGCGCCTGGTTCAGCAGCGCCTGGGCCGCCTTGGCGTCGTCGCCGCCATGCGGATCGTTGGCCAGGACCTCGATGGTCCGGATGGCGTCCTCCCGGCGACCGGCGGCCAGATAGGTGCGGGCCATGTCGATCCGCGCCTTGTCCAGCTGCGGGGCCAGTTGCAGCGCCAATTCACGGGTCAGGATGTCGTTCTCGCTGGGGTAGCCGGGGCTGCCCTCACGCGTCTCGGCCAGCAGCATGAAGGTGCGGTAGTTGGCGTCGTCCAGCTCGAACGCCCGGCCAAGCAATCTCTGCGCCTCGGCCTTCAGGGGGCGGACCTCCGCGCCGTCCTCGGCGGCGCGTTCGAGCAGCGACCTCGCCAGATACTGGTGACCCTCGACGTGATCGGGATGGGCGGTGATCAGCCGCCGGAGCACCGCTTCGCCGGCGTCGCGGTCGCCCAGATGCATTTCGGCGTGACCGAGGGCGAGCATGGCGGCGGGATCGTCGGGATGCCGTTCGGCCAGACGGCGAACCTCGGAGAGCGTCGAGTCGCTGTGCGACGTCGGCACCCCGGTCAGCCGCTGGGTCATGAGCAGGAAATCGCGCGACGAGGCCGCAAGCGGAGTCACCGTCACCTGGGCCCGCGGGAAGAAGTTCCGGATCTCCATATAGGGAATCCGACCCATGTAGCCGCGCAGTTCCCGGCGCAGTTCGGCGTTGGTCATACCGGTGGCCCGGGGCATGGCCTCGATCGCATTTCCGCCGGCGCCGACATCCAGCAGATAGGCCCGCAACTGGTTGAAGCGCGCGTCATTGCCCATGAACCAGTGGGTCGTCAGCCAGGCCAGCGGATAGTAGGTCGCGTTCCGTCGCCGCACCTCGCCCGACCGCTTGGCCAGCAGGTCGTTCATCGAGATCCAGGTCGTTCCCCGAAGCCAGGACCCGCGGGCCTCATTGGGTTTTCCGATCAGAATCCGCGTCTCGTTGATGTCCGCGGTCATGAAATATTCCGCGAAGCCTTCGATGAACCAGGCGGGATAGGCGAACGGCACGTTCTGCATCATGAAATGGTGCGCGTACTCGTGCAGCAGGACGTCGTCGCCCATGCCGCCGCGGAGGGCCACGGCGAAAATGTCCTCTTCGCGGGCGGCATAGAAGCCGGCGACGGTGTCGCCGATCGCCGGCGACACCCGCCGCAGGCCGGCGGAATCGACCAGATAGATCGGCAGCTTGCGAGGCGGAACCTCGTCGATGGGCAGGCCCATCTTCCAGCGCAGCAGCCGGTCGAACGTCTCCAGCTTTTCGGTATAGGCGATCAACTGGCGCGGGTTGCCGTCGCCATAGACGATGAAGCGCTCGCTCTCGGCCTTCAGCCATTCGGCGCGGGCGGGCGCGACGCCGACCAGGGTCAGTGCAAGGGCGGCCAGGACCATCGGCCCGACCCAGTTCATGAAACGCATACCGACTCCCCGACTGGAACAGTCACCCTATCCAGCCCGGACAATGCTGTCCAAGGTTGTGCGGGGAGAAATCGCGATCAGGCGGCGAGGCGCATCCAGACCGCGCGGTCGGCGGCGACGGCGTCCAGCTTGCCCTTGGAAGCGCGGGTCTTGAGCTGGCGCATGATGGCGGCGGGCAGGGCGCAGAACTGCGGCTCAACCAGTGACGGGTCGCAGCCGACGGCCGGGGCGGCGAACAGGGCGGCGTTGACCTCGGGCGACCGGTCGTGGATCAGCCAGGCCAGACGGCGCGCGCGCTGCGGATCGGTCTTGTGCATCAGAGGGTCTTCGGCGAACAGCTCGCAACCCAGTTCCAGAACATAGTCCAGACCCAGGTTCTCGAACCGGCGCGCGTCGCCCGGCGTGACCGGCGAGGCCTCATCCAGATCGAACACAACGTCGTTGAGAAGAAAGAGCATCGACAACACCCACCATCGCCGGGCTCGTTTCCCGGCCCGTTGAAGATGACCCTAGGCCAAGGCGCTTGCGGTTCCGTTCCCGAACGCGGTTAAGCATTTCGCACTGTCGGCGGCGGCGTTAACCCGGCGGTTTCCATAGCCGGCTCCGGGATCAGGCGGCGACCTTCTCGGTGATGAAGTGTCGGCCCTCGCGGTCCTCGATCTCGACCACCCAGATGTCGGGGTCGTAGCCGGCCTGGCGCTGGATCCAGGCGTCCAGTTCGCTTTCGAACTCGCTCTCGACCGGCTGAATCCACAGACGTTCGCCGTCGGGGCCGAAGGCCTCACTATAGAGTCTGGCGCGGCGGGTGGAGGTGTCGAACGCCTTGACGATGACCGTGCCGGCCCGGGCGTCGCCCTTGCGCGCGACCGTGGCGAAGGCGCCCGACAGCTCGGCGCGGCGGATCAGGGCGGAGACCCAGAGGTCGCTGGATAGAAGCACTTTGATAACCCTGCCCGGAAACCGTACCGGAACGCATGACGCGTAGGGTGCGGCCCATGACGATAGGCCAGACCGCCCCGAAGACCAAAGCCGCCCTTCTGGCCGCCGCCGTCCTGTGCGCGCCGCAGGTGGCGTGGGCCGGGCCCTCCGACACCTATTACGAGCGCGCCTTCATGGTCGCGGCCGACCAGCGCTGCGGCCTGTTCGACGCGCGCATCGACGCCGCCCTCGGCGCCGCGACGGCCCAGGCCCGGGGCGCGGCCCTGCGGTCCGGCGCAGCTGAAGCGGACCTGAGCGCCACGGCGGCCCGGGCCCGGTCGCGGGCCCATGCCGTCTCGTGCCGGGATCCGCAGCTGGCGACGGTGCGGAGCCGGGTGGACGACGCCTTCTCGGGCTGGCTGCGGACGCCGCGCATGAGCTTCCCCGGCGAGCGCGGGAACTGGACCGCCAACCGCCTGCGCTCCGCCGGCGTGGGCTGGCGGCTGCAGCAGACGTCGATCGTCGGCGCCTCTCCGGTCGCCTTCGGCTATGCCGGGCAGGACGAGACGTCGGATCTGGTCGCGGTGGTCAGTTTCGTCGGACGCTCACGTCCGAACGCCGCGCGGATCGTGCTGCGCGACCCGAACAAGGTTCCGCGCGCCTGGCTGGCGGGAGACGGCCTGGTCCCGGCGGCCTCGCGCGCCAGTCTGTGGGCGGCGAATGTCGCGCCCGCCGATCCTGAACTGCTGTCGGAAGGCCATCGCGCCGGGGAGGTCTGGCGTTTCCCCGCCTCGACCGCCGCCGCCCTTGAGCGGCTGGATCCGCGCGAGACCTTCGCGATCGAATTCCATTTCCGCGACGGCAGCGTCGCCACGGCGAAGTTCGAGGCCGGCGACTTTACCGCGGGGCGGGCGTTCCTGGCGATGGGAATGCTGTAGGGGCTAGGCCCCGTTCTTCATCGGCATCGGAATGATCTCGGCGCCGCCTTCCGGGGCCGGCGCGCGGGCCACAAGGGCCACGGGCAGCCGCACCGTCACCGCCGTGCCCTCGCCCAGGGTGCTGTCGATGCTCATCCGGCCGCCGTGCAGCTCGGCGAAGGCGCGGACAAGGGACAGGCCCAGGCCCGTGCCCTGACGGCGCTGCTCGATCTCGCCCGCCTGTTCGAAGGGCCGGCCCAGACGGCGCACGTCCTCGGGCGCGATGCCGACGCCCGTGTCGGCGACGACGACCTCCAGATAGGGGCCGATGGCCTCGACCGTCACGATGATCGTGCCGCCCGGAGGCGTGAACTTCACCGCATTGGACAGCAGGTTCAGAGTGATCTGTTTCAGCGCCCGCCGGTCGGCCGAGACCTCGACGGGATCACCGGGCAGGACGCTGGACAGGCTGACGCCCTTGTCGTCGGCGTTGACCCGGACCAGGGCCATGGCCGCCGACACCGTCTCGCGTGCGTCGACCCGCTCCAGCGTCAGGGTGTAGCGCTCGGCCTCGATCTTGGCGACGTCCAGCAGGTCGTTGATCAGGTCCAGCAGGTGGCCGCCGGCCTGGTGGATGTTCTCGGCGTATTCGCCATAGCGGTCGGGCAGGGGGCCGAAGATGCGCTGGCGCATGATGTCCGAGAAGCCCAGCACGGCGTTCAGCGGCGTGCGCAACTCGTGGCTCATGTTGGCCAGGAAGCGGGTCTTGCCGGCCTCGCGCGCCTCGGCCTCGTTGCGGGCGGCTTCGAGGCCCAGTTCGCGGGCGTACTGCGCCGTGGCGTCGAAGATCTGGGCCACCAGCCGCGGACCCGAGGCGTCGTCGAGCCGGCGGACGATCATCTGGGCCCGTCGATCCAGAGCCAGGCGCGGGGCGAACAGGGCCATGCCGTCCTGACCGCCCATGGCCCGCTCCATGGCGCCCAGAACGCGCGGCCGGTCTGGCGCGTGGACCGCCGCGACAAGTCCGCTGTCGAACAGCGGGTCCACCGGCAGATAGGTCGGCGGCGCGCCATAGGCGGCCACGACCCGGCCCGACGGCTCGAGGACCAGCATCAAGCCGGGCTGGGCCGCCAGCAGGGTTTCGATCCTTGCAGCGTCCGCCTCGGCGGTCTCCAGCCGTCTTTCGCGCTGCCGCCACGACAGGCGCACGGCCAGGGCGGCGGCTCCCGCCGTCAGCAGGGCGGAAATCGCCGCCAGCGCCGGCAGTGGAGGGCCCTGCCTGACCAGCCAGGCCGAGAGCAGGCCGGCCAAGGCGGCGAGACCGACCGCCAGCGCGCCGGCCTGGACGGGCCGGGGGCCGCCGAGGGCGATACCGGCCGCCAGCGGCAGGAAGACAAAGCCGGTCAGCGGTCCGGTCAGACCGCCCGACAGCGCGGCGGACACGAAAGCCGCCAGTCCCCATACGCCGAGAAGCATCATCCGCTCGCCCGCGCCGTCGCGCCGCAGCAGGCCGAGGCCCGTAAGGCCCGGCGCCACCATGGCGAGGACGCCGTAGAAGACGGGCCCGTCGACGCCGCCGATCCATCGTCCACCCAGCGCGAGCAGGGCGGCGGCCACGGCCCAGCCGGCATGCCACGCGGCCAGCGCGGGACGATCGCCCGGGTCAGGGGCGGCGACGGGTCCGGAATCGGGGCGGGCGGGCTGGATCAAGGGCGCGACGGGAAAAGCCGGGAACGCCGGCGGCCCTCCAGCCTAGCCTTGCGGCTGAGTCGTCCAAAGCACGCACGCGTTCCAGGCGACTGGCCGGCAGCCCGGCCTGGCGCTTTTCCGGGGACAGGTTGCGAGGTTGTCGTTAACGCCGGCCCGGCCTATCTGGCCCGCATGACCGCTGATCCCTCCATCGATGACACCCTGGCCGAGCTGGTGGACGAGTTCGACCTGCTGGGCGACTGGGAGGGTCGGATCGAATACGTCATCGAACTGGGCAAGGGGCTGGCGGCCTTGCCGGAGGCGGATCGCATCGAGGCCAACAAGGTGCCGGGCTGCGCCGCCCAGGTCTGGCTGGCCGTGCGGCCCAGCGGGGATCGTCTGAGCTTCCTCGCCGACAGCGACAGCGCCCTGTCCAAGGGCAATATCGCACTGCTGCTGAAGCTCTATTCGAACCGCCGGCCAGACGAAATCCTGGCCTTCGACGCCCGCGCAGCCCTTGATCGCCTCGGCCTGCCGTCCGCGCTGACGCGCCAGCGCGCCAACGGCCTGAACGCCATGGTGGGCCGGATACGTGACGCCGCGGCGGCCGCGGTTCAGTAGTAGAAGCCGGTTATCGTCATCGTCGGGAGGCGGTCCGCCGGAGCCGCGACCTCGACGGAAAGACGGTATTCCTCGGGCCGCGGGGTGCGCCGTTCCCAGCGCAGGCGATCGTCCGGCGAGGTGGACCAGCGCGCCGGATCACCAAAAGCGCGGCGGCCCAGATCTGCCAGCTCCCGTACGCTGGCGTGCCGGGAAGAGATCGTGCAACTGGCGGCGTAGACCGAGCTGTCGCCCTGTTCGAGGGTCCCTTCCTCGATGCGGATTCGCCACTCGCCGTCCCTGGAGATCAGGTCGATCTCCGACGCCCAGTCATCCAGAGGCGTGTTGCTTCCGGCGGGCCGGCGGAATTCCAGGTCCCGCGCGGCCCGCACCGATTTTTCGAAGCTCTGGGCGCGGGTGGCGTACGGCAGACAGACCTGGGTCAACATGCGCGCCACCAGCAGTTCCTGCGCAAGGGCCGGGGTGCTGATCAGGCACAGACTCGCCACAGTGGCGTAAGCAACAAACTTCAACTTGATCCCCGGTTCGCCGATTGTTGAAAATGGTCCGCTGTGTGCGGCGCGGCGACATGCGCGGCCGATGGTCACCCTTAGGGCCGAAGCCCGGGAGGCGACAGTTACGAGCCTGTAACGTCAGGCGGTGCGAGCTCCGTCGGTCAACCGATGCGGTAGTGGTTCGCCAGGGCCATCAGCCCCGTCTTCAGCAGGGCCTTGCCGCGCCGGCGAGCGAGGCCGAGGTCCCGTTCCGCCGCCTGCAGCGCGGAAGACCGGATGCATATCGCCTCGACCATTCCGCAGGCGGGTCCACAGGCCGCGAGCGCCGCCTCGACCCGCCGGCTCGCCGCCATGGCCGATGCGCCGGGACCGGTTCGTCCCGCCGCGTCGCCGCCCGCGCCAGCGCGCGGCAGGGCGTCCCACCGCATGGTGATCGAGGGGCCCCGCATGGCGGCCTCCGCGTCGCGGGCCAGACGGTCGGCTGCCGCGACCTCGGCGCGAGACAGCCAGGCGCGGCCGTCCGCGTCCCTGTGGCGCGCCAGCCAGGCGATCGCGGACTGGCCCAGATTGGCGCGACGCAAGGCGATCTCGCCATCGCCTTCCATGACCGGACGGACGCCCTCGATCACCCCGGGTCGACCCGGTCCTGTTACCTCCGGCGACGGCCGCGGAGCGGTGGTGCGCGCCATCCAGCCTCCACCGGGCCGGATTTTCAGCCCCGGAGTCCCGGTCAGGTCCCGAAACACCGCCTCGTCGACCGTCAGGAGAACGCACGCCCGTCGATCCCGCCCGACCCTGAGCGCATAGCCGTCCGGCGCGGCCTCGATCCAGCCGCCGCAGCGCGACAGCAGGCGACGGGCCCGTGCGGCGGTCCCTGGTTGGCCGCCGCTCATGCCGGCACCTCGCACACGGGCGCGTCCAGCACCTCGCGCACGCAGCGCTCCAGCCGGTCCAGCATGGCGTCCAGGGTCGGGCGGTCGCGTTCATCCTCGACCCATCGGCAGGCCGCCGCGGCGGTCGCCCGGTTCAGCCCGAAGGCGTGACCGACCCGTTCCAGCGGCCAGCCGAATGTGATGTAGGCCAGATACATCGCCAGCCGGCGCGCGCGACATTCGGCGCCCCCCAGCCGGACATGGGCCCTCATCCGTTCAGCCGTGACCCCCGTCGCCGCCGCCACCAGCTGGATCGCCAGACCCGCGCGAATACGGTCCTCCACTGCGACCGGCACGCGATACGCCTCACTCATCCGATATCCTCCATCAACCGGCTTGACGGCGCCCGTTCGAACTCCGCCTTACTTGAGATAGGAATATAATCCTGTGATACGTCGAATTCGGACGTAGGACGGGGTGGGAGGCCCCCTTTGGAGGAAAATGCGTCTGCTTGACTCAGGACTCTCGACGCCGATTCGCAAATCAGCCTACGATTCGCCTCAATGGGGTGGCGTTAACCTTTCTTAAGTTTTTACTCGGTTAACTCTCGAACAAGGTTACCCGGCATTGGATGTCGGGAATGATTGTCAAGCTTTGCCTGGAGGGGCATCAATGCGCGTTCTGCTTATCGAAGACGATCACGCGACCGCGCAGAGCATCGAGTTGATGCTGAAGTCGGAAGGCTTCAACGTCTACACGACGGACCTCGGCGAAGAGGGTATCGATCTGGGCAAGATCTATGACTACGATCTGATCCTGCTCGATCTTAACCTTCCGGACATGAACGGTCTCGAGGTTCTGCGTCAGCTGCGTGTCGGCAAGGTCAACACCCCGGTGATGATCCTGTCCGGAACCTCGGAGATCGAGACCAAGGTCAAGACCTTCGGCGGCGGCGCCGACGACTATATGACCAAGCCCTTCCACAAGGACGAACTGATCGCGCGCACCCACGCCGTGGTCCGCCGTTCGAAGGGTCACGCCCAGGCCATCATCCACACCGGCGAGATCGCCGTGAACCTGGACGGCAAGACGGTCGAGGTGCACGGCCACCGCGTCCATCTGACGGGCAAGGAATACCAGATGCTGGAGCTGCTCTCGCTCCGCAAGGGCACGACCCTGACCAAGGAAATGTTCCTGAACCACCTGTACGGCGGCATGGACGAGCCCGAGCTGAAGATCATCGACGTCTTCATCTGCAAGCTGCGCAAGAAGCTGGCGACGGCGGCGGGCGGCAAACACTATATCGAGACCGTCTGGGGCCGCGGCTATGTGCTGCGCGACCCGTCGGAAACCTCGGCTCCGGCCCCGGTCAGCGCCGCGGCCTGATCGACCGGAACATCGAATGCAAAAGCCCGCCGGAGCAATCCGGCGGGCTTTTTCTATGCGATCGGCGCGCGCGAGCGATACAGCCAGTCAGCCGGCAGGTCCATGCGAACCCAAGCTGGGGCCGGCGGAGGGCTTTCCAACAGCAGATGATCGGCGGCGTGGCCGAGAGCGCGCTTTCATGCTGCCGGCCGAAGGCGCCAACATCCACAATGCTGCCCGAACAGGTCGGAGAAGGTGATGAGGTTCGTTCCATTGATCCTGGCTGGAGCCGGTGTCCTTCTGGCGGCCTGCGCTTCAACGTCCAGGACATCCCTTGTCACTGGTCCCGACTGCAGGCCCATGGTCGCCTATGTCGTCCTTCAGTGCTGGTATGGTGGAAGAGAAACCGGCTTGAGCCAGTGTCAGAGCCGCATGGAAAGTCCGCCTGGTTGCGGGATCGAAACCGACGCCGTCGCCTTCTTCAACAGCGGCATCGACCTGTCCCCGATCTATGCCCGGCCGGGGACTGAAGATCGGCCACGATGGGCGCAATTCAACGTTTATCGCGACTCCGATGGCCGGGTTGGACGCAAATACTCCCAAGACAATGGCGGCGTCGTCACCGAGCGGCTTTACGAGGAGAAGCGCATTGGGGTCTCAGCCTGAGCTGGCGTCAACGCCCAACGCAAAAGTGCGGACCGTCGCATGACGGCCCGCACCCTTTTGTCTTTATGTCGCCGGCGCTTTCACGCCGTCGAACGGATCAGCTCTTGGCGACGTAGCCCTTGCCGCCGTTGGACGGGCGGCGGCTGCGGGGGCGGCGCTTGATCTCGCCGGCCGGCTTGGTCTCGGCCGGGGCCGAGGTGTGGCGCGGGTCGTTGTTGGTGGAGCGCGGACGCTCGCGCGCCATCGGGTCGAAGGCGCGTTCCGGCGTCGGACGCACGTCGCGGCCCGGACCGGGCTTGCGGACGCGGTGCGGTTGCCCGCCGCCTTCCAGCTTGACGCCGTCGCGGCGCGGATTGCGGTTGCGCGGGCCGCCGCGGTTGTCGCGTTCCTCGCGGTCCGGCATCGTCGCCTTGGACTTGACGCCCGAGGCCATGATCGACTGGTCCAGCAGGGCCAGCGACTTGTCGTTGCGGCGGTCGGTCGACGGGATCTTCTGACGCGTGACCTTTTCGATGTCGCGCAGCAGTTTCATCTCGTCGCCGGCCACGAAGCTGATGGCCGTGCCCTCGGCGCCGGCGCGGGCCGTACGGCCGATGCGGTGCACATAGGCTTCCGGCACATAGGGCAGTTCGAAGTTCAGCACGTGCGAGACGTTGTCGACGTCGATGCCGCGGGCGGCGATGTCGGTGGCGACCAGGACGCGCAGCTTGCCGGCCTTGAAGGCGGCCAGGGTGCGTTCACGCTGGGGCTGGCTCTTGTTGCCATGGATGGCGCCGGCTTCGACGCCGCCGGCTTCCAGATAGGCCGCGACCTTGTCGGCGCCGTGCTTGGTCTTGGTGAAGACCAGGCAGCGGGTGTAGCCCGGATCGGCGAACATCTCGGTCAGCAGGGCGCGCTTGCGGCCCTGTTCGATGTGGATGATCGACTGGCTGATGCGCTGGACCGTGGTGGCCTGGGGCGTCACCGACACCTTGACCGGATCCTTGAGCAGTTCGCCGGCCAGCTTGCCGATCTCGGTCGGCATGGTGGCCGAGAAGAACAGGTTCTGGCGCTTGGCCGGGATGCGGCTGACGATCTGGCGGATCGGCTTGACGAAGCCGAGGTCCAGCATCTGGTCGGCCTCGTCGAGGACGAAGACTTCCGTCTGGCTGAGGTCCAGGGTCTTCTGCTGCATGTGGTCCAGCAGGCGGCCGGGGGTGGCGACGAGGACGTCGAGGCCCTGCTGCAGGGCGCGTTCCTGCGGCCCGTACTTCACGCCGCCGAAGATGACGGCGACGCGGAAGCCGAGGTGTTTGCCGTAGCTCTTGAAGCTCTCGGCGATCTGGCTGGCCAGTTCGCGGGTCGGCGACAGGATGAGAACGCGCGTGGTGCGGGGCACGGGCGGGATGCGGTTGGCGGCCAGGCGATGCAGGATCGGCAGGGCGAAGGCGGCGGTCTTGCCGGTGCCGGTCTGGGCGATGCCCAGCAGGTCCTTGCCCAGCATCACGTCGGGGATGGCCTGGGCCTGGATCGGGGTGGGGGTGGTGTAGCCTTCGGAGGCCAGCGCCTGCAGCAGGGCCGGATTCAGGCCGAAGGAGTCGAATGTCTTGCTCATGTGAGCGGCTTCTTTCGCGTATGCGGCGACGCGCATCAGCCATGGCTCAACGCCGATAAGGCCGCGCACCGCCAGTCCCGACAGGGTCTCAGGGAGGAGACCTTCGGGGTGGATCGGGCGCCGCCCCGCGTGTCCGGGCAGCGAATGAATCTTGAGGAGCCGGCGACTGCTACAGTCAGGTTTCCGTATTCGGGAGACCCACACGCGCTGGAGGCGCCGGTAATCGCAATTGTGCGACGCAGCGCAAATGGGCGCTCAATACGGCCAAGTCAAGGCGCGGAGGTTAACCGCCGCCCAGCAGACTGATCGCCAGATTGACCGTCAGGGCCACGATGACGGTGTTGAAGAGAAAGGCCGTGACGCTGTGAACGGTGGCGGTGCGGCGCAGCGCCTTGTCGGAAATCTGGATGTCCGCGGTCTGCTGGGCCACGCCGATGATCAGGGAGAAATGGACGAAGTCCCAGTAGTCAGGGTCTTCGCCGCCGGGGAAGATCAAGCCGCCGCGGTCCCTCGTCCTGCCCTTGGCGCGGCTGCCGCCCGCAGGGGCCGGCGCATAGAAATCGTGGGCATAATGGAAGGCGAAGATGGCGTGCACGAAGGTCCAGGACAGGGCCACGGTCACCAGGGCCAGAACCGCCGCCCCGCCAGCCTGATCCTTGTCGTGGGCCACCTGCACCGCTTCGCCCACGACCACGGCGATGCTGGCCACGGCCGCGAACAGGGCGAGGGGCAGAACCGCGCCCCCGGCCTCGTCCAGCGCCGCCGCGCGCTTGCGGATGTCGTCGGCCGATCGGGCGCGCGTCAGCTTGAAGGCGGATTCGACCAGGAACAGGCCGACGCCCACATCCCAGCCCAGCGCCAGCCGGGACAGCCAGCCGCCGCCGATCGGCCACGCAAGGCTCGACAGGGCGATCAGCAGAAGGAGTATCAGCGGCCAGTGCAGGCGCAGCCATCCAGATGCGTTCATGGCGCGATGATGCGCTGGTCTTCGGCCACCGCAAGACCTGTCGTCTTCGCGGCTGCGAAAAGCGCTCGACTTCCCTCAGGTCATCACGGAATGTTTCAGGCTCGTCCCAAGGGAGTGTTCCATGCCGATGACGCCGCGCGCCGGACTTCAGGTTGCTCACGAACTGGCCGCCTTCATCGAAGGCGAGGCGCTGCCGGGGACGGGGCTGGAACCTGACGCCTTCTGGACCGGCGTCGCGGCGGTATTCAACCGGTTCGCGCCGGAGAACCGGCGGCTGCTGGCGGTGCGTGACGATCTGCAAGCGCGGATCGACGCCTGGCATGCGGCGCGACGCGGCCAGCCCTACGACGTCCCCGCCGCCACCGCCTTCCTGCGCGACATCGGCTATCTGATCGACGAGCCGGCCCCTTTCGCCATCGGCACGCGCAATGTCGACGCCGAGGTTGCGACCCTGGCCGGACCCCAGCTGGTGGTGCCGAGCCTGAACGCACGCTTTGTTCTCAACGCCGCCAATGCCCGGTGGGGCAGTCTGTATGACGCGCTCTACGGCACGGACGCCCTGGGCGATTCACCATCGGCCGGTCCCTATGACGCGGCTCGGGGCGCGCGGGTGGTGGCGCGGGCCAAGGCCTTCCTCGACGAGGCCGTTCCGCTGGCCGGCGGCGGTTGGGCCGATCTTACCGACGCGGATGGCATCGTTCTCCGCGACCCTGACCAGTTTGTCGGCCGCGGCGAGGGCTCGCGGCTGTTCCGACACAACGGGCTGCACATCGAGGTGGTGTTCGACCCCGACCATCCGATCGGCGCGACCGACCCGGCCGGGATTTCCGACGTGGTGCTGGAAGCGGCGCTGAGCACGATCGTCGACCTGGAGGACTCGGTCGCCGCCGTCGACGCGGCCGACAAGACAGCCGCGTATCGCAACTGGCTGGGCCTGATGAAGGGCGACCTCAGCGAGACCTTCGACAAGGGCGGCCGGTCGATGACCCGGGCGCTGGCGCCGGATCGGGATTTCGTCGCGCCGGACGGATCGACCGTGACCCTGCCGGGCCGGTCGCTGCTGTTCGTGCGCAACGTCGGCCATCTGATGACCACGCCGGCGGTGCGGCTGGCCGATGGATCGGACGCGCCCGAGGGTGTGCTGGACGCCATCGTCACCTCGCTGGCCGCGATGCACGACCTGAAGGGGCAGGGGCGGTTCCGGAACAGCCGGGCAGGCTCGATCTACATCGTCAAACCCAAGATGCACGGGGCGGGCGAGTGCGCCTTCACCGACGCCCTGTTCGACGCGGTCGAGGATTTGCTGGGTCTGGCGCGGCACACGGTCAAGGTGGGGGTGATGGACGAGGAGCGCCGCACCTCAGCCAACCTCGCGGCCTGCATCCATGCGGTGAGGGATCGGATCGTCTTCATCAACACCGGCTTCCTGGATCGCACGGGCGACGAAATCCACACGGCCATGCAGGCGGGGCCGGTGGTGCGGAAGGGCGAGATCAAGTCGTCCACCTGGATCGCGGCCTATGAGGCGCGCAACGTCGCCATCGGCCTGCAATGCGGCCTGTCCGGCAAGGCGCAGATCGGCAAGGGGATGTGGGCCGCGCCCGACCGCATGGCCGAGATGCTGGAACAGAAGGCCGCCCATCCGAAGACCGGGGCCAATACCGCCTGGACGCCCAGCCCGACGGCGGCGACCCTGCATGCGCTGCACTATCACCAGACCGATGTCTTCGCGCTGAGGGACGCCATCGCGGCCCGGCCGGTTCCCGGTCTCGAGGCGCTTCTGACCCCGCCGCTGGCCACGGGCCGCAACTGGTCTGAGGCCGAGATCGCCGAGGAGCTGGACAACAACGCCCAGGGGTTGCTCGGCTATGTCGTGCGCTGGATCGATCAGGGTGTCGGCTGCTCCAAGGTGCCGGACATTCACGACATCGGCCTGATGGAAGACCGCGCGACCCTGCGCATCTCCTCCCAGCACATGGCCAACTGGCTGCTGCACGGCGTCTGCACGGCGGAACAGGTCGATGCGGCTCTGCTGCGGATGGCGGCGAAGGTCGACGTCCAGAACGGAGGCGATCCGCTGTACCGTGCGATGGCGTCCGACCCCGGCGGAAGTCTTGCCTTCCAGGCCGCGCGGGCGCTCGTGTTCGACGGCGTCACCCAACCCAACGGCTATACGGAGCCGCTGCTGCATCAGTTCCGCGGGATGGCCAAGATCCTGACCTGATGGCGCCGGGAGGCAAACCTGTCAGAACCGTAACTTGCGAGTGACAAGGCCCCCTGACAAGGTTCCTTTACTTCACGGAGGGGCTTCCATGCTGACGATCGAGAACCTGACCCACGTCTATGGCAACGGCACGCGGGCGCTGGACGACGTCAGCCTGACGATCCCCAAGGGCATGTTCGGCCTTCTGGGTCCGAACGGCGCGGGCAAGTCGACGCTGATGCGGTCGATCGCCACCCTGCAGACGCCGACGTCGGGTTCGATTCGCTTCGGCGACATCGACGTGATCAAGAATCCGGAACAGCTGCGCCGGGTGCTGGGCTATCTGCCCCAGGATTTCGGCGTCTATCCACGCGTTTCGGCCTACGACATGCTGGACCATATGGCCGTGCTGAAGGGCATTTCGAACGGCAAGGATCGCAAGGCGACGGTTGAAGCCCTGCTGCACCAGGTCAATCTGTGGCCCGTGCGCGGCAAGGCGCTGGCCGGCTTCTCGGGCGGCATGCGCCAGCGCTTCGGCATCGCCCAGGCCCTGATCGGCAACCCCGAACTGATCATCGTCGATGAGCCGACCGCCGGCCTCGACCCGGAAGAGCGCAACCGCTTCCTGAACCTGCTGGCCGAGGTCGGCGAGAACGTCGTCATCATCCTGTCGACCCATATCGTCGAGGACGTGACCGACCTGTGCCCCCGCATGGCGGTGCTGGCGGGCGGCAAGATCCAGCTGGAAGGCGCGCCCGTCGATCTGATGCACACCCTCGAAGGCCGGGTCTGGACCAAGACCATCGACAAGGCAGAGCTGCCGGAATTCAACAAACGCCACAACGTCATCTCGACGCGCCTGTTCGCGGGGCGGACCGTGGTTCACGTGCTGTCGGACGCGAATCCGGGCGCCGGGTTCGAACGGGCGCCGGGCGGTCTGGAAGACGTCTATCTGGCGACCGTCAACGCCTCGCGCCGCGCGGCCTGAGGGACGGATCATGTTCGCCAGGATCGCCAGTTTCGAATTCCGCTACCAGCTGCGCCAGCCGGCGTTCTGGGTCATCGCCATCGTCTTCGGCCTGCTGGCCTTCGGCGCCGTGGCCAGCGAGAACGTGTCGCTGGGCTCGGGCGGCAACGTCCTCAAGAACGCGCCCTACGCCCTGGCCGGGGCTCACATCATCTTCAACGTCTTCTTCATGCTGGCGACGACCGCCATCGTGGCCAATGTCGTGGCCCGGGATACGCAGACCGGCTTCGGGCCGATGATCCTGTCGACCCGGATCACCAAGGGCGCCTACCTCTACGGTCGCTTTTTCGGGGCCTTTGCGGCGGTGGCGTTGTGCTACCTCAGCATCGCGCTGGGCACCCTGATCGGCACCCTTATGCCCTGGGTCGATCCCGAGACGGTCGGGCCGTTCCGGCTGGCTGACTACGCCTATGCCTACGGCGTCTTCGGTCTGACGGGCCTGTTCCTGACCTCGGCCCTGTTCTTCATGCTGGCGACGGTCACGCGGTCGATGATGGCGACCTATATCGGCGTGGTCGCCGTGCTGATCGCCTATCTGGCCTCGACCGGCGTGCTGGGCTCCCGGCCCGAGTTCGAAACCGCCATGGCCTGGGCCGAACCGTTCGGCTCGGGCGCCTATGCCCTGGTCACCAAATACTGGACCGCGACCGAAAGGAACACGCTGAACGCGCCGCTGGAAGGCGTGCTGCTGTGGAACCGGGTCATCTGGACCGCCGTCGGCGCGGTCCTGCTGGCCGCCGCCTATGTGTTGTATCGACCCTCGCCGCGGGGCGCGAAGCTGAAAAAGCAGGAGCGTCTGAAGGCGCTGGTCGAGAAGGACGTCGTCGTGACGCCTGTCGGAGCCCTGCCGCGCCCCACCTATGGTCTGGCCAGCGGCCTGACCCAGCTGTGGTCGCGCACCGTTTTCGAGACGGTGCTGATCTTCAAGAGCCCGGCCTATGTCGTTCTGATCCTGCTGGGCTTCGCCTTCGCCATGGCGACCCTGTTCTTCACCGGCGAGATCTACGGCGCACCGATCCTGCTGGTCACCCGGGTGGTCATTCAGGGTCTGACCGGCGCCTTCGGCCTGATTTCGATCGTCATCGCCATCTACTATGCGGGCGAGCTGGTCTGGCGCGACCGGGACCGCAAGGTGCACGAGATCGTCGACGCCTCGGCCACGCCCGACTGGACCTTCCTGGTGCCCAAGACCCTGGCCCTGGCCCTGGTCCTTGTTTCGACCGCGCTGGCCGGCGTGCTGGCGGGCGTCGTGACCCAGACCGTCAAGGGCTATACGGACTTCGAGCTTGAGAAATACCTGCTGTGGTACGTCGCCCCGCAGACGGTGAGCTTTGGTCTGCTGGCCGTTCTGGCCATCTTCATCCAGGCCCTGTCGCCCAACAAGTTCGTCGGCTGGGCCATCATGGTGGTCTATCTGATCTCGACCCTGGTGCTGTCGAACCTGGGCTTCGACCATATCCTTTATCGCTATGGCGCGGGTATCGGCGTGCCGCTGTCGGACATGAACGGCCAGGGCGATTTCGTCGTCTTCTCCGGCTGGCTGGACGCCTACTGGACCGCCTTCGCCATCATCCTGCTGGTGCTCGCCTACGGCCTGTGGCGGCGCGGAACGGAGCAGCGGCTGTGGCCGCGGCTGAAGCGGCTGCCGCACCGGTTGGTGGGGCCCGCGGGCCTGATCGGCGGCGCGGCGCTGGTTGTGTTCATCGGCCTGGGTGTCTTCATCTACACCAACACCAACGTCTGGAACGAGTACCGCACCCAGAGCGCCCGGGAGAAGGAACAGGCGGCCTATGAGAAGGCGCTGCTGCGTTACGAGGCCACGCCCCAGCCCTCGGTCGCCGACGTGCGCCTGGTCATGGACCTGCGCCCGCATCAGCCGAAGCTGACCACGCGCGGCTCCTATGTGCTGGTCAACAACACGAATGCGCCGCTGACCGAGGTTCACCTGCGCTGGCAGGACGATCTCGACATGGTCGGACTGACCGTCGAGGGCGCCTCCGTGGCCCGCGAGTGGGAAGATTTCGAGTACCGCATCTACCGCTTCGCCACGCCCATGCAGCCCGGCGAGCGGCGCAATGTCGCGTTCGAGACGGTGCTGGAACAGCGCGGCTTCAAGGCCTCGGGCAACACCACCCGGCTGGTCGACAACGGCAGCTTCGTGAACAACATGGAGTTCGCGCCGACGATCGGCATGGACCGTCAGGGCCTGCTGACCGACCGCACCAAGCGCCGCAAGGCGGGCCTGCCGGCCGAGCTGCGTCCCGCGAAGCTTGAGGACGAATCCGCCCGCGCGCGCAACTACATCGGCACCGACTGGGTCACCGCCGACATCACGGTCTCGACCGACGCCGACCAGACGGTGGTCGCGCCCGGCCGGATGGTGTCGGACGTGGTCCGCGACGACCGTCGGACCAGCCGGTTCGTCACCGAGTCTCCGGTGCTCAACTTCTTCTCGGTCCAGTCGGCGCGCTATGAGCAGACGAGGCGGATGCACAATGGCGTCGAGCTGGTGGTCTTCCACGACGCCCGCCACGACCGCAATGTGCCCCGGATGCTGGACGCCCTGTCGGCCTCGCTGGACTATTTCCAGGCGAACTTCAGCCCGTACCAGTTCGATCAGGCGCGGATCGTCGAGTTCCCCGACTACGCCAGTTTCGCCCAGTCCTATCCCAACACTTTCGCATGGTCCGAAGGCCTCGGCTTCATCGCCGACCTGAGCGATCCGACCAAGATCGACTACGTCACCTATGTCGGCGCGCATGAATTCGCTCACCAGTGGTGGGCGCACCAGATCGTCGGCTCGAACCAGCAGGGGATGACGGCGCTGTCGGAGACCCTGGCCCAGTACTCGGCCCTGATGGTCATGGAGAAGAAGTACGGCAAGGACCAGATCCGCCGCTTCCTGAAGCAGGAACTGGACCGCTATCTGCGCGCGCGCGGAACGGAACGGCTGGAGGAACTGCCCCTGATGCGGGTCGAGAACCAGCAGTATATCCACTACCAGAAGGGCGGGCTGGTCATGTACCTGCTGCGCGACCAGATCGGCGAGGAGGCGGTCAACCGCGCCCTCCGCCGGGTGCTGGCGCAGTACGCTTTCAAGGGCGCGCCCTATCCGCGCTCGCTGGATCTGGTGGCGGCCATCCGCGCCGAGTCGCCGGCCGACAAACAGGCCCTGATCACCGACCTGTTCGAGAAGATCACCCTGTATGACGTCAAGACCACGGGCGTGACGTCCAGGAAACGGGCGGACGGCCGGTGGGATGTCACGGTCACGATCGACGCGCGCAAACTCTATGTCGACGGCAAGGGGGTGGAGACCGCCGCGCCGCTGAACGAGACCTTCGATATCGGTCTGTTCACGGCCATGCCGGGCAAGGGCGCGTTCAACGCCCGTGATGTCGTGCTGCTGGAGCGGCGGCCGATCCGGTCGGGGGTGCAGACGTTGCGGTTCGTGACAGCGCGGGAACCTGGCTTCGGCGGCGTGGACCCCTACAACAAGTGGATCGACCGCAACTCGGACGACAATGTGCGGGCGGCGGGGTAGGACGCTCGCGCCTCGCCTGTTTTAGGTGAGCGTCGCAGCTTAACGTTGACTTCACGGCTTGTGGCGCTTGCTGCTCCCCGGGAGGGCGTAAGGAATGCGTCAGAGTTTGCCGGGTTTTGACGAGGCCTTCGACCGCACAGGGGTTGAGACGCGGAGTCAGGCCGGAGCCCGCGCCGCGATCGGCGTGATTGTATTCCTGTCGGGCCTGACGGCGATCCCGTTGTCGGCCCTCCTGGTCTGGGCCGCTATGTATGTGACGGGCGACCTGACGCTGTGGATTGCGACCGATCCGGCGAACCAGCGGCATAGGCCGGTCTTCTTTCGAACCCTGAGGTTGGCCGCGACCCTGGTGTCGACGTGCGCCTGGGTCACAATCGGCGCGCTGTGGTGGATGGCGCCTGGCGACTACGCCAAGGCAGCCGGAGTCGGCTTGATCGCAGGCGTGCTGCTGTACGTTGTGAGAGGGTGTCACCGGTCGCTGGCCCAGATGCTGACGTCCGGCCTTCCCCCGGCCATCGCCCTGCTGACGCTGCCGTTCGTGGGCGGCGCGACGATCGAGAAGGTCGGGCTGTTCACAGCAATGGCTTTGCTGGTGGCCTATGCCGTCAGTTCCGGCGTCAACGCCTGGCAGGGCCACCGCCGGCTGCAGCGGACGACGCTGGCCCTGGTGCAGAAGCAGCAGGAGGCCGAGGCCGCCAGCGTGGCCAAGACCGAGTTCCTGGCGAACATGAGCCACGAGATCCGCACGCCGCTGAACGGCGTCCTGGCCATGGCCCATGTGCTGCACCGCGCCGACCTGCCGCCCCGCGAGAAGGAAGCCGCCGGCGTGATCTGCGCCTCGGGCGAGATGCTGGAACGGCTGTTGTCAGACGTTCTCGATCTGGCCAAGGTCGAGGCGGGCCAGATGACCCTGGAGGTCGCGCCCTTCGACGCCGGCGACCTGACGCGCAGCGTTGTGGCCCTGTGCCGGATGCGGGCCGAGGAGAAGCGGGTTGGGCTGGCGGTCGAGATCGAACCCGCCGCAGAGGGCCATTATCTGGGCGACACGGTGCGGGTCCGGCAGGTGTTGAGCAACCTGCTGTCCAATGCGGTGAAATTCACCAATGAAGGCGAGGTCCGCGTGACGCTGGGCGTCAATCCGGAAGGCGCGCTGCGCTTCACCGTCGCGGACACCGGGGTCGGGTTCGAGCCGGCGATGAAGGCGCGTCTGTTCGGCCGGTTCGAGCAGGCGGACGGCTCGATCACCCGCCGGTTCGGCGGCAGCGGTCTGGGTCTCGCCATCTCGCGCAGTCTGGTGGAAATGATGGGCGGGTCGCTGGATTGCGACAGCGCGCCTGGGGTCGGGGCCCGGTTCTGGTTCGATCTGCCCTTGCCCCGCGGCGCCGGGGCCAAAACGGGCGTGGCGACCTTGGCGGAGGCCGTGTCGGAAGCGGGGCGGACGCGTCAGCTCAACCTGCTGGTCGCCGATGATCACTCGACCAATCTGAAGGTCGTTGAGATCATCCTGGCCGACAGCGGGGTGACGGTGACCGCGGTGACGGATGGCCTTCAGGCGGTGTCGGCCCACGCCCTGCAGACCTTCGACCTGATCCTGATGGACATGCAGATGCCCGTGATGGACGGCCTGACGGCCGTTGCGATGATCCGCGCCGCCGAGGCCGCTTCAGGCGGGCGCCGGACGCCCATCATCATGCTGACCGCCAACGCCGCGGCCGAGCATGCGGCGGCGGGGCGGGCGGCGGGCGCGGACATGCACATGACCAAACCGATATCGCCGGCCGGGCTGCTGTCCGCCATCGCCGAGGTGACCGCCCAGGCGGCGGGGCCGCCGGTAGGCGCGCCGCGCGAACGGTTGGCCGTCTGACCTAGCGCGTTCCGAACAGCCGGTCCCCCGCGTCGCCCAGACCGGGCACGATGTAGCCGTGGTCGTTGAGCCGTTCGTCGATGGCGGCGGTCCAGATGGGGACATCAGGATGCCAGCCACGCAGACGTTCCAGCCCCTCGGGCGAGGCGACGAGGCAGACGAAGCGGAGGTTGGTGACGCCGCGCTCCTTGAGCCTTTCGAGGGCGGCCACGGCGGTGTTGCCGGTCGCCAGCATCGGATCGATGACCACGCACAGGCGCTCGGCCACGTCGTCGGGCGCGCGGAAATAGTATTCGACGGCGTCGAGCGTCACGGGTTCGCGGTACAGGCCAATGTGGCCGACCCGGGCCGAGGGGACCAGTTCCAGCATCCCGTCGACCAGGCCCAGGCCGGCGCGAAGGATGGGGACGAAGACCATCTTCTTGCCGGCGATGCGCTGGCCGATGGTGGGGCCGACGGGGGTCTCGACGGGGTAATCCTCCAGCGGCAGGTCGCGGGTGACCTCGTAACAGAGCAGGGTCGAGATCTCGCGCAGCAGCTGGCGGAAGCGGGCGGTCGAGGTGTCTTTCGACCGCATGATGCTGAGCTTGTGGGCGACCAGCGGGTGGGCGACGACGGTGACGCCGTCCATTGAGAAGGCGGGCTTGGTCGGCATCAGAATACGGTCCCGTCGGAGAGGATGGTCAGGGGCGGTCCGCCGCCCCCCTTGCCAGTATCAGGTCTGCGTTCGGCGGCGGCGCGGCGGCCGGCGGCCCAGGTGCCGCCCTCCAGCACGCTGGCCAGGGGCATGGCCCCGGCGGTGACGCCCAGTTCGGCGCGGACCAGCGGCGCGATGCGGTCCAGCAGGGCCACGGTCATGGCGCGCCAGCCGACCACCAGCGGATCGGAGACAGGCCACGGCTTTTCGGCGTCGGCGGGGTCCTTCAGCGTCAGCACGCCGAGGTCCATGAACAGGCCGCCGTTGCGGTATTCGGCGAGGCCGGTGAGGCCGTCGAGGTCGGTGATCCGGAGGCCCGCCGTCTGCAGCGGCTCGACCAGCGAATAGCTGAGCCACTGCGACAGCTTGTGGATCGGTACGAGACCGTCTGTGGCGTCGCCGCGCTTGATCGCGGGGTGTTTCCAGCAGTCGCCGAGATCGACGCCGCCGAGAGTCAGCCGGTCGCGCCAGATCGGGCCGAGGGCTTCGAGCAGGACCTCGAGGATGACAGGGGCGGGCAGGCGGTCCTGATCGTCGGCGCGGTCGACCATGGCGTCGAACAGGCCGCCGGGACGCGGCTCGTCCTCGAGGGCGAACAGGTCAGGCTCGGCGAGACAGGCCTGGCCGAGACGGCGCAGCAGGGCGGCGCGGCCGTCGAGGCCGACCAGCGGATTGTCGGCGGTGACCTGGAATCCGTGCGCCAGATCGGCGGCGGTCAGGAAGGTCAGGGCCACGGCGTCGACGCGCCACGGGTCGTCCTCGGTGATGGAGAAGGCGCCGGCCTCGAACATCCGCAGGGAGGCGATGGCCAAACCTTCGGAGCGGGTCAGGGTGCGGCCGGTCTGCGCGTCCCTGTAGGACCAGTCCGGCCCGGCGCCGGCGTCGAGCAGGACGGAAACGATGGCGAGGTCGAACTCGGCCCGGGCGCGGGAGGCGGGATCGAGCCAGTCGCGGGTCCCGGCGGCGGGGCCCCACAGGTCGACGCCGTCGATGGCGAAATGCCGCCAGCGGGCGTGGAAGGGCACGGTCAGGGTCGGATACTGGTCGCGGATCACGGCGGCGACGTAGCGCGCCGTCTCGGACAGCCGATCAAGATCGACATTCCAGTGATCGAGGCCGCCGGCGACGCCGATGGCCAGCATCTCATGGGCCCGTTCGCGGACGGCGGCGGCGTTGAGCAGGCTGCGCGCCTGCCGGGTGTCAGAACTGCTCAAGGTCGCGGCCCACCACACGGGTCAGGTCTTCAGCCGACGGCGGGGCGTCAGGGGTGAAATAGCCGGCGGCCTTCTTGGCCTCCATCTCCACCGAGGCGTCGGGCGGCACGAGATAGTCGGGGATTGGCACCCGTTCGCCGATCTCGATGCCCGAGGCGGTCAGGGCGTCGTGCTTCATGTTGGACATGGAGACGAAGCGGTCGATCTTCGTGATCCCCAGCCAGTGCAGGATGTCGGGCATCAGTTGCTGGAAGCGGGCGTCCTGGACCCCGGCGACGCATTCGGTGCGCTCGAAATAGGTGGCGGCCTGGTCGCCGCCGGGCTGACGTTTGCGGGCGTTGTAGACGAGGAATTTCGTCACCTCGCCGAGGGCACGCCCCTCCTTGCGGTTATAGGCGATCAGGCCCGCGCCGCCGTCCTGGGCCTCGCGGATGCATTCCTCGATGCCGTGGGT
This sequence comes from Brevundimonas sp., assembly GCF_029946145.1. Classification (GTDB taxonomy): domain Bacteria; phylum Pseudomonadota; class Alphaproteobacteria; order Caulobacterales; family Caulobacteraceae; genus Brevundimonas. The sequence goes on from NZ_JAQSDY010000009.1 coordinate 112,763, forward strand.
CAGATAGGGGCGGCAGGTGCAGATGTCGGAGCCGAAGACGTCGGAACCGTTGCACTCGTCATGGACGCGGCAGGTCAGGCGGCGTTTCGGGTCGGCGATCGCGGCCGGGTCGCCGAAGATGTAGAGGGTTATGCCGCCGATCGGGGGCAGGAAGACCTTGATGTCCGGCCGGGTGACGAGGTCGGCGTACATGCCGCCGGTCTGTTCGAACAGGGTGCGGCGCAGGGCCGTCTCGGTGACCCCGAAACGTTCGGCGATGCCGGGCAGGTACCAGACGGGGTCGATGGCGGCCTTGGTCACGGCGACGTCGCCGCTTTCATGCACGATCTGGCCGTCGGCCTTGAGCCGGCCGGCGGCGATGGCCTCGCCGATCTCGCCCAGTTGCAGGCGGGCGCGGGTCACGGCGATGGTGGGGCGGATGTCGACGCCGTCGCGCAGTTCGTCGGCGAAGTCCTCGGCCACCCGGGCGCCCCAGGGGTCGAGCGAGACGATCTTGCCCGGATCAGTCCACTGCGGGAACGGACCCATGGGCGTGGTCGGCGAGGTGTTGGTAAGGTCGGGCCGGTTGTTGGCGCTCATGGCGCCCGAGGAGACGGCCAGGGCCCGATAGACCGAATAGGCGCCACCGTGGGCGCCGATGGCGTTGCGATCGCTGCCCGAGTTGACGGTGCCGATGACGGGCCCTCGTTCCCCGGCGGTTGGTGCGCCCCAGTTCAGGGGGAAGCGGCTGACGGTTCCCGCGCCGGGGTGGGAGTTGAGCCGGATGTGGCTCGGTCGGTTGGACATGTTTCCTCACTCGAAACCGGCTTGTTGTTTTTCTTGCGCCGGACTCGTCAGGACACACCTGTTGGGACTCACTGTCCAGTGCCTGAACGAGTCTGGCCAGGCTGCGTTGTCACCCCGTTACTCAAGGAGTCTGCACCATGGCCGCCCGACCCACCTGGCAGGGACATCTGAAGCTGTCGCTGGTGACCTGCCCGGTCGCCCTCTACACGGCGACGTCGAGCGCGAGCCACGTCAGCTTCCATCTGATCAACCCGGATACCAACAACCGCATCCGCATGGTGCCGACCGATCCCGATACCGGGCCGGTCGAGCGGTCGGATCTGGTCAAGGGCTATGAGGTGTCCAAGGACGAATATGTCCTGTTCGACGACGCCGACTTCGACAAGGTCAAGCTGGAGTCCACCCGGACCATCGACATCAACCAGTTCGTCGACGAGGACGACATCGACCGCCTGTATTGGGACGACCCCTTCTATGTGGTGCCCGAGACGGGGGTCGGGGCCGAGGCCTTCGCCGTCATCCGCGACGCCATGAAGGCGGCCGGCAAGATCGCCATCGGCTGTCTGGTCCTGCGCGGCCGCGAACGGCAGATCGCCCTGGAGGTGCGCGGCAAGGGGCTGGTGGCCTATTCGTTGCGGCCGCATGACGAGGTGCGCGACACCGCCGACTATTTCGACGACATCCCGGCGGTGAAGCCGGACAAGGACATGGTCGAGATCGCCACCCGCATCATCGGCCAGAAGGAGGCGGAGTTCGATCCGTCGAAATTCACTGACCGCTATGACGATGCCCTCAGGGAAATGATCAAGGCCAAGCAGAAGGGCGGCAAGGGTCTGGTCGAGGCCCCCGAGCCGGACGACACCAATGTCATCGACCTGATGGAAGCCTTGCGGGCCAGTCTGAAGGGATCGGCGGGAGGCAAGGCGCCGGCGAAGAAGACAGCGGCGAAGAAGGCTGCTCCGGCGAAGAAGCCCGCGGCGAAGTCGAAGGCGGCGTAGGTCAGCCCATCATCCGTGCATCCCCGCGAAGGCGGGGACCCAGGCTTTGATCTCATCTCCAGTGCTGGACCGAGCGCTGGTCAGCCTGCCAGTCTGGTTGCCGCCCAAACCTGGGTCCCCGCCTTCGCGGGGATGCACGGTTTGTGGCTGTCACCGAGCGGCTGAGGCATGATGTCCGGTGTCGCGCCGGTGACTTGACCATGGGGCCCGCCAAGCCGTTGGTGAGCCATGGATGATCAAGAACAGGCGGCGGTGGTCGTCGGGGCGTCGGGCGGGATCGGGGCGGCGACGGTGCGGTTGCTGCGGGCGTCGGGGCGGTTCGCCGTAGTGCACGCCCTGTCGCGGTCGGAGACCGGCTTCGATCTGGAGGACGAGGCGTCGATCGCGGAGGCCGCCGCGCGGGTCGCGGAGGGGCCGCCGCCGACGCTGGTCTTCGTCGCCACGGGCGTGCTGCACCACGGGTTCGAGCCCGAGCGCGGTTATCGCGCCCTGGGCGCCGAGCATATGCTGCGCGACTACCGCATCAACACCGTGGGCCCGGCGCTGACAGCCAAGCATTTTCTGCCGCTGACGCCGCGCGACCGGCGGGCGGTGTTCACCGCCCTGTCGGCGCGGGTGGGGTCGATCGGCGACAACCGGCTGGGCGGTTGGCACAGCTATCGCGCGTCGAAGGCCGCGCTGAACATGGTGCTGAGAAATCTGGCGCTGGAGCTGGGGCGCACCCATCCGCAGGCGGTGGTCGCGGGGCTGCATCCGGGGACGGTGGACACGGCCCTGAGCCAGCCGTTCCAGCGCGAGGTCAGGCCGGAGCGGCTGTTCACCGCCGACCATTCGGCGGAGCGTCTGCTGGCCGTGATCAACGGCCTGACGCCCGCAGACAGCGGCGGCGTCTTCGCCTGGGACGGCGCGCGCATTCCCGAATGACCGACCGGTGATCGCCGGGCGCTTGACTCCCTCGCACAGTATACGGCATACACTGTGTGTCACACACTATGTGGGATGCAGGGAAGCGGCATGAGCCTCGATGCGGACCTCTTTGAATCCATGCGGCTGGAGCTTCGGCGCGGGTCGCTGGTGCTGGCGGTGCTCGCCTGTCTGAGGACCGAGCGGTACGGCTACACCCTGCGTCAGGCCCTGGCCGCCGACGGGCTGGAGATGGAGGAATCGACCCTCTATCCGCTGCTGCGCCGGCTGGAGAGCCAGGGACTGCTGAACAGCGAATGGCGCGAGGAGGAGAAGCGGAAGAAGCGCTTCTACGTCCTGTCGCCGGGCGGCGTTTCGATGCTGGCCGCCCTGACTGACGAGTGGCGGGGGATCAACGCCTCGCTCGACAAGATTCTTTGAGATCGGCTGAAGGGGAAAAGCCATGGACATGATCGACCGCTATCTGAACGCCGTCGCCGCGCAACTGCCGCAGGACGAACGGGCCGACATCATCGCCGAACTGCGCGACCTGATCCTGAGCCGGTTCGAGGCGAAGGAAGAGGAACTGGGGCGGCCGCTGACCGAGGACGAGCAGGAGGCCATCCTGCGCGAGATCGGCCACCCCCTGGTCGTGGCGGCCCGGTACCGCAAGGGGCCGGACCGGCTGGTGGGGCCCGAGCTGTTTCCCTACTGGCTGTTCGGGGTGAAGGCGGGGCTGCTGGTCCTGCTGGCGGTGCAGGCGATCGGCCTGTTCATCCATCTGATCAGCGGGCCGGCGGACTCGGGCCAGGCGATCGGCCATGCGTTCCACGGTTTCTTCGGTTCGGCCCTGACGCTGATCGGCGTGGCGACGGTCGCCGCCGCGGTGTTCGAACACTACGACATCCGGCCGAAATGGATGACGCAGTGGCGGGTCAAGGACCTGGGCGCCTTCGGTCTGTCCGATCCGGCCGCATGGGGCGCTTCGGTGGCGGGGACCGAGACGGCGAAGCAGACGTGGAGGCTCCGGCCCGCCAAGGCCTGGCCGGGCGCGGACTACGCCTTCTCGTTCGTCGTCGTCGGGATGTTCGCGCTGTGGTGGGTTGGCCTGCTGCACTTCCCCGGTGTGGCGCAGGTCCGGCTGCTGGGCGCGGAGGCGGCGGTCACGCCCGCGCCGATCTGGTCGACCCTGTTCGCGCCGATCCTGATCTACGCCCTGGTCCAGATGACGGTCGATCTGAACAGTCTGTTCCGCCCCCACGCGGTCCGGCTGCGCGCGGCGGCCCGGCTGGGGGTCGCGGCCGGCGGCCTGTGGCTGACCTGGGCGATCTGGGAGGCGGGCCACTGGTTCACCCTGACCGACCTCAATGGCGAGACGGCCCGCATCGCCGGCGACGGGGTCACGCTGGACTTCGAGGCCCTGAGGACGCTGGGCGACGGCGCGCGGGATCTGGTCGGGGTGGCGAGCACCCTGTCGGTGGTGTTGGTCTGGGCCCTGGCCATCTCGGCGATCAGCCTGGCGAGCAGCATGGTCCTCAACCTGTGGCGGCTGGCGCGGCCCTGATCGGCCGTCCGCGCGAACTCAGGCCCGGCGCCGCGATGTCCGAAAACCGCGAGACATCCGACCCCGCCGGGCTCATTCTGCAACCATGGAAAACGCCAGCGAACTCGACCAGGAGGCCTGTTACCGCGCGGTGCTGACTCGCGACGCGCGGTTCGACGGGCGCTTCTTCGGCTGTGTGAAGACCACGGGCATCTACTGCCGCCCGGTCTGCCCGGCCCGGACCCCCAGGCGGGAGAACATGATCTTCGTCGTCACGGCGGCGGCGGCGGAGGAGGCGGGCTTTCGGGCCTGTCTGCGCTGCCGGCCCGAGACCGCGCCCGACATGGGGGCGTGGCGCGGGACGTCCAATACGGTCAGTCGGGCCCTGGCCCTGATCGAGGCGGGCGCTCTGGATGGAGGCGACGTCGACGGTCTGGCCGCGCGGCTGGGGGTTGGAGAACGGCATCTGCGGCGGCTGTTCCGCCAGCATCTGGGCGCCGCGCCGGTCAGCGTGGCCCAGACCCGGCGGGTGCTGCTGGCCAAGGCCCTGATCCACCAGACGGACCTGAGCATGGCGCAGGTGGCGCTGGCCTCGGGCTTCGGCAGCGTGCGGCGGTTCAACGAGACGTTTCAGACCCTGTACGAGCGGCCGCCCTCGGCCCTGCGCCGGCGCGGCGAGCGGGTGCACGAGGGCGGGGTGAGGCTGAGCCTGTCCTACCGCGCCCCCTATGACTGGGAGGCGATGCTCGCGGCCCTGACGGCGCGCGGGGACAAGGTCGAAGGGACGCGCTGGTCGCGCGTGCTGGCGCCGGAGGTGGACGGGGCCGACGGTTCTGTGTCGGTCGAGCCGGCGGAGGCCGGCCGGGTCGCGATCTGCGTCGAGGCGACCGACCTGAAGGCCCTGCCAGGGGTGCTGGCGCGGGTGCGGCGGGTGTTCGACATGTCGGCCGATCCGGACGCCATCGCCCGCGATCTGTCGGCTGATCCCGTGCTGAAGCCGTTGGTGGAGGCCCGGCCGGGGCTGAGGCTGGCGGGAGCCTGGATCGATGACGGGGGCGAGGCGCCGAGCGACCGCCTGAATGACGAAACCCTGACCGCCCGCGCCGAAGCCTGGCGTCCGTGGCGGGCCTATGGCGCCCTGTATCTGGCCCTCGCGGGGATCAGCGGCGACCAGTTGATGGAGAGAGACGATGCGAAACGCGCAGCCTGAAACCCTGACCCTGGACCGGGTCGCCACGCCGACCGGCGAGGTTCTGCTGGTCACCGATGCGGAGGGGGCCGTGCGGGCGCTGGACTTCGCTGGTTTTGAAGAGCGGATGATGCGGCTTCTGCGCCGCCACTGGGGCGAGGCGGCGCTGGTCGAGGGCCGCGCGCCCGAGGCCGTGCGCGCGGCGGTCGAGGCGTATTTCGGCGGCGATCTGACGGCGCTGGACGGGCTGACGGTCAGGACCAGCGGCACGGCGTTCCAGCGCGCCGTCTGGGCCGCCCTGCGCGCCATTCCGGCGGGCGAGACGCGGACCTATGGCCAGCTGGCGGCGGCGATCGGCTCGCCGAAGGCGGTGCGCGCGGCCGGTCTGGCCAACGGCCAGAACCCCGTCGCGGTGATCGTGCCCTGCCATCGGGTGATCGGGGCCAACGGAACGCTGACCGGCTATGCCGGCGGGATAGAGCGCAAGCGCTGGCTGCTGGAACATGAGCGCGCGAGCGCCCCCGCCGCCGCAGCCTGGCCCTGTCGTTATCCGACGAAGGCCGGCACGAGAATGCCGATCGGCAGTCAGAATTTGTAGTTCAGACCCACCTGGACGACCGGGAACAGGCCATAGCCTTCGGTCTCTTCGGTGATGCGCCGGCTTTCGTCCCGCAGCCGGGCCTGGAAGGTCGGGTCGTTCGACAGGCTGCCGCCGGTCGAGGTCAGGGCCACCTCGGGCTCGTCGCTCCAGGCGACGCCGGCGACGGCGCGGAAGCCCCAGCGGCCGGTGCGGTAGAAGGTGTCGTCCCAGCCGACGCCCACGAAGGGGGCGACGTCGCGCAGCTTGACCGCGCCGTTCAGGGTTCCGACCTGCGAGGGCGTATAGGTCTGGCCCCCGATCTCGACAGGCCCGGTCGGGGTGGCGGCCAGGTCAATGTCGCGGTCGCCCATATAGGCGCCGCCCGAGATCAGCAGGCCGTTGGCCAGCGGATGCAGGTCGATGAAGCCGCCGACGGTGTCGAAGGCCAGGTCGGCGTTGTAGTCGATCCCGTCATAGCTTTCGTCGGCGCTGTGGGTCAGGCGGTCGAGGGAGCCCCGCAGGGTGAAGATCGGACCGACCTTGACCTGGACCTCGACGCCCAGGCCGGTGGTTCCCGCCGTCGCCCCGACGGCGATGCCGGGCTCTGACGATTGCGCCATCGCTGCTCCGGACGACAGAAGCAGGGCGGCGGCCGCGACAGGGATCAGGCGCATGGGATTCTCCGGTGAGTTCATCCCTTGCAGCCGGTTCCGGTTAAGATCGCGTTTCCCATAACCGACGGGGTCGGCCATCCGGCTTGCGTTTTCCGGCCAGCCCCCTACATTCATCCCGACTTATGCTAACTTTGAGCATAAGTGGAGGAGACGAGCGATGGCGGACGGCATGTTTGGCTTGTCGAAGGAACTGGAGCGGGAAACCGCGCCGGTCTGGGCCAAGGTCAAGGATCACGTCACCCCGATGGAGTGGCCGGCCCAGGCGGCGCTGATCAGCGAGATCAACGCGCTGAAGAAGCAGCGGGACGCCGTCATCCTGGCTCACAACTACATGACGCCGGATATCTTCCACGGCGTCGGCGACTATGTCGGCGACAGCCTGGGCCTGGCCAAGGAAGCGGCGCGGTCGCCGGCGAAGGTGATCGTCCAGGCCGGCGTGCATTTCATGGCCGAGACCTCGAAGATCCTGAGCCCTGAAAAAACGGTGCTGATTCCCGACCTGAAGGCCGGCTGTTCGCTGGCCGAGTCCATCACGGGCGCGGATGTTCGCCTGATCAAGCAGCGGTACCCCGGCTTGCCGGTGGTGACCTATGTGAACACGACGGCCGACGTGAAGGCCGAGACCGACATCTGTTGCACCAGCGCCAACGCCGTCCAGGTGGTGGAATGGGCGGCGAAGGAATGGGGCGTCGACCGGGTGATCCTGATCCCCGACGAGTTCCTGGCGCGCAATGTGGCGGCCCAGACCAATGTCGGCATCATCGCCTGGAAGGGCCGGTGCATCGTGCACGAGCGGTTCACGGCCGCGGACATCGCCGAGATGCGCGAGGCCTATCCCGGCGCCGAAATCCTGGCCCATCCGGAATGCCCGGAGGATGTGCTGTCGGCCGCCGACTTCGCGGGGTCGACCGCGGCGATGACCGACTACATCACCAGCCGGAAGCCGAAACAGGTGGTGTTGCTCACCGAATGCTCCATGGCCGCCAACATCCAGGGTGATGTCCCCGAGGTCAGCTTCATCGGCCCGTGCAATATGTGCCCCTACATGAAGCGGATCACGCTGGAGAACATCCGCGACTGCCTGCTGCACATGCAGTTCGAGGTCACGGTGCCGGAAGAGATGGCCGGGCGTGCGCGGCTGGCGGTGCAGCGGATGATCGACCTGCCGCCGCCCGCGATCCCCGCGCGCTACGACCTGTTCAAGGCGAAGCACCATGTCGCGGTGGAGCTGATCTGATGCACTACGTCGCCCCGGTGCGGGCCGTCGCCAACATCGATCCGAGGAGCCTGCGGCTTCTCGCCCTCCTGGCCTTGTGGCTGAGGCCGGAGAAGGCCACGTCTGCGCGATGACAGACACAGATCAGACGCGCCGCCCCGGTCCCTGGGAGAACCTGCCGCCGGCCGCGCCGGTCGAGCGGGAAATCGCCCGGCCGCAGGCGGGCGAGCCGCCACTGGACAAGGGCCAGCATCCGGTCTGGGCCGTGGTTTCGACCCTGCTGCTGGGCGGTTTCATCTGGTGGGCGTCAGGCAGCTGGGTCATCGCCGTGGCGGCGATCTGGGGCCTGCTGGTGCATGAGTACGGCCATGTGCTGGCGATGAACGCGCTGGGCATGGGACCCGCGAAAATCTACATCATCCCGTTCCTCGGCGGCGTGGCGAAGAGCCAGCGCCTGCCGGCCAGCGAATGGCATGGCGTGCTGGTGTCGCTGGCGGGGCCGGCGTTCGGCCTGCTGGCCGCCATTCCCTTCTTCGGCCTGTACATCGCCACGGGACAGGGGATGTGGCTGCAGGGGGTGTTCATCATCGCCCTGATCAATCTGGTGAACCTCGCGCCCGCGCCGCCCCTCGATGGTTCCAAGGCTCTGGGGCCCGTTCTGGCGCTCATCCACCCCATGGTCGAGAAGGCCGCGATGGTCATCATCGGCGTGGTGGTGGTGATCTGGGGCGTGACCAACGGGAGCTATATCTTCGCGGCCTTCCTGGCCATGGCCCTGATCGGCCATCTGCGGCGCGGCGCATGGCGGCCCGACGGCCGTCAGCTGAACTGGCCCGAGGCGGGCCGCAGCGTGGGCCTGTTCCTGCTGGTCGCCGCGGCCTGCGCGGGCGTGGCTCTGGCCGGGCTGATTCCCGCGACCGGTTCGCTGCAGCAGGCGATGGCGCTGGGCGCCAGCTATTTCGAGTTCGGGCGTTGAGCCGCATCCGCCATGACGGGCCGCTGATCGTCGGCGGGGGTCTGGCCGGTCTTTCGGCCGCGCTGGAGGCGGCGCCGCGCAAGGTGCTGCTGGTCACGCCCGCGCCCCTGCTGGAAGCCTGTTCCTCGGCCTGGGCCCAGGGCGGGGTGGCGGCGGCCCTGTCGGCGGACGACGCCCCGGCCCTGCACGCGGCCGATACGGCGGCGGCGGGCGCAGGTCTGGTCGAGATCGAGGCGACGCGGGCCCTGACCGGCGACGGCCGCGAAACGGTGGAATGGCTGGCCGCGCTCGGCGCCCCCTTCGACCGCGACGCCGCCGGCGGATTCGCGGTCAGTCTGGAAGCCGCGCATTCGCAGGCCCGGGTTGCCCGGGTCGGCGGCGACGGGGCCGGAAGGGCGATCCTGTCGGCGCTGGTGACGGCGGTGCGCGCCGCGCCGCACATCGAGGTGTGGGAGGACGCGCGCCTGCGCGGCCTGATCCAGGACGCCTCCGGGCGCGTGTGCGGAGCACTGATCGACCGCGGCGCGGGCCGGATGGTCGAGGTCACGGCGCCGGCCGTGGTGCTGGCCACCGGCGGCGCGGGCGGGCTGTACGCCCAGACGACCACGCCGGCGGCCCTGCTGGGCGAGGGCATGGCCCTGGCCTGGGCGGCGGGCGCGGAGATTCTGGATCCCGAGTTCGTCCAGTTCCATCCGACGGCCATCGACGTGGGGCTTGATCCCATGCCGCTGGCGACCGAGGCCCTGCGCGGCGAAGGCGCGCGGCTGATCGACCGCGAGGGCCGTTTCCTTCTGGGCCCGGCGGCGGGCGCCGACCTGCAGCCGCGTGACATTGTGGCCCGGGCCGTTCATGCCGCCCGCGCCGAGGGCCGGGGCGCCTTTCTCGACGCCCGTACAGCCGTCGGTCACGAATTCCCCGAAGCCTTTCCCGGAGTCTTCGCAGCCTGCATGCGCGCCGGACTGGATCCCCGCGAGACGCCGATTCCGGTGGCGGCGGCGGCCCATTATCACATGGGCGGGATCGCCGCCGGGCCGGACGGGCGGACGACACTGCCCGGCCTGTTCGCCGTCGGAGAATGCGCCGCGACGGGCGTGCATGGCGCCAACCGGCTGGCGTCCAACTCGCTGCTGGAAGCGGCGGCGTTCGGCCGTCGGACCGGTCGGGCGGCGGCGGCGGAGCGCAGCCAGGGCGGCGCGCCGATCCCCGCCGTAGCGGCTCCGGGCCTGAGCGACGCCGAACTTCAGCGGTTGCGCGCGGCCATGAGCGCCGATGTCGGCGTGGTGCGCGATGCCGCCGGGCTGACGCGCGCGCTGGCCGTGATCAATGAACTGGAGCGCGCAGCCGGGCCCGCTCCGCCGCTGGTCACGGCGCGCATGATCGCTGAGGCGGCGTTGGCGCGGCGTGAGAGCCGGGGCGGGCATTTCCGCCGCGACTATCCGGCCGCGGCGGCGCAGGCGCGGCATACGCGCCTGACTCTCGCGCCCGACCTCGCCGTGGAGCCCGGCGTTCTGGCCACCGCAGGATAGAGCCATGATCAGACAACTGCCCGACCTGCTGATCGAGCCGGTGATCCTGATGGCCCTGACCGAGGATCTGGGCCGCGCCGGCGATGTGACGGCCCAGGCCTGCATTCCCGAAGGCGCGCGCATGCGGGCGTCGTTCGTGGCGCGCAAACCGGGCGTTCTGGCCGGGATCGACTGCGTGCGGCTGAGCGTGCTGGCCATGGATCCCGGGGCCTCGGTCGAGCTGAAGCTGCGCGACGGCGACGCCTTCGGGGCGGGCGCGGTCCTGGCCGAGGTCGAGGCGGACGCGCGGGCCTTTCTGGCCGCCGAGCGGACGGCGTTGAACCTGGTGGGCCGGCTGAGCGGCGTGGCGACCCTGACGCGGGCCTATGTCGAGGCCGTGGCCGGAACGAAGGCGCGCATCGCCGATACGCGCAAGACGACGCCGGGCCTGAGGGCGCTGGAGAAACACGCGGTCCTGTGCGGCGGCGGGGTCAATCACCGCTTCGGCCTGGATGACGCGATCCTGATCAAGGACAATCACGTCGCCGTCTGCGGCGGCGTGGGCGAGGCGATCCGCCGCGCGCGGACCGCGATGGGTCACCTGATGAAGGTCGAGGTCGAGGTCGACGGCCTGGATCAACTGGATGAGGCGCTGGCCGAACGGCCGGACGTGATCATGCTGGACAATTTCACCCTGCCGATGCTGCGCGAGGCGGTGGAGCGGGCCCGGGTCTCGCCGTTCGGCCGGCCGGTGCTGGAAGCCTCGGGCGGGGTCAATCTGGGGACGGTGCGCGCTATCGCGGAGACGGGGGTGGACGTGATCTCGGTCGGGGCCCTGACCCATTCCGCGCCGTCGCTGGACATCGGCCTGGACGTCGTCTGAACGGATCGGCGAACGCCGCTACGGAACGGCGGCCTCGACACGGGGTTTATCAGGGGACGGAAGGAGACTTCGATGACCCACGCCCCCAGAATTCCCAAGGAACAGCGCAGCTACGCCGACAAGGGCGTCAAATCGGCTGATGAAGCCGCCGACAGCGACCGTCGCGATCTCGAGACAGAGATCCAGACGGGCCAGCCCGGGGACTCCGATGTCAATCTTGATCAGCAGGGGCGGTTCGGCAATCTGAAGCAGAACCTGACCAACCAGTGGAAGGTCCAGAATCGCTGATCACGGCCGAGGAAAGCCGGCATGCCTGATGGGTCAGGCCGCGGCGGGCGTGGTTTCGGCCGGAGCCGCAGGCGCTTCCAACGGAGCCGCCGTAGCGGGCGACGGCGGGGATGAGACGGCGGCGGGAGCCGCCTCAACCGGGGCGCCGCGATTGTCCTGCGACGCCAGCAGATTGTAGGCGACGGCGCCGGCTTCGCGAACCGTGCCGGTCGGGTCCATGCTGGCCTGGATCAGACGCGGGCCTTCAGCCGGGCCTGACGGCCGAGCCGTATAGGTGAAGGCGCCGCGCGAGCCTGACCGGCCGCCGAAGCGGTAGAACAGGTGGTCGCCGACCTGATTGACCCGCACCATGGCGTGGCGCCAGCCCGGCGAGACGCCCGTGGTGTGGAAGAAGGTGGCGTTTCCGACCGGGGCGAAGACGCCGCCGGACAGGGCGCTGGAGGCGACTTCACGGGCCCGGTTCCAGGCGACCTGGTTGACCCGGCCGCGCATGGAGCCATCGCAGGTGAAGCTGAATTGGCAGCCGGTCCGGCGGCCCGCCCCCTGGAAGACGACGCCGCAGACGCTGTTGGGGAACGCAGCATGACGCACGCGGTTCAGGACGACCTGGGCCACGGCGCGCATGCCGTCGCGGCCTTCGCCGCGGGCTTCGTAATAGGCGGCCTGGGTCAGGCACTCGAGATCGCGCGAGGCGTCCAGGGCGCCGCCGAGGCGGAAGGGCTGAGCCGCGACCGGGCCGGTCAGGCTGACCTGGCGCAGGGCGGAAGCGCCGGGCCGGGCGCGCAGCTGTTCGAGGCGCGCGGTCATCAGTTCGGCCTGGCGGTCGCGCTGGGCGCCGCCGGCGACGGTGTAGGGATCGTGGCGCCGGGCGATGGCCAGGGCGCTTTCGTCGAGACCGCCCGCCGCAGCGGCGAGTGCTTCCTCGGTAAATCCGGCCGCCGTGGCGCCCTCGATCCGTTCCGCCTGGTTCCGCACGGTAGTGGCCTTGGCCGCCGTCCCGCCCAGATAGGCGCAGCCCACGGCCAGCCCCATCACAACGCCGAAAGCCGCAGCCGCCGTGCCGGGCCGGATACGGGCCAGACGATCGACAGGAGCTTTCGCGCACGTGTGCGGGGCGTTCGGCAAGAGCTCAGTCCTGTTCAGCAGGGCGCTATGCCGCCCCCGGATAGTCTCGCAACCGGGCGACCCTCTCCAATCTCGTGGAGATCGGCGTCGCGATCCGTTTGCGGTAAATCGGCGGTCGGCGAATGGGCCAGCCGTCGAGGACGCGCCTTAAGCCAGCCGTTTGTGGCGCCAATGTGGTTGATTCGCAAGATTCGGGTGCGACGCAACATCGCGTGGGTGTGGATATGTAAGCTGAAATGATCCGGCGGGCGGAGTCGTGTTGTCGCTCCCAATCTATCGCAATTTTGCTGTATTTCCGATCATGAACACAACACGATGACGCGGTGATTCTGCATTGCAATGATTAAGGCGTGGATGATCTATTGTAGTCGTTATGGTTTCGTTGACGATTTTGACTTTGCACGTAGAGCCGGAACCGACGCGGCGAAACCGCGTTCAAGCGGCGCTATCGGGAGATTCCGTCATGAAACGTATTGCCGTCACCCTTGTCCTGGCCGCCACTGCCGTCGCCGCCGCGGGCTGTGGGCAGACCATCGAACAGAAGGCCGCCACGGGCGCGATCGCCGGGGCCCTTGTCGCCGGTCCGGTGGGCGCGGCGGTGGGCGGCGCGGCGGGCGCCGCAGTGGGCCAGGCCGAGAAACCGAACTGACACACTTCTCCGTCGAGTGAGCGGGGCGGGACCGATCCCGCCTCGCAACCTTGATTTCGGCGCCTATATAGGGTTAGCCGACGCGCCCGGGTTGAAGAGACGTTCGCCCCGCGCCGTTCCGCGTATCCGACAAACGATCAAGGACATCGACGACCTCCGCATGAGAGATCTGAAACAAACCGGCTTCGCCGACCGCCTGACCACCCAGCAGGAGGCCAAGAAGGCCCTGCTCGCCCGGTTCAAGGCCAAACCCGCCGCACCCGACCCCGAATTCGAGAAGCTGGCGCTCAAGCGCGCCGCCGAGAAGGAAGCCCTGCGTCAACAGCACGAGCTGACCAAGGCCGAAGCGCGCCGTGAAAAGGCCGACAAGGAAGCCGCCCGCCTCGCGTCCGACGTCGAGGCCCAGGAAGCGATCGAGGCCGAGAAGCGCGCCGCCCGCAAGGAGCGCAAGGCTTTGACCAAGGAAGAACAGAAGGCCGCCCGCGACGCGCGCTACGCCGCCCGCAAGGCCCGCACCCGCTAGGTCGCTTCAGACGGCTGGCGCGCATCCTCGGGCGTGAGATCGCCCAGGATGCGCGCCAGCTGGTCGCCCGAATAGGGTTTGCGCAGGAACGGCCAGGGCGCGTCCGCCAGGGCCGCGTCCACGTCGTCGCCCGCATAGCCGGACGTCAGCACGACCCGCATGTCGGGATGGTCGCGCTCGCACCGGCGCGCAAGCTCGATGCCGGTCATGCCGCCGGGCATGACCACATCACTCAGCATGATGTCGAAACGCTCGCGCTTGAGCAGCTCCAGCGCCTGGGGGGCGGTTTCAACGGCCCGGACCTCCAGCCCGAGACTCTCCAGCAACTCCAGCGCCACGACGGTGACGCTGACGTCGTCCTCGACGAGCAGGAGGCGGCGGCCCGCTTTCATTGTCTGGGTTGCCGACGGGCTTGCCTCGATCGCGGGCGCGGCATCCTCGGCGAGCGGCGGGAGATAGAGTTTGATCTCCGTGCCGCGCCCCACGGCCGAGACTATGTGGGCCGCCCCGCCGCTCTGGCGCGCAAAGCCATAGACCTGGCTCAGGCCCAGACCGGTGCCCTTGCCGACCGCCTTGGTGGTGAAGAAGGGTTCGAACACCCGGGCGATCACGTCGGGCGGCATGCCGGAGCCATTGTCCGACACCGTGACGCAGACATAGTCGCCGGGCGACAGGTCGGTCACCTCGCCGGCCTTGACGGTGCAGGACAGGGTCTCGACCGTGATCCGCCCCTTGTCGCCGACGGCGTCGCGGGCGTTGACGACGAGGTTCAGCAGGGCGGCCTCGAACTGGGACGGGTCGACGCTGACCCGGGCCCCGCCACGGCGCAGCTTGAGCTTGAACTCGACGGCCTCCCCCACGGCCCGGCGCAGCAGCGGCTCGCTTTCGCGAATCTGGGCGTTCAGGTCGACGGCCTCGGGGCGCAGGGCCTGCCGGCGCGAGAAGGCCAGCAACTGGTGCGTCAGACCCTCGCCGCGACGGGCGGCGGCCAGGGCGGCCTCGCCCAGTTTCTGGCGTTTGGCCGCGTCGTTCGGCGAGCGCAGCATGATGTCCAGGGCGCCGATGACGACGGTCAGGAGATTGTTGAAGTCGTGGGCCACGCCGCCCGTCAGCCGGCCGACGGCCTCCATTCGCTGGGCGTGCATCAGGTCAGCCTCGGCCTTGGCCTTCTCCGCCATCGCCTCACCGACGCGCTCCTCGAGCAGTTCGTTGATGCGTTTGAGGTCCTCCTCGGCCTGTTTGGCCTCGGTGACGTCGACGTTGGCGCCGACATAGCCCTGGTATTTTCCGCCGGCGTCGAAACGGGGCAGGGCCTCGCAGCGCAGCCATCGCTCGCCCATCACGGGATGGCGGGTCCGGATCAGGCCTTCGAAGCGGTCGTGCCGGTCCACGGCCTCGTTGAAGGCGGCCAGGAAGGCCTGGATGTCGTCGGGGTGAACCAGCTTTCGCCAGCCCTCGACCACGTCCAGCTCGGACTCGATGCCGAAGAAGGCGCGGTAGCGGCGGTTGATGAAGCTGGGCCTGCCCTCGGCGTCCAGCATCCAGATCAGGGCGGGCGCGCTATCGGCCACGGTGCGGAACCGGGTCTCGGACTCCATCAGCCGGTCGCTGGCCTCGCGCATGTCCGTCACGTCGAACGCCACGCCAACGAAGCCCAGAACCGCGCCGCCAGCACCCAGCCGGGGCCGCGAGAAGGACTTCAACCACCGGTACTCCCCGTCATGGCGCAAATACCGCGCCTCCATCGAGAAAGCCTGGCCCGTCGCCTCTCCGGCGAGCGATTCCTGGATGATGCGTTCATGGTCGTCGGGATGGATGACGGCGCGCCAGTCGGCCAGTCGCGCCTCGTCGTAGGTTCCGCCGTTGAACGCGACATAGGCCTGGTTGACGAACGCGCGCGTGCGATCCTGCTGGGTGACCCAGATCAGCACGGGTGCGGTGTCGGCGATGGCGCGGAAGCGGGCCTCGCTCTCCCGGACCGCGGCCTCCGCGCGGGCCCGCTCGATTTCGGTCCAGGTGCGGACCGCGACCTCCTGCAGGAGATCCGATTCCGGTTCGCTCCATTCGCGCACGCTGGCGTGGTGGGCGTACATGAACGCCCTCAGACCGCCTCCGCGAATGACCGGCGCGCGCATGAGAGCCCGTGTCTCCAGCCGCTGGAAAACCTCCAGGGCGTCCCGTGTCCGCGCGTCCGTCTGAACATCCGGGATGCGGATCAACTGTCCTTCCGCCAGATCGGTGATCAGGTCAGCGCCGAGATCCTCGGGGCGGAACTCGCCCTGGGCGCTGACGACGCCGGCGGTCCAGTCGGGGTTCATGAAGACCACCCCGCGTTCCTGATCCACCTCGCCATAGCCGACACGGTCGGCGCCGAGCTCCGCGCCGACTGCCCGCCCGGCCTCGATCATGATCTCTTCCGGAGACGCGAGGTCGCGGAGTCTGTCGGCCAGCTCCAGCAGGAATGTCTGGCGCCGTTCGAGGGCGGCCAGCGCATCCAGCGCCTCGCGCGTCTCGCTGACATCGAAGGCCATGCCGACGTAGCCGAGAAAGGTCTGGTCGGAGCCGAACCGCGGATTGACGGAGACGCGCATCCAGCGCCACCCGCCATCGGCGCGCTGGAACCGGGCCTCGAAGTCATAGGGCCGGCGCGCCGGCCGCGCGCTCGCCATCGCCGCCTCGACCGAAGCCTGATCGTCGGGGTGGATGGTCTGTTTCCAGACGTGCCCCAGAAGCTGTTCGGCGGGACGGCCGTAGTATTTGACCAGGGCGGCGTTGACGAACTCGACCTCGGCGTTCGCATTGGTCATCCAGACCGGCGACGGCGCGGTGTCGGCCATCAGCCGGAAGCGGGCGTCGCTTTCGCCGACGCGGGCGTCCGCGGCGGACAGCTCCGCGATCGAATGGTCCAGCCGCGCGAGCGTCTTGCGCAGCGAGGCGGCGACGACGGCGATGAACAGGCCGACGACAATGAAGTTGGTCGTCGCGATCACGCCCATGGGCGACGATATTCCCACGCCCACGGCGCCGGGACCGGCGATCAACCAGCCGCCGAGCAGGGCGGCCACAACCGTGGTCGCGCCCGCCAGCCGGCCCGCGGCCAACGCCGCCAGAACGACTCCCGGCAACAAGATGATGAAACCGCTGATCTGGCCATAGAAGCCGGACAGGGCCCAGCGGATCGCCAGAACCAGGGCGGCGAACGCCAGACCGATCAGGACGTTGACCCACCACGGCCGGGGCGGAATCCGCGCCAGTCCACTCAGTGCGGCGTCAGCATTTGACAGACGTCTGAGAAACCCGGCCGCGCCCACTCGACAACCCCCGCTCGCGACGCGCGCGATCCTTCGCAACGTATTGGGAAGGATCACGTTCCTTCAGGTCTCGCCATTCATTCCGTGGTTGCCCGAACATCCTGTCTTGGCGAATGCGTCGGCGATGCCCACTTCAACCCCGACCGTTTCAACCTTCCCAGGAGTTCCGCATGCCCGCCACGATCGACACCGGCCTGACCAGGGCCGAGCGCTCCGATGTCGCCCAGGAACTGACCAAGGTGCTGGCCGACAGTTTCGCCGTCTACCTGAAGACCCACGGCTATCACTGGAACGTACGCGGTCCCGAGTTCTTCAGCTTCCACAATCTGCTGGAACAGCAGTACCGGGACATATGGGCCGCGCTGGACGACCTCGCCGAGCGTATCCGCGCCCTGGGTGTGCTCGCCCCGCAGAGCTTTTCAGGGTTCGGAAATCTGACCTCGATCAAGGATGGGGACCCCGAGAAGGAGGCGAACGCCATGCTCAAGGAGCTGATGCAGGATCACGAAACCCTGATCGCCACCACTCGCAAGGCGCTCGCGGTCGCTGATGAGGCCGGCGACGAGGCATCGGCCGACCTGATGACGCAGCGGCTGGCGGCGCATGAGAAGTTCGCCTGGATGCTGCGATCGACCCTCGGCGGGCGTTGAGGCTTGACCAAACGGCGCTTTTCCGCCTGAAAAGCGCCCCGCTTGACGGGCATGGAAGATGTTGAGGCGGCCAAGGCCGTCCATTGGAGCTGGAATTTGGCCGGGATCGACTGGAGATCGACGCTGAAACGGACGCGGCGGTATGCCGCCGGCGTGCCCGTGGTGCTGGCCGCTTTCGGCGTGGCCATGGCCGCCAGCTCGACCCCCCGGCCCGAGATCGACCGCCGCGCCGACGCCGTCCGGACCCTGACCAGGGGCGACCTGGGCGCCCGCGGCATGGCCGCCATCACCGGTCGCATGGATCCGTCGCAACTGGCCGTCGCGCTGCGTCACGATCCGGGCGAGCGCCAGCCGGCGCTGTATGGCCTGACCGCTGGCTGGGAGAGCCTGACCCTGGCCGGCCGGCCGACGCTGGAATTCGGCGCCATCGGCCTGGACGCCATGAAGCTGAACGCCGCGACGCCGAACGCTTCACAGTATCTGCGCACGGCGGCTCCCTTCGTCTTCAAGCCGGCCACAGGCGAGGACCGGCGCCGCGCGCTGCGCTGCCTGACCCAGGGTGTGTATTATGAGGCGGCGCTGGAGCCGACCGAGGGCCAGGAAGCCGTCGCCCAGGTCATTCTGAACCGCGTGCGCGATCCCAACTACGCCAACACCGTCTGCGGCGTGGTGTTCGAGGGGGCCGAGCGCACGACGGGCTGCCAGTTCAGCTTCACCTGCGACGGCGCGCTGGGCCAGGCGCCCGTGGGCTGGGCGTGGGAGCGGGCGAAGCGGGTCGCGGAACGGGCCCTGGCCGGCCATGTGTCGGCCGCCGTGGGGACGGCGACCCACTATCACGCCGATTATGTGCATCCGTGGTGGTCGCCGACGCTGAACAAGCTGACCCAGATCGGCGCACACATCTTCTACCGGTGGAAGGGCGTCTATGGAGAGCCGGCGGCCTTCAGCCAACGCTATTCGGGCCGTGAGCCCCTGATTGACGAGGCGCGATTCTCGCGGCCGCGCATCCGGATCGCCACCGCGGCCGAGGCGGAAAAGGCGCTGGCCGAGGCCGCCGCCAACGGCGAGAGCGTCATGCGGACCGTCCAGATCGACGGCCAGACCCGGGTCGTCGGGGTCGCCTCCCTCGGCGGGCGCCGTCAGGCCTCGGCGTCCGACATCGCGGCCATCAACGAGCGGCTGGCCGCCTTCGAAGCCCCCGCAGCGCCCGCACCCGCGGCGACGGTCGTCGTCGCTCCGGGCGTGACGCCCATGGCGGTCGAGGAAGTCGGCCGTCCGGGCGCCTGACGCCCGCCACGCCAAGCTTTGCAACGGCATTCGCTTTTGCGCATTTCCTGATCTCGGCGCGCACAGGCGTGAACAACGGACCCCGGATGACCACGACCGCCTGGAATGAGACGGATCGCCTTGCGGCCCTGCAGTCCTACGACATCCTCGATTCCGAACGAGAGCCTGCGTTCGACGACATCACCGCGCTGGTGGCCCGGCTGTGTGACGCGCCCATCGCCGTGGTCAACCTGATCGACGCCAATCGGCAATGGTTCAAGTCCGAGGTGGGGCTGGGCGTACGCGAGACGCCGCTGGAAACCTCCTTCTGTCGCCACGCCCTGCTCGAACGGGACCAACTGGTGGTTCCGGATGCGACGCAGGACCCGCGGTTCGCCTGCAATCCTCTGGTCACGGCGCCCGAAGGCCCGAAATTCTACGCCGGCGTGCTGTTGAAGGACGAGGCCGGCCTGCCGCTCGGCACCCTGTGCGTCCTTGACACCCGGCCGCGCCCCGAGGGGCTGACCCCCGTCCAGGTCGAGGCGCTGGAGGTGCTGGCGCGCCAGGTGATGAACCTGCTGAACCTGCGCAAGGCGCTGGCGGCGGGGCGCCGGGCAGATGCCGATCTGGTGACCACGGCGGCGGCCCTCGCGGAAAGCGAGGCGAGATTCCGCGCCATCGCCGACTCCATGCCGCAGATGGTCTGGTCGACGCGGCCGGACGGCTTCCACGACTACTACAATGCGCGTTGGTACGAGTTCACCGGCGTGGCCGCGGGATCGACCGACGGCGAAGGCTGGAACGGCATGTTCCACCCCGACGACCAGGCGCGCGCCTGGGAGCGTTGGAGCCATTCGCTGGAAACCGGCGAACCCTACGAGATCGAATACCGGCTGCGGCGCGCCGATGGCGTCTACCGCTGGACGCTGGGCCGGGCTTCGCCGATCCGGAACGGGAAGGGCGGGATCACGCGCTGGTTCGGCACCTGTACGGATATCGAGGACCTGAAACGGGTGGTCGATTCCAAGGACTTGCTGAGTCAGGAGCTGAGCCACCGGATCAAGAACATCTTCGCCGTTGTCTCGGCCCTGATCGCCCTGTCGGCGCGCCAGTTCCCGGAGGCGAAGGAATTCGCGGCGGCGGTGCGGACGCGGATCAACGCCCTGGCTCGCGCCCATGAGTTCGTGCGGCCGCACACCGACACCTCGCGCCCGACCGTCGGGACGACGACGCTGCACGCCTTTCTCAACGACCTGTTCAAACCCTATGCGACGCTGGACGGGCAAATGCGGATCACGGTCACCGGCGACGATGCGGTGTTCGACGACCAGGCCGCGACCTCGGTCGCCCTTCTGTTCCATGAGCTCGCCACCAATGCCGCGAAATATGGAGCCCTGTCGGTGGAAGGAGGGGCGGTCACCCTGGACACGCGCAACGAGGGCGACCGGTTCATCCTGGCGTGGGAAGAGCGGGGCGGGCCCCCGGTCGCGGGCGAGCCGACGAGGATCGGGTTCGGCTCGTCACTGGCCACCCTGTCGGTCGAGAACCAGCTGGGCGGGCGGCTGGAACGGATCTGGGCGCCCGAAGGACTGCGGGTGACCGCCGACCTGCCGGCCACCGCCCTGTCACGACGCCGCGCCGCACAAATTGTCGCATAACGGGGTTGGCCGGCAACCCCGCATCCGGGTCAGCGTTGATTTGGCAGGCTGATCGCATGCTGCGGTCGCGATAAGAGAGACCGAGTGTCCGAAACCCGATGAGTGCGCGTATCCTGGTCATTGAAGACGAAGCACTGGTGGCGATGGAGCTGCGCTTCGTGCTGGAAGATCTCGGCCACGAGGTGGTCGGAACGGCCTCTGACGCGCATACGGCGCGGCGTCTGGTTCAGGACACCGAAGTCGATCTGGCGCTGGTCGACATCCATCTGTCCGACGGCCCGACCGGCATCGATCTGGGACGCGAGCTGGGTCAGGATCTGGGCGTGACCGTCCTGTTCATGACCGCCAACCCCGGCATGGTGCGCAATGGCGTGGCCGGCACGATCGGCGTCCTGTCCAAGCCGACCGACGAGCGCGCCGTGCAGACGGCGGTGGACTATGCCCTGCGCCGCCGGGCGGGACGGCCGGTCGAATACGCCCCGCCCGAGCTGCAGCTGTTCGGCTGACGCCGGCTACCAGACGCCGATCTTTTCCGCCTGCTTGTGCGAAATCGGGTGGTGCGCCTTGGCGTGGTCTTCCTCGGCGAGGAAACGCACCGCCTCAAGCGCCGCCATGCAGCCCATGCCCGCGGCGGTGACGGCCTGGCGGTAGATGTCGTCAGTCACGTCGCCCGCGGCCCATACGCCTTCGATGGCCGTGGCCGTCGTACCCGGTTTCACCACCAGATAGCCGCCCTGCTTGGTTTCCAGCTGGCCGGCGAACAGTTCCGAGGATGGCGCGTGGCCGATGGCGATGAAGACGCCGTCGGCGGACAGATCGCGGGTCTCGCCCGTCTTCACGTTTTTCAGGCGGGCGCCCGTGACGTTGACCCCGCCTATGGTGTTGGTTTCGCCCAGGATCTCGTCGATGGCGTTGTCCCAGATCACCTCGACCTTGGGATTGGCGAGCAGACGGTCCTGCAGGATGCGTTCGGCGCGGAACTCGTCGCGGCGGTGCACGACCGTGACCTTGGCCGCGAATTTGGTCAGGAAGAGCGCCTCCTCGACGGCGGTGTTGCCGCCGCCGACCACGATCACGTCCTTGCCGCGATAGAAGAAGCCGTCGCAGGTGGCGCAGGCGGAGACGCCGAAGCCCTGGTATTTCGCCTCGGACTCCAGCCCCAGCCATTTGGCCTGGGCGCCGGTGGAGATGATCACGGTCTCGGCCAGCATTTCCGTCCCGGAATCCAGCGTCAGGCGGAAAGGCCGCTGGCTGAGGTCGGCCTTGACCACGATGTCCTCGATGATCTCGGTTCCGACGTGCTCGGCCTGGGCGCGCATCTGCTCCATCAGCCAAGGCCCCTGGATGACGTCGGCGAAACCGGGGTAGTTCTCGACATCGGTGGTGATGGTCAGCTGACCGCCGGGCTGCAGGCCGGCGATAACGACGGGCTTCAGCATGGCGCGGGCGGCGTAGATGGCCGCGGTCCAGCCGGCGGGGCCGGAGCCGATGATGACGACTCTCGCCTGGCGAAGGGGGACGGTTCTCAAAATGCTCATGCCCCTATTTAGGCGCTGATTCCGCTTCTTGCGATGGTAGGTTCCACCTGTTCACAGGTCTGACGGAGGGACGACATGGAAGGCCGCAGTTTCATAGGCATCGGTCTGGCGCTGGGCGTGGGGGTCGGCGCGGCGATCGGCATCGCCATGGACAACCTCGCGATCGGCATCGGCCTGGGCGTCGCCATCGGGATGGGACTGGGCGTCGCGATGGACAGCCGGAGCGCCGGAAGCCGCCGAAAGGACAGCTCGGACAGCGGCGTGACCCATACGTCGGACGGGGGCGGTCGCGGCAAGGACGCGGACGGGTCCGATGCGGGGTCCGACGGAGGCGGGGGAGACGGAGGCGGCGGCGACTAGGCCCGCTTCATCCGCTCCAGCATCGTCCGGGCGGCGCGCGCTGTCTCATCCAGCGGCGCATAGCTCCAGGCCTCGAGACTTCCCTCGAATGGCCGCGCGGCCCCGCGCTCGCGCAGGTTCGCGTGCAGGCGCGCGAACTTGTCCGCCGGCTTCAGCGGGATCATTGGCAGGATGAGCACGGGCTTGCCCGTGGACGCCGCCTCGGCGGCCATGTTGGCGCTGTCCTCGGTAACCAGCACATGGTCGGCAAAGTTCAGGAAGGCGAAATAGGGATTGGCGCCCGCGCCGTCCCAGATCAGGCCCGGCAGATGCGCCAGCCGGGCGGTCATCGCCGCCTTCGCCGCCGCGGGCGTGCGGCGCGAGAAGGTCAACATCAGCGAGCCGTTCGCCGCCTCGATGGCCCTGGCGATCCGCCCGGCAAGGTCGGCGGCGTGGTCCCCGGTCAGGTCGAAGGCTCTCGAGCGCCCGCCGATCAGCGCGGCGACGCGGGGAGAGGGCAGGGCCGCCAGTTGGTCCGCAAAGGCCGCCGAGTTCTCCGCCAGTCGTTCCGGCGCGACCCGATGGGGCGATCCGGTGATCGACAGCACGTTCGGGCCCTCGATCCGATCATGGGCGGGGGCGACGATCAGGTCATAGGCCGCGGTGCGCCACCGCGGGTCCTGGGTCTGGACCACGAAGGTCCGCCCCCCCGACGCAGCCCGGACGCGGGCGGACATCGGCAGGGTGGCGCGGCCGGTGGCGATCCAGATATCGGGCCAGGCCTCGCCGGAGGCGGGTTCGGTGGAGTCGGACGAGAGGTCCAGCATCCACGATGTCTTCAGCGCCGAGGGCAGTTTGTCGAAGACCTTGCGCCAGCGGATCCGGCGGACGCTGATATCGGCGGGGGTCAGGCGCTGGACCGCCTCTGCCAGGCCCAGGGCCTGGTTCTCCATGCCAATGCGGCCGTCGGAGACAACCCAGATGGAGAGCGGTGCGCTCACGTCGCCGGAGGCGGCGCGACCCAGCACATGGCCTCGACCTTGTTGCCGTCGGGATCGCGCAGGAAGGCGGCGAAATAGCCGGGGGCGTATTCGGGCCGCGGACCCGGCGCGCCGTCATCGCTTCCGCCCGCGCCCAGGCCGGCGACATGGAAGGCGGCGACCGCCGCAGGGTCGGCGGCATTGAAGCAGATGTGGCTTCCGTTGCCGGCCTCGGCCGCGCCGCCGTCGTGGGGGTACGCGGCCCAGAACTCGGGGAAGGCGCGGCCGTAGCCGATGCCTACCTGATGCTCCATGATCCGCCGGGCGCCCAGCGTGGCCATCACGGCGTCATAGAAGGCGCCGGCCCGGGCGAGGTCGGTGACGCCGACCGAAACATGCGACACCAGCGGCGGGCGCGTTCCGGGGGCGTCAGTCATCGGGCTATTTCCACTCGACCTTGAGGATTTCGTAGGCCTTGACGCCGCCGGGGGTGTTCACCTCGACCACGTCGCCGACTTCCTTGGAGATCAGCGAACGCGCGATCGGCGAGGCGACGGAGACCTTGCCCGCCTTCACATCGGCTTCGTGCTCGCCGACGATCTGGTAGCGGCTCTCTTCCTCGGTGTCCTCGTCGACCACGGTGACCGTGGCGCCGAACATGACCTGATTGCCGTTCAGCTTGGAGACGTCGATGACCTGGGCGCGGCTGATCTTGTCCTCGATGTCGGCGATCTGGCCTTCGATCCAGCCCTGACGTTCCTTGGCGGCGTGATACTCTGCGTTTTCAGACAGATCGCCATGCTCGCGCGCTTCCGAGATGGCCGAGATCACGCTCGGCCGCTCCACGGACTTCAATTGCTTCAGCTGATCGTCGAGGACACGGTAGCCCTCGGCCGTCATCGGCACTTTTTCCATATGTCGTGAATTTCTGAGCTATCGCCCGACTAAAGGTTGGTGACGCCAAGGGTCGCTGGGCGCTCGCGACCGGCCCAAGAGGGTAGGGCGCCCCGCCCCAAGGTTCAAGAGGCAAGACGTTTCCGACAGATTGTCGTTATGTGACAGCCTTGCGCCGCCGCTCGCGGATTTGCTGGATACTGCCCCACAGTTTGACCCGACCGACCAGGCTCCAGGCCAGCCAGCCAATGGCGGCCAGACCCAGGGCCATGAACAGGCTGGACAGCAAGAAGACGCCTGCGGCCATGAAGGCGAGGATGAAGGCGACGGCGGCCACAAGGGCGGCGATGACTTGAACGGTTCTCGGGCGCATGGGGTGATCAACGTTTCACTCAGGCCGGGGTTGCCCCTTTTCCCGGATTCAGAATGGATCACGGGCGGCCTGTGGCGCCCAAGCCATCGTCAGGCGTAGCTGTACGGCCCGCCTCTTTCCAGGGCCCTCCGGTATGCCGGCCGGGCGTGGATGGTCTGGAGGAAGGCCTTCAGGCGCGGCTTTTCGGCGCCGTAGCCGACCCGCGATCCCGCGGCCTCGACCGGGAAGCTCATCATGATGTCGGCGGCCGAGAAGGCGTCGCCGGCGAACCAGGCGGAGCGGGCCAGTTCGGCCTCCCACAGGGCGGTGTGCGCCGCCAGCTGCGGGTCGATCATATTGGCGTTCATGGCCTTGGTGATGCCCCGGGCGACCGGGCGGGCGAGGAAGGGCACGCGGCCGGGGATGGCGCTGAAGATCAGCTTCAGCAGCAGGGGCGTCATGGCCGAGCCCTCGGCGTAGTGCAGCCAGTAGGTGAAGCGCCGCGCGGCCTCGGTTCCGCTCGCGGGGCGAAGGCCGGAGGCGGGATGGGTCTCGAGCAGATATTCGATAATGGCCCCGGTTTCGGCCACGCGGGCGTCGCCATCGTCCAGCACGGGCGACTTGCCCAGCGGATGGATGGCCTTCAGGTCCGGCGGGGCCAGCATGGTCTTCGCGTCGCGCTGGTACCGCTTCACCTCATAGGGCGCGCCCAGTTCCTCCAGCAGCCACAGCACGCGCTGGGACCGGGAATCGTTGAGGTGATGGACGGTGATCATGGCGACGGCTCCGCTTGGCCGACGCAGTTAGCGCGGTTGACGCGGCGTCGGTCCAGCGGATTCAGACGCGGCGTCCGCTCCAGCGCTGGCGCGGATGGGCCGTCCGGGGCTGGGCCGTAGAGGATTGGGGCCGTCCTGGATGCTTCGCCGCCTGCCGTTGCTCCCACAGCTGGAAGGCCAGGGTGGCCAGCGCCAGCTTGCCGGCGTGGCGGCCCGCCATGCGCCGCCCACCCTTGCTGAGCAACAGGCCGCCAATCAGGGTCGCGAGTTTGGGAATGGGCATGAAGCTCTCCGGGTCGCCGGTGAAACGGACGGGGCCGGGAACGGTTCAGGCGCGCCTCAGTCTTTCGGCATCAGGGCCTGGGCCGCCACGACCGTGGCCTCGACGCCGGTCGTGACCGAGGGGCGCGGATCGATGCGGAACAGGGGCGAGTGGTGGCCCGGCGCGTTTGCGACCTGATCGGCCGGGGTGCCGCCGACGCTGAAATAGACCCCCTTCACACCGCTCTCGGGCGTGACGAAATAGGCGAAATCCTCGGCGCCCATGCCGGTGCGGGCGACATCCACGACACGGTCGGCGCCCATGGCTCCGCCGATGGCGGTCCGGACCCGGGTGGCGGTGGCGGCGTCGTTGATGGTCGGCGGCGTGTTTTCCGTGGAACGCACCACGGTCGGCAGCCGGTCCTCCGGCACGCCCAGCGCCAGGGCCGTCCCGCGAGAAACGCGGTCGATGCCGTCCAGCAGGGCGGTGCGCGTTTCCGGATTGTCGGCGCGGACCGTCAGTTGCATGTCCACGCGGTCGGAGATGATGTTGTGCTTGATGCCGCCGTGGATGGCGCCGACGGTGACGATCGCCCCCTCCAGCGGATTGATGCTGCGGCTGGGCAGGGTCTGCAGGTTCATGACGATGGCCGAGGCGACCACGATCGGATCGACGCCCTTGTGCGGATAGGCACCGTGCGTGCCGACGCCGTGAACCGCGATGTCGATGCTGTCCGAACTGGACGAGGTGATGGCCAGCGGCACGTCCACCAGTCCGGTGGCGAGGTCGGCCGAGACGTGGAAGGCGAGGGCGTAGTCGGGCTTGGGGAAGCGGGTATAGAGGCCGTCCTCGACCATGGCCCGGGCGCCGAAGATGCGCTCCTCGGCCGGCTGGGCGATCAGGACCAGGGTTCCCGACCAGTCCGCGCGCCGCGCCATCATCTGCCGCGCCGTGCCGATCAGGGCGGTGATGTGCACGTCGTGGCCGCAGGCATGCATGACCGGCTTTTCGACGCCGTCGCTGTCGGTCTGATGCACCGTCGAGGCGTTGGCGAGGCCCGACTGTTCGCTCAGCGGCAGTCCGTCCATGTCGGCGCGGATCATGACCGTCGGGCCTTCGCCGTTGCGCAGCACCGCGACAACGCCCGTGCCCCCGACGCCGCTGGTGACGTCATAGCCGAGGGCGGTCAGCCGGGCCGCCATGATCCCGGCGGTGCGAACCTCCAGGCCCGACAGTTCGGGGTTGCGATGGAAGTCGTCGAACAGGGCGCCCAGGTTGGCGTCATAGTCTCGCGCGACGGCCTGGCGCAGCGTGTCGTCGGTCGGGCCCGCCTGGGCTTGGGCGGGACCAGACCCCAGCAGCGCCAGCGCCGCCGTCGTCGCAAGAAGAAGTCGCATCGTTCACCCCCGGTTTGAGGCGTGACATTGGTCCGACGGCGGCGGGCTGGCAACGGCGAATGCGGACGGCCCGGCTGTTGAGTTCGGCAAGGGTTTGGCTCTAAGCCCGACGCATGAACACGCCCGAGCCCCGCCTGACCTCCCTCGCCCATGGCGGCGGCTGCGGCTGCAAGCTGGCCCCGGCCGTGCTGCAGGACATCCTGAAGGGAATCCCCCAGGCGGCGGTGTTCGCCGATCTGATGGTCGGAACCGAGACCAGCGACGACGCGGCGGTCTGGCGGCTGAACGACCGGCAGGCGCTGGTGGCCACGACCGACTTCTTCATGCCCGTGGTCGACGATCCGTTCGACTTCGGCCGCATCGCCGCGACCAACGCCCTGTCGGATGTCTACGCCATGGGGGCGACGCCGATCTTCGCCCTGGCCCTGGTCGGCATGCCGGTGAAGATCCTGTCCGCCGACACCATCGGCCTGATCCTGCAGGGCGGGGCGGCGGTCTGCGCGGCGGCGGGCATACCGGTCGCCGGCGGCCATTCGATCGACAGCGTCGAGCCGATCTACGGCCTGGTCGCCCTGGGGCTGGTGCATCCGGATCAGGTGCTTACCAACCGCGGCGCGCGGGCCGGGGACGTGCTGATCCTGACCAAGGCGCTGGGCGTCGGCGTGTTGAGCGCGGCGTTCAAGTCGGGCGCGCTGGAGCCGGCGGGCTACGCCGCCCTGATCGCCTCGACGACCCGGTTGAACACCCTGGGAGCGCGGCTGGCCGGACGGGCGGGGGTGCATGCAGTGACCGACGTGACGGGCTTCGGCCTGCTGGGTCATGCGCTGGAGATGGCGCGCGGATCAGGTCTGACCGTCGAGCTGACGGCGCAGCCGCCGTTGCTGGACGGGGTCGAGCCGCTGGCCGCGGCGGGCGTCTGCACCGGCGCCTCGGGCCGCAACTGGGACAGCTACGCCGCCGGCGTCGACCTGCCCGGCGACCTGCCGGACTGGCGCCGCAACCTGCTGACCGATCCCCAGACGTCCGGCGGACTGCTGATCTCCGTCGCCGCCGATCAGGCCGGGACGCTCCTCGATCTGGCCCGCGCCGAGGGTTTCGACCGGGCCGCCGTCGTGGGACGCGTCGTCGATGGGCCGGCGCGGGTGCGGGTCGTCGGATGATCCGGCGCACGGCCGATCTGTCGCCCGGGGCGCGCGACGCCTTCGACGCCATCATCGACGTGCGCAGTCCGGCCGAGTTCGCGCTGGACCATATCCCCGGAGCCATCAACCTGCCGGTGCTGGACGACGCCCAGCGGGCGGTGGTCGGGACCGAATATGTGCAGGGCTCCAAATTCCTGGCCCGGCGCAACGGCGCGGCGCTGGTGGCGCGCAATATCGCGGCCCATCTGGAAGGGGCGCTCGCGGACCGGGGCGGGGGGTTCAAGCCGCTGGTCTATTGCTGGCGCGGCGGACAGCGGTCCGGGGCCATGGTCACGGTGATGGACCAGGTCGGCTGGCCGGTGACGGTGCTGGACGGCGGCTACCAGACCTGGCGGCGGCAGGTGAAGGCGGCCCTCTACGACGCGCCGCTCGCGCACTCGCTCGTCCTGCTCGACGGCCCCACCGGCGTCGGCAAGACGGCCCTGCTCGGCGCCGTCGCCGCGCGCGGCGTCCAGACCCTCGACCTCGAGGCCCTCGCCGCCCATCGCGGCTCCCTGTTCGGGGCCATGCCCGGCGGCCAGCCGTCGCAGAAGGCCTTCGAGAGCCGGCTGCACGACGCCCTGTCCCGCCTCGATCCCGCCCGCCCCGTGCTGGTCGAGGCCGAGAGTTCGAAGATCGGCGCCCGCGTCGTCCCGCCGTCCCTGTGGGCCGCCATGGCCGCCGCCCCGACCATCCGTCTCGAGTCCCCGGTCGAGGTTCGCGCCGCCCGCACCGTGCGCGACTACGCCGACTTCGCCGCCGACCGCCTGGCCCTCGACACGGCCCTGACCCGCCTGCCGCGCCACATCGGCAAGCAAATGGTCGCAGAGTGGCGCGCCCTCGCCGCCGCCGGGGAGGTCGAGACCCTGGCCGTCGACCTGATCGTCCACCACTACGACCCGGCCTACCGCCGCCAGGGCCAGGGTCGGGCGCGCCCCGAACGGGCCGTCGTCGGGATCGCATCGCTCGACGACGACGCACTCGAAACGGCCGCCGACCAGACCGTCGAGGTGCTCGCCGGCCTCAACGCCCGCTGAATCCGGCGGTCGGGCGTGGATCGTTCACGCTGGCGCACGCGATGGATGGTCAAATACGGCGACGGCGCCTAGCTTCGACCGATGGCTGCTTCCCGACTCCGTTCCGCCCTGATGTCCCTGAGCCTGTGGGTGCTCGTCGCCCTGCTGGCCGGCCTGTTCGCTGGCGCCGCGGCCCAGGCCTGGGGTCTGCCCGGCGGCGCCGGGACCGCCGACCTGATCGGCGCCGTCGGCGCCCTGTGGCTCAATGCCCTGAAGATGACCATCATCCCGCTCGTCTTCAGCCTGCTGGTGACGGGCATCGGCTCGATCGCCGACGCGGCGGCGACCGGCCGGCTGGCGCTGAAGGCCCTGATGGTCTTCGCCATCCTGCTGCTGGGATCGACGGTCTATGCGATCTTCGCTTCCGAGGCCCTGCATCTGCTGTGGCCGATCGATCCGGCGGGCGCGGCCGTCCTGCTGGCTGGAGCGCCCGACGCCGCCGTGGTGCGCGAGAGCGCGACGGGCGGCGGGCTTGCGGCCTTCCTGACCAGCCTGGCGCCGGCCAATCCGATCCGCGCCGCCGCCGACGACGCCATCCTCGGCATCGTCGTCTTCGCCATCGCCTTCGGCTTCGCCGTCACCCGCCTCAGCCCCGGCCGCCGCGCGCCCCTGGTGGAGTTCTTCGAGGCCGTGTCCGAGACCATGATCATCATCGTCCACTGGGTGCTGCTGGCCGCCCCCATCGGCGTCTTCGCCCTGTCGATGGGCGTGGGACTGAACGCCGGCCTCGGCGCCCTGGGCACCCTCGGCCACTACGTCAGCATGGTGGTGCTGGCCCAGGTCGGCCTGATCCTCCTGATCTACGCCTTCGTCGTGCCCTGGGGCCGCATCGGCCTGGCCCGGTTCGCGCGCGGCATTATTCCGGCGCAGGTCGTCGCCTTCTCGACCCAGTCGTCGCTCGCCAGCCTGCCTGCCATGGTCGAACAGGCGCGCACTGCGCTGGGCGTCTCGACCGCCACGGCGGGCCTCGTCCTGCCGCTGGCGGTGGCGGTGTTCCGCTTCACCAGCCCGGTCGCCAACCTCGCCGTGGTCATCTACGTCGCGCACCTGCACGGCGTCGACATCCATCCGGCCGCCTGGATCGCCGGCGGCCTGACCGCCATCGCCATCTCCATCGGTTCGGTCGGCCTGCCGGGGCAGGTCAGCTTCTTCGTCTCCATCGCCCCCATCTGCCTCGCCTTGGGCGTGCCGATCCAGGTCCTGCCCCTGCTGCTGGCGGTCGAGGTCATCCCCGACATCTTCCGCACCATCGGCAACGTCACCGCCGACCTCGCCGCGGCCCGCATCGTCGAGGGCCGCGACGCCGTGGCCGAACCGGATCCGGCGGCGGGGATCTAGCGGACGCCGCCGCGCCGTCATCGCCGGTTCGCATTCCGTCTCTAGGACGGTTCAGGACCGCGGATCGCCGGGCGGTCGCGGAAGGATGACCGCATGACCCTCGACCGCCGTCGCCTCCTGCTCGCCGCCGGCGCCGCCGCCCTGACGCCCGCCATCGCCCGGGCGATGAGCATCCCCGCCGACGTCCGCGCGGGGACCGTCGCCGACGTCGCCCATGTGGTGATCCTGATGCAGGAGAACCGCTCCTTCGACCATTATTTCGGGGCCATGCGCGGCGTGCGCGGCTTCGGCGACCGCTTCCCCATCCCCGTGGCCGACGCCCCCGGCCGGTCGGGCGCGACCTGCTGGGTCCAGGCCAACGGCCAGGCCCCGGACCGCCCCCCTCTCGTCAGCCCCTTCCCGCTGAACACGGCCGAGGACTTCCGCCTGATGCGGGTGGAGGGCACGCCGCACAGCTGGCCCGACGCCCAGGCGGCCTGGGACGAGGGGCGGATGAGCGCCTGGCCCGTCGCCAAGACCGAACATTCGATGGGCTGGTTCGGCGAGACGGACATCCCGTTCCAGTACGCCCTGGCCGAGGCCTTCACCGTCTGCGACGCCTACCATTGCGCGATGCAGACCGGGACCAATTCCAACCGGCTGTTCCTGTGGAGCGGGACCAACGACCCGGGCGGCCAGATGGGCGGCCCCTCGCTCTCGAACTCGCACGACGCCCTCGTCGCCGACGGCGGTCATCCCGACGGCTATCGCTGGACCACCTATCCGGAGCGGCTGCTGCAGGCGGGCGTGAGTTGGCGCATCTACCAGGACATGGCCGACAACTTCACCGACAACCCGGTGGCCGGCTTCCAGACCTTCCGCGACAGCCATGACGGCAAGCCGGGCGCCGACCCCCGCCTGGCCGAACTGGGGCTCAGCACCCGCGCCGTCGACGGCCTGCGCGAGGACGTCCTGGCCGGCGCCCTGCCGCAGGTGTCGTGGATCGTCGCCCCGGCCGCGGCCTCGGAACACCCCGGCCCATCCAGCCCGGCCCAGGGGGCCGACTACACCGCCCGGGTGATCGAGGCCCTGACCGCCGACCCGGCCGTCTGGGCCCGCACGGTGCTGTTCGTCATGTTCGACGAGAACGACGGCTTCTTCGACCACGTCCCGCCGCCCGCGCCGCCGTCGCCGGGCCACGGCGCCTCCACCATCGACACGGCCGGAGAATACCATCTGCGGACGACGGCCAGCGAGGCCGCGACCGAACGGCCGGAGTTCGTCGGCCGCCCCTATGGACTGGGTCCGCGCGTGCCGATGTATGTCGTCTCGCCGTGGAGCCGCGGCGGCTGGGTCAGCTCCGAGGTGTTCGACCACACCTCGGTGATCCGCTTCCTCGAGACCCGCTTCGGGGTGATGGAGCCCAACATCTCGCCCTGGCGGCGCGCGGTCTGCGGCGACCTGACCGGGGCGTTCGATTTCCGCACGCCCAACGCGCCCGTGCCGCCGCTGCCGCCGACCGCGGCCCTCGCCGCCCGCGCCGCCGCCCTGCCGGGCCGCAGCACCCCGGCCACGCCCGCGATCCCGGCGGCGCCGGTCCAGGCGGTCGGCGTCCGACGCTCCCGCGCCCTGCCCTATGCCTTGGAGGTCGAGGAGGCCCGCCGCGACGGCGCCCTGGCCCTGACCTTCCGCAACACCGGACCCGCGGCGGCCGTGTTCCACGTCTATGACCGGCTGCGGCTGGAGCGTCCGCCGCGGCGCTACACCGTCGGGGCCGGGGCCGCGCTTGAGGACATCCGGGACGAGGGCGCCTACGACCTGTGGGTGCTGGGCCCGAACGGCTTCCACCGTCATTTCGTCGGCCACGCCGGGCGCGACGCCCTCGGCCTGGCGGTCGCCGTCGATCCCGGGTCGCGCGAGCTGCAGCTGACCCTGTTCAACGGCGGCGAGGTCGCGCGCGCGGTCGAGGCCGCCGGCGACCCCTACCGGCCCGACGCGGCCCCGTGGCGGACGACCGTCGCCCCGGGCGAGCGCGCGGAGCGGCGGCTGGGCGTCGCCGGGCACGGCTGGTACGACGTCGTCCTGCGCGGGCCCGACGGCTTTCTCCGGCGCCTGGCCGGACGGATCGAGACCGGCGCGGACTCCGTCAGCGATCCGCTGATGGGCGGCCCGGCGGTGATGCGCCAAACCTGACGCCTGTCCGGTTGAGGCGGGCTCGCTTCAACGGGACTCTATCGGGGAAACGGCGCCAGCCAGTCGCCCGGCCGCTCGACGTTGAACGCCCCGCTCTCCTCCGCGAACCGGTTGAGCAGGAAGGCGTGCCCGGCGCCGTAGATGACCAGCACCCGCTCGCCCGGATCGTCGGCCAGCCGCACCAGATTGGCGAAGATCTTCAGGTTCCGCCCATGCCAGGCCCCGACCCAGTTCGCCCCCTGGTTCGGCCCGGGCCCGCCCAGCAGGGCGTACTCGTAATAGGTCCGGTGCATGCCCAGCAGGAACTCGGGCGAGTTCATCACCGCCAGCCACTCGGGGATGGGCCGGGACTGGACCAGGTCCGTCATGCGCCTGCCCCGCGCCGGATTCCGCAGCGTGGCCATGCGAGCCTGCTCGCCGGCGGCCTCCGCTCCGACCTCCCAGTCGTAGTCCGCCTCCTCGCCGGGCGGCATGTCGTTCCAGTCGACGCCAAACACCCGCTCATGCCCGAGCCTGGCCGCCAGCCGAAGGCCGATCTGATCGACCTCGATGGCCGTCAGGACATAGGCCCCGGCGCGATAATCGGCGTAGCGCCGGTCCAGCCTCGCCTGGCCGGTCGTGTCGATCTCCACGGCGATCCGCGTCGGCCGCCACCGGGCCAGCGCCTCGACCACGGCCTCGATCTCCGTCTGCCGGGCCGGGCTCAGCACATTGTCGACCTCGGTGCGCAGCACGTCGGCATTGTTGTTCGCCAGATGCGCCGTGCCCAGAACCATCAACGCCGGCCGTTCGTCGATGCGCCGTTCGCTCAGCAACCGAACCGGTTGCGGCGCTGGCTCCTGCGCCATGGCGGGCGCGGCGGTCAGCAACGACAGGGCGAGAGCGAACAACAGACGATGAGACATTGAGTGGCTCCGGTTAAGCTTCGCGGGACGCTTAGCCGCGGAACGCCGGTATGGCCCGTTACGAATTGTTCAGGCGTGGTCACGGCGGGGCATCCAGTCGCGCCGGTACTGTCTTCGCTCTCTCCGTCTACTTCGCCGCCCACTTCATCCGGTCCAACGCCTCGGCGGCCCGCAGCAGGGCGCCCGCCTCCGCCGCCTGTCCCTGGCTGACCAGGCCGGCTGCGAAACTTCCCGCAGAAAGCGCTATCCGACCGCGTGCAGGAGCAGCCAGAACACCGCCCCGACCCCGATCAGGTGCGCCACGATCACCCCGCCCAGAAGGGTCCGGAAAGGCTCCTTGCGCGTCTTGTGACGCAGCAAGTGCTGGCCCATCCACGCGCCCACGCCGCCGAACAGGGCAACCAGCAAAAGGGTGCTCTCGCGCACCCGCCAGCCGTGATCACGCGCCTGGGTCTTGTCGAACCAGAACAGGCCGAAGGCCGCCAGTTCCGCGAGGGCGACGAGGATCAACGCCCGGTCGATGCCGGACAGGTCGATCGCGCCGCTCAGTGCGCGTAGTCCTGGATCGGACGCACATCCAGCTCGCCCGCCTTGATCGCGCCGATGGCCTGGGCCGCCGCAAGGGCGCCCGCGGTCGTGGTGTAATAGGGGATCTTCATCATCAGGGCCGTGCGGCGCAGGCTGAAGCTGTCCAGCAGCGCCTGCTTGCCCTCGGTGGTGTTGAAGACCAGCTGGACGTCGCCGTTCTTCATCGCGTCGACGATGTTGGGCCGTCCCTCCAGCACCTTCTTCACATGGCCGACGGCCAACCCCTGTTCGGTCAGGAAGGTGTGCGTCCCGCCGGTGGCGAGGATGGAGAAGCCCTCGGCCAGAAGGGTTTTCACCGCCTCGACGATAAAGGGCTTGTCGCCATCCTTGACGCTGACGAAGGCGCAGCCGGCGACGGGCAGGGTGGTGCCGCCGCCGATCTGGCTCTTGGCGAAGGCCCGGGCGAAGGCGGGGGCCATGTCGGCCTCGCCGTCACGCTTCCAGTCCAGGCCCATGACCTCGCCGGTCGAACGCATCTCCGGGCCCAGGATGGTGTCGACACCGGCGAAGCGGGCGAACGGGAAGACCGCTTCCTTGACCGCGATATGGTCGTACGGCTTGTCCTTGAGGCCGAAGCTGGCCAGCGGCACGCCGGCCATGACCTTGGCGGCGATGGCCGCCACCGGCTGGCCGATGGTCTTGGCCACGAAAGGCACGGTTCGCGAGGCGCGGGGATTGACCTCCAGCACGAAGATGCGCGGTTCGGCGCTGTGCGGCTCCTCGATGGCGAACTGGACGTTCATCAGGCCGCGCACCTTCAGGGCCCGGGCCATGGCCTCGGTCTGGCGCTTCAGCTCGGCGACGATCCCGGCCGACAGCGAGAACGGCGGCATGGAACAGGCGCTGTCGCCCGAGTGGACCCCGGCTTCCTCGATATGCTCCAGCACCCCGGCGACGAAGACCGTCTCGTCGTCGCACAGGGCGTCGACGTCGACCTCGGTGGCGCGGTTCAGATAGTGGTCGATCAGCACCGGGTCGTCGCCCGACACCCGCATGGCCTCGCCGACGTAGCGGTCCAGCTGCTCGCGGTCGTGGACGATGACCATGCCCCGTCCGCCCAGCACGTATGAGGGCCGCAGCACGACCGGATAGCCGACCTCGTCCGCCTTCTGCGCGGCTTCCTCGGCGCTGCGGGCCAGGCCGTTGGGCGGCTGCATCAGCCCGATGTCGTGCAGCATGACCTGGAACCGCTCGCGGTCCTCGGCCAGGTCGATGGAGTCGACGCTGGTGCCCAGGATCGGCACCCCGTCCTCCTGCAGCGCATGAGCCAGTTTCAGCGGCGTCTGGCCGCCGAACTGGACGACCACGCCGATCAGGTTCCCGTTCGACCGCTCGACGTCGATCAGCTCCAGCACGTCCTCGGCCGTCAGCGGCTCGAAATACAGCCGGTCGGAGGTGTCGTAGTCGGTCGACACCGTCTCGGGGTTGCAGTTGACCATGATCGACTCGACGCCGATGTCGGCGAAGGCGAAGGCCGCGTGACAGCAGCAGTAATCGAACTCGATGCCTTGCCCGATCCGGTTCGGCCCGCCGCCGAGGATGATCGCCTTCTTGCGATCGGTCGGGTTGGATTCGCACTGCGGAACCTGGCCCAGGGCGCCGGTCTCATAGGTCGAATACATATAGGCCGTGGCCGAAGCGAACTCGGCGGCGCAGGTGTCGATCCGCTTGAAGACGGGGCGGACGTTCAGGCCGCGGCGGGCCTTGCGCACGGCGGCTTCGGTCTGGCCGGTCAGCTGGGCCAGGCGGGCGTCCGAGAAGCCCTTGGACTTCAGCTTGCGGAAGTCGGTCGGTTCGGTCGGCAGGCCCTGAACGCGGATGTGGCCTTCAGTCCGCACGATGTCGGCGATCTGGCGCAGGAACCACGGCTCGTAGGAGCAGGCGGCGTTGACCTCCTCGACCGACAGGCCGTGCCGGAACGCCTGGGCGATGACCAGAATACGGTCCGGGGTCGGCATCCCCAGCGCCCGCACCACGGCGGCGCGGGCGGAAGCTTCGTCGTCGACGTCGACCACCCCGTCGATCTCGATCTCGTTGAAGCCGGTCAGGCCGGTCTCCAGCCCGCGCAGGGCCTTCTGCATCGATTCCTGGAAGGTCCGGCCGATGGCCATCACCTCGCCCACCGACTTCATCGAGGTTGACAGGGTCGCCTCGGCGCCGGGGTATTTCTCGAAGGCGAAGCGCGGGATCTTGGTGACGACATAGTCGATCGACGGCTCGAACGAGGCCGGCGTGACCATGGTGATGTCGTTGGTCAGCTCATCCAGGGTGTAGCCGACGGCCAGACGGGCCGCGACCTTGGCGATGGGGAAGCCGGTCGCCTTGGACGCCAGCGCCGACGACCGCGACACCCGCGGGTTCATCTCGATCACCACCATCCGGCCGTCGGCGGGATTGATGGCCCACTGGACGTTCGATCCGCCGGTCTCGACGCCGATCTCGCGCAGCACGTTGATCGAGCCCGTGCGCATCCGCTGGTACTCCTTGTCGGTCAGCGTCAGGGCGGGGGCGACGGTGATGGAGTCGCCGGTGTGCACCCCCATCGGGTCGATGTTCTCGATCGAGCAGATGATGATGCAGTTGTCCGCCTTGTCGCGGACCACCTCCATCTCATACTCCTTCCAGCCCAGCACGCTCTCCTCGACCAGCACCTCGGTGGTCGGCGACAGGTCGAGGCCGCGTTCGACGATCTCGCGGTATTCCTCGACATTGTAGGCGATGCCGCCGCCGGTGCCGGCGAGCGTGAAGCTGGGGCGGACGATGGCCGGCAGGCCGACGAACGCCAGGGCGTCCTCGGCCTCGTCGATATGGTGGATCGCCTTGGAGCGCGGGCTTTCGAGGCCCAGCTTGTCCATGGCGTCGCGGAATTTCTGCCGGTCCTCGGCCTTGTCGATGACGTCGGCCTTGGCGCCGATCATCTCCACGCCCCACTTCTTCAGCGCGCCCGACGCATCCAGCGCCAGCGCCGTGTTCAATGCAGTCTGTCCGCCCATGGTCGGCAGCAGGGCGTCGGGCCGCTCCCTGGCGATGATGCGCTCGACGAACTCCGGCGTGATCGGCTCGATATAGGTGGCGTCGGCCACCTCCGGGTCGGTCATGATGGTGGCGGGGTTCGAGTTGACCAGGATCACCCGGTACCCCTCGGCCTTCAGCGCCTTGCACGCCTGAACGCCCGAGTAATCGAACTCACAGGCTTGCCCGATCACGATCGGGCCGGCGCCGATGATCAGGATCGACTGGATGTCCGTGCGTTTGGGCATCTCAGCCTCCGTTCAGTTCGTCACGACCGCGCACTCCCAGCCGTCATAGTCCAGCTGGAAGGCCGCGGCCCAGGATTGCATCATGGCCGAGACCGGGGCGAAGGACGCCTCGTCCACGGCCATCGTCGTCTCGAGGATGGTGGCGTCGTCCTGACCCCGGGTCAGGAATCCGGCGCGCCGCGCGACCTCGTTCAGATCGTCGTGGTCGCCTTCGCCGTAGAAGTAAAACAGCGTGTGCCGCGGCGTGATCCCGCTGTCGCCATGCGCCGCCAGCGACGCGCGCACCATGGCGTCGCGATCCTCGTGGGGGATGGCGGAATCTGACACGGGGGCGGGCTCCTTGCGCGCGCGGCCTCAGGCGGCGGCGGGTCGCCGGCGCGGCTCGGTCGGGTTGTCGGTCAAGCGGCCCGTCTAAAGACGGGGGGCGGCGGTGGCAAGGCCGCGGGGTCGTTGCGCGCACGAAAAAGGGGGCGGCCCCTGCGAGCCGCCCCCTTCATCGTGTTCCGGACCGTTTTTAGAACGGGCGGTAGTTCAGGCCGATGAAGAAGCGACGGCCGTAGGGGTCGAAGTTCGATTGCAGCGCCTGACCGTAGGCCGGGGACTGCTCCGCATCGAAGGCGTTCACGACGCCTGCACGCATCGACAGGGTGTCGTTGACGTTATAGCGGACCGTGAAGTCGTTACGGACGAAGTTGCCGGAGTCGTAGTACTGGTTTTCGCGGTTCTCGATGTTCACCACCTGGTCGCGGTAGCGGGCGATGTTCTGGGCGCTCTGCCAGTCCGCCGTCCAGTTGACGCTCCAGGTGTCGTTCGGCGTGTAGGTGAGCGACGAGCTGAAGCGGACGTTCGGGAAGAACGTGGCGCCGCGGCTGCTGGTGAAGGCGTTCGGGTTGGCCGGATCGAGGAAATTCTCCTGCTCGATCAGCCACGAACCGCCCAGCTTGTAGTCCAGACGGCCCCAGTTGTGGCCCGTCACCTCTTCGAGATCCAGACCGTACCGGACCGTGAAGTCCAGACCACGGGTGGTCAGGGCGGCGTAGTTGCCGGCCCCTTCGATGAAGCCGCCGATCGGGTCGTTCGCCGGAGCGCCGAGGCCGAACGGGATGCCCGGGTTGTTGCGGAAGATCACCGAGCAGGCCGAGCTGTTCAGGGCGGGGCCGTTGACGCAGTTGTTCGCGGCGGTCTGGGCCGAGATGAAGGCGATCACGTCGGTGATCTCGATCTCGTAGTAGTCGAGCACCAGGCTGAAGTTCGGGATGAACCGGGGCTGCAGCACCGTCGAGAAGGTGAAGGACTCCGACTGTTCCGGCGTCAGGAACGGGTTGCCGCCGGTCACGCCGGAGACGCCGCCGCCGTAGACGGGGTTGAAGTCGTCGACGTTGGTGGCGGTGTTGCCGTTGAAGTCGAACGAACGGCCCTGAGCGGCGGCGAGCGCCGTGCAGTTGGCGACCCGGTTGGCCCGGATGTCGGCGTTCTGCAGGATGATGTTCGCCGTGGCGCAGGGATCAACGAAGCCGTTCGCGAACGTCTCGCCCAGGGGCGAGAAATTCTCGCCCAGGTCCGGCGCGCGGAACGAGGTGTTGAAGCTGGTCTTGAACGTGATGTCCCGGATCGGACGATAGATCAGGTTCACGCCATAGACGTCGCCGTGGCCGGCCGTCGTGTAGTCGAAGTAGCGGTACGAACCGCTCAGTTCGGCATACTCGCCCAGCCAGCTGTCACGGAACAGCGGGAGGGACACTTCGGCGAAGGCTTCGTCGCTCTCGTACTCGGCGCCCGGGAAGTCCGGACCGCCGTTGAGGAACAGGACACGGCCGGCGGCGCCGGCGTCGCGGCCGATCGCCTCGGTGTATTCACGACGGTGCTCGTAGCCGAGGGCGACGCCGATCGGGCCGGCGCCCCAGAAGTCCCAAAGCTGACCGGCGACGCTGCCGATGAAGTCTTCCTGCTCGTTGCGCTCGGTGAAGGTGATCTCGGCGTTGATGTAGTCGCGCGCTTCCTGGCTCTGGTTGCCCTGGCCGAAGATGTTCAGCGGGGTGCACTCGGCCACCGCTTCAGCGCCCACCGTTCCGTCACGGAGGTCCGCGTTGCCGAACCAGTAGTCATCGACCACGCCGCCCGGGGTTGCGGCGATCAGCTTCGAACGGCAGACGATCGCGCCCGGCGTGCCCAGGAGGCCCGCGGTGTCGCGCACCGCATCGGAGCCCAGCTGGACGCGCAAGACGTCGGTGCCGGTTTCCGTCTCGGTCACATCGACCTGGCCGTAGGTGTAGGACAGGCTCCAGTCGATGTTCTTGATGAAGCCGATCTGTTCGAAGTCGCCCTCGATGCCCACGACGTAGCGCTGCAGTTCGCGGTTGCTGATCTGGCTGCGGTCTTCGCCGAAGATGGTGTGACGGGCGTAAGGCGCGGCCACGACACCCGTGGCCACGCTGGGCGAGCCGGCGGTCGGCGGCGCATAGACCGTGATGGTGTTGGTCTGGATCGCCGTACGCAGGTTCGAGGGCAGGAAGGCGTTGTCCGCCAGGTTTACGCCGAAAACGTTGAAGCCGTAGGCGGGCTGGACTTCATTCGGCCCGACGACGCCGTTCCGGATGATGAAGTCGTAGAAG
This sequence comes from Brevundimonas sp., assembly GCF_029946145.1. Taxonomy (GTDB): domain Bacteria; phylum Pseudomonadota; class Alphaproteobacteria; order Caulobacterales; family Caulobacteraceae; genus Brevundimonas. The sequence goes on from NZ_JAQSDY010000009.1 coordinate 153,156, forward strand.
TCAGGCTGCGAGGCGAAGACGGTGTCTTCGGTCACATACTTCACTTCGGCGAAGGCGCGAAGGTTGTCGGTCAGGCGGAAGTTGGCGCCGACCTGATAACGCTGCGATTCTGATTCCGGCACCCGGGTGATGGTGCTGAAGGTGGCGGGGTTGTCGCCGTCGCCGCCGATGTTGTTCGGACGGTTCGCGCCGGTGGCGCCGATGCGGGTGCCGAAGTTGGCCAGACGGGCGTTCGGGCCCTCAAACACGTAGGTCTTGGTGGGATCGACCGAATAGCAGGCGGTGGCGGTCAGGCCGCCGATGGTCAGGCCGCAGTTCTGGTACGGCACGTCCGGGTCGTTCAGTGCGCTGGCCTGCTGGTTGTTCGCCAGCGTCGTCTGACCCCAGCGCGGACGCTGCAGAGTGACGTAGTTGCGGTACAGCTGGAAATCCAGAACGCCGTCCATGCGAGCGGCGGCCGGATCGGCGTCGACGCCGATGAGGCCGGCCGAGTTGCGCAGCCAGTCCATGTCCATGGAGTTTACGGCGTCGAGTTGTTCGTACTCGGCGAAGGCGTACAGGTTCAGACGGTCGTCGAGGAAATTGTGACCGAGCAGGGCGGAGATCCGCTTCGAGGATTCACCCTCCTGGTTGATCATGGCGTAGCTGGCGTCGATCTCGAGGCCCTCGAAATCCTTGCGCAGCACGAAGTTCAGCACGCCGGAGACGGCGTCGGCGCCGTAGACCGACGAGGCGCCGCCCGTGATGATCTCGATGTCCTGGATCAGCAGACGCGGGATGGTGTCGACATCGACCGCCAGCGAACCGCCGGCCGAGCCGACGTGACGGCGACCATCGACCAGGGTCAGGGTGCGGCCGGCGCCCAGCGAGCGCAGGTTGGCGAACGACAGGCCGCCGATGCCCAGGACGCCCGTGGCGTCCGACGGGACCTGCGAGTTGGACAGGGCCGGAATGGTGGCGAGATAGTCGATCACCGTCGACTGACCGGTTGTCAGCAGGTCTTCGCGCGAAACCTGGATCAGCGGCGTCGGCGCATTGACCGGATCGCGGCGGATGCGCGAACCGGTGACCACGACTTCATCGAGTTGCGTCGACTCGTCGTCCTGGGCCTGGGTTACGGTGACGCCCGGCAGGGTGCTGGGGGTCTGGGGCGTAGTCTGCGCCCAGACGGGAGCGGCGGACATCGCCATCGCGCCAGCAAGCACCGTGGAGGCCAGAAGCCGATTACGAATAACAGTCATATATGAAATCTCGGGTAAGTTTGAAGAAGAGGGAGGCGGCAGGCTTCCCTGGCGCGGCGACCGCCACAAACTCACCACACATATGTCCGGTCAAGCTATACTGTAACACAAATGCTGATATTTCGTCGTTATTGATAAAAATGTTTCTCCTTTGAAACATATGGATTCGGGCTGTTTGAGCCCGGAAAACGACATTCCGTGAATAACGTCAGCAACAGGACGCTATCCAGGCCGGAAGTTCGCTGATGGTGTTCAGCGCGCCATAACGTTGATGTGCCGTGGGGGGCTCGGCGACTTCGTGGGCCCAGGTGATGGCGTACGGAATGTGTGCCGCCCAGGCGCCCGCGGCCAGTGCGGGCAAGACGTCCGACTTCATCGAGTTGCCGGCCATCACGGCTTCACCGGCGCCGGTGCCGTGACGGGCGAAGACGCGGTCGTATGTCTGACGGTCCTTCTCCGATACGATCTCGATTGCGGCGAACAGGTCGCCCAGTCCCGACGCGGCGAGCTTGCGCTCCTGGTCCAGCAGGTCGCCCTTGGTGATCAACACCAGACGATAGGATTCCGAAAGCGCGGCCAGCGCTTCGTCAACGCCGGGCAGGGTCTCGACCGGGTGGGCCAGCATCTCGCGCCCCGCCGCCAGAATCTCGCGCACCACGGACGCCGGAGCCTCGCCGCCCGTCAGCTCCATGGCCGTCTCGATCATCGACAGGGTGAAACCCTTCACGCCATAGCCGTAAAGCCGAAGATTCCGCTGCTCGGTTTCGGCCAGGCGGGCCTCCAGCGTCGTCGCGTCCGCGTGGTCGGCCAACAGCGCGGCGAACCGATCGTGTGTCAGCCGGAAGATGGTTTCGTTGTGCCAGAGAGTGTCGTCGGCATCGAGTCCGACCGTGGTGATGCTCATTCCGCTCCCTAACACCGGAAACCGGGTCCGGGGAGGGGCGGAGATGTCCCGAAACGGGGATCATCATGGTCAACGGCATTTGACCAGGTTTGTCAGGGTTACGTTCTTGTCTGCGGGGTTATCGTGATGGCGTGGAAGACCTGAACGGCCAGCCGAAGGAGGCGGTCATGACTTTGGTTCCAGCGTACCCCACGGACCATGATGGTGGGGAGACACTCACGGGAAACGCCGCGTATTCCCCCTTGGGCGAGCGCCGCGCCTACGCCGCGCCCTACGAAAGCCTGACCTTCAGTCTGGTGACCCGCGCGGGACGCGAGCTGGCCGTGACCCTTGCCGCGCAGCCGGTGTTCGACCTGGATCGGTCCGCGCCAGTCAGCCGGCGTATTCGCCGCATCGTCCGGCACCGGGGCGGCGAGTCCGCACTGACCGCCCTGGGTCGACGCACACTGGAACCGGTCGACCTGAAGCGCATCGACCTTCAGACCCTGAACCACGGCCTGGACCTGTTGCATCTGGGGCCCCACGATACCGGGGTATTGCCGGCTTTCTGGCGCACCGTGGCTTCCAGCCGGGGGCGGTTCGCATTGCTCTGCACCGAACTCCAGCACGACTCGGCGGCCGGGAACCTTCTGATCGAGGTGATGGGCGGGCTGGAACAGGCTCCGCCCGAGACGATCGAGGAATCCATCCAGCATTTCGAAACCGGCGCGCTGGGGGTGATCCTGCACGTCGCGCCCGATCCGGGTCTTGTCCGCCGGCTGGCGGGTGTCCGCGCCCGTTGCCTGGCCATCGACTTCGCCGGGGTGGCCCACGACGGCCCGCGGGAGTGGCGGGCGGCCCACGACCTGATCGCCGCCGCACGCCAGACCTGCAGCCAGGTCATGCTGCTGAATCTGCGTCCCGACCGGGGCCTGGCCGCCCAGGCCGCCGGCGCCACCCATGCCGTCTTCGCCGGCATGGAGACAATCACCGTCTAGAGGCGGTTGACGGAGCGGCGGCGGCGGGGCCTTGATCCCTTCATGCAGGCCACGCTTCCCGCCCGACTCTACGGCTGTCCCGACGCTTGGGCGCGCGAGCGATCCGCCGTGTTCGGCCGCGCCTGGCTGTTTCTTGGTCACGAAGCCGAGGCAGCCGCGCCCGGCGACTGGATCGCGTCCGATGTGGCTGGCCATCGCCTGATGGCGCTGCGCGGCAAGGACGGCGTGCTGCGGGCCTTTCACAATGTATGCCGTCATCGCGCGGGGCCGCTGGTGACGGGCGCGCGCGGCCGGTGCGAGGGTGAGCTGGTCTGCGCCTATCACGGCTGGCGCTACGCCCTCGACGGCCGGCTGCGGTCCGCCGTCGGTTTCGGCGCGGCGGATGGATTCGATCCACGTGAGTTCGGTCTGCTGGCGCTCCGGCTTGAGACATGGCGCGGTCTGGCGTTCGTGACGCTTGATGAGGATGCCGCCCCGCTGGCGGATCTCGTCGCGCCGCTGGAGGCCTTGCTGGCGGAGCGGGGGCTGGACATCGCCGCGCCCGCCCTGCGCCGCAGCCACGACCTCGCCTGCGATTGGAAGACCTATGCCGAGAACTATCTGGAGGGCTACCACATCGGCTCGGTGCATCCTGTTCTGGCCGATGAACTGGGCTCGGCGGAGTATCGCGTCAGGGTTGAGGGCGATGGGGTGGTGCAGGAGGCCGTGGGCGTCAACGATGGGCCGCAGGCCGGGGTCTGGGGCTGGCTGTGGCCGAACCTGGGGGTAAACGTCTATCGCGACGGGGCCATGATCGAGCGGATGACTCCGGTCGGGCCGGGCCGGACGCGGCTGGATTATCTGTTCCTCAACGATGGCGGCGAGGCCGCCCTGGGTGAGGCGCTGGAGGCTTCGGACCGACTGACGGCCGAGGATGCGGCCATCTGCGAGGCGGTGCAGGCCAATCTGTCGGCCGGCGCCTATGATCAAGGCGTACTGAGTCCCAGGCACGAGGCCGCCGTGGCCTGGTTCCAGTCGCGGATCGCAAGGGTTCATCCATGACCGGCACGCAGATCGAGGATCGGCACAAACTGGGGTGGGGCCTCGCCGCTCTTGTCGTCGCCGGCAACATGATCGGGTCCGGGGTCTATTTGCTGCCCGCCACCCTGGCGCCGGTGGGTTCGTCCAGCGTCGTGGGGTGGCTGGTCGCCGGCGTCGGGGCGGTCACCCTGGCGCTGGTGTTCGCCGCGCTGGGACGCCTGCAGCCTGACGCCGACGGCCTGTCGGGCTTCGCCGAGCGGGGGCTCGGGCGGTTCTTCGGCTTCCAGACGGCGCTGGCCTTCTGGACCGCCTGCCTGGTCGGCAATGTCGCCATCGCGGTGGCGGCCACGGGCTATCTGGGCTTCTTCTTCCCGGTGCTGAAGGAGCCGGTGGCGGCGACCTTCTGCAATCTGGGTCTGATCTGGCTGACCACCGGCGCCTACATCCTCGGTGCGCGCACGGCGTCGCGGTTCGCGGCCCTGGCCTTGGCTATCGGCCTGGTTCCCATCGTCATCGCGGTGGCCGCCGGCGTTATGGCCTTCGATGTGGACACCTTCGCAGCGTCGTGGAGCCCGTCCGGAAACAGCCTGGCTGAAAGCGTGCCTGCCTCGCTGGCGGTCATTTTCTGGGCCTTCCTCGGGGTCGAGAGCGCGGCGGTTCTGTCGGCGCGGGTCAGGCACCCGGCCCGGGACGTCGGCCGGGCCTCGATCGCCGGGGTGTTGCTGGCGTCCGTGGTCTACGTCGCGGCCAGCGTGGCGGTGTTCGGGGTAATCCCGGCGGGGGTGCTGGCCCAGTCCTCGAGCCCCTACGCTGATTTGACGGCGCGGGTGTTTGGAGCCTCGATCGGTGCGGCGGTCGCGGCCGCGGCGGTGGTCAAGGCGGTCGGCACCCTGAGCGGCTGGGTCATGCTGGGTGGGGAGACCGCGCGAGCGGCGGCGCGGCGTGGCTATCTGCCCTCGGGCTTCGGGGCCGGGGAACACACGCCGATCGCCAACCCCCTGCTGGGTGGAGCGATAATGAGCGTGGTGGCGGTGATCTCGGGCCAGCCGACGCTGGGCGGACAGTTCGGCATGCTGATCGGCGTGACCTCGGTACTGAGCCTGGTCGTTTACGGCCTGTGTTCCGCCTCGCTGTTCCGGCTGGCGCGCTGGACGCGGGCGCGGGGCGTGGCGGCGCTGGGCCTGCTGTTCACCTCGGCGGCAGTGGTGGCGGCGGCGCCCGGTTACATCCTGCCGACAGCGATCTTTTTCGTCGTGACGACAGCGGCGTGGTTCACCTTTCTGCGCAAGTCGGCGGCGCCCGTTGACCCGGAGGCGGCGTCTCTTTAGCAACGCCGCCGTTTGCGCGCCGGGATTCGGTGCTAGGGAGCGTGCCATGACCACCCAGCTTCTTCCCGGCGTCACCGGCGTGCTCGCGCTCGCGGACGGAACCATCCTGCAGGGACTCGGCTGCGGCGCGCCCGGCGCGGCTCTCGGCGAAGTCGTCTTCAACACGGCCATGACCGGCTATCAGGAAATCCTGACCGACCCGTCGTACATGAGCCAGATCCTGGCCTTCACCTTCCCGCACATCGGCAATACAGGGACGAACGTCGAGGATCTGGAACAGATTGGCGGCGGGTCCGACACCTCGGCGCGGGGCGCCATCTTCCGCGATTTGCCGACCGAGCCGGCCAACTGGCGGGCGGACAGTTCGTTCGATAACTGGATGCAGCGGCGCGGGGTCGTCGGTCTGGCCGGGGTGGACACCCGGGCGCTGACCGCCCTGATCCGCGACGGCGGCGCTCCCCATGCGGTGATCGCTCACGACCCGGAGGGCAATTTCGACCTCGACGCCCTCGTGGCCCGGGCGAAAGCCTGGACGGGCCTGGTCGGCCTCGATCTGGCCAAATCCGCCTCGACGCTTCAGGCGTTCGAGTGGGACGAAGGGCTGTGGGACTGGCCGGAAGGCCATCCGCGGGTGCACGCCGCCGACAGGTCTGTGGTGGTCGTCGACTATGGCGTGAAGCGCAACATCCTGCGGGCCCTGGCGTCGACCGGCGCGAGGATCACGGTGGTCCCGGCGACGACGACGGCGGAAGAGATTCTGGCCCGCAAACCCGACGGCGTGGTTCTGTCCAACGGTCCGGGCGATCCAGCGGCGACCGGCGTTTATGCCGTGCCCGAGATAAAAAAACTGGTCGACAGCGGCACGCCCCTGTTCGGCATCTGCCTGGGCCACCAGATGCTGGCCCTGGCCCTGGGCGCGAAGACCATCAAGATGGATCAGGGCCACCACGGCGCCAATCATCCGGTCAAGGACCTGACCACCGGCAAGGTCGAGATCGTGTCGATGAACCATGGCTTCACCGTCGATCGGGACAGTCTGCCCGACGCCGTCACCGAAACCCATGTCAGCCTGTTCGACGGCACCAACTGCGGCATCGCCATGACGGGTCGTCCGGTGTTCAGCGTCCAGCATCACCCCGAGGCCTCGCCGGGGCCGACCGACAGCCTCTATCTGTTCCAGCGGTTCGCGGATTCGATGCGCCGTTGAATCCGCGACCTGGCGCGCCGCGCTGGTTTGGGTTTGCGACGAGCCGACGGCCGCCGCCCGAAGTCAGGGAAGTGGCGCGAAGCTCTTCTCTTCGCGCAGGGCGCTGGCCTTGCGCACGGCGACCGGCGCGGCGTGCAGCCAGTAGTTGGCGTCTTCCAGCCGGTTCGAGCGCAGCCGTTCGGCGCCGCGCATGCGCCGCAGGGCCGCATTCTCCAACAGCCGGGCGTGCAGGGCGCGGGGCGACGGTTCGGTGCTGGTGGGGGAGCCGGGGACGGCGACGGGGTCGGGGCCTTGGGGCTCCACCGCCGGGCGGGCGATGGTCATGAACATCGGTCGATCTTTCATTCTCGAACGAGATGCGGTCTTCGCCGCGCGTTTCGTCAGTCACCGCCCTTTTCCCAAGGCGGGCGCAGATTAATCCACAGGCTTGTGGACAGTTCCGTATAGAGAGGAACTATGCGCATATTCAGGCAGTTACGGCCGTGCTTTGGCCTTTCTGGTTAATGAAAGGTAAATGCGCCCAATCCGGTGAGTCGCGCGCTATAAGGCGGACGTGCGCTTCGACGATCGCTTCCTTGAAGAACTGAAGGCTCGCCTTCGGCCGTCCGACATCATCGGGCGGACGGTGAAGCTCAAGCGTCAGGGACGCGAGTATGTCGGCCTGTCGCCCTTCACCAAAGAGAAGTCACCGTCCTTCTTCGTCAACGACGACAAGGGCTTCTTCCACGACTTCTCGTCCGGCAAGCACGGCGATGTCATCTCGTTTCTGCAGGAGACCGAGCGCCTGTCCTTCGTTGAGGCGGTGCAGCGACTGGCGGGGGAGGCCGGCATGGCCCTGCCGGCCGAGGACCCGCAGGCGGCTGAGCGCGAGGCGAAGAAGCAAGGCCTGACCGACTGGATGGATCTGGCCCAGAAATGGTTTGCCGCCAATCTGCGCCGCTCGCCCGGCAAGGCGGCGCGCGAGTATCTCGAGAAGCGCGGCCTGCCCGAGGATCAGTGGGAGCGGTTCGGCCTGGGCTATGCGCCCAACGACCGCGAAGGTCTGAAGAACGCCCTGGTCCAGCGCGGGGCCCGACCCGGCGATCTGGTCGAGGCCGGCATGCTGATCGCGCCCGAGGGCGGCGGCGCGCCCTATGACCGGTTCCGCGACCGGCTGATGTTCCCCATCCTCGATGCGCGGGGTCGCATCGTCAGCTTCGGCGGCCGGGCGATGAACCCGGACGACCGGGCCAAATATCTGAACGGTCCGGAGAGCCCGCTCTTTCACAAGGGCGCGACCCTGTACGGTCTGCCCGAGGCGCGGCGCATTCTCGGCGCCGAGTCGAAAAGCGAACAGGCTATCGTGGTGGTCGAAGGCTATATGGACGTGATCGCCTGCCACCGGGCGGGCATCCCCGCCGTGGCGCCCATGGGCACCGCCCTGACCGAGGAACAGATGGAGCGGCTATGGCGGGTTTCGCATGAACCGGTGCTGTGTTTCGACGGCGACGCCGCCGGACGTCGCGCTGCGTATCGGGCCATCGACCGGGCCCTGCCGCAGTTGAAGTCGGGCCGCTCGTTCCGTTTCGCCCTGCTGGAGGGGGGGCAGGATCCCGATGACATCCTGCGCGACAAGGGCGCGCCGGCCTTGCGGCAGGCCATTACGACAACCCGACCCTTCGCCGAGGTTCTGTTCAGCAAGGAGGCCGAGGTCGAACCGCTGGATTCGCCCGAACGCCGTGCTGGTCTGAAAGGTCGCCTGCGGCAGGCCGCATCGGCCATTCAGGACAAGGACCTGGCCGAACAGTATCGCCGCGAACTGTTCGATCGCTTCGACGCCCTGTTTCCTGCCCGCCGCGCGCAAGCAAACCAGCCCGCGGCCGGTCCGGGCGGACGCTGGCGTCCGGGGCCGCCGCCCAAGCTGGGCCAGACTGCGGAGGGGGCGCAGGCCATGCAGTCGCTCTCCCGTTCGATCGAGCCGGTCGCCGCGGCCCTGGCTCACGGCGCGGTCGACGACCCTGAGCGGATGGACGATCACCTCGAGGCCATCGCCGCCCACGGCTTCGGCGACCCGGCCCTGGACGGGCTGGCGCAGGAGATGGTTCGGCTGCGCTTCTCGGGTCAGGACCTTGACTCTGCTGCTCTCCGTCGCCATCTGGCGCAATCGGGTCATGGCGTTTTGATGCACGAGGTCGAGAAGGCGGCGGCAAAGTCCGGCGCGCCCTTCCTGGCCACAGACAAGCCCCTCGGCGAGGCGCGGATCCGATGGTCGCAGGCGTTCGACGCGCTCACCCGCGTGGCGGCGCTGGAGGATGCCCTGACTTCGGCGCGTGGCGTGCCGGGGCAGGACGAGGCGTTTCGCCGGCTGAAGGCCGAGCGGGATGCTTTGCGTCGCGCGATCAAAACCGGAGAGATTTGGGAAGACAGCGCGGGCTCGTAACCAACGAACTCGCCACATGTTGTATTTGGCGGACGGCCTGATCAGCTGCTCCACCCGGAGAAGAGACTGTATGAGCGCCCAGACCGAGACGCAGGAAACCGAAGCCCAGAGTGACGGTCCGCTGCTCGACCTCACCGACGCCGGGGTGAAGAAATTCATCAAACAGGCCAAGGCGAGAGGCTATGTGACGATGGAGGATCTGAACAAGGTCCTGCCGTCTGAAGAGGTGACGCCCGACGCGATCGAGGACACCTTGGCGATGCTGTCCGAAATGGGCGTCAACGTCGTCGAGGCCGAGGAAGACGCCGCCGAGACCACCGAGAAGGAGGGCGGCGAAGTCGTCGAGCGCGCGGAGACCAACGTCGCCGAGACTCCGGCCAAGGCCGCCTATGACCGCACCGACGACCCGGTGCGCATGTATTTGAGAGAAATGGGAAGCGTCGAGCTTCTCAGCCGCGAGGGCGAGATTGCGATCGCGAAGCGGATCGAGGCCGGCCGCGATGCGATGATCTCGGGGCTGTGCGAGAGCGCGCTGACGTTCGAGGCCATCATGGTGTGGCGCGACGAGCTGGCGAACAACCGGATTCTGCTGCGCGAGGTGATCGATCTGGATGCGACGTACGGGGTGCTGAATCCCTCGTCCCTGCCGCACAACCAGCCCCCCGCGGGCACGGTGGTCGAGCCCGCTCCGTCTGAGGAGGGGGCCGAGCCGAAAGCCGAAGACGACGAGGAGGACGAGGACTTCGACGACGGCGGCGGGATGTCGATCTCGGCCCTGGAGGCGGAGCTGCGCGACGGCGTCATGGAGGTGCTGGACGCCGTGGCCGGCGACTTCGGCGCGTTCCGCAAGCTGCAGGACAAGCTGGTGGAAAGCCGGCTGAAGGGCGAGGTGCTCAGCACCAAGGATCAGAAGGCCTATGACACGCTGACGGCCACCATCTCGGGCCGGCTGAAGACGATGAAGCTGAACAACCACCGCATCGAGGCGCTGGTCGAGCAGCTGTACGCCATCAACAAGCGGCTGATGGGCCTCGAGGGCCGGCTGCTGCGCCTGGCCGACAGCTACGGCATCTCGCGCCCCGAGTTCCTGAAGTCCTATTTCGGCGCCGAGCTGGACCCGACCTGGGCCGACCGGGTCAAGGAAATGGGCGTCCGCTGGACCAAGTTCAGCGACAACGAACAGGCCCAGATCGCCCAGATCCGCGGCGACGTGGCCGCCGTGGCCACCGAGGCCGGCCTGCCGATCGACGACTATCGCCGCATCGTCCAGACGGTGCAGAAGGGCGAGCGCGAGGCCCGTCAGGCCAAGAAGGAAATGGTCGAGGCCAACCTGCGCCTGGTCATCTCCATCGCCAAGAAATACACCAACCGCGGCCTGCAATTCCTTGATCTCATTCAGGAAGGCAACATCGGCCTGATGAAGGCGGTCGACAAGTTCGAGTACCGCCGCGGCTACAAATTCTCCACCTATGCGACCTGGTGGATCCGTCAGGCCATCACCCGCTCGATCGCCGACCAGGCCCGCACCATCCGCATCCCGGTGCACATGATCGAGACGATCAACAAGATCGTCCGCACCAGCCGCCAGATGCTGCACGAGATCGGCCGCGAACCGACCCCGGAAGAACTGGCCGAAAAGCTGGCCATGCCGCTGGAGAAGGTCCGCAAGGTCCTGAAGATCGCCAAGGAGCCCATCAGCCTCGAGACCCCGATCGGCGACGAGGAAGACAGCCACCTGGGCGACTTCATCGAGGACAAGAACGCCATCCTGCCCATCGACGCGGCCATCCAGTCGAACCTGCGCGAGACCACCACCCGCGTGCTGGCGTCGCTGACGCCGCGCGAGGAGCGGGTGCTGCGCATGCGCTTCGGCATCGGCATGAACACGGACCACACCCTGGAAGAAGTCGGCCAGCAGTTCTCGGTCACCCGCGAACGCATCCGCCAGATCGAGGCCAAGGCGCTGCGCAAGCTCAAGCATCCGAGCCGCAGCCGGAAACTGCGGTCCTTCCTGGACAGCTAGGGCGTAGGGACTAGGGGGTGCCGCTCACTTGTCATCCCGGACGCCGCGAAGCGGCGATCCGGGACGCCGAGTCCCCACCATTCGCAGCTCCCGGAAATCGCGGCGCGATTATCCGGGAGAAGGGCGGCCGCCCATCCCATGTGTCCTGACCCGGCTCCCGGATAGCTGCTGACGCAGCTTCCGGGAGGATCGAATTGGTGCAGCCAGGCGTCCCGGCTCTCCGCTTCGCTTTGGCCGGGATGACAAGGCCTTGGCCAATTCTCCCCCGGCGCAAATCACCCTAGCGTCCGCCCATGCGCTCCGTCTTTCGCCGCCTCGCCGCCACCGCCTCGACGGCCCTGCTGCTGGCGGGTTGCAGCCCCATGCTGCCCGAGCGATCCGCCCCGGCGCGCTATCCCGCCGCCCCCGCGCGCACCGAGGCGCCGCTGGTCGGGGCCCTGATCGACCAGCCGGTCGGCGGCGGCACGCGGTCGGCGGTGATCCGCGAGAGCGCTGAACTGCAGCAGTGCATGGCGCAGTTGACGGCCGCGCGGGTGATTTTCCACCCCGTGCCCGACCGGTCGACCACGGCCGCCTGCGGCCTGAGCGCGGCGGGCGTGCTGGGCCCGGACCTTGGGACGGTGGCGCGGATGGCCCCGGGCGACGTCGAAATGACCTGCCGGACGGCCCTGGCCCTGAGCGTCTGGCGGCGGCAGTCGCTGGAGCCGGCGGCGCGCGAGATTCTGGGCTCGGACGTGGTCCAGATCGATCAGATGGGCGCCTACGCCTGTCGCAATGTGAACAACGGCGGGGTCAGCGGCCGCGTCAGCGCCCATTCGCAGGCGGCGGCGCTGGATTTCGCCGGGGTGCGGCTGCGCGACGGACGGCGGATTACGGTGTCGGCGAACTGGGCGGGAGACGCCCCCGAGGCGCGCTTCCTGCGCCGCATCCGCGACGACGCCTGCCACATCTTCGGCACCACCCTGAGCCCCGACTACAACGCCGTCCACGCCGACCACCTGCATCTGGAGGCGACGGACACGCGGTTCTGCCGCTAACGGAGAATTCGACGACGCCCGGCGCGCGACTTCGGCGACCTCCCGTGCGATTTCGGCGACTCCGGCTACGCTTGCGTCCGCTTTTGACGCAGGCGGCGGCCATGCTGCGCCGCATGGATCATTTTCGTCTGAGAAAATATCGCGGTCCCGAGGTGTGGGCGCGGGTGCGCCAGGCCTATGAGGCCGGCGAGAGCGGGCCGTCGGTCGCGCAGCGGTTCGACATCGACCTGGCCAATCTGAGGAAGAAATGCCGGCTGGAGGGCTGGTCGCGGCGCCATCAGGCCGAGCGATCGGATCGCGACCTGCCGGGCGGGCGGATCGCCGTTGTGCGCGACCTTGCGGAGCAGGGGCCGGTCGACCGGCAGGCGGCGCTTGCGGCCTGCCTGGACCATGCGGCGGCGGCCATGGCGCGCGGCGAGGGGCCGGCGGCCCTGGCCGCGCTGAAGGCGGCCCGGGCCTATACCGAGTTGACAGGACAGCTGCACGACCCCGCCGCCGAGGCGGAGCGGACCGCGACGCGATGGCGCGCCATCGAGGCACTCTGCCGTTCGGACGCGGTCAGGACCGAGGCCCGCAAGCTTGCCGAGGGCATGCTGGCGGGGACGCCGCAGCAGACCCAGTCCCAAACCGCCATGATGTACCATTGGCGCGCCGAACACCTCGGTCCGGAGGCCGCCGCAGGCGACTACGCCCGGGCCCTGGCCGACGGGAGCGCCGGCTATTACTGGGACGACGACGGGGTGCTGAAGCCGCTGCGGCCGAGCGTGATGCACAGGCTGGGGAGGCCGGCGGCGGAGGAGGGGGAGTACCGGGCGAACTCAGTCCTCGGCTGATCGCATAGGACCAGCCTCCACCCCTCCACCGCTTCGCGGTCCCCCTCCCCATCCGCGATGGGGAGGAGACGGGCGGGCAGCGACCGCCGATCCACGAATGGACTCCGCGCCCGCCTCGCGGCATCCTCGCGTTAACCACCCCGGGAGGAGCCGCCATGATCCGTCTCGCGCATCTGAAGCGTCGCATGGGGCAGTATGCGGCCCTGTGGGTCGGGGGGTTTCTGCTCGGCGGGGCGGCGATCCTGGCCGGGTGGGCGGTCACGGACCTGATGACGGCGGTGGATCTGGTGCTGCCGGTGCTGATGGCCGGGGTGGCGCTGGGGCTGGGCGCCGGGGTGGTGGCCAGTCTGCTGTCGGGGGAGACGGTGGGGACCAGGATCGTGGTGCTGCTGCTGGCGGGGGTGCTGGCCCTGCCGCTGCTGTGGGCGCCGGTGTCGGCGGCGGTGGCGATCGCCTTCCTCGCCGACCGGTCGATCGAATATTCGCAGGCCTATGCGGCGTTCCAGATCGGGGTGTCGCGGGTGCTGTTTCCGATCAGCCAGGCGATCGGCGACGGCGACCTGTTCGGCTGGATGTGGACGGCGTTCCAGTGGGTGTCGAGCCTGGTGGGGTTCGTCTCGGCCCTGAGCAATATCTGGCCGCTGGTGCGGCGGCTGCTGGGGCCCGAGCCGGCGGCGGAGATGTGATCCGCCCGGGCCGGCGAGGAGGCGTCAGGCGAGGATGTCGAGCAGGCTTGCGTACATGTCGTCGGCGGTTTTCAGCACCGAAACATTGGCCTTGAAGGCGACGCCGGCGGTCAGGCGTTCGACGGTCTCGGCCGCCAGATCGTCCAGCGGGGCGCGGGCGGTGCGGACGGCGCTGGCCTCGAAACGGGCGGAGGCGTCGGCGAGGCCGGCGGCGGCGATGGCGAAGACCTGCATGGGGACTGCTCCGGGGAAGACGGCCGACTATCGGGCCGGCGGCCTTACCCGATCGCTGACGGGGATGGTGAACGGGGGCGGCTTGACCGTGGGGCGGCGCGGGGAGAGGCTGTCGCCATGACCAGCCAGCCCGCGCCCGGCGAACGTTACGCCTCGTTCAACCAGTTCTATCCGTACTATATCCACGAACACTCCAACCGGACGTGCCGGCGGATCCATGTGGTGGGGACGGCGCTGGTGATCGGGGTCTTCGTGCTGGGGCTGACGGTCAGCGCCTGGTGGTTCCTGGCGGCGCCGCTGGTGGGGTACGGCTTTGCCTGGGTGGGGCATTTCTTCTTCGAGAAGAACCGGCCGGCGACGTTCCAGTATCCGCTGTGGAGCCTGATGGGCGACTGGCGGATGTTCTTCGAGACGGTCAGCGGCCGGCGCAAATTCTGACTACAGCGGCGGGCGGCCGGGATCCTGGAAGGTGAACAGTATGGCGCCCAGCAGGGCGGCGGCGTCGCGGTCGGGCGAGCCGGCGGGGGGCAGGTAGAAGGTGGGCGCCATGCCGTTCAGGGCCACGCCGCCGATGTCGACGCCGTCCCGGCTGAAGACATAGCCCAGCACGCCCCCGCTGCTCCACGGCAGGCCTTCGACATAGCGGGTCTCGGCCCGGTAGACCGTCCCGTTCCAGGTCAGCTCGCCCGCCCTCTGCGGCTGTTGCAGCCGGTTCAGCCAGCTGCCGTGGCGGCTGAGGGCCAGGGTGAAGGCGGCGTCCGGCGGGGCGGCGCCGGCGAAGACGCAGTTGTAGGACAGGGGTTCGCGCTCGAAGGTGATCCAGAGGAATTGCGTGCGAGCCTGGCCGCCCTCGCATTCGCCGCGCACCTCTTCGGCGAGCGAGGGGATCGACAGGCTGAACGAGGTTTTGGCATGGGCGCTGCGGCGGAAGGGCAGGGCCGTTCCCGACGAGCGGGCGCTGGCCGAGCCGACGTATTCCGCGATGCCGAAGCCGGGGCGGAACAGGCTGGGGCCGCGACGGCCCTGCAACTGCACCCGCTCGGTGCGGTCCTTGAACGGCACGCCGGGGTCCTGGGCGGCGGCGGCGGACGCCAGGCACAGGGCGGCGATGGCGGCGACGGCTTTCATGGGACCCCTCCGGTGATGCCTGGAGAGACTGCGCCCGCTCGATCAGCTTCGCAACACGTCGGTCTGTGAAACCGTCAGTTCGAGCCGGCGCCGGTCGAGGCCGAGGCCATCAGGGTGGTCTGGCTGGGCTGGCGGTCCCACGACGGGGGGCAGCCTTCGAAGCGGCCCGCGTCGGCGATGGTCAGGCGGCGCTGGTTGAAGCGCATGGCCGGGGACATCGAGCCGCGGCCGTGGCCGGTGTAGAGGTCGATCTTCTGACCCTTGATCGCGCCGCCGGTGTCGGAGGCGTACCAGTAGCCGTCGTGGATCGAGCCGTCCGACATGCGCATGCCCACCGTCTCGCGGATGAACAGGCGGGTGCGGCGCGGGATGTAGCGGGGGTCGGTGGCGACGGTGCGCATGGCGATCGGGCGGCAACCGAGGCTGTCGTTGCCCGTCGCCCCGCCTCCGCCTGCATGATAGAGATTGGCGCGGGCGCTCCAGTCGGCGTCGCCGTCCATCAAGGTCTGCTGTTCGGCGCTCAATGAGCCGCTGTCGGAACCTTCGTCAGTGGAGGCGGTTGATACGGCGACCCGGTCGGCTGCGACCGCGGCTTCGTAGGATACCGGCTCTCCACCCTGTGCGGGGAAGGCCATCGCCCAGAAAAGGGCGAACGCAGCGGCTGTGCCGAGCATGAGGCAGACTCATGGAAACGCCGGCCCCATACGCGTCCGACGGCCGGCTTGTCGTTTCCAAATGTGGCAGAAACCAGACATTCATGCCGCGCTGCGACATCGCGTCCGTGTCTTCGGTGGATAAGTGGGCCTTGTGATGGTCAAGCCGAATCTCGTTTGGTCAACGGCGCCAAACCTGTAAGCTGTATTCGTCAACAACAAAAACTATGCTGTGGTCGGATGCTTACTGTCTATGGAGATATTCGTTCGGGCAACTGTTTGAAGGTCAAGTGGTTGCTTGACCGGCTGGGCCGTGATTATCGGTGGATCGAAACCGACGTCATGTCAGGTGTGACGCGCAGTCCGGAATTTCTGGCCCTGAACCCCGCCGGACAGACGCCGACCGTGGTGCTGGAGGACGGTCGGACGCTGGCGCAGTCCAATGCGATCCTGGGCTATTTCGGCGAAGGGACGCCGTTTATCCCCGCGGACGCCTATGACCGCGCCCGAATGTACGAGTGGCTGTTCTGGGAACAGTACAGTCATGAGCCCTATATCGCCGTCGTCCGGTTCCAGCGCGCCCTTGCGGGCAAGCGCGCCGACCTGATCGAGCCGCGGCTGATCGAGCGCGGCCATGCGGCGCTGGCGCGGATGGAGGCGGCGCTGGCGGCGGGCGACTGGCTGGCGGGGGACGGCCCGACCCTGGCCGACCTGGCCCTGGTCGCCTACACCCGGGTCGCGCCCGAGGGGGATTTCGACCTGGGCGCCTATCCCGCCGTCGTCGCATGGATCGGGCGGGTGGAGGACGCCTTCGGGATACGCTAAGGCGGGCGGGTCATTCGCCGGAGCCCGCCATGAAGCGTCTCGTCCTCGCCGCCTTAGTTCTTGTCGCCGCCGGGGGCGTGGCGCTGCAGGCGGACGCCTGGGGCAATACCGGACACCGGCTGATCGGCGTCGCCGCCGTGCGTGGCCTGACGGACGAAATGCCGGCCTTCCTGCGCACGCCGGGCGCGGCGGCGGAGGTCGGCGAACTGTCCCGCGAGCCGGACCGCACCAAGGGCGGCGGCCAGCCGCACGACCGCGAGCGCGACACCGCCCACTTCGTCGACCTGATCGACGACGGACGGATCATGAATGCGAACGGGCCGTCCATCGACGCCTTGCCGCGGTTGAAGTCCGAGTACGACGCGGCGCTGGCGGCGGCGGGGATCAAGGTCGATGACGCCGGCTGGCTGCCCTACGCCATCATGGACGGCTATCAGCAGCTGGTGCGGGACTTCGCCACCTGGCGGGTGCTGAACGCGGCCGAGACCCGCGAACGCGATCCGGGCAAGCGCGCCTGGTACCGTGAGGACCGGCAGCGGCGCGAGGCCCTGATCCTGCGCGACATGGGCTATCTGGGCCACTATGTCGGCGACGGTTCGCAGCCGCACCACACGACGATCCATTACAACGGCTGGTCGCGCGACGTTCCAAATCCCGACGGCTTCACGACCTCGCGCCAGACTCACGGCGCGTTCGAAGGCGCCTTCACGGGGCGAGTCGCGCGACTGGATGCGGTCGAGGCGGCCATGACCGCGCCGACGCTGGACGGGTTCGATCTGCGCGCGCGGGTTCCGGCCTATCTGAAGACCACCCTGGCCGAGGTCCGGCCGTTCTATGAGCTGGAGAAGGCCGGGGGCTTTGGCGAAGGGGACGCGCGCGGCGCGGCCTTCGCGACGGCGCGGCTGGCGGCGGGGGCGTCGGAGCTGCGCGACCTGTATGTGCTGGCCTGGCGCGACTCCGCCGACGACTCGATCGGCTGGCCCGCGGTCAAGGTCGCCGAGGTCGAGGCCGGGACGGTGGACCCGTGGCTGGCCATGTACGGCGAGGACTGACCCATTCACCGTGCATCCCCGCGAAGGCGGGGACCCGGTTCTTTCGCGAGGCAGACTGCATGGGATCGCCGTCAGTGAAAACGTCCCGGCGCCGATCGCCCAAAGCACCGGGTCCCCGCCTTCGCGGGGATGATCGGATATGAGCATCGACCCCGCCGAGGCCCTGATGGCCATTGCGTCGCGCCTGCGCGCGGCGGGGCGGGCGCCGGAGGCGGCGACGGCGTATCGCCAGCTGCTGGCGTTGCGGCCCGACCTGCCGGACAGCTGGTTCAATCTGGCCCTGATGGAGCGCCGGTCGGGACGGTTCGAGGCGGCGCTGGCCGCCTATGCCGAGGCGTTACGGCGCGGCGTGTCGGGGCCCGAGGAGGCCTGGCTGAACCGGGGCGTGATCCACGCCGACGACCTGGGGCGGCACGATCTGGCGCTGAAGGATATCGAGGCCGCGCTGACGGTCGCGCCGGACTTCCTGCCGGCGCTGCTGAATCTGGGGAATCTGCACGAGGACATGGGGCGGAGGGAGGCGGCGCGTGACGCCTATGCCCGGGCGCTGGCCGTGGCGCCGGATCATCCGGTGGCGTTGGCGCGGTCGGCGGGGCTGGCGCGGCCGTCGGGACCGGGCGATCCGGTCATTCAGGGCCTGCGCACGGCCCTGGCGCGGCCGGACCTGCATCCTGACGATCAGGCCGAACTGGGGTTCGCCCTCGGCAAGGCGCTGGATCAGGTCGAGGCGTGGGACGACGCCTTCGCCGCCTATGCCGCCGCCAACGCCGCCAGCCGGGCCGCGGACCCGGAGGGGGCGGTCTATGACCGGGCGGCGCACGAGCGGTTCGTCGACCGGCTGATCGCCGCCTTTCCCGAGCCGGCCACGCCGGCTCCCGCGTCGGACAGGGTCCCGGTGTTCATCTGCGGCATGTTCCGGTCCGGCTCCACCCTGGTGGAACAGATTCTGGCGGGGCACAGCCGGGTCACGGCGAGCGGCGAGCTGGGGCTGGTCCCGGCGCTGGCGCGGTCGCTGGAGCCGTATCCGGAGGCGTTGGCCGGCGCGGCCCCCGAAGTCATCGACCGCCTGCGCAAACTGTATCTGGACGGGCTGAACGCCGCGCGACCCGGCGCGGACGTGGTCACCGACAAACGGCCCGACAACTTCCTGCACATCGGCCTGATCAAGGCGATGTTCCCCGATGCGCGCATCGTCCACACCGTGCGCGATCCGCTGGATACGATCGTGTCCAACTGGTTCCTGCACCTGGACCGGTCGATGGCCCACGCGCTGGATCTGGACGACCTGGTCCACTGGCACGGGCAGTACCGCCGGCTGATGAGGCACTGGAAGCGGCTGTATCCCGACATCCTCGACCTCGACTACGACGCCCTGGTGGTCGAGCCGCGTCCGGCGATCGAGGGGCTGCTGGGTCATCTGGGGCTGGCCTGGGAGGACGCGGTGCTGGACTTCCACAAGGCCGACACGGGCGTGCGGACCGCCAGCGTCTGGCAGGTGCGCGAGCCGCTGTATCGACGGGCGTCGGGGCGGTGGCGGAACTATGAGCGGCATCTGGCGGGGGTGAGGGCGGGGCTGGGGATTTAGCCGCCCTCCTTTGCTGTCGTCATCCCGGCGAAGGCCGGGGCCCCGCGGCGCGCGAGAGCGCGAAACTGTCGGACAGGTCTGCCCGATACATCGTGCGTGAACAGATCGCCTTCGGCGCCGCTGGGTCCCGGCCTTCGCCGGGATGACGACAAGAAGAGGCGCGCGCGAGCCGCCTTCCCCCGAAATGGGGGAAGGGATAGTCAGGGCCGATGTCCGATCCCGCACCCCCCGTCGTCATCCTCGACAAGTCCCAGATGGCCGAGAATATCGGCGCCGTGGCGCGGGTGATGGCCAATTTCGGGCTGTCGGAGCTGCGGCTGGTGGCGCCGCGTGACGGCTGGCCGCAGGAGCGGGCCTGGGCCATGGCCTCGGGCGCCGACTGGGTGCTGGAGGGGGTGAAGGTTTTCGACAGCGTGGCGGACGCCGTGGCCGACCTGAACACGGTCTTCGCCGCCACGGCCCGGCCCCGGGAGACGCGGATGGCCGTGCGCACGCCGCGCGAGACCGCGCGCATCCTGTTCGACGACCGGGCCTCGGGCCTGAACATCGGCCTGCTGTTCGGCGGCGAGCGGGCGGGGCTGGAAACCAGCGACATCGCCCTGACGCAAGGGATCGTCACCATCCCCATTGACCCGCGGCACCATTCGCTGAACCTCGCCCAGGCCGTGGCGATCAACGCCTATGAGTGGCGCACCACCGTGCTGGACGCCCCGCCGCCGCGTTTCCGCGAGGGCGATCCGCCGGCGTCGGGGGCCTTGATGCTGGGGATGTACGAGCATCTGGAGCGGGAGCTGGACGACGGCGGCTTCTTCCATCCGCCGGAGAAGCGGCCGTCCATGGTGCAGAACCTGAGGGTCATGCTGGGGCGGTCGGCCTTCTCCGAGCAGGAGGTGGCGACCTTCCGGGGGGTGATCACGGCGTTGTCGAAGGGGCGGGGCCGGGTGCTGGCGAAGCTGGCGGCGAAGAAGGCCGGCGAGGGCTAGGCGGCGCCGCTCAGCGTCAGGCGCATGAAGACGGTGCCTTCCACGGGCGTGTCGTAATAGGCCGGCGTCTCTTCGAACCCGGACTGGCGGTACAGGCGCTGGGCGGCGGCCATCGTCGGCAAGGTGTCGAGGCGCATCTCGCGGTAGCCCAGCCGGCGCGCTTCGTCGGTGACGGCGTTCATCAGGGCGCGTCCGAGGCCGAGACCGCGACCCTGTGGAGAGACGTAAAGGCGCTTCATCTCGCAGACGCCGGGGTCTGACAGCGGCCGCATTCCGACACAGCCGATCGCCTCGCCGGCCGTATCACGCGCCAGCAGCAGGGCGCCGGCCGGGGGTGCGTATTTGCCGGGCAGGCCGGCGAGCTCGCCCGCGAAATCCTGATAGCCGAGATCGACATCCAGGGACGCGCCGTAGGCCTGGAACAGGCGGGCAATGGCGGCGAGGTCCTCAACCCCCTGCACGGGCCGAATGGTGAAGCTGGGCATGACGCCGAAAATCGGCCAGCCAGCGGGGCGAGTCGAGGCAGGTTGCGCAGAAAGCGGCGATGGCGTGAGAAACCTGTCGGAACCGCACTCAAGACTTGAACCGCCCGCCCACCGGTGCGACCCCTCCGCACCTGCAGGAGGAGCCGTCCATGAAAACCCGCGCCGCCGTCGCCTTCGAGGCCAAACGTCCGCTGGAGATCGTCGAGGTCGATCTGGAAGGGCCGCGCGCCGGCGAGGTGCTGATCGAGATCAAGGCGACCGGCATCTGTCACACCGACGCCTATACGCTGGACGGGCTGGACTCGGAGGGGATCTTCCCGTCGATCCTGGGCCATGAGGGCGCGGGGGTGGTGGTCGAGGTCGGGCCGGGGGTGACCTCGGTGGCCGTCGGCGACCATGTGATCCCGCTGTACACGCCCGAGTGCCGGCAATGTAAAAGCTGCCTCAGCCGCAAGACCAATCTGTGCACCGCCATTCGCGCGACCCAGGGCAAGGGGGTCATGCCCGACGGCACCAGCCGCTTCAGCTACAAGGGGCAGGCGATCGCCCACTATATGGGCTGTTCGACCTTCTCGAATTTCACCGTCCTGCCCGAGATCGCGGTGGCGAAGATCCGCAAGGACGCGCCGTTCGAGAGCGCCTGCTACGTCGGCTGCGGCGTGACGACCGGGGTCGGGGCGGTGGTCAATACGGCCAAGGTCGAGCCGGGGGCCAACTGCGTGGTGTTCGGGCTGGGCGGGATCGGGCTGAACGTCATCCAGGGGCTGAAGATGGTCGGGGCCGACATGATCGTCGGCGTGGACATCAACGATACCAAGGAAGAATGGGGCCGGCGCTTCGGCATGACCCATTTCGTCAATCCGAAAAGCGTGACGGACGTGGTGGCGCATCTGGTCGAGCTGACCGGCGGCGGGGCGGACTACACCTTCGACTGCACCGGCAACACCACGGTGATGCGTCAGGCGCTGGAAGCCTGCCACCGCGGCTGGGGCGAGAGCATCGTCATCGGCGTGGCCGAGTCCGGCAAGGAGATCGCCACGCGGCCGTTCCAGCTGGTCACCGGCCGGGTGTGGCGCGGCTCGGCCTTCGGCGGCGCGCGCGGGCGGACGGATACGCCCAGGATCGTCGACTGGTACATGGACGGCAAGATCGAGATCGACCCGATGATCACCCATACGCTGCCGCTGGAGCGGATCAACGAGGCGTTCGAGCTGATGCATGCGGGGGAGAGCATTCGCAGCGTGGTGGTGTTCTAGAGGCTTGCGTCGCCGGGATAGTTGTTTAAAAAAACTATCTGAACCTAGGGAGGGAAGTCATGTTCACCCATCTGACCGTCGGCGCGAACGACGTCGAGGCGTCGCGGAAATTCTATGATGCGGCGCTCGGGGCGCTCGGACACGAGCCGGGCAGCGGGCCGGACGCCAAGGGCCGGTACTGGTGGCGGACGGCGCGGGGCGCCTTCGCGGTCGGCACGCCGATCGACGGCGAGCCAGCCTGCCACGCCAACGGCGGCACCATCGGTTTCGCGGCCGCGGACGGCGCGGCGGTGGACGCCTTCTACAAGGCCGGCGTGGAAGCCGGCGGCACGGCCATCGAGGACCCGCCCGGCATCCGCGGCGGCGCCTTCGGCAAGTTGTACCTCGCTTATCTGCGCGATCCGTCCGGCAACAAGATCTGCGCCCTGCACCGGGTGGTGTGAGGCATTTCGATCCGCTCATCCCCGCGAAAGCGGGGACCCAGTGCTTTGGAGGATCGGTCCCGGTAGACTTGCCTCGAACGATGTCCTGAAACGCCGGCGACTCGCTGGACAGAACTGGGTCCCCGCTTTCGCGGGGATGAGCGGAATATGAAAGTCACGAAACAGCATCAGGTCCACGGCGGCACGCTGCGCTACCTGACGCACGGCAGCGCGACCACCGGCACGGCGATGACCCTGTCGGTGTTCGTCCCGCCGGGGGAGGGGCCGTTTCCGGTGCTGATCTGGCTGTCGGGCCTGACCTGCACCGAGGACAATTTCACCACCAAGGCCGGGGCCTATCGGGCGGCGGCCGAGCATGGGGTGATCGTCGTCGCGCCGGACACCTCGCCGCGGGGGGAGGGCGTGGCGGACGACGATGCCTACGATCTGGGGCAGGGGGCGGGCTTCTATATCGATGCGACCCAGGCGCCCTGGGCTCCGCATTTCCGCATGGAGAGCTATGTCGTCGAGGAGCTGATCGGGCTGATCGACGCGGAATTCCCGACCACGAAGGCGCGGTCGATCAGCGGCCATTCCATGGGCGGGCACGGGGCGCTGACGCTGGCGCTCAGGCATCCGCACCTGTTCCGCTCGGTCTCGGCCTTCGCGCCGATCGCCTCGCCGACGCGGTGTCAGTGGGGTGAGAAGGCCTTCACGGCCTATCTGGGTCCGGACCGCGCGGAATGGGACGCCCATGACGCGGCGCGGCTGATCGAGCGCGGCGTGGGCGAGGGCTGTTACGACGACATACTGATCGACCAGGGCGACGCCGATCCCTTCCTGACGGAACAGCTGAAGCCGGAACTGCTGGTCCAGGCCGGGGAGGCGGCGGGCCAGAAGATCAGCCTGCGGATGCAGCCGGGCTATGATCACTCCTACTTCTTCATGGCCAGTTTCATCGGTGACCATGTGGCCTTCCACGCGAAAAGGCTTAAGGCCTGAGCGCATGACCGAGACAGCCGCCCCCGACTACGCCCCGATGTTCGCCGCCCTGTGCGTCGAGGTCGGCATCTGCCTGCATCCCAAGGGTGAGACCAGGGTCCAGGCGGCGCTGGCGAACGGGCTGGACGCGGCGGTGCGGGCCGTGTTCGACGCCGAGGGCGTGGATTTCGCCTCCTCGACCGGAGACCTGCGTCGGGCCGTGCGCGACTGCCTGAAGGCGCATCTGCCGCAGGGTTAGGCGGAACGAAAATCCACGGCCCGGCTTGGGTTCGGTGAGCGGGCGCCTAGATACGGGCTCCCCCCGAACCCTGTCGCAAGGAGCCTCCCCATGGCCTTCACGCTCGCCCCGCTTCCCTACGCCTATGACGCCCTGGAGCCGGCCATCGACAAAGAGACGATGACCATCCACCACGACAAGCATCATCAGGCCTATGTCGACAATCTGAACAAGGCCGTGGACGCCGACGCCAGCCTGCAGGGCAGGACGCTGGAAGAGTTGTTCGCCTCGATTTCGACGGCGCCCAGGGCCGTCCGCAACAACGGCGGCGGGCACTGGAACCACAGCCTGTTCTGGGGGCTGCTGGCTCCCGCCGGCCAGACCGGCGAACCCTCGACCGAACTGGCCGCCGCCATCGACCGCGATCTGGGCGGGATGGAGAAATTCAAGGAGGCGTTCAACGCCGCCGGGGTCGGCCAGTTCGGGTCCGGCTGGGCCTGGCTGATCGTTCAGGACGGAAAACTCAAGGTGAGTTCGACCCCGAACCAGGACAATCCGCTGATGGACGTGGCCGACGAGAAGGGCGCCGTCGTTCTGGCCGCCGATGTCTGGGAACACGCCTATTATCTGAAATACCAGAATCGCCGGCCCGATTATCTGAAGGCCTTCTGGACGGTGGTGAACTGGAACAAGGCCAA
This sequence comes from Brevundimonas sp., assembly GCF_029946145.1. Lineage (GTDB taxonomy): Bacteria > Pseudomonadota > Alphaproteobacteria > Caulobacterales > Caulobacteraceae > Brevundimonas. The sequence goes on from NZ_JAQSDY010000009.1 coordinate 177,371, forward strand.
CGAACTGTTCGCCGCGGCGGGATGATCATCGGATTCTGCTGAACGGCCTCTGGCGCGACGGATGCGGTGGCCTATTTCAAGCGCTGCCGTATCCAACCGAGAGCCGACAGATGAATGTGCACGCCCGTCTCGCCGCCGCCGCCCTGATTCTGGCCTCGATCACCGCCTGTTCGCCCGAGGCCGGGAAGGGCGCGGCGTCCGCCACGCCCGCGCCCGCGGCGGTTCAGAGCCCCGACGTCCACGCCTTCCGCATCGGTGCGCTCGAGGCGGTGGCGCTCAGGGACGGTGTGATCACGCTCGCCAACAAGTCCGGGGACAGTCCCTGGGCGGACACGGCGGGGGCGCGGGCGGTTCTGACCGCCGCCGGGCAGTCCGGCGAGACCATTCCCCTGTCGGTTCAGCCGTTGCTGGTGAAGGACGGCGACCGCGTCGTTCTGATCGACACGGGCGCGGGCGGCCGGATGGGGACGCAGAACAGGCTTGTGGCCTCGCTGCGGGCGGCCGGGGTCGATCCGACCATGGTGACGGACGTCCTGATCTCGCACGCCCACGGCGATCATGTCGGCGGTCTGGTCGGGGCGGATGGTTCACTGACCTTCCCCCGGGCGATCGTCCGCATCAGCGCCCCGGAGTGGGAGTATATGAAGGCCGGCGCGGCGCGGGCCGGCGAAGCCGCCTTGCTGGCCGCGGTAACCCCGAGGGTCCAGCCCTTCGCGCCCGGCGCCCAGCTCACGCCGTCTATCAAGGCCGTGCCGCTGGCGGGGCATACGCCGGGACATTCGGGCTATGAGATCCGGTCGGGGACGGAAAGTCTGCTCTACGTCGGCGACGCCCTGCACAGCTCGGTGATCTCGGTGCAGCGGCCGGACTGGGTCAACGCCTGGGATACGGACAGCGCCGCCGGCGTCGCCACGCGTCAGGGCCTGCTGGAGCGCGGGGCGACCGGGTCGTTGCGGATTTACGCCGGCCATTTCCCCTTCCCGGGACTGGGCCGGTTCGAGCGCAAGGACGACGGCTTCGTGTGGACGGCGGAACGCCGGGACTGACGTCGGGGGGCGGCGTGTGAAACTGAAATGGACCGCCTTGGGCGGGCTCGGGGCAATGGTTCTGCTGGCCGGTCCGGTCATGGGGCAGACGCCGCCGTCGCGGCAAGGGTTCGATATCCGGGTGGGCGCGGCTCCGGCTCCTGTCAGGATCGGCGGTCAGACGCGGCTGGTTCATGAGCTTCAACTGAGCAATTTCGCCCCGACCGCGCTGGAGGTGCGGAGGATCGAGGTGATCGACGGTGCGACCGGCCAGGTCCTGACCGATCTGCAGGGATCCGCCCTGGACGCCGCCCTGGGCGGATCGCGCACCGTGCCCGCCAGCGCCTTTGTCCTGGTCTATCTGGAGGCGCCCGTGGACGGGCCCGCGCCCGATCGTCTGCGTCATCGGTTGACCTTTGCCGGCCCGGACGGCCGCGAGACGGTCGTGGAAAACGGCGAGGTCCGGATCGACCGGGCGCCCCTGCCGCTGCTGGGACCACCCCTGCGCGGCGGACCCTGGGTCGCCGTCTATCAGCCCGACATGGAGCGGGGACACCGTCGGGTCGCATACGCCGTCGACGGACAGGCGCGCGTGCCCGGGCGGTTCGCGATCGACTGGATCAAGGTCGACGAGACCGGCGCGACGGGCCGGTCGGGCGAGAGCCGGCTGGACGGCAATTTGTCGTTCGGGGCCGAGGTGCTGGCCGTGGCCGACGGCGTGGTCGCGGCGACGCGGGACGGGGTTCCCGATCCCGCCGACCTGAGCGGGGTCGACAGGGTCGCTCTGGAGGACGCGACCGGGAACTATGTCGCGATCGACATCGGCGGCGGGCGCTACGCCTTCTACGAACATCTGAGCCCGGGCCTGAGGGTCCGGCCCGGCGACCGGGTGCGGCGCGGACAGGTGATCGGAGCGCTGGGTTTCACGGGTCAGGCTTCGGGACCGCATCTGCATTTCCACCTCAGCGACGCGCCGGAGCCCTTGCCCGCCGAGGGCCGACCGTATGTGCTGGAAGGTTTCAGGGTGGTCGGACGCTATCCCTCGATCCAGGCCTTCGGACGCGGCGAGCCCTGGGACATGGCGACGGAAGCCGACGGGGAGGGCCCGTCCTTTCCCGCCCACAACGTCGTGGTCTGGTTCGAAGACCCGCCGACGGTTGACCGTTGAGGCCCGATCCGTCATAAGCCCGCCCTCACGCATCCGGCTTGCCGGTCGCGCGAACCACTACGGACGATGCGTGGACCGCCGTTGAGATCGTCTCTCCAGTTGGGGAGGGACCGGGCCGCATCATGAGAAGAGTGACATATGTCCAAGCGCCATAGCGCCAAGTACAAACTCGACCGGGTCATGGGTGAAAACCTGTGGGGTCGCGCCAAGTCCCCCGTCAACAAACGCTCGTACGGCCCCGGCCAGCACGGCCAGCGCCGCAAGTCGAAGGTCTCCGACTTCGGCCTGCAGCTGAAGGCCAAGCAGAAGCTGAAGGGCTACTACGGCAACATCACCGAGAAGCAGTTCGCCGCGACGTACGAGGAAGCCTCGCGCCGCAAGGGCAACAGCTCGGAGAACCTGATCGGCCTGCTGGAGTCGCGCCTCGACGCCCTGGTCTATCGCGCCAAATTCACGCCGACCGTCTGGTCCGCGCGTCAGTTCGTCAGCCACGGCCACGTGACCGTCAACGGCAAGAAGGTCGACATCGCGTCGTACCGTCTGAAGGTCGGCGACGTCGTCGAGGTCAAGGAAAAGTCCCGCAACATGGCGCTGGTGCTCGAAGCCCAGCAGTCGTCGGAACGCGACATCCCGGACTACATCGAAATCGGCGACCGCGGCTTCTCGGTCCGCTTCGTCCGCGTGCCGGAGCTGGCCGACGTGCCGTTCCCGGTGAAGATGGAGCCGAACCTGGTCGTGGAATACTATTCCTCGTAAGGCGGCTAACGCGCGGCCGCGCCGCTTGAGCCGCGCAGAGACTGGAAAGGCCCCGGAGCGATCCGGGGCCTTTTCTGTTTCCGGTCTGACTTTCCTTCGCCGGCGAACACGCGCATTTTAGTCACCTGGGTTCGGCGAGGAGGCCGGGGATGAGATTGATCGCGACAGCCGCCGCCGTCCTGGCGCTCGTTCCCATGCTGTCCGCCTGCGTTATCGTGCGCCAGTTCACGAACCAGCCCCGGATGCCCGAGACAGCCTCATTGCCGGGTCATGTCGAGCCGGTCCACGCGGCCGTCATCGCGCAGAACCAGGCCGCCTTCTGGGTCAGTTCGAATGGCTGCACGGCCAAGGCCGACATCCAGCCGGTGGTGCGCCAGTCCAGCGACGGGCCCATCATCACCCTGCGCCGGATCAAGGAAGACCGCTGCCGTCAGGTCCAGCCGGAAGGCGTCGAGATGCGCTGGTCATTCGAGGAACTGGGTCTGGCCGACGGCTCGCGCCTGTCGGTCGAGAACCCCTACCAGTTGCCCCCGGGCTAGGTCCGACGCTCGAAGGCAGGCAGCATGTTCGCCGGAATGCGGTGCGGTCGCATGGTCGCGGCGTCGACGAGCACCCATTCCGAGACGCCCTGGGCGCACAGCCGGCCCTCGCCATCCTCGATGCGGACAAATCGGCTGAAGCGCGGTCCCTGAGGGTCGCCGACCCAGGTGCGGGCCACAACGTCCCGCGCCTCGGGCGGGAGAGGGCGGAAATAGTCGATCTCGTGCCGGACCGCGACCCAGGACCAACGGGTCCGGGTTTCGGCGTCGAAACGGGCGTTCCAGTGGGCCGTGCCGGCGTCCTGCAGCCAGCCGACATAGACCACGTTGTTGACGTGGCCGTTGTCGTCGATGTGTTCGGGCAGCACCGTCAGCGGGACGACGAAGATTTCGCGGTCCTCGCGCGGCTCGAGGACCGCGCGGGCCATCAGGTCCCGGAGTCGTCGGCGCCGTCGCCGAGGGACACGCCCTTGTCGGCCATCAGGGTCTGAAGCTCTCCCGCGTTGAACATCTCGCGCACGATGTCAGATCCGCCCACGAATTCGCCCTTCACATAGAGCTGGGGAATGGTCGGCCAGTCGCTGAACGACTTGATGCCGTCGCGCAGGGCGTCGTCCTGAAGCACATCGACGCCGACGAAGCTGGCGCCGATATGGTCGAGGATCTGCACCGCCAGCGAGGAGAAGCCGCAGCGCGGCGCGTCCGGCGTGCCCTTCATGAACAGGACGACGTCGTGCTGGTTCACCGTTTCGCCGATGAAGGCGTGGACGGGGTCGGCGTCGGCGGCGGAAGTCACGACTTGGTCGGTCACGGGTACTGGCCTTTCAGTGAAGGCCGTCAGGTATGGACCGCGAGCCGGGGGGTCAAGGGGAGTGCGGCCTCAGGCCGCCTTGGCGCCCGCGACTCGCGCCATCTCGATCTGGGCGGCGAGACCGGGCGGCATGTCGCGGTCCGGCACCTGCGACAGTGTATTCAGCCGCTCGATGTCGCTGGCCTCGATCATGACGCTGGAGACGGAGGGGTCGGTCAGGGCGTAGGCAAGGCAGATGGCCTCGGCCGTCCAGTTGTTGGTGCGGTGAAGGAAGGCGAAGGTGCCGGCGTGGGCCAGCGGGCCTTCCTTGACCCTGGGTCCGCCGCCGAAGCCGAACAGGCCCTTCTTCTTCTCGACGTGGGCGCTGGCCGCCTTTTTCGCGGTGTTCAGGCTGTCGGGGAAATAGCCGTAGACGAAGATGGCCATGTCCTGCTCGCGGGCTGCGCGCAGGCGCGAGCGAATCTGCCAGCTGGCGTTGACATGGAACGGCGTGGCCAGGACGTCGAAGGCGCCGGTCGAGACATAGGTGTCCATCACATCGCCGTCGCCGGACACGCCCAGCAGCCGGACGCGCTGGGTCGCCCGCAACGCCTTCAGCGCATTCAGCGTGGACTGGGGCAGTTCGTTGTCGACGGGCTCGTCCAGCAGGGCCATGTCGAACCAGCCGAGACCCGAGGCGTGCAGGGCCCTGTCGATGGCGGAGGTGATGCCCTCGGCCGAGAAGTCGCGGTCAGAGCCGCGGCGGCCGTCGCCGGCGCCCAGGGTCAGCGAGACCTGCACCAGCTTGCGGTCGACGTGTTTGAGCGCCTGGCCCAGGACTTCGGCCAGGACGGGATCGGCGGTTTCGAGGCGGTAGCTGTTGATGCCGGCTTCCAGGGCCGAATAGACCAGTTCACGACCGGCCTCGGGGCCGCCGGCGATGTCGCGGGCGCCGAGGCTGAGGGTCAGGGCCGAGACGGCCTGTCCGGCGACGCCGAAGGGACGGTAGCGCATGGTCTCAGTCTCCCGCCAGGTTCGAAGGGGGCGGCGTGGACGTTTCGAGCGCCAGCGCGTGCAATTCGCCGCCCATCCTGCCCTTCAGCGCGGCATAGACCAGCTGATGCTGGCGCACGCGGGGAAGACCGGCGAAGGCCGTGGAGACGATGCGGGCGCGATAGTGGTCGCCGTCGCCCGCCAGATCGTCGATGACGATCTCGGCGTCCGGAAAGGCTTCGGTCAGGCAGCCGCGAAGCGTTTCGACAGGCATGGGCATGGAAGGCGCGGTCTCCGGATTCGCGGGGATGATGCGCCGTAAACCTTAATGGCTGGCTACGCGCGGGCTAGCGGGCGAGGCGTTCCAGCAGCACAACGGGAGCGCCCTTGTAGGTCGTCTCGACGTAGGGGACATACCCGGCCCGCTTCGCCAGCGCATGGGACGGGGCGTTGTCGGGCGAGATCATGCAGACGGTGCGGGGCGCGTTCAGCGCCTCGTCGCACCAGGCGAGGGCGGCGGACAGGGCCTCGAACGCGACGCCCTTGCCCTGAAACCGGGGCGCCACGCCCCAGCCCAGTTCGGGCGCGTCGAAGGCGGGGCTCATGATGCGACGGTAGTCCAGCACGCCGACGCTGCCGACATGGTCGCCCGTCGCGGTCTCGCGGATGGCCCAGTTGCCGTAGCCCAGCGCTTCCCAATGACCGATGTCCCGCAACAGGCGGAACCAGACGTCCTCTGAACTGAGCGGCGCGGGAAAGATCGCCGTGGCGAAGGCGGGGTCTCCCCAGAGGGCGACGAGATCGTCCAGATCGGACAGGGCGACCGGGGCCAGGGTCAGGCGTTCGGTGATCAGGGTGGTCATGTGAAGAGCGCTCCCGCGCGTTCGATACGCGTGCGGCCGGCGGCGTCGGTGACGGCGAAGGTGAAGCCGGGCTGGAGGGCGAAGGCGCCGGCGCGTCCGGCCTTGTCCAGAGCCAGCAGGGCGACCTGGGAGCCGGCGACCCTGGCGCCCCGCAGGCGGGCGAGCCGTTCGATCACGGAGCGGCAGGCCGCCGTCGGGCCGAGGCCATGACGCATGGCCTCGACGACCGAATGGGCGCCGGCCACGCGCACGACGTCCTCGCCGACGCCGGTGGCGGCAGCGCCGCCGACCTCGTCATCGACATAGAGGCCGGCGCCGATGATCGGGCTGTCGCCGACGCGGCCGCGCATCTTGAAGGCCATGCCGGAGGTGGTGCAGGCGCCGGCCATGCGTTGGTCCGCGCCGATGGCCAGCAGGCCGATGGTGTCGTGGTCGCCCGGTCCGCCGGGCATCCTGCGCCAGTCGGTGTTCTCGCTGTTGGGACGGGGGGCGTAGTTCGCCGTCTTCAGCCATTCGCGCCACGCCGCCTCGGCGCGGGGGGTCAGAAGGTTCTGCGTCTCGAAGCCCTGATCGACGGCGAAGGATCGCGCGCCGGGCCCGATCAGCATGGTGTGGGGGGTGCGCTCCATCACCCGGCGCGCCACCGAGACCGCGTGAACCACGTCCTCGAGCGCGCAGACCGCGCCGATGTCGCCGGCCCAGGTCATGACGCAGGCGTCCAGCGTCACCCGGCCGTCGCGGTCGGGCAGGCCGCCCAGGCCGACGGAGGAATTGCTTTCGTCGGCCTCGGCCACGCGGCCGCCGGCCTCGACCATGTCCAGGGCCGAGCCGCCACCCCGGCGCGCGGCCCAGCCGGCGGCATTGGCCGCGGCGCCGAAGTCCCAGGTGGAGACCATGATGTCGGACGCCCGATCCTGCGCGGCCGCGGGCCCGGCCATGACGACGAGCGGCGTCGCCCCCAGCAGCGCCCTGCGCGACGGCCCGCTCACATCAGCCCCAGTTGCTTGAAGCTGGCCACGCCGTCGCGGCCGACGATCAGGTGGTCGTGCACGTCGATGGCCAGGGCCCGGGCCGCCTCGATGATCTGGCGCGTCATGTCGATGTCGGGCCGCGAGGGCGTGGGATCGCCCGAGGGGTGGTTGTGGACGATGATCATGGAACGGGCCGAGAGCTCCAGCGCCCGCCGCACGACCTCGCGCGGATAGACCGGGGCATGGTCGACCGTGCCGCGATTCTGGATTTCGTCGAGGATCAGCTGATTGCGGTTGTCGAGGTAGAGGACGCGGAATTGTTCCCGCGGCTCGTGCTGCAGGCTCAGGCGGACGTAGGCGATCAGGGCGGTCCAGGACGAGATGACGGGGCGGGCGGCGGCTTCCTCGCGGGTCACGCGGCGGGCGACCTCATGCAGGGCGGCGAGGTCCAGGGCGGTTTCGGCGCCGACCCCCCTGGTGCGGCCCCGGGCGTCCTCGGCGCGGACGGTCATCAGGTCCTCGACCGAAGCGGCGAGCACGGCCGCCAGCGAGCCGAACCGGGCCAGCAGGGCCTTGGCGACCGGTTTGACGTCGCCCTGCGGCTGGCTGCGGAACAGAAACAGCTCCAGCAGCTCATAGTCGGGCAGGTGTGGCAGGCCGGCGCCGCGGGCGCGCTCCCGGAGACGCTCGCGGTGGCCGGAGAGGCCGGCGCTTCTGATGGCGACGACGTTGGCGGGCGACGCGTCCTGACGCGGCGCGGGAGCCGGGAGCGGGAAGGTCAGCACTGCGGACATGGCGGCCTCCGGAGAATGACCGCACGTTGCCAGAACAGAAACAGAACGTCCAGTCAGCCGGGCGCGCCCGGTCAACCGGTCAGAATTTCGGCCGGAACAGTCCCGCCGGGCTGGCGCTGAAAATCTCGAGCCCGTCCTCGGTCACGCCGATGGTGTGCTCGCACTGGGACGACAGGGACTTGTCGCGGGTCACGGCGGTCCAGCCGTCGGACAGGACCTTCACGTGCGGCTTGCCGAGGTTCACCATCGGCTCGACGGTGAAGAACATGCCCTGTTTGAGCGTCGCGCCCTCGCCGCGGCGGCCGTAGTGCAGGACGTTGGGGCTGTCGTGGAACAGCCGGCCGATGCCGTGGCCGCAGAAGTCGCGCACCACCGACATGCGGTTGGCCTCGACCACCTGCTGGATGGCGTAGCCGATGTCGCCGAAGGTATTGCCCGGCTTGATCTGGGCGAGGCCGGCGTCGAGCGAGTCATAGGTGACGTCGATCAGCTTGCGGGCGCGGGCGTTGATGTTTCCGACGGCGTACATGCGGCTGGAATCGCCGTGCCAGCCGTCAACGATGACGGTGTGGTCGATGTTGACGATGTCGCCGTCCTTGAGGACCTTGTCGCCCGGAATGCCGTGGCAGACGACGTGGTTGATCGAGGTGCAGACGGTCTTCTCATAGCCCTTGTAGCCGAGGCAGGCGGGCAGGGCGCCGTGGTCGAGGGTGAACTCGCGGATGCGGTCGTCGATCTCTGCGGTCGTCACGCCCGGGACCACGAAGGGGGTGATCATGTCCAGCGCCTCGGCCACCAGACGGCCGGCCTTGCGCATGCCTTCGAAGGCCTCGGCGTCGTGGACGCGGATCTCGTGGGTGCGGACGAAGGCGTCGTCGTCCAGTTCGGGGGTCTCGTACATTGGATCGGCTTTCGGGGCGGCGGGTCGTGTGGGCTGGGTCTCAGGTGGGAGACTATAGCACAAACCTCAAGGCCGGGTTGAGGCGACCGCTGCATCAGCGCGTCCCAACTTCGGGACTCAGGCGGGATAGGCTAGACTTCGGGCATGACCAATCCATCCCCCACCGCCGCCGTCCTGATCATCGGCGACGAGGTCCTGTCCGGGCGGACCCAGGACACCAATCTGAACACCATCGCCCGGTTCCTGGCGGCGCTGGGGATCGACCTGATGGAATGCCGGACGGTCGGGGACCGCACGGCGCAGATCGTCGACAGCCTGAACGCCCTGCGGGTCGCCCACGACTATGTCTTCACCACCGGCGGCTTAGGGCCGACGCATGACGACATCACCGCCGACGCCGTGGCGACGGCCTTCGGCGTGGCCCTGCCGGAACATCCCGAGGCGATCGCCATTCTGGAGCGGCGCTATGGCGACGACTTCAACGCGGCGCGGCGGCGGATGGCGCGGATCCCCGAGGGCGGGACGCTGATCGCCAATCCGGTGACGGACGCCCCGGGATTCCAGATCGGCAATGTCTTCGTCATGGCCGGGGTGCCGAAGATCATGACCGCCATGCTGGAGGACGTGGCGCCGCGGCTGCGAACCGGGGCGGTGGTTCACGCCCGGACGCTGCGGGTGACGGGCGTGGGGGAAGGGTCGATCGCGGATATCCTGACGGCGGCGGCGAAGGCGGAGCGCGAGATCAGCTTTGGCAGCTATCCGTTCGGACATGGGTCGGTTGGCGAAATGGGGACCAATCTGGTCGCGCGCGGACGCGATGCGGCGAAGCTGGATGTGGCGGTCGAGGCGCTGGCGGCGGAACTGAAGGCGGCGGGCGTGGCGGTCGAACCCGCCTAGCGTCGGCGGAACGCGTTGGCCACCGCCGCATAGGCGGGGTTGGCGCGACCACCCGCATCCAGCAACAACGGGCTGTCGTCCGTCCAGCCCTTGCCGTCGGGGCGCAGCAGCCAGCTGTCCGTGTCACGCAGGCCCCAGGTGGTGAAGGCGTAGCGCTGGCGTTCCGGCAGGGCCATGAAGGCCTCGGCCAGCTCGCCGACGCGGGCGACCTGCTGGGCGCGTCTGGCGGCGAGGGAGCGGGTGTCGAGCCGGTTGTCGGACCGCATGGAGAAGTCCAGCTCCGACACATGGATCGGCAGACCCAGCGATCCGGCGTCCTTCATGAAGGACGTGATCTGGCCGGCGGGGATTTCGATGTCGAGGTGGGACTGGGTCCCGATGCCGCCGATGGGCGCGCCGAGAGTCAGGAGGCGCTCAACCAGCCGGAGGAAGGTCGCGCCCTTCCGGGGGATGTTTTCGAGGTTGTATTCGTTGAGGAACAGGACGGCCTCGGGGTCGGCCGCGCGGGCCTGTTCGAAGGCGCGGACGATATAGCCCTCCTGACCCAGCGCCCGGCTGAAATGGCAGTCGCGCAGGCCGTCGCCGTCTTCGGCCACGGGCTCGTTGACCACGTCCCAGCCGGCCATCTTGCCGCGATACCGGCTGGCCACGGTCGAGACATAGCGGTCATATTCGGCGGCGAACCGGGTCCCGGGCAGGTCGTCGGTGAAGGCCTGTTGGCCTTGCGAATACCAGACGAGCGTGTGGCCGTGGACGCGCAACCCCTGTTCGCGGCCCCAGTCGACGATCCGGTCAGAGGCCGAGAAGTCGTACGTGAAATCGGGCTGCAGGATGCGTTCGGGCTTCAGCTCCCATTCGGGGGTCAGCTGGCTGACGTGTTCGCGCATCCGGGCGACCCAGACCGGGTCCGACAGCTGGCCGGTCATGCCGGTGGCGCCGATGGGGAACGGGGCAAGGGACTTGAGGGGCGCGGCCTCGGGGCCGGGCGTACGGACGGAGGGAAGACGGCTGCAGGCCGCGAGCGCGAGCGGGGTGGCGAGAAGGGAGCGGCGGTCCATCATTCTCCCTCCCCCGAAGTGAGCAGGAAGGATCGCGGAGCGATCCGGGCGGGGCTGGATGAAGCAGCACACGCCGGCGTCGTACAGATGTTCCCCACCCGGCCGTCGCTGCGCGACGACCACCCTCCCCATGAAGGGGAGGGAGAAGCGAGCCTAGCCCGCACGGCGCCTCAGGCCCAGTTCGTCGAAGGCGGCGGTTTCGCGCTTGCCGGCGGCGATGACGCTGTTGAGCCGGGTGGTTTCGGCGACGTGCTCGAACTTCTTCAGTTCCTCGAAGGCGCCGGTGAGGGCGTCGCGGGCGCCTTCCTCCTCGGCGTCGAGGACGACCACGTCGGCCTCGGCCGCGCCCTTGCGCAGCTTCCAGCCGCTCAGATAGGCCTGCAGCATCATGGCGGCGTCGGCGTCGGAGCGGGCGCGTTCCTGTTCGATCTCGGCCTCGGCCTGCAGCACGGCGATGCGCATTTCGGCGGAGGCGCGGCGGGCGGTGATCTCGGCCAGACGCTTCTGCAGCGTCTCGACCTCGTAGCTGGAGATGCGGATCAGCGATTGGGCCCAGGCGGTCATCGGTCGTCTCTCTGGTGCACGGGGGTCACTGGATCATTCCCTGGTTCAGGATTGCTTCCAGCTGGGTAAAGGAATCGGAAAGAGGCGTGTGATCGTCCTTGTCCTGGCCGAGGAAATTCTCGAGCGCGGGATTCAGGGCGATGGCGCGGTCCACGACGGGATCGGCCCCGGTGCGATAGGCGCCGATACGGATCAGCTCTTCCATGTTGGCGTAGGCGCTCAGGCACTGGCGGGCGCGCTTGTTGAGCTCGCGCTCGGGCGGCGTCTGACAGGCGGGCAGGGTGCGGCTGACGGACTTCAGCACGTCGATGGCCGGGAAGCGCCCGCGCTCGGCGATCTTGCGGTCCATGACGATATGGCCGTCGAGGATGCCTCGCACGGCGTCGGCGATGGGCTCGTCATGGTCGCCGCCGTCGACCAGGACGGTGAACATGGCGGTGATCGGCCCGGCGGTGGTGCCGTCGGGGCGAACGGGGCCGGGGCCGGCGCGCTCGAGCAGCTTGGGCAGTTCGGTGAAGACCGTGGGGGTGTAGCCCTTGGTGGTCGGCGGCTCGCCGGCGGCCAGGCCGATCTCGCGCTGGGCCATGGCGAAACGGGTGACGGAGTCCATCAGGCACAGGACTTCCAGATCCTGATCGCGCAGGTATTCGCTGATCGCCATGGTCATATAGGCGGCCTGGCGGCGCTTGAGGGCGGGTTCGTCACTGGTGGCGACGACGACGATGGCGCGGCGCAGGCCTTCCTCGCCCAGTGTCTCCTCGATGAACTCGCGGACCTCACGGCCCCGTTCGCCGATCAGGCCGACGACGACGACGTCGCAGGTGGCCTGACGCGCCAGCATGGACAGCAGCACCGACTTGCCGACGCCGGAGCCGGCGAAGATGCCGAGGCGCTGGCCCCGGCAGGTGGTGGTGAAGACGTCCATCGAGCGGACGCCGAGATCGAGACGCTCGCCGACACGGCCCCGCGAATGGGCGGGGGGCGGAGGCGCGCGCAGGGGATAGGCGGCCGGACCGACGGGCAGGGGGCCCTTGCCGTCGATGGGCTGACCGAAGGCGTCGATGACCCGGCCCAGCCAGGCGGTGGTCGGGCGGACGCTGGCGGCGGCGGAGACGATGCGGATATCGGCGCCGGGGGCCACCCCCTCGACCGGACCAAACGGCATCAGCAGGGCCTTGGCGTCACGGAAGCCGACGACCTCGGCGGGCAGGGGAGAGAGGTGGCGACGCTCGATCTCGGCCCGGGCGCCGACGGCGAGGCGGGACAGGCCACCCCGCGATTCAATCAGCAATCCGTTCACGCCCGCGACCTTGCCGGTCACGACCAGCGGATCGACAGCTTCGACGGCGGCGGCGAGAGTACGCAATGCAGGGCCCCGGGATCAGTCCCTCACGGATGCGCTGTCGTGGTTAACGGGGAATGAAGGCCGGTCAGCCGGCCCACAGCCGCCGGGCCTCTTCGGCCATCACGTCGGGGTATTCCTCGGGGAAGAACAGCTTGCCCGCCGGGACCCGGCGAACGCCGCGCGAACCGGGCAGGATGCGGTCCAGATAGTCGGGATCCGCGGGGGAGAAGATGTCGTCGCTCATGCCCCAGACGATGCGGACGGGAATGCTCAGCCGCCCCAGCGCCGCCTCGATCCCGGCGAGGGGGTTGGAGTCGAGCGCCACGGCATAGGCGTTGACCATGGCCTTGCGCGCGGGGCTGTAGACCAGGGGCCCGAGGTAGGTCTCGATGGCGGCGTCGCTCAGGTCCCGGGGGCGGCTGTAGGTCTGGCCGCCGAGGCCGGTTTCGGACCGGGCCAGCGCCTTGTCGGCGAACCAGGGAGCCAGCCACTGGTCGGGGAAGACGCCCTCGCGGGCCATCTCCAGCACCGGCAGAAGCGCCGGCGGCGGGCTGTCGGGCTCGACATCGCAATTGGTGAGCAGAACGGTCCGCACGCGCTCGGGCCGGCGCAACATCAACAGTTGGGCGACCGCGCCGCCGCTGTCGTTGGCGATCAGGTCGAAGCTCTGGATGTCGAGACGGTCCATCAGCTCAAGCAGCATGTCGACCTGATCGGTCGGGGCGACGCCCTGCCCCTCGGCCACACGCGTGAAGCCCAGGCCGAGAGAGTCCGGCGCGATGCAGCGGCGCACATCCTCCAGCCGGTCGATGACGCCCCGCCACTGAAAGCCGTTCAGCGGAAAGCCGTGCAGGAACAGGGCGACAGGTCCTTCGCCCCGGTCCGTGTAGGCGATGTCGCCGAAGCGGGTCTGCAGCCAGCGGCGCTCGGTGTGGAACCGGGCGGCGGCGAGGGCGTCCTCAACGCCCGAGGCGGGCGGGGTGGCGGCGGCCGGGGCGCCCATGGCCAGGGCGGCGGGCGAAAGGCCGGCGGCGGTGATCAGCGTTCTGCGGTTCATGACGGGGCCCCGTTGTCTGGCGGGGTCGGTGTCGCGCCTGGCACGTCGTCGGATCAATAACCTCGCAGGTCATGGCGTCAGGGGCGGATGGCCCCTTAAGGTGAGGCTCATGACGGACGCCATCGTTGTAACCGCCTTCGGGCGCATGATGCGGGACTGGCGCGCCACGCACCGCCTCAGCCAGCTGGAGCTGGCCTTGCGCGCCGACGTGTCGGCCCGGCACCTCAGCTATGTCGAAACCGGCAAGGCCCAGCCCAGCCGCGATCTGGTCGAGCAACTGGCCGAGGCGCTGGAGATGCCGCTGAGGCATCGCAACAGCCTGCTGCTGGCGGCCGGCTATGCGCCGCAATATCGCGAGAGCGAGCTCGCGGCGCCGGAAATGGCGCTGATCCGGCGGGCCATCGACGTGACGCTTGAACGGCACGAACCCTTTCCGGCGTTCACGACCAACCGGTACTGGGACGTGCTGCAGGCCAATCCGGGAATGATCCGCCTGTTGGACGCCGTCCGCCCTGGTGGACCCGGGCACGACAACATCGTCCGGCAGGTCTTCGATCCCGAGGCCATGCGGCCCTTCATCGACAATTGGGACGAGGTCGCGGGCGACCTGATCCGTCACCTGCACCACGAGGCGGCGCGGAACCCGTCCGATCAACGAGCTCGCGGACTTCTGGACGAGGCCCTGGTCTGGTCCGGCGGGCGGGCCCGCTGGCGCAGGGCCGAGGCGCCCGCGCCCCTGCCGGTGATGACCACGGTGTTCCTCGCCGGCGAGCGGCGGCTGACCTTCTTCTCGACCGTGACCCAGTTCGGGGCCGCTTCGGACGCCACCGTCGAAGACCTGCGCATCGAGACCATGCATCCCGTCGATGATGAGACCCGGACGTTTTGCGTCGCCCTGTCCGACGCCCCATGATTCCTCGTCATCGCGCCTGCAGGGGGGAAGGGGGCGGCTTCAGAGCGCCTCCCGGAAGAAGCGGACGACTTCCCGGTTGAACATCTGGTGGAACGCGGCCCGGTCGAATCCGGGCTTCGAGCGGCACAGCACCGGGATCGCCGCCAGCATTTCCGGTGCGCAGGGCGGGAGGAAATCGTAGTGGCCGGCGTCGGCCACCCGATGATACTCGGGCGTGCGTCCCAGCCGGTCCCGAATGGGCTCGGCATTGAAGGGCGCCGGCAGAATCCCGTCGTCGGCCGCCTGCCACATCTGGATCGGGATCCGGATCGCCGCCAGACTCTCGTCTGTGAAGGCCAGACCCAGGGCGGGTCCGGCGATGACCGCAGCCCTGACTCGCGAGTCATGCCCCCGCGATCGCCAGGCCGGAACGTTGATCGGCTGGAGCGCGAACAGGCGGCAGGCGAAGAACTCGGGTTGCGCCTCGCAGTGCCGCAGAATTCGCGACGGATCGCTGACGCCGCCCGCGAGAGCCGTGACCGTGAAGCCGCCAGCCGAGAAGCCAAAGGCCCCGATGCGCGCGGAATCGATCGCCACGAGCCCGGAGTGTTCCTGCGTCATGCGATCGATCAGCAGGCTGATGTGGCGCGGCCGGTCCGACAGCTGGGTCGACCGGCTGTCGTCGCGCCAATTGTCGCCGGGATGGGTCAGGGAGGCGACCACGAAGCCGGCGTCGGCCAGGGCTTCGGCGGTGTCGTAGTGGCCGCGATACCAGCCGCCGTTGCCGTGAGAGATGACCACCAGCGGGCGGGGAACGCCGTCCCCCGCGCCTTCCGGTAGCCAGAGGCCGGCTTCGATTTCGCCACCCTCGGGGTCGGCGAGGCGGAAGACCTGGTCGGCGTCCTGGGCCAGCGCCGGAGCGGTCGAGGCCAGGGTAACACACGCCGCCATGGCGGCGATCAGGGCGAAGGGTTTGCGGAGAATGGACATCGGTTCGGTCCTCGGGATCGGCGGGAATGCCTGTTGATCGGGCGGCGCCCGGGACGGCGCCAGCGCGACTTCGCGAATGGGCGAGCGGGTGCGCGGTCCGGCGAACGGTTCCGTCCCCCGCCGGGTTCGCTATAGTCGCAGCCAGCGAGGGGACGATGATCGAAACGCCGAACACGGCCCGGGCCTGGGCGACGGAGCTGGCCGCCTGCCTCGGCGTGGGCGCGGTGCTGGGGGTGATCGGTCCCTTCGGCAGCTTCTTCAACGACGTCCTGGTCGTGCGGGTGGCCTATTGGGTCTGTGTATTCCTGGTCTGTGGCCTGGCGTTCGGTCTGGCGTTCCGGTTGCTGGCGTCCCGGGCGCACAGGGCGGGCGTTCCCGCCTGGGCCTGGGTCCCGGCGATGGCCCTGGTTGTGGGGATCCCCCTGGCCGGCGTCACGCGCCTGATGGCCGCCGCCATATGGCCGGCGATCCGCCAGTCCGTGGGACTGGTCGAATGGTATGGCCAGACGGTGCTGGTGGGCCTGGTCTACGTCGCCCTGTATGGCCTGCTACGTCGCCGCGCCGCGCCGCGCGCCGCCTTGCGTGGCGGCATCGAGCCGGACTCTCCGCGCATCCTCCGTCGGCTTCCCCCGCGCCTCGGACAGGACCTGTTGTGCCTGTCGATGGAGGATCACTATGTGCGGCTGCATACGACCCGGGGTTCGGCGCTGGTGCTGATGTCGCTGGGTCAGGCGCTTGAGGAAGTCGGGGGGCTGGAAGGCCTTCAGGTTCACCGGTCGTGGTGGGTCGCGCGCAAGGCGGTCGAAGGTGTGATCGAGGACGGCCGCAAGCTGCGGATCCGGCTGAAGGGCGGGATCGAGGCGCCGGTCTCGCGCGCCAGCGTTGCGCGGTTGCGCGCCGCCGGCTGGCTGAAAGATCAGGTCGCGGGCGCCGACAATGTTGGCGACGTCGGACTCCGGTAACGGTGAATCCGGATCCAAAAGGCTTGCTTGCCCTTGTCTAGCAGGTGAAGCGCCTATGTATTCCCGATCCCGAGACCGGAGCCCCCTCATGTCCGACGCCCCCTACGACGCCTCCCGCCACCTGAAAGCCGGACGCGGCAAGGTCTTCGCCTCGATCCTCGACACCATCGGCGACACGCCGCTGGTCGGCCTGCCGCGGCTGTCGGCCGAGCTGAAGCCGAAGGCCACGGTGCTGGCCAAGCTGGAGTTCTTCAACCCGATGGCCTCGGTCAAGGACCGGATCGGCGTGGCCATGATCGAGGCGCTGGAACAGGCGGGGCAGATCGGCCCGGATACTGTCCTGATCGAGCCGACCAGCGGCAACACCGGCATCGCCCTGGCCTTCGTGGCAGCGGCCAAGGGTTATCGGCTGATCCTGGTGATGCCCGAGAGCATGTCGATGGAGCGGCGCAAGATGCTGGCCCTGCTGGGCGCCGAACTGGTGCTGACCCCGGCCGAAAAGGGGATGAAGGGGGCCATCGCCATGGCTCAGGAGCTCAAGGACCGGACTCCCGGCGCCGTCATCCCGGCCCAGTTCGACAATCCCGCCAATCCGGCCATCCACCGCGTCTCGACGGCCGAGGAGATCTGGAACGATACGGCGGGGGCGGTGGACATCATCATCTCGGGCGTCGGCACCGGCGGCACCATCACCGGCGTCGGTCAGGTGCTGAAGGCGCGGAAAGCCTCGCTGCGCATGATCGCGGTCGAACCGACGGCCTCGCCCGTATTGTCGGGCGGGGAGCCGGGGCCGCACAAGATCCAGGGCATCGGCGCGGGCTTCATTCCCTCGATCGTCGACCGCTCGGTCATCGACGGGGTCGAACAGGTGTCCAACGAGGACGCGTTCAACATGGCCCGCAAGGCGGCGCGGACGGAGGGGATTCCGGTCGGCATCTCGTCCGGGGCCGCCCTGGTCGCGGCCTTCCGTCAGGCGGCGCTGGACGAGAACGCCGGCAAGACCATCGTGGTGATCATTCCCAGCTTCGCCGAACGCTATCTGTCGACGGCCCTGTTCGAGGGGCTGTAACCGTCACAGGCGGTTAACCGGCGAAGCCGTAATCTCGCGCCGACATGTCCGATCTCGCGCCGATTCACGAGGAGCCCGCCCCGGAAGGCGGTTTCCGCGCGCGCCATGCGCTGCTGAAGCGTCTGGCCGACGTGGTGTCTCTGCCCGCCAGCCGGATCAACGCCTTCGAGCGCGCCGTGACCGGCGACCTGCTGGTGGAGATGCTGCGTCTGGCCAGCGCGGAAGACCGTCGGCGCGTCGCCCAGCGGCTGGCGCCCCTGGCCGAACTGCCCAACGCCCTGGCGCGGATGCTGCTTCGCGACGAGCCGGCGATCGCCGGCCTGCTGATCGAACAATGCGCGTCGCTGTCGGACGCCGACCTGGTCGCCTGCGCGCGCGACACGGGCCCTGAACACCGGTTCCTGATGGCCAGCCGCCGGTCGCTGTCCGAGGTCGTGACGGAGACGTTGCTGAGCTTTGGCGAGAGTCATGTCATCGAGGCGGTGCTGCGCAACAACACCGCCCGCCTGTGCCAGACGGCAATCGAAGGCGTGGTCAGCCTGAGTCGGCAGGAGCCGCAGTTGTGCGGTCCCGTGCTGAAGCGGCCGGAACTGCGTCCGTCCGGCGCCTATGTGATGTTCTGGTGGTGCGGGCCCGAGGATCGCCGCACCATCCTGCAGCGCTTCGCCGTCTCGCGCGAAGTCATGCAGGAAGTGGCCGAGGACGTCTTCGCCATGGCCGCAGAAGAGAACTGGCAGGATCCGGTGTCGCGCAAGGCGCTGCAGTTCATCGAGCGCCGCCAGCGCAACCGTGCGGCCATCTCCAAGAGCCCGTATGGCGGACTGGAGCAGGCGGTCGCGGCAGCCGCGGCCGGCGGCCTGAACCGCGAGGTCGCGACCGAGATCGCCTATCTGTCGGGAATCAAGCCCATCACCGGCGCCAAGATCCTGGGCGATCCCGGCGGCGAACCGCTGGCGATCCTGTGCAAGGCCACGGGTCTGGGCAAGAGCGACCTGCAGAACCTGTGGCGGTCGATGCGCCGGCCCGAGACGGCCGAGGACGGTTCGGCCCATCCGGCCTGGGAGCGGGTGCAGATCACCTATGACATGCTGGCGGTCGACCGGGCCCAGACCGTGTTGCGTTACTGGAACTGGTCGTTGTCCTCGGCCCTGACGCCCGCTCTACTCCGGGCAATCCGCGACGGCGAGGATGAGGGGATCGATGATTATTCCGCCCCCGAGCGCGCCGCCATGCTGGCTTTGGCGGAAAACTTCGGTCGCTGATTACCGCAATGCAACCAAAACGAAACGGGCTTCTACCCGGTCTGGTGGCGGCTATAGTAAACCTCTCGTATCCAGCGCGACTTTGTTGCGGTGATCGATGCTGTGGTTGCTTTCAGTATGGAACAAATCTATTGACCTCGACACCGACTGATTCAGTCCAGAATTGATTTCAACAAGACGGGGCCTGCACGTGGAAGACAACGCTCAACTGCTCGAAATGACGGCGGACATCGTGTCGGCCTATGTCGGAAACAACAATGTTCAGGCGATTGAAGTGCCGGGGCTGATTTCCAGCATTCACGCCGCCCTGACCCAGGTTTCCAGCGGCGCCGTCGAGCCCGAGCCCGAGGTCAAGGACCCGGCGGTTCCGGTGCGCAAGTCGATCACCCCCGATTTCCTGATCTGCCTGGAAGATGGTCGCAAGTTCAAGTCGCTGAAGCGGCACCTGCGCACCAAATACAACATGAGCCCCGAGGAATACCGGGCCAAATGGGGTCTGGCGAAAGACTATCCGATGGTCGCTCCGAACTACGCCAAGGCCCGTTCGGATCTGGCCAAGTCGATGGGTCTGGGGCAGGGCGGCCGCAAGCCCGCCCGCGCCGCCGCCACCGCAGGACGCGCCAAGAAATAGTCCGCCCTGTCGGTGGTCTGGAACGCCCGCATCCGGTGACGGAGGCGGGCGTTTTCGTGCGGCTGGTGGACGCCTGAGGCCGGCTGGCTGTCTCGACCACTGGCCACCAGCCACTGATCACGAACACCTACGCCGCCTGGGCGCCCCGACGCATGCGCCAGAAACGCAGGGTCCGGAGGGCGGCGTCGCGGCTGAGTTCGGCGTACATCCGGGCGTAGGAATGCGCCTTGGCCATGGCGTCGCCGTCGTCGTTGAGCAGCACCACCGCATAGGTGAGGAACAGGGCTCGATCGAGGTCCGCCGACTTGCAGACCACGGCCAGGGCGTCCAGCTCGCGGCGCTCCACGATCTGGCGGGCGGTATGGAAGTCGATGTCCGACAACTGGGCCAGGGCGATCAGGAAGGACGTGGTCCCGCCCGAACGCAGGAAGCGGGCCAGCATCCGGGGCGACAACTGGCCGGCGGCCTTCAGCTCTTCGACATAGGCCAGACATTCGGCGTAGTCGGCGGGAAGGGCGCCGTCGTTGGTGGCGATGCGGGTGCGGCCGGCGGCGATAGCGCTTTCCAGCAGGGCGGGATCCAGACGCGCGTTCTGTTCCAGGATCTGGGTCCGCAACCGGGCCTCGACCACGAAATACATCTCGTTCAGCAGGTCGGGCGGCAGGCTGGCGCGCTCGACCGCCGCCTCATGCAGGGCGGGGTTGGCCTTGGCCCGCTCGATCGCGGTTTCCGACGCCTGGCGCGACAGCCGGGCGCCGTCGTTGCGCAGCAGCGTGCCCAGGGTCTCGTCGTCGCCGCGTTCGACGATGACGTCCGAGACCGCCTCGGACACCGAAGGCCGGGCGGAGACAGCCCGCAGATGGTCCTGGCCATGTTTACGCACGACGCCCAGCAGGTCTTCGTCAGTCAGTACCGGCGAGGACGCCAGCACGGCGCCGGCGACGGCGGCTTCGTCATTGGCCAGCCGCCGGATCAGGTTGTGGGGCGCATCCGGGGCCGAAGCGAACCGGGCCGACAGTTCGGCGCGGACGGCGACTTCCATGTCATCGGTCAGCCGGGTCAGGACGGCGCCGTACAGGGTGTCTTCCGTCGCGGTGCGGGTCGTGCCGCCGAAGAAATGATCGGTCAGTTCACGCAGCAGGGCGCGCCGTTTCTCGCTCGAACCCTCCTCGGCGAGAGAGATCAGGTCGGGAAGCCGCGAAGGCGCGGAGGTCGGGGCCGCGGCTTCGCTCACTGATGGTCCCCGTCGGAGGCGGCGGGAGCGGGGCGCGTCCGGCCCTGGCTGTCACGGATGAGGGTCGGACCCTGTTCGGGCTCGGCCAGGTCCTGGGACGCTGGTGTCTGGGTCATGGTGATCGCCAGGGCGTCGACATAGGTCGGTTCGGGCATCGCCAGCGCATCGGGCTGACGGCCGTTCTGGCGATGGACGGAATAGTAGCGGGCCCCCTGTTGCGGCGGGCGCTCTCCAGTATTGCTCACCTGGGCGACATGACGAGGGGCCGGCGCGGCGGCCTGACCCTGCGGCGCGGCGGCGGCTTCGGCGACAGGTTCGGGCCCGGGCGCGGCCTGCTGCAGGCGGAAGATGGGCGCGTCGCGGCGGGGCGCCATGGGGTCGGCCGGTTCGCCCGGGGTGGCGGGCATGTCCGACGGGGCGGGTCCGGACGCTGGCGCATAGGCGATGTCGGCAGGAACGGGCTGGCCGCCCCTGCCCTGGTCAGGAAGATATTCGGGCGTCGGCGCGGGGCGGGGTGCGGTCGAGGCGGCGGGGGCCGGCACGGGCGCTTCCATGCGGACCGGAGCTGGAGCGGGCGGCGGCGAGGCCGGCCGCAGCCAGGCGTTGGCCGGCGTCAGGGTCCGCCGCGGAGTGGTGGACGCCGCCGGGACGGCGGCAGGCGGCGGCTGGACCGCGCCGAAACCGCCGTGGGGGATGACGAGGTTGGAGCGGCGCAGGCCCGTGCGCGCCGCGGCTGAAGCGGCAGGGGCGGGGGCGGCTGCGCTCCGGCCCGGCCAGGAGAGTTGACGCAGATCCTGGCGAGCGGCCGGCGCCGGGGTCTGGGCCACGGCGGCTCCGGCCAGCATCGTGGCGGCGACAAGCGCGATCGGGAGGCTGTGGACGCGACGCAAGGGGCGGCTCCGGACGCAAGGACTGGAGTCGTACGCTAGGCGTCAGGGCCTTAAGGCGGGCCTAACGCGGCAACCCCGCCGCACACGTGGGGCGCGAATTTCTACAGGTTTCGCCGGTGCACGGCGCGCTCGAGCGCGCTTACCGCCGCGTTGAGCGCCAGGCCCATGACCATCAACAGCACCAGAGCGGCCAGCATGTCGGCGGTGCGCAGGCGGTTGCCGGCCTCGAGCAGGCGCCACGCCAGCCCCTGGGTCGCGCCGGAGCCCGAGACGAACTCGGCCACCACCGCCCCGATCACCGCCAGTCCGGAGGCGACCCGCAGTCCCTCGAGCATGAAGGACAGGGCGGCCGGAAGACGCAGGCGGATCAGACGCTGGACGGGGGAGGCGCCGTAGAGGTCGAACAGGCGTTCGAGATCCGGATCGGCGGCCTTGAGTCCGGTCAGAACCCCCGAGAAGAGCGGGAAGAAGGCGACGGCGGCGGCGAGGGCGACGACGGCTCGATCCGCGTGATCCAGGCCCGTCCAGATCAGCACCAGCGGCGCGATGGCGACCACGGGCGTGACTTGCAGCGCCACGGCCAGTGGGCGAACGGCCTGTTCGGCGGGCCGGCTCAGGGACACGATCAGCGCGAGGCCGCCGCCCAGGAGGGAGGCGACGATCAAGGCCTGCGTGGCCATCCAGAAGGTGGCGGCGGCGGAGGCGGCGAGCACCGGCGCCCGGACGATCAGGGAGAGGACGACAGCACTGGGCGGGGGCAGGAACCAGACGGGGACATGCAGCGCCCGGCAGGCGATCTCCCATGCCGCGAGGAGCAGGGCGGTCAGCAGGAGCGGCGGGAGGAGACGCGTCATGCGGCCTTCCGCGACGAGGGGGTCATTGCATCGGCGAGCGTCCGGGCCAGTTCCTCCACGGCCGCGCGATAGCCCGCGTCCATGCGCCAGCCCTCGGGGCGTGGCAGGATCCCGGGCGAGACCTGTTCCGCCGCGATGCGTCCGGTCGCCGCGTCCAGCACCAGGGCGCGGCCGGCCAGATAGACAGCCTCCTCCACATCGTGGGTCACGAAGACGATGGCGGCCCGGGGCGAGCGGGCCGCCCACAGCCCGTGCAGGTCTTCGATGAGGCGACGGCGGGTGACGCTGTCGAGGGCCGCGAAGGGCTCGTCCAGCAGGAGCAGGTCAGGTTCGCCGACCAGGGCGCGGGCCAGCGACACGCGCATGGCCATGCCGCCGGAGAGTTGACGCGGGCGGGCGGTCAGGCGGTCGCCCAGGCCCACGGCGGCCAGCGCCTGATCCGCCCGGCGGCGGGCCTCGGAGGCCGGCATGCCGGCCAGTTCCAGCGGCAGGGCGACATTGGTTCTGGCGTCGGCCCAGGGCATCAGGGTGGCGGACTGGAAGACGAAGCCGGTGCGGGCGGGCGCGGCCGCACGATCGACCCGTCCTTCGGCGGGGGGCTCCAGTCCGGCCAGCAGCCGCAGGATGGTGGACTTGCCGGCGCCGGATGCTCCCACCAGGGCGACGATCTCGCCGGGGGCGATGGACAGTGTGATCGGACCGAGCGGCGGACGGCCGGGATAGCGAACGACGGCGTCCGAGAGCGCGGCCGTCGCCTCAGCCACGGCCGGGCAGATACTGGGTGGTGAAGGCCTTGCGCCAGTCGAGGCTGGCCGGATAGACGCCGGCGCCCGAGGTGACGTCGAAGAAGGCCTGCCAACGTTCCGCGGTCATGGCCCCGAGGCCATAGAGGGCCGCATCGCCGCCATCGACGATGCCGTTGGACTTCAGCTTGGCCCGGGCCTGATCCAGGATGGCCTGGGTCATCTCGGGATTGGCCTTGCGGATCAGGGCGTCAGCCGCCTTGCCGTCGCCCTGGATGTAGTCGCGCCAGCCCTCGGCCGAGCCGGCGATGAAGCTGCGCAGGGCGGCGGCGTTGTCGCGGGCGAAGGCGTCGGGGGCCAGGACCATGGTGGCGTAGGAGGGATAGCCCTCGTCAGCCAGCAGGAAGACCTTGGGGGTGAAGCCCGCCTCCTGCTCGATCGTCCAGGGCTCGGAGGTCAGATAGCCCTGCTGCACCGCCCGCTCGTCGGCGAGGAAGGGGGCGAGGTTGAAGGTGTATTTGCGCACCTGATCGTCGGTGAAGCCGTATTTGGCCTTCAGCCAGACCCAGAAGGAGGTGATCGAGGCGTCGGCCAGAAGAAAGGGGCGGCCTTGAAGGTCCGCGATGGATTCCAGCGCCGGGTCGGGGTGGGCGATCAGGACCTGGGGGTCCTTCTGGAAGAAGGCGGCGACGGCCTTCACCGGCGCTCCCTCGGCGACCAGGTTCAGGGGGATGAAGCTGTTGGAGCCCATGCCGAGCTCGACCGCGCCCGAGGCAAGGAGCTGGGGCACGTTCACGCCGGGTCCGCCCTGGATGATCTGGACGTTCAGCCCGCGCCGGGCATAGGCCCCCGAGGCCAGGGCCTGGTAGAAGCCGCCGTGCTCGGCCTGGGCGCGCCAGTCGGTGGCGAAGCGCAGGCGGACGCGGCCTTCCTCATCGACCGGAGCCTCGGACCGCTGGCAGGCCGAGACGGCCACCGCAGCCGCGAGCGCGCCGGCGCCCGCGATCACGGCGCGGCGATGGAGCGAGGCTGGCCGATTCCCGCGCAAGGTCATGGCCTTGGTTTACGGCGCAGTCGGGAGAAGGGGAAGGGGGCGCAAAGTCGTCAGCGGCCGCGCCGCGAACGATAGTGCAAACCGGAATTGAGCGAGGGGACGAAAGTCCCCGGCGAACCGGCTTCCCTCGTCCCCTCGCCAAGTCCGGGTTGGACTTGGCCATTGAGGTTCAGGACCCTGGCTTTGCATCAGCGAGGCGAACCCCGGCGATGGTCGGCTGTATCCTGTCGCGCTCCTGGTCTCCGGCGTTCCACAAGGTCAAGCCTCGCGCCGTCCATCGATCCCGATCCGGTTCCCTCGGGGTTTTCTCCGGCCGAAGCCTTTGAAAAGTCCTTTGGGCCTTGATCCTGTCTCCCGTCCGTTAAGGTCGAAACCCCCCGGTGCGTTCGATCAGAGAGCCGGGCCGGTCCGCTTTGAGCCCCGGGTCTCCCCGGTTTTCCGCGCCGCCGTGTCCCTCGGCCTGTTGACGTTCGCGCCAAATCCGTTAGACGGCAAGCGCCCGAATTCGGCCGGCTGTGCGGAACCGGCCCGGCCCCGGTGGACAACCCTGTGCATATCTGTGGGCGGACCAAATTCGCGGAAGCGAATCAGGAATTTGCGTTTTCCACAGAATCGTCGTCGTCGGTCTCGGTGGTTTCTTCGAACACCACGCTCAGGGCGATGTTCTTGATCTGGGACTGGTCAAGCTGAAGTCTCGGAATCGGCAGTTCGCGCGCAATGACCTTATGCCCGATCGTTTTCCCATCGGCGTTCAGATAAAATGATCTGCAGTTGCGAAGTGTGAGCGAGACAATTTGCTTGTCGGCGTTCAGTGAGAGATTCTCGACCTGCCCTTCGTAGCCAACGAGGGCCTTTGGCGCTTCAATGTCGGTAACGACATAGGCGATCAGGTGTTTGAGACCTCCTGGTTCAGGGTTCATTTGGGCAAGGACGGGACTCAACCACCCGTACAGGAATGTGTGGAAGCCTGACCCCGCTGATGCCTGCCCCGAAATTCGCGCTGTCAGGCCATAGGCGACTATAGACAGCACACCCAAGTTTAGCAGCAACAAGGCAGTTTCGACGCCAAGTGCCGGGTCTGCCTCTCCCGGGCCACCGAGAAAATATGCATAAACGTTGGGTGTCCATCGCGTCTCGAAGATCGGTCCCAAGCAAAGCACATAGAGGTCATTGAGAGCGAGGAGCGAAGAACCTACGGCGTGTGAGGCCAAGGCGCCGAAGATCACGACGGCCAGCGCCATAAACGAATTTGGCGCCGGGGCGGCCGGATGAACTACATCCGCTTGCTTCGCCATAAACAGACCGGCGTAGGTCGCCAAGCCTGGCGCAAGGACGAATAGGGCCCACGCGAGGCTCAGGCTAATGGTCAACCTTTTGCCGTCACTTTGCGATGGGGCGTCTGCCTAGCATCAGACTGCTTGGTCGAAAGGACGATCACGCCATCCGGCCGAACTTTTCCGGCGGCCATTACGGCTGACCAGCTGCCGTACCTCTTGACCAAGGTCTGGCCTGATCGGAGGGCCTTGTCGGAGTTCATCTTCATTGACGACATATAGGGGCCTCCTTGAACTTGGCATCAACGATGCCATGAATTTTGGCAGGCACAAAGCTCATCACAAAGCCGACAGCGTCTCCCGCTTCGCCTCAAGTTCCAGCCATTCCTCCTCCGCCGCCGCCAGCAAGGCGCGGGCACGGTCGGCGTTGGCGGTGGCGCGGTCGAAGGCCTTGCGGTCGCGGGCGTAGAGGCCGGGGTCGGCCAGGGTCGCGTCGTGGCGGGCGATGTCGTCGGGCAGGGAGGCCAGCAGACCCTCCAGCTCTTTCAGGCGGTGGGCGTCCTTGAAGGTCAGCTTGCCGGGCTTTTTGGGAGCAACGGCGACCGTGGCGGGCGCCGGAGCGGCGGCGGCGCGCCGGGCGGCGTCCTTGTCCTGCGGGCGGGGGTTGGCGCCGGGCTGGAGGAAGCCGGGGTTCTGGCGAATGAAGTCGGTCCAGCCGCCGGGGGTTTCGACGATGTCGCCGCGGCCGTTCATGGCGATGGTCGAGGTGGCCAGACGGTCGACGAAGTCGCGGTCGTGGCTGACCAGGATAAGGGTGCCGTCATAGGACTCGAGCAGCTCTTCCAGCTTGTCGAGCGTGTCCATGTCGAGGTCGTTGGTGGGTTCGTCGAGGACCAGCATGTTGGCGGGCTTGGCCAGGGCCCGGGCCAGAAGCAGGCGGTTGCGCTCGCCGCCTGACAGGGTCGAGATCGGCTGGCGTAGCTGGCCTTCCTGGAACAGGAAGTCCTTGGCGTAGGCGGCGACGTGTTTGGAGACGCCGCGCACAAGGACGCTGTCGCCGCCGCCGGGGGTCAGGGCGTCCCACAGGGTCATGTCGCTGCGCAGGCCCTCGCGCGACTGGTCGAGATAGACCGGTTCGAGATTGGCCCCCAGCTTGACCGTACCCTGGTCGGGCGCGAGCTCGCCGAGCAGGATCTTGACCAGGGTGGTCTTGCCCGCCCCGTTGGGTCCGACGATGGCCAGCCGGTCCCCGCGGATGACGCGGGTGGTGAAGGGCTTGATGACCGGCCGGTCGCCGAAGCTCTTGGAGACTCCCTTCAGGTCCGCGACCAGCTTGCCGGACGTGGCCCCGGAATCGACGCCGAGATTGAGTTCGCGCGGGACGTCCTTGAGCCGTTCGCTGCGATCGGCGCGCAGGGCGTCCAGCGAGCGCGCGCGCCCCTCGTTGCGGGTGCGGCGGGCGGTGATGGAGCGGTAGAAGGTCTCGGTCTCGCGTTCGATGGTCTTCGTCAGGCGTTGCAGGGACTGGGCCTCCTCTTCCAGGACCTTGCCCGCCCATTCGTCGAAGGCGGCGAAGCCCTTGTTCAGGGTGCGGACGCGGCGGCCTTCCAGCCAGTGGCAGGACTGGGTGACGCGGTTGAGGAAGGCGCGGTCGTGGCTGACGACCAGGACCGAGAAGCGGGCCTGGAGAAGTTCTTCCTCGAGCAGTTCGATGGCGAGGATGTCGAGGTGGTTGGTAGGCTCGTCGAGCAGCAGCAGGTCAGGCTCTTCGGCGAAGGCCTTGGCGAGGGCGGCGCGGCGGGTCTCGCCGCCGGACAGGTTGACGGCCGGCTTTTCCGCGTCGAGGCCGAAGGTGGTCAACCAGGCCTCGGCGGTCCAGCGTTCGGCGCCTTCCGAGGCGGCGTAGTCGAGCAGGGTCTCGCCGGTGATGACGGGTTCCTGGGGCACATAGGCGAAGCGGACGCCGGCCTGGACCGAGCG
Source organism: Brevundimonas sp. (assembly GCF_029946145.1). Lineage (GTDB taxonomy): Bacteria > Pseudomonadota > Alphaproteobacteria > Caulobacterales > Caulobacteraceae > Brevundimonas. The sequence goes on from NZ_JAQSDY010000009.1 coordinate 204,927, forward strand.
GTCGCCGGCGTCGGGCTCGATCAGGCCCATGACCATCTTCATCAGGGTCGACTTGCCGGCCCCGTTGCGGCCGACCAGTGCGGCGCGCGTGCGCGGCTCGACGGCGATGTCGACGCCATCGAACAGCGGGCGCTGGCCGTCCTGGAGACGGACGTTCTTGAGGGCGACGAGAGGAGGACGGGGAGCCATGGAAACCTGGGACACGCGGCGCAACGGGGAGGTCGCGCGGTCGAAGGCGGCCATATAGGGCGTCAGGGCCCTTGTGACCACCGGCGCGGACGTCTTGTACGAGACAGGCGAGCCGGGAGGGGCTAACAGGCGCCGATGGAACGGCCCTTCTGGCAAACCAAGCGACTGGAGCAGATGTCCCGCGAGGAGTGGGAGAGTCTGTGCGACGGCTGCGGTCTGTGCTGCCTGGTGCGGTTCGAGGACGAGGACAGCGGCGAGGTCGTCCCGACGCGAGTGCATTGCAGGCTGTTCGACGCGGAACGTTGCACCTGCACCGACTACGCCAACCGTCGCGAGCATGTGCCGGACTGTATCAAGCTGACGCCGTGGAACATCGAGGCGCTGAAGTGGATGCCGCTGTCGTGCGGGTACCGCCGCATCAACGAGGGCCGGGGGCTGGCGGACTGGCATCCGCTGGTGTCGGGCGATCCCGAAAGCGTGCATGCGGCCGGCGTTTCGGTGCGAGGACAGACCGTGTCGGAGCGGGCGCTGAAGGCGTCGGAGGACGCCCTGGACTTCGAGGCGCCGGAGTGGATGCTCGAGCGGGGCGGCGACCGGAGCCGCTAACCGAAACTTCGTTGTTCGCCCTGCAGACTGTCGGCATGGGAGCGAAGAGTTCGAAAACGCCGCGGAAAGCGGCGGCGAGCCAGCTGGATCTGGAAAGCCCGTTCGATCGGCTGACGGCGCTGGCCTGCGCCATGTTCGAGGCGCCCCATGCCATGATTGGCGTATGCGACGGCGACCGGACGGTGTTCCGCGCCAACGTTGGCCTCGGTCAGAGTCAGATGCCCCGGAGCCTGTCGGCAACCAGTATGGTGGCCGACCTGGGGCCGGGCGCCGTGCTGGTGATCGAGGACGCCCTGGCGGACGAGCGGGTCCGCAACCATCCATTGGTGACGGGGAAGCCGCATCTGCGGTTCTTCGCCGGCGTCGGAGTCGTTAACGCCGCCGGCGAAAGCGTCGGGGCCATCGGCGTGATGGACATCCGGGCGCGCCCCCGACCGAGCGACGCAGAGATCGAGAACCTGAAACTGCTGGCCCGCATGGCGGGTGAAATTCTCGACCGCGCGGAGGCTGCCCGGCAACTGGAGGAACAGCTGCAACTGCTGCGTCTGACGGAGGAGATGGCCGGCGTCGGGCACTGGAGAATGGACGCCGAGACGTTCAGGTCGACCTGGTCGGACCGGGTCTACGCCATCTATGGTGTGACGAGGGAGACCTTCGATCCCGGGCTTGACGACGCGGTGGCGTTTTTCCACCCCGAAGACCGGGCCGGGGTCCAGGAAGCGGTCATGCACGGCTTGACGACTGGCGAGGGCTTCCGGATCCGGGCTCGCCTGATCCGGGCCGACGGCGAGGAACGGCTGGTCGAGACGCGGGCGCAGACCGAGCGAAACGATGACGGACGTGTGACCGCGATGTTCGGCGTCTTCCAGGACGTGACCGAGGCCGAAGAGGCCGCGCAGAAGATCGCCGAGAGCGAGCGCCGCTATCGGCTGCTGGCCGACCGCGCCACGGACATCATCATCACCTACGGCGTGGACGGCCTGGTGACCTATGTTTCGCCATCCATCGAGACGGTCAGCGGGTTCGCACCCGGGGACGTGGTCGGTCGGCCCGTGACCAATCTGATCCATCCCGACGACCTGCCGAAGCTGGCGGAGGATTTCCGGGAGTTCGTCAGGTCTCCGCCGGAATGGATGCATCGCGGCGTGACGTATCGGGGCCTGACGCGATCAGGCGTTCGCTGGTTCGAAGCCCGCACCTCGATCATCCGTGACGAGCAAGGCCGGGCCGTCGAGTTCCAGGACGTCGTGCGCGACGTGACGGACACCAAGATGCTGGAACACGCGTTGACCGAGGCGCGTGACCGGGCCGAAGCCGGCGCCCGGACGAAGTCGGAATTTCTGGCCAATATGAGCCACGAGCTGCGGACGCCGCTGACCAGCGTCATCGGCTTTTCGGGCTTGCTGGTCGGCAGCGGGAGCCTGCCCCCCGCGGAGCGCACATGGGCCAACCGGATCGCCACGGCGAGCGAGGCGCTGCTGAGCGTGATCAACGACATTCTGGATTACTCCAAACTGGAGGCCGACGCCGTCGATCTTGATCCGCAGCCGTTCGATCCTCGCGCCATGGCGCAAGGCGCCGCGGCGATCGTGGAGTCGCAATGCCTGGCCCGAGGTCTGACCCTGACCGTGGATGTCGCCGCTGATCTGCCCCCGGCGATGATGGGCGACGAGGGCCGACTGAGGCAGGTCACGCTGAATTTCCTGTCCAACGCGGTGAAGTTCACCTCGGCCGGCGAGATCCGGCTGACGGTCACGGAGGACGCGGGGCGTCTGAGGGTAGCGGTGAGCGACAGCGGCATCGGCATCGATCCGGACAAGATCAGCCAATTGTTCGACCGGTTCACCCAGGCCGACGCCTCGACGACCCGTGTCTACGGCGGAACGGGGCTGGGTCTGGCGATCTCCTATCGCCTGATCGAGATGATGGGCGGCCAGATCGGCGTGGACAGCACGCCCGGAAAAGGCTCGACCTTCTGGTTCACGATCCCGATGAAGTGCGCCGAAGCCAAAGACATCCAGGCCGCGCCGGTGGATGCGAGCATCGCGTCAGGTCTCCGCGTATTGATGGCCGACGACGCGGTGGCCAACCGGGAGCTGGTCACCGCCATCATGGGGGGGCTGGGCGTGAATCTGGACACGGTCTGTGACGGAGCCCAGGCGGTCGAGGCCGCCCGCTCGGGTGACTATGACCTGATCCTGATGGACGTGCATATGCCGGTGATGGACGGGCTGGCCGCGACGCGGGCGATCCGGGCGATGGGAGGGGCGGTGGCGCGGACGCCGATCGTGGCCCTGACCGCCAACGTCCAGCCCGAGCAGGTCGAGCGCTGTCTGGCGGCGGGCATGGACGGCCATGTCGGCAAGCCGATCCAGGTTGCGGAACTGCTGGCCGTCATGAACCGGGCATCGCAGCGGGGTACGGGCGACGCGGAATCGGGCGGCGGCGCCGCCGCGGCCTGAACACGCGCAGGATCACCGCCAGTCACACCATGACGCTATGCCGGCAATTCGCGAACCTGTAGTCGGGTTCGAGATTTAAAATTCTATCTAAACAACAGCTTGTACTTTTCTCGAATCCGTTTCCCCGCCTTGGTGCGCTGATCGGCTAGTCTTTGGGCATGACGGGAAAACAGGTCCGGAGCCGAGGCGACCGGCGCGGTCTTTCCCGACCGGAGCCTGGCGCGCCTGTGCTCTGAGGCAGACCTTCGAGAAGGGTGAAAATGCAGAATCTGCGCTGGCCGATGGGCCGCCGCGGGCGTGAAACCGCGCCCGAAATCAAGGACAGCCGCGCCGGGCCGCTGATCGCCCTGACGAGCGGGGGCCGGGCGCGGTGGACCCCGCGCGACTATGCCCATCTGGCGGTGGAGGGGTTCGGGAAGAACGCGGTGGCGTACCGTTGTGTACGGATGATCGCGGAGGCGGCGGCGGCGACGCCTTTGATCGTGTTCGCCGATGGGGCGCGGGCGCCGGACCATCCACTGGCCCGGCTTCTGGCGCGACCCAATCCGGAGCAGTCGGGCGCGGAGTGGCTGGAGGGGCTGTACGGCGCGCTGCAGACGGCGGGCAACGCCTACGCCGAGGCGGTGGGCGAGGCGGAGCCGGAGGAGCTCTGGACCTTGCGGCCCGACCGCATGAAGGTCGTTCCCGGACGCGCCGGCTGGGCCGAGGCCTGGGACTATTCCGTGGACGGGCGGTCGGTGCGGATCGTCCGGGCCGCGGACGGCTGGATGCCGGTGATGCAGCTGAAGCTGTTTCATCCGACCGACGATCATTACGGGTTTTCGCCGCTGGAGGCGGCGGCCTCGGCCATCGACATCCACAATGCGTCTGGGGACTGGAACAAGGCGCTGCTGGATAACGGGGCACGGCCGTCGGGGGCTCTGGTCTTCGGGGCGAAGGATGGCGAGCGGCTGACGGCCGAGCAGTTCGAAGGGTTGCGGGCGCAGATCAACGAAGGTCACGCCGGAACGATGAACGCCGGTCGGCCAATGATCCTGGAGGGGGGACTGGACTGGAAGCCCATGAGCTGGACGCCCGCGGACATGGACTTCATCGCCGGCAAGCATGCGGCGGCCCGTGAGATCGCCCTGGCGTTCGGGGTGCCGCCGCAGTTGCTGGGGATCCCCGGAGACGCAACCTACGCCAACTATCGCGAGGCCAATGCGGCCTTCTGGCGGGGGACGGTCGTGCCGCTTGTCCGCAAGACGGCCGCGGCGCTGGGCGGATGGCTGGGCGGACGGTTTTCGGGGGTCAGGATCGAGGCGGATCTGGAGGGGCTGCCGGCGCTGCAGCCTGAGCGGGATGCGCTGTGGGCGAGGCTGAATGCGGCGGTCTTCCTGACCGACGAGGAGCGACGGCGGATGGCGGGAGTGGGCGAGTGATGGGCAGTCTGAAGCGGATTCCCGTGGCGTTGATCGTGGCCCTGACGGTGCAGGCTATCGGCGCGCTGGTCTGGGCTGGCGGGGCCGCCGCCCGGATCGGGACGCTGGAGGAAAGGGTCGCGGAGCAACGGCTGGTGGCCGACCGGCTCGCTCGCCTGGAAGAGCAGAGCGTGGCGACCCGCGCGGCTGTGGAGCGGATCGAGGAGAGGCTGGAGGGTTGGGGATGACGGCTCCGGTGGTCGACGCGGGTCTGAGGATTGAAGGTTACGCCTCCCTGTGGGGCGTCGCTGATCTGAACGGAGACGTCGTGGCCGAGGGCGCCTTCCGCGCCAGCCTGGCCAGAAGCGGCGCGCGGCGCGTGCGCATGCTGCACCAGCACGAGAGCCGGGCGGTGGTTGGGGTCTGGGACGAAATGATCGAGGACGATCGCGGTCTGCTGGTCCGTGGCCGGGTCATGGACTGGTCGCCGGATGCACGCTTCGCCGGTGCGCTGTCGAAGGCCGGGGCGCTGGACGGGTTGTCGATCGGGTTCCGCAGCAGCCGGGCGCGACGCGAAGGGCGGCTGCGGGTGCTGGTCGAGGTCGAGTTGTGGGAGGTGTCGCTGGTGACGTTTCCAATGCTGCCGGGCGCGCGGTTCACGGTGAACGACCGGATGCGTGCGGTCAGGACCGCGGCGGTCTGAACTCGCGGTTCCCCAGGTCTCGACGAAACGCTGGATCGCCGAGAGGGCGGCCGGTTTCCGGACCCAACGGCCAAGAAGGACGGTGACGAAGACGGCGAAGACCAGAGGCAGGCGGAACAGAAGGGTCACAATCAGCGCGACGATAGCGATGACGACCCGGACGCCGATCAGACGTGGGGCTTCCTGTTTGTCAGCCGATGCGGCCTCGGCGGTTCGCGCCGGGAAGACGCTCCCAGCAGGTCCGGCGGCGGGGAGCCCTGGACCCGCTGAACGGAGCCGACATTGACGAGCTGTGGCTCTACCGGCGCCGGCGAGGCCCGGACGGCGCTCTACCAGGCGGCGGATGCGGCGGCTGACTTTCCCGGCGGGCCGGGGCCGGATGCCGCCGTTGCGGTGGCTCAGTGGGGAGAGGGATACGGGTGGGGACCCGAGGCGACGGCGACGCTGGGTTAGGCGCGCCACAGTTTTGTGCGGCCCGCCTTTCCGGAATCCCCTCGATGGCCTAACTGATCTTCTGGCATTGATGGGCTGACGCGCTTTGCGCGGCGTGAGCCCGGCGCAGGAGCGAAATCGAACGTGGCGGGCGATCCCTACAAGGAACTGGGCGTTGCGAGGGGCGCGAGCGCGGACGAGATCAAGAAGGCGTTCCGCAAACTCGCCAAGGAACTGCATCCTGATAAGAACCCCGGCAATACCGTCGCCGACGAGCGATTCAAGCGGATCACCGCCGCCTTCGACCTGCTGGGCGACAAGGAGAAGCGCGCCAGGTTCGACCGTGGCGAGATCGATGCCGACGGACGCGAACAGTTCCGCGGCTTTGGCGGCGGCGGAGGACAGACGCGGGGTGGTCAGGGAGGCGATCCCTTCGGCCAGGGCGGCGCGCGGCAGCAGGGCTTCGAGAACATCGATCTGGATGAACTGTTCGGGGGAATGTTCGGCGGCGGGGCGAGGCCTGGCGGGGCTCGGGGCGGCGGTTTCGCCAATGCGGGTCTGGGCCGGGGCGCGGACGTCAAGGCGACGCTGGAGATCAGCCTGGAGGATTCGATCTCGGGCGCGACGCGGAGGATACAATTCTCGGACGGGCGGACGCTTGACGTTACCATCCCCAAGGGCGCGGCTGACGGTCAGACGATCCGGCTGAGGGGGCAGGGCGCACCCGGCGTCTCGGGCCGCAGCGAGGCGGGCGACGCCCTGATCACCCTGAAGATCGCGCGGCATCCGGTGTTCACGCGAGATGGAGCGGACCTGACGATGGATTTGCCGATCACACTGTCCGACGCGGTTCTGGGCGGGAAAATTCCGGTCCGGACGCCGGAGGGGGCGGTCTCGATGACCATTCCCAAGGGATCGAACTCAGGCAAGGTTCTGCGGCTGAAGGGCCGGGGCGCGTTTGCGGACGGCAAGCGCGGCGACCTGCTGGCCAAGCTGATGGTCATGCTGCCTGAGGAAGAAAACGCGGCGCTGACCAAGGTGGCGCAGGCAATGCGCGACGCGGGTCCCTTCAAGCCATGGCGCGAATGATGGCCAATCGACCCAATGTGAAACCGGCGCGGCCATGGTTCTCGTCCGGACCGACCGCGAAGCGGCCGGGGTGGTCGTCCGAGGCGATTCCGCATGAGTTGCTGGGTCGGGGCATCCGCGCGCCGGAGGTGGTCGAGCGGTTCGCGCATGGTCTGGGGCTGACGCGTGAATTGCTGCAGGTTCCGGCGGACTGGGTGCTGGTCTATGTGCCGGGGTCCGACACCGCCGCGGTCGAGGCGGCCATGTGGTCGATGCTGGGCGAACGGCCGGTGCAGGTGTTGGCGTTCGAGAATTTCGGCAAGGTCTGGGCGACCGATGCGGTCGACCACCTGAAGCTGGACCCCGAGGTGCTGACGGCGCCATGGGGCGGATGGCCGGATACCTCGAAGGTCGATCCGGAGAAGGACCTTGTCTTCCCGTGGAACGGAACGACCTCGGGCGTGTGCGCTCCGAACGGGGATTTTATCGCCGACGACCGCGAAGGGGTGGTGATCTGCGACGCCACTTCGGCGGCCTTCGCCATGCCGCTGCCTTGGGGCAAGCTGGATGTCGTGACCTTCAGTTTCCAGAAGGCGCTGGGCGGCGAGGCGGGGCTCGGGGTGGCGGCGCTGTCGCCGCGCGCGGTTGAGCGACTGGACCGCTATGAACCGCCGCGCAGCGTGCCCAAGGTGCTGCGGCTGCGCGATGCGAACGGGTTCGACCGACTGCTGGCCTCGGGATCCATGCTGAACACCTTCTCGGTCTGGACGATCGAGGACTGGATCGACGCGGTCGAATGGGGTCTGGCGGCGGGTGGACTGGATGCTCTGATCGCAAGGACGAACGCCAACGCCGCGGCGCTGGACGCATGGGTGCGACGGACGGACTGGGTCGAATATCTGGCCGCGGATCCCGCGACGCGGTCGACGACCTCGGTGTGCCTGAAGATCGTGGATGCACGGGTCGCGGCGATGGACGACGACGCGCGCCGGGCCCTGGTCACCCGCATGAAGGCGCTGGTCGAGGATGCGGGCGCCGCCTTCGACATCGAGAGCCATCGCAACGCGCCGGCAGGGTTGCGAATCTGGTGCGGTTGCACCGTCGATGTAGCGGACATCGAGGCGCTGACGCCCTGGCTGGACTGGGCGTTCGAGACCGCATTGGCGGAATAATCGTCCGGCGACGGGACACCTGCCGATTCCCCCGCTATAGGCTGCGCCCGCATTCCGAAATCCCGGACAGCGGAGAACAGTCTTGGCGAACGTCGCGGTGGTCGGCGCCCAATGGGGCGACGAGGGCAAGGGCAAGATCGTCGACTGGCTGTCGAACCGGGCCGATATGGTCGTCAGGTTCCAGGGCGGGCACAACGCCGGTCACACGCTGGTTGTCGACGGCAAGGTCTACAAACTGGCGCTGTTGCCCAGCGGCGTGGTGCAGGGCAAGCCCTCCATTATCGGCAATGGCGTGGTGGTCGATCCCTGGCATCTGGTCGGCGAGATCGAGAAGATCGAGGCCCAGGGTATCCGTATCAGCCCCGATGTGCTGATCGTCGCCGACAATGCCTGCCTGATCCTGCCCATCCATCCGGCGCTGGACGTGGCGCGCGAGGCCGCGGCGAGCGCGCCGGGCGCGCGGATCGGCACGACGGGGCGCGGCATTGGTCCCGCCTATGAAGACAAGGTCGGGCGGCGGGCGATCCGGGTTTGCGACCTGGCCAGCGCCGAGGACCTGAAGGTCAAGATCGACCGCTTGCGGGCCCACCACGACCCCCTGAGGGCGGGCCTGGGGCTGGAACCGATCGATCCGGAGGCGCTGTTGCGCCAACTGCTGGAGATCGCGCCCAGGATCCTCCCCTATGTGCAGCCGGCCTGGCGCGTGCTGGATCAGGCGCGGCGGGACGGCAAGCGAGTGCTGTTCGAGGGAGCGCAAGGGGCCTTCCTGGACGTGGACCACGGCACCTATCCCTATGTGACCAGTTCCAACACCGTGGCTGGGCAGGCGGCGGCGGGATCGGGTATCGGGCCGCGCGGCGTCGGCTATGTGCTGGGGATCGTGAAGGCCTATACGACGCGCGTGGGCGAAGGGCCCTTCGCCTGCGAACTGAACGATGAGGTCGGCCAGCATCTGGCGACGGTCGGGCGTGAGGTCGGGGTGAACACCGGACGGGCGCGGCGGTGCGGATGGTTCGATGCGGTGCTGGTGCGCCAGTCGGTGGCGATAAACGGCATCGACGGGATCGCGCTGACGAAGCTCGACGTGCTGGACGGATTAGAGACGCTAAAGATCTGCACCGGCTATCGCATCGACGGACAGGTGCTGGACTATCTGCCCTCAAGTCTAAAGGCCCAGGCCGCGGCCGAGCCGGTGTTCGAGGAACTGGAAGGCTGGAGCGAAAGCACCGCCGGCGCCCGGAGCTTCCGCGACCTCAACGCGAATGCGATCAAGTATGTCAGGCGGATTGAGGAGCTGATAGGCGCGCCCGTGGCCCTGCTCTCGACAAGCCCGGAGCGCGACGACACGATCATGATGCGCGATCCCTTCCGGGGCTGATCACAGGCTGAGGGCATTCAACCGGCCTTAACCGGCTCGCGTTAAGGATGATGCCCCCGGTATGGAGGTGTGCGTCTTGTTTGCTGTTGATCGTCGCGTGCTGGCGAAACTGGCTCCGATGCTGAGGCGGGTTCTGGTCGTCGATCCGAATCCCCATTCCGCCCGTATGCTGACCGAGATCATCAAGGGACTGGGCGCCGGAGAAATCGTGGTCGAGCCGAACACCGATCGCGCCCTGCGCACCGCGGCTGAGCTGGAACCCGGCATCATCTTCACCGAACGGACCGGCGACAAGCTGGACGGAGAGGCGTTGGCGCGAAACGTGAGGCGATCGAATCTGGGATGCCGCCGCGTCCCGATCATCATGGTGACCGCCGAAGCCACAGCCACCACCATTCTGGGCGCTCGCGACGCAGGCGTGCACGAGTTCCTGCGGAAGCCTTTCACCATCGCCGATCTGTTCAAGCGCGTCGAAAACGTCGCGCTCAAGCCGCGGGATTGGGTCGAGGCGGTAGGCTATGTCGGGCCGGACCGGCGGCGATTCAATTCCGGCGAGTTCTCCGGGCCCGGCAAACGCAAGGCCGACAAGCCCGGGACGGGCGCCGAGGCGATCGCTGCGGCCAAGGATCAAGCCATGCGCATTCTCGCGGCGGCGCTTGATCAGTTCGACAGCGATCCGGCGCAGGCCGTGCGCGCCATCCGGGAGCAGGCCTCCCAGTTGAAGGTGCTGGCCATGAAGGCGTCGGATTCCCGGCTTGTTGTGGCGGTCGGCGCGCTGGAAGTCACCCTCGCATCCGGACCGGCGACCAAGGAAACCCTGACGGCGCCGATCGGGACGCTGCTGGCCATGTCGCCCGTCGAGCCGATGAAACGCGCGGGCTAACTGGCCGGTTCTATCGAAGCAGGCCCGAATACGCTTCCAGGATTCGGGGCCAGACGGCCGAGGTCGGGTCGATCAGTTCGAAATGTCCCGCGCCCTCCAGCACCACTGACGTCGCGGGGTCGCCCGCCGATGCAGCGGCCGCTGCGTAAGCCTGCCCGAATCTCGGCGGTACGATGTGATCAAGCGCGCCCGACACCACCACCTGCCGGTCGCCGAGCGGCAGCAGCGAAGGCGGCGAGGTGTCGGCGAAGACCTCGCGGCCGTTCGTCTCCTGAACGCCGACCAGACTGTCTATGGTCGGCGGACCTCCGCAAGCGTCGGGTCCTGTCTCGCGATAGGCCCGTAGATCCGCGATGGCGGCCAGAGATACGACGCCGCGCACCGGCAGGGGATCGGCAACGCGCGATGGGCTGGACTCCGGGAGACGGTCGCGGGCTGCGGCCCATATAGCCAGATGGCCGCCGGCCGAATGGCCGGAAACCGCGACCCTGCGCAGATCCAGTCCGTATTTCGGCGCCAGCACGCGCAGGTAGTCGAGGCCCGCGGCGACGTCCTGGAATGTCCCCGGATAACCCCCGCCGGAGTGGCCGATGCGGCGATACTCAAGGTTCCACACCGCGTAACCCCGGTCCCGCAGGTCGGCGGCCATATGGTCCATCAGCTCCGTGCCCGGCAGGTCGGCGCGCCAGCAGCCGCCGTGGATCAGGACGATGACCGGGTGGCGGCGGCCGCTTTTCGGAACCCACAACTCCCCGAACTGAAGCGGGTCCGCGCCATAGGCGATGCGGCGGTCCCCACTCTGGCGGGGCTGGTTCAGAAGCTGACCGAACGTGATGGGCGTTCGGGTCTCGACCGGATCGACAGGCGCGGGCGACGACATGCAGGCGGCGACGGATATCGATGCCGCCAAGGCGGCCAGGGGCGGGCGCATTCGCATCGGTCCTGTCGAAGTCGCCGTTTCACCGGCGCGGCGGCTCACTGTAGAGAGCGATGGCCGTCCGGCAACCGGAGCCTCGAGAATGACGACCCGCCAGACCTGTCTCGATCAGGACGTCGCTGATCCCTTGGGTGAGGTTCGCGACCGGTTCAGCCTGCCGGAGGAGGTCATCTATCTGGATGGAAATTCTCTGGGTGCCCTGACGCACGCGGCGGCGGCGCGGGTGCGGGAGGCGACCGAGCAGCAGTGGGGCCGGGATCTGATTTCCAGCTGGAACCGCCACGGCTGGATCGCCCTGCCGCAGCAGACAGGCCGCAAGATCGCCCGGCTGATCGGCGCGGGAGCCGACGAGGTGACGGCTGCGGATTCGGTGTCCGTGAACCTGTTCAAACTCGCCGCGGCGGCCGTGCGGGCGCGGGGATCGGAGCGACGAGCCGTCATTATCGAGCGAGGTGACTTTCCGACTGATCTCTACATCCTGCAGGGACTGGCGGAGGCGATGCCGGAGATCGACCTCAGGGTCGTCGAGCCCGGCGGTGTCGAGGCGGCTCTGGACAATCGGGCGGCCGTGGTCCTGCTGAGCCACGTCCACTATCGCAGCGGAGCCGTGCGAGACATGGCGGCGCTGAGCGCGGCGGTGCAGGCGGCCGGAGCCTTCAGTCTGTGGGATCTCAGTCATAGCGCCGGGGTGCTGGACGTTGATCTGAACCGTGACGGCGCCGATCTGGCGGCGGGCTGTGGTTACAAGTATCTGAACGGTGGCCCGGGCGCCCCTGCGTACCTGTTCGTGGCGAAGCGGCATCAGGCGGCGTTGCGCAATCCGTTGTCCGGCTGGATGGGTCACGCCCGGCCGTTCGATTTCATCGACGACTATGAGCCCGCCGCCGGGATCGGCCGCTGGCTGTGCGGCACCCCGCCGATCCTGAGTCTGACGGCGCTGGACGCCGCCCTGGACGCCTTCGACGGGGTGGACATGGCGCAGACCCGGATCAAGGCCGGTGCGCTGGGCGACCTGTTTATCGAACGGGTCGAGGCGCGATGTGCAGCACAGGGGCTGACGTTGGTCGGGCCGCGCGCTGCCGCGATGCGTGGCGGTCAGGTTTCTTTCGCGCATCCAGACGGCTGGGCGATCATGCAAAATCTGATCGCCCGCGGCGTGATCGGGGACTTCCGCCGGCCGGACGTCATCCGCTTCGGCTTCGCGCCGCTTTACGTGCGCCACGTCGATGTGTGGGATGCGGTCGAGGTGCTGGGAGACATTCTCGACAGCGAGAGCTGGCGGGACGAACGGTTTCAGGCCGTTTCAGCAGTGACCTGAGTCCCTCCCCGCGGTGCGGGGAGGGAGATTTCATCAGGCGTCGACCAGGTTCCGCTCGTCGGCCGCGGCGCGCATGGCCTTCTGCAGCTTTTCAAAGGCCCGGACCTCGATCTGACGGACGCGCTCGCGGGACACGCCATATTGGCCGGCCAGTTCTTCCAGCGTCACCGGATCGTCCTTCAGGCGGCGCTCGGTCAGGATGTGCTTCTCGCGGTCGGTCAGCTCCTGCATCGCTTCCTCGAGCAGACCCATGCGGATTGACTTTTCCTCGCTTTCGGCGAGGGCGGTTTCCTGGGACACTGCGGTGTCGTCGGCCAGCCAGTCCTGCCATTCGCTCTCGCCGTCCGAACGGATCGGGGCGTTCAGCGAGGAATCGCCGCCGAGGCGACGGTTCATGTTGGTGACCTCTTCCTCGGACACGCCCAGTTTGGTGGCGATGGCCGACAGATGTTCGGGGTGCAGGTCGCCTTCCTCGAAGGCCGAGATCTGGCTCTTGGCCTTGCGCAGGTTGAAGAACAGCTTCTTCTGCGCGGCGGTGGTGCCCATCTTCACGAGCGACCAGCTGCGCAGGATGTATTCCTGGATCGAGGCGCGGATCCACCACATGGCGTAGGTGGCGAGGCGGAAGCCCTTGTCGGGATCGAATTTCTTGACGGCCTGCATCAGGCCGACATTGCCCTCGGAGATCACCTCGCCGATCGGCAGGCCGTAGCCGCGATAGCCCATGGCGATCTTGGCCACGAGGCGCAGGTGAGAGGTCACGAGGCGGTGGGCGGCCTCGGGGTCCTGGTGCTCGGTCCAGCGCTTGGCGAGCATGAACTCCTCGTCCTTGGCCAGCATCGGAAATTTGCGAATTTCCGTCAGGTACCGCGAAAGCCCCTGTTCAGGCGACATCACCGCGAGTGATCTAGCTACAGCCATATGGTCCCTCCGACCGTCAAAGAGCGGGTTCTTCGGAAGCGGCCACCCGATGTGCGCCGTCGCCTCACCCCTCAACCGATGAAATAGGGTCGGGTTTCCGCACTTGTCAGTGGCGGATGGTCACACGAAAGCGAGACCGTTGCCCCGGCGCCACGGCACCGATCGACGGATCGTATAACAGAGGGTCCGTCCTTAATCAAGACTGACTAGAGGGTGGCGAGGATTTCTTCCAGCACCCGCATGTCGTCGGGCGGTTGTGTCTCGAACCGAAGCGTCTCGCCTGTGACCGGGTGGACGAAGCCGAGGATGGCGGCGTGGAGCGCCTGACGGGTCAGGCCGGCCTCGGCGATGGCGGCCCGGACGGGGTTGGAGGGGCTGCCCGAGCCATAGACGGGGTCGCCAAGGAGCGGCGCGCCCCTGGAGGCCATATGCACGCGGATCTGGTGGGTGCGGCCAGTGTGCAGGGTGCAGGCGATGCGGGCGGCCATGGGCGGAGCCCCGGGCCTGGATCCCTTCTGGGCGGACGCGCCGAAAACCCGTTCGACCACATAGTCGGTGATGGCTTCGCGGCCGCCGTTGCTGAGCACCGCCATCTTCTTGCGATCGCCGGTCGAGCGGCCGATGTTGGAGACGATGCGCCCATGGGCGGGCTGGAGCGCGCCCCGGGTCAGGGCGATATAGGTGCGTTCAATGTCATGGGCGGCGAACAGGGCGGAAAGGCCCGCGTGAGCCGCGTCGGACTTGGCCGCGACCATCACGCCGGAGGTATGTTTGTCCAGGCGGTGCACGATACCGGGGCGCGCCACCCCGCCGATGCCGGACAGGGACGTCGCGCAGTGGTGCAGCAGGGCGTTGACCAGGGTGCCGGTCTCGCTGCCGGGCGCCGGATGGACCGCCATGCCGGCCGCCTTGTCGACGACAACCAGGTGAGCGTCCTCGTAGAGCACCGTCAGGGGAATCGCTTCGGCTTGCGGAATGGCTGAGACGACGGCGGGCAAGGCGACGGCGTAAAGGCCCGGCTGGGCCTTGCCGGAGGCCACGGATACGGGCTCGCCGTCGCGGGTGACGACGCCTTCGGCCAGCAGAGCCTGCAGTCGGGCCCGCGACAATGTGGGGAAGATGTCGGTCAAGGCCTTGTCGAGACGGACCCCGCCCGTCTCGAGGCGCGCCTCCAGGATGACGGCGCCGTCCTCATCGGCGAGGAGGTCTTCAGGCAGGACAGGTTCGTCGGACAAGGGCGGCTCCGCCGCGCGGCGAGCGGTTGCTGATCTAGCACGGCGGGCAGCCCGAAATACAAGGCGCGCTTGGCGGTCCTGCGGTTCTGGGTCATGGTTAAGCTTGGCTTTAGGGAGGGGAAGGTCATGCGATCGTGGATTCTCGCGGCTGCCGCCGGCGGCGCGGTCATGGTTCTGGGCAGTTGCGCGACGATGAGCGCGGAGCAGTGCATGGCGGGGGACTGGTCCGGACAGGGCTTTGCGGACGGAGCGGCGGGCCTGACCATGAGCCGGCTCAACGACCATGCCGAAGCCTGCGCCAAGCACGGGATCACGCCCGACGCCGCCGTCTATGGCGCGGGACGCGAGCAGGGCCTCATCCAGTATTGCAGGCCGGACCGCGGGTTCCGGGAGGGGCGCGCGGGTTCAGGCTACGGCGGGGTCTGCCCGTCGTATCTGGAGGCGGATTTCCTTCCGGCCTACCGCGACGGCCAGATCGTTCACCAGGTTGAGCAGGCCCTGGTCAACGCTCGCGGCCAGGTGGACTCGCTGGGAAACCGGCTGGAGGAATTGGACGACAAGATCACCGCCAAACAGGCCGAGGCCCGGGCCGAGGGTCTCACCGACGAACAGCGCGAGACGATCCGGAACCGCATTCAGGAGATCCGGCGTGAACGCGCGGACACCGAGCGGGACTGGCGTCGGGCGCAGGACGCGATCGATGACGCCGAACGCGACGTGCGGGACGTGCGCTGGCGGTTCCAGAGTCAATACGGCGGCTGGTGAACGCCGCCCCCGCCTGAGCGGTCAGGCGGCCTTTGACGCGGTCGAGCCGAAATGCGGGTTCAGCTCGCCCCTGGCGTAGCGCTGGGCCATCTGGGCCGTCGAAAGGGGCCGGATCTTCGACGCCTGCCCTTCACAGCCGAACTGGACGAAGCGCTCCTGACAGAGTTTGCGCATCGCCTCCTTGGCGGGCTTCAGATAGGCGCGGGGGTCGAACTCGCCGGGCTTCTCGGCGAGGATTTTCCGGATCGCGCCGGTCATGGCCATGCGGTTGTCGGTGTCGATGTTGATCTTGCGCACGCCGTGCTTGATGCCGCGCTGGATTTCCTCGACCGGCACGCCCCAGGTCTGGGGCATCTCGCCGCCGTACTGGTTGATGATGTCCTGCAGGTCCTGCGGCACCGAGGAAGAGCCGTGCATCACCAGATGGGTGTCGGGCAGACGGCGATGAATTTCCTCGATCACATTCATGGCCAGGACGTCGCCGTCGGGCTTGCGCGTGAATTTGTAGGCGCCGTGACTGGTGCCCATCGCAATCGCCAGAGCGTCGACCTGGGTCTCGCGAACGAAATCGACGGCCTGATCCGGATCGGTCAGCAACTGCGAGTGATCCAGCTTGCCCTCGAAGCCGTGGCCGTCCTCGGCCTCGCCCATGCCGGTCTCGAGCGAACCCAGCACGCCCAGTTCGCCCTCGACCGAGACGCCGCAGCTGTGGGCCATCTGGACCACGCGGCGGGTGACGTCGACATTGTATTCGTAGCTGGCGGGGGTCTTGGCGTCCTCTTCCAGCGAGCCGTCCATCATCACCGAGGTGAAGCCGTACTGGATGGCCGTGGCGCAGGTGGCCGGGCCGTTGCCGTGGTCCTGGTGCATGCAGACCGGGATGTGCGGATACAGTTCGGCGAGGGCGTCGATCAGCTTGGCCAGGACGATGTCGTTGGCATAGTTCCGCGCGCCGCGGCTGGCCTGGATGATGACGGGGGCGTTGACCGCCTCGGCCGCCTCCATGATCGCCAGCCCCTGCTCCATGTTATTGATGTTGTAGGCGGGCAGGCCGTAGCCGTTCTCGGCCGCGTGATCGAGAAGCTGTCGCAGCGTGATGCGCGCCATGGGGTGTCTCCTGAGCCCGTATGTTTTACCGGTGGTTTAGCCGCCCTGCGCCTTGAAGTCACGCAATGTAACAACGCAAGCCGTCAGACCCTGAGCGCCTCGACGCCCGGCAGGGGCTTGCCCTCCATCCACTCCAGGAAGGCTCCGCCGGCGGTGGAGACGAAGGTCATGTCGTCGGCCACGCCGGCATGGTGCAGGGCCGCGACCGTGTCGCCGCCGCCGCCGACCGCGGTCAGGACGCCCGCCTTTGCCAGGGCGGCCGCATGATGGGCGACCGCGACGGTGGCCGTGTCGAAGGGCGGCACCTCGAACACGCCCAGGGGGCCATTCCAGATGAGGGTCTTCGAGGCGGTCAGGGCGTCGACCAGGCGCGCGACGCTGGCCGGACCGGCGTCCAGGATCTTGTCGTCCGCCGACAGCGGCTGACCGGCGACGACCGTGCGTGCGGCCGCGCCGGGCTTGACCTCGGTCGCTACGATGAAGTCCACGGGCAACAGAATCTCGCAGCCCCGGGCACTTGCTTCGGTCAGAATTTCGCGGGCGGTGTCGGCCATGTCCCGCTCGGCCAGCGAGCCGCCGATATCGATCCCTTGGGCGAACAGGAAGGTGTTGGCCATGCCGCCGCCGATGGCCAGCCGGTCCAGCTTGCCGACGAGGTTCTTCAGCAGGTCCAGCTTGGTCGAGACCTTGGCCCCGCCGACGATGCCGATGACCGGCTTCTGCGGCTTGCCGAGCGCGGCGTCCAGCGCGTCCAGCTCGCGGCGCATGGACTCGCCGGCATAGGCGGGCAGCAGTCGGGCGAGACCCTCGGTCGAGGCGTGGGCGCGGTGGGCGGCGGAGAAGGCGTCGTTGACGTAGATGTCGCCGAGTTCGGCCAGTTGCCGCGCAAAGGCGGGGTCGTTGGCTTCCTCGCCTGGGTGAAAGCGGACGTTCTCCAGCAGGAGGACGCCGCCGAGGTGCAGATCAGCGATCATGGCCTTGGCCTCATCGCCCACGCAGTCGGTCGCGAACCGGACCGGGGCTCCCAGCAGATGTTCGAGGTCGTCGACCACCGGCTGCAGGCTCATCGACGGCACGACCTTGCCCTTCGGCCGGTCGAAATGCGCCAGCAGGGCCACCTTCGCCCCGGCGTCGCGGAGCCGGTTTATGGTCGGCAGGGCGACGCGCAAACGGGTGTCCTCGGTGACCTTGCCGTCCTCCATCGGAACGTTGAAGTCGACGCGGACCAGGGCGGTCTTGCCGGCGAGGGAGGGGGCGTCGTCGAGGGTGCGGAAGGTCATGCATTTTCTCCTCCGCTCATCCCGGCGAAAGCCGGGACCCGGTGCTTTCGAGAGGCACAACCACCGGGATCACGAGCGGTGCGAAACTGGACGCGGTCATCGCCCAAAGAACCGGGTCCCGGCTTTCGCCGGGATGAGCGGACAGTTTGGTCCTAGATCAGCTTGCTCATCACCAGCGCCGTGTCGGCCATCCGCGTCGCGAAGCCCCACTCGTTGTCGTACCAGGTCAGGACGCGGGCCAGCTTGCCGTCCACGACCTGGGTCTGGGGCAGGGCGGCTGTCGACGAGGCGGCGATGTGGTTCAGGTCGGTCGAGACGAGCGGCTCGGTCGTGGTCGCCAGCACGCCCTTCATCGGGCCGTCGGCGGCGGCCTGGATGGCGGCGTTGATTTCCTCGACCGTGACCTCGCGGCCGGCCACGACCTTCAGGTCGACGACCGAGACGTTGGGAGTCGGCACCCGGATCGACGAGCCGTCCAGCTTGCCCTTCAGTTCCGGCAGGACCAGGCCCAGGGCCTTGGCGGCGCCGGTCGAGGTCGGGATCATCGACAGGGCGGCGGCGCGGCCGCGGTACAGATCCTTGTGCATCGTATCCAGCGTCGGCTGGTCGCCAGTGTAGGCGTGGATGGTGGTCATATAGCCGCGCTCGATGCCGAACAGGTCGTTCAGCACCTTGGCGACCGGGGCCAGGGCGTTGGTCGTGCACGAGCCGTTCGAGACCACGATGTCGTCTGCGGTCAGGGTCTCATGGTTGACCTTGTAGACGATGGTCTTGTCGGCGCCGTCGCAGGGGGCCGAGACCAGCACGCGCTTCGCGCCGGCGGTCAGGTGGGCCGAGGCCTTTTCCTTCGTCGTGAACAGGCCCGTGCATTCGAAAGCGATGTCGACGTTCAGTTCCTTGTGCGGAAGCTTGGACGGATCGCGCTCGGCGGTGACCTTGATCTTGCCGAGGCCGACGTCGATCCAGTCCGCGCCGGTCTCGACCGTGCCCGGGAACCGGCCGTGCACCGAATCGTAGCGCAGCAGATGGGCGTTGGTCTCGACCGGGCCGAGGTCGTTGATCGCCACCACCTCGATGTCGCGACGGCCGTGCTCGACGATCGAGCGCAGGACGAGGCGGCCGATGCGGCCGAAACCATTGATGGCGACGCGGACGGTCATGGGGCGGTCTCCGAAGAAGGGCTGAATGTCGGCGCTTCAATGGAACCGGCGGGCGCGAGGATCAACCCCGCGCCCGTAACAAGGCGTGATCAACTGTAACGCTGCAGCTCAGTCCGTGCGGCGCGCGCGTGGCCCGGGACCGCCGAGGTTGAGCGAGTCCATGGTCACGACCCGCCCCGCCTCATCCCGCGAGAACTGCACCCGTCGGCCCGGGTCTCCCACCACCGTGAACAGGTTCTCGCCCAGTGGCGCGAGCACGACGGGCGGACGACGACCGCGGACGACGTGCAGCCTGTCCCCCACCACCGACACGGTTTGCTCGCCATAGGCGCCGGCGTAAGGCGTCAGGTCGCCTGACCCGGTCGTCGAGTTCATCGCCTGCAGCGCCCAGGCGGCGTCGGTGCGGCTGCTGTCGGCGGCCACTATTGCATCCAGAGCCAGGGTCTGGGCCCGCGTCAGGGCCTGATCCCACGGCACGGCCACATCCGGGATGACGCCCGTCCCTTCCCAGTTGCCGCCGGTGTTCGGGTTCTTCGGCGAGCCCTGCGAGATGAAGACCGCGAAGCCGCCGTCGACGGGGACCATGCCCCCGGGATTGGCCGCCCCGCCCGAGGCCTCGCCGACGATCGTCGCGCGGCGGGCGCCCTGCAGGGTGTAGGGGAAGGCCTCGCCCGCCGAGCCGGTGCGGCCGCTGATCAGCACATAGACGGGAACCTCCAGCCGGGGGCTCGGATGAAAGACCGCCGGAGCCTCGCTCTCGGCGCCCTCGCGGCTGTGGAAAATGTTGTAGATCGGCGCGTTCGCGGGCGTGAAGGCGCTGGTCAGATAGCCCACCATGGACGGGGCTCCGCCGCCGTTGTCCCGCAGGTCGAAGATCACCGCATCGGCGTCGGCGACGAAGGTCAGGGCTGCATCGGCCGCGCGCCGGGCCGGGTCGGCGGGATCGTCGAAGTCGATGTTCGAGAATTGGCGCAGGTCGATATAGCCGATGTTGCCGGGCTGGATCTCGACCTTGCGGAAGCCGTAGTGGCCGCGGGCCTCCATCGGGTTGGCTGGCCGCGCGAGGCGGCGCATCGGCTCGCCGGCCCCCGCCGCCGACGGCGACCCCGGGGCTCGAACGACAGGGCCAGGACCGGGCCGGGCGGGTGCGTTCGGGTCCCAGGCGACGTTGAAATGGGCGTCGAGCGGGCGCAGGCGACGGCTCAGCGCCGCCGCCAGGTCGCGTTCTTCGGTCAGGGCGTCGAAGGCGCCCGTCGCGCTTTCGGCCTCCAGCTCGTCGGCGATGCGGTCTCCGGCGACAGGATCGAAATACAGGTCGCGAATGCGGCCCGCGACGGCCTCGACCGTCTCGCGGGGCGGCGGGGTCTGGGCGAGGGCGGGGAAGGCCGCGATCAGGGCGGCGGCGAAGAACAAGGCTCGCATCAGGGCGTCTCCGTCGGACGATTGACAAGGGGCAGGGTCAGGCGGGCGATCAGGCCGCCGCCAGGCCGGCTGGTCAGGGTCACGTCGCCCCCGAACGCCCGCGCCGCCTGCCGGGCCACCGTCAGACCGAGTCCGGCCCCGCCCGTCTCGCGGCTGCGCGAGCGTTCGGCCCGGTGGAAGGGTTCGAACACGGCCTCCAGCTCGCTCTCGGCCAGGCCGGGGCCGTCGTCCTCGACGAGGATCACCGCACGACCGTCTTCCGACAGCGCCTTCACCCGGGCCGCGTCGCCGAATTTGACGGCGTTGGCGATCAGATTGGCGAGGGCGCGGCGCAGGGCCGCGGGATCGGCCTCGACCGGCAAGGCGGTCCCGTTGGTGAAGCTCACGGCCGCGCCGGTTTCGGAGAAGCCGACCGCGCAATCCTCGGCCAAACCGGCGAGATCGAACCGCTCGCGCCGTTCGGGGGTCGCCTCGCCCCGCACATAGGCCATGGCCTGGGCGATCAGGGCGTCCATCTCCTCGATGTCGGCGGCCATGCGGTCGCGCACCGCCTCGGGGGCCTGTTCGGCCCGGAAGCGCAACCGGGTCAGGGGCGTGCGCAGATCGTGGGCGATGGCCGCCACTGTCTGGGTCCGTCGGCTCATATGGTCGCGCAGGGACGCCTGCATGTCGTTGAAGGCGTGGATGGCGGTGCGGACCTCGCTGGGGCCTGACGGCGTCAGCGGCTCGGCGTCGGGGTCCGCGCCCAGCCGTTCGGCGGCGTCGGCGAAGACGCGGATCGGCCGGGTCAGCCGCCGCGCCATGAACCAGACCAGCGGAGCCAGCAGCAGCATGGATATGGCCAGGGCCAGCAGCACCCGCTGTTGCCACGGCGACAGTAGTCCGCGCGGCGGCTCGACCGTGGCCCAGCGCCCGTCCGGCTGAAGCACCGAGGCGGCGAAGGGCGCGAACGTCAGCTGGTCCGCCAGCACCGTGAACTGGCGCGTCTCGCGGTCGATGATGAAAGCGCCGCTCGATCCGTGCGGCATGACGTGGCGCATGGTCAGCCGGGCCCGGATCTCGGCGCCCTGACGCATCGCCGTCACCTCCCTCGGGGCAGCCGGCAGCGGCGGCTCGGGAGGCGGGGGCGGAGGCGGGGGAGCCGGAGCCGGAGCGGGCGCGGGGCGCCTGCCGTCAACGAAGACGAAGTTGAGATGATCCCGCACGGCGGCGTCCGATGGCGCGCCGATCCGCTTTCCCGGCCGGTCGTGATCGACACGGACGCGCACGGTCTCCGGCTCGACTCCCAGCCGCTGGGCCAGGCCCGCGGTGATGGCCATGGCCATGGGGTCGTCCCGTTCGGACGGATCGAGCTCGGTAGGGCGGTCGGTCAGACGTCGCCGCAGCGTGCGCCCATCGGAAGTCTCGGCCGGCTGTCCCTTCAGCGCATTGGCCGCCGACTCGATGCTGAAACCGGCGGGCCTGGGCTCGGGCGCCAGCAGCACCACCCCGAAGGCCACGGCCTGGGACATGACGACGGCCAGCGCCGCCAGGGCCGCCACCTGGACCAGAACCGGGAAGGACGACGGACGTCTCACGCAGGGCCCCGCGCGCCGGCATGTCGCTCGACCTTGACGTCGAACATGTATCCCTCGCCCCGAAGGGTCTGGATCATCTCCAGGCCCGAGCCGTCGTCCAGCTTCTTCCGCAGCCGACTGATCTGCACGTCCATGGCCCGGTCGAACACATCGGCGTCGGCCCCTCGCGCCCGCTCCAGTAACTGATCTCGGGTCAGCACCCGGCCCGGCCGTTCGGCGAAGGCGCGCAGCAGTGCGAATTCGCCGGCCGACAGGGCGACGGCGCGCCCGTCAGGCCGCGTCAGTTCACGGCGCAGCAGGTCAAGCCGCCAGCCGGCGAAGGCCAGGGCTGGACCCTCGGCTGCCGCCTCATCGCGCGGCCGGCGCAGCACGGCGCGAACCCGGGCCAGCAGTTCGCGGGGATTGCAGGGCTTGGCCAGATAGTCGTCCGCTCCCAGCTCCAGCCCGATGATCCGGTCGGTGTCCTCGCCCATGGCCGAAAGCATCACGATCGGCGGGCCGCCCTTGCCTGACAGGCGGCGGCATACCGACAGCCCGTCCTCCCCGGGCATCATCAGGTCCAGCACGATCAGGTCGGGGGCCCGGCGTGCGACGGCCCGGTCCATCTCGGCGGCCGAGGCGGCGCCTGTCGCGTCATAGCCGTGCTGGCCCAGATAGTCGCACAGCACCTCGCGGATGCCGGGGTCGTCGTCTACGACAAGGATGCGGGGTGCGGCTTCGGCTTGCATGACCGCCATTGTGCCGAACCGGGCGCTCGCCGTCATTTCAGCGCTGAAACATTTCTCGGGCGGCCTGAAACACGGGCGAAAGGGCGGCGTGGTCGAACAACGTGCTTCACAACGGGAACCCACGCCCATGCTGACCCTGATCGCCCTGTCCGCCTTACTGATGCAGGACCCGCCCGCGCCGCCCGCCCCGCCGGCGCCCCCGGCTCCGCCTGAGGTCCACACCCGCTTCATGATGATGGGCGACGGACCCGGCGGCCTGGACAAGGACGGCGACGGCCAGATCTCGCGCGAAGAGTTCGCCGCGCCGATGAACGACCACTTCGCCCGCATGGACAAGGACAGCGACGGCCGCCTGTCGACCGAGGAAATGACGGCCGGCCACGGCGAGCACGACGTCATGATCCGCCGCGGTCCGGGCGGCGAGGGCGGCCCCGGCGCCCACCACTTCGAGCTGCGCCGTCCCGGCGCGCCCGGCGCCCACGCGGGACACGAGGTCCGCACCATGGTCTTCACGGGCCGCGGCGAAAGCGGCCCCCACGGCCCCGGAGAGCACAATGTGATCGTCCGCCAGCTCGGCGGTCCGGACGGCGAGCACAGGATGGACGCCGACAACGATGGCCGCGTCAGCGAGGCCGAGTTCACCGGGCCGCTGCGCGAGGCCTTCACCCGCATGGACGCCGATCGCTCGGGCTTCATCGAGGAAGGCGAACGCGGTCAGGGCCATGACGTCCAGGTCTTCACCCACCGGATGGAAACGCGACAGAATCGTGAAGACTGATCCGCCCGGCGACTTCGTGATTTGAAACCCGGCGAAGGTGCCCTCTAATGGCGCCATGATCTTCCGTCGCCTGTTCGAACGACTGGCCGTGTCAGCCGCGATGAGCCTTGCGCTCTTCGCGGCTCCGGCGTTCGCGGGCGATCCCGCGATCCCGTCGGCGGCCCCGTCCCCGGCTCCTGCCTCTGCACCTGCGGCGCCCAGCCGTGACCGCATCAGGATGAACCAGCGGGTCTTCGACCAGGTCTGGAACGAGGTTCGGCGCGAGTACTACGATCCGCATCTGCACGGGGTCGACTGGAGCGCGGCCCGCCGGACATGGCGGCCGGTGGCGCTGGCCGCTCCGGACGACCGGATGCTGTACCGGTCGCTGCGCGAGATGCTGAATTTGCTGGACGACGACCACGCCGGCGCCGCTCCGCCCGCCGTGGCGCGCCGTCAGGACCAGTTGCGCGCACCCCGCGCCGCCGTCGGTCTGTCCCTGCGCGCCGATCGGGACAATCAGGACAGCTATCTGGTGGAACAGGTCCGCGAGGGCTCGCCCGCGGACGAAGCGGGCGTGGGCGTCGGCTGGCGGCTGATCACCGACGGGGCGACCGGCTGGACGCCGGAACAGGACGTCGTCGAGGGACGGCCACTGGTCCTCACCATGATCGACGCCGAAGGCGCCGCGCGTCCTACCATCCTGAACCCGCGCGTCATGGAGCCTCGCCCGGCCTTCGTCGCCGACCGCACGCGCCCCAATGTACTGGTCTTGAGGGTCGAGGGATTCGAACAGGGTCTGGGCCGCTGGATGGGCCAGCAACTGGCCGATCTGGCCCCGGAGACAGACGTGGTTCTCGATTTGCGGGGCAATCCAGGCGGCCGGCTGATGGAGGCGGATGCGGTGCTGAGCTGTTTCCTGCCGACCAACCGCGCCTGGGCGACCCGCACCTCGCGGAACGGTCGCCGGATCGAGCTGAAGACCGCCGGCGGATGCGGTGGGCTGACCGGGCCTGTCGCCAACGATGTGGCCGTACTGGTCGATGACCAGAGCCGCAGCGCCGCCGAGCTGACGCCTGCCGCCCTGCAGGAGGCCCGTCGCGCCGTCGTGGTGGGAGTGCCGACGGCGGGCGCCGTCCTGATTTCGCAGGAGACGCGGCTGCCGGACGGCGGTCGGCTGACGCTCAGTCGGGCGGACTTTGTGACGTCCGGCGGCGTGCGGCTGGAGAAGCTGGGCGTGACGCCAGATGTCGCGGCGGCCGTGACGCCGCAGGATCGCCGGGCCGGACGGGATCCCGCGCTCGAGGCGGCGGTCGCGGCTCTGGCCCCGCCGCGCCCGGACCGGGCGCAGGCCGCGATCGCCGCGCCGCTCTAGACCGCGACCGGCCTGACCTTCGACGCCGCCAGACGGGCCCGCTCGCGCGCCTGGTCCGTTGTCGCGCCGCGCGCCGTCGCCACCCCCATGCGGCGGCGCTCATAGCTCTCGGGCTTGCCGAACAGACGCAGGTCGGCGGTGGGGACGGACAGGGCCTCGGCGACGCCGTCGAAAGCGATGCCAACCGCGTCCATGCCGCCATAGATCACCGCGCTGGCGCCGGTCTCGCGCTGGCTGACGTCGACGGGCAGGCCCAGGATGGCGCGGACGTGGAGCGCGAATTCGCTCATGGTCTGGGTAGCCAGCGTCACCAGGCCGGTGTCATGCGGGCGAGGAGACACCTCCGAGAACCAGACCTGATCCCCCTTCACGAACAGCTCGACCCCGAACACGCCCAGGCCACCCAGTGAATCCGTGACCTTGCCGGCGATATCCTGCGCGGATGCCAGGGCGGCGGGGGACATGGCCTGCGGCTGCCAGCTCTCGACATAGTCCCCCTTGACCTGCCGGTGGCCGATCGGGGCGCAGAAATCCGTCCGGACGGCTCCGTCGCGCATCGACCGGACCGTCAGCAGGGTGATCTCGAAATCGAAGTCGATCCGGCCCTCGATGATGACCGTCGCAGTCTCGACCCGCCCGCCGGACTGGGCATAGGCCCAGGCGTCGGCGACCTGATCGAGAGACTCGACGAAGGACTGGCCCTTGCCCGACGAGGACATCACGGGCTTGACGAAGACGGGCAGGCCGATCTGTTCGGCGGCCTCGGCCAGGTCGTCGGCTGACGAGGCGAAGGCGTAGGGCGAGGTCGGCAGGTCCAGCTCTTCCGCCGCCAGTCGCCGGATACCCTCGCGGTTCATGGTCAGCTGCGTCGCTCTCGCGGTCGGAATGACGACGGCGTGCCCGGCCGCCTCGATCTCGGCCAGGACTTCTGTCGCGATGGCCTCGATCTCGGGCACGATGATGTGAGGCATCTCCGCCGCGATGACGCCGGCCAGGACGTGCGGATCCGTCATCGGAATGACGTGGCTGCGGTGCGCCACCTGCATGGCCGGGGCGTTGGGATAGCGATCGACGGCGATGACCTCGACGCCCAGCCGCTGCAGCTCGATCGCGACCTCCTTGCCCAGTTCGCCGGCGCCCAGAAGCATCACGCGAACGGCGGAGTCAGAGAGGGGCGTACCCAGGCGCATGGTTCAGTCTCCGGCGGTCAGTTCGGGGGCGTTGGAACGGCGTACAGCCGCCGGAACGCATCCAGCGCGGCCCCGTGATAGATGGTGGCGTGGGTTTCGTCCGGACGCGGCTCAAACGTCCAGCTCACGCCGGGCAGGGCGTGATCGCGCAGGTTGGTGGTCAGCGTATCCATCAGCGCCTGCGCCTCGGCGCCCTCGTTCCCCATCGTCAGGATCAGGGTGCGCGGGTCGTTGGAATGATCGCGCAGATGGGCGCCCGACTGCCGGGCCAGCTTCCCGCCGTCCCACCACAGGCTGGGGCTGATGGCGACATAGGCGTCGAACATCTGCGGTTCCTTGAGGAAAGTCTCGACCACGAACAGCCCGGCCAGAGACTCGCCCATCAGCCCCGTCTCGCCGCTGGCGCGGAAGCGCCCCTCGATGAACGGCTGCACCTCCTCCGCGACGAACCGCCGGAACCGGTCAGTGTGTCCCTGCGTCGGATAGCGGGCGATCAGCTCGGCGTTGTCGGTCGGCAGGGCCAGCTCGTTGCGGCGATCGACCGAGGCGATCCCGACCACGATCACGTCACGGGTCGTCCCGTTCACCGTCCCCAGTTGCGCCAGGCCCGAGATGTGGTGGAAGTCCTGCCACGTGGTCCCGCCGTCCAGCAGATACAAAACCGGATATCGTGCCTCGCTCTCCGCATATCCGGGCGGCAGCCAGACGTTGATCTCGCGCGTCGCGCCCATCACCGTCGAGGGCAAGGCGTACGACTGGCCGATGATGATCGGCGTCGGCTCCGACTGCGCCGCGACCGGCGGTGCGGCCGCCAGAAGCGCACCGGTCATCAGCAGGGCCGCCATCGCCGTTCGCAACATCACTTCGTCTCCCTGACTGGCTCGATCAGATCCCAGGCGTTGCCGTAAAGGTCCTGGAACACGACCACCTTCCCATAGGATTCCTGTCGCGGCGTCTCGCGAAATTCCACGCCCGCGGCGGTCCAGGCGGCGTGATCGCGGATCAGATCGTCGGTCTCCAGAAACAGCCAGACTCGATCGCCTGCCTGTCGGCCGACGGTCAACCGCTGGTCTTCGGTGGTCGCCCTGGCCAGCAGCAGCGACGTCTGGCCGCCCTTCGGCGTGACCCGGACCCAGCGTTTGCCGCCGCCCATGTCCGTATCCTCGCTGAGCGCGAACCCCAGCTTCCCGACATAGAAGGCGATGGCCTCGTCATAGTCACGGATCAGCAGGGAGACGGCGCCGAGGTGGGCCATCAGCCCTCGAGCCGCGCCTTGACCGCCGCGACCACGGCGTCCGTCGTGATGCCGAACTTCTCGTACAGGACCTCCGCCGGGGCGCTGGCCCCGAACCCGGTCATGCCCACGAAGCCGCCGTCCTCGCCGATAAACCGCTCCCAGCCCTGCTGGATGGCGGCCTCGACCGCGACGCGGACCGTGCCGCGGCCGATGACCTTGGCCTGGTATTTGGCGTCCTGCTGGAAGAAGAGCTCGAAACAGGGGACCGAGACGACGCGCGTCGGCGTGCCTTCGGCCTCCAGCGCATCCGCCGCGGCCAGCGCCAGCGCCAGTTCCGTGCCCGTGCCGAACAGTGTCACCTTCGCCGAGCCCTTGGCCGCCCGGATCTCATAGGCGCCCCGGGCCGACAGATTCTCCGACGCCGCGACAGTGCGCACGGCCGGCGTCTTCTGCCGCGACAGGGCCATGGCCGACGGCGCGGCCCTGTGCTCCAGCGCCGCCTGCCAGCATTCCATGGCCTCGACCGTGTCGGCGGGGCGGAAGACCAGCAGATTGGGAATGGCGCGCAGGGCGGCCAGATGCTCGACCGGCTGGTGCGTCGGACCGTCCTCGCCAAGGCCGATGCTGTCGTGGGTCAGGACGTGGATCGCCCGCACCCCCATCAGGGCGCCCAGCCGGATCGCCGGGCGGCTGTAGTCCGAGAACACCATGAAGGTGCCGCCATACGGGATGAGCCCGCCATGCAGCGCCATGCCGTTCATCGCCGCGGCCATGCCGAACTCGCGGATGCCCCAGTTGACGTACCGGCCCTCATAGGTCGGCGCGTCGAAGATGGGCGTGCCCTTGACGAAGGTGTTGTTCGAGCCGGTCAGATCCGCCGAGCCGCCGATCAGTTCGGGAATGGCCGCGAACAGTTCGTCCAGCGCCGCCCCCGAGGACTGACGCGTGGCCTGGGCCGGCTTCGTCTCGACCAGTTCGGCTATCCGGGCGTGCAGTTTGTCGAAGGCCCCGGCGGGCAGGTCGCCCTTCATGGCGCGGGTGAAGTCGGTGGCCTGGGAGGATGCGTTCAGGCGGGCTTCCCACGCCTTGCGCTCCTTGGCGCCCCGACGGCCGACCTTCTTCCACGCCTTGTCGACGGCTTCGGGCAGTTCGAACGGCTCGTGCGTCCAGGCCAGGCCCAGGCGGGTGGCGGCGATCTCGGCGGCGCCCAGGGCCGCGCCGTGCGTCTTGTGGCTGCCTTCCATGGTGGCGGCGCCGCGGCCGATCTTCGTCTTGCAGGCGATCAGGGTCGGCTTGTCCTGCCGGGTGGCCCACTGGAGGGCCGACTTTATGGCCTTCATGTCGTGGCCGTCGATGGCCTTCACGGCCCAGCCCGCCGCCTTGAAGCGCGCCTTCTGGTCGGTGGCGTCAGACAGCGACACCGCGCCGTCGATGGTGATCGAATTATCGTCCCACAGCACGGTCAGCTTGTTCAGCCGGTACCGACCGGCCAGCGCGATCGCCTCCTGCGACACGCCCTCCATCAGACAGCCGTCGCCGGCTATGACCCAGGTGCGGTGGTCGACCAGATCGTCTCCGAACCGCGCCGCCAGATGGCGCTCGGCCATGGCGAAGCCGACGCTGTTTGCCAGACCCTGACCCAGCGGACCGGTGGTGGTCTCGACGCCCGGCATGTGGCCGTACTCAGGGTGACCCGCGGTCTTCGAGCCCCACTGGCGGAAATTGGACAGCTGTTGCTTGGTCGCGGCCTTGTAGCCGGTCAGGTGCAGCAGGCTGTAGATCAGCATCGAGCCGTGCCCGGCCGACAGGATGAAACGGTCGCGGTCGGCCCAGTCAGGGCGGCTTGCGTCGAACTTCAGAAATTTCGAGAACAGCACCGTCGCCACGTCGGCCATGCCCATCGGCATGCCCGGGTGGCCGCTCTTCGCCTTTTCGACCCCGTCCATTGACAGCACCCGGATGGCGTCGGCCATCTGCCTGGGGGTGGCCTTTGCGGATGCGTTTCTGGGGTCGGTCACGGGGAGGACCTTTCGTCGGGAGGCGGAAAAAAGGAAGCGCGCCGCTTTACCCCGGCGTTCGCGCGGGTTCTATACGGATTCTGGAGGATGTGACCCGAATGGATGCTGCTTCGGCCGCCAAGGACCGTGTCGACCGCGCGCTGGCTTTGCTCGAGCGCCGGTTGCTGGATCTCAAGGGACGCGCGGCCGGATCCAGCCGCGTTCCCGACGACGATCTGTTCGCGCCCGAACCCTCGACCGAGACAGACCGGCTGCGCATCCACGAACTGGAAGCCGCGGGTCGCGATGCCGCCGAAGCCCTGTCCCGCGCTGCCGACGCCATTCGCGACAGCCTGGCCGAACAGGAGGCCCGCTGATGGCGACGGTGACCGTCGAGATCAACGGCCGCCCCTACGCCGTCGGTTGCGCTGACGGCCAGGAAGAGCGGGTCCGTACGCTGGCCAGCCAGTTCGACGGCCATGTGCGTCAGGTGGCCGGTGAAGTGGGCCATGTGGGCGACATCCGCCTGTTCCTGATGGCCGGATTGATGCTGGCCGACGAACTGCATGAGGCGCGCGCCAATGGCGGCGCCGCGCCGGCCTCGTCCGCCGCCGCCAACACCGACGGCGTGGCCGAGGCCCTGAACGCCGTCGCTGCCCGGCTGGAAAAGATCGCCCAGGGACTCTGACGCATGGGTGCCGGAACCCTGTCATATTTGTCATTTGAGGAAATGTATTAGCGCTTATATATCTCGCTCATGACCTATTCTCTCCGCTCCCACGGCGTCCTGCTCCGTCGCCTCATCGACCATCTGGATGGGGCGGTGGAGCAGGCCTACATCGACGCGGGCCTTGACTACCGGCCCCGCTTCACGCCCATCCTGCGGACCCTGCTCAACCATGGCCCGGCAAGTCTCCGCGCCCTGTCCGGCCATACGGGTGTCACCCATTCCGCCGTCAGTCAGACCATCGCCCAGATGGCGGCGCGCCGGTGGGTCTCGCTCGAGCCCGGAACGGACGCCCGCGAACGCATTGTGACCCTCACGCCGTTCGCGCTTGAGCAATTGCCGCGGCTGGAACGATGCTGGGCCGCCACCGAGGCCGCCTCCCGCTCGCTGGACGAGGACCTCGGCCAGCCCCTCGCCGATGTCCTGATCCGGGCGCTCGAAGTCCTTGAGCGCCGTCCGCTTGCTGACCGCCTTGCGGCGGCTCTTTTCCCCGATCCTGGAGTCATTTGATGAATTGCCCCCGCCTCATGCTTTCCGTTTGCGTTCTGGCCTGCCTTGCCGGAACCCCCGCTCTCGCCCAGCGCGCCGCGCCGACGGCGGTCGCCCGCACGGAAGCCCAGGCCCCGTTGAGCGCCGAGCAGCGGGCCGCCGCCGTCGCCGCCGTCGTCCTGGCGGTGGAGAACCGGTACGTCTTCCCGGATCGCGTTCCGGCCATCCGGGACCGACTGAACGAGGGGCTGGCCAGCGGACGCTACGATACCGCCGACGCGGGCGTCTTCGCCCAGCGAGTGACGGCCGACCTGCGCGAATCCAGCCGGGACGGGCACATGTACCTGAACCACGACCCGGCACAGTATGCGGCGGCGGCCGGATCGGAAGCGGAGCCCGAGGACAATCCGGCGTTTCAGGCCATCTGGGCCGCCGCTGCCCGGCGCAGCAACAATGGCCTGACCGAGATGCGCATCCTGCCTGGCAATGTCCGCTACCTGCGCATCAGTCAGTTCCACTGGGTCGCCGATCGCACGGGGCAGGCCTATGATGACGCGATGCGTTTCATGCGCGATGGCGACGCCCTGATCATCGATCTGCGCGGCAACGGGGGCGGTGATCATGCCGCCGTGCGCTATCTGCTCAGCCACTTCATGGAGCCTGACAAGCTGGACATCACCTTCCTGGAGGCAGGCAAGGATCCGGTTCAGTCGCGGACGCTCGACAACCTTCCCGCGGGTCGCCTGCACGGAAAGCCGCTCTATGTTCTGATCAGCCCGCAAGTCGGTTCGGCGGCCGAGGCGTTCGCCTATGACGTCCAGCAGTTCCGGTTGGGAACGCTGGTCGGCGCGACCACGGCGGGCGCGGCGAACAATAACACCTTCGTTCCCGTCGCTCCCGGCTTCATACTGAGCGTCTCCTACGGGCGGCCCGTGCACCCGGTGTCTGGCGCGAACTGGGAGGAAGTGGGCGTCAGTCCCGACGTCGCCGTCGATCCGGCGACCGCGCAGGACACGGCCGCACTGCTGGCTCTCAAGACGCTTCTGGCCCGCGCCGAGGCCGATCCGGCCGACCGTGCCGATTGGGCGTGGGCTGAAACCGGCATCGAGGGGCGGTTGCATCCGGCGACCATGACGCCGGCCCGTTTGCGGACTCTGGCAGGAACCTACGGCGGTCGCGTCATCCTGTTCGAACAGGGAAAACTGTTCTGGCGCCGCGCCAGCGGCCAGAAGGTCGCGCTGGTCCCGATGGCCGCCGAGGGCTTGTTCACCGCCGAAGGCCTTGACGACCGCCTGCGCCTGCGACTGACCGGCGAAGCCCTCGAGATGCATTGGGTCGATGAGCCGGCGCCGTCGCGTTTCGAAAGGGACTGAGCCGCGGCCATTGTTCCGCCCCGGCGGAAGGACTATCTTGGCCGACGGCGGGTCTTGCTGCGGCCCTCGTCGAAGGCAACATTTCCTTGCGACCTTAATTCACTCGAAGGGAGCTGTCCCTGACCAGGCTCGTGGGCCTGGGCACACGGCGCCCACCTGGCTACCCAGGTCGAGAGGATTTAAACGTCCTTCACGGTTCTTGCGGCGCCGCCACCCTCTCTCTTTGCGCTACCGCTCGCCGCGCGGCGGCCCCCTGCGTGAACGCGGTTGAGCGCCAACGCCCTCGCGGCAAGGCGGCGCTTGAGCCGCCCGGGCGCCCGCGCTACGGCTGCCGGGCGTGTTCGACGCGGCCGGGCGGTTTCTCCCATGACCGACAAGCATCAGCTCCGCGCCACCATGCGGGCCATGCGAAAGCGTCTGGCCGGGCTGGATGCGGGCGCTTCTGGTCGGGCGGCGAAGCAGGCGAGCGCCCTTCCGCCGGGTCAGATCGTCGCTGTCTATCGCGCCATCGGCTCGGAACTGGACGTCGACGCCCTGTCGATGGCCCTGAGCCGCGCGGGCCGCGAGTTGTGCCTGCCGGTCGTCATCGAACGGGACGCCCCCATGATCTTCCGCCGCTGGTCGCCCGGCGAGCCCCTCGAACTGGACGAGGCCGGCGTCCCCGCGCCCTTCCCGCTGGCCGAGATCGTGGTCCCGGACCTGATCCTGACCCCGTTGCTGGCCTTCGACGCTGACGGCGGACGGCTGGGACAGGGGGGCGGCTACTACGACCGGACTTTCGCGGCGTGGCCGGATGTCCTGCGCATCGGCTTCGCCTACGCCGGTCAGGAGGTCGAGCGCCTGCCGGTCGAGCCGCATGACATTCGTCTGCATGGCGTTCTGACCGAGACCGGCTATAGACCCTTCGCATGAGACTGGCTTTTTTCGGTGATGTCGTCGGCAAGTCCGGACGGGACGGCCTGAGCGACCACCTGCCTGGCTTGAAGCGCGACCTGAAACTCGATTTCGTGGTGGTGAACGCCGAGAACGCCGCCGGCGGTTTCGGCATCACCGAGAACACGGCGCGTGATCTGTTCATGGCCGGCGCCGACTGCCTGACGCTGGGCAACCACAGCTGGGACCAGCGCGAGGCCCTGACCTATATCGTGCGCGAGCCTCGGCTGATCCGCCCGCTGAACTATCCACGCCTGATGGACGCTCCCGGGGCCGGGGCCAACCTGTTCGAGACCCACAGCGGCAAGACCGTGCTGGTCATGAATGTGCTCGGCCGCATCCACATGGACCCGATGGACTGCCCGTTCAGCGCGGTCGAGAAGGAACTGGCCGCCTGTCCGATGGGCATGGCCGCCGACGCCATCATCGTCGACATGCATTGCGAGGCCACCTCCGAGAAGATGGCCATGGGCCATTTCTGCGACGGCCGCGCCTCCCTGGTCGTCGGCACCCATACCCACGTGCCCACCGCCGACTGCCAGATCCTGACAGGCGGCACCGCCTATCAGACCGACGCCGGCGGCTGCTGCGACTATGACTCGGTCATCGGCAACGAGAAGGAAGAGCCCCTGCGGCGCTTCACCACCCGGCTGTCGGGCGGACGCTATGTTCCTGCGCACGGCCCGGCGACGGTCTGCGGCGTCTATGTCGAGACCGACGACAAGACGGGTCTGGCCACACGGGTCGAGCCGATCCGGGTCGGCGGGCGGCTGTCCCAGGCGATTCCTGTCCTGGCTTGACGAAACAGTTTACGTGCGTAATCTGTATGGATTACAAACGTAATCCATAGGTCTCACCATGCGTCTTCCCCTGCCTACTGCGACCGCCGGCCTGATGCTGGCCTCATTGCCCGGCGCGGCGTTCGCGCAATCCCGCCTGACCTTGTCCGGCGTCTTCGCCGATGCGGACGAGACCATGAAGGCTCTGATGATCGCCCTTGTCGCCGCCTCTCTCGCCGCGGTCGTCGTCACGGCGCTCAAGCTGGCCTCGGGCAGGCGGCTGAACGGCGGCTCGGCGTTCGTATCCGCGCTTCGGTTGGGCGGGCCCTTGATGGGGTTGGTCGGCGCAGCCTTCGTCCTGCTTATGGGCTTTATCGGCATCGCCAACGCCAACGGTCCGGTTCCGGTGACCGTGCTGGCGCCGGGCTTCGCCGAAGCCGCCTTGCTGTTCCTGCTGGGTCTGATCGCAGGCGTCGTGGGGGTGGTCTGCCACTGGATCATCGAGTCCCGCATTGACCGGGCGGTGCTGCAATCCTGAACACGGCGCGCATATCGGTCACCCAGGCGGAGAGCGCGGTTCTCGCTGCGCTCTGGCGGCGTGGCCCGCTGTCCTTCGCCTCCCTGATCGAGGAGGTGAAGGCCGCCAACGCTTGGGGCGACGCCACCATCAAGACCCTTCTGCATCGCCTGATGCAGAAAGGAGCCGTGCGCTCGCAGAAGGAGGACGGCCGCCAGCGCTATCACGCCGTCATCGACCGCCAGGCCTATGTCGAGGGCGAGGTGCAGGATCTGCTGGACCGGCTGTTCGACGGCAAGCCGGATCGCCTCGTCGCCCTGCTGGCGGAGCGGCCGGACCTGTAGCTCCGGAGGGCGGACGCACCGCCGCAGTGCTCCAAGCCGTAAAAAAACGGGGAAGGGCGCATCCGAACGGCGGTGTCCGGGCCTCTGGTCTCCAGATCCGGAGCCCTGCCCATGCTGAAACTTCTCGCGGCCGTGATGGCCCTCGTCCTGCCCGCCGCCGCCCTGGCGCAGACGCCTGAACCGGCGCCGATCGAAGTAATGGTGCTGGGGACCTACCACATGGGCAATCCCGGCCAGGATTTGCACAATGCCCGGATCGATCCCGTCACCACTCCGGCGAAACAGGCCGAACTCGAGGCCGTCGCCGAGGCGCTGGCGCGTTTCCGGCCGACGGCCATCGCGGTCGAACAGGTGGCGCGGAACCAATCCGATATGCTGGATCATCGCTATTCCGCCTTCACGCCGGCCGACCTGCTGACCAATCCGGATGAGCGGGTTCAGATCGGCTATCGCCTCGCTCACCGCCTTGGGCTGGAGAGGGTCTACGCCATCGACGAACAGGATCGCGAAGGTCAGCCCTCCTACTTCCCGTTCGAGGACGTCCAGAGCTGGGCCGAGGCCAACGGCCGTTCGTCAGTGCTGGGGGCCATGCACGAACAGGTCGCGACGATGATCGGCGAGATGGAGGCACGCCAGCAGGCCGACACGGTCGGCGGCGTGCTGCGGTGGATGAACAGGCCGGAGAGCGCGGCGTCGGACCAGACCTTCTACACGGCCATGCTCGCCTTCGGGGCGGGCGACATCCAGCCGGGCGCCACCCTTAACGGCCGCTGGTACACCCGCAACGCGCTGATCTTCGCGCGCCTGATGCAGGCCGCGAAGCCGGGCGACCGGATCGTGGTCATCTACGGCTCCGGCCACAGCTACTGGCTGAGGCAGTTCGTCCAGACGGCGCCGGGGTTCCGGCTGGTCGAGGCCAACGATTATCTGCCGCCGGCCTGAGCTCAGGCCGGAACGACCCGTGCGTCGCCGCTCGCCACCACGAATTTCGCCCGCGTCGTCAGCGCTCCGCCCTTCTCCGAGACCTTGTCCAGCACCTTGAACTCGGTTTGCCAGCGTTCCGGCGTCACGTCGCAGACGACATAGCCGCGCTGGGCGTTGTTGAACTTCAGGAACGGGTTGTCGGCCAGATAGCGGCGGCCGTCGGCCCTCTGGTCCTGCCCGTCGCCCGATGAACTGATCGAGGTGGTGACAAACTCCGACGCGATGGGCGCTCCTTCGGGGCTCCGGCTGTCACGGTACAGCTCCCCGGCGTAGTTCTGGTGTTCGTCCCCGGTGAGCACGACGGTGTTGCCGATGCGGCGCTCGCGCAGCCGGTCCAGCAGCCGCTGACGAGGGATCGAATACCCGGCCCAGGTGTCCAGGTTGTAGCCGGGCTCGGGCCCTTCCTTGCGGTCCAGATCCATCACCATGATCTGCTGCGCCAGCACCTTCCAGTGCGCCTTCGACTGGTCGAGGTTGCGATACAGCCACGCCTCCTGCGCCTCGCCCAGGACTTGGGCGTCGCGGGCCGAAACCCCGGCGCAGGTCGTCGCCCAGGCGTCATTGCACGGCTGGTCCGAGCGATAGGAGCGGGTGTCGAGGAAATTCAGGTCCAGCAGATCACCCCAGGCGGCCTGCCGGTACAGCTGGATGTCGACTCCGCGCGGGAAGGCCGAACGGCGTAACGGCATGTTCTCATAGAAGGCCTGCGCCGCCGCCTGCCGCCGCAGGGCGAAGACTTCGGGCGGTGTGCCGTCCTGGTCCAGGGCCGCCACCCAGTTGTTGTCGATCTCGTGGTCGTCCCAGGTGCAGTACCAGGCCGTCGAGGCGTGGCAGGCCTGCAGGTCCACGTCCAGCTTGTACTGGGCGTAGCGGCGGCGGTAATCGTCCAGCGAATAGATCTCGCCGCCGAAATGCTGGCGCGGATTCTCCGACGTCCCGCCCGAGCCGTTGTAAGTCCGGCTGCCGCGCCCTTCGTAGATGTAATCCCCATAGCAATAGATGAAGTCGAGCCGCTCCTCGGCCGCCTTGCGGTGGGCGGTGTAGAAGCCCTGCTCATACGCTTGGCAACCCAGCACGCCGAAGCGGGCCTGGGCCGTCGCCGCGCCCGCCGTCGGCGCCGTCTTCGCGCGACCCGTGGCGCTGCGTTCCCGACCGGCGCTGAAGCGGTAGAAATATTCGCGATCCGGCTCCAGCCCCTCGACCTCGACGTGGACGGCGTGGGCCAGTTCGGGGCGGGCGATGGCTTCGCCGCTGCGAACGATCGTACCGAAGCCGGCGTTGCTTGCGACCTCCCACTTCACCGGCACCGGGGCCGATGGCATGCCGTTGCCGATCTCCAGCGGTCGGGGGGCCAGGCGGGTCCAGATCACGAAGCCGTCCGGGGCGGGGTCGCCAGCGGCGATGCCCAGCTGGAACGGGTATTCGGCGAACACCGGATCGGCCAGGGCCTGACGGCTCGAGCCGGCTAGCGCGCCGCCGGCGCCGAGACCCAGCATCAGTCCCCGACGGGACAGGAAATCGAACGAGCGCATGACGGCCTCCGGACAGCGATGCCCCGACCTAGCCCGGAATTGTGACGGTCGTCACGCGGCGCGGCGCGGCGCGCGCAGAGGCGGAAACGGATCGGCGTGTGGCTACGCAGGGTGATCTGGTGCGTCGGGCGAGGCTCGATCGTGCGGATCGCCTCGACGTCGGCGGCGCGCAGCATGGGCGCCAGGGCGATCATCGCCTCCTGCATGGCGAAGGCCGCGCCAGCGGGTAGGTCAATTCGCCGGGGCGGGCTTCCAGGCCTGCATTTCGGCGATCTCGCGGGTCCGGGCGTCGACAACGACCCGGGCCATGCGGCGGATGTCCGGGTCGCGCGACTCCTTCAAGGCAACCTCGCCCATGGCCACGGCGCCGCGATGGTGTTCGATCATCCTGGCGATATAGGCCTGATCCACCGTCCCTCCCGAGGCGGCCGTCATGCGACCGTTCATCGCGGCCTCGGAGGCAGCGAAGGCCTGATCGCCCGGTGGGGCGTCATGGCTGGTCGAGGCGTGATCCCTCGCCGAGGGGGGCGCCGTCTCCCTGACCGTGGCCGACTGGTTCGCCGCCGCGGTCTCGCGGAGGGCCTGCTGGACCGGATCGCCGCCGCCGTCGCAGGCGGAGAGGGCGAGGGCCGCCAGCAGGACAGTCAGAACCGCGCGCATCAGCCCTCGATCCAGTTCGGCATCCACCCTTCGTGCATCTCGCGCAGGTGATCCAGCGACAGGCGGAACAGCTCGGCCGAGGCGAAGTCGCGGCCGACGGCACGGCCCACGACCGACGCATGCAGGCCGGCCGACTGGGCCGCGGCGATGATGCCCGTCGCGTCCGGCGTGGCGACCAGATAGCGGGCCTGGTCCTCGCCGAAGAGCAGGATGTGGGCGTGGGTGGTCGAGGTGGCGTCCAGTTCGACGCCGCAGTCCGAGGCAAGGGCGATGTCGGCCGCCGCCCCGATCAGGCCGCCGTCCGACAGGTCGTGCACGCAGGTCAGGTCGCCGGCCTCGATCAGGCCCCGCACGAAGTCGCCGGTCTTGCGCTCCAGCGCCAGATCGACCGGCGGCGGCGCGCCGTCCTCGCGGCCCAGAACCTCGCGCAGATAGAGGGACGAGCCCAGCTCGCCGACCGTCTCGCCGATCAGCACCAGCATGTCGCCCTCGACCATGCCGCCGAAGCCGACGACGACGTCATAGTTGGTCAGCAGGCCCACCGCCCCGACCGTCGGGGTCGGCGGAATGGCCGCGCCATTGGTCTCGTTGTAGAGCGACACGTTGCCGCTCACGACCGGGAAGTCCAGCACCCGGCAGGCCTCGGCCATGCCGTCGATGGCGCGGACGATCTGGCCCATGATCTCCGGGCGCTGGGGATTGCCGAAATTGAGGTTGTCGGTGATGGCGATGGGCCGGCTGCCGACGGCCGTCAGGTTGCGCCAGGCCTCGGCCACGGCCTGTTTGCCGCCCTCATAGGGATCGGCCTGGACGTAGCGCGGGGTGCAGTCCGAAGTCATGGCCAGACCCTTGTCCGTGCCGTGCACCCGCACCACCCCGGCGTCCGCCGCGGTAGCCGAGTCCTGCAGGGTGTCAGCCATGACGTGGCGGTCGTACTGCTCCCAGATCCAGCGCTTCGACGCCATGTCGGGGCAGCACACCACCTTGATCACCGCATCAACCCAGCTGTCCGGCGCGGGGATGGTCTTGGCGTCCAGCCGCGGCTGCAGCTCGGGCTGGACCCAGGGCCGGTCATACAGGGGCGCGTCGTCGAACAGCGGGGCCAGAGGCACGTCGCAGACCGTCTCGCCGTGATGCTTGAGCACCAGCCGGCCGGTGTCCGTGGTCATCCCGATGACGGCGGCGTCCAGGCCCCATTTCCTGAAGATGCGGTGGCCGTCTTCCTCGCGGCCCGGCTTCAGCACCGCCAGCATCCGCTCCTGGCTTTCCGACAGCATCATCTCATAGGCCGTCATGCCTTCTTCGCGCTGGGGAACGGCGTCCATGTTCAGCTCTATGCCGACCGCGCCCTTGCCGGCCATCTCGACCGACGACGAGGTCAGGCCCGCCGCGCCCATGTCCTGGATCGCCGCCACGGCGCCCGAGGCCATCAGCTCCAGCGTCGCCTCGATCAGCAGCTTCTCGGCGAAGGGATCGCCGACCTGCACCGTCGGCCGCTTCTCGTCGGAGTCCTCGTCGAACTCGGCCGAGGCCATGGTCGCCCCATGGATGCCGTCGCGGCCGGTCTTCGATCCGAAATAGACCACCGACAGGCCCGGCGCCGGAGCGGCCGAATAGAACAGGGCGTCGGCCCTGGCCACGCCCACGCACATGGCGTTGACCAGGATGTTGCCATTGTAGCCGGCGTGGAAATTGGTCTCGCCCGCCACCGTCGGCACCCCGACGCAGTTGCCGTAGCCGCCGATGCCCGAGACCACGCCCTTGACCAGCCGCTTCGTCTTCTCGTGCGAGGGGTCGCCGAAGCGCAGGGCGTTCAGCAGCGCGACCGGGCGCGCGCCCATGGTGAAGACGTCGCGCATG
Source organism: Brevundimonas sp. (assembly GCF_029946145.1). Lineage (GTDB taxonomy): Bacteria > Pseudomonadota > Alphaproteobacteria > Caulobacterales > Caulobacteraceae > Brevundimonas. The sequence goes on from NZ_JAQSDY010000009.1 coordinate 244,424, forward strand.
ATGCCGCCCACGCCCGTCGCCGCGCCCTGATAGGGTTCGATGTAGGACGGGTGGTTGTGGCTCTCCATCTTGAAGATGCAGGCGTCGCCGTCGTCGATGTCGATGACCCCGGCGTTCTCGCCCGGGCCGCAGATGACGCGGGGGCCCTTGGTCGGGAATTTGCCGAGGTGGATCTTCGACGACTTGTACGAACAGTGCTCGGACCACATCACCGAGAAGACGCCCAGTTCGACGTGGTTGGGCTCGCGCCCCAGCCGGTCGAGGACGACCTGATATTCGTTCGGGGCCAGGCCGTATTCGGCGGCCAGTTCGGCCATGGTCTTTTGCGGAGCGCTCATGGGCGCGCCTTCTAGCCGTTCACGGGGCCAGTGTCAGCCGCCCCTGAGCGGAACATCGCGCGCGGCCGACCATTGATCCCGTGAAGCTGAAGGAGGCCGAGATGTCCGACCAACCCATCGACCCCGCCGCGACCCCCGAGGATCCCGACGCCCCGGAGATCGCCGCCGACGACGCCGGAGCCTCGGCCATGGCCGAGCGGGCCTTCAAACACGCCGCGAACGATGACCAGACGGACGAAGGCGAGGTCGAATAGACCGTTCGGCCTAGGTGTCGCTCCGGACCGCCTCGCGCCGTTCGACGCCCCGACGCAGGCCGAGGCTCAGTATGATCGCCCCGACCAGCACCGCGACCGCCGCCGCCAGCGCCACATAAGCCAGTGTAGCGTTGCGCGGCTGTTCGGCTACAAAGGCGCCCAGCAGGCCCCAGGCGATCGGGATGGCGTAGGCGACGGTGCGAATCCGTTGCGTCACGGCGAGGGCGACCACGACCACCACGACCACGGCGATCGCCGCCCAGACGGTCGGCGACAGGACCGCGGGCAGGTCGCCGTTGCCGGTGGCCACAGTGATCAGGTTCAGCGGCGCGGCCACCGTCAGCCATCCCGCCAGCAGCGCCATCGGCCAGGCCACCATCCAGCGGTCGCGCTCGCGGACCGGCAGGGCCCGGATGGCGCCGGCGTTCTGCAACAGCGGGATCAGCACCACCGCCAGCGAACCGAAGATCAGCACGATGGTGGCGACCTCGGCGTCCAGGGCGGCGGCGACGACCCACAGCCCGATGCCGGCAAAGGCCAGGGCCGAGGGCCAGCCGAACCGGTGGATCAACAGGCTCTCGCCCGTCTGCGGCAGGACCTGACGCACGGCGTAGACCAGCAGGCCGAGATAGATGAGGCCCCAGATGGCGAAGGCGTAGCCCGCCACCCTCAGCGTCGCGTCGCTGTCCGCGGAGAATTCCGCGGGCGACTGGCCCCAGCCCAGCGCAATCTGCGCCTGACCCACTATGACGGCGAAAAGCGCGGTTCCCAGGACGATCAATCGTCGGGTCATCTGGGCGGGGGTGGCGCGGACGATCGACGACATCGGAAACTCCTCGGGGCGGCTTACCCCTAACTACGTTGCGGCGCGGCCAAGGTTTCATTCCCCGGCCCTCGCGGACAGACAATCCCGCCATCTGACGTTTCGCCTTGACGGACGCTGCTCGTCGACCTCCGATCATCGAATGGGTGAAAACAGAGATCCGAGACCGTTCGAAGCCCGGCTGGCCGACGCCGACCGGGCCCTGACCGCCAACCCACGCGACCTGCGCGCCCTGATCGCCAAGGGCGACGCCCTGGTCGGACTGGGGGATGCGCGCGCCGGCGCCAGCTTCTACAGCTCGGCCTTGCGGGGCGCCGCGGGCGGCGTCGCCGTGCCGCCCGATCTCGTCGAGGAACTCCAACGGGCCCGGATCGCCGTCCAGGATCAGGGAGCCCGCTTCCAGAGCTATCTCACCGAAAGTCTCGCCCGGTCAGGATTCGACGCCGCCGCCTCCAGCGACCGGTTCGCCCTGTCCCTGGACCTGATGGCGGGCCGCAAACGGCTGTATCAGCAGGAGCCGCGCTTCTATCTTTTCCCCGGCCTGCCGCAGGTTCAATTCCAGCCGCGCGAGACCCTGCCCTGGCTCGCGGCGGTCGAGGCGGCGGCCCCGGACATCCGGGCCGAGCTCGAGGCGCTGCTGGCTGAACCGGACCTGTTCCGCCCCTATGTCGAGCGTCGCGCCGACCGGCCCAACACCGATTCGCTGGGCATGGCGGCCAACGCGGACTGGAGCGCGCTGTTTCTCTGGAAGGACGGCGAGGAACAGCCGGACATGGCGCGCCGCTGTCCGCGCACGCTCGAGGCTCTCGCCGAGGTTCCGCTGTGCCGCGTCCCGGGTCGGACGCCGTCCATCCTGTTCTCGCGTCTGAAGGCGGGCGCGCGCATTCCGCCGCATCACGGTCTGATCAACACCCGTCTGATCTGCCACCTGCCGCTGATCGCCCCGCCGGGTTCATGGTTCCGGGTCGGCAATGATGTGCGCGGGTGGTCGGAAGGCCAGGCCTGGGCCTTTGACGACACCATCGAGCACGAGGCCGCCAACGACAGCGGTCAGGACCGCACCATCCTGATCTTCGACGTCTGGAAGCCCGAGGTGACGGAGGAGGAGCGGGCCCTGGTGTCGGCGATGTTCCAGGCGATCGACGGCTATGGCGCGGGCGGCAAGGCCTGGGGCGTCTAGGCGGCGGCGTAGATCGACCGGAACAGGATCGCGCCGTCGGCCGAGCCCAGCTCTTCCTCGAAGGCCCGATCCGGGTGCGGCATCATGCCCAGCACATTCCCGCGCGCGTTCTGGACGGCGGCGATGTCGTTCACCGAGCCGTTGGGATTGTCGACATAGCGGAACACGACCTGGCCCTCGCCCTCGAGCCGCGCCAGTTCCTCGGGAGCGGCGAAATAGTTACCGTCGCCATTGCCCTGGGTCATGACCACCTCGCGCTGACCCTGATAGCCGGCCGTGAAGCGGGTCTGGCCGTTGGTCACAGTCAGGCTGACCGGTTTGCAGACGTATTTCAGGCCTGCGTTCCTCAGCAGGGCGCCCGGCAGCATTCCGGCCTCGCACAGGATCTGGAAACCGTTGCAGATGCCCAGAACGGTCACGCCGTCGTCCGCGGCCTTCTTCACCGCCCGCATGACCGGCGACTGCGCCGCCATGGCCCCGCAACGCAGATAGTCGCCGTACGAAAACCCGCCCGGCAGGACGATCAGATCGAGACCGGACGGCAACTCCGTCTCCTGGTGCCAGACCATCTGGACCTGCTCGCCCGTGGAGCGTTCGACGGCGACCTTGCAGTCGCGGTCACAGTTGGAACCGGGGAAGACGATGACGGCTGCGCTCATGGCGGCGCCCTTTAGCAGCGTTTCCGAGCGTTGTCAGGGCGCCAGCGCGAAGGTCATGCTGACGGAGGCGGGAACGCTCCCAATTGCTGCAGCATGCCGAGGGCGTCGTTCTCGTTCCAGCCCTCGACAATCCGGCCCTCCGCGATGCGTTCGATGCTCATGCCGCTGACGATCACCGGACGCCCCGTCGCCGGGATTCCGTTCAACGGTCCCTGATGCGTGCCGCGCATCGTCAGCCTGGCCGCGACCCGGTCCCCCTCGCCGATCATGTCCTCGACGATGAAGCGGGCGTCGGGGAAGGCGGTTCGGAAACCCTGGAACCAGGCCGTCCAGCCGTCGCGGTCGATGGTCTCTGGCGCGCCGGACATGTGACCCCGGTATCCCGGAGCCAGAAAATCGTCACGCCGGGCGATATCGCCGGTGCTCCACACCTCCTCGAAGAAGCGCCGGATCAGCGCCTTGTTGGAGTCGGGTCCGTGGGACGCATTCGCGGCTTCGGGCGTCACGGCGAGAGCGAGGGCAGGGGAGGACAGGACGAGGGTTCTCCGGTCGAGCATCGCCTATCTCCTGTGCGGTGGCTGCAGGTAACGCTGATTTTTGGCTCCCGGCAAACCGGCCCCGGCGATGGTCAGCCCCGGTTTTCGTACACGCCGGTGATCGATGCCTTCGCCAGCGTATGGAAATGCAGGTTGAAGCCGAACACGGCGCCCGGGTTCTCGGTCGTCACGTCCAGCCGGTCCGTGTCCACGGCGAAGACGGTGAAGATGTAGCGGTGGGGTCCATGCCCCGCTGGCGGCGCGGCGCCGCCGAAGCCGGGCTCGCCGAAGTCCGTGCGGCCCTCGACCGCGCCCTGCGGCAGGCCGTCCGATGACGCGCCCTCGGCCAGTTCCGTGACGTCTGCGGGGATGTTGGCCACGGTCCAGTGCCAGAAACCCGAGCCCGTCGGCGCGTCGGGGTCGTAACAGGTGACGGCGAAGCTCTTCGCGCCCTCGGGCGCGCCGGACCAGCTCAACTGGGGCGAGCGATTGCCCTTGGCATGCACCTGGGCGTCGGGCAGGACGCCGCCGTCGGCGAAACCCGTGGAGGTGACGGTGAAGGTCATGGAGCGCTCCTCGTTGCGGCTGGACTGACCCTAACGCACGACAGCGATCCCCGTCGCTAGTGCGCTGCCTGTTTCGCCGCCGGCGTGAAGGCGCGGTCGTCCGTCAGGCCGCCGGCGAGGGCCGCCGCGAAGATCAGCACGCCGACCAGGACAAAGGCCGCGACCGAGAACTGGATCAGCCGTTTCACGCAGCCTCTATGCGGTAGCTTTCGATCACGGTGTTGGCCAGCAGCTGTTCGCACATCTTCTTCGCCTCGGCGGCCGGATCGGCGGCGCCGTCCAGATCGAACTCGATCAGCTTGCCGACCCGGGCGTTGGCGACGCCGGACCAGCCCAGACCGTGTAGAGCCTGCTCGACGGCCTTGCCCTGTACGTCCAGCACGCCCGGCTTGAGGAAGACGTGAACCTTGACCTTGGCCATCAGTGCAATCCCCCCTGAATCACGGTCGGCATATCCTTCATGATCCCGAGGCGGCGGGCCACCTCGGTATAGCTTTCGATCACATTGCCCAGATCGCGGCGGAAGCGGTCCTTGTCCAGCTTCTCGCCCGTGTTGGTGTCCCACAGGCGGCACGAATCGGGGCTGATCTCGTCGGCCAGGATGACCCGGCTGAAATCGTTCTCCCACACCCGGCCGAATTCGATCTTGAAGTCCACCAGGGTGATGCCGACCGCGCCGAACATGCCCGACAGATAGTCATTGACCCGCACCGTCATGGCCAGGATGTCGTCCAGCTCCTGGGTCGTGGCCCAGTTGAAGGCGGTGATGTGCTCCTCGGTGACCATCGGGTCGTTGAGCTCGTCCTTCTTCAGATAGAATTCGATGATCGAGCGGGGCAGGGGCGTGCCCTCGTCGATGCCGAGGCGCTGGCTCATCGAGCCGGCCACGACATTGCGGCACACGACCTCCAGCGGAATGATCTCGACCTCGCGGATCAGCTGCTCGCGCAGGTTCAGCCGCTTGATGAAGTGGTTGGTCACGCCGATGCCGTTCAGGCGCGACATGATGAACTCGCTGATGCGGTTGTTGATGACGCCCTTGCCCTCGAGCTGGGCCTTCTTCTCGCCGTTGAAGGCGGTGGCGTCGTCCTTGAAATACTGGATCAGGGTGCCGGGCTCGGGCCCCTCGTAGAGGATCTTGGCCTTGCCCTCGTAAATTTTCTTGCGCTTGACGTTCATCATGGTGGGTCCGGGCGGGGCCTGCCGGAAACGCAAAGCGAGCGGCCAGACCATGTCTGGGCGGCTTGATCCGGAATCGGGCGGGCGGGAAAAAGTCGCGCGAACCCTTAGCGGATGCGGCGCCGGGACACAAACCGCGGCCGTTTTCGAGCGCGCCGGGGCCACGGCGTCGCAACCCGGTCAGTTCCGGTTGCGTTCGGGCATGGGGTGGATATAGACCACCCTCGATCGCGGCCCCGCCTGGGCCGCCAGCCGGAGCCTTGCGACGCCCATGACCACCTTCGACGATCGGGAAAAGGGCTTCGAGTCCAAATACGCCCTCGATCAGGAACAGGAGTTCAAGGCAGTCGCCCGGCGCAACAAGCTCCTCGGCCTGTGGGCGGCTGAGAAAATGGGCCTCGGCGTTGACAGCGCCGAAGAATACGGCCGCGCCATCGTCAAGGCCGATTTCGAACAGCCGGGCGAGGAAGACGTCTACCGCAAGATCGCCCAGGATCTGGAAGGCGCGGGCCTGACGGTTTCCGAGGGGGAAATCCGCCGCAAGATGGACGAACTGTCCTCGGTGGCGCGCGAGCAGATCCGCAACGGCGAGTAATCGCCCTTTCATCCAGACCGAAAAAGGGCCGCTCCAGCAATGGAGCGGCCCTTTCCGTTTCGGCGATGACGTCGTGATTATGGCATCAGGACCGTGTCGACGACGTGCACGACGCCGTTCGACTGCATCACGTCGGCTTGGGTGATGGTCGACGTGCCGCCCTTGGCGTCGGTGATGACCCAGGTGTTGTTCGGGCCGGCCGAGACCTTCAGTTCTTCGCCCTGCACGGTGGTCAGGGTCGCCGTTCCCCCGCCGGCCTGGGCCTGCGAGGCGATGTCGGCGGCCGTCAGACGGCCGGGCACGACGTGATAGGTCAGGATCTTGGTCAGGTCGGCCTTGCCAGCCGGGGCCATCAGGTTGGTGAGGGTGGCGGCGGGCACCTTCTGGAAGGCGGCGTTGTCGGGTGCGAAGACCGTGAACGGGCCCGTGCCCGACAGGGTTTCGCCCAGGCCGGCGGCGGTCACGGCGCTGACCAGGGTGGTCAGGTTCGAGGCCTTGGCGGCGTTGGCGACGATGGTCTCATTCGGGCTCATGGCCGCGCCGCCGACTATCGGGCCGGTCGAGGCGGGGGCCATGGCGTCGGTTGCAGCGGCGTCGGCGGGGGCGGCTTCCTCGGGCTTGTTGCACGCAGCCAGCGTCAGCAGGGCGGCGGCGGATACGGTTGCGAGGGTTGCGAGGCGGATCGGTTTCATGGGGGCGTCTCCTGATACGCACCGCCCGACGGCGGCGTCGCAAGAGGTACGATCCGACCCCCAAAGGGATGCATCACCGATCACGATTTCCGGCGCGACACGTGACCGCAGGCAGTCAGGGCCTGACCAGAAAGGGTCTCAGGACGCTCCAGGCGTCGGCCTTGGCCTCGAATGGCCGAGTATGGGCGGGACTGGAAGACGGCAGGTCGATCAGGCTGAGGCCCGGGCCCGGCACAAGGATTCGCCGCCCGATCCGCGCGGACGTGGCGCCGTTGAAAGCCACGGCCCGCAGCTTCGGCAGTCGATCCACGAGGGTGTTCAGGTTCGCCGTCTCCGCCTCGCGGATGGCCGCGTCCAGGCTGCCGGGCCGCGTCGCGCGAGCGATGACATCCCACAGTCCGACCCCGGCCTCCTTCAACGCCTCCAGCCGATCCGGATAGGGCAGGGCGATCAGATCCCGTTCCGTCACACCGGCGACCAGTCTCCAGAATGCGTTCTGCGGATGCGCATAATACTGCGCCGCCTTCAGAGAGGCGTCGCCGGGCAGGCTGCCGAGGATCAGCAGGCGGGTGTTCGCATCGACGACCGGGTCGAAGGCGCGCTTGATGAGGCGGGGTTCAGTGTCCGGTGTCAAAGGAGAACATGGTTCGGACGACCGGGCCTTCGAGAAGAGTTCCGTCTGCGGCTGTGAGACGGTGGGCACGCGCCAGGCACCGGATGGTGTCCACATCCCGAGGAGGAAGGCCGACTTCAAGCGGATTGCAGTCGACTGGCCTGCCGCCGGGCGCGACGCGGCATTGAACCCAGATCGCAGCCGCACGGGAGCCCCCGTGGCGCTGCAGGCAGCGCGTCACGGCGGCAGCATCCGGGACGAAGGTCGGCTCTGGAGCATAGGCTGATGCCGGCCGCGTAGCTGCGGGCGCGACGACCTGGATCATCGACAGGAGAAGCAGCCAGTTCAAGTTCAGCCCCCGAACACCCGCGCGAACACCGTGTCCACATGCCTGGTGTGATAGCCGAGGTCGAACAGGGCCTCGAGTTGCTCCGCGGGCAGGGTGACCCGGGCGTCTGCCTTCAGGAAGTCCAGGAACCGGCCCTCGCCGCGCCAGACCTTCATGGCGTTCTCCTGCACCGCCGCATAGGCGTCCTCGCGCGACACGCCCGCCTGGGTCAGGGCCAGCATCACGCGCTGGGAATGCACCAGCCCGCCCAGCAGGTTCAGGTTCTTCTCCATATTGGCCGGATAGACCTGCAGCCGCTCGACCACCCCGGCCAGACGATGCAGGGCGAAGTCGAGGTGGATGGTCGCGTCCGGCCCGATGCCGCGCTCGACCGACGAGTGGCTGATGTCCCGCTCGTGCCAGAGGGCGACGTTCTCCATCGCCGGCACCACCGCCGATCGCACCAGCCGGGCCAGGCCGGTCAGGTTCTCGGTCAGGATCGGGTTGCGCTTGTGCGGCATGGCCGACGAACCCTTCTGGCCCGGATCGAACGGCTCTTCCGCCTCCAGCACCTCGGTGCGCTGCAGGTGGCGGATCTCGATCGCCAGCCGTTCCACGGAGCTGGCTACGACGCCCAGGGCCGCGAAGAAGGCGGCATGGCGGTCGCGCGGGATGACCTGGGTCGAGACCGGCTCGACGGCCAGGCCCATCCTGTCGGCGACGTATTGCTCGACCGCCGGATCGACGTTGGCGAAGGTGCCGACGGCGCCGGAGATGGCGCAGGTGGCGATCTCTTCCTTCGCGGCCAGCAGACGCCGCTTCGCCCGCTGGAATTCGGCGTGATAGCCGGCCAGCTTGAGGCCGAAGGTCACCGGCTCGGCGTGGATGCCGTGGCTGCGGCCGACGCAGGGCGTGAATTTGTGCTCCTTCGCCCGCGTCTCCAGCGCCGCCAGCACCCGTTCGACGCCCTCGACCAGCAGGTCCGACGCGCGCGCCAGCTGGACCGCGAAACAGGTGTCCAGCACGTCCGACGAGGTCATGCCCTGATGCAGGAACCGCGCTTCCTCGCCGACAAGCTCCGACACATGGGTCAGGAAGGCGATGACGTCGTGCTTCGTGGTGCGCTCGATCTCGTCGATGCGGTCAGCGTCGAACACGACATCCTTGCCCCTGGCCCAGATGGCCTCGGCGGCGCTGGCGGGAATTGTGCCCAGCTCCGCCATCCGGGTGGCGGCATGCGCCTCGATCTCGAACCAGATCCGGTATTTGGTCTCCTGCGACCAGATGGCGACGGCGGCGGGGCGGGAATAGCGGCTGATCATGGGCCGGTCGTGTCGGTCCGGCGACGGGTTGAGTCAAGCGCCGCTTGTGCCGACGCCCGTCGAACTCCGTCATTGGGGTCTGGCGCCGACTCGGACCCGGCGTTAACGGCGGGGCCAGAACCCGGGAGAGGCCTCATGGAACTGATCATCGGACCGCGTCTGTATTCGACCTGGTCGCTGCGTCCGTGGCTGGTGCTGAAGCGCTGCAAGGCGGACTTCACCGTGCGCGAGATGGACATCTATTCCGAGGCCGCCCGGGCCGAGCTGGAGGCCGTCTCCCCCTCGCGCCTCGTGCCCGTGCTGAAGGTCGAGGGCGAGACCATCTGGGATTCCATGGCCATCTCGGTCTGGTGCGCCGAACGCTATCCGGAGGCCCGGCTCTGGCCCGCCGACGCTCATGCCCGCTGGCTGGCCCGGTCGGCGGCGTGCGAGATGCACGGCGGCTTCATGGGATTGCGCACCGAATGCGGCATGGGGCCGGATCACACCATGGTCGGCCCGGACCGCTCGCCGCCGCCCGCCGGCGAGGCCGTCACGAAGGACATCCGCCGCATCGTCGCCCTGTGGCGCGAGATGCGGACCCGGTTCGGCGAGGGCGGGCCGTATCTGTTTGGCGAATGGTCCGTGCCGGACGCCTTCTTCACCCCGGTGGCGACCCGGTTCCGGCATTTCCAGATCGATCTGGCCGCCCACGGCGACGACGGGACCGCAGCCGCCTATCGCGATGTGCTGCTGGCTCAGCCCGACTTCCTGGAGTGGTCGGCGGACGCCCTTTCCGGCCGTTAACCGCGCGCCGGAACCGGGCCTTAAGACAACATCGGTATGTGTGAGCCTTCAGAACGCAACCGCGTTCGGGAGGTCCGCCATGTCCGTCCACGTCCAGCAGCCCGGTACGCGTCGCCCCAGCCTGATGGTCTACGGGCTGATGATCGTGATCGCCTGCTGCCTGCCGGCGCTGCTTCTGGTCAGCCTCTAGATCGGCGATGTAACCGGGTGGACGGTGGTGGGCTGAAAAACACAGTCTACTGCGTCTACAGCGTCTACTCCGCACGCGTCATTCGCGGAGATGTTGTTTCACCGATTTCAATTGTCAAAGACCGGACCTGACGGGTTCCGATCAATGAAGCATGCGCCTGCGTCAGAAACGGACGTGGGCGTCTGCCCGGTCGACAGGGTCCGGTCGGCCGTCGGTTCGCCCTAGTTCGTTCCGGCCGTCGTGGACGCCGAAGCCAGATCGATCGCCTGAACCGGAGCCGGCGGCGGCGCGAGATAGTCCAGGGCCAGCGGAATCCGCGACGCCCCTGACGCCACGGCGTCCAGGGTGTGCAGGGGCCGGCCGTTCATGCGCTGGTAGATCCAGTAGGCCGCCACGACCTTTTCGACATATTCGCGCGCCTGGGGCACGTCGATCGTCTCGATCAGCAGCAGCGGATCGGCGTCCTGGCCCAGTTTGCGGACCGCCATGACCATCGGCCCGGGGCCGGCGTTGTACGAGGCCGCGGCCCGCAGCAGGTCGCCGTTGATCGCCGGCAGCGCCAGCACCCGGTTCACATAGGCCTGACCCAGGCGGGCGTTGACGTTGGGGTCGAACAGCCGTTCCGGCTCGCTGACAAAGCCGCGGTCGCCGGTCAGTTCGGCGGCGGTGGTCGGCATGACCTGCATCAGGCCATAGGCGCCGGCGCCGGACCGGGCGCGGGCGTTGAAGTCGGTTTCCTTGCGGGCGATGGCGTAGACCAGCGAGCGTTCAACGGTGAAGCCGCCGTCCGGTTCGATCACCGGCTGGGGATACCGGTCGGCGTCAATGCGCCGAACGTCGTCGCCCGAGCCGGTCACGCGCGGTCCAAGGGCCCGGCCCAGGGCGGCCCACAGCTGTCGGCCCCGGTCGGTGGCGGCGGCGCGGATGCCGGTTTTCAGCTCATCGCGCGCGTCGCCGCGGCGTCCGACCTCGAAGAAGGCCACGGTGCGCAGGGCCCGGGGCTCGGAGCGGACGAACTCTTCCAGTTCATCGGCGCCCACGCCGATCGGCTCGTCGGCCTGATATGACGCCTGTTGCAACCGGGCGGCCCCGTACGGGATCGGTCCCAGGTTCTCGATCGTCGGCTCCTCGCCCAGCTGACGCAGGGCGATCTGGCCATAGAAGGTCGCGGGCCAGGAGCCCGCGCGGCGCAGCAGGGGCTGGACGCGGTCCTGCTGGCCGGATTGCGCCGCCGAGCGCGCGGCCCAGAAGGCGGCGCCCGAGCGAACCCATCCGTCCTCGGTCGGATCGTCCAGAACGCGCTCGAAGGCGATCCTGGCCGCGCCGAATTCGCCCAGCCGGTACTGGGCCAGACCGACGGTCCACCAGTCGCCCAGCTGGCCGCCCAGGGCCACGGCGCCGGTCAGGTCATCCCGGTTCAGGGCCACGCGGGCCGCCTTCATCGGGTCGCCCTCGGTGTTGCCGCCGGCGGCCGCGATGCTGTTCCAGTTCCGGCCGCCCCCCATGCGGGACGGTTGCCGGGGCTCCGGGGCGCCGTCGGGACGGCGGCGCATGGCGAGGGTCCAGGCCCGCTCGGCGGACGGCAGGTCGGCGTATTCGGCCAGCCAGGCCGACAATTCCTCGTAGGTGGCCGTGTAGTCGGCGTGGAACAGGCGTTCGAACTCGACCTGGCCCAGCAGGACGCGGTCATTGGCCTGACGCGCGGAGTCGCGGGCGGCGTCCAGATCGCCGCGGCGAAGGGCGTCGAAGGCCGTGGTGTAGCTGAGGCGGTCCGCGGCGCTCAGGGCTGTGGGCGTGCGGCGGATTTCCTCGGCCTGGCCGGCGGTCGCCAGGGCGCAGAACGCCAGGGCCAGCGTCGGCGCGATCATCACGCGGCGGAAATCAAACTGCACTGAGGCGGCCCCCTTGAAGCGTTCAGCAGGCCCGTCTCGACCCGGGCCGGTTCGCGCTGTTCATTCGGTCGTCAGGCACAAAGGGCGCCACCGCCCCCGGCCCGTGTCAAGATTTCTCCCCCTTTTGGGGCAGTTTTGAGTCTGAAGGATGAACAGGCTCAGTTATCCGCGCCCAGCCGCGCCGCCAGCGCCAACATGTCCGCCCAGGCCTGCCGCTTGGCCATCGGCTGACGCAGCAGGAAGGCGGGATGCAGCGTCAGCAGCACCGGCGCCGAAACCGCGCCCTCGGGCAGCCGCCATTCCCGCCACTGACCCCGCAGCCGCATGATGCCCTCGTCGGTTGCCAGAACCGACCTGGCCGCCGCCGCGCCCAGCAGCAGCACCGCCCTCGGCTTCAGCAGGGCGAAGGTCCGCTCGACGAACGGCGCGCAGACGGCCTGTTCGGCCGGCGTCGGCGTGCGGTTGCCCGGCGGACGCCAGAAGACCGTGTTGGTGATGAACACCCGGCCCTCCAGCCCCGCCTCCGCCAGCATCCGGTCCAGCAGCTTCCCGGCCTTGCCGACGAAGGGCTGGCCCCCCTGGTCCTCTTCCGCGCCCGGACCTTCGCCGATGATCAGGACCGGCGCCTCGGGATTACCCCGGCTGAACACCGATTGCGTGGCTCCCATACCCCTGATTGGACAGCCGTCGAAGGCCGCGATGGCCTGGCCCAGCTCTTCCAGCGTGTTCGCTCCGCCCGCCAGCCGGCGCGCTTCCGACAGCGCGTCGCCGGCGTCCGGCGCGGCCACCACCGAGGCCGTGGCCTTGGCCACCGCCTTCACGGCGGGCGGCGGGACGACATGGGTGCGGTCGACTGGCGCGTCCTCGAAACAGGCGTCGACGCCCGCGTCGCGCCAGAAGGCGAGCAGGCTTTCGGTCGCGGCGGCATCGGGGGGCTGGGTCATCATGACGGTCCGCACAGGGATAGTCCTTGACCACCCTTGCGTCACCTTCCGATAAGCGGAAAACACCAGACCACACCGGCGACGAGGAAATCAGGGCATGGCCGAGGATGCGATCGAGGGCGGCGCGACAAACGCCTGGCAGGAAGCCGTGATCGACAAACTGCCGCCCGCCGAGGCCCTGGCGGGCGTCGAGCGCGAGGTGATGGAATACGATGTCGTCATCGTCGGTGGAGGCCCCGCCGGCCTCGCCGCCGCCATCCGCCTGAAGCAGCGGGCGGAAAGGGACGGCAAGGATATCACTGTCGCGGTGCTGGAGAAGAGCGCCGAGGTCGGCGGCCACATCCTGTCCGGCGCGGTCATCGATCCGCGCGCCCTGAACGAACTCTTCCCCGACTGGAGGGAGCGGGGGGCGCCGCTCGAGACGCCGGTCACCGAGGACCGGTTCATGGTGCTGGGGCCCATGGGACAGGTCTCCCTGCCCATGACCTTGCTGCCGCCGATGATGCACAACGACGGCTGCTACATCGCCTCCCTGGGCAATGTCGCGCGCTGGCTGGGCGAGCAGGCGGAAGGCCTGGGGGTCGAGGTCTATCCCGGCATGGCCGCCAGCCATGTGGTCTGGGATGAGCCGTCGGGAACGGTGAAGGGCGTGGTCGCCGGCGTCTTCGGCATCGACCGCCACGGCAAGCCGACCGACGACTTCCAGCCCGGCATCGAGCTGCACGGCAAATATGTCTTCATCGCCGAGGGCGTGCGCGGCTCGCTGGCCAAGACCATCATGGCCCGCCACAACCTGTGCGACGACGCCCAGCCGCAGAAATACGGCATCGGCCTGAAGGAGTTGTGGCAGGTCCCGGCCGACAGGCACCGTCCCGGCCTGGCCCAGCACACGACAGGCTGGCCGCTGGACGAGTTCACCGGCGGCGGCAGCTTCATGTACCATTTCGGCGACCGCTACGTGGCCATCGGCTATGTCGTGCACCTGAATTACAAGAACCCCTTCCTGTCGCCGTTCGACGAGTTCCAGCGCTTCAAGCACCACCCGGCGATCAGCGAGCATCTGGAGGGCGGAACCCGCATCTCCTACGGGGCCCGCGCCATCACCGAGGGCGGCTTCCAGTCGGTGCCGAAACTGTCGTTCCCGGGCGGTGTCCTGATCGGCTGCTCCGCGGGCTTCGTGAATGTTCCGCGCATCAAGGGCAGCCACAACGCCATGAAAACCGGCATGCTGGCCGCCGACGCCGCCTATGACGCGGTCATGGCCGGCCGCTCGGGCGACCAGCTGGTCGAATACCAGACGGCCTACGAGAACAGCTGGGTCTTCCAGGAGCTCAGGCGCGTCCGCAACGCCAAACCCCTGCTGTCGAAGCTCGGCACTTCGCTGGGCGGGGCGCTGGGTCTGTTCGACCTGTGGTTCCAGACCCTGTTCGGCGGTCTGTCGCTGTTCGGCACGATGAAGCACGGCAAGACCGACGCCGCCTCGACCGAAAAGGCGTCGAAACACAGGCCGATCGCCTATCCGAAGCCGGACGGGAGGCTGTCGTTCGACAAGCTGTCGTCGGTCTTTGTCTCCAACACCAACCATGCCGAGGAACAGCCCGCGCACCTGAAGCTGCTGGACCCCTCGGTCCCGATCCGGATCAACCTGCCGCTCTATGGCGAGCCTGCGCGCCTCTACTGCCCGGCGGGGGTGTACGAGGTGCTGTACGACGAGCAGGGGAACAATCCCCGCTTCCAGATCAACGCCCAGAACTGCGTCCATTGCAAAACCTGCGACATCAAGGACCCGTCGCAGAATATCGTCTGGACCACGCCCGAGGGCGGCGGCGGCCCCAACTATCCGAATATGTGACGCTCAAATCTTTCCGGGGGCCGGCGAGGGGGCCTTGTCGCCGCCGCATAATCCAGTGAGGGTTCCGCCATGCGTTTTCCTTCACTCGCCCTTCTGCTGACCGGTTGCGCCCTGACGGCGCTGTCCTCGCCCGCCCGGGCGCAGGAAACGCCGGTCGGAATCCCCGCTCCGGCAGAGGCGGGCGCCGCTCCGGAGGCTCCGGCGATCATCGTCGAGGCCGCGCCCGAAGCCGTAGCGGCGGTCGAACCTCCGGCGCCGCCCATTCCCGCGATCTGGGCTCCCGTGCCGGTCGATGCGTCAGGCCAGTCCGCCTACGGCCTCTATCTCGCCGGCCGCCTCGCCAGCATCCGCGGCGACCGCCTGGCGGGCTCCGTCTTCCTCGGCGAGGCCCACGCCCTGGCGCCCGAACAGCCGGCCCTGGGCGAAGAAGCCTTCCGGTCCGGATTGTTCTCCGGCGACATAGCGGATGTGGCGCGCCTGACCCCGACCGTCGCGGACACGCCCGACCTGGCCGAGGCAGGCCGGTTGATCGAACTGATCCAGGCGCTGCGGGCCGGCGACCCCGGCCAAAGCCTGTCCCTGCTGACCCAGCGCCCGTTCGCAGATCCTTTCAGCGCGGTCGCCCGCTACCTGACGCCCGCCATCGCCGGCGCGGCCGGGGACTGGGATACGGCGTTGAAGGCCGTGGATCAGCCTGCGACCGATCCCGCCAGCCTGATCCTGCACCAGCAACGTGCCAGCCTGCTGGAAAGCCGCCGCCGTTTCGCCGAGGCGGACGCCGAGTACAAGATCCTGATGGCCTCGCCGGGCGGCGCCATGCTGTACGCGCTGGACTACGCCGGATTCCTCGAACGGCAGGGCCGACGTGACGAGGCGCTGGCCATTTATGACGCCGCCCTGACTGGCGGAAATCCCAATTCCGAGGCGCTCCTCGGCCGGGCTCGCGTCGCGGGACGCGGTCGGGCCCCCGCCGAGCCGAATGCGCTGCAACGCGCCGCCGACGCCCTCGAATTCGCCGCCCTGCAGACCAGCGCGAACCAGTCATGGGAACTGTCGGCGATCTATCTGCGCATGGCCGACAGCCTCGACCCCGACGACCTGATCGCCCTGCAACTGGGCCAGAGCCTCAACTCGGGCCGCCAGCCGCTGCTCGCCCGGGAGGCGTTCGCCCGGGTCAGCCAGGCCGACCCCATCACCTATGCGCGGGCGCAGGTGGGTCTTGCGGGAACCCTGGATTCCCAGGCTGACGCCGAAGGCGCGCTGGAGGCCTTGCGCCGCGCCGACGCCGCCGCGGTCGATCAGGCGGCCTTCGCCTATGCGCTGGCGGCGCATCTGGTGGGCATGGGCCGGCACGAGGAGGCGCTGGCCATCCTCAACCGGCCAACCATCAACGTCGCGGCCCAGCCGGCGCATTTCCATTTCCTGCGCGGCACGGTGCTGGAGAACCTGAACCGGATCGACGAGGCCGAGGCCGAGCTGTGGGCCGCCCTGCAGGCCCAGCCCAACGACCCGACCATCCTCAATTACCTCGGCTATATGTGGGTCGACAGCGGCCGCCGGGTGGCCGAGGGGGCCGAGATGCTGGCCCGCGCCCACGCCGCCGAACCTCAGAACGGCAACATCCAGGACTCCCTTGGCTGGGCCCAGTTCCGGCAGGGCCAGTACGAGATCGCGGTCCAGACCCTGGAAGAAGCGGTGGGCAAACAGCCGGGCAACGCCGAGATCGTCGATCACCTCGGCGACGCCTACTGGCAGGTGGGCCGTCGCCGCGAGGCCGAATGGCAGTGGACCCGGGTGCTGACGCTCGAGCCCGACGCCCCGCGGCGCGCCGAGGTGGAACAGAAGCTGGTGCGCGGCCTGCCCGACCCGACGCCGTCGTCCGGCGGCCAGCCCTGAGGCATGGCGACCGTCCGCCTCCTCGCCCCCGCCAAGGTCAATCTGTTCCTGCATGTCGGGCCCGGGGGGACCGACGGCTATCACCCCCTGGCCAGCCTGGTCGCCTTCGCCGGCATCGGCGACGACGTCACGGTCCAGCCGGCCGGCCGGCTGTCGCTGACGGTGACCGGCCCCTTCGGTCAGGGTCTGGGCGCCGGCGACGACAACCTGATCCTGAAGGCCTTGCGAGCGCTGGGCGAAGTGACGGGCGCCGCGGATCCGCCCGTGGCCGTGACGCTGGACAAGCAGTTGCCGATCGCCGCCGGACTGGGCGGCGGCTCGTCCGACGCGGGCGCCGCGCTCAAGGGGGCGCGGGACGCCCTGGGCCTGTCGCTGGACGATGAAGCCCTGGCCGACATCGCCGCCGGCGTCGGCGCGGACGGTCCCATGTGCCTGCACGCCCGCGCCGCCTGGGCCGAGGACCGGGGCGACCGGCTGACCTTCGAGCCGCGCCTGCCGCCATTGCCCGCCGTGCTGATCAACCCGGGCGTCCCGTCGTCGACCGGGGCGGTCTACCGCCGCTACGACGAGGGGCCGGCGGGGACCGCGGACCGTCCGGCCCCACCTGGCGACTGGGGGCTGTCATCGGTCATCGACTGGTTGTCGGCCCGGCGGAATGATCTGGAAACCCCCGCGATCGCGCTGGAACCGGTCATCGGCCAGACCCTGAAGGAAGCTGCGCGGCTCCCCGGCGTTCGCCTCGTCCGGATGTCGGGCTCGGGGGCTACCGTTTTCGCCCTGTTCGACACGGCGGAACAGGCCGTCGAGGCCGCCAGACGCCTGGCACGAAGTCATCCCGGCTGGTGGGTGCGTTCTACAATTTTGCGTTAGGTTCATTCAGCTTTGCGGCGGCTGATCCCTCGCGTCCGCCGCCGTTTCGCTGTCCGCTCCAGCCTTAACCGCCGGACAACCCGCGTTTGCTAGACTGCGCCCATGGAAACGCTCTCCCACTCCCAGGTCGCCGCCTTCGAGGCCGTGCTCAATCGGGTCCCGGCGGAAGACCGCGCCCGGATCCACGCGCTGAAGGCCGCCGCCGCCGCGGCCGCCGAGGCCTCCGCACCCCATTGGGATTTCGACCAGCCCGGCCATCGCGCCGAGGAAGCGCTGGCCGAGGCCTTCGGCTTCGCCCTGACCGACGACCATCGCCGGGCCCTGATCGCCGTCTGGGCGCTGGAGATGCCGGCGCGGGTCCCCGCCGCCGACCTGCCGGCCGCCGTACTGGAGCTGTATCCGGAATGGATCCAGCGCCTGGCCGACTTCCTGACGGCCGCCGACAATCCCTATGACCGCGACTACTGGGCCAAGGACGTGCGCATTTCGCTGGTTCTCAGCGTGCCCGGCGCCCGCACCCAGATGATCGACCTCTCATCCCCCTTGGGGCCGGGCCAGGTGCTGCGCCACGCCCGCGAGGGCTGGGGCTGGTCGGTGATCCCGGCCTACGCCGCCGCCCAGGCCTGGAAGCCGTGGCTGGAGGTGCATACCGAGGCCCGCGAACTGTCCGATTTCAACGAGGCCGGCTGGGACCGCGCCTGGGCCACGGCCGCCGAGATCCTCAAGCGCCGCCCGGAGATGGCCGGCATGCTGGGCTCCAGCTGGTTCTACGATCCGCCGCTGGAGCGGATCAGCCCGCGTCTGGCCTATCTGCGCGTCAATCCGCTGAAGCACGGCGCCTTCCTGCTGCATCAGGGTCCGGGCGACATCCACACCCAACGTGCCGCGACCTCGTCGCCGACCCGCACCGCCCTGATCGAAAAGGGCGAATACACGGCCCGCTCATGGATCGTCGCCTGGCCCCGCGCCGCGCTGATCAAGTGGGCGGAGGGGCGGATGGCTCAGGGGATGGCGGAAGCGGCCTGACCTTATCTCCGCTCATCCCGGCGAAAGCCGGGACCCAGTGCTTTGGGTGATGCAGCGGCGGCGATGATCTCCGCCCGCCAGTCCTGAAACGCCGGCGTCAAGCTGGACAGAACCGGGTCCCGGCTTTCGCCGGGATGAGCGGGTTTATGCGCTGACCACGCCCCACGCCGCCCCCACCGGCAGCACCTCCAGCCCCGCCGCCTTCGCCGCTCGCAGCACCCGGTCCAGATCCTCCGGCGTGCAGCCATAGTCCGTCGGCCGCTCGCTCACATCGTGCCCATAGGCCGTCAGCCAGCCCCGCCGGTCCGCCGCCTCGGCCATCAATCCCTCGAGGTCGTAGCCGGGCAGCCGCCGGCTCTCCAGCCCGATCGACCGGATCAGCGCCCGGTCCTCGCGCCCGGCGTTGACCCCGTCGCGCACCCCCCGCGCCAGATCGAACCGCCCGCGCACCACCCGCTTGCCTCCCACCGTCGCATCCCCGAACGGCCAGGCGAAGGTCGTCATCCGGTAGCCGTCCAGCCGCTCCGCCACCCACGCCGCATTGGTGTCGAGGCTCAGTTTCAGCGCCTCGGAGTCCATCCGCAGCGCGCTGGTGTGTCCGAAGGTGTGGCACCCGACCTCATGCCCCGCCGCATGCAGTTCCTGCAGATGCTCGACCCGGTACTGGTCGCGCTCCATGTTCACGCCGTCACAGAGGCCGCCGCACACATAGTAGGTCGCCCGGACCCCATGCGCGGCCAGCACCGGCCCCGCCTCGGTCCAGGCCGTAGCCGGAAAGTCGTCGAAGCTCAGTGAGAACACGCCCTTCGCCGGGGCGATCTCCACCGCCTCCACTGCGAGATAGCGCGCGGCCCGCCGGCGCATCTGGTCGATCTGCTTCATGCGCAGAGGATGCACGGTCGCCCTTAAAATTCCTTCCCCCCTTGCGGGGGAAGGTGGCTCGCGGAGCGAGACGGATGGGGGTGAGACACCGCTCTGTCCGGCTGGCTTCTCACCGGCCAGATCATCCGCGGAACCAGCACCCCCATCCGACCGGCTCCGCCGGCCACCTTCCCCCGTGGAGGGGGAAGGGAGTCGGGGCTTCCCCGCTCAAGCCTGTCCGTCTAGGGTCCGCCGCCTTCTCCCCCGGACGAAAAAGCCACCCGTGACCACCGAACCGCTCGCCTTCCAGGACTTGATCCTGACCCTCCACAAATACTGGGGCGATCAGGGCTGCGCCATTCTCCAGCCCTATGACATCGAGGTCGGCGCCGGCACCCTGCACCCGGCCACCGTGCTGCGCGCCCTTGGCCCGCGCCCGTGGAAGGCCGCCTACGTCCAGCCCAGCCGCCGTCCCGGCGACGGCCGCTACGGTGAAAATCCCAATAGATTACAACACTATTACCAGTATCAGGTGATCCTGAAGCCGAACCCCGAGAACCTGCAGGCCCTCTATCTCGGCTCGCTCGCCGCCATCGGCATCGATTCCAAGCTGCACGACATCCGCTTCGTCGAGGACGACTGGGAGAACCCCACCGTCGGCGCCTGGGGGCTGGGCTGGGAGGTCTGGTGCGACGGCATGGAGGTGACGCAGTTCACCTATTTCCAGGGCGTCGGCGGCATCGAGGTGGACGTGGTCTCGGGAGAACTGACCTATGGCCTTGAGCGTCTGGCCATGTACGTCCAGGGCGTAGACAACGTCTACGATCTGAAGTTCACCAGGGAGGGCCTGACCTATGGCGAGGTCTTCCTCGAGAACGAGCGTCAGCAGTCGGAAGCAAACTTCCACGGCTATGACGTCGACGGCCTGAAACGCCGCTTCGAGGACATGGTCGCCGAGGTCTCGCGCTTCCTCGCCATGAAGGGCCCGCAGGATCAGGCGCTGGTGCTGCCGGCCTATGACCAGGTGCTGAAGGCCAGCCACCTGTTCAACCTGATGGACGCCCGCGGCGCCATCGCCGTCGCCGAACGCCAGAGCTACATCGGCCGCATCCGCGACCTCTGTAAGGCCTGCGCCACGGAATGGGTCGAGCAGGAGCGGGGCAGAGCATGATCACCGACGGCGATAACGCCGCTCCCTTCCCCCTGGAGGGGGGAAGGGCCGGGGATGGGGGTGGAGGTGGTTCCACCGCCGCCCGTCCGACCCGCGTCGCGTCCGGCGCGATCGAACGCGCCCGTCGCCTGCGTCAGGAACAGACCGTCGCCGAACGCATCCTTTGGGAAGCCTTGCGCCCCCTGAAGATGAATTTTCGCCGCCAGACCCCCGTTGGCCGCTACGTCGCCGACTTCGCCCACCTCGGCTCGCGCCTGATCATCGAAGTGGACGGGCCGCATCATGAACTGCCAGAGCGTCAGGCGCGCGGCGCCGAGCGCACCGCCTGGCTCAAGACCGGAGGCTTCCGCGTCATCCGTTTCCCTGAACGTCAGGTGCGAAACGACCTGAACACGGTCATCGAGCGGATCGTGGCTGAAGCAGCACCACCCCCATCCCCAACCCTTCCCCCCTCCAGGGGGAAGGGAGTCCCACGGTACGACGTCCGGTAATGCCCCAGCTCCTTCTCGAACTGTTCTCGGAAGAGATCCCCGCCCGCATGCAACAGGGCGCCGCGCGCGACCTCGAACGCATGGCCGCCGAGCGCCTCAAGGCGGCCGGGCTGACGTATGAGGCCCTGACGACCTTCGCCGGTCCGCGCCGCCTGACCCTCGTCGTCGAGGGTCTGCCCGCCGCCACGCCGGACCGCGAGGAAGAGCTCAAGGGTCCGCGCACCTCGGCCCCGGAACAGGCGCTGGACGGCTTCCTGCGCAAGACCGGCCTGACGAAGGACCAGCTGAGCGAACGCGACGGCGTCTGGTTCGCCGTCCTCAGCCAGAAGGGCCAGCCGACCACCGCCCTGATCCCCGACATGGTCGACGCCATCGTGCGCGGCTTCCCCTGGCCCAAGTCGATGCGCTGGGGTTCCGGAACCCTGCGCTGGATCCGGCCGCTGAAGCGGATCGTCGCCCTGTTCGACGGCCATGTGGTCCCGTTCGAGATCGACGGCGTCGCCAGCGGCGACCTGACCGAAGGCCATCGCTTCCTCGGCTGCGGCCGTCCGTTCGCGGTCAAGGACTTCGCCGACTACCGCGCGAAGCTGGAAAGCGACTTCGTCCTGCTCGACGTCGCCGACCGCAAGCTGCGCATCCTCGACGGCGCCACGGCCGCCTGCGCGGCCAGGGGTCTGGCGCTGGTCGACGACGACGGCCTGCTGGACGAGGTGGCGGGCCTGGCCGAATGGCCGACGCCGATCCTGGGCGACATGGACCCGCGCTTCCTGACCCTGCCGCCGGAGGTGATCCGGCTGTCGATGAAGGTGCACCAGAAATATTTCGCCGTCCGCGATCCCGCGGTCCACGGCCTCGCCCCCCATTTCGTCGTGGTCGCCAATATCGAGGCCACCGACGGCGGCGTGGCCTTGGCCGCCGGCAACAGCCGCGTCCTCTCGGCCCGCCTCGACGACGCCCGCTTCTTCTGGGACGAGGACCTGAAGACCGGCTTCGAGGTCTGGTCCAAGAAGCTGGAAGGCGTCACCTTCCACGCCAGGCTCGGCACGCTCGCCGAGCGCGTCGAACGCATCGCCGCCCTGGCCCGCGAGATCGCCCCGCTGGTCGGCGCCGATCCCGATCAGGCCGAACAGGCCGCGCGTCTGGCCAAGGCCGACCTGTCCTCCGCCATGGTCGGGGAGTTCCCCGAACTGCAGGGGGTGATGGGCGGCTACTATGTCGCCGCACTCAAGAAGCCCTTCCCCCTGGAGGGGGGAAGGGTTGGGATGGGGGTGGAGGATGTGGCTCCAAACGCGGTGTCCGCCGCGTCGACCACCGCGCCTGCCACCTCGGCCGCCACCCCCATCCCCGGCCCTTCCCCCCTCCAGGGGGAAGGGGGCGAACTGGCCGACGCCGTCCGCGACCACTACAAGCCGCAGGGCCCGGCCGACTCCGTGCCGACCGCGCCGCTGACCGTGGCGGTGGCCCTGGCCGACAAGCTGGACACCTTGGTCGGCTTTTTTGCCATCGACGAGAAGCCGACGGGGTCGAAGGATCCGTTCGCGCTTAGGCGTGCGGCGCTGGGGGTGATCCGGCTGGTGCTTGAAAACGGCATCCGGATGCCGCTGCCCGGACCCGCGATCAGCACATTCTGGATGCTTCCAGAGGCCACCATTCTTCCGGTGGGCACCATGCCTGCTGCAGCGATCGATTTCATTAGCCACGGAAGTCAGTTCCAGCGGGAAGTCTATGGTCCTGTTGAGCGCGATATGCAGGCCTTCTTCGCCGACCGCCTGAAGGTCCTCCTCCGCGATCAGGGCAAGCGCCACGATCTCGTCGACGCCGTCTTCGCCCTCGGCGACGACGACCTCGTCCGCATCGTGCGCCGCGTCGAGGCCCTTGACGCCTTCCTCGCCACCGACGATGGCGCGAACCTGCTGGCCGGGTACAAGCGGGCGTCCAACATCCTCAGGGCCGAGGAGAAGAAGGGCGCCGTGCCGACCGGCATGGTCGAGACCGGCCTGCCCGACCAGCCCGAGGCCGAGACGACCCTGGCCTTCGCCGCCGCCGCCGCCGCCACCGCCGTGGACGCGGCGCTGGAGACCGAGGATTTCGCCGCCGCCATGACGGCCCTGTCGCGCCTGCGCGCCCCGGTGGACGCCTTCTTCGACAAGGTGATGGTCAACTCCGACGTCCCCGCCGAACGCGACAACCGGCTGAAGCTGCTCGGCCAGGTGCGCGCGGTGATGGGCCGGGTGGCGGACTTCGGACAGATCGCGGGCTAGGGCGCGCACCGCCCGTCTCCTCCCCACGCAGTGGGGAGGGGGACCGCGCGGGCGACTCAGCCCGCGTGGTGGAGGGGGCGACTCGGTGTGAGGGGATGAGCGATCCACCGGCCCCGCCGGCGTCGCCCCCTCCGTCTCGTCGGCTGCGCCTCCGATCCACCTCCCCATTCGCTCCGCGAACAGGGAGGAGACGGACTCTCACGAGCAGGGGCGTCAGTCCCGGGCCAGCCCCGGCTGATCCATGAAGGCGGCGTCCAGCCCGTACCCCGCGAACCGCGCCAGCCGCTCGCGCAGCCGCCCGTGCGCCGCCGGCGCCTCGCCGACCCGGTCGCCCTCGGGCAGGAAGGCGTTCTCGGCGCGGAAGGTCCAGCCGGCGACCTTCAGCCCCGCGGCGTGGGCGTCGGTGATCAGGCGGGTGGGGTCGCCGGGCGTCGGCTCGATCAGGGCCGTGTCGGCGCCGATCCAGTCTGCATAGACCGCGACCTCGGCCAGACCCCCGGGCGTCGTCATGGCGGCGTAGCTCAGCTCCGGCCGGTCGAACGGCCCGCCGGACGCGGCGACCAGTTGCAGCAGGGGCGTGGCGATCCGGGCCCGCAATCGTTGCAGCGGCCCGACCTCGAAACACTGGACGATCACCGGGGCGTCGGCCCCGGCCAGTCCCCGGCGCTCCAGCCCGGTCACGAAGGCGTCCTCCATCGGCAGGCCCAGGGCGGCGAAATACGTCGGGTGCTTGAGCTCCGGCGCCACGCCGACGCCCGCGCTCGCGGCGATGTCCAGCACCTCCTCGAAGGTCAGGATCGGCTCCTGACCATCGAAGGCGGTGTTGGCGGGCCGCAGCTCGGGCAGGCGCTCGCGGGCCCGCAGTGTCTTCAGTTCGACGAGGGTGAAGTCCTCGGTGAACCAGCCGGTCATGGGCTCGCCATCGACGGTCTTCGTCGCGCGGCGGCCGGCGAACTCCGGGCGGGCGGCGACATCCGTCGTGCCGCCGATCTCGTTCTCGTGGCGCACGATCAGAACGCCGTCGCGGCTCATCACCAGATCGGGCTCGATGAAATCCGCGCCCTGCCGGATGGCCAGTTCATAGGCCGCGCGCGTGTGCTCGGGCCGTTCGCCCGAGGCCCCGCGATGGGCGATGATCAACGGATGGGCCAGCACCGGACTCCCGGTCAGGAAAAGCAACGCCGCGAGGATGAGCCGGATCATGCCCGGGCGGTAGCCGCGGGCGATGACGGCCTGATGACGTCAGGCCCCCAGGATCCAGCCTTCTTCCTGCTCGACGCGCGCGATCAGGGTCTCGTCCGCGCCCCTGGGCGGGGCGAAGGCGGCGGACAGGGCTCCCGCCTCGTCCAGTCTGGCGAAATGCTCGGCGGTGACGCGGACCTGGGCCTGATCCTTGAACTCGCCTGCGTTCGGCTTCGCGTCGAACATCGACGGGTAGACCTCGACCACCAGCGCCGACAGCGGCTCGACGTCGGCCGTGTCCAGAGCCCGCCAGCCAGTGCCGAACGGCCAGACCGCGCCCGACGGCCCCAGGCTTTCCAGCAGGCGGCGCACGGCCGGGATGCCGACAAGGGTCTGGCCGCCGACGGCGCCCGCGCCATGCATCTGCCACACCGACTTGGGCTGCAGCTTGCCCTTGCGCACCGCGTCCTGGGTCGCCCGATATTCCGGGATGTCGGCCCCGGCGCCCGCCGGCGGCTTGGTCGTGGTCAGCCAGCGCTGCGCCTGATTGGCCGGCGCGCCCCACAGCGGCCAGGCCTCGTCGGTCATCAGCCGGTTCATCTTGGCCGCGACCTGATAGCGATTGTTGGTGTTGTCGGCCTTGTCGACCACGTTGGAGGCGATGAATTTCCACATCGCCGACCAGGGCGTCCCGGTCAGCTTCAGCCGCGCGGCCGTGCCGGCGGGATAGCCGAAGTTGAAGTCGAACCCGACCAGCACCCGGTCGCCGCGCTTGCGGTGCTCGGCCAGCAATGAGGCCAGCAGCTTCTCGCCCTCGGCCCGCGTGGCGACGTTGTGGGTCTCGGTATAGAGGCGGAAACGCACGTCGCGCTTGGCCACGCCGATCCAGACCGAACCGTCGCCCAGCTTCTTGCCCTCGGCGGCGGTCCAGTCAGCGATGATGTAGGCGTCGAAAAGGCGGGCCACGGGGGGCGCTCCGGAATACTCAGGCGGCAGGGATGGGGGGTTCTAGCCGTCCGCCCGGTGTAGCGGCAATGGCAAGGACCCAAATCATCCGCTCATCCCGGCTTTCGCCGGGATGAGCGGAACGGGTTTATCCCTTCAGCAACGCTTCCAGATGCGACAGCCAGCGGCGGCCGAGGCGCAGGGCCTCGCCGGGAGACCCGGTCAGGACCGGCAGGGTCGCGTCCCACAGGGCCAGTTCAAACTCGGGATGGCGAGCGTCGGCGAACAGCAGGCGCAGTGTGACCTGTTCGGCCTCGGGCGCCAGGACGTCCAGCGCCTTGCGCGCCTCGCCGCGGCGGACGCGGGCGACGACGTGGCCGTCGACGATGATTTCGCCGCCCTCGATCTCGTCAAAGGCGTAGACGAGGCCCGAGCCGCCCCGGTTCCACAGCACGGCCACCTGCGCCCCGTCGAAGTCCAGACCCGCGGCGCGGCCCTCGGCGGGCGACAGGGCCTCGGCCTCGGGCACGGCGCCCAGCGACTTGAGCAGGGCCCGCTTCATCCGGCGCACCGGCTCCATCCACCAGGCCAGCACCAGGGCGGCCGTGGTCAGCGCCGCCGCCGCCAGCGCCACGAGCAGGATGACCCGGAGCGCATCGGCCACGGCTAGACCTCGATCGGCTGAGGGGGAACCGCTTCGCGGTTCCACTGATGCCGTGAATCGAGGTCCAGCATCATACCGGGACGTGATCTCGTCCGAAAACCGCTCACACTTTTCGGGATCACGCCCTAGTCCTCCAGTTCGATGACGACGGGGACGTGGTCGGAGGGCTTGTCCATGTCGCGGGCGTCGCGATGGGTCTCGATCCCGACGAAGCGATCCGCCGCCTGGGGCGACAGCAGGTGGAAGTCGATGCGGATGCCATGGTCGCGCTGCCAGGCCCCGGCCTGATAGTCCCAGAAGGTGAAGGTTCCCGGCGGCTGCTTCCCCAGTTCGCCCGCCTCGGACAGGCCGAGGTGGTTCAGGGCGCGGAAGGCGGCCCGGCTCTCGGGCTGGAACAGGGCGTCTGTGACCCAGGCCGAGGGATTCCTCGCGTCGTCGGGGGTCGGGATGACATTGTAGTCGCCACACAGGGTGAAGGCCTCTTCCTGCCGCAGCAGGTCCTTCGCATGGGCCTGAAGCCGGTCCATCCACGCCAGCTTGTAGGCGAATTTCTCCGTTCCGATCGGATTGCCGTTGGGCAGGTAGAGGCAGCCGATGCGCACGGGGCGCGGGGCCTCGATCACGGCTTCGATATAGCGGGCCTGTTCGAACTCGGCCTCGAAGCCCGAGGCGTCGACGCCGGGCAGGCCGCGCCGCACGTCGCTGAGCGGATATTTCGAGAGCAGGGCGACGCCGTTGTAGGTCTTCTGCCCGTTGGTCTCGACATTGTAACCAAGGGATTCAAAGGCTTCGCGCGGGAATTTCTCGTCCAGGCATTTGATCTCCTGGAAGCCGACGACGTCAGGCCGGGCGGCCTCCAGCCAGGCGAGCACCGTGGGCAGGCGGGCGTTGACCGAGTTCACGTTCCAGGTGGCGATGCGCATGACGCCATGAGTACGGCGTGTCGGGCCGGTCTGTGAAGCCGGATCGTGCAAACGAAAACGCCCCGGGGCGGACCCCGGGGCGTCGTCGGCGTCAGGTCTGGCGCAGACCTACTCTGCCGGAGCCGGTTCCGGGGCAACGGCCGGGGCCGGCGTCAGGGTGCAGCCGCCGCCGATGCGCTGGGCCGTGGCGCAGGGATAGACCTGCTGGGTCGCGCCCTCGGTGTTGACGCGGGCGATGAAGCCCTCGCCCTCGGCGGCGCATTTGGCCTCATAGAAGCGGCCGTTGGCGTTCTGGCCCATCAGACGGACCTGGGACACGTCGCAGGCCGAGGCTTCGGTGCCGGCCAGCTTGGGCTCGAAGCCGTCGGCCTGTTCCTGGGTGGTGGTGAACCGGCAGGTTCCGCCGACCGAGGCGACCTGCAGGCAATCCTGCAGTTTCCAGCCGGTAGCGACCTTTTCCAGCCAGTAGCCGTCGACGCCGGCGCAGCCGACCTCATAGACGATGTTGTTCTGGTCGCTCTTGCCGATGGCCACGGCCTCGTCGATCGTGCAGGCCGCGCCGGCCTCGCGGGCCCAGCCGCCGATCACGGCCAGGCCGTTCTGGTTGGCGGGCAGGGCGCACTGCTGGCCCACATCGGCGGCCGGGTCGCGCAGACGGGCGGTGTAGGCGGTGCCGGCCAGTTCGAGGCAGTCGAAGCTCTGGGGCGGGGTCGATGCGATCAGGATATAGCCCGGACCGGTGGCGCAGGCGGCTTCATAGATCTTCACCTGCTCGGCCGTGACGCCGGGTTGGCTGGCGCCGGTCACCTGACAGCCGAGGCCGGCGGCGGTCACCTGGGCCTGGGCCTCGGCCATGATCTGTTCGGGCGTCGGGGCCGCGGGGGCCGCCTGTCGCTGACTGCGGCGCGGCATCCGGCTGGCGGCCTCGCCACGCCTCGTCGGGGCCGTGTTAGGGTCTGTCAGGTTTCCCGGCGTGTCCGGCGAACGGGGCATCTCCTGTTGTGCAGCCGCAGGAGCGGCCTGGCCCATCAAGAGGGCGAAGGCCGTCCCGATGACGGCCAAGAGGTTTCTGTTCAACATTTCGAGCGGCTCCAGACCGGACAACTGATCGAGAAGCCTTGGCGTCGGCTGAAGGCAGGGTCAAGGCGGACGTGTGACCTCTCTGGACGTTGTCGCCCGGATCGGCTTTAACTGGCTGAGTTGCGATTGGAGACGGACTTGGCGGACGGCGTCGCTCCCGGGGACAGGATTTCGGCTGTGGGGGAAGAACGGGGCCTCAGCTATCCGTGCGGAGCCCCGCCCGAATTCGGCGAGGCCGTCGCGGTCGCGCCCGGCGTGCTGTGGATGCGGCTGTCGATGCCCATCGCCCTGAACCACATCAATGTCTATGCGGTCGAGGACGGCGAGGGCTGGGCCCTGATCGACACCGGGCTGAACATCCCGGATTCGCGCGAGCGCTGGGACGCCCTGCTGGCGGGCCCGCTCGGCGCCCGACCGGTGACGCGGGTGATCTGCACCCACATGCATCCTGACCACATCGGCCTGGCCGGCTGGCTGTGCGAGCGGTTCGGCGTCGGCCTGACCATGACGCGGCTTGAGTATGTGACAGGGCGAATGCTGCTGGCCGACACAGGTCAACCGGCGCCGGAAGCGGGGGCGATCCACTATCGCGCCGCCGGCTGGGACGAGGCGCAGGTGGAGACGTATCGCCGGGAGTATGGCCAGTTCGGGCGGGCCGTCTCGCCCCTGCCGTCGGGCTTTACACGAATGCGCGAGGGCGACCGGATCAACATCGGCGGACAGGACTGGTGCGTCGTGGTCGGCGAGGGCCATAGCCCCGAACACGCCTGCCTGTGGCGCGAGGCCGACGGGGTGGTGCTGGGCGGCGACCAGATCCTGCCCAGGATATCCTCCAATGTGTCGGTGTGGCCGACCGAGCCGGAGGCGGACCCGCTGGGCGACTGGCTGGCCTCGCTGGAACGGATGAAGTCGGCCTTCCCGGACGATGTGCTGGTGTTGCCGTCGCACGGCGAGCCGTTCCGGGGCGCCCATACGCGGCTGGATGCGCTGATCCGGGGGCATATGACGGCGCTGAAGCGGCTGGAGAAGACGCTGCGGGAACCGAAACGGGCGGTGGATGTCTTCGGCGCCCTGTTCGCGCGGCCGGTCGGCGACGGCGTGCGGGGGATGGCCACCGGCGAGGCTATCGCCCATCTGAACTATCTGCTCCAACGCGGCCGGGTCAGCCGGACGCGGGACGCCGACGGCGTCGACTGGTGGACCATGATCGAACAGGGAGAGGCGGCTTGACCGACCATATTCGCACCGGGCTCGAGGGCGGCGTCCTGACGGTGACGTTGGCGCGCCCGGAGAAGAAGAACGCCATCACCCAGGCCATGTACGCGGCCCTGTCCGACGCCACCGAGCGCGCGCGCACGGACGACGCGGTCCGGGTTCTGCTGTTCCGCAGCGAGGGCGACAGCTTCTCGGCCGGCAACGACATCGCCGATTTCATCGCCATCGGATCGCAGACCGGCGAGCCGCTGGACATGTCGGTGTTCCGCTTCCTGAAGGCCCTGGCCGAGCTGGACAAGCCGGCGGTGGCGGCGGTGCGCGGGCGGGCGGTCGGCATCGGCCTGACGCTGCTGCTCCATTGCGACATGGTGGTGGTGGCCGAGGACGCCCTGCTGTCGGCGCCCTTCATCAATCTGGCCCTGGCGCCGGAAGCGGCCTCGTCGCTGCTTCTGCCGCAGGTGCTGGGGCATCAGCGGGCGTTCGAGATCTTCGCCCTCGGCGAGCCGATCGACGGCCGCACGGCCCTGGCGTGGGGCCTGGCCAACCGGGCGGTTCCGGCCGATCAGGTGGAGGCGACGGCGTTCGAGCTGGCCGGCAAGCTGGCGACGCGGGCCCCCAACTCGATCCGCAAGACCAAGGCGCTGATGCGGGACTCGGAACGCCTGTGGGCCCTGATGCAGCGCGAGGGCGAGGCCTTCGGCAGCCAGATGAAGAGCCCCGAGGCGATGGAGGCCTTCATGGCCTTCAGCCAGAAGCGCGCACCCGATTTTTCGAAAGCCGGTTGATTCGGCCGGGCGCGGGCTCTAGTTGCGCCGCCTGATGTCCGACCCCCTGCCCAAGCCCGCGCCCCACGATGCCCCTGTGCGCATCGAAGCCGAGACGCCCGCGGACGCCGCGGCGGTCGAGGCGCTGGTTCTGGCCGCCTTCGGGCCGGGCCGGTTCGCCAAGACGGCCGAACGGCTGCGGGAGCGCGCCGGTGTGGCCGCCGCCTTCGTGGCGCGCGACGAGGGACGGGTGATCGGATCGGTGCGTTTGTGGCGGATCACGGTCGGCGAGACGCCCGCCCTGTTCCTCGGCCCCATCGCGGTGGCCGCGGACAGCCGCAAGGCCGGGCTGGGCGCCGATCTGGTGCAGGCCTGCGTCGATCATGCCGCCAGCGCCGGGGCCGGAATCCTCCTGGTCGGCGACATGGGCTATTTCGAGCGGTTCGGCTTCTCCGTGGCGCCAGACGTACAGCTGCCGGGGCCCGTGGACCGTGGCCGCGTGCTGTGGCGCGGCGAGAGTTCACCCACCGGGTTGGTCCGGCCCGTCGGATAGAAGGGGTTTGCCGACGCTGTCCTGACGCCTAAGTCTGGACCCATGGCTTCCACCACCGACAGCAAGACCGGACTGGCCGCCGTCGCCGAAGCGGCGAAGCAGGCGCCGGGCCGGGGTCTGCCGCCCGTGCATCTGTGGCATCCGGCGCATTGCGGCGAGATCGACA
Source organism: Brevundimonas sp. (assembly GCF_029946145.1). Lineage (GTDB taxonomy): Bacteria > Pseudomonadota > Alphaproteobacteria > Caulobacterales > Caulobacteraceae > Brevundimonas. The sequence goes on from NZ_JAQSDY010000009.1 coordinate 275,241, forward strand.
TCGTCATCCGCCGCGACGGGGTCTGGATGCACGAGGGGTCGCCGATCGGCCGGGCCGAGCTGGTGCGGCTGTTCTCGACGGTGCTGCGCAAGGACGATGACGGCTATGTGCTGGTCACCCCGGGCGAGAAGCTGGCGATCACGGTCGAGGATCTGCCGTTCCGGGCGGTCGCCGTGATCCGTCGTGGCGACGCCCTGGTCTTCACCACGGACGTCGGCGACGAGGCCGAGGCGGGACCGGAACACCCTATTCTGGTCGAGACAGACCCGGCGACCGGAGAACCCTCGCCGTCGGTGCGGGTGCGCGCCGATCTGTGGGCCCGGATCGCCCGGCCGGTCTTCTATGAACTGGTCGAGATGGCGGAGGTCGAGGACGGGCGGCTGACGGTGCGATCGAACGGCGCGGCCTTCGCCCTGGGCCCCGTCGGGGCGGGCGTGGAATGAGCCTGTCAACCTTGCGCGCGCGGCTTATCGAGCGCCTGGAGCCGGCCTCGGGCTGGAGGCCGGACAGCGCGGCGACGCGCTCGGACTTCGACCTGAACCCCGGCGCCCTGCGGCCCGAGCGGACGCTGCGACCCGCCGCGGTGCTGATACCGGTCATCGCCGGATCCGAGGGGGCGACGGTGCTGATGACGCGCCGCGCCGACAGTCTGGCCAGCCACACCGGCCAGATCGCCTTCCCGGGCGGACGGCTGGATCCGGGCGAGACCGCCGTTGAAGCCGCGTTGCGCGAGGCGATGGAAGAGGTGGCGCTGGATCCTGCGCTGGTGGAGGTTCTGGGGGTGGGCGACGCCTATGAAACCGGCACCGGCTTTCTGGTCACCCCGGTCGTCGGGTGGCTGACCCGATCGCCCCGGACCACGCCCGCCCTGGCCGAGGTGGCCGAGGTGTTCCAGGTCCCGTGGGATTTCCTGATGGACATCGCCAACCACCGCCAGGATTCGTACGAGCGGGACGGCCAGCCGCCACGCTTTTTCTGGGCCATGCCCTGGGGCGAGCGCTACATCTGGGGCGTCACCGCCGGGATCATCCGCGCCCTGCACGCCCGGCTGTATGACGACGAGGCCGCGCCGGAAGCGGCGGCGGCGGAGGATGCGGCATGACCCTTCGCCTGACCGACCAGCCGTGGCTGACAGCCTCGTCGACCCGGGCGGTGATGGCGGCGCTGGAGGCTGCAGGCGGCCCCGGCTGCGCGCGCTTCGTCGGCGGCTGCGTGCGCAACGCCCTGCTGGGGGTCCCGGTCGACGACATCGACATCGCCACGACGCTGAAGCCCGAAGAAACGGACAAGGCCATCCGCGCCGCCGGACTGAAGGCCGTGCCCACGGGCATGGCCCACGGCACGGTGACGGCGGTGACCGAGCGCACGCCGTTCGAGATCACCACCCTGCGCCGCGACGTCTCGACCGACGGCCGCAACGCCACCGTGGCCTTCACCGACGACTGGGCCGAGGACGCGGCGCGACGGGATTTCCGCCTCAACGCCCTCTATGCCGACGCCGGGGGCCATGTGTTCGATCCGACGAGGCAGGGCGTCGCGGATGTGGAGGCGGGCCGGATCGTCTTCGTCGGCGATGCGGAGACGCGGATCACCGAGGACTATCTGCGCATCCTGCGCTTCTTCCGCTTCTTCGCCTGGTACGGGCGAGGCGAGCCGGACGCGGTGGCCCTGGCCGCCTGCCGCCAACTGGCGCCGGGCATGAGCCGACTGTCCGCCGAGCGGGTGTCGAAGGAGCTGATGAAGCTGCTGGCCGCGCCCGATCCGCGCCCGGCCATGGCGGCGATGCAGACGGCGGGGGTGCTGGAACAGGTGCTGCCCGAGGCGACGTCATGGGCGCTGTTCACCGCCCTGGTCGAGCTGACCGACGATCCGGTCTTGAGGCTGATGGGCCTGCTGCCCGCCGATGTGGAGGTGGCGACGGCCGTATCGGCGCGCCTGAGACTGGCCAACGTCGTCCGCGACCGGTTGGTCCAGGCCGCGATCGCCTTGCCGTCGGTCGACCTGTCGATGAGCGACGCCGCCGCACGGGCGGCTGTCTATCGCCACGGCGCCCGGGCGGTCGTGGACGCCTTGCACCGGCTCCGGGCCGAGGTCCCCGACCGGGGCGACGACGCGCGCCGCCTGATCCGTCTGGCGCAGGACTGGACCCCGCCAGGCCTGCCCGTCGGAGGCCGTCAGATCGCCCGGCTGGGCGTCGCGCCGGGCCCCGAAACGGGCCGGTTGCTGAAGGCCTTCGAGGCCGGGTGGATCGCCGATGACTTTCCGGACGACGGCCATGACGCCCGGCTGGCCGCCCTGATCACTCCGCCGCGAGGGTGACTTCGGTCACGACCGGTCGGTGGTCCGAGCCGGTGGGCCGACCCAGACGGCGGCTGATGAAGACAAGGTCTGGCGAGCGCCAGACCTGATCGATGGTCACGCCGAACACCGAAGGAACAGCGCTGGGCCAGGTGCCGGGGAAGCCGGGAGCGGGATGCAGGCCGATATCGCGCCGGATCTGGCGGCCGATACGGGCGCTGGAGACGCTGTTGAAATCGCCGGCCACGACCACCGGGCCCGTCAGGTCCGAAACCACGGCCTCGAGCGCCATGGTCTGGCTGATCTGGCCCCACTGCTCCTGGAACGGCCAGGGGCGGGTCAGGTGGACGCCCAGCACATTCAGAGGGCCCAGCGGCGTCCGGATCGTGGCTCCGACCGCGTGCAGCCCGTCCGGCCGATCCCGGATCACCGCCAGGGGCCAGCGCGAGGCGACCACCGACCGGGCCGCGCCGCTGGGACGGTCGATGCGCGGGCTGGCGATCCTGTAGGGATAGTCCGCCAGAACCTGGTCCAGCCGCGCCGCGGGGGCGTCTCCCACCTCGATCAGCACGACCACATCGGCGTTGGCGGCGAGGAGCGAGAGCCTGATCCCGTCCACATCCGTGTTCAGGGCCTGCACGTTGGCGGAATAGATGCGCGCAACGGGAGCGCCCGGAAGGGGAGGGGCGGAGGCCGGAAACCATTGCGGGGCCACCGCCAGGGCGAGGGCGACGATCGCCGCCAGCCCGTGCAGGGTCGCCGCCCACATCCGGGCGCCGACGATGGCGGCCATCAGCAGGGCGGTCAGGATCAGGACCGGTGCGGTAAACTGGAGCAGGATGTCCACCCAGCGGTGGCCGACGCCCGACAGGGCCAGAAGACCCAGCAGCAGCGGCGCGGTCAGGGCCAGCTGAAACAGCGTTTCCACACGCCGTCGTCCCGCCCACAGACCTCTGAAGCGCGGTCCTTGCCTTTCAGGATGAACGGGGGTCGTCATGGCGCGTTACGGTCTCGCTTAACTGGAGAGGGGCAGGCATGGCCAGACGGTCCGTCGCGGATATCGAGAAGATCTGGTCCAATGTCGAGGGGGTGAAGAAGCTGTCTGACCGGGCCGTGGGCATCGGCCCCTTCGGCATCGGCCTGGACGGTCTGCTGACCTGGATCCCCGTGGTGGGCACGGTCTACAGCGTGGGAGCGGCCGGGTGGCTGCTGATCCAGGCCGGCAAGGCGAAGGCGACGCCATCCACCCTGATGCGCATGGTCGGCTATCTGGGTCTCGACAGCGCCACCACGGCGGTGGGCGAGGTGATCCCTTTCGCCCCCGACGTCGTCGACTTCTTCTTCCCCGGACACCTGCTGGCGGCCAGGGCGCTGCAGAAGGACATAGAGAGCACCCACTGGGTCGAGGCCAACGAGCGCGAGGCGCGCGCCACGGGTGATCACGACCGGCATGTCGCCGACATGCGCCGGAACCCGAAGCTGCGTCGGATCGTCTATCTTCATGACTGACAGCTTGACGAACCGGGCAGCGCGCCGACAGTTCGCGGCGATGACCTGCCGGACGCCCGCATGAGTTCCCTTCTCACCCGCGATGAACTGTCCATGGCCCTCGGTCAGGCGGGCCAGGGCGACCGCGCCGCGTTCCGTCGCGTCTATGAAGCCACCTCCGCGAAGCTATTGGGCGTGACCCTGCGTATCTTGGCTGACCGCCAACTGGCCGAGGACGTCTTGCAGGACACCTATCTGACCGTGTGGAGAAAGGCCGGGAGCTTTGATGCGTCCCGCGCGAGCCCGATCACATGGCTGGTGACCATCGCCCGGAACCGGGCGATCGACCGGCTCAGGTCGGGCGCGTCCGCGCGGCGCTCGACGCCGATCGACGACGCCTTCGATGTGGCCGACGACGGCCCTTCGCCGGCGCAGGCGCTGGAGACCGGCGACGACGTGCGCCGGCTGAACGACTGTCTCGCTGAACTGGATGACCGCACGGGCGGCGCCATCCGCACGGCCTTCATCGAGGGTGTGACCTATGACGTCCTGGCCTCGCGTGAGAATGTGCCGCTGGGGACGATGAAGAGCTGGATCCGGCGAGGACTGATGCGGCTGAGGGCCTGTCTGGAATCATGACCGATCCAACTGACAAAGACGGCATGGACGAGGACCAGGCCCTGGCCGGGGAACTGGCCCTGCGCGTCCTTTCGCCCGCCGCGGAGGCCGCCGCCCGCGCCCGGGAGGCTGCGGACCCCGCCTTCGCGGCCGAGGTCGAGACCTGGAACGAACAGTTGGCCGGGCTCGCCGATGACATCCCGCCTGTTGCGCCATCGCCTTATGTCTGGCCGCGCGTCGAGGCCGGACTGCCGCCCGTCGCCGCCAATGACAACCGGCGGCTGGCCTTCTGGCGGACATGGGCGGTGGGCTCCACCGGTCTGCTGGCGGCCAGTCTGGCGGCGGTCGTCGTGCTGCTGGCCCAGCCGTCTCCGGTTCCGCCGGTTCCGGCGCCGGCGGCGCCCGTGGCGGTGACCCGGGTCGCGACCCTGACGCTGGAGAACGGGACGGCGGCCATGACCATCGCCTACGACCCCGCCAGCGGCGAACTGTATCTGGCCCCGACCAACGAGATGGCCGGCGACACGCGCGTGCCGCACCTGTGGCTGGTCATGCCCGAGGGCGGGGTCCAGCTGGTCGGCGCTATCGACGGCTCGGCGACCTCGCGCCACAACCTCGGGCGAGCCCTGTCGGGCAAGGCGGGGCAGGCCAATGCGGTCGCCGTGTCCATGGAGGCGCCCGGCCACACGCCCGCGCCCGACCACCCCGACGGCCCCGTCGTGGCGTCCGGCGACCTTCAGCGCCTCTGACCGCATCCGCGCGCCGGAGCGTTCCGTAGCTGCTTGCGACGAGTCCGTTGCGGTTGCGTGCAAACGCGCCGCCTGGTCCTGACAGCCAACGGGCCCGTCAGGCGGGGAGGCCGTCCAGCCCTTCCACTCGGCCTCCCCGCTGCCATTTCGTGCTGAACCGGACGGGTTTCAAAAGCCAGTTTACTGATTTCGCTGACGTTTCCCGATCAGGCAGCGTCATCTGCGAGCCGCAGGAAGCCCCGCCCCCACACTGATCTCCGACATCCCGTGCGGAGAGAGAGTGATGAGCGACGACCACAGCGCCCGGCTGGAGCTGCCCTATCTGGCGGCCGGGCAGATGCAGAAACATGTGACCTTGAACGAGGCCCTCACCCGGCTGGACGCCATGGTCCAGACCGCGGTGGTCAGCCGGACCGCGACGGTCGAGCCGGCATCGCCGGCCGACGGCGCCCTCTGGATCCTGCCCGCCGGCGCGACCGGGGCGGACTGGGGCGCGCGGCCGGCGGGGACGCTGGTGCGGGCCGAGGGCGGCGGGTGGAGCGCGATCGCGGTCCCGGACGGGCTGGTGGTGCTGGTCGTGGATGCGGCCGAGCTGGTGGTGCGCCACTGGGACAGCTGGGTTCCGCTGGGCCGGAGGCTGGGCGAGGTCCAGGATCTGGGCCGGCTGGGGATCGGCGCGACGGCCGACAGCTGGAACCCCTTCCTCGCCAGGCTGAACAACGCCCTGTGGACCGCGCGGGAGGCGGCGTACGGCGGCACCGGCGATCTGCGGCTGACGCTGAACAAGGAGGCGTCGGGCGACGTCCTGTCGCTGGTGTTCCAGAGCGGATACGGCGGCCGGGCGGAGCTGGGGCTGGTCGGCGACGACGACCTGAGGCTGAAGGTCAGCGGCGACGGATCGGACTGGCGGGAGGTCTTTTCGGTCGAGCGGGCGACGGGCCGGGTGATCTTCACCCAGGGCGCCGCGCGGCGCTCGGTGACGGCCTTTGGCGCTTCGGGGACCTACACGCCGCCCGACTGGGCGCGAACCATCGAGGCGGTGGCCGTGGGCGGCGGTGGCGGCGGGGGAAGCGGCGCCTTCGGCGGCTCGGGCGCGCGTCCGGGCGGCGGCGGCGGGGGTGCGGGCGGCGTCAGTGGGGCCGGGTGGCCGGCGGACCTGCTGGGCGCCGGCCTGACCATCACGGTCGGAGCGGGCGGATCGGGCGGCGCCGGGGGTGCGGGCGCGGACGGGACGGACAGCCTGGTTTCGCTGGGCGGCGCCGCGCTGCTGACGGGAGCCGGCGGCGTCGGCGGTCAGGGTGGCGCCGCGGGCGGGGCAGGGGGCGCGGGAGGGGCCGGAGCGCCCGTCTCGAACGCCGGCGGCGGTTCCGGCGTCACGGCCGAGGGCGCGCCGGGCAAGGACCGTGACCGTCCGGACGGATCGGGCGGCGGCGGGGCCGGAGGCGGGGTTGACGGCGCGGGGGTCGTCCGCGCGGGCGGAGCCGGCGGCGACGGCGGTGTTCTGGCGGTTCAGGCGATCGGCGGGGCGGGCGGGGCGGGCGCCGGAGCGATCGGCGGGACAGCGCCCCAACCCTCCCTTCACTGGGCCGGCGGCGGGGGAGGCGGCGGGGGCGCTGTCGCGGCCGGGACCGGTCACCCGGGCGGGGCGGGCGGCGGGGCCGGCGCGGGCGGCGGCGGCGGCGGGGCCGGCGTGACCGCTGGAGGCGTCGGCGGCGCGGGCGCGGCCGGCGTGATCTGGATCACGGCCCTCGGATGACCCGCCGCCCGACATTCCATGACGACCGGCGCGACGCCGCGCTGCTGGACGAGGACGCGTGGGACGCGCCCCGACGGCTGACCGACCTCGACCTGTTCACCCACGGCGGCGACGGCTGGCGTCGCGTCGCCTTCGACCTTGAGGATCCGGAGGATTTCCGATGACCGACTTTCCGAACAAGGAAGCGCCTTCACCGCTGGCCGAGAGCCGTTGGTTGTGGCGCAGGCTGTATGTATTCGCCGTCAGCGGCGGGGCCTGGTTGCTGCTGGACCGGCTGATCGCGGCGATACCGCCCGAAGCCGCGCCGCGGCTTGCCGAGGGGCTGATGGCGCTGCTGGCGCTGAGCATGGTGCTCTATCTGGTGGCGCCGACCGCCCAGCAGCTGATCGAGACCCTGGGCGCCCTGCCGGGGAAGCGGTCATGAGCTTCCGCCTCTCCGAACGCTCCCTGAAACGGCTGCAGGGCGTGCATCCCCGGCTGGTCGCCCTGGTCAAGGAGGCCTCGGCCCTGACGCCCGTGGACTTCATGGTCACCGAAGGGCTGCGCACGCCCGAGCGTCAGGCCGCCCTGGTCCGGGCGGGGGCCAGCAGAACCCGGAAGTCCCGCCATCTGACCGGTCATGCAGTGGACGTAGCCGCGCTGGTCGACGGCCAGGTGCGCTGGGACTGGCCGCTCTATCCCCGTATCGCCGCGGCCTTCAAGGCGGCCGCCGCGCGACAGGGCACGGCGATCGTCTGGGGCGGCGACTGGACCTCCCTGCGCGATGGCCCGCATTTCGAACTGGACCGCGGGGTTTTCCCGTGAGGCCTTTCGACCTCCTTCGCGCCCTGACGCCGCCCGGCTGGAGTCTGGTCGTCGCTCTCGCGGTCGCCGCCGCGCTGACGCTCGGCCATGGCCTCGGCTTGCGCTGGGATCCGTTCAACCTGGCGGAACGCAGGCTCGCGGCCGCGGAGACGCGGGCCTCGACGGCCGCATTCGACGCCGCCGCGCGCCGGCTCGAGTTCGAAGGCGCGGCCCGCCAGGCCCGCCGCATCGACCTCCATCACCAACAGGCCGACTCGGTCGCCCGGGCGACCGACCGCGCCGCCCATAACGCAAGGATCGCCCATGACGCCTCCCTCCCGCTGGACCCCGCTCGCGCCGCTAGGCTGCGCGAGCATGATCGCCGGCTGTGCGATCTCGCCCCCGCCGTCTGCGCCACCGCCCCGGCTGACCCTGCCCGAGGCGGCGACCACGCCGTGTCGGCTGGACCGGCTGCCTGAGGCGGCGAGCCAGGCCGGTCTGGAGGCGTCCTACGCGGCGCGGGGAGGGGCGCTTGTCCTGTGCGACGCCGCCCGGAGCCTGGCGGTGGACACCCTGGTGGCCGAGCGCGCCCTGGTGGACCGGTGGATCGAACCGCGGCGACGCCGATGGCCGTGGTCGCCGCCCCGGTGAAGGCCAGTGGCAGGGTCTGGCGCGGTTGGCGCCCCGAATTCGCAAGACCGTGCTAGGCGCCGGGGGCACAAACTGCAGGGCGACCGGGCAGTTCTTGCCGCCCACCCTGCACATTCTGCCGGGCGCCCGACGTGCTTAACAGGAACTAACGCAGCAAAAACAACGGCCGTTGGTCTGGCATGTCCGTTTGGCGACTGGTCCCGTCCTTGCTGCGATAGCTGCGAGCAAAATGCTCCCGGCAGCCAAAATGGCGTCGGACACCTTGAAACAAGGAATATCGTCATGGCGCTGAACAGCGTTAACACGAACATGGGCGCAATGATCGCCCTCCAGAACCTGCAGTCCACCAACAGTGAACTCGCCACGGTTCAAAACCGCATCAGCACCGGCAAGAACGTCTCGTCCGCCAAGGACAACGGCGCCATCTTCGCCATCGCCACCAGCCAGCGCGCCGAAATCGGCGCCCTGAACGCCGTCAAGGACAGCCTGAACCGCGGCTCTTCCGCCGTGGACGTCAGCCTGGCCGCCGGCGAATCGGTCTCCGATCTGCTGAGCCAGCTGAAGGAAAAGGCCCTGTCCGCCACGGACAAGAGCCTGACCACCTCGGCCCGTTCGGCCCTGAACGAAGACTTCAAGGCCATTCGCGACCAGATCGGGACCGTCGTGGCCAACGCCAAGTTCAACGGCGTGAACCTGCTGGACAACTCGACCACGACCAATGGCTATAAGGCCCTGGCCAATACCGCGGGTTCGACTCTCAAGGTGGCGGGTGAAAACCTGTCGCTGGGCGGTACGAACGTGACGGTCACGGCCACGACCACCATCGGCACCTCGACGCTGGCCACGACCGCCCTCGGTCTGGTCAACGCCTCGATCGACAAGGTTTCGGCCTCCCTGGCTCGCCTGGGCACCGGCTCCAAGTCGTTCTCGACCCACCTTGGCTTCGTCGGCAAGCTCCAGGACGCTCTGGAAACCGGCGTGGGCAACCTGGTCGACGCCGATCTGGCCAAGGAAAGCGCCCGACTGCAAGCTCTGCAAACCAAGCAACAGCTGGGTGTGCAGGCGCTGTCGATCGCCAACTCCTCGACCTCCATCCTGCTCGGACTGTTCCGCTAAGGATCGACCGGAAGGGCGGGGTCCCACGCGGATCCCGCCCGACCGATCTCCAGTCCCTTTATAGGAAGCCGCCGGCTCAACCCCGTCGGAAGGAGCCATGCAAGACAATGCGAAACTGGCCTTAGTAACCGCGTCCGCCATCCTGCCCGCAGCCACCGCCGGTTTCACCGCCGGCGGCGATTTCCATGATTCCAGGGCGTCCGAAGAGGCCGAACGCGTCGCGCGCTATCGCCTGGTCATTGAGGAAGGGCCGTCAGGATCGTTCATCTACAAGACGATGGATCGGGTCACCGGCGAGGTCGTCAGGCAACTGCCCCGCGAACAGGTCGTCGACCTGATGCAGGCGGCGGAATACAGCTCCGGCTCGGTCATCAACACCACCGCCTGACCGCGCCAGACAATCGATCCACCCCGCCGCGCAGGAGCGATCCGCGCGGGTTTCGTCATGGTTAGCAGCCGTTAACCATGTGTGCACCCTTGCGCCTCTAGCCTTGGCGAAACCTCACAGGGCTGAGTCGGATGACGAATAGCGTCCATACCAACAACTCCGCGGCCATCGCGCTGCAGAACCTCACGCGGACCAACGACCGGCTGAGCGACGTCCAGGGACGGATCTCGACGGGCCTGAAGGTCCAGGGGGCCAAGGACAACGCCGCCATCTGGGCCATCGCCCAGGGACAGAGAGCCGACATCGGGGCCCTCAGCGCGGTGAAGCAGAGCCTCGACCGGGCCACCTCGGTCGCCGACGTGGCCCTTTCGGCCGGCGAATCAGTTTCGGACCTGCTGAACCAGCTGAAGGAAAAGGTCGTCGCGGCCAAGGACGGCTCGCTGAAGACCCAGTCACGTCAGCTGCTCGACAACGACTTCAAGGCCCTGCTGCGGGCGCTCGCGTCCCAGGTCAGCAACGCCTCGTTCGACGGCGGCAACCTGCTGAACGGATCGCTGACCACCGGCATCAAATTCCTGGCCAACGCCGACGCCACCAGCTTCGTCACCCTGTCTTCCAAGAACCTGTCGCTGGGCGGCGCCATCATCGAGCTGGCCCTGTCGGACAGCCTGCTGACCCTGACCGGCGCGACCCAGGCCCTGACCCGGCTGGACGATTCCATCACCCAGCTCAATGCCGCCCTCGGTTCGATCGGCGCCCAGGCCAAGCAGATCGAGGCGCACAACAATTTCGTCAGCAAGCTGATGGACACGCTGGAATCGGGGATCGGCAATCTGGTCGACGCGGACCTGGCCAAGGAAAGCGCGCGGCTTCAGGCGCTGCAGGTGCAGCAGCAACTGGGCGCCCAGTCGCTGTCGATCGCCAACCAGGCGCCCCAGATCATCCTGTCGCTGTTCCGCGGCGGTTAAACCGCGCGGCGGTGTCCGATCTGGATCGCGGCCGGCCTGTGGCGCAGGCCGGTTCGCGGTCCGAAGCCGTACAGCGAAAGCAACGATTTCAGGGCATTGACGAAGGCGGTCATCACGGCGTCCTCCTCATCCGGCGCTCGAAGAACGGACGCCGGGGATCATTGTTCCCCGAGTCGGCCTCAGAGTCGCGCGCGTCGCGTCCCGCGCTCTGGCGTTAAGCTCTCGCGTTAAGTCCTCGTTACGCTCGAAGCCCCACAGTACGGGCCGGGAGTCGCGTGGTGATCAACAACAGCTATCTTCTGGGTCTGTTCGGCGGTTCGGCCGCTGACACGACGTCGTCCTACACGGCGGCGGCGCTGCAACAGGCCGCCAGGAAGCAGCCCACGCCGCCCTGGTCGTCGACCGTCGTCGCCCCGAAGCAGGACGCGCTGGTGCGCGCCGCCCTGGGTGGCCGCAAGCTGATCAACGAGGACGCGGCCCAGCTGGACATGAAGTCGGCTCCGGCCGACTATCGAAAACTGTTCGCCCTGTATCAGGGCCTGGACACGCTGAACGCCCTGACCAACCGCGCCGCGACCAAGGGCGTCAGCACCCTGGAGCTGGCCCAGCTCAACAAACGCTTCAGCGCGGGTCTGACCGAAGTCGGGTCTTGGCTTTCGGCGGCTGAGTTCGACGCCGTCCGGATGGTGCAGGGGACGGCCAAATCCATCAGCAAGACCACCGCCGCCACGCCGCGCGACAGCGCGGTCTCGATCACCGGCCCCATTCATGAGGGGGCGGTCAGCACGCCTGTCGCGGCCTTCCAGGGCGATGTCCGGTTCAACATCACCATCAAGGTGCCGGTCGGCGTGACCGATTCCCTGACCACCGCAGTCCCGATCGATCTGGCCGGCATGGGTGCGCAATCCCGGACGCTGGACAACGTGCTGGCGTTCATCAACACGCAGCTCGAGACGGCCGGCTTCGCGACCCGGATCGGCCGCGAGCAGATCAAGGCCGAGCCCAAGACCATGCAGGTCAACGGCAAGCCTGTCACCTTGCCGGCCGGTCCGGACAGATGGTCGATGGCCATACGTGGAAACTCGACGGAGACGGTGGGCTTCACCGCCGCCGAAACCTCCGACGCCGTCTATGTCGTTCAGTCGGCCGGGACCGCGGGTGGAAACCAGCTGCTGAAATTCCAGAGCGACGTCGGTACGGCGGCGGCGCCGACCACGGGCGGCGTCGGCGAAACCCAATGGGTCGATGGCCGCCTGTCGCAGAACGACCTGCCGGACGGGGTCCAGAACGTGCGCGCCAGCGCCGTGGGGCCGGACGGCTCGCTGTGGATGGTCGCCGATGTGACCGCCGGTCCCGACACCCAGCCGATCAAGGGCGTGCAGGACGTCGCCCTGATGCGGTACGACACCGCGGGACGGCTGGTCGCGACCCGCACCCTGGGCGCGGCCTCGAGCGCCAGCGGCTACGCCATCGCCATCGACGCCAACGGCAATGTGGCGGTCGCGGGTTCGGTCACCGGATCCCTGAACACCTCCAGGACCGACGCCGGCAAGGCGGGCCAGGTCGCCGGCGTCGCCGACAGCTTCGTCACCGTCTTCAACAAGGACGGCGAGGAGCAATGGAGCCAGCGCCGCGGGGCCCGCGCGGCCGATGAGGCGACATCCGTCAGCTTCGGCGCCGACGGTACGGTCTATATCGCCGGTCGGGCGAAGTCGGCGATCACGGGCGCGTCCCCCGTCGGCGGCTGGGACGGCTATGTGCAGGCCTTCAAGACGGGCGAGCTCTATCCGACCGCCGGCATCACCGTGAAGACGACCGCCACGGCCCAGTTCGGCACGGCCAGCGACGACAGCGTCGACGCGATGACCATCGACGGCTCGAACCTGTACACCGCCGGGGTCGAGGACGGCCGCGCCGTCGTGCGCCGTTTCACCCTCGACGCCGCGGGCGTGCCGACCCTGGCGTCGACGCGCGATCTGGGCGTGATCAGCGGCGACATCGCCGGCGTCTCGGTGTCGGGCGGCAAAGTCATACTGACGGGGACCAGCCGCGACAGCGGCCTGTCGGCGGGCAGTGTGACCAGCGCCCATTCGGGCGGCAAGGACATCTTCATCGCCACCCTGTCCAGCGACCTGACCGCCTCGGCCGGCGACCGGCTGACCTGGCACGGCGGCGCGGGCGACGACAGCGCCGCGGACGTCAAGGTCCATGACGGCAAGGTCTGGATCACGGGCGTGGCCGACCGCGATCCCGCCGCCAAGGCGACCGATCCCACCAAGGGATACCTGGCCCGCATCGATCCGCTGAGCGGCGCCGTGGAGTATGAGAAAACCTGGTCCGGCGACGGCGATCAGGCCAAACCCATGACCTTGGCGGTCGCCTCGAACGGGGCCAGCGTGCTGGACCGGCTGGGCCTTCCCAAGGGGGAAATCGACCAGAGCGATTCCAAGCGGCTGATCGACGCGACCTCGGTGCGCGTCGGCGACCGCTTCTACGTCAGCCCGCCCGGCGGCGGCCGCGCGGTTTCCGTGACCATCGAGGCGAAGGACACACTCGCCACATTGGCCCGCAAGATCGAGATCGCCTCGGCCGGCAAGCTGAAGGCCACGATCGCGTCCGAGGGCGGCGCGGTCACGGGCAAGACCGGCGAGACCACGACCACAACAGGCGGCTTCCAGCGCCTGTCGATCACGGCCCGCGACGGAAAAGCCGGCGGCGTCCTGACCGCCGGAGAGACGGGCCGCGACGCCCTGGCGGGGTTGGGTCTGTCGCCGGGTTATGTGGGATCGTCGATCGGCGACGACGTGGTCAAGACCTTCGGCCTTGACCTTCCCGCCGGTCTGAACCTGGGCGACGCCGCGTCGGTGAAGACGGCCGGCGAACGCCTCCAGGCTGCGATGAAGGCGGTGCGGGACGCCTATCGCGCGCTCGATCCCGCCACGTCCGCTCCGGCCGCCAACGGCCCCGTGCCCGCCTATCTGACGGCTCAGCTGGCCAACTACCAGGCCGCCCTGTCCCGGCTCACCGGCTAGGCGGTTCGCCGACGAAGGACGTTGACGGCGCGGGCTCCTAAGGGGTTATTGGGGGCTCCATCCGCGCGAGCCTTTCATGCCCCAGGACAATCGTCTTCTCATCGCGATCGGCGCCGGACTGGCGATCGTCGCGGCCGTCGTGCTGGCCCTGGTGTTCAGCAGCGGACGGGGACGGGACGCCGGTCCTCCGCCGGCCGCCCAGGGCGGTCTGACGATTGATGTGGCCGACGCCCCAGAGCTGAACACGACCCGTGAACTGCGCTGCTTCGTCAACGGCCAGTTCATCGGCATGGCGACCCTGTCCGACTGCGCGCGCCGCAACGGAGTGGCCACCGACGCGCTCGACGTGGGCATCGACGAGACCGGCGCCCTGGCCGCCGCGCCGACCGCGGCCTTCGCCCCGCCGCCCAGCCTGCCGCCGATCGAGCTTACCGAGGCCGAGCAGCCGGCGCCATCCGACGAGCCCACCCAGCCCCAGCCCACGACCCAGGCCGCCTCGGGCAGCGCCTGTCTGCGTCATACAGGATCGGACTGGCGCTCGCTGTCCTCGAACATGAGCCTGAACGCCTGCGTCCAGGCGCTGTACGCCGGCACCTGCGTCCGTCCGGGCGAGGCCCTTTATGGTCGCTGGGGCGAGACCACGCTCAGGCTGGTGCCGCGCCGGGTCGAACAGTCGCCCGACAACAACCGTTTCCGCACCCTGGTCGAGCAGGACCGGGCCTGCCAATTCCCGGGGCTGCGCTGATGAAAACTCTGACGACCGCCGCGCTGGGCGCGAGCTTGCTGGCCCTCGCAGCCTGTGAAAAGGCCACCGAGGCCCCCTTCGACGCCGGCGTCTGCTACGCTGTCGAAATGGGCGCCGAGGGCGAGGCTCCGCGCTTCAACAAGGTCGCGGACGACCAGCCGCAGATCGAGTTCTGCGCCGCCCGCCTCGAGGAAATGCGCCTGCGCTTCCTGCGCCTGGGCGGCAGCCGCCGCGAGGTGTTGGGCTCGTACCAGGGGCAGTTCATCTTCATCGACCGCGCCGGGGTGTGGATTTCGAAGACGCTGGAAGGGTCGCGGTTCATCCTGCTGGCCCGGACCGGCGACGGACGGCTGGCCATTCCCAGCGCAATCCAGCGCGCCATCGACGGCACGCCGGTGGCGGTCTCGGTGAACCCCGAGCAGGCGGCGCCCGCGCCCGCACCCTAGACGGGCCGGAACAAACATGGAACAAAGCGCCTGTGGATGACGGCGACAAACCTGACCTGCGGGTCGCGGAAGCGCGCTAGTCAGGCCTGACAATCAATCCCGGCCCGGAACAGCGCGAAGCGCGGCGGGCCCGAACGAAGAAGAAGGAGCTCGGCGATGGCGGGCAGCGTCAACAAGGTCATTCTGGTCGGCAACCTGGGCAAGGACCCGGAAATCCGCACCCTGAACTCGGGCGAGCGGGTCGCGAACCTGTCGCTGGCCACGTCCGAGCAGTGGCGCGACAAGGCCACCGGCGAGCGCAAGGAAAAGACCGAGTGGCATCGCGTCGTGATCTTCAACGACAACATCATCAAGGTCGCCGAGAACTATCTGAAGAAGGGCTCGACGGTTTACATCGAGGGCACGCTGGCGACCCGCAAATGGACCGACGCCCAGGGCGTCGAGAAATATTCGACCGAGGTCGTGGTCAACAAGTTCAAGGGCGAGCTGACCATGCTGGGCGGTCGTGACGGCGGCTCCGGCGGCGGGGCCCAGCGCGGCGGCGACGACGACTATTCCTCGGGCTTCTCGACCGGTGGCGCCAACAAGCCCAGCGGTCCCAAGGAAAGCTACGACCTGAACGACGACATTCCGTTCTAGGCGCATGACAGGCGGTAACGGGGCGTTCGCGAAACGCTCCGTTACCCGCTTTGACACCCCGGCGGCGCGGACCTGTGCCATAGCCCGGTGGTGATTACCCCTGACAAGCCCCACAGCCCGCTCTCGCCGGTCGAGATTCTCGCCATCATCGCTGTGGTGGTGATCTGGGGCGTGAACAACGCCGCGGCCAAGCTGGCAACTGAAACCATGCCGCCGCTGCTGGTGGGCGCGCTGAGGTTCGCGATCGCGGCGGCTTGCCTGATTCCGTTCGTGCGGCGACCGTTCCCGAACTGGAAGAGCCTGGCGATCATCGTCGTGCTGGGCGGACCGATCCACTATGGCCTGATCTACCTGGCCTTCTGGCTGGCGCAGGACGTCAGTCCCGTGTCCGTGGCCGCGCAGCTGTGGGTGCCGTTCACGGCGCTGTTCGCCTTCCTGCTGCTGGGCGAGAAGCTGTCGCGTTACGCCCTGGCCGGCATGGCCGTGGCCTTCGCGGGCGTGGCCTGGATGACGCTGGATCCGCATGCCATCGCCGACTGGAAGGCCATTCTGGTCGGCATTGCCGCGGCCTCGGCCTGGGCCCTGACGACGGTGATCGCGCGACGCACCACCTCAATCCCGCCGCTGAAGATGCAGGGGCTTCTGGCCCTGGTGGCCCTGCCGACCCTGGCCTTCGGCTCGGCGATGTTCGAACAGGGTCAGTGGCAGGCGATCCGGCAGGCCGACGCGCTGGTGTGGGTCTCCGTCGTCTGGGCGGGCCTGGTCTCGTCCGTGATCGCCACGACGCTGGTGTTCTGGCTGGTGCAGAAGCGCGAGGCAGGGCGGGTGACGCCCTATCTGCTGGCCACCCCCGTGGTGTCGATCCTGATCGGCTGGGGTTTCATGGGCGATGTGCTGACGCCGCAGATTCTGACGGGCGCGGCCCTGACCATGGGAGGGGTCGCCATCGTGGCCCTGGCCGAGCGCGGGCTCAGGGCCGGCGCGGCCAGGGCCTGACAAGCAAAAGGCCCGGACGCTTTCGTATCCGGGCCTTCTTGACAGACTTGTCGAGCGCCTAGAGGCCCGGAAGCTTGAAGCCCGTGTCGCGGCGTGGCGCGATGACGATGCCGACGCGCCCGCCGGTCAGAGCCTGCAGGCGCGCGTATTCGCTGGCGGCGTCGACAGTGACCGCGCCTTCCGACGTCTGGACCGGGGTCGCCACCTGGGTGGCGGGGTCTTCGCGGCGCCAGAACAGCAGCCGGTTGGCCCAGCCCTCTTCCTTGTGCGCCAGATCGCCGAACTCGTCGTCGACCACATAGCGCGCCAAGGGATCGGCGCGGTCGCCGCCGGCCTGGGCGACCAGCTGCTGTTCGCCGGCCGAGCGGGTCACGGCCTGACGCTGGCCCAGCAGGATCTGGCGGGCGGCGGATTCGGGAGCCAATTCCTGCGGGCGCGGCTGGCCGGGCGCCGGCGGACGCAGGCCGTATTCCGGCGGCACGGTCAGCGGGGCGGTGGACACAGTCAGGAATTCGTCGGGCGTGATCTTGGTCAGGCCGATCCCCTGCCGAACGCTCGAGCAGGCGCCGAGCGCGAGCATCGAGGTGGTGAGGGTCAGGACGGCGACAGTACGAAGGCGCATTATGTGATCTCGGTGACGATCGGGTCGGGCGCCGAACGGGCGCGCGCGTAGCCCTGGATGAATGCGGCTGATTACGACTTTTCGGCGGCGAGGCCAACCTTGGCCGCCCGTTCGGACAGCAGGCTGTCCAGAATCAGCAGGATGACGCCGGTTGTGATGGCGCTGTCGGCGACGTTGAAGACCCAGGGGAAGACCCGGGTGCCCGAAAAATCGATGAAATCGACGACGAAGCCGAAGCGGATACGGTCGATCACATTGCCGATCGCGCCGCCCATGACCAGGCCGATGGCGCTGATCAGCAGTCGCCGGTCGGCCCGCAGCGCCCACCAGCCCAGAACGCCGGCGACGACGATCGAGAACAGGCTCAGCATCCAGCGGGCCGAGCCGTCGCCGAACAGGCCGAAGCTGACGCCGCGGTTCTCGACCCAGGTGAAGTTGAGGATCGGCGGCAGAACCTCGACGCGTCCCATTTCACGCAGATCGAGACCGGATACGATCCAGGCCTTGGTCAACTGGTCGAGGACGACGACGAGCAGGGCGAAGGCGAAGGCCGTGACGGCGAGACGTGGGATTTTCATGCGGGCCGCTGAAATGTGGAGCGCGTTCGGTTAGCAGTCCGCGGGCCAACCGCGAAGGGGCAATCGTGTCACGGCGCCGCGCAGGTCCATCAGCGGTTGTCTCGAAGGGCCCGAGGCCCCAGATGTGACGCTTCCAGTTCACGGAAAGACCCGCCCGCATTCCAGGAGCGCCGATGCCGCATGCCGACAGCCTGATTCTCACCCTTGTCGGCGGCTTCGTTCTGGCGTTCGTATTCGGCATGCTGGCCAACCGGCTGAAGTTGTCGCCACTGGTGGGCTATCTGGTGGCGGGGGTGCTGGTCGGTCCCCACACCGGCGGATTTGTCGCCGACACGGAGCTGGCGCCGCAGCTGGCCGAAATCGGCATCATCCTGCTGATGTTCGGGGTGGGGCTGCATTTCTCGCTGGCCGACCTGATGAAGGTGCGAAAGATCGCCATCCCCGGCGCCCTCGTTCAGATCGCGGCGGCGACCGGACTGGGGTGGGTCCTCGGCCGGCTGATGGGGATGAGCCATCTCGAGGCGACGCTGATGGGGTTCGCCCTGTCGGTTGCGTCCACGGTCGTGCTGCTGCGGGCGCTGGAGGAACGGAAACAGGTCAAGGGGCCAATCGGCCGGCTCGCGATGGGCTGGCTGATCGTCGAGGATCTGGTGATCGTCGTCGCGCTCGTCATCCTGCCGCTGCTGGTCATCCAGCCGGGCGAGAGACTGGACGGCATGGAGCTGGCGCAGTCGATCGGCTGGACCCTGTTCAAGGTCGCGGCTTTCACGGGCGTGATGCTGGTGGTCGGCGCCCGGCTGCTGCCGTGGTTGCTTGTGCGCATCGCCCACACCCGTTCGCGAGAACTGTTCACCCTCGGGGTCCTGGCCATCGCCCTTGGCATCGCCTGGATCGCCTACGCCCTGTTCCACTCGTTCGCCCTGGGCGCCTTCCTCGCGGGGCTGGTGCTGAACAGCTCGCCGCTGGGCCACAACGCGGCCGAACGGTCACTGCCCCTGCGCGACGCCTTCGCCGTGCTGTTCTTCGTCTCTGTCGGCATGTTGTTCGACCCGACGATCCTGCTCCGCGAGCCGCTGGCCATAATGGGCGTGCTGGCCATCGTAATCGTCGGCAAGTCCATCGCGGCCCTGGCGATCACCAGCGCCTTCAAGCTGGACAGGGCGACCAGCCTGACGGTCGCCGCGGCCCTGGCCCAGATCGGCGAGTTCTCCTTCATCCTCGCCGCCCTCAGCGTACAGCTGGGCGGCATGCGGCAGGAGACGCACGACCTCATCCTGGCCGCCGCCCTGCTGTCGATCTCGCTGAACCCGTTTGTCTTCGCCTTGATCGATCGGATGGGCGCCCGACCGAAGCCGCCGGTCAGCGGTTCGGTCGAGGGATTGGCCCTGGCGAAGGAAAAGGCCGCCGCCGTGAATCCGGCGACGGCCTGATCTCTTTCGCCTGTCAGTGTCGCGTCACAGCACCCCGATCATGCTCGCTACCAGCGGGTGGCGGACGATGTCCTGTTCGGCCAGCCGCACCACGGCGATGTTCGGCACGGGCATCAGCCGTTCGGCGATGTCCGACAGGCCCGAGATGCCCGGCAGCAGATCGGACTGCTGCGGGTCGCCCGTGACCACCATGGTCGAATGCCAGCCCAGCCGGGTCAGCAGCATCTTCAACTGCACATAGGTACAGTTCTGGGCCTCGTCGACGACGATGAAGGCGTTGTTCAGGGTGCGGCCGCGCATATAGCCGATGGGGGCGATCTCGATCAGCCCTTCGGCCATCAGGGCCTTGACCCGCTTCATCGAGAGCCGGTCCGAGAGGGCGTCGTAGAGGGGGCGCAGATAGGGGGCCAGCTTGTCCTCCATGTCGCCGGGCAGGAAGCCGATCGATTCCCCGGCCTCGACGGCGGGGCGGCTCAGGACGATGCGGCCGATCTTGCCGGCTTCCAGCGCCTCGACCGCCTTGGCGACGGCCAGATAGGTCTTGCCCGTGCCTGCGGGTCCGAGGGCCAGGACCATGTTGTGATTGTCGATGGCGGTCATCAACTCGGCCTGACCGTCCGACTTCGGCTTCAGCGTCTTCAGATAGGCCTGGTCCCGGTCGTCGTTGGACGGATAGGGCGACCAGCCGCCCTGGCCGGCGTGGGTCGGAAGGCGGCGTACCTTGGAATCCTCCATGAACTGACGGGAATCGAGCACACCGTGCTCACGCGATGTCTCGCGGGTCTGGCGCTTGATGGCTGCACGCTTGGTCATGGACGCCTCCAGGGCATGAAAAAAGGCGATGCCGCAAAAGCATCGCCTCGAACGAAGGTAGGGAGAGAAGAAGGGGATGCGACGCATCCGCCCGGATCGGAGGAGGGCCCTTCCAGGGACCGGAAATCTCCCAGCGGCGCGAGCCGCCGAACCGAACGCACCACGCACGTCCCCCGAGGTCTGACCGGACCGGGCTTGATCCGGCTTCCGATCCGGGGCCGAAATGGCGGCCTCGAATCGCATCAACAGAATGATGCTAGCGTGGTTTACGAAGGCTTAAAGCCAAGAAACCGTTCAAGATAAGGTTATGTTTCCATGACGATTCATGCGTTGGCTGACAAGAAACCACAGCTTCCGCCAGAGGGCGAATACTGGGTTGCTCCGAACGCGACCGTCATAGGAGACGTGATTCTGAAGCCGGGCGCCAGCATCTGGTTCGGAGCGGTCGTGCGAGGCGACAACGACCCCATCACCATCGGCCGGGACACCAATATCCAGGACGGCAGCGTGCTCCATTCCGACCCCGGCGAGCCGTTGACCATCGGCGACGGGGTGACCGTCGGCCATATGGTCATGCTCCATAGCTGCGAGATCGGCGACAACAGCCTGATCGGCATCGGGGCTGTGGTGCTGGGGCGGGCCCGGATCGGGAAGAATTGCCTGATCGGCGCCAACACCCTGATCACCGAGGGCAAGGTCATACCCGACGGCTCGCTGGTGATGGGCCAGCCCGGAAAGGTGGTGCGGCAACTCGAGCCCGGGCAGATCGAGGCGTTGAGGGCTTCGGCGGCGCACTATGTCCAGAACTGGAAGCGCTATCGCGCCGACCTTGTCGCCGTCACGCCAGCCGGCGGCCGTGAATCGCCGCAAGGCTGAGCGGAGCCCGGGCGGGTTCGCCGACGCCGATCGAGACCCGGGCCGTCAGCAGGCGGGGCTCGTCGGCGGCCAGGGTCAGGGTGGCGGCCGGCGCGTACAATCCCAGGACCCGATCGGGTTCACCGGACGGACCCCGCAGGGGAACCATGGTGATCTCGATCTGGGCCGCGCCCTGGCCGGCCAGGGCGACCACGACCACGGGGCGGGCTTCCCGCAGGGTTTGCGTCAGGGCGGCGGCGACCAGGGGACGCGAGGCGGGCCGCCACAGCGACAGCAGGGGCTGGTCCTTGAGGCTCTCACCGTGGAAACCCTCGATCCAGCCGCCCGCCAGCCGCACGACGGCCTCCTCGCCGGGACGGTCGGCCATGAACACACGGGGCAGGCGCAGGCCCAGCACCGCGGGCTCCACAGCCGCGCGCGCCGGTATGCCGGCCCGGGTGTCGGCGCGGCGGGACAGGCCGGTCCAGTGGTCGATCAGGAATTGCGTATCAGGATGAAACATCGCCTTGGCCTCTGATCCTTTCGCCGCAAGGCCCGGGCCGGGTCGAAAGCAACGGAATTGAAAGGCTTGCTGGCGTCAGATGCAGATTGGAGCGGCCCGCGTATTGCAGGGACCGCGCAAGTTTTGATGTGGAGGTCGGCCCATGCGGGTGCGGATCATGAACTGGCTGCTGGCGCTGGGGGGCTTCACCGCCCTGATGGCGTTCGCCGATCCGGCAGCGGCCCAGTGCGGACCGGTATGCCCGCCGCCGCCCCCGCCGTGCTGCGAACCCCCGCCGCCGCCGCCATCGCCTCCTCCATGCTGCGAGCTGCCGCCACCCCCGCCGTGCTGTGGCGGCGGCGGAAACCTGAACGTCAATGTGAACGTCAACGCCAACGCCAACTCCAGCGCGGCGGCCCGGGCGGGTCTGAACGCCCGGGCCGGCGGCAGCGTCTTCGTCAGCGGCGGCGGTTCGGCCTATGTGACGGTCGATCAGCCCTATCCCACCACCATCAGTGGCCTGAACGTCGAGGGCGCGCGGGTGCGCAGGACCATCCGGGTTCCGTATGAAGCCCGTCGGCGGTGGGAAAAGCGGGTGGTGATCCGGGCCTACTGCATCGACGACCGCAACGTGCCGCACCCGGCGTCCCAGGTTCGCCCCGATCGCGAGGTTGACGGCGACTATGAGGGCGAACTCTACCGCTGCCTCGCCGGCACCTGGCTCCAGATCACCTGGGCCGAGTACCAGGGCGACGCGGACTTCGGCCACGGCGAGACCATGGACTGCCGCAAGGGCGAAGCCCTGTGGCACGGCCGCGGCGGCCAGATCGAGTGCAAGCGGCAGCGCGACGAGCGCGACTGCAACGAACGTTCGCTGCTCCGCCGCTACGGCGCGGGCGTGAAAATCGTGACCTGGCTCCGCGAGGAGACCTACACCGAGTACCGCGAGGAAGTGATCGAAGAGGCCGGCATGGCTGTGTCGGGCGCGATGATCACCCTGGACGGCGGCGTGGGCGGTCGGGTTTTCTGACGCCAGTCTGAACACCGGTGTTCAGCCGCGGGTCAGCCGCGGACGCCTACAACGGTCAGCGTCGGCTCCGTCGACAACTCCTGAGAAGCAAACTGGCCCCGATCCGCAAGGACCGGGGCCATTTTTTCGCCTACTGGGCCGCCGGCGCCGCCGCGGCAGGCGCGACGGGGTTGTCCGAGGTGATGGTCAGACGCCAGGCCTTGTCAGCCGTCAGGTACTGGCGCGCCAGCCGCTGGATGTCGGCGGCGGTCACGGCTTCGTAGTCCGTCACGTGCGAGCGGATTTCGTCGAAGGTTTCGGGCTTGCGTCCGGCGTCCGCGAGTTGACTCACCCAGTATCCATTGTCGGCCTGGTTGCGGCGCAGCGACTCGACCACGGGCGCTCGCGCGCGCAGCAGTTCGTCGTCGCTGATCGGCGTTTCCCGCAGGCTGGCGGCGATGGACTCGAACGCCGTGAACAGGATCGGCAGGCTTTCGGGGCGCGTTTCGGCCAGCATCAGGAGATAGCCGTAGTCAGGGAAGACTGACGACGATGCGGCCCCGGACCCTGGCGAATAGGCGATGCCCAGCTTTTCGCGGACTTCCTCGTTCAGCCGAAGCTGTACGACGGCGTTGAGGATCGACAGCTGCCGGGCCTCGAGCTGGTCGCCGATCGCATCGGTGGTCGGCCAGCCGACGAGGCCGATCGCCTGCTCGCCCGGACCCTCGTGCTTCAGCTGGACCGGTTCGGCCACGGGCGCGGGGAAGCGCCGGACGTCAGAGCCCGCCAGCGGCTGGGCCTGAGGACCCCGGTCCGGGAGGGCGCCGAAGGTGTTCGCCACGGTGGCGATGGCGGCGTCCACGGTCACGTCGCCGACCATGACGATGTCGATCGGTCCGCGCGCGCGACCCTCGGTCACGCCGGCGCGGACCTCCTCGATCGACATGGCGGCGATCTCTTCCTCCGTCGGCATGGCGTCGCGCTGATCCCCCGAACTGAGTAGTTCGCCGAGGTCGCGGCCCAGCACGCCGCCGGGCGTCGCGCGAAGCTGGGCGAGCTGCGACGGGAACTGGCTGCGGGCCAGTTCGAAGGGTGCGGCGCGAAGACCCGGATCCACCAGATAGGCCGTCAGCACCTGCATCTCGAGCTGGAGATCTTCCGGTTTGGTCGCTCCGTTGAGGGTGAAGGCGTCGGTCGCGAGGCCGGCGTTGACGCTGTAGGTCTTGCCGCTGAGCACGCGGGTCAGCTGATCCACCGTCAGCTTCGACGTGCCGCCCGGTCCCATCACCGAATTGGCCAGGGTCATGGCGGTGACGCGGTCGGTGGGCAGGGCCAACTCGCCGATGCCGGTGCGGACGTTGATCAGGATCTGGTTGTCACGGAACTCGGTCGGTTTGACGAACAGACGGACGCCGTTGGGGAAGTCCACGCGGGTGACCCCAAGGTCCGCGATCTCGGTGCGGGCGCTCGGCTGAGCCGGCGTTCCGAAGTCGGTGTACGGCCACTCCAGGGCTGCGTCGTCGGCGCGCGCGGTCACGGTGACTTGGCGGGAGGCTTCCAGCGCCGCGGTGACGGCGGCCTCACCGCCGTCGATCGCGACCGGGGAGGTGATCATGACGACCGGTCCCTGACCTTCGAAGACCGGGCGGACGGCGGCGGTGACCTGATCGGGCGTCAGGCCTTCGACCGTGGCGTTGAAGAGGTCGAGACCGGTCGCCGGCGAAGCAAAGACGTTTCCGTCATTGGCGGCTCCGAGCAGCCCGTTGGCCAGCGCCGGCGTGGACCGCGTCGCGGCGGCGGTGACCGCGTTCTGCAGCCGGGTGCGGTTGTCGGTGATCTCCCGCTGCAGCTCGGCCTGGGTGATTCCGAACTGGACCAGTCGGCGCTGTTCCTGCTCGATCGTTTCCAGCGCCCGCGTCAGGCCGCCGGGATTGAAGTTGGCGTTGATGGTGCCAGCCGACAGGCTGTCGAATGCGGTGCTGGTTGAAGCGCTTGCGCTTACGAACGGGGGATTGTCGGCGCGCGCCAGTTCCCCGAGGCGACGATTCAGCACCGCCAGACCGAGGCCGCGGATCAGATTCTCGCGGCGTTCGGCGACCGTGTCCGGATCAAGATCAGGCGGGCGGACCCAGTTGATCACGACGGAGGACTGGACGCCCGGTTCGACGAGGATGCGGGTTTCAGGACCGCGCGCGGCGACCTGGCCCAGATCCGGATCGGGACCGTCCGCGGCCTTGGGCTGCCAGTTTTCGAAGGCCGCGCGGATCTTGCCTTCCATCACGTCCACATCGAAATCGCCGACGGCGACAAACGTGGCGCGGTTTGGCCGATAGTAGGCGTTGTAGAACTCCACAAAGCGGTCTCGCGGCGCATTGCGTATGATATCGAGATCACCGATGGGGAAGCGGTTCGCGAGGCGCTGACCGGACGCGATCAGCCCGAACTGGGCCTTGGCGATGCGCAGTTGCGGCGTGTTGCGGGTCCGCTCCTCGCCCTCGATCACGCCGCGTTCGGCGTCGAGCGCGGCGGGGTCCATCAGGGCTTCGGACACCTGTTCCCGCATGATGCGCAGAGCGGCGTCGACGGTCTCGTCATTGGTGCGGGGCAGCTCCAGCATGTAGGCGGTCTGATCGAAGCTGGTGAAGGCGTTTGTATCGGCGCCGAACGCCAGTCCCAGACGCTCGAGGATACGC
The DNA here is from genome assembly GCF_029946145.1 of Brevundimonas sp. Classification (GTDB taxonomy): domain Bacteria; phylum Pseudomonadota; class Alphaproteobacteria; order Caulobacterales; family Caulobacteraceae; genus Brevundimonas. Next base: position 300,416 of record NZ_JAQSDY010000009.1, read on the forward strand.
AACAGGTCGTTCTCTGGGATGTTTGTCGTCCCGTTGAAGGCCATGTGCTCCATGAAGTGGGCCAGACCCAGCTGGTCCTCGTTCTCCATCAGCGAGCCCGCGTCGATGCGCAGGCGCAGCGAGGCCTGACCCGCCGGCGTCGCGTTGCGCATCACGGCGTACTGCATGCCGTTGGGCAGGACGCCGAAACGGACATTGGAATCGGCCGGAATGTCGCTGGCCGCCTGGGCCCATGGGTCGGACGGCTGAACCTGGGCCTGGGCCAGGGCGGGCGACGCGGCGAGCAAGACGGTGGTGGAAGCCGCGACGAGCAGCAACAGGCGACGGGCGGAACGCATTCTCGGTCTCTTTCCGAAAGGCGCGATCACTCCCGGATCGGGGCCGCGCCGGATACTGGGCTGGGGCCGCCGGCCAGATGCCGACGCCCGTGCAACCTTTCAGCGACCGGCGGGGTCGGCTCAAGTTACCGAAGATTAATGTGACGGCCTTGAAACGTAGAAGTTCGCCGAGTTGCCGACAGCGGTCGCGCCCGTGATGACCGCGCGTCCCGATCCCGCGACCGTGGTGTTGGCCACGGCTGAGACGTCGCCGCTGTTGGTCTGGGTATTGGTGGCGTCGAGGAAGGCTTCGCAGGTCGAACAGGCATAGCCGGTGACGCTGTTGCCGACGGCTTCAGCGCCGACATAGACATCGTAGCCATTCGTGCCCGAGAAGGTGGCGGTGACGTCCACGCCGCCCGAGTTGAACTGGGTGTTGTCGATCTCGACGAAGATGTCGTTGTTGCCGACGGACAGCTCATTGGCCACGCCGCGGGCCTGGGCTTCGGCCTGGCCGAAGTCATAGGCGGTGGTCAGGGCCGAGGCCCGGACGAAGCTGGTGTTGTTCTGGTCCGACCCGGTCTCGACCGATCCGCCCTCGTTGTAGAGGATGGCCTGGTTGGCGCTGGCGCGGGCGCGCGCGGCCAGATCCCAGGCATTGCCGGCGTTGGAACTGGCCTCGGCCTCGACAAAGTCGCCGGTCGAGCGCTGGATGATCGACAGGTTCTGACCCGAAGTGGCGTTGCTGTTGACCGCAACGGCGTTGACGATGGCTTCGCTGGTGACGCTGCCGGTCGCCGGAATGTACTGGCTCTGGACGCGGCCGAACGAGCGGACGACAGCCGACGACGACTGGTCGACGGTTCCTTGCAGGAACGAGGCCTGGCCGGCGAGGGCGACGGTGTTGGAAATGGCCGAGGCGTTGACCGCCACGCCGCCGTGCAGCCGGGCGTTACTGTCGCCGACCTCGGTCGTGGCGCTGACCAGATCGCCCATGTTGGATTGGGTCGCATCGACGGTCAGGTCGGCGTTGTAGGCGCTGACGGCCAGGTAGTTGCCGCCGGCCTGGGTCGTCGCATTGACCTCACCATACGTGTCGCCGCCCAGGGTGAGGTCCGTCCGCGCCACGGCGTCGCCGCGCATGTCCTGGTTCGACTGCACCGTGATGGCCCCGTTCTCGACAGCGCCCGAGGCCGAGTTGCCCTGGGCCGAGGTTTCGACGGTCACCTGGTCCTGGGCGTCGACGACGTTCAGCGTCTGGCCAGCGAAGACATCGCCCAGCTGCAGCTGTTCGTTCAGAACGATGGCGCCGTCCTGCGGCGGTGTCCGGGCGGCGGCCTCAGTAGCGGTTGCCGCGCACAGCACCGTCGCGGCGATCGTGCCAGCGAGACGGATCCGCACGTGTAGCGCCATTGTTTGTGTCCGTGTTGGGGTAGGCGGGATAGTAGCCGCCGGTCGGGCCGACGGCGCCGCCCAGTGGGTCGGGGCCGGCGGTCAGGCAGATTTCGGGCCCGGGCGCGCCATACAGGTTGGCCATGAACTCGACTGTGGCGCGCTCGATCAGGGCGCGAACGGCCAGTTGCACCGGCTCCAGCCCGCCTTCGCCCGCGGAGATGTCGAAGACGTTGCCGTTCAGGAAGTCGAACACCCCGGCCGAGATCTCGCGGCCGATGATCTGCTTCTGATAGGAGACGACATCGACGACCTCCATGGTCGTGGTCTGCACCAGGCGCAGGTCGATGGCGATGTTCATCACATAGGACTTGCCCGCGAACGCCGTGGACAGGGGGGTCTGGCTCGCAGCCTGTCCCGCTGCCATGTCGAAGCCGGCGGACCGGATATTGTAGTTCACCTCGGTGATGCCGCCGACGATGTAGAAGTCGGATCCTGGCACCTGGCCGGCCAGGATGCGGCGGTACTGGGTGTCGCCGGGACCGCCGGGGCCCTGGTCGCCGATCAGGCGGTTGTTGGCGTAGCGCAGCTCAAGCTCGGACACCGAGGTGTCATAGCGTTCGACGATGTGGGCGCCGGCCTTGGCCAGCGCCGTATTGGCCATCAGCGAGGCGCCGCCGGTCACCTGGCGGCCGCCGTCGGCCGAGACCGTGCCGGTGTAGTCGCTGATCCGACCGACCGCGATGCGCGGCGAGGGCAGGCTGTAGCGGCGGGCGTAGTCGGCCATGCAGTAGAGAGCGGCGGAGTAGGGGGTCGGGTTGGCGGTCACGGGCGCATCGCCGATCGGCGAGGCGTATTGCCCGTTCGGACCCGCCGAGGCGGAAATGCAGCCGCTCAGAAGCGCCGCAGCCGCAGAGGCTATGCCCGCGACCCGAAGCCGGCGGGAAAGGGAGCCAGAGCTCATGGAAGCCTCAGGGTGCCGTTCAGGCTGGTTCCGGCGTTGATCGCGCCGTTGTTCACCTGGGTGGAATTGACGATGACGGTGTTGTGGTTGCCCTGAACGACGACATTCAGGTTGTTGCCGATGGCGGTCGAGCCGCCGATGGCGCCCGTCCCGCCCGCGCCCGAGAAGCTGGAGGAGACGCCTCCGCTGGCGCTGGAATAGGTGCTGGCGCCGGCCTGGATGACGCCGTCGATGATCAGCCGGTTGCCGTTCGCGTCCCGGGTCGATCCGGTCTGGGGGCGGGCGGTCGTGTAACGCGAGCCGCCGTAGCCGGCCTGATAGGTTCCCATGCTCGATGAACCGGCCGACTGGGCCGAAGCCGGGACCGGCGCGGCGAGAGTGACGGCAAGGGCAATCGCAGGCAGGAGCTTGATGCGCATGGTCATGGCGGCCACCTCTCACGCAAACAGGGTCAACGGATCAGAAAGGATCCTTCGTCCCACTCTGGGTCATGGTTATTAAGAAGCGCTTGCCATGAGGGCGTCTGACAACCGATTGGTTTGTCTTCGTGAATCGCCGGAGCTTTCATCCTGAACGCGCAGCCGCCCGAACGTGTGTTCAACGCCCCCCTCGTGGCGGTCGGCGTCGCTGTGTCGATGCCCGTCATCTACTGGCTTCAGACGCGTCTGCCGGATGGCGGAGTGTCGCTGGCCTTTCGCCCGTCTTCGCTTTGGGACGGCGGCTGGTGGCCGGGCGTGCTGACGTCGATGCTGGTTCACGGCGGTTGGCCCCATGTGGGGATGAACGCCATCATGGGACTGGCCTTCGGCGCCCCGGTCGCGCGGCTGATGCCGGGCGGGAAGGGCGCAATGGGGTTCCTGGCTTTCTATATACTGTGCGGCCTGCTCGCGACCGCGGGATACGGGCTGGCGCATCCCGCCAGCTATGACGCCCTGGTCGGGGCGTCGGGGGCGGTGTTCGGTCTGATGGGGGCGGCCCTGCGCCTGCTGGGCCGCAAGCCCGGAAAGCTGAGATCGCTGACCGACACCCGCTTCCTGACCCCGGCGGTGGCGATCATGGCGGTCAACGCCGCCGTCGGCCTGTTGGGCTTTGCTCCGGGAATGGAAGGCGCCCGCATCGCCTGGGAGGCCCACGCCTTCGGATTCATCGCCGGAGCCCTGCTGATCGGCCCGTGGGCCAGCGTATTTCGCGCAAGACCGGAAGCATTTGATTCGCCGCCCGATCTGCGCGACCCTGACGCCTGAAGCGGTCCATCCGCGGCCGCGCTCTATATAGAGAGGGAGGAGCCGCGATGCTGGTCGCCGAAATTCTCAAGGACAAGGGCGACGCCGTCTACGCCATCGGGCCCGAACTGACGCTGGGGGAGGCGTGCGGCGAACTGGATCGGCTGCGGGTCGGCGCCCTGATGGTCTGCAACAATGACAAGGTGGTGGGCGTGCTGTCCGAACGGGACGTGGTCAAGGCCGTGGCCCGCGATGGCCAGACGGCGCTGAACCAGCCTGTTTCGACCTTCATGACCGCCGAGGTGGTGTTCGCCGCGCCCGGCGAGACGGTGGCGATTCTCATGGGGCGGATGACCGACCGGCGAATCCGGCATCTGCCGGTGCTGCGCGACGGTCGACTGGCCGGCGTGATCTCGATTGGCGACGTGGTGAAATGCCAGATCGCCGAGGCCACCCAGGAAGCTGAATCCCTGCGCACCTATATAGCGGCAGGCTGAAGGGCAGGCGGGCAGGGCGCGTATCGCGGATCGCCCTGGAAAGGCCGGGGTCCATCGACCGCGACTCCGCGAGAAAGTTCGCAAAACTGTCGGAATCGGCTTGCGGACAAAATGGCCGCTGCGTATATCGCCGCCTCGCTCGGAAACGGGCCGGCCGCCGGGGCCACGGAGACGAAAGTCTCCAGCGGTTCCCCGGGAAGAAAGTCGCAGATGCGGGTTGCTTCCTTAAGGTGTTTCGGTTAGGTTCCGCGCTCCAATCGAATCGTCGGTAACGAAACAGAGGCAAGCCTCTCGGGCTTTCCAGACGGTTTTTTGCGGCCTGAAGTCTCCGGATTTCTCTTCCGCGAAATGGCTGAAAAGCCCGGTTGACACGGAGATTGGCTCTCTTTAGACAGCCGCCTCCACCGGCCTCCCGGGCCGGTTCGCAGACAGAGGTTCTTCTTTAAAAAGAACCACTTGACGCGGAAAACTGAGGCGCTAAACAGCGCCTCCCTCGTCTCCGGACGGGGCGGACGGGAAAGAGGTTGTTCTTCGGAATAACCGCTTGACACGGAATACCGAGGCGACTACATCGCCGCCTCCGCCGCAACCGGGCGCTAAACGGTTGGAGCCGGTCTCCGGTTCCTCTGGTCTTTGAAATCGTTGATCTGGAAAGAGAAACGCAGGCGGCGGTGTCCTAGCGACGGTTCTTCGGAACTGTCTCGACACTGACAACTGCGGTCTTTTTGAAAAGACACCATGACGTCGCTCTTCGGAGAGGCGTTCGTGGGATCTCGTCAAGAATACGTAGAACTAATGCCAACCGGTCTTCGGATCGGTCTGCTTAGGTCAGATAGTCAACTCAACCTGAGAGTTTGATCCTGGCTCAGAGCGAACGCTGGCGGCAGGCCTAACACATGCAAGTCGAACGAACTCTTCGGAGTTAGTGGCGGACGGGTGAGTAACACGTGGGAACGTGCCTTTTGGTTCGGAATAACTCAGGGAAACTTGTGCTAATACCGAATGTGCCCTTCGGGGGAAAGATTTATCGCCATTAGAGCGGCCCGCGTCTGATTAGCTTGTTGGTGGGGTAATGGCCCACCAAGGCTACGATCAGTAGCTGGTCTGAGAGGATGACCAGCCACATTGGGACTGAGACACGGCCCAAACTCCTACGGGAGGCAGCAGTGGGGAATCTTGCGCAATGGGCGAAAGCCTGACGCAGCCATGCCGCGTGTATGATGAAGGTCTTAGGATTGTAAAATACTTTCACCGGTGAAGATAATGACTGTAGCCGGAGAAGAAGCCCCGGCTAACTTCGTGCCAGCAGCCGCGGTAATACGAAGGGGGCTAGCGTTGCTCGGAATTACTGGGCGTAAAGGGAGCGTAGGCGGACATTTAAGTCAGAGGTGAAATCCCGGAGCTTAACTTCGGAACTGCCTTTGATACTGGGTGTCTTGAGTGTGAGAGAGGTATGTGGAACTCCGAGTGTAGAGGTGAAATTCGTAGATATTCGGAAGAACACCAGTGGCGAAGGCGACATACTGGCTCATTACTGACGCTGAGGCTCGAAAGCGTGGGGAGCAAACAGGATTAGATACCCTGGTAGTCCACGCCGTAAACG
>NZ_JAQSDY010000010.1 GCF_029946145.1 Brevundimonas sp.
TCGGGGCGGACGTGCAGCAGGTCGCCCGCGGCATCGGCCTGGACAAGCGGATCGGCGCGAAATTCCTCCATGCCGGGCCCGGCTATGGCGGATCGTGCTTCCCCAAGGACACCCTGGCGCTGGTGCGGACGGCGACCGACGCCGGCGCGCCGCTGCGGCTGATCGAGACGACGGTCCAGATCAACGACGCACGCAAGAAGGCCATGGCCGGCAAGGTGGCGGCCGCGATGGGCGGCGACCTGAAGGGCAAGACCGTGGCCCTGCTGGGCCTGACCTTCAAGCCCAACACCGACGACATGCGCGACGCGCCGTCGCTGGATGTCGCCCCGGCCCTGATCGCGATGGGCGCGACGGTCCAGGCTTTCGATCCCGAGGGCATGCACGAAGCCGCCAGACTGCTGGACGGGGTGGTGTTCAAGGACGGGCCCTACGACGCCGTGGAAGGGGCCCATGCGGTGGTGATCCTGACCGAATGGGATCAGTTCCGCGCCCTGGATCTGGACCGGATCAAGCTGCTGCTGCGCGAACCCGTCATGGTCGATCTGAGGAACGTCTACCGGCCCGAGGACATGCGGGCCCGCGGCTTCCGCTACGCGTCGATCGGACGGGCCTGACCGCTAGCGCAGGGCGACGCGCACGAGGGCGGGTTGTTCAGCGGCCAGGCCCTCGTCCTGCGGCATCAGGGTGCGGCCGGCGCCGATGACCACGGTCGCAGTGAGCACCGCCGAGACCGCGGCGATGGCGGCCAGTTTCACGCCGTCGGCGAATTCCTGATGGTTCGGGCGCAAGCGATTCCCTCGCAGCGAGTGCGGATCGTATCCAGCATCTGACGCGCTGCGCCGCAAGTCACGGAACAGTGTGCGCTCGCAAAAAAGGACGGAGCCGGGGCTCCGTCCTTTTTCCCCGGGCGCTGCCGCTCTCGGTCTCTTGAGGGCGAGGATGTTCCGCCGATGCTCGCCGCGCGGCGGCCCGCGGCTTGAGGTTAGCCGCGGAACGGGCGGATCAGGATTTCGACCCGGCGGTTCTGCGCCTTGCCTTCGGCCGTGGCGTTGGAGGCGATCGGGGCGCTTTCGCCGCGGCCATCGACGTACAGCCGGTCGGCGAGGACGTTTCGGCTGACGAGGGCCTGGGCCACCGACGAGGCGCGGCGGCGCGAAAGATCCAGGTTGTAGTCGTCGGCGCCATCGGAGTCGGCATGGCCGACGATGTCGATGATCGACTGGTCATAGCGGTTCAGCACGGCGGCGACATCGTCCAGCGTGGCGTTGAAGCGTGGCGTGATGTTCGACTGGTTGGAGGCGAAGGTCACGTCGGACGGCATGCGCAGGACCAGGTTGTCGCCCTGACGCGCGACGCCCACGCCCGAGCCGGACAGTTCAGCCTCCAGCTCGCGCTGCTGGCGGTCCATATAGGCGCCGACTGCGGCCCCGCCGAGAGCGCCGATGCCGGCGCCGATCAGGGCGTTCTTGCGGCCTTCCTCGGAGTTGGAGGTGTTGGTCAGGTAGCCCAGCACGGCGCCCCCCAGGGCCCCGGCGATCGCGCCCGTGGCCGTGTTGTTGCGGCGCGGCGCCGAGCTGTAGGGGTCCGTGGTGGTGCAGGCGACGCCGCCCAGCAGGATGGCGATGCTGGCGCCGGTGAGGAGAAGCTTGCTGCGCATGGGGGATGTCCTTTGCGTGAAATCGGTCTGCCGCTGAAACGTGGGCTTACGGTGAAGGTTCCGACCTGTACGGCGCGTGAACGCCCGCCCCGGCTTTGCCAATGTCGCGGGTTAGGGCGTATGGAACCGACCTGTCCATCCTGTGAGGCCCTGCCGTGAGTGCGACCGTGACCCCCGAAACCGCCCCGAGCCCCGGTCGCGCCATCGAGCCGGTGTCGATGAAGCTGTACGACGCCGACTTCCAGGCCTTCGCCGACAGGCTGGGGACCTCTTTCAAACGGTATGGCTTCGCCGTCATCGCCGACCATGGCCTGGACGAGGATGTGATCGAGGCGGCCATTGCGGATGCCAAGACTTTCTTCGCGCTGCCGGAGGAGACCAAGCGCAAATATCACCAGCCGGGCACGGGCGGCGCGCGCGGCCTGACTCCGTTCGGCGTCGAGGCGGCCAAGGGCGCCGCCACGGTCGACCTGAAGGAATTCTGGCACGTCGGGCGCGAGCTGCCCGAGGGCCATCCGTATCGCAAATACATGCGCGACAACGTCTGGCCGACCGAGGTCGCGGGCTTCCGCGAGCATCTCTACGGCATGTTCGCCGCCATGGACGACCTGGGCGCGAAGATCCTGCGCGCCATCGCCCGGTATCTGAAACTGGGCGACGACTTCTTCGAGGACAAGGTCGAGATGGGTAACAGCATCCTGCGGATGCTGCACTACCCGCCCGTGCCCGCGGGCGCCCCGGGCGTGCGGGCCGGAGCGCACGAGGACATCAATGTCATCACCCTGCTGCTGGGCGCCGAGGAGGCGGGCCTGCAGGTCAAGGACGCCGACGGAGAGTGGCTGGACATCGCGCCACCGCCGGGCGCTCTGGTGGTCAATATCGGCGACATGCTGCAGCGGCTGACCAACCATGTCCTGCCGTCGACCAGCCATCGGGTCATCAATCCGGCGCCCGAGCGGGCCAGCTTCGCCCGCTACTCCACGCCCTTCTTCCTGCATTTCAACCCGGATTTCGTGATCGAGACCCTGCCGGGCATGATCAGCCCGGAGAACCCGGACCGCTACGCCGGCAAGGCGATCATGGCCGAAGACTTCCTGACCGAGCGTCTGAGGGAAATCCGGCTGATCTGACGGGCCTGGCCGGTCGTCGACCTACCGCGATATTCTCAGCTGGGTGATGTCGCGTCCGATGGCGGCGAAAGCCTCGGACAACGCCGTGCCGTTGGAGGCGTTGAAATAGCCGGTTGCCGTCGAGGCGCAGTATCGCAGCAGAGTGTCGGCCTGGGCTCCCACAGTGATCTGGAAACCCACCGTATAGACGACGACGCCCTGAGCCTTCATGGCGTCGCACAGGTCGCGGCTCTGGGCGAACGGTTCGCCGTTGTCCGGAGAACAGCCGTTGCTGACGGCGTTGTTCGCGCCGTAGCCGGCGGCGATGACGCCCTGGCAATATGGAGCGTTGAACTCCCCGTCGGTCATGATGATCACGGCCTTCAACGTTTCCGAGGTGTCGTAGGGCGCCGCAGAGGCTGACGGCCACAGGGTGCTGAAGGTCGGGGACACCATGTACCAGCCCCAGGCGATGCCGATCTGGCCCGCCGTGACACCGTTGGTCGACAGGTTGTCGATGTTTGTCTTGATGGCGGCGGCGTCGCTCGACAGGGGCCGGATGATGCTGCTCAGGCAGGTGGAGTTCGCACCCGGCGTGGCGTTCAGGCTCGGATAGTGACGCCCCACTCGTGCGGAAGCGTTCGGCACGGCGTCGGTTGAGCGCTGTGCGCCCAGTCTCTCTGTCACGCAGCTGCTGACGCTATGGGTGGAGAGATCGCCGTTGCCGTCCTCGAAGGTGAAGTACTGGCAGCCATTCTGGGCGCACCACGACTGACCGCCGGAGGTGTAGGCGTTCAGCGAGCTGGAGGTCGGATCGATCGTGTAGGTGTTCGTCGTGGCGTTGCCGACCAGGAAGGTCTGGTTGTTGATCTGGGTCATGCCGTTGACGCCGGTGATGTAGACGTAGTCGTTGTTCACCAGGCCGTGGTTGGCGGACGTGACGGTGATCGAGCAGTCGCTGTCCTGACATTTCTGGACCCGGCCGTTCGTGCCGGAGAAGGCCCCGTAGTTGCGGCCGTCAACCCGGGCGCCGGCCATGTTGTAGAGCTCGAAGGTGTTGGTCGTCTTGTTGGTGACCCTGTACGGCTTGTTGTTCAGCTGCGTCATGCCGCTGACGCCGGTGATCCACACCACGTTGCCATTGGCGAAGCCGTGGTTGTTGGAGGTGACCACAACGGGCCGGGCCTTGCTGGCGCCTGTGATACTCAGTTGCGGGCCGATGAGGTTGATCGTGGCGTTGGTGATGTTGGTGGAGCCGGTGACCGACCCGCGGGCGGCGTTCAGATAGGTTCCGGGGTTCACCGCCATCGACCAGGGCACGAGCGCGATCCTGGAATAGTAGGGGGTCTGAACCGGTTGCACGACCAGATCGACCAGTTCCTTGGCCGCCGCCTTGAGGTCGAGCAGCTTCTGACCCTGCATGGAACCGGTGATGTCGAGCGCCAGCGACACCTCGATGTTGCGCGACGACCGGTCGACCTCGGAATGGGCGCCCACCGGCAGGTAGTCGTCCATGAATTTGCCGTACGGGGGCAGGAAGATGTTGGCGACCAGCGTCTTCACATCGACCCTTGAACTGGCGACCACGACGTCCTCGCTGTTCAGCACAAAGCTGGTGTCGCCCTCCCGCAGGGTGATGTTGGGATAGGCCTTGAGATTGGCCCGCAGGGAGTCGAGCCCGACCCGCTGGAGGTCGGTGTTGGCGGTATATGGCGAGCGGGCGGCGGCGAGAGTGGCGGCGTCCAGCGCGTCCTGCAGGTTCACCCGCACGGTCGAGGCGCGGTGGATGTCCACACCGCCGACGGTCATCAGGACAAGCACCGGCAGGCTCAGGCCGAACAGCATGGCGACATTGCCGCGCGCGTCGTCCGCCATGCGGCGGGTGAAGGCGCGCAGGCCGCGGGCCATGCCGTCCATCCAGGTTTTCAGCCCCATCGCGCATCCGCCCGTCAGCCGCGGGCGCAATCCGCCCACGCTCATCCGGCGGAGCATGAACCAACCCGGTTAAGAGAAGGTCCAATGCCGACAGTTAATGAAATCGCCCGCCGTCCAGCCGATCAGGCCTGCCAGCCGCAGTCCTTGCCGCGGTTCCGGGCGGTCAGCCAGGCGTTCAGCGGAGCGAAATAATCCGTGACCGCCGAGGCGTCGTTGCCGCTCTCGCCAGTGAAGGCCTGCATGGCTTCCGGCCACGGCCGCGACTGACCCATCTCCATCATTCGCTCGAAGCGCTCACCCACTTCCTTGTTTCCGTAGATGGAGCAGCGGTGGAGCGGGCCGGTCCAGCCGGCTTCCTTGCAGGCGGCGCGCTGGAACTGGAACTGGTAAATGTGGGCCAGGAAGTAGCGGGTGTACGGCGTGTTGCCGGGGATGTGGTATTTCGCGCCGGGGTCGAAGGCGTTGGCGGGACGCGGTCCGGGCGGGACCAGACCCTGATATTTCAGCATATTGGCCGACCAGGCGTCATTGTATTCCGCCGGGCTGGTCTCGCCGTTGAAAACGCCCCAGCGCCAGCGGTCGACCATCAGGCCGAACGGCAGGAAGGCGATCTTGTCGAGCGCCATCTTGAGCAGGAAGGGGATGTCTTCCTCCTCGCCCGGCACGGTCTGCAACAGGCCGATCTGGTTCAGATAGGTGGGCGTCAGGGCCGACAGGCCGACGAAGTCGCCGATCGCCTCGTGGAAGCCGTCGTTCGCCCCGTTCCTGAACAGGAAGGGCTGATCCTTGTAGGCGCGCTGATAGTAGTTGTGACCCAGTTCGTGATGGACGGTGTAGAAGTCGTCGCCGTTCACCTGGGTGCACATCTTGATGCGGATGTCCTCGAGGTTGTCGAGGTCCCAGGCCGAGGCGTGGCAGACCACCTCGCGGTCGCGCGGCCGGGTGATCATCGACCGCTCCCAGAAGGTTTCCGGCAGTTCGGGCAGACCCATCGAGACGTAGAAGCCCTCGCCGGTCTCGACCATTTTCCGGGCGTCGTAGTTCGAGGCGACCAGCCGTTCCGTCAGATCATAGCTTGAGGCGCCGCCTTCGGCCGGGGCGACGACGTCATAGATATTGCCCCACTGCTGCGACCACATATTGCCCAGCAGGTCGGCGCGGATCGGGCCGCTGTCGGGCTGGACGGCGTCGCCGTATTTCGCGTTCAGCCGGCCGCGCACATAGCAGTGCAGGTTTTCGTAGAACGGCTTGACCTGGGTCCACAGCCGGTCGGTTTCGGCGGCGAAGGCGTCGGGCTCCATGTCATAGCCGGCGCGCCACATCGCCCCGGTGTCGGCGAAGCCCAGCTCGCGGCTGCCCTCGTTGGCGATCTCGACCATGCGGGAATAGTCGGCGGCCATGACCGGCGAGATGGTGCGCCAACCTTCGTACAGGGCCCTGGTCTCGGCCGGATCGCGGCTCTCGGCCAGCATGACCTCGGCCTCGTCCAGGGTGATTTGCCGACCCTTGAAGTCGAACTTGCCGACCGAATAGGTCGAATCCAGACGCGTGGTGATCTCGGCCAGCTCGCCGGCCGCGCCCGGGCGGTTGGGGGCGGGCAGGACGATGCCGAGGCGCAGCAGGTTCAGCTTGCGGCGGACGTCGTCGGGGACCTGGACGTCATTGAAGCGGGCCGCGCCGTTGGCCAGTTCGACCTGGAGCTCGGTGTATTCGGCGTTGATCCGGCTCTCCAGCCACATGGTGTCGTGGGTGATGTTGGTGGCGCGGGTCCACTGGATGCGGGCAGCCTCCTCGCTGAGCGCGGCGAGGCGGGTTTCGGCCGCGGCGACGAAGGCGATCGCGGTTTCAGCGGTCGCGGGCTGAGCGGCCAGGGCCGGGGATCGGGCGTCCGTCCGGGCCATCGCAGGATCGGCGGTCGAGGCGCAGGCTCCCGCGGCGGCGAGGGCGCAGACGGCGGCGGCGGTCATCAGGGTGCGTTTCATGGGCTTCCTCCGGGCGCGGTTTCGTTCGCGTCATTCGGCGGGCAGGTGAGGGGACCGGGGCCTTGCCGTCAAGCGGGGCTGTCAGCCGAGGACGCAGGCGGCCAGACCCTCGTTCCGCACCGTGCCCATGGCCGCCTGGATGCGCGAGGTGCGTCGCCGCACGTAAGGTCCGGGGCTGGAGGCGTTGTACCGACGGGGGCTGGGCAGGATGGCGGCCAGGCGGGCGGCCTCGCGGGCGCTGAGGTCCTCCGCCGACTTGCCGAACCAGTGCTGGGCCGCGGCCTCGGCGCCGTAGACGCCGGGGGCCCATTCGGCGACGTTCAGATAGACTTCCATGATCCGCCGCTTGCCCCAGACGGTCTCGATGGCGACGGTGTAGCCGGCCTCCAGCCCCTTGCGGATCCAGTCGCGGCCCGGCCACAGGAAGACGTTCTTGGCGGTTTGCTGGGAGATGGTCGACCCGCCGCGGACGCGGCCGCCGCGCTCATTGGCCTTCAGCGCCTTCTCGATGGCCTTCATGTCGAAGCCGTGGTGGGCGCAGAAGGTCGCGTCCTCCGAGGCGATCACGGCCTGCACCAGCCGCGGCGAAATCCGGTCCAGCGACCGCCAGCGGTAGTCCCAACCCTCGCCCTCGATCAGACGGGTGGTCATCAGGAAGGTGGCGGGAAGGGGCAGGAACCGTTGCAGCACGAGGCCGCCCGATCCCAGCAGGAGCAGCAGCAGGAACAGGGTCAGCAGCGGCCGGCCCTTCTTCGCGGTCTTGGTCACCCCCGACATGGGGGGATGGCAGCACGGGAGGGGATGGGGGGCAAGCGCGATCAGACGGTGACGACCCCCGCCTGTCCGTCCTCGTCGGCCCAGGCGACACGGGTCGCGTTGGCGCTCATGGCCAGGGCGGTGATCGGCGCGCCGCGCTCGGCCTTGAGGAAGTTCAGGCCCTGACCGGCCGGATCGGCCAGCCAGACCCGGCCGTCGTTCAGGCCCGCAGCCAGAAGGCCATGCTTCGGCTGCGACGCCACAAGCGCGACCAGACTGCCCTCGTCGAAGCCGATCTCGGTGGCCTCACGCCCCATCGGGCCGTTCGAGCCGACGAACGGCCACAGCACGGCGCCCTGCGCGCCCGAGGTGGCGAGCAGCTGGCCGTTCGACAGGAAGCTCATGGCCCGGACCTTGGACGGATAGCCGCCCATGCGCAGGTTCTTCTGGTCCTTCAGCCGCCAGCCATGCAGCTGGGCGTCCTGCATGGCGGTCACCACGAAGGCGCCGTCGGGGGAAAAGGTCACGGCCGTGTGCGAGCCGGCCCATTTCAGGAAAGTCGGCTTCTGCTGGGCGATGCGCGCGAACCACAGGGCCGCGCCGCCATAGGTCGAGGTCGCGATGCGCCGGCCCTTCGGATCGAAGGCGACGCCCGAGACGGTGCGTTCATGCTGGAAGTCGCGGCGGAAGCCGGCGTCCTTCGCGTCTATGACCGTCAGGGTCTTGCCGGCAGAGAAGGCGATCAAGCCGCTCTCGGCCGAGGCGTCGACGGCGTCGATCCACTGCCCCCTGGCTGTGGCCAGCACGCCCGCCTCGCCGCGCCGGTGCCAGATCAGGCGGCCGTCGTCGCCGCCGGTCAGGACGCCGTCGCCGGAAGGGTGAGCGACGGCGCACAGGATGGCGCCGTCATGGGCGGCGCTGAACTCGCCGCCCTCGAAACGGACCGAGCCGTCGCCGAGGGCGAAGATCGCGCCTGTGTTGTCGAACACGGCGGCGGTGATCTGGGCGTCGAAGGTGGTGGTCGGCATACTCTGTCTTCCGCTCATCCCCGCGAAGGCGGGGACCCAGTCCTGTGGGCGATCGGTATCACCGAGTCCGCATTGAGATCGATCCCGCGCACTGTACCCCGGGAAAGCACTGGGTCCCCGCCTTCGCGGGGATGCACGGATTATTTCACGCCGCGCAGGCCTCGAACCCGGCCCTCAGCCCGGCCTCGTCCAGCTCGCGGCCGATGAAGACGGCGCGGGACCAGCGGCGCTCGTTGGCGCCCCACGGCTTCTGCAGGTCGCCCTCGAGGATCATGTGCACGGCCTGGAAGACCAGACGGCGATCCTCGCCCTGGACGTCGATGATGCCCTTGGCGCGCAGGATGTTCTGCCCCTGCTCGCCCAGCAGCCGGTCGAGCCAGGCGGTGAATTTGGTCCCGTCCATAGGCCGTTCGAGCGACAGGGAGACGCCCTTGATGTCGTCCTCGTGTGCGTGGCCGCGAGCGCCGTGGGAATGGCCGTGGTCGTGGTCATGATCATGATGCGCATGGTCATGGCCGTGATGGTCGTGGCCGCAGTGTTCATCGTGGACGTGGCCGGCCTCGCCGTGGGCGGGGTTGGCGAACTCGGGATTGATGTCGAGGATCCGGCCCAGGTCGAAGCCGCCGAGGCCCAGCACCTGGTCCAGCGGAACATTGGCGCGCTCGGCGCGGGTGATGGGGGCCAGCGGGTTGAGCTTGCGCAGGCGCCGTTCGACCTCGACCAGCTCGGCCTCGGTCACGAGGTCGACCTTGTTGAGAATGATGCGGTCGGCGAAGGCCACCTGCTCGCGCGCCTCCTTCGAGTCATCCAGTCGAGCCATGACGTGTTTGGCGTCGACCAGGGCGGTGACGCTGTCCAGCTGCGTCTTCGCCTTGACGTCCTCATCGACGAAGAAGGTCTGGGCCACGGGGCCGGGGTCAGCCAGGCCCGTGGTCTCCACGATGATGGCGTCGAAGGCGGGCTTGCCCGGCCGCTGGCGCTTCATCAGTCCGGCGACGACGCGGATCAGGTCGCCGCGCACGGTGCAGCAGACGCAGCCGTTGTTCATCTCGAACACGTCCTCGTCGGCGCCGACGACCAGGTCGTTGTCGATGCCGATCTCGCCGAACTCATTGACGATGACGGCGTAGCGCTTGCCGTGGTCCTCGGTGAGGATGCGGTTCAGCAGGGTGGTCTTGCCGGCGCCGAGATAGCCGGTGAGGACGGTGACGGGAATTTTCGCGGAAGCGGTGTCGGTCATGGGCGGCTAGATGGCGGCTGCGGCGCCGTATGGGAAGGGGGTCAGCAGCCCGGACAGTCGGGCAGGGGTGCAGCTTCCAGCTGAAGCGTGGTGTGACGGATCTGGAAGCGACCGCGGGCCATGGCCTGCGCCTCACCCAGAAGGGCGTCGGCGTCCGCCCGGTCATGGCACAGGTGGGCGGTCAGGGCCGTCTCGGTGGTCGACAGGCCCCAGACGTGCAGGTCGTGGACGGCGGTGACGCCGGGCAGGGCGAGGAAGGCGGCGCGGACGGCCTCGACGTCCGTCCCGCGGGGCGCGGCGTCCATCGCCAGATTGACCGAGTCCTTCAGCAGGCCCCAGGTGCCGATCAGGATCACGGCCACGATGCCGAGACTGACCAGCGGATCGATGATCGACCAGCCGGTCATCCAGATGACCCCGCCGGCGATCACCACGCCGACCGAGACAGCGGCGTCGGCCATCATGTGGAGGTAGGCTCCTTTTGCGTTCAGGTCGCTGTGCTGGTCGCGCATGAACATCAGCGCCGTGCCCAGGTTGATGACGAAGCCGATGGCGGCGACGATCATGATCAGGCCGCTCATCACCGGGGCCGGTTCGGCCAGACGACGGACCGCCTCGAAGGCGATGGCTCCGCAGGCGAAGATCAGCAGCAGGGCGTTGGCCAGGGCCGCCAGAACCGTCGCCTTGCCGTAGCCATAGGTATTCTGCGAGCCGCTGGCCCGTCGGGCCAGCCAGGCCGCGCCGCCGGCCATGGCGAGGCCCAGCACGTCGGACAGGTTGTGACCCGCGTCCGCCATCAGGGCCGTGGAGCCACTGAACAGGCCGGCGCCGAACTCGACGCCCACGAACGCGAGGTTGACAATCAGGCCGACGGCGTAACGCCAGTCTCCGGTGTCTACCGGGCCGTGATGGTGTCCGCCGTGGCTATGGTCGTGGTCGTGACCATGGGCGTGGTCATGATCGTGGTCGTGATGCGCCTGCGCCATGGGACCAGTCCTAGTGCTGATGCGCCACGACGAGAAGGCCGATCACGATCAGGGCTCCACCCAGCACCGCACCTTCATACCGCGCCCAGCGCTCCAGCCGCAGAACCGACCAGCCGGCACGGGCCGCCAGGGTGAAGACCGCCATGCCGCCGACGGTGCCGAGGGCGAAGGCGACGGTCAGGGCGGCGAGGATGGGCAGGCCCTCTCCGGCCTGGGACAGATAGATGGGCAGCAGCACCTCGCCGGGCGACACAGCCATCATGGCGACCAGGCCCCAGAAGGCGGCGGCATGGGAAACGGTCGGCTCGGCCAGCTCCAGCGGAGGGCCACCCGCCGGCACGGGCCGCCGGATCAGGGACCGGCTCAGATAGAAGGCGCCGAACAGGAACAACAGGATCGCCGACAGATAGGGCAGCAGGCCGGACACCCACTGGTCCATGGCCAGGCCGGCGGCGACGATCAGACCGCCGACGACTGCCGTGGTGACGATGTGGGCGAGGCCCGCCGCCGTCACCGCGCCCATCATCCTCGGCAGGGTCCAGCGCTGCGCCCGGCCCACCAGCACGAACGGCAGCCAGTGGGTCGGCAGGGCCGCGTGCAGGAAGGCTGTCACGAAGCCCGCGCCCAGCAGGGACAGGATCACGGGTTGCTCAAGGTCGGACGGCGTCATCGTCGCCTCCATAGCCTGTTACTTTATAACAGTCGAGAGGGGGATTCCGGTTTTCGGGGGTGGCGGCCGATCCCCGTTTTTTCGCCCGTCCGCGTTGACTCGGGCACCCCTCTGCGTCTATGTCGCCGCTCTTCGCCCGAGGGGGTCCCCCGTCGGGCTTATTCTTTTTGCGTTTCGCTGAGGCTTCAACATGTACGCGGTGATCAAGACCGGCGGCAAACAGTACCGGGTTCAGCCGGGCGACGTCATCGTGGTCGAGAAGCTCGACGGCGATGTCGGTTCCGACGTTTCGTTCGGCGACGTGCTGATGCTGGGCGGCGACAAGGGCGTGACCCTGGGCGCTCCCCTGATCGCGGGCGCTGCTGTCGCCGCGACCCTGGTCGAGACCCGCAAGGGCGAGAAGATCAAGATCTTCAAGAAGACCCGTCGCCAGGGCTATCGCCGCACGAACGGCCATCGCCAGATGGAAACTGTCCTGCGCATCACCGGCATCGACGGCGCCGGCGAGAAGGCCAAGTGGGACGGCGAAACCTCGCTGATGACCAAGGCCGAAATGAACCTCCGCGCCCGTGGCCTGGCCCCGCGCGTCGAGGAGACCGAGGTCAAGGCCAAGCCGGCCAAATCGCCCAAGGTCATCGACGCCGCGCCGAAGGCCGAAGCCGCTGCTGAAAAGCCGGCCGGCGCCAAGAAGGCTCCGGCCAAGAAGGCAGCGCCGAAGGCCAAGCCCGCCTCCACCGACGAAGCGTAAGAACAGTTAGAGACAGGGAGCAGACCTATGGCTCACAAGAAATCCGGTGGTTCGTCGCGTAACGGTCGCGACTCCGAGTCGAAACGCCTCGGCGTGAAGAAGTTCGGCGGCGAGCGCGTGCTGGCCGGCAACATCCTGGTGCGCCAGCGCGGCACCACCTTCCATCCGGGTGACAACGTCGGCCTCGGCCGCGACCACACCCTGTTCGCCACCGCGCACGGCGCCGTGAAGTTCACCAAGAAGGCGAATGGCCGTTGTTACGTGTCGATTCTTCCGGCCGACGCCGAAATGCCGATGGCCGCCGAGTAGCGCAGACCGACTGACACCCGGATCGCGCAAGGCTCGAGAGCCGCGATCCGGACCAGGGAAATATTTCCGCGGGGAGTCTGGATCACCAGGCTCCCCGTTTTCGTTTCCCCGCCTCGACGTCGCCCGAGCCCTCCAAGGAGGCGACAGATCGAACGAGGCCGTGTCATGTGCGTGATTGAACCCTCTCCCGTCGTCGAGACGCGGCGCCTGGCCCTGCGCGCGCCCGGCGCACAGGACATCAGTCGTCTGGCGACCCTGGCCAACGATCCGGACGTGGCGCGCATGACCCTGCGCATGCCGCATCCGTTCGGCATCTCCGACGCCGAGGAATTCGTGCTGGGAGTGGCGGTGCAGGATCACGCCCGCGCACGCACCTTCCTGATCGAGCACGAGGACCACGGTCCCGTCGGCGTGATCGGCCTGTTCGAGGACAGGGATCCCGCGCCCGAGGTCGGCTACTGGATCGCGCGGCCGTTCTGGGGCCGGGGCTATGCGACGGAGGCGTTGCAGGCCGCGACCGTCTGGGCGTCGAAGTCATGGAAGCGCCGGGCGCTGATGGCCGGGCATTTCTCTGACAATCCGGCGTCGGGCCGGGTGCTGGAGAAGGCGGGCTTCCTCTACACCGGCGAGGTCCGCAAGGGCTTCAGCCGCGCACGCAACGCCGAGGCCGAGACGCGCCGGATGGTCTGGCTGCCTTGATGTGAGGGGGTCTCCCTCCCCTTATGGGGAGGGATGTCGGCGCGAAGCGGCGACAGGGTGGGGCGCGTCTGGATAATTCCCCACCCGGTCGCTGCGCGACCACCCTCCCCACTTCGGGGGAGGGAGAGCTGAAAACTCAGCCAAACAGCGTGGGGCCGAAGATGGCGGCCATGGCGATGGCTCCACCCGCGACGGCCACGACGGCGCCGGCGATGAAGGCCGCCCAGGTGCGGGCGGCGCGCTTGCGCCTCAGGCCCGAGGTCTTGACCGATCGCAGCATGACGCCGGGCTTGGGTCCGAAGACTTCCGAGCCGGAAATATTGTGCTGGGACATGAACGCGCTCCCTGATCCACCGCCCCTTGCGGGTCAGGGAGACCGAAGCGGCCCTGAAAAGGCGAAACAATGGCGAACGTCGTTTGCCCACTGATCCGTGATCGGACGAACAGCCCTCGGCGAACCTTATCCGCAGTAGATCAGGCGGCCGCTGTAAGCGCGATAATACCCCGTATGCGGATCGTACGAGCGATAGCTGGCGCGGCACCAGTCGGCGCGACTGCCGTGCGAGGCGTGGGAATTGTAGGTGCGCCCGCCCGCCGGATAAACCAGATCCGGACGGCCGTAGGCCCCGTAGTATGCCGCGCCGCCCTGATCGTAGCGCTGGTTGGAGCCATGGCCGCGATGGCGGGTGGAATAGCCTTGGCCGCCGTATCCGCCGCCGTAGCCGTAGCGGTTGTAGCCGTAACCGCCATAGCCATCGCCGTCGCGACCGTAGCCGGCGAGCTGGCGATAGTCGCGGCGCGCCTGCGGGCTGACCCGTCGGCGCTGATCGCGCCAGCCCTCGCCGCAGTCGGTGCGACTCGCATCCCAGAAGGCATCGCAACGATAGTCGCCCGGCCGGTCCAGCTGGCTACGCCAGTCGAAGGCGGACGGTGCGGCGTTCCGGTCGCCGCGGGGACCGTGGCTGTAGCTTGCATCATAGGTCCCGCTCCAGGACTGGGCGGTCGCGGGCGCGGCGGTCACGGCCAGGCCGGCGGCGAGAAGCAGGGCGAGACGGCGCATGGTTAACTCTCCGAAGCGGCCAGGTACGCGGCCTCAAAGACGACGAGCACTGGTTGGAGCAGGCTAGAGAACGACCGCGACCCGTCCGCCGCGGGTGGCCACGTTGCGCATCAGCACGATGCGGTCCCCGCCGGCGCTGACTGGCGTGATCACGAACCAGTTTCCATCCGGAAGATTGTCGAACTGGAAGCGGTTGTTCTCACAGGAGGTCTGGCGAACGAAGGAACGGTAGTCGGCGTTGGGATCGGCGACGGTGCGGGCCCTCACGACGGCCTCGGGGATCGCGGCGCGGGTCGTGGAGCCATAGAGGGTCTGGAACCGGGCGTGGGTGTACGGGGTGTCCGGCGTCAGCGCCACGGAGGTGCAGGTGAAGGCTCGGCCTTCGCGCCGATAGTCCACGCGGCCGTCGATCGAGGCGCGGCCCGAACGGGCGGACCAGGCGAAGTCCCCGGCCCGGAAGGCGCCAGACGAAGACGCGGGGCCGTAGTCGCCCGGAGAGACGGTCTCGCACGCCGCCAGGGAGGCGGCGACGGCGGCGATGGCGATCAGATGGCGGGCAGACATGGCTCTCTCCGTGGACACGCGGGTCGAACGTCGCGATCAGACGCTGAACGCCGGTATAAGGTCAAGGTTGCGAGCGGTTCGGCTGTGGGCCAAAAGCGCGCATCAACCCGGCGCAGACCGGGTATAGGGACCGCTCATGACAGTCACTTTCGACGACATTCTGGCGGCGCGCGACCGCATCGCCGGCCAGGTGGACCGGACGCCCACGCGCTACTCCCGCCGGCTGTCGCAGCTGACCGGGGCCGAGGTCTGGGTCAAGTTCGACAATCTGCACTTTACCGGCAGCTTCAAGGAGCGCGGGGCCCTGAACCGGCTGCTGCAGCTGACGCCGGACGAGCGCAAACGCGGCGTGGTGGCCGCCAGCGCCGGCAACCACGCCCAGGCCCTGGCCTATCATGGCGCCCGGCTGGGCGTGCCGGTGACCATCGTGATGCCCGAAGGCACGCCCTTCGTGAAGGCGGACGGCACCCGGGCCCACGGCGCGACCGTGGTGATCAAGGGCCAGGACTTCACCGGCTCGACCGAAGAGGCGCACCGCCTGCGCGACGAGGAGGGTTTCGTCTTCGTCTCGGCCTTCGACGACGAGGGCATCATCGCCGGCCAGGGCGTCTGCGGCCTGGAGTTCCTGGAGGACGCGCCGGATATCGACGTGCTGATCATTCCGATCGGCGGCGGCGGCCTGATCGCCGGCACGGCCATCGCCGCCAGGGCGATCAAGCCTTCGATCCGCATTTTCGGCGTCGAGGCGGCCATGTATCCGTCCTATACGGCGCGACGCGAGGGGCGTCCCCCCGTCTGCGGCGGGCAGACAATCGCCGAGGGCATCGCCATCAAGGCCGTGGGCGAGATCCCCTTCGCCCTTGTCGATCCATTGATCGAGGATGTGCTGGTCGTCGACGAGGCCGATTTCGAAAAGGGCGTCGCCTTCCTGGCAATGCTGGAGAAGACGGTGGCCGAGGGCGCGGGGGCGGGCGGACTGGCGGCGCTTCTGGCGTATCCCGACAAGTTCCGGGGCCTGAAGGTGGGCATCGAGCTGACCGGGGGAAACATCGATTCGCGCATGCTGGCCGTGGTCCTGAACCGCGAACTGGTGCGCGAGAAGAAGATGATCGTCTATCGCATCCTCGGCGACGACCGGCCGGGCATGCTGTCCAAGATGAGCGCCGTGATCGGGGGACTGGGCGGCAATATCATCGACGTGGTGCACAACCGGCTGGCGCTCGACGTGCCGGCCAAGGGCGCGGAGTTCGACATCATGGTCGAGACGCGCGGCGAGGCCCACGCCATCGAAATCAGACACGGACTGGAAGAGGCAGGCTATGCGCTACGGATGGGCTAGGGGCGTCGCGGCGCTGTCGATGGCGGCGGCGCTGGCCGGGCCTCTGGCCGCCTGCAACCGCGAACCGGCGGCGTCGGACGAGAGCGTGGCGCAGAACCTGCGGGCCGCGGAGTTCTTCATGAGCTCCAACGCGAAGGCCGAGGGGGTCAAATCCCTGCCGTCGGGCGTGCAGTACAAGGTGGTCCGGTCCGGTCCGCCGGGCGGCGAGACGCCCGACCGCAACGATCTGGTCCGCGTCGACTACGAGGGCACTCTGACGGACGGCACGGTGTTCGACAGCTCGTTCCAGGCAGGCCAGCCGGCGGTGTTCACGGTCGGCGACGTGGTGCCGGGCTGGACCGACGCGTTGCAGCACATGAGGGTCGGCGACGAATGGGTGGTCTATGTGCCGCCCGCGCAAGGCTATGGCGAGCAAGGCCGCCCGGGCATCCCGGCCAATGCGGTGATGGTGTTCCGGATCAAGCTGCTGGACATCGCTCGCGCCCCGGGCGGCGAACGCGGTGGGGCGATCGCCCAGGGGTGACGCGTCGCGTTCTCCCTCCCCATGAGGGGGGAGAACGCACCTCTATTTCGCCGCCCTGAGACGCTCAACGGTCCAGGCGGCCGCGTCACGCACCACGGCGTCCGGATCATCCAGCAGCCGCTCCGCCGTCGGGATCAGGTCCTCATCGGCGCTGTTGCCGATCGCGTACAACACATTGCGGATGAAACGATCGCGGCCGATCCGCTTGACCGGGCTTTTCGAGAACAGGGTCCGGAAAGCTGCATCATCGAGGGCTGCCAGATCGGCCAGCCGGGGCGATACCAACGCTTCGCGCGCCTGCACCCGCGCCTCGTTCGAGGCCGCGGCGAACTTGTTCCAGGGGCAGACGGCCAGGCAGTCGTCGCAGCCGTAGATCCGGCTGCCGGTCGCGGTGCGGAATTCGGCCGGCCACGGCCCCGGGAATTCGATGGTCAGATAGGACAGGCATCGCCGGGCGTCCAGCTGGAACGGCGCCGGGAAGGCGTTGGTCGGGCAGGCGTCGAGGCAGGCGGTGCACGTGCCGCAGTGCTCGCCCTCGGGCGGGTCGGCCTCCAGCTCGGCGGCGGTCAGGATGACGCCGAGGAACAACCAGTTGCCGTGGGTGCGGCTCAGCAGATTGGTGTGCTTGCCCTGCCACCCGAGACCCGCCCGCTGGGCCAGCGGCTTTTCCATCAGGGGGGCGGTGTCGACGAACACCTTGACCTCCTGGCCGGTCCGGGCCGCGACCTGACCGGCCAGGGTCTTCAAACGGCCCTTGATGATCTCGTGATAGTCGTCGCCGCGGGCGTAGACCGAAATATATCCGGCCCCACGGTCGGCCATTTCCGGCAGGGGATCGGTCTCCGGGCCGTAGTTCAGGCCCAGCACGATCGCCGTGCGGGCGCCGTCCCACATGGCCGTCGGGTGGGCGCGGCGCTCGAGCGTCGTCTCCATCCAGCCCATGTCGCCGTGGCGTCCGGCCTCGACGAAATGCGCCAGCCGTTCGCCCGCGCTCCACGGCGCCGCGGCCGAGGCGAAGCGGCAGGCGTCGAAGCCCAGGGCTTCGGCGCGTTCGCGAATGAAGGGACGGACATCGACCGGCATGGGCGTCGTTTGACGCGCCCGCCCCTAGAAGTCGAGATCGGCGTACCAGGCCGAGGCGGCGACGCCCGGGAACCGGTCGGCCAGCAGGGGGCGGAAGCAGGGGCGGGACTTCAGCTTCATGTACCAGGTCTTCAGGCCCGGCCAGTTGGCCCACGGGACCTCGCCGAAATAGTCCAGCACCGACAGATGGGCGGCCGCGACGAAATCGGCCTGGCCAATACGGCGTCCGGCCAGAGCGTCCCGGTTCGCCAGCAGGTCCTCCAGCATGGCGAGGTGCGATCTCAGGGCTTCACGCCCGGCGCGCAGGGCGCGGGCATCGGGCGATCCCAGACGCAGCAGGGGCTTCTCCATCCGCTCGTGCAGCAGGACGGCGTTGACCTCGTCGGTGAAACGGCGGTCGAACCAGCCGACCAGACGGCGCGTCTCGGCGCGCTCGGCGGCGTCGGTCGGCATCAGGAATGGTTCCCGCGAGCGGTCTTCCAGCCATCCCAGGATGGCGGCGGGTTCGCACAGGGTCAGGGACCGGCTGTCCTCGGTGACCTGGAGCACGGGCGGCATGCCCGAGGGGTTCAGACCGGCGACCGGGCAGTCGTTCTCCCACGGACGGACGAGGGTCTCGGTAAAGTCCCGTTTGGCCTCGCCCAACGCGAGGCGCACGGCGCGCGAGCCCGGATCGAAGGCGAAATGATACAGGACGCAGGCCGACATGGGCTGTTCATGCGCGCGAGGGCGTTAAGCCCGCGTTAGCCACGCCCTCAGGCCCACGGACCTTTTTTCGGTTTCGGCGCGGGGGCGTCGGAATCGGCGGGAGCTTCAGCGAAGACGCCGCCATGACGTTCGGCCCGGCCCCGGGGATCGGGATGGATCAGGATGTCGGCGCGGGGCCAGCCCGCCAGAAGCCGGTTCTCGGCCTCGACGACGATGGCGTGGGCCGCCTCCAGCGTCAGGTTCGGCTCCAGATCGACATGCATCTGGATCATAACCACGGACCCGGCCATGCGGGTGCGTAACTGGTGCACGCCGGAGATCCGGGGGTCGGCGAGCACGGCGGTGGTCATGGCGATCCGGTCGCTTTCCGGCAGGGCCTTGTCGACCAGATGATCGGCGGCGGTCTTCAGCATCCCGTAGGCGCCCCAGAACAGCCAGACCGCGACGACCAGTCCGGCGGCGGCGTCCAGTCCCGGCGCGGACAGAAAGGCGCCCGATATCACGCCGATCAGGACCACCGCGTTGGCGGCCAGGTCGGCGGCGTAGTGAGCGCGGTCGGCCTCGATCGCCATGGACCCGCTGGCCTTGATGGCGCGGCCCTGCATCCAGACCAGCCAGCCGGTCAGGGCGATCGAGATCAGGATCACCAGCACGCCCCAGTACCCCGCGGTCACCGGGCGGGGGTCGAAGATGCGCTGGATCGCCTCCCAGCCGATGAACAGGGCCGAGGCGAACACCAGCCCCGCCTGCACCATGGCGGCCAGGGCCTCGCCCTTGCCGTGACCGTGACGGTGGTCCGCATCGGGTGGAGCGGCGGCCCAGCGGACCGCGAGGAAGACGCCGAGCGAGGCCACCAGATCCAGGGCCGAATCCGCCAGCGAGGCGAGGATGGACACCGACCCCGAGGCGCCGAGGGCGAAGGCCTTCAGCGCGATCAGGACCACGGCCACCCCGACCGACAGGCGGGTGACGGCGCGGGTCGCGGAGTGGGCGTCTTCGAGAGCGCTGGCTGGGGCGGGGATCGTCATCGCCGTCTTGTCGCGGAAAGCCGCGCCCATGCCAAGGGTCGGGACCAGGGGCAACGCAACTGTCGCGGGCGTTAGCTTCATCGTCACGAAACGACCGCATCCTTGATGTCCGATGGTTCCACGAGGCCGAGGTTTCGGAGGCTCGCGTGCAGATGACGGACACGGCCCACTGGATCGGGCGAGGCGAGGCGATGGCCCGGCTGGGGGTCAAGTCGCAGACGCTCTATGCTTACGTCAGCCGGGGCCGGATCGCGGCCCGGCCCGACCCCGAGGATTCCCGGCGCAGCCTGTACGCCGCCCAGGACATCGCCCGGCTCAGCGGCGAGGCGGTCGAGGCCGAGGATGCGGCCGTATATCGCCGCACGCCCGGCGGCGCGGCGCGCGGCGAGGCTGATGTCTGTTCGTCCCTGACGGCGATCGCCGGCGGCCGGCTGTTCTATCGCGGACTGGACGCTGTCCAGCTGGCCGAGACCGCGACGCTGGAGGATGTGTCGCGGCGGCTGTGGGACGCGCGGGCGGTCAATCCGTTCGTCGGGGTCCGGCCCCGGATCGGGGCTGTCCCGGGCGGTTCGGTCCGGGCGCGCCTGTTCGCGGCCGTGGCCCGCCGCGCCGAGGAGGACGCCGATCCCAAGCCCCGATCCGCCGAGGATCTGCGGCTCGAGTGCGCCCGCGTGCTGGACGAGGCGGTGGACGCCGCCGTCGGCTCGGGCCCGCGCCTGTTCCTGCACCAGCGGTTGGCGCGCAGCTGGAAGACGCCCGAACGGGACGCCCACCTGATCCGCCGCGCCCTGGTGCTGTCGGCAGACCATGAAATAAACGCCGCCGTTCTGGCCACGCGCGCCGCGACCGACGGCGGCGCGGCCCCGGCGGCGGCGGCCTTCGCGGGCCTGCTGACGCTGGCCGGATCGCCGACGATGACCGAACTGACCCGCGCCTCGGACTGGATCGTCGCGGTGCGGCGTCAGGCAGCGGACGCCGCGCGCCGCGCCCATGAAATGGGTCGCCTCGTCGGCTTCGACGCGCTGGAGGACTATCCTGCGGGGGATCCGCGCGCCGCGGCGCTGCTGGGGGCGGCCGATCTGCCGGCCGACCTGGCCCGCGCGGTTCAGGAAGGCGAGACGGCGACGGGTCGCAAGGCGAATTTCCCTCTGGCCCTGGCGATGATCGCCCGGCGGCTGGAGCTGCCGCGCGACGGGGCCGCCGACCTGTTCCTGATGGGCCGCCTGGCGGGTCTGCTGGGTCATGCGCTGGATCAGGCCACGAACGGCTCGCCTATCCGGGCGCGCCTGCGCTATGTGGGTCCCGAACCGGGCGCGCACTGACGACCCGATCTGTTTGACGGGGCGTATATGGCGGACTGGCTGGCGGCGATCATCCTGGGTCTGGTCGAGGGACTGACCGAGTTCATTCCGGTATCGTCGACCGGGCATCTGCTGCTGACGCAGAAACTGCTGGGCCTGACCGACCCACGCTGGAGCTCCTTCGTTGTTCTGATCCAGATGGGCGCCATCCTGGCGGTCGTGGCGCTGTATTTCGCCCGGCTGTGGAAGGTGCTGATCAGTCTGCCGACCGATCCGAAGGCACGCCATTTCGCCATCAGCATCCTGATCGCCTTCCTGCCGTCGGTGATCGTGGGGGTCTTCCTCTACGACTTCATCAAGGCGGTTCTGTTCAACGTCGAGGGCGACACGGCGGTGACGGTGATCTGCCTCTCGCTGATCCTCGGCGGCTTCGGCCTGCTGGCGCTGGAGCGGTTCGCGCCAAAACCGACCGCCGACGACGCCATGACCCTGTCATGGAAACGGTCGCTGGGCGTGGGTCTGTTCCAGTGCCTGTCGGTGATTCCCGGCGTGTCCCGTTCGGGCGCGACCATCGCCGGCGGGCTGAGTCTGGGCCTGGACAAGCGAGCGGCGGCGGAATTCTCGTTCTTCCTGGCCATCCCGACCATGGTCGCCGCCTCGGGGTGGGACATCGTCCAGAGCGGGGCTCAGATCGACTGGAGCTTCGGCGGCATCATCGCTATCGGCTTTGTGGTGTCGTTCGTCAGCGGCTGGATCGTGGTCAAGACGATGGTCGATTTCGTCGCCCGGCACGGCTTCGCCCCCTTCGCCTGGTGGCGGATCGTGGTCGGAGTGATCGGTCTGGGATTGGTCTGGGCCGGCCTGGCCTGACTCAGGCGGTCGCTTCGGCGAACTGGCCGCCGCGGCGGTAGCGCCACAGATAGGACGGGGCGATGGCCTCGATGCCCGTGGGCTGGATACCCAGCTCGGCCAGACCCTCGGCGCCGTCGGCGACGACATTGTCCTTCTCCAGCAGCACGACCTGATCGCGGGTCAGCACCGGCGGAATACCGACCATGGCGGTCAACTGGGCCATGGAGCCGATGGCGCGCGCGGCGAAGAAGGGCAGGGGGATCAGGCCGTTCGAGCGATAGGTCTCGCGCAGGACCAGCTTCAGCACCTCCTCGAAGGTCATGACCGCCGGTCCGCCCAGTTCGAAGGTGCGGCCCGCCGCCTCGGGCAGGACGGTCGCGCGGGAGATGGCCTCGGCCACGTCGGCGACATAGACCGGCTGGAACCGGGTCTTGCCCCCGCCGATCAGGGGCAGGAACGGCGAGAACTGGGCCATGCGGGCGAAACGGTTCAGGAAGTCGTCGCCGGCGCCGAAGACGATCGACGGACGAACCACCACCGTGTCGGGCTTGACCTGGCGCACCGCCATCTCGGCCGCGGCCTTGGACAGGGCGTAGTCGGACTCGCTTTCGGGATCGGCGCCGATGGCCGAAATCTGGACCAGCCGGCTGATGTTGGCGGCGGCGACCGCCTCGGCGATGTTGCGCGAGGCCTCCACATGCTGGGCGTGGAAGGTTCGGCGGCCGGTTTCGTACAGGATGCCGATCAGATTGATGGCGGCGTCGGCGCCCTGCAGGGCGGAGGCGACGTCCTCCGGATTGTTGGCGTCGCAACGCACGGCCTGGATCTGGCCGACGGAGCCCGAGGTCTGCAGCTTCCAGGCGCGGTCGGGACGGCGGCAGGCGACGCGGACGCGCCAGCCCCGGCGGGCGAGAGCGCGCACCAAATGGCTGCCGACAAAGCCGGAACCGCCGAAAACGGTGACCAGTCCGGGGGCGAATTCGCTCATGATCCAGAGACTCCAACAGGCGGCGGCGCGCGCGGGGCAGACCCCGCGCCGGGGCCGGATTAGACGATGGCCGCGGGCGTCGCAACGCAAAGGCGACAAAAGCCTGTTGACCCGCTGGGGGGGCTGCCTTAAGGGTCCGCGCCTTCCGGACGGACATGCCTCGGCATGAAACCGTCTGGGCCCAGGTGGCGGAATTGGTAGACGCGCTGGCTTCAGGTGCCAGTGATAGAAATGTCGTGGAGGTTCGAGTCCTCTCCTGGGCACCATCTTTTGAGCGGCGCCGTGTCCTAGCGATACGGCGCCGTTCGTTTATGGTCTCCACATGAGCATTCCGACATGACCGTCCATTTCCACGAAGCCGACCTGCCGAACGGCCTGGACCTGGGTCCGGAGGTCGCGATCGACTCCGAGACCATGGGTCTGCGCTTCCGCCGCGATCCGCTGTGCGTGGTCCAGCTGTCGGCCGGCGACGGCGACGCCCACGTCGTGCGCATGAACCGCCCCGGCTACGACTGCCCGAACCTGAAACGGTTGCTGACCGACCCGGCGGTGCTGAAGCTGTTCCATTTCGGCCGCTTCGACATCGGCATGTTCCAGCTGCACCTCGGCGTCGAGACGCGCCCGGTCTATTGCACCAAGATCGCCTCCAGACTGGCCCGGACGTACACTGATCGCCACGGGCTCAAGGACGTCGTCCGCGAGCTGGTCGGCGTCGACCTGTCCAAGGCCCAGCAGTCCAGCGACTGGGGCGCCGCCGAACTGTCGCCGGCCCAGCTGGAATACGCCGCCTCCGACGTCCTGTACCTTCACGCCGCCAAGGCGAAGCTGGACGAGATGCTGGCGCGCGAGGGCCGCGCCGAACTGGCCCGCCAGTGTTTCGACTTCCTGCCCGGCCGGTCGGCCCTGGACCTGGCGGGATGGGACGAGACGGACATCTTCGCGCACAGCTGATGACAGACCCCGCCGACACCCGGGACCAGGCAGACGAGGCGCGCGTCGCCGCCACGGCGCGGGCGTTCCGCGCCCGGTCGCGGCGGGTCAGGCTGCTGCGCCGCATCCTGCCGGTGGCGATCATCGTCCTGGCTGGCGGCACGGTCAGCTGGATCGTCCTGCGCAGCGTCATGTCGGACGTCGAGCGCAAGGCAGGCACCAGCCGCGAGGTCCGTCTGGACAGCGCCATGTTCCACGGCCAGGACGCGGAGGGCCGCAGTTTCATGATCGGGGCCAGAAGCGCGGTGCGCGACCCCGAGACCGGCCAGTTCCGGCTGATCGGCCCGGCGCTGAAGCTGAACCTGGGCGGACGCAAGGTCACGACACTGACGGCCGACGGCGGCTCCTACAACGAGGCTGCGAAAACGGTCACGATCGGCCCCAATGTGCGGATATCGGACGGCGGCTCGGGTTTCGTCCTCGTCACGCCCGAGGCGGTGGTGAACACCGCGACCGGCGTGGTGACCGGATCGAAGGGCGTCGAGGGCTCCGGCCCCCTTGGAACCATCTCGGCTTCGTCCTATGCGATTTATGAACAGGGTGAGCGGGTCGTGTTCAGCGGCGCGGGTGATAATAAGATACACGGCACCATCAACGCCGGAGGGTCCAGCAGATGAGCATGAGCAGACTTTTGAGCGCGGCGGCCCCGGCGCTGGTCCTGGCGCTGGCGCTGGCGTCGATCCCGGCGGCCGGTGAGGCCCAGAGCCCGGTCAACAGCAGCGACGCCCCCATCTCGTTCGGCGCCGACTCCGGCGAGTACGTCGGCAACACCGTGACCCTGCGCGGCCGGGCCGAGCTGATCCAGGGCCAGAACCGTCTGCGCGCCGACAGCGTCTCGGGCCTGAGCCAGACGGGCGAAAGCCGCATCCAGGCGACCGGCAACGTCTATTTCGTCACCCCCGAGCAGACCATCCGGGGCGACAGCGCCGTCTATACCACCGCCGACGACATGATCGTGGTGACAGGGGACGTGATCCTGACCCAGGGCCAGAACGTGCTGACCGGTTCGCGCCTGACCTACAATGTCCGCACCCGGACGGCGCGGATCGAGGCGGGTGGCCAGGGCGGGCGTATCCGTGGCGTCTTCTATCCGCAGAACAGCGGGAACTGAGCCCCGGCTCGGACCTGACCTTTTGGCGCGCAAGGAACTCTCAGCCCTCAATGTGAACGAAGCCCCGGCTGAGCCGGCGGCGGTCGCCGCGCGCGCCACGGGTCTGAGGGTCGAGAACATCGCCCGGTCGTTCGGCCAGCGGCAGGTGGTGCGCGACGTCTCCCTGCAC
Organism: Brevundimonas sp.; assembly: GCF_029946145.1. GTDB lineage: Bacteria > Pseudomonadota > Alphaproteobacteria > Caulobacterales > Caulobacteraceae > Brevundimonas. Next base: position 24,836 of record NZ_JAQSDY010000010.1, read on the forward strand.
GTCCAGCGCGGCGAGGTGGCCGGTCTGCTGGGCCCCAACGGCGCCGGCAAGACGACCTGCTTCTACATGATCACCGGCCTGATTCCGCCCGACCACGGCACGATCTGGCTGGACGGCGAGGACATCACGGCCCAGCCGATGTACCAGCGCGCCCGCATGGGCCTGGGCTATCTGGCGCAGGAGGCCTCGATCTTCCGCGGCATGACGGTCGAGCACAATGTCATGGCGGTGGTCGAGCTGCACCACACCGGCCGTCAGGCCATCGCCGACGAGACCTCCCGCCTGCTGGAAGAGCTGCGCATCGATCACCTGCGCCACGCGCCCGCGTCCGGCCTGTCGGGCGGCGAGCGGCGGCGCTGCGAGATCGCGCGGGCGCTGGCGGGCAAGCCCAGCTTCATGCTGCTGGACGAACCCTTCGCCGGCATCGACCCCCTGGCCATCGCCGACATCCGCCAGGTGATCCGCTATCTGGCGGGCGAGGGGATCGGCGTGCTGATCACCGACCACAACGTGCGCGAGACGCTGGAAATCATCGACCACGCCTCGATCATCTCGGGCGGTTCGGTCCTGTTCGCGGGCAAGGCCGAGGACGTGATCCGCGATCCGGAAGTGCGCCGGGTCTATCTGGGCGACATGTACGGGTAATTCCGGACAAACTTGGGCCTGCGTTCCCTTGTCATCCCGGACGCCGCGAAGCGGCGATCCGGGACGGTCTGATCCCCGACTATACGTCCGAGCGAGGTATCGACCGGCTGGTCTGGTACGAGACCCACCAATACATCGATCAGGCCATCTTGCGGGAGAAGCGGATCAAGCGTTGGCGCAGGGAATGGAAATTCGCGCTGGTTGAAGAATCCAATCCCCGTTGGGGCGATCTGTACGGGGAACTGCGGGCGAGGGGAGGCTAGGCCCGGTTCGGCCTCGGCCGACCGGGCCTTGTGACGGTTGGCGCAACTTCCGTCCCGGATCGCCGCGTTTGCGGCGTCCGGGATGACAAGGGCTCCAGGCCCCCAGGGAACGTGGATTGGACTTGGGCGTCCCTCACTCCCGCCCCAGGCTCAACCGGCTGATCAGCACCGCCGCCCGCTGCGACTGGCGCACCAGACTGTCCAGATCGACCCATTCCCCATCCGCATGCGCGTTGCCGCCCGCCACGCCCAGACCGCCCAGCGTATCCACGTCGGCGGCGACGAAACCGCTGTCGGCCGCCCCGCGACGCGCCGGGTCATAGGCCGCCATCTCCGGCAGGCCGAGGTCGCGGTTGACGACGTTCAGCCGCTCCAGCAGGGCGATATTGCCCTCGCTCGGCGCCATGGGCGGATAGCCGCCCTCGCCGAAGACCAGTTCGGCCCCGGTCCGGGGCAGGTGGGCGTCGACGATGGTCTGCATGCCGGCGCGGATGCGGGCGTCCTGATCGGCCGTCAGGGTGCGCAGGTCGCCGCGCGCGATGGCGGTCGAGGCGACGATATTGGTCTTGCCCGAGGCGGTGACGCTGAAGCCCTCGGCGTCGATGGCGGCGGGCGTGCCCCCGGCGATGACGCCGACATTGTAGGTCAGGTTGGGCTCGGGCAGTTCGCGGCGGAAGCCGTCGAGGATGCGCGCCATCTCGTAGATCGCGCCATAGCCGAGCGTATCGTTGAACACGCCGCTGGAATGGCCGGTGCGGCCGCTCGTGGTCAGGGTCCAGTTGTTAGAACTGCGGCGGGCGATGGTCCCGAAGTCGGCCTCGTTCTCGACGGCCAGGTTCTCGAACTCCAAGGCGAAGGCGGCGGCCTTTCCGGCCTCGACCAGATCCCGCCGCGCGATCGACGCCGGCGCCCCCACCCGCTCTTCGTCTCCCGTCAGGACAATGGTGATGTTGGCGTCGTTCAGGGTCCCGGCGGCCTGCATGGCGCGCAGGGCGGCGATGATGACCACCACCCCGCCCTTGTCGTCGCCGATGCCCGGGCCCGTGGCGCGGGCGCCGTCGCGCTCGAAGCGCTGGAAGGGGTTGTCCGCCTCGAACACCGTGTCCAGATGGCCGATCAGCAGGATGTTGCGGCCCCGGCCGGCGTGGGTGGCGATCAGATGGCCCGCGCGGCCGGTCCCGGTCATGTCGACCCAGCGGACCGCGAAGCCCAGCGGCTCCAGCTCGGCCCGGACCATGTCGCCCACGGCCCGAACTCCGGCCAGGTTCAGCGACCCGCTGTTCTGGTTCACCATCCGCTCCAGCAGGGCGATGTGGCGGTCATGCTCCTGCGTCACGGTCCGCATCATGGTCCGCTCGGCCCGGCTGGACTGGGCCTGGGCGGCCGCGGGCAGGGCGAACAGCATCAGGATGGCAAGGAACAGGCGCATGGGGGACCTCTCACTGAACGGCCCCCAGCGTTTCCGATCCATCGTGCGGAGTAAAGGTCGCGCCGCCGCCGGGCGTTTAGAACGCCGTTAACCGGTTTGGCGACAAGGTCGCCCCAGCAAGTTTCGGGCCACGCGGCCGCGGCGGCTTGGCGCAGGGGAATACGGTGCTCGGTCAGAGGCTGGAGATCAGGCAGGGCCAGGGGCTGGTCATCACGCCCCAGCTGCAGCAGGCGATCAAGCTGCTGCAACTGTCGAACCTCGAGCTTGACGCCTTCGTCGAGGCCGAGCTGGAACGCAATCCGCTGCTGCAGCGCGAGGACGCCGAACCGGGCGGCGAGATCGAGACGCCCGCGGCCGCCGTCGAGAGCCACGACGCCGCCGAGATGAGCTTCGACGAGGGCCGGGTGGGCGACGCCGACCGGACGCTCGACGCCCGCTCGGACGACGTCTACGGCGACGCCAGCCCGGGCGAGCGCACCTCGGACCGGATGGAGGACGTCGGGACCGGCGAGGCCCAGGTCGGGCTCAACGACTGGTCGCGCGCCGGCTCGGGCGGCGGCCTGCCCGACGGCGAGGGCCGCGAACAGCCCGACACCCGCGACGCCACCCTGTGGGAGCATCTGCAGGGTCAGGCCTCGCAGGCGGGCTTCTCGGCCTCCGACCACGCCATCGCCCTGACCCTGATCGACGGCGTCGACGAGGGCGGCTATCTGCGCGGCGATCTGAACGAGGTCGCCGACCGGCTGGGCGTTCCGCTGGCGCGCGTCGAGTCGGTGCTGACCGTCTGTCAGGGTTTCGAACCGACCGGCGTCATGGCGCGCTCGGTGCCTGAATGCCTGAAGCTGCAGCTGATCGAGCGCAACCGCTTCGACCCGGCCATGGGCTGTATGCTCGACAACCTCGACCTGCTCGCCAAACGCGACCTTACCGCCCTGCGCAAGGCCTGCGGCGTCGACGCCGAGGACATGGCCGAGATGATCGCCGAGCTGAAGGCGCTGACGCCCCGCCCGGGCGCGGGCTTCGGCGGCGAACCGGCCCAGACCGTGATCCCCGACGTGCATGTGCGCGCCGACCCGGCCGGCGGCTGGAAGGTCGAGCTGAATTCGGACACCCTTCCGCGCCTGATCATGGACAAGCGCTATCACGGCGTGGTCGCAGCGGGCTCGCGGTCGGACATGGAGAAGACCTTCGTCGCCGACTGCGCGGCCCAGGCCAGCTGGCTGGTCAAGTCGCTGGATCAACGGGCCAAGACCATCCTCAAGGTCTCGTCCGAGATCGTCCGCCAGCAGGACGCCTTTCTGGCCTTCGGGGTAGAGTTCCTGCGGCCGCTGAACCTGAAGACCGTGGCCGACGCCATCGGCATGCATGAATCGACGGTCAGCCGGGTCACCTCGAACAAATACGTCTCGACCCCGCGCGGCGTGTTCGAGCTGAAATTCTTCTTCACGGCGGCGATCCAGTCCTCGGACGGCGGCGCGACTCACTCCGCCGAGGCCGTGCGGCACCGGATCAAGGCCATGATCGACGGCGAGGGCCGCGACGGGGACGTCCTGTCGGACGACCGGATCGTGGAGATCCTCAAGGAGACGGGCATCGACATCGCCCGCCGCACTGTGGCGAAATACCGCGAGGCGCTGCGCATCCCGTCGTCGGTCGAGCGCAAGCGGATGCTCCGGACCGGCTGAGCGCGTTCTCCCTCCCCCGAAGTGGGGAGGGACGGCGAGGCGCAGCCGAGCCCGGGTGGGGAAGGCCAGTCCCGCAACGGCCGCGCCCGGCTTCGCAATTCCCCACCCTGTCGCCGCTGCGCGCCGACATCCCTCCCCGCTTCGGGGGAGGGAGATCGCGCCTTCGCCGTAACCGTCACCACATTTCAGTGATCGGCGTTGACACCATTCGCGTTCGGTCGCGTTCTATCGACATGCAAATCCAGGTCAGCGGCAAGCACGTGGATGTTGGCGACGCGTTAGGCTCGCGCATCTCCCAGGAACTCGAAGACGGGATCGGCAAATATTTCGAACGCGGCGCCCAGGACGCCGAGGTCGTGGTGTCCAAGGACGGCTTCGGCTTCAAGGTGGACTGCTGGGTGCGTCTGGCGTCCGGAGAGGCCATCGTCACCACCGGACTGGGCGGCGACGCCCACGGGGCGTTCTCGGATTCGCTTGAAAAGCTCGAGAAGCGGGTCCGCCGTTACAAGCGCCGCCTCAAGAATCACCACGCCGGTCCGCGCGGCCTGTCGCCCGAGAAGACCGAAAACGCGGCCCGTGACGTGGCGCGCAGCATCGTCCTGCGCAGCCCGGACGAGGTCGAGGACGACACCTTCGGCGACGCCGGCGCCCCGGACGAACCGCCTCCCGTGGGCATGGTCATCGCCGAGACCGAGGCGGAGATCCGCACCATCACGGTCGGTCGGGCAGTGCTGGAGCTGGACATGACCGGCTATCCGGTCGTGCTGTTCCGCAACGCCGCGCACGGCGGCATCTCGGTGGTCTATCGCCGGCCTGACGGCAATGTGGGCTGGATCGATCCGGAGCGGACGGCGAAATCGATCAACGGACACGGTTCGGTAAACGGTAACGGCGTATAGTCTTCCCCTATGGAGGCGGGTGGTCTAAACGGCCCCCGCCCGTTCGGGATGTATGGGCAGAGTCGGGAACTCCTCATGGACATCGGTGATTTGCTGGCGGACGGCGGCGTCGTCCTGCGCAGCGGCGCATCGTCGAAGCGCCAGGCCCTGCATACGGTGGCCGAGGCCGCTGCCCAGGCTCTGGGAATGCCTGAAAACCGCGTGATGGAAGCCTTGCTTGAGCGCGAGGCCCTGGGCTCGACGGGCCTGGGCTCCGGCGTCGCCGTGCCGCACGCGCGCCTTGAGGGCGTAGAGCGGGTGACGGCAGTGTTCGTGCGTCTGGATACGCCCGTGGCCTATGGGGCGGTGGACGATCGTCCGGTGGATCTGCTGTTCGCCCTTTTCGCGCCGCCCCGGGATGGCGCCGAACACCTGCGGGCGCTGGCTGCGGTATCGCGCGCCCTTCGCTCGCCCGAAATGCGCGAGCAGCTGCGGCAGGCCCGCACCACCGACGCCATCCGCGCCCTTTTCGTCAGGGATCAGGCCCCCGCCACGGCGGCCTAGGGTTTTTCCCGCCCGCCTAATGGACGGACACCGGCTCCAGTTCATGAGCGACGGCGGCGGCGAAGGCTGTCTCGCGATCCACCATGACGGCCAGCCTCTCTCCGTCGGCCGCGTGGACGGCGAACAGTGTCGCCTCAGGGTCGATCGTCAGGCCCTTCGTCGAGGACGAGACCACATCGGCCAGCACGTCGGTGGCGCGAATCTCGCGCACATAGACGAGGTCCGGCGCGCCCAGCCCCCTGAAATCTTCCTTGGTCATGATCATCGGCGTCATCGAGACCGCCTCCTTGTACTGAACTAACGCCCGTCGAGGGCTTATGGGTCCGGCCCCGAAAGCGGCGACCGGAAAACGCAGGCCTTTCAGCCCGTCGTGATGGGAATGCGCCGGACCGTCGGCAGATCTTCCGGCCGGCTCAGGTCGACATGCAGCAAGCCGTGTTCCAGCCGGGCCTCCTCGACCTCCAGCCCGTCGGCGAGGACGAAGCTGCGAACGAAGCCGCGGCCGGCGATACCGCGGTGCAGGAAGGCCTGATCGGCCTTGTCCGACGGTTCGCGCTTGCCGGCGATGGTCAGCTGGCGGCCCTCGAGGGTGACGGCGAGGTCCTCGGGCCCGAAGCCCGCGACGGCCAGGGTGATCCGCACGGCGTGCTCGCCGCGCTGCTCGACATTGTAGGGCGGATAGCTGTCACCGGCGGCCCGCGCGGCGCGATCAATCATCGCCCGGGTGTGATCGAAGCCCAGCAGGAACGGGCTGTCGAACAGGATCGTTCGCGTCGTCATCGTCCAGGGCCCCCGAAGCAGGCAATCGGGCCGTCTGCGCCCCCCGCGATCGGCGAGGCGTCGGCCCGTGACCCCTAGATGGTGCGCGAGGCCCCGGGGGTCAACGCCGATGAGGCAGACGCGCGTCGGCGGACCACTGGCCCGCGCCGTGCGCGGCGAGAACCAGGCCGGTCAGTACGCACATCACGGGGCCGAACAGGTCGCGGGCGGAGGCGCCGGCGCCGCCCATCAACAGAACGGCGACCAGGAAGTTCGCCGCCAGCAACAGCCCTGCCCAGCGGGTCAGAAAGCCCGGGACCAACAGAACGCCGATCAGAAGCTGCGCCCACACCGACACCGGCGCGGCCAGCTCGGGCAGCGGACAGTTCAGGCTGGTCAGGAAGCCCTGGAACTCGGCCATGCGCGCGGTCGAGGTGATGTTGTCCCACACCCCCCAGATCAGGAAGCCGCCAAGGTAGAGCCGCAGCAACAGGAAGGCGGCGTCCTCGCCGCGCTTCAGACCCTCAAGCTGGACCCGGTTCTTCATGTTTCGCCTCCCACCTGGAGCAGGCAGGCTAGCTTGACCATAACGACGTGGGAAGTCCGGCCCCCGGATGGGACGAAGGCCCCGCGGTTTCCCGCGGGGCCTTCGATGGTGGAGCTTAGCGGAGTCGAACCGCTGACCTCTTGCATGCCATTAGGCTTTTGTTCCTATTTCATCGCTTTTCACGGCGTCTCATTTTGTTCCAAACTACGAAAAAAATTGGGAAAATTGAGAAACGTGGTACCGTATGAAATCAGCCGAAATGGGCCGCAAACGGCGTTTTTTGCTACCCATGCGCTACCTTTTTTGGAGCGTTTTGCATGCCAAAACTGACCCGGAAACTGATTGGAGAGCTTCCCGCTTCGGACGTCGAGTTCTGTGTCTGGGACACGCAGGTCACGGGCTTCGGCGTGCGGGTCCGACCGGGCGGCGGGAGAAGCTACGTGCTCTTTTACAGGCTCGGCGGGCGCTTTCGGAAGCTCACGCTTGGCAAGGCCGATGGCGGCTACGGCCTTGATGAGGCCCGTGAGCGTGCAATCGAGAAACTCCAGGATGTCCGCGAGGGCATCGATCCTCAGGCTGAGAAGGTCGCCGATCGGAATGCGCTGACCGTCGCCGAGTTGACAGATCTCTATCTTGAGGAGGGGCCCGCACTAAAGCCGAACAAGAAGGAAACCAGCTGGGAGACGAACCGCATCATGTTCGACTGCCACATCAAGCCTCTGATCGGTCGGCATCTCGCCCGTGATGTCACCGCGATGGACGTATCCCGGATGCAGCTCGACATCTCCCAGGGCAAGACGGCCAGAAACATCATGCTGGGTCATCGCCGTCGGTCGAAGGTGAGGGGCGGGAAGCGCGTGGCCGCAATGGCCGTGATCACCCTTGGCGCCGTCTATGAGTTCGCGATCAGGGCCGAGCACCTTCAGAAGAATCCGACCAAGGGTGTTGAACGGTTCAAGACGGTTCGAAAGGAGCGATACCTTTCCGAGAGGGAGATCGCGGCGCTAGCCGAGGCCTTGGCGGAGTTCGAACGCGAGGACGCGCGATACGCCGTCATGGCGGACTCGGTGCGCCTGCTGATGCTCACGGGGTGCCGAAAGTCAGAGATCCTGACGCTCCAATGGGACTTCGTCGACTGGGCCAAAGGATGTCTTCGGCTCCCTGAGTCGAAGACGGGCTCCAAGGTCGTGCCGCTGGCCGACGACGCGATCGTGGTGCTCAAACGGCGCTGGGACGAGACCCGGGCGCCTGAAGCTTCGCGAGGTCACAACTCGGGCGACACGACGCCGGCGATTGGCGCGGGATCACCTTGGGTCCTGCCCGCACTCAAGGGCGATGGGCACTTCGTTGGCCTTCCCAATCTGTGGACAAAGGTGAAAGCCAAGGCAGACATCATCCTGCATCGACGGGTCGGCGAATTGGGGGGCGATCTTCGTGAGGTTCGTTCGCTGGCGAGTGTCCGTCTGCATGACCTCCGGCACAGTTTCGCGAGCTTCGCCATTGCGGACGGGGCCTCGCTGTTTCTGGTGGGGAAGGTCCTCGGGCACAAACAGGCCCGGACGACCGAGATCTACGCTCACCTAAGCGACGATCCGTTGAAGCTTGTCGCGAACAAGACGGCGGCCCGGCTCAGCCAGGCCATGAGGTTCTAGGACCCTCAAACGCGAAACGCGGACACATAGCGCTCACGGAGAATGGCTCAGAACCTCGGACGTTAGGCCCTAAGAGGCTGACCGGAAATGAAGTTGGGTGAAATCAGTCGTTTGTGATTCTGTTGAAGGTGCGAGCCATCAACGGATATCGACATGTGGACTGAGATCACCCGGCGTAAGCATGCCCGAAAGGGGCTGCGCTATTCAAGCGATCTGACGGATGCGGAATGGGTGGTGCTGGAGCCGTTGCTGCCGGCGCGGTCTCGTCTGGGGCGTCCGGCGAAATGGTCGTTGCGGACGATCACCGATGCGCTGCTGTATATTTTGCGCAGCGGTCAGCCCTGGCGGATGCTGCCGGGGGACTTTCCGCCGATGACGACGGTTCAGGGGTATTTCTACGCTTGGCGCGACGGTGGGGTATGGAGCACGATCAATCACCTGCTGCTGATGGAGTGCCGCGAGGCGGTTGGGCGCGAGGCCTCGCCCAGCGCCGGGGTGATCGACAGCCAGAGCGTCAAGACCACGGAAAGCGGCGGTCCAACGGGCTATGACGCGGGCAAGAAGATCAAGGGCAGGAAGCGTCACATCCTGACCGATACCAGCGGTCTGCTGGTCGCCGCGCGGGTTCAGACGGCCGATATCCAAGACCGCGACGGCGCGCCTGACGTCCTGGCCTCGATCCGCTCCAGCTTCCCCTGGCTGCGCCACGTCTTCGCCGACGGCGGCTATGCCGGCGACAAACTCCGGACAGCGCTCAAGAGCCACGGCGACTGGACGATCGAGGTCATCAGGCGATCCGACACCGCCAAGGGGTTCGTGCTGCTACCGCGGCGCTGGGTCGTGGAGCGCACATTCGCCTGGCTCGGTCGAAACCGACGCCTGGCCAAGGACTTCGAAAAAACCATCGAGAGCTCAACCGCCTGGCTACTCATCGCCTCGGTTCAGCTCATGACCCGACGACTCGCAAACCCCTGAACATAATCAGAAACATTATGAGTCAGACTCTAAGGTCCGAGGTTCTGTATCCAGGCTTGGTGCCATTCAAGCTATCGCCTTTTCGAACCTGCGTAGTGCAGGCATCGTGATTCACGTGAGCGACTCCTTCCGCAAGGGACACAACAGTGTTACTTAAAGCCGTGTCAAGGGAGCATCCGATGCACATTCAAGCAACATCAGACGTCGCGAACCGCTACATCGACGACGCGACTGCGGCCAGCCTGGCGGACGTTGGGGTCCGCGTCGAGTTCGTCGAAATCAACGACGAAGACGATGCGGATCTGGCTTTGGCTAGGAACTGTTCGAACGGCTGAGAAGAGGGTCGCCGACGGCAGTCTCAGCCGTTGGCCGATTCCGTCCGCATGTTCGTCTGCCTGCATCCGGGCGTTACGATCGAGCGCCGTCCGGAGGTGGTCCAGGCGCGTCTGCGGACCCGCCAGCTCGTGTTCACACGCGACTTGCAGATCGTCGCGGGTCTTCTCCATGCCCTTCAAAGTCCTCTGACCGAGGCTGAGTTGGCTGGCTTGGTGTCCTATGATCCCCAAAGCCTGCGGCCTCTCGTAGACCTCCTGTGGCGTGAAGATATCCTGATCGCCTTGCCTGTCGCGTCGAGGGAGGCGGCCGCGTTCTTGGCGCGTCGCCATCGCTCGGAACCGCTCGCCACAGACCTGAAGATCACGGCGAACTCGGCGCGACTGGCATCCGCGCCTGTCCTGGCCGACTCGTCGGCCTTCGAGAATTTGCTCGCTCAGCGACATTCGGCTTTCGGGCCCGGACGCACAACGGTGTCGCAGGACGCGCTTGGACGACTGCTTCGCCTGTCCTACGGGCGGTGCGCTCCATCCGGCTCCGGGAACCGCTCAACGCCGGCCGCAGGGGGACGGCCATCTCTCAAAGCGTTCGTCCACTACGACGTGGATGGTAAACTGTGCACGTGGGCCTACGACGCGGACCACGAGGTGCTTCGAGGCGTTTCATTGGCCGACGTCGCGATACGGGACCTCTGCAACGATCAGGAAACGGTCGACCTGGCGGGCACGCTGGTGACGTTTGTCTATATGCGGAATGCCAATTGGAGCCGCTACGCGGGCCGTGGACTCGACTTCGCTCTCATCGAAGCCGGTCACGCCGCTCAAAACCTGACTCTGGCTGCTGCGGAAACCGGGATCGCGTCGCGGTGCATCGGGAGCCTCTCCGACGCCAGATTGCGGCCCATCTGCGCGCTTTCTCCAGATGACCTGCCTGTCTACGCCGTGGCCCTGTTCTGAGCCATGCGCACTCTGGGCTTTTTGCACCGACCGCGGTCCGCTTCGGCGCTTTACGGCGTCGTGGAAGCCGAGCGCGGCCTCCTTCGCGCGATCGTGGAACACAGCCTTTGGGATCGTGTGATCATCTGGGCGGATGGTGAAGCGGACATTCCTGCCGATCCACGAACGGAAATTCGCCCTGTCTCGAAGATCGGAGACGACGTGCGCGCCGGCGTCACTGCCCTGCATCAGGTCGGGCTCGGTCCTCATTCGGTCGCGGCCCTTCGCGGCGATATCCCGATCCCTGTATATACCTCCGTCTACGCGGCCCTGAGCTACAACGAGCAGCTTCCGCGCCACGTCATCGAGCGCCTCGTGCGCAAGACCGATCTCGATACGAATATATACCCGAGCTCGTGCAGCGCGGAGGCCGTGGGCCGCATACACCGGACGCTTTCGAACCTAAACGTGCCCGAGAACGGCGTCGTCCACACGCGCGTCGTACCGGTCGGGGTCGATACAGACCGTTTCACCCCCGCGTCCCAAGCGGAAAAACGGTCGATCCGCCGCTCCCTAGGCCTACCGGAGAACCGCATCCTCGCGACCGTGCTGACGCGCTTTTCGCCTTCGGACAAGGCCGACCTCGTGCCGCTTATTCGATCGCTTCTCACAATCGACGCTGGAGACACCGAACTCCTGTTCGCCTTCGCCGGCAGCGACGCCTACCCCGGCGCGAAGGCGTATTTGGCCGTTCTTCGATCGGAGATCGAACAACTCGGCCTTGGCGCGCGGGCCCGGATCGTCAGCGCCCGCGCGCGCGATGAGGTCGTGGCCCTCCTCAGATGCTCCGACATATTCGTATCCCCCGCGGACAGCGTGCAGGAGACGTTCGGCATCGCGCCGGTCGAGGCGATGGCGTGCGGACTCCCCGCCGTCGTATCCGACTGGAACGGATACCGGGAAACCGTGATCGACGGGGTTACGGGATTTCTCGCCCCAACCACGATGTTCAACACCGGGTCGCTCGGTGACGACCTTGCGATCGCCTCGGACTACCGCAGGCAGCACCTCCTCCTCGCACAAAGCGTCGCCGTCGACACGGACGCCATCGTCGAAGGTTGTCAGGCTCTGGCACGCGATCCGGGAAGGCTGACGCGCATGGGCGTCGCGGCCCGAGCCCGTGCCGTGCACAATTACGGTTGGCCGGCCGTCATCGCGAGCTACGAGCGAGTGTGGTCAGATCGACTGGTCGCGACGTTCCAGTCGGACGCGAGAGGCCCTGTCGGTCTCGATCACTTCGCAACATTCGGCCATTACGCGAGCACGCATGCATCTGATCGTGACCGCTTTCAGTCAACGGAGCTCGGACGACGTGCCAGGGCCGGTCAATACAAACTGCAGATCTACAGCGAGATGCGCGATCTCGTCACTGCGGCGCTGGTGGGAGACGTCCTGGATCGGACCACGACACCCGCGATGCTCATAAATCTCGTGGAGGCGATAGACGGCAGGGATCCCAGCTCCGTTCGGTTCTGCATCGCATGGATGGTGAAGCACAGCTTGCTCCGCCGCTGCGGACCCACCGGTCGATAGGAGGTGGAACCGATCCTCACCGTTGAAATGCTGCCCGCGGTGGGTGGAGATTCCGGACTTCGGGTCTGCCGCGCCCGCGCGACATACGTCGACGCCGACGTCCGGAAGACGGAACTCGGCGCCGGGATCGCGCCCGACGAGGCCCTCGCCCGCGACAAGGCCGTTTCCGAGGTGGTCGAGAGGCTAACGATGTCCGCGTCCCTCCGCACGCGAGTCATCACCCGGGCATTCGTCTTCGACGGCTCGGGCCGGCGGGATCCGACATGGGAGTCGATAGAAGCGCCGGCCCCGCCAATGACGGATGTTTCGGCGGCAGGGTGTCATCTCACGCGCGACGCGGCCCTGTCATCGGCGTTCGTCGAAGCGATCGAGCTTGAACATCTGGCGGAGTGGTGCCGACGCTCCGATCAGGGGACAGGGATCGTTGCGTACGACATCGACGGGATTGACGACGTAGGCGAGGGAGCTCCGTACCGGCTGGTGACTTCTGCAGGGCATACGATAATCCTGTCGTGGTGTCAGGCTCGACGCGCCCTGCCCGCTGTCGTCTGCCTGGCGTTGTCCGGGGAGGCCGCGTATTTTTATGCGTCGTCCGCGTCGGGGAGGACGGCCGGTGAAGCGATCGGGCACGCCATGCTGGAAATCGCCAAGATGGTCATCGTCACGCAGGCGTTCCCCGTGTCGGCGGAGGCAAAGGCTTTCCAACGAGATATCTCCGGACTTCCCTCGTGGTTGCGGCGCCGCCGTCCGGCCCTTTCCATGAAGGAGATCATTGAACGGCTGGAAGCGCCGCCCGCAACATGGCCGCCTCGGCAGGCTTTCGAGCATCGCGCGCCATGGCTGGCGGCGCTGGGTCGTCACGTCGTCAGCGTGCCATTGCCTGGCCTGGATTCCTCACCCCCGGCCTGGGAGTGGTTTGCGTGACGGTGCGCCTGAATCTGGCAGCGGGGCCCGTTCGCTTCGGGGACGACTGGATCAATGTGGATCTCGCTCCGCCGGCCGCGGATCAACGTGACCTGCTCAACGTGCGGGCCGACTTTCTGAATGGCATTCCCTTCCGAGATGGAAGCGCCGGGGTGATCTACCTTAGTCATTTCCTCGAGCATCTCGCCCCGATGGAGCAAACGGCCGACTTCCTGAAGGAGTGTCGAAGGATCCTCGCGCCGGGCGGGATCCTCAGGGTCTCGGTCCCGGATTTTCGCAAGATCGCTTGCCTCTATCTGTCCGATCCGAAGGAGTTTTACGCGGAATACGACTACCGCAAGCCCTGGTTCGGGCGGGCGCACGGCTGGAGCCATCGGCTCGGCATATCCGTCATGCACGGACACAAGATGCTCTACGACCTGGCGTCCCTGACCGAGACCCTTGAGGCTGCCGGTTTTGAAGATCTGCTCGAGGTCATCGGTTCATGCGGCGGTCATCTGCCGATCGACGCAAGGACCGAAATTTTGCCGACGCACCTTACGCACAGCGTTGTGGTCGATGCCGTCCGTGCCGCCTAGGCGCGTCTAACCCAGATAGAAAATCCGCCGCGTCAGGCGTCCCGGCAAGACCACCATGCATGGGTTGCGCCCGTTATGGCAACCATGTGCGTTCCGACAATTTGGACGCGATGGGCGGCCGTAATTTTTGAAGCTGAAGCAGCCTAGAGCAACCCGCGCGTAACACGGTCGAACGCGTCCTCCCCGATCTCCTCGTCCCATCCGTCAACGGGCGCGGCGTGGTCGAAGATCAGGAGCGAGATAGTCATCTCATATCGGTCCGCGAAGATCGCGATCTCGCGAACGGGCATGGCATTCCATACGCCGCTGGCAAGATTGGTTCCGTCGTCCCGGTGAGCGCTTTCGCCCAAGGCCGCGATAGAGGCGCGGGGCAACTCCATCCCAAACTCGAAATAGACCCGGGCCTTTCGGGCCACCGTGCTGGGCCGGCACCACGAAACGTAGCCGTTGGTCGCGACGACTACGGCCGCGCACAGGTCGGTAGACTCAATCCATTTGAGCGCCGCCGCCGTCAGCGAAACCGAATACCGGGCCGCGAGATGTCGAAGCAGGTCGAGCGACATGCGCTGCGTCCCGATCTGCTGACGGAAATCATCGAGAGGCATCAGCAGGTACGAGGCGAACTCGTCCGCCTCGCGCTCCTGTTGCCTGAGCGCCGCGTGGGCGGCGCTTCCCAGCACGTCACGTTCGCCGCATTGGAAGCCAACTGGCGTAGCGGCCCGGTGGGCGAAGTAGTGCCCGAGCTCATGGGCCAGCGTGTAGTTGATCCGCCCCGCCGACGTGATGGAGGGATTGTACAGGATCGCCCAGCCGCCCTTCTTGGAGAGCGGGTAGAGCGCGCCCTCGAAGGCGCTGATATCCGCTTCGGCGACCTTATGAATGGGGTCCGAGAACCGCTTGGAATATTCTAGTGCGATGCGCTTCACGTCGACGGGGAAGCGCGGGCCCCACATCTGGCTGAGCATGGTCGCCCAGCCCTTATATGTCGTGGGGTCAGTCGTCCTCATCGAGCACGTCGAGGATTTTCTTGAGCTTGTCCTTCACCGTCGGGTCGGCCTTCTGGAACTTGCGATAGAAGGCCCTGTCCTGCACGTCCTCGGTGGGCTGTGACGTCGTAGCGTCGATCAGGTAGTCGGCGGTGACATCCAGGGCGGATGCGATCCGGTCGAGCTTTTCGGCGGACGGTCTCGCGACGTCCTTGTTCTCGATCTCCCACATGTAACTTTTTGAGCTGCCGGTCGCTTCGCCGAGTTGCTCCAGGGTCAGGCCCTTGGCGCGTCGAAGCTCATTGATCTTGGTGCCCAATGCCGATGCCATTGATCCTCCTAGCTGTTCGGTCTGTTCGGTGATAACCTGACTTGTCGTACTTGACAAGCGAACTCGTAGTTACCATACTTCCACTATGGACATACCGAACTTGGCCGGAAGGGGAAGTTGAAGCGATGAGCAAGGGTAAAGGCGGCGGTTCCTATCGAAGCGCCATTTCGGGTCGGTACGTGACCTCCAGCCACGGCAAGGGCAGCCCCCGCACCACGGTGAAGGAAAGCGGCGGCAAGAGCGGCAGCACGGGCGGGGCTTACCGCAGCGCGATCTCAGGTCGCTTCGTTACCACCAAGCACGGCAGGGCCAGCCCGCATACCACGGTGCGCGAGAGCTAAGCGGGGCTGCATCGCTTCGGCGATGCGGCTCGCTTGAAGTCGGGGAATCGTGGTAGTTAGTTCACAATATGTTCCCGGTTTGGGTCCGTGTTGTTCTAGGGGGCAAGTGCGCGTGAGACAGAACATCGAGCTGCTGCCGTCAGGCGGTCGAACAAAAAACTCCGGCATTGCCGGAAGAATGAGGAACCAGGAGTGGGAGTTTCGAACCGAACCCGCCTGACACTCTGGACCCGTAGCGGCGGCCGTTGCCAGTTCTGCAACGAACCGCTTCTCGGCGACTGGCTGTCCGGTAAAGACGAGCTGAACAATGGCTACGTCGCGCACATCGTCGCGGAATCTCCGGGCGGGCCGCGCGGCGATCCGGACCGTTCGCCGAAGCTGGCGGACGACGTCGCCAACCTGATGCTGCTCTGCAATGCGCATCACCGTCTGATCGACGGAAACGACACTTGGCAGGACTATCCCGAAGCCCTGCTGCTGCAGATGAAAGCCGCGCACGAAGAGCGGATCGACATCGTCACCGGGATCACGCCCGACCGGGCTTCACACGTCCTGCTCTATTCCGCCCGTGTCGGTGAACACGACTGTCCCGCCCGCTATGATCTGGCCAAGGCCGCGATGTTGCCGGGGCGCTTTCCTGCGGTCCGCGAACCTATCGCTCTCGACCTGACGCGCTGTGATTTCGGGGATCATGAACCGGAGTACTGGGGCTTTCAGCCGCTCAACCTGCGCAAGCAATTTGACCGCAAGGTCCGCGACCAGTTGGCGGATGGGCACATCAAGCACCTGTCGGTTTTCGCGCTGGCCCCGCAACCGCTCCTGATCGAACTCGGCCGGCTGCTGTCGGATATTCCGGCCGTGACGGTCCACCAGTTGCACCGGGAGCCTCAGGGCTGGGACTGGCGCGACATCCGCGAACCCGTCGCTTTCGAAACCAGCCAGAAGGTCGGGATCGGCAAGTCGGTGGCGCTGATCCTGAGCCTGAGCGCGACCATCACTGATGACCGCATCGAAGCCGTCCTCGGAGATGCGCCGATCTGGCGGATCACCGTGCCGAAACCGGATCGCGACATCATGCACCGGCACGATGATCTAAGCCGGTTCCGTAAAACGGTCCGGCGCACTTTCGACCAGATCAAGGCCGTTCACGGCCAGGACGCGGCGATCCACATTTTCCCGGCGATGCCGGTCTCGGCGGCTGTCGAACTCGGCCGCGTCTGGATGCCGAAGGCCGATCTGCCGCTCGTCGTCTACGACGAGAACCGTGGGCACAGCGGCTTCGAGCCGCGGCTGACCATCGGTCAACTTTCCTCCCCCACCAACGCGGCTCGAAAGGAGCTTGATCATGCCTGACGGCTCCCCGAACAGAATTTTTGACGGCCTGTATTTTCGGAAGGTCGAGACATACGGCTTCCTGGACCGCCTGTGTCAGGAACTCGACCTGACGGAAACACAGTACCAAGAAGCGAAGTCGCGCTACGAGACGGTCGGATCCTGGCTGGCCTATGCGGACGACCTGCTGCTGAAAACGAGCGTGATCTACGCCCAAGGTTCGACGGCCATCGGCACCAACGTCAAGCCGATCAAGAGCAACGAGCATGATGTCGACCTGATCGCCCTGCTGCCGGACGCCAAGCCGAGCATGCAGCCGGGCCTCGTCAAACAACTGGTCGGCGACCGAATCCGGGAGAACGGCCGCTACCGCCCGATCCTGGAGGAGAAGCAGCGCTGCTGGCGCATCGTGTACGCCAACGAATTTCACCTCGACATCACGCCCTCGATCCCGAACCCGAACTGCCCCAACGGGGGCGAACTGGTGCCAGACAAATCGCTCAGCCAGTGGAAGCAGTCGAACCCGAAGGGCTTCCGCGACAAGTTCGATGAGCGGGCCAAGCTGGTGCCCCTGCTGCGCGTCGAGAAGGCGATCCGGGAGGACGGCTACACGGCCGATGCGAGTATCGAGCCGTTCCCGACCAAGTCGGGTGCGAAGGGGGTTCTGCGCCGCACGGTGCAGATCCTGAAGCGCCACCGCGACGTCGCCTTCGAGAAGAAGGACCTGTCGCTGGCGCCGCTCTCGGTGATCATCACGCAGCTAGCTGCGCGCAGCTACGAGTACTGCTGCCGACAATGGACGTTCGATAACGAACTCGACCTGCTGCTGAGCATCGTCAAGTTCATGCCGATCTTCATCGAGAAAGGCGTGTTCGACGGCCGCACGCACTATTTCGTCTGGAACGAAACCACCGACGGCGAGAACTTTGCTGAGAAGTGGAACGTCGAGCCGCCGCGGGCGGACGCGTTCTACTGGTGGCATCGCAAGGCCGAAGCTGATCTCAGCCGCCTGATCGAGTTGGATGGCTTGGACGAGCTGGTGGGCGAACTGCGCCACTCGCTCGGCGATGGCATCGTCGAGAAAGCGCTGAACGCCTACACCGGCCGCATCTCGGATGCGCGGGCGACCGGCAAGCTCGGCGTGGCGGCGGGCATCGGGCTGGTCACGGGGGGCGCGAAAGCGACGCCGGTGCGGGCCAACACCTTCTTCGGAGCGCCGGACGAGTGAAGTACGGCGGAAGGCCTTCCCTGTCTGCGGCGCAACAACTACTCCACCTGCGCCGCAGCGTGGTCTATCCGGGCAGCGGCTCGGTGGTGCGCGGACGGCTGACCTGGCACATGTCCAGGCGGCCATTTCCGTTGGCCCGCGAGTACGAAGTGCGCCTTGTCTATCAGGAAGACTCACCACCACAGCTCTTTGTCGACAGGCCGGACCTGGTCCTTCTGGCGGAGGGCGACAAGCTGCCTCACGTGTATTCGCAGCGGCCTACGCGGCTGTGCCTGTACTGGCCGAAGGCTCGGGAATGGACGCCTGCCGACCGGCTCGACCTGACGTTCCTGCCTTGGATGGATACGTGGCTGTACTATTTCGAGGACTGGATGGCCGGAGGCCGAAAGGAATGGCAGGGAGGAGGCGAGCACCCGGATCCGTCTGACGTTTCTCCGCGCGACCATCGACGGTTGCTGCGGCGCATCACCTAGGTGTGGCCCCACCGAAAGCGGACATCTTGGATCGCCGCTATGAGTCAATACCGTTGAAAAAGTCGGCAATTGCCAAGTTCATTCGGGGCTGATTCACTCGGGTCATCAAGGCCGGAGGCATTGTCATGATGGGTGAACGGCAGGTCGATCAGACGGCTCTGTTCTACGAGTTCTCGCTGGAGGGACACGTCCCTCCCCGTTGGCAAGGGTGAAGTGACGTTCTGCTAAGTCTGGTCGGTGCGGCCATGTGTTCGACCTGTTGGTGCGGTACGCATGACCGCTGGCCATAGTGCCTTCCACGAAGATGGGTCCCGACCAAAAGCACGCGCTCGAAGCGCTCTGGCGCAAGTGGGTTTTCCCGCCTTCCGGTAGCAGCTATCTCGACAAGCGCCTCCGCGCCGGCCCGCTTCCAGACCGACTTGATTGATCGATCAGCCGGTGAGTTGCGCGGAACGCCAGGCGAAATCTTGCGTCCGACCCTCGTCGAAGGCCGCCCGGGCTGCGGTGACGGGGCGATCGTAGCCCCGGTCAGAAGACGACGCATCCATTGCGAACCTCGTGAAGGCAGCCTGTCGCGGTCGGCGAACGGCGCCGCGCGACGCTTTCGGTGGCACGCGGACGCGGGTGACGCCATGCGGTGCCGGGGCCCGCAGGATTGCCTAACGGACGGAAACCCCTCATTGACCGCGGAGCCTGCTGCGGGAACCCTTCATGGCCTACCTCTCCACCAAGACCTATGGCGCGGATCGGGGTCTGTCGTGCGCCTTCAGGCAGTGGGCCGCCGACAGCCATTGCCACCTTCTCCATGGTTATTCGCTTGGATTCCGCTTCACCTTCGCCGCCGAACAGCTCGACCACCGCGGATGGGTCGTCGACTTCGGTAGCGGCGGGTTCGGCCGCATCCGGGAATGGCTTCATGCAACCTTCGACCATACGCTTCTGATCAGCGACGACGATCCTGACCGGGACGCTTTCCTGCACCTGGAGACGCTCGGCCTCGCCGAGGCAAGGCTGGTTCCCGGAACCAGTTGCGAACGCCTGTCGCAGCATGTTCTCGAACACGCCGAAGGTTTGATACGGGAAGCCACCGACGGCCGCTGCTGGGTGCAAAGCGTCGAATGTTTCGAGCATGGTGCCAACAGCGCCATCTATGAAAACCCGGCAGCCCTGCTCTCAAAGATCGACCTGGAAGTCTATGCCCGCCTGCTGGCGGACGCGTCGAGCGAGACAGGCCCTCGCTGAGCCCTCACTGAGACCGTGGATTGAACATTGTAGCCGACGATGCCGCTGCCTCGACCCGACGTCGCCATGGCCCGGGCGTCGGGGTCGGTCATGGACACCTGGCCATCGGGCGCGGCCTCGACCTGCGCCTCCATCGCTTTCAGCATCGCCATCTGGGCGCGCAGCCGCTCGATCTTTTCGACCAGCCGCGTCGACCGGGCCTCCGCGCCTTCGCCCTCGTGGCGGTCGGCCGTGTCGAGGTCCTGCAGGTAGCCGGCGATGTGCTCGGCGACCTGCTCGATCCGCCGCTTCACCTTGTAGACAGTGAAGTTCCTGTCGCGGGTGTTCACGGCCTT
The DNA here is from genome assembly GCF_029946145.1 of Brevundimonas sp. Taxonomy (GTDB): domain Bacteria; phylum Pseudomonadota; class Alphaproteobacteria; order Caulobacterales; family Caulobacteraceae; genus Brevundimonas. The sequence continues at coordinate 44,864 of NZ_JAQSDY010000010.1, forward strand.
GAACTTCGAGCCGTCGATGGCGACCAGCGCCACGCCGAACAGGCCGTGCTGGCGGCACAACACGACGAACTGAGCGCAGGCCGCCTGGATCGCGGAGCCGTTCTCGCGGCGGAAGTCGGCGATCGTCTTGTGGTCCGGCGCCAGCCGCCCCGTCAGCCACATCAGCTCGACATTGCGCTGCGCCTCGCGCGCTCCAGCCGCCGGCTGGACTGGACCTTGTTGAGGTAGCCGTAGACGTACAGCTTCAGCAGCATCGCCGGATGATAGGCCGGACGCCCCGTCGTCGCCGGCGTCATGCCCTCGAAGCCCAGCCCTCTCAGATCCAGCTCGTCGACGAAAACATCGACCACCCGGACCGGATTATCTTCGGCCACATAGTCATCCAGACATTCGGGAAGCAGCGTCGGCTGCCGGCGGTCTGCACCCTGAATGAAGCGGCCCATACCCACCTCCTGCTGACCCCAGGAGGCTATCCTAATTCGCTCGATCCAGAGCAGTTTTCACACAGCCTCAGTCAGAAGCGGCCGATCTTCAGGTATCCACAGTCTCCGTGGGATCCGGTTCAGGGTCATCGCATATGTCAGCCGTCTCTCTCCGGTCGCCGTTCGGGCGACGCCTGTTTCTGGAGAGAGTATGTCCCCTTCGCCCACCCTGCGTTCGTCGAAGCGTCGTCCTGCCAAGCCCGAGGAGCGCCCGCGCCGCGCCGGTCGCGGTCGCCCGCCCAAGCCCGTCGTCGAGTATCCTGAACCCCTATGGGAGCGTGTCGAGGCGCCTGTTGACTTCGCCGCGGTTTTTGACGCGGAGATCCGGCGACACGGCGACAGTGTCTGGGGCCTTCACAAGGCGACGACAGCGAAAGGCGGGACGATCGACCGGACCACGCTCGGCGCCTGGCGCCGAGGGACGAAGGGGCCGCAGACGCCAGCCAGCCTCCAGGTCGTCGATCTGATCGAAAGTCGTTACCGGCTTCCTCAGGGATATCTTCGGGGTCGCGTCACCCATGGACGCGCCGTCTCAGGACACAGTCTGCCGGAGGTCGGCGTGTCGGAGCGTCGGCGTCTCGCATGGCATCTGCCCGACGACTTCAACGCCCGGACGGCGAGCGAGCAGGCGGAGATCCTCGCCTGGGTCCGGTCCTCGGTTCTCTCCGGCGGCACGGCCTTCCATCGCTATCACGCCGAAGTCTCCAAGCACCGGTTCGCGATCCGGTTCGAGGGTGTGGTGGAGGGCGTCCCCCTGAGGTCCGGCCAGAAGCTCTCCTTGCGGCCGGAATTCGCTCCGCCGCCGCGCCTCGCCCGGGAGATGGCCGACCTGCTGCGGTTCAAGACCCGGACCCTGACCGAGGTTGGGTTCCAGCGCTCGGGCGTCTGGGGCCCCGAGACCGCGTCGCAGAAGGTCGAGCACCTCGGCCTGCTGTTCGGTGCCCTGGCCGTGGCGCCGGACGGCGTGTCCCGGGGCTTCGGACTGCCGCGCGAGCGGCTGACCTTCGCGCTGCTGGTCTCTCCCGCCGTCTGGGACTGGTATGTCCAGTGGCGCGAGACGCGCCGGGGCTTCTACACCGGCTGGGAAGCCGAGATGCTCCTCCTAGCGGCGGCGCTGACACGCAGTGGAACCGGCTGGCTGCGCCAGAGTCCCGCTCTAGAGCGGGATCACTTTAGACGGAAGCATATCCGGCATTGATGATGTAGTTCCT
>NZ_JAQSDY010000011.1 GCF_029946145.1 Brevundimonas sp.
AGTGGCTAGTGGCTAGTGGCTAGTGGCTAGTGGCTAGTGGCTAGTGGCTAGTGGCGCACGACGCCCAACCAGCGCAAGTCACTAATCACTAGCCACTAGCCACTGCTTCCTACAGCTGGCTCATCTTCTGCTGGGCCTTCGAGAAATACTGCCAGCCGGTCCACAGGGTGACGACGGCGGCCAGCCAGATCAGGATGTAGGCGAAGACCTGGAAGTGAGGCTGCCACTCCAGCGGCAGGCCGAAGCCGTCCCACAGCAGGGCGATCTGAAGGCAGCCGAGGGCGACCATCTGCAGCACCGTCTTCCACTTGGCCAGCAGGGTGACCGGCAGCTTGACCTTGCCGGCGACGGTCTCGCGCAGGGCCGAGACGGCGAACTCGCGGAACAGGATCAGGCCGCAGGGGATGGCGATCTGCGGCAGGGCGCCCCAGGCCAGGACGCCCAGGATGGCCCCCGTGACCAGCACCTTGTCGGCGATCGGATCGAGGATGGCGCCCCAGCGGGTCGTGGCGTGCCAGCGGCGGGCCAGGAAGCCGTCGACCCAGTCGGTCGAGGCGGCGACCACGAAGATGACGAAGGCGGTGCGGCCGAAGCGGAACTGGTCGTCGGGGCTCAGATACTCGGACAGGAACGGAATGCCCTGCGGCGCCGCCCCGGCCAGGATCAGGAACATGATGACCCCCGCGATCAGACGCAGGCCGGTCAGGATGTTCGGAATGGGATTGGCGTGGGGATTGGGTGTCATTGGGGGCGCTCCGATACCTCAACGCGATCTGCCACGCTTCGCTGCATGAAGCGAGACGTCTGGTCTCGCCGACCTAGCCCAGCACCTCGAACCGGGCGCCGCGCAGGGAGCGCAGAATCCCGTCGGCGATGCCGAAATGGACGCCGCTGAGCGCCAGCGTGCCCGCCGCCTCGCGTTCGGCGATCCACGGGAAGGTGCGCAGATTGTCCAGCGACAGGCGAACCACGGCCTCCTCGGCGGCCTGCATGAGATCCTCGGGCGGGCATTCCTCGCAGACGCGGCGGACGGCCGACGCGCCCTGCGCCACCCAGGGGGCGACGAAGTCCTGGCAGTCCGCGGGCGCGCCGTGGATCATGGCGTTCACGCCGCCGCAGAGAGCGTGGCCCATGACCATGATGCGCGAGACGTTCAGCACCTTGACCCCGAACTCCAGCGCCGCCGAGACGCCGTGCAGATGGCCGTCGGGTTCATAGGGCGGGACCAGATTGGCGACGTTGCGGACCACGAACAGCTGGCCGGGCGCCGTGTCGAAGATCAGGGCGGGATCGGCGCGGCTGTCGGAACAGGCCACGACCAGGGTGTGCGGCTTCTGGCCATCGGCGGCGAGCGCTTCGTATTCGGCCCGGGCCTCGGGCCAGTGGTCTTCACGGAAGCGGCGGTAACCGGAGAGCAGGGCGTCGCGGGATTCGTCGGTCATGGGATCGGTATAGGCAATCCGCGCTCATTGGGGGAGAGGGTCACCGCCAGCTCATGACGAACATCGTAACCGCCGCGGCGCCCATGCAGGCGGTGGCGAACCAGCCCATGACGCGCAGCGGCAGCGGGGCGACAAACACGCCCATTTCGTCGCGACGCGACGCGACGATCATCATCGCCGCCATCAGCGGCACCGCGATCACGCCGTTGACAACGGCGCTCCAGAACAGCGCCTTGATCGGGTCCAGCGGCGAATAATCGATCGCCACGCCCACCAGCACCGCCAGGCCGATCACCGTGTAGAAGCCTATGGCGTCGCGAGGCTTGTGCTCGAGCCCGACGGGCCAGCCCCGCGATTCACACACGGCGTAGGCGGCCGATCCCGCCAGCACGGGCACCGCGAGCAGGCCTGTGCCGATGACGCCCATGCTGAACAGCGCATAGGCCAGGTCGCCCGCGATCGGACGCAGGGCGCGGGCGGCGTCGGCGGATGTCTGGATGTTGGTCACGCCTGCGGCGTGCAAGGTCACAGCCGTGGTCAGGATGATGAAGAAGGCGGCCAGATTGGCGAAGCCCATGCCGAAATAGGTGTCCCAGCGAATGCGGCTGAGCTGGGCCGGCCCCTGCTCGGGATGGTCGATCAGCGGGTCGGTCGTCGGATCGGCTTCTTCGTCCTCGACTTCCTCTGACGCCTGCCAGAACAACAGATAGGGGCTGATCGTGGTGCCGAAGAGCGCCACGATCATCGTCACCGTCGCCCCGGTGAGCGCGAGTTGCGGCATGACCGTGCGCCGCGCGACTTCGCCCCAGTCGATATGCACCGTCAGCGCGACCGCGAAATACGCCAGAAGCGCCAGCGTCAGCCATTTGAGGAAGCGGACATAGCGGTGATAGGGCACCAGGATCTGAAGCGTCAGGGACAGGCCCGCGAAGATCAGGGTGAAGACGTGACGCCCCCAGCCCAGGGCCAGCTCCGCCGCCGCGCCCATGGCGGCGAGGTCCGCGCCGATGTTGATCGTGTTGGCGATGAACAACAGCGCGACCAGGCCGGTCACCACAGGCTGGGGAAACACCCGACGCAGATTGGCGGCGAGCCCGTGTCCGGTGACGCGGCCGATCCGGGCGCTGATCAGCTGGATCGAGGACACCAGCGGATACAGGAACACCATGGACCAGAGCATGTTGACGCCAAACTGCGCGCCCGCTTGCGAATAGGTGGCGATGCCGCTCGGATCGTCGTCAGCCGCGCCCGTTATGACCCCTGGGCCCAGCCGCTTGAACATCGCCGCGCGGCGCAGCTTGCCGGATGTGGGTTCCATCGCATGATCCAGTCCGACCGGCGCTCAGGGCGCATTCCCGATACAGCCGCGCGCACCGTACCCGATAACTGAGGGTGCTGCACAAACACCCGCTGACTCAGCGCTGCGCCGCCGGATGGAAGAAGGCGTGAATGCGTTCGGCCATGGGCTGGTTGATGCCCTCGACCTTGACCAGATCGACCACCGAGGCGCGGCCGACGCCCTTGGCCGAGCCGAAGGCGTGCAGCAGGGCCTTCTTGCGGCCGGGGCCGACGCCCTCGATTTCGTCGAGGGGGTTCTTCTTGATGTCCATCGAGCGGCGGGTGCGGTGGGCGCCGTTGGCGAAGCGATGGGCCTCGTCGCGCAGGCGCTGGATGTAGTAGAGGGCCGGCGATTTCAGGGGCAGCATGAAGGGCGGGCGGCCCGGCATGAAGAACCGCTCCATGCCCGCGTCGCGGTCCGGCCCCTTGGCCACGCCGACGGCGGTGATGTCGTCCAGACCCAGATCGGCCAGCACGGCCAGCACCTCGGCCAGCTGGCCGGCGCCGCCGTCGATCAGCAGCAGGTCGGGGCGGACCACCTCCTCGCCGGCGTCCTCGTCCTTCACGAGGCGCGAGAAGCGGCGGCGCATGACCTCGCGCATCATGCCGTAGTCGTCGCCGGGGGTCAGGTCCTCGCCGCGGATGTTGAACTTGCGATATTGCGACTTCTGGAAGCCCTCGGGCCCGGCCACGACCATGCCGCCGACGGCGTTGGTCCCCTGGATGTGGGCGTTGTCGTAGATCTCGATCCGCTCGGGCCGGCTGTCCAGGCCGAAGGCCTCGCACACCTCGTCGAGGATTTTGCCCTGGGCCGAGCCCTCGGCCATCTTGCGGCCCAGCGCCTCGCGGGCGTTGGTCAGGGCGTGGTCGACGAGGCCGAGCTTGTCCCCGCGCATCGGCCGCGCGATCTCGACCTTGCGTTCGGCCTTCATCGAGAAGGCCTCTTCCAGCAGCTCCAGCTCGTGCGGCCGGACATTGGACAGGATCAGGCGCGGGATCGGCTTGTCCTCGTAGAACTGGCCGAGGAAGGCGGCGAGGATTTCGGGGTCGGTGTCGGTCTTGTCGACGCGCGGGAAATAGGCCCGGCCGCCCCAGTTCTGGCCGCCGCGGTAGAAGAAGACCTGGACGCAGGCCTGACCGCCCTCGGAGAACAGGGCGAAGACGTCGGCCTCGGCGACGCCGTCGGCGCTGACGGAATTTTCCATCGAGATGGCCGACAGGGCGCGGATACGGTCGCGGACGCGGGCGGCCTGTTCATAGTCCATGGCCTCGGCGGCGGCGCTCATCTCGTCGGACAGGCGGGCGATGACGGCGCGCGACTTGCCCTTCAGGAAGGCCGAGGCCTCGTCGACCAGACCGGCGTAGTCCTCGAGCGAGATCAGACCGGTGCAGGGGGCCGAACAGCGCTTGATCTGGTGCAGCATGCAGGGCCGGGTGCGGGTCTCATAGACGCTGTCCGAGCACGACCGGAGCAGGAAGGCCTTCTGCAGGGTGTTCAGGGTCCGGTTGACCGCCCAGGTCGAGGCGAAGGGGCCGAAATAGTCGCCGGGCGTGGTGTGGGCCCCGCGATGCTTTCGGACCTGTGGGGCCCGGTGGTCCTTGCGGATCATCAGCTCGGCGAACGACTTGTCGTCGCGCAGCACGACGTTGAAGCGCGGCTTGAGCTGTTTGATGAAGCTGGATTCGAGCAGCAGGGCCTCGGTCTCGGAGGCGGTGATGACCAGCTCCATCGAGCGGGTCAGGGAGACCATCAGGCCGATGCGCTGGGTGTGGAACCGGCCCTGGGCGTACTGGAGGATGCGCTTCCTGATCGAGCGCGCCTTGCCGACATAGAGGCAGGTTCCGTCCTCGCCGTACATGCGGTAGACGCCCGGTTTGTCGGGCGCCCGCCGCGCCTCGTCGCGGATCAGGTCGGCCGCGACCAGGGCGGTCGGCGGCGAATCGGCGGGCAAGGTCTCCTCGGTCATCGGGACCGATATAGGCCTAGAAGCGGCGGACCATAAGCACACCGGCCAGAACCAGGGCGACGCCGGCGGCGCGGCCGAGGCTGATCGGAGCTTTCGGTACGCCGAAGGCGCCGAAATGGTCGAGCATCAGACCGGCGAGCAGCTGTCCGGCGACCATCAGGGTGATGGTCAGGGCGACCCCCAGACGCGGCACGCCCCAGGCCGCGGCGACGACGAAGATCGCGCCGTACAGGCCGCCGACCCAGGCGTACCAGGGCAGGGCGCGGGCGGCCGTGATGTCCGGCTTCGCCTGCAGGATCATGGCGACGATGCCCAGGGCCGCCGTACCGACGGCGAACGAGACGAAGGCGGCGTTCACCGGCGAGCCGACGGCGCCCATCAGCCTGGCGTTCGTCGGGGCCTGAAGGGCGGTGGCGCCGCCCGCGAGAATGACGGCGATCATCGAGAAAAGCGCGGGGTTCATTCCGTCGCCTGTATCATCCCGGCCGGCACGCCGCACCGGTCAAGATTCCGGTCGCGCCCAACGATCGCGCCCCGCCATCCTTGAACAGCGGGGCGCGGCGCTTTATTGCGGGCGGCGTTCAAGGAGCTTTCCATGCTGGCCCTCTACATCATCCTCGGTTTCGTCGCGGTTATCGCCGTCATCAACTTCATCGAGTTCGGCCGGGTTGACTGACCACCCCGTCCGTTCCGGCGCCGCGCTGGTTACGGGCGGCGGCAAGCGGATCGGGCGCGCGATCGCCCTTGAGCTGGCGCGAGCCGGCTTTGACGTCGTCATCCACTATTGTGCGTCGGAAGAGGCGGCCGAAGCGGTCGCCGAAGAGATTCGCGCGCTCGGCCGCAAGGCCGCGACCGTAAAGGCCGATCTGGCCGTCGAGGCGCAGGTGACGACGCTGGTCCCCGCCGCCGCCGAGGCTATCGGCGGGCCGCTGGCCGTGCTGGTCAACAACGCCTCTGTTTTCGAGGACGACCGGGTCGGGTCGCTGGGCCGCGACACCTGGGACGCCCATATCGAGACCAATCTGCGCGCGCCGATCGTGCTGGCCGAGGCCTTTGCCGGACAGGCGCCGGACGGGTCCGCGATCGTAAACCTGCTGGACCAGAGGGTGCTGAAGCCCGATCCCCGCTTCATCTCCTACGCCCTGTCGCGGAACGGTCTGTGGTGGGCCACGCGGACGCTGGCGCAGGCGCTGGCCCCCCGCATTCGCGTCAATGGCGTCGGGCCCGGGCCGACCCTGCCCTCGGTGCACCAGAGCGCGGCTGACTTCGAAGCCGAGGCCCGCGCCGTGCCTCTGCAACGCGCCGGCAGCCCTGAAGCCGTGGCCCAGGCCGTGCGCTGGCTGGTGGACGCGGAACTGGTGACGGGCCAGATGATCGCCGTCGACGGGGGCCAGCATCTGGCGTGGCGCACCCCGGACATCCTGGAGTAGGCCGTGAGCGTAACCCCCCTGCCCTTTGCCGGCGCCGGCGCCCCCCGTCTGGAGGGGCTGACGGTGTTCGTTCGCGGGCTGACGCTCGAGGCCGGAATCGGCATCCACGACCATGAGCTGGGACGGCTGCAGCGGCTGGTCATCGACGTGACGCTGGAGCTGTCGCCGGAGCCGGTCGAACGACTGGGCGACACCGTCAACTACGAGACCGTGGCCGCGGCCGCGCGCGCCATCGTCGCCGAGGGCCATGTGGGCCTGGTCGAGACCTTCGCCCAGCGGCTGGCGACCGCCTGCCTGACGGATCCGCGGGTGCGGCGCTGCGCCGTGCGAATCGAGAAGCCCGGGGCGCTGGACGGCGCGGCGGCGGCGGGTTGCGAGGTCGTGCTTTCGCGCTGACCGCGCCTTGGGACTGGGCGGTTGCGCGGGGCGCGAGGGGCCGTCATACCTTGGACCAGACGACAAGGACCCGTTGATGGCCGAACCGGGCGATCCCTCGAATGCTGACGATCACGACGACCTGATCGGCTTCGCCTCCCCGGCGTCGCTGCAGGGCCGCACGCGCGAGCCGGCGGCGGGCGCCGCGGACGATGCGGAACCGACAGCGGCGATCGAGCCGGAGCTTCCGCCGGCGTCCGAAGCCGAGCCGGAGCCGGAGGTTCAGCCCGAACCAGCGCCCGAGCCCGATCTGTTCGAGACACGCACGGTCTGGACGTCGGCCCCGGCGCAGCCTGAACCGGTCGCGGCCGCGCCCGAGCCGGCTGCCGTCGCCGCTCCCGCCGAGCCGGCCGCGAGGCCCGTCGAGGCGGGGTCCGTGTTCGAGCTGTCTCCCGAGACGCCGATGCGCCGACGCCGCCGCGATCCCGGCGCCGACCTGCCCAACGGAGGAATGGGTCTGTATGCGGTCTATGCCCTGATCCTGTTCGCCGTGCCGACGGTGGGGGTGTCGGCCGTGGTCGGCCTGCTGGCCGTGACGGGCCGTTCGGGGCCGGACGATGCACTGTCGCGCTCGCACTTCATCTACCAGCAGCGCACCCTGTGGACCGCCGCCGTCGCGACCGTGGCCGGCCTGATCCTTCTGGCCGCGCCGTTCGCCCTGGGCGTGCCGATTCTGTTCCTTCTGGCGCTGTGGCTGGTGCTTCGCGGCGCTTCGGGCGTTTGGACGCTGAAGTCCGGCCAGCCGATCGCTGATCCGCGCGGCTGGTGGATCTGACGGAGAGACGACCCATGGCCGATGCGAATCCCGTCGCGGGCAAGGCGATAGAACCGCGCCCGGGCCATGAGTCCGAGGGCAAGCCGGCGGCGCTGATCGCCTGGGGGCTGTACATCCTGTCCCTGCCCAGCGCGAACCTGCTGGTGATCGTCGGCCTGATCGTCGCCTATGCCGGACGGGGCGGCGCCACCGGCCTGGCCCGGGCGCACATCGAGGCCCAGATCGGCCTGTTCTGGTCGGTGTTCTGGTGGACCATCCTGCTGTGGATCGGGATCGCCATCTGCGGGATCAGCTTCTTCGCCGCGCCCGTGACGGGGATCGTCCTGGTGCCGCTGGCGCTGCTGCTGGGCCTGGCGCTGTTTTTCCTGACCGTCTGGTTCACGATCAAGAGCATCATCGGCCTGATCCGTCTGTTCGACGACAAGGCCCCCTGATCGCCTGAGGCGGCGGCGTCACGACCGGCGCCAAAATCCGCATTTCGGTGATTGAAGGGGGAACACCCTCCCGGCCGCCGTGTTGGCCCCCTGTCCGCCGGCAAACACGAGAGCACCGAGATGACCGAGTTCCGCGACGTTCGAGACGAACACAGATTCGAGCAGGGCTTCACGGACGCCGACGGTCAGTTGCGGACGGTGTTCGCCGACTATGCCGTGCAGGGATCGACGCGGGTGATCCTGCATGTCGAGGCTGATCCGGCGCTGCGAGGTTCGGGCGCGGCGGGTCGGTTCATGCAGGCGCTGGCCGAACATGCGCGGGCGGAACAGTTGAAGCTTCAGCCGCGCTGCAGCTACGCCGTCGCCTGGCTGAAACGCCACCCGGAATTCGACGACATCGTCGCCTGAAATCCTCCCCATCGGGTTTGACGGAATAGCCGATGGAGCGGGCAGGCGTTCCCGCGCATTGTCATGTTTGACGATACGGAGCCGCCCCATGCCCGACCTCGACCTGTCTTCCGTCAGCGCCGCCGCGGGGCCGTTGCAGACCTGGATCCTGCCTGCCCTGCTGGGGCTGGGACTGGCGTCGGCGACGGGCCTGCGGACCTTTCTGCCGCTGCTGATGCTGGCGTTGGCGGCGCGGTTCGAGATGTTCGGCGTGCGTCTGATCGATCAGATGGACTGGCTGGTCTCGTGGCCGGCCATCGCGGCCCTGACCACCGCCACGGTCGCCGAGTTCGCGGGCGACAAGGTGCCGGCCATCGACCACGCGCTGAACGCCGTCGGCTATGTCACCCGACCGGTGGCGGGGGCCGTGGCGGCGGGCAGCGTGTTCTGGGGCGTGGACCCGGCGGCCGCGGCCATCGCCGGGATCATCGTCGGCGCGCCGGCGGCCCTGGCCTTCAACGCGGCGCAGACGGGGGTGCGGGTGGGATCGACGGCCATGACCGCAGGGCTGGGCAATCCAGTGGTGTCGCTGGTCGAGGATTTCCTGGCCTTCGTGACGGTGATGATCGCGTTTCTGGCGCCGATCCTGATCCCCATCGTGATGGTCGTCTTCGCGGTGCTGGTGTTCCGGCTGGCGCGGCGCATCCGCGACCGGAACGATCCAGGGCCGGCCTAGAGGCTGCGGCCGACGATGGCCTTCAGGGTTTGCGCCCTGGCGGGCAGGTCGGACGCCAGCCGGCCCGCCAGTTCGCGGGCGCCGACGGGATAGGCGTCGCCTCCCCGGGCGATCTCCTCCGCCATGGCGGAGGCCTGCATCAGGACCTTTTCCAGGGCCTCGACCTGTTCAACCGCGAGGGCGCGGGCTTCCATCTGAAGCCGTTTGACGCGGTCCGAAGTGGTCTCGGGCGCGCGCATCAGATCGTAGATTTCGGACTCGGCCGCGACCAGGCGAAGGTCGGGTTTGGCGGTCGGGTTCTTGGTCATGGGTTCAGGTCTCCTGACCTGAAGCAATGCGAAGCGCCGCCGTGGCGTTCCCGCTTTAACCCTCTCGGACGCGTCATCCGCGCGGGCTGTGACTCCGGTGCATCAGGCGGCCTCGCCACGCCGGTCCAGGCGGGACTCGGCCTCACGCACGGCGTCCACAGCCTTGTCCACAACCTCGAGCCCGGCGCCCGGGCGAATGGCCTCGACGGTCAGGATGCGGCGGAAGGCGCGGGCCCCGGCGCGGCCGTGCATCACGCCCAGCATGTGGCGGGTCATGGCCGCCAGATGGACGCCCTCGGCCAGACGCGCGGCCATGTAGGGACGGTAGGCGTCGATGGCTCCGAAGGCGTCGACATCGGGCGTCGCCGCGCCATACAGGCGACGGTCGGCCTGGCCGAGAATGGCGGGCTCGTGATAGGCGGCGCGGCCCAGCATGACGCCGTCCAGCCGGACCCCGTCGCCAGGATCGTCATGGGCGTCCAGATGCGCCTCGGCCTCGTCCAGCGAGGCGATTCCGCCGTTGATCGAGATCGACAGATGCGGCCGCTCGCGCTTCAGCCGCCGCACCAGCGCATAGTCGAGCGGGGGCACGTCGCGGTTCTCCCTGGGCGACAGACCCTTCAGCCAGGCCATGCGGGCGTGGACGATGAAGGTCCCGATCCCGGCGGCGGCGCAGGCGTCGACGGTTTCGAACAGCGAGACCCGCGGGTCCTGATCGTCGACGCCGATGCGGCATTTGACCGTGGCGGGGACGGAGACGGCGTCCTTGATGGCGGCCATGCAGTCCGCGACCAGCTGCGGCTCGCGCATCAGGCAGGCGCCGAAGCGGCCGGACTGGACCCGGTCGGAGGGGCAGCCGACGTTCAGATTGATCTCGTCATAGCCGAAGGCCGCGCCGATGCGGGCGGCCTCGGCCAGCTGATCCGGATCGGAACCGCCGAGTTGCAACGCCACCGGATGCTCGACCGCGTCGAAGCCCAGCAGGCGCTGGTGGTCGCCGTGCAGGATCGCCGGGGCCGTGACCATCTCGGTGTAGAGCAGGGCGTTCGTCGTCAGGGCGCGATGGAACGCCCGGCAATGCCGGTCGGTCCAGTCCATCATGGGCGCGATCGAGAGGCGGCGGTTCATCGGGCGCGGGCTCTACACCAAAGCGGCGGCCGATGCGACATCAGACGCCGGCCTTCTGCCGCTCCTCGCCGTCCTCCAGCGCCTCGGCGGCTTCCTCGTTGAGCGCCTGGCCCTCGCGGCGGGGTTTGACATAGGGCTCGGGACGGGTGGTGCGGATGTTGCCGCGCATCAACGAGCGGCCCCCCCGGATGCCTTCGGCCAGCTGAAGGTCGAAGCGCGCCTCGTCGCGGCGACGCACGTCCTCGATGGTGTCGCGCGCCTCCTCCTCGGAGAAGCCCAGGTCGATCAGCACCTGATAGCCGAACACCAGGGCGCTCTCGAAGGTCTCGCGCAGCTGGTATTCGACGCCGGCCTGGACGAGGCGGATGGAGTGGCCGCGGTCGAAGGCGCGGACGAACAGTTTGGTCAGGGGGAAGGCTTCCTTGACCACCGACACGATCTGGTCGGCGACCTCGGGCTTGTCGACGCAGACCAGAATGGTCTCCGCCTTCCCGGCGCCGGAAGCGCGCAGCACGTCCAGCCGCGAGCCGTCGCCGTAATAGACCTTGAAGCCGAACGTGCCGGCGGCCTGGATCATCTCGACGTCCGTATCGATGATGGAGACATCGACATCGCGCGCCAGCAGGGGTTGGGACACCACCTGGGCGAAACGGCCGAAGCCGATGATCAGCACGCGCTCGCGCAGGTCGCGGGCGTGGTCCACGCCATCCGCGTCGTCCGCCGACAGGGATTCGTCGGGCCGCAGCCGGTCGGCCAGCATGACCCGGAGCGGAGTCAGGGCCATGGACAGGATGACCACCGCCGACAGGATCGCGGCCGTTCGGGCGTCGAACAGGCCCAGGACGAAGGCGGTGGAATACAGAACGAAGGCGAACTCGCCCCCCTCGCCCATCAGGGCGGCGCGCAGCAGGCCTTCGCCGTGCTTCTGCCTGAGCCGGGCCACGGCGTAGACCGCGACCATCTTGGCGGTCATGAAGGCGGCCAGCCCGCCCAGCACCCAGGCCCAGTCGGCGACCACGACACGCAGGTCCAGCGACATGCCGACGCTGAGGAAGAACAGACCCAGCAGGAGACCCCGGAACGGCTCCACGTCCGCCTCGAGCTGATGGCGGAAGGTCGATTCCGACAGCAGCACGCCGGCCAGGAAGGCCCCCATGGCCATCGACAGCCCGCCGAGGTTCATGGCCCAGGCCGCGCCCAGCACGACCAGAAGGGCGCCCATGGTCATGACCTCGCGCCCGCCGTAACGGGCCAGCAGGCGGAAGAAGGGGTTCACCACCCACCGGCCGGCGACATAGACCAGGGCCACGGCGGCCACGGCCAGACCGATGGTCATCCAGATCGGATTGCCGGTCTCGACCGCCGAGCCGTAGGTCCCGGCCAGAACCGCGATCAGGGCCAGCAGCGGCACGATGGCGAGGTCTTCGAACAGCAGTATCGAGACCACCCGCTGCCCCGCGGGGTCGGCGTTCTCGTTGCGCTCTTCCAGCAGCTGCATGACGATTGCGGTGGACGACAGGGCGAAGCCGAAACCGGCGATGACGGCGGCGTGCCAGGCCAGCCCGGCCAGCATGGCGATGCCTGTCAGCAGGATGGCGCAGGCCAGGACCTGGACGGCGCCCAGACCGAATATCTCCTTGCGCAGGCTCCACAAACGGGCGGGCCGCATCTCCAGTCCGATGATGAACAGGAACATGACCACGCCGAACTCGGCGACGTGCAGCACCGACTCCGGATCGTCCACCACGCCCAGCACCGAAGGCCCGATCAGCAGGCCGGCGGCGAGATAGCCGAGCACGGCGCCCAGACCGAAACGGCGGAACAGGGTGGCGGCCACGACCATGGCGGCCAGCAGGGCCACCGCGTGGCCCAGACCCATGCTGGTCGTCTCGTGCATGCCGGTCCCCTGTTGCGAGGCCGGATAGTGGGGGGTGATGCGCGGTTGCGCCACCCCGCGATTGTCGAACGCCGTCCGCCGAGAACGCCACAGTTTCGCCCGAGACGGGTCCGCCTCATGATGATCTGACAACCTAGGAGAGATGCGCCGATGACCGTCGTTCCGCTGAAACAGGCCATGGCCGGGGTGATGAGCCTGGCGTTGGCGTCTCCCGTCGCCCCCGGCGCGCTGGCGCAGTCCGGCGGGAGGCCGATCGATCCCGACAAACCGTCGGACGGCGTGGTCTCCGCCGCGGCCTGCGCGCCCTTCGGCTTCAACATTCCCGACCGGACATCGCTGGAGCACGTCGTGGTCACGGGCAGCCGCATAACCCCCGGCGCGCCGGTCACGGGCGGACCGCCCCCGCCCATGCCAATGGCTCCCCCACCTCCGCCTCCGCCACCGCCACCGCCGGCCTATGTCGCAGCGAACGGGACCCTCGCCATAGCGCCCACCCAGCGCCAGGACCGGCTCGCCCCTGCCTCTCCTCCGGTCATCGGCCGGATCACGCAACCCGACACCGAACGCTATCCCGACGCCACGCCCAATCCGGTCCGGCGGGTGGCCGACGAGCCGGTCTCGACCTTCTCGATCGACGTCGACACGGCCAGCTATTCCAATGTCCGGCGCTTCATCGACGAGGGCCGCGCCCCGCCCGCCGACGCCGTGCGGGTCGAGGAGATGATCAATTATTTCGACTACGGCTATGACCGCCCGGCCTCGGCGACCCAGCCGTTCGCCGTCACCACGGCGGTCGCGGCCTCGCCGTGGTCGCCGGGCCGTCAGATCGTGCATGTGGGCCTGCAGGGCTATGAGCTGCCCGCCGACGAGCAGCGGCCCCTGAACCTGACCTTCATGGTCGACGTCTCCGGCTCGATGCAGACGGCCGACAAGCTGGCGCTGGCGAAGAAGTCGATGAACCTGATCATCGACCGGCTGCGGCCGCAGGACCGGGTGGCTGTCACCTTCTACGCCTCGGACGTCGGCACCGCCGTGGGGCCCACGCCCGGCGACCAGAAGCTGAAGCTGCGCTGCGCCGTCGAGACGCTGAACGCCGGCGGCTCGACCGCCGGGGCGCAGGGGATGGTCAACGCCTACCAGCAGGCCGAGGCCGCCTTCGGCCGCGACAAGGTCAACCGGATCCTGATGTTCACCGACGGCGACTTCAACGTCGGCGTGACCGACAACCAGCGGATCGAGGACTATGTCGCCGCCAAGCGGGGCACGGGCATCTATCTGTCGGTCTACGGCTTCGGGCGCGGCAACTACCAGGACGACCGGATGCAGACGATCGCCCAGGCGGGCAACGGCGTGGCGGCCTATGTCGACGACCTGAACGAGGCGCGGCGGCTGTTCGGCCCGGCCTTCGGAAGGGGCGCCTTCCCCATCGCCGACGACGTCAAGATCCAGGTCGAGTTCAATCCGGCGCGGGTCAGCGAATATCGCCTGATCGGCTACGAGACCCGGTTGCTGAACGAGGAGGATTTCGCCAACGACCGCATCGACGCGGGCGAGGTCGGGTCCGGCGCCTCGGTCACGGCGCTCTACGAGATCACGCCGGTCGGCGGTCCCAGCCAGATTCCGGAGCGGCGCTATGACCAGAACCGGATCGGCGTCGGCGGCGGCGATCCGGACGGCGAGGTCGGCTTCGTCCAGGTGCGCTACAAGCTGCCGGGCGAGCGGGACTCGCGGCTGATGCAGCATGTGCTGTCCAACGCCGGGGGCGGCCGGGTCAGCGCCCAGCCGCCGGAAAGCACGCGCTGGGCCATGGCGGTCGCGGCCTTCGGCCAGCGGCTGCGAGGCGATCCGTGGATGGCGGAAGGCTATGGCTGGAACGACATCCTCGAACAGGCGCAAGGGGCGCGCGGCGAGGACCCGTACGGTGAACGGGCCGAGTTCGTGCAGATGGTCAGGGCGGCGCAGGGGCTGCCGGCGCGGGCGAGGCCGTAACGATTCCCTTCTCCCCTCGGGGGAGAAGGTGGGCCGCGAAGCGGCTCGGATGAGGGGGCTTTCGCCGATACGACACGGCGGCTGGCGAGCGAACCGAGCCAGCCCCCTCATCCGTCAGGCCGCGCCTGACACCTTCTCCCCCGAGGGGAGAAGGACGAGGGTCGCGCCGGCTATCGATCCCGCATAGCTTCCTGACGTGACCGAAACCCTCTCCCCCAGAACCGCACGCCGCATCGCCCTGGCCGCCCAGGGCTTCGGCAAGCTCCGCCCGGCGGCGCCCGGACGGACCCATGTCCGCGACGTCGCGCGCCGCCTGGGCGTGATCCAGATCGACAGCGTCAATGTGGTGACGCGGACCCACTATCTGCCTGCCTTCTCGCGGCTGGGCGACTATCCGCGCGAGGCGCTGGAGGCCGAGGCCTGGGGGGCGCGCCGCGGTCTGTTCGAATACTGGGGACATGAGGCGTCGCTGTTGCCGCTGGAGATGCAGCCGCTGCTGCGCTGGCGGATGGAGCGGGCGCGCGGCGGGGCCATGTGGACCGGGCTGTCCCGGTTCGGACGCGAGAAACGGGACTATATCGACGGGGTCCTGGCCCGGATCGAACGGCGCGGACCGGTGACCGGCGCGGACTTCGCGGAGGGTCCGCGCGGGGCGCCCGGCTGGTGGTCATGGTCAGACGGCAAGCGGGCGCTGGAATGGTTGTTCTGGTCCGGACTGATCACCACGAAGACGCGCAATGGCTTCGAGCGGGTCTATGACCTGACGGAACGGGCCCTGCCCGCCCGGATCGTCGACCTGCCGACACCCGACGACGCGGACGCCCAGCGCGAACTGGTGCGCATTTCGGCGCGGGCCATGGGGGTGGCGACGGGAGCCGATCTGCGGGACTATTTCCGGCTGCCGCTGGCCGACACGCGCGAACGGGTGGCGGAGCTGGTCGAGGCCGGGGAGCTGACGCCGGTGTCAGTGAAAGGATGGCGGCAGCCGGCCTATGTCGCCGTCGGCGCAAGGACGCCGCGCAAGGTGGCCGGTGCGGCCCTGCTGTCGCCCTTCGACAATCTGATCTGGGCGCGCGACCGGACCGAGCGCCTGTTCGACGTGAAGGTGCGGCTGGAAATCTACACCCCGGCCCACAAGCGGGCCCACGGCTATTACGTCCTGCCCTTCCTCGAGGACGAGGCGATCACGGCGCGGGTCGATCTGAAGTCGGACCGCAAGGCGGCGAGACTGCTGGTGCAGGCGGCGTGGCGCGAGCCGGACGCGACGGCGGAAACAGCCGTGCGGCTGGCGGCGGAGCTGCGGCGGATGGCGGGGTGGTTGGGGCTGGAGAGCGTCGAGGTGGTCGGCAAGGGCGACCTGGCCGCCGCACTGAAAGACGCGCTGTAGCTCTCCCTCCCCCTGCATGGGGAGGGACGATGGCGAAGCCATCCGGGTGGGGTTCGAAGGGGCCGGAGCTCGGACTGACATGCCCCACCCTGTCGTCGCTGCGCGCCGACATCCCTCCCCACAAGGGGGAGGGAGAAGCAGGTCAAACGTCGAACTTCACGCCCTGGGCCAGCGGCAGGCTGGTGGAAAAATTCACCGTCTGGGTCTGGCGGCGCATATAGGCCTTCCAGGCGTCAGAGCCGGATTCACGACCGCCGCCGGTGTCCTTTTCGCCGCCGAAGGCCCCGCCGATCTCGGCGCCGGACGGGCCGATGTTGACGTTGGCGATGCCGCAGTCCGAACCCCAGGCGGACAGGAAGGCTTCCGCCTCGCGCACACTGTCAGTGAAGACACAGGAGCTCAGGCCCTGCGGGACGTCGTTCTGCATGGCCACGGCTTCTTCGAAATCAGACCAGGTCAGGACGTAGAGGATGGGGGCGAAGGTCTCGTGCTGAACCACCGCGGTCTGGGCCGGCATACGAACGATGGCGGGATGGACATAGACGCCGTCGCACTGGACCCGGTCGCCGCCGACGACGATCTGGCCGCCCTGTTCGACAGCCTGCGACAGGGCCGTCTCGAACCCGTGCGCCGCCGCGTCATCGATCAGCGGGCCGATCAGGACCCCGGCCTCGCGCGGATCGCCGATGGGCAGGGTTTCGTAGGCCGCCTTCAGCCGGGCGATCAGGCCGTCCGCGATGCTCTCGTGCACCAGCAGACGTCGCAGGGTGGTGCAGCGCTGGCCGCAGGTGCCGACGGCCGAGAAGGCGATGGCGCGGACGGCCATGTCGAGGTCGGCGCTGGGGGTCACGATCATGGCGTTGTTGCCGCCGAGTTCCAGCAGACTGCGGCCGAGGCGGGCGGCCACGGTCCGGGCCACGGCCTTGCCCATCCGGGTCGAGCCGGTGGCGGAAACCAGAGCGATGCGCGGATCGGCGGTCAGGGTTTCGCCGGCCTCGCGGCCGCCGATCACGAGTTGGGACAGACTCTCGGGGGCGTCCCCGAAGCGGGCGGCGGCGCGATCGAAGATGGCCTGTGTCGCCAGCGCCGTCAGCGGCGTTTTCTCAGACGGCTTCCAGATCACCGGATCGCCGCAGACAAGGGCGAGGCAGGCGTTCCAGGCCCAGACCGCGACCGGGAAGTTGAAGGCCGAAATGACCAGCACCGGCCCCAGCGGCTGCCACGTCTCGCGCATGTGGTGGCCGGGACGTTCGGAGGCGAGGGTGAGGCCGTACAGCTGGCGCGACAGGCCGACGGCGAAGTCGCAGATGTCGATCATCTCCTGAACCTCGCCGAGGCCTTCGGAGACGATCTTTCCGGCTTCCAGCGTGACCAGGCGCGCAAGGTCGTCCTTCGACGCGCGCAACTCCTCGCCCAGCAGGCGGACCAGTTCGCCGCGGCGGGGCGCCGGGACGCGCTTCCATGCGTGGAAGGCGGTCACGGAACGGGCCGTGACGCCTTCGAGATCGCCTGTTTCGGCCAGGGCGCCGGCGCTGGAGCCATCGACCGGCGAGCGGGTCGTCAGCGCTCCGCCCCAGACGGCCCCGTCCACACCCAGTCGTTGCAGGATGGCCTTCGCCTCGTTCGCCGCCGTCATCGTCATCTCCGGTTCGAGGCTGCGGCTTAGCCGCAGAGCCGGACAAACGAAAGGCCGCCCCGTCGCCGGGGCGGCCTTCTGTTCTCCCCGCCGGTCCTACCAGCGGTCGCGGCGGTCCATCCGGAGCATGGCCTGGATGCGGTCCAGACGGTAGCTCAGGGCCGCGTACTCCCGCTGGCCAAGTCGGCCGTCGCGGGCGTAGCGCCATTCCAGGCTGCGGTACTGCTGCATCTCCCAGCCCAGGCGCCGGGCTTCGCCCCGGCTGACGCGGCCGTTGTAGGCGACGCGGTTGATCTGCTGCGCGAGGCGCTGCGCGCGGTACTGCAGGTCGTTGCCGTAGCCGCGGTTGTAGCCGTAGCCCTGGTCATACCCCGGCGAGCCGACGCCGATGGAGAAGGTGACGTTCTGGGCCAGCGCCGGCGTGGCCGTCATGACCGCCGTCGCCGCCAGCGTGGAAAGCAGGGCCTTCCGGATCATGGCGGTTTTCATTGTCGTATTCCTCATCCTTCCGATCCGGAGCGGACCGTGGAGGCAGAAAACCACGCGGGGCCTGACACGACCCTGAGGGCCTCGTTGTCTGGCAGTCATGTGGCTGAACCGGAACCGGCGGCGCGGGCGGGGGTTTTGACGGCAACCCATCCAAGGAGAGACCCGATGAAAGTTCGCGACGTAATGAGCAAGGACGTCCAGGTCGCCCGCCCGGGCGATACCGTCCAGGAGGTCGCCTCGCGCATGGCGGCCGGCGATTTCGGCTTCATGCCGGTGGCCGACGGCGACACGCTGATCGGCACGATCACCGACCGGGACCTGACCGTCCGGGCCCTGGCCCAGGGCGCCGCGGCCAGCGCGCCGGTGGTGGAATACATCACCCGTGATCCGCATACGGCCAATGCCGACGATGACCTGAAGACCGTGCTGGACGCCATGGGTACGAAGCAGATCCGCCGCCTGCCCGTCCTGGACAAGGACAGCCGTCTGGTCGGGGTCGTCTCGCTGGGCGACCTGTCGACCCGGGTGAAGGAAAAGTACGCGGGCGAAGCGCTGGAAGACATTTCGCGGGCCTGATCCGGCTCGGGTGAAGCCGGCGTTTACGTCTGCTTCACCCTATCGCGGAACCGGCTGTTCATCCGCGACGGCGCACTCTGGGCGTCCAGGATCGGGAGACATGGATGGCGCGCGCGCAGTTCCAGAAGGGACAGAAGGTCTGGGTCGAATGCGTCGGCGCATGGGCCCAGATCGAGAAGGTCCAGCCCGTCTGGGCCAAGGGATTCGAGGAACCCGTCCGCGTCACCTACGACGTCGGCCTGGGCCGGGAATTCCTGGGGCACGAACTTCTGCTGCCGACCGAGGACCCCGCCGCCAACACGGGCGAGGCGTGGCGGCTGATGCGGGCCCGCAACAAGTGGCAGAGTGCGGACGACTGTCCCCATCATCCCTTCCCCGGCACCTATCCCGTGGTCGTGACCGACAAGGCCGACTGGGGTGGATGGCGCGTGCCCGGCGCGGAGTATGACCGCGACCCCGACCAGATCGAATTCCAGGCCCGCCTGATCGCGGCCTCGCCCCGGCTGCTGGCCCTGGCCGAGCGCCTGGTAGGGTCGGTGGACGAGGCGCCCGACGACGCGCCGCCGGAGCTTCAGGAACTGGCGCGCGTGGCGCGCGCGGTGCTGAAGACAGTCACGGACGTTCTGGTCTCGCCGACCGAGATCGCGGGCGGCGCAACCCAGCGGGAAACGCAGGCCGCCTGAAACCGTTGATGGTTCCGAACCAAGGCTCGACAGGAATCCGCGACGCAGCCTAGATTCCTCTGATCGACGTCGATTTCTCGGGGAGAGCGCCTTGCGGGGCAACGAGCGCCGCATAACCAGCGAGGGAAGGCGTTCAGCGGACCGGCGCAAGGGCCCGCCGGCGTGGCTTCGCATCGCCCTGCTGACCGTCACCCTGGCCGTCGCCGCCTATGTCTTGCTGTTCGCCCGTGAAATGGCGCGACCGGGACTGGAGGCCGACGCCCTGCGCCTGAGCGCCATCGATCGCGAGGCCCGCCTGCTGGCCCTCGATCTCGAAACCCGCATCGCCCCCGTACAGGCCGCCGTCCGCGTCGCCGCGGTCAGCGCCGGTTCTCCCGCGGAAATCCTGCAGCGCGCCCGCGCCGCCGCACCGGGCGGAGCTTTCGCCGTTCTCGACGGCGCGGGGCGCCCGGTCGCGGTCACGGGCGGAGACGCCCGGCTGTTCATCGCCGCCCTCGACCGCCCGCGCCTGAGCGCCGACGGCAAGGCCGTCCTGATCTCGCATCCGCTTGGCGGCGGACGCCGACTGGTCGGCCGCGCGCCCCTGCCGGCGCTGGTCGCTCAGGATGGCGTCAACCGCTCGATCCTGTCCGCGCCGGACACCGTCCTGACCAGCGCCCGGATGGACGCCGCCGCACTGGGCCTTTCGGTTGTGCCCGTGGCCGCCAACGGCCAGGGGGTCACCCTGCGCGACGACGGGCACGCCATCCGCCGCACTGGCGCGGCGGTCGGGGACTCCGGCCTGATCGCCGTCGCCTCGACGCCGGTCACCGTCGGGACCGACGCCCTGCTGGACGATGTCTGGGTGCTGACCGCGCCGGTCGGAATCGGCGCGTTCGTGGTCCTGCTGGCGCTGCTGCTGCAACGCCGGCAGCAGGGCATAAGCCAGGAATGGGCGGCCTCGGAACAGCGGTTCCGCGGCGCCGTCGAGGCGGCCCGGTGCGGCGTGTGGGAATGGGACACCGACAGCGACGTGGTCACCATCTCGGACTACATGGCCCAGCTGATGGGCCTGGAGCAGCGCGGCACGGTCACGAGCGACGAGATGCTGGCCCGGATCCACCCGCGCTATCACGAGGCGGTGCTGCACGCCGTGCGTCAGGCCCAGACCTTCGGCACCTTCGACGTCAGCTTCCCCGTTTCGGACGCCCAGGGCAGGGCGCGCTGGATCGACGCACGGGGCCAGGCGCGTGGCGACCGGGGCGATGAAGGCTTCACCAGCGTGCTGGGCGTGGCCCTGGACACCACCGAGGCCCGCCGCGCCAAGGCCCAGGCCCAGGCCGCCGAGAGCCGGCTGCGTGACGGAATCGAGAGCGTGTCGGACGCCTTCGTCCTGTTCGACAAACAGGGCCGGCTGATCCTGTCCAACCAGGCGTTCCAGGACGCGTTCGGCTTCGAAGAGGGCGTCGTTCGCCGCGGCGCCTTCAAACAGGACCTGAACCGCATCGCCGCCCTGGCCATCACCTCGGACCAGCCCGCGGCGGGCGGACGGGCCGGCGCGCGCGAGATCGAACTGAACGACGGGCGCTGGCTGCAACTGGTCGAGCGTTTCACCTCGGACGGCGGCTCGGTCGTGACGGCGGCGGACATCACCGCCATCAAGCGCAAGGAGGCCGAGCGCCAGCGGGCCACCGAACGACTGCACGTCACGATCACCGAGCTGGAGGACCGCGAGGAGCGCCTGTCGCTGCTGGCGCGCAAATACGAGGTGGCCATGACGCGGGCCGAGGCGGCCAACCAGGCCAAGTCGGAGTTCCTGGCCAATATGAGCCATGAATTGCGCACCCCGCTGAACGCCATCAACGGCTTCTCGGAAATCATGGCCGGAGAGATGTTCGGACCGCTGGGCGACGCCCGGTACAAGGGCTATGCCGCCGACATCCTGAGGTCGGGCCAGCATTTGCTGAGTCTGATCAACGACATCCTCGACATGGCCAAGATCGAGGCCGGCAAGCTGACGCTGCACTATGAAACGGTGTCGCTGAAGGAGGTGGTCGAGGACGCGACGCGGCTGATGCGCGGCAAGATCCAGGAGGCCGGTCTGAACCTGCTGGTCGACGCCCCCGAGATGCCCGAGATCGACGCCGACTATCGCGGTCTGAAGCAGGTGGTCCTGAACCTGATCTCGAACGCGGTGAAGTTCACGCCCGAGGGCGGCGACATCGTCGTGGCCCTGTCACGCGAGGACGATGACCGGGTGCGGGTGGCCGTGACCGACACCGGCATCGGCATCGCGGCCAAGGACCTGGACCGGCTGGCGCGGCCGTTCGAACAGGTCGAGGGCCAGCACTCCAAGACCACCCAGGGCACCGGCCTGGGCCTGGCCCTGACCAAGTCGCTGATCGAGCTGCACGGCGGTGTCCTGACCATCGCCAGCGAGCCCGGGCGGGGAACCACTGTGGGCTTCGTCCTGCCGATCCGGCGGCCCGGCGCCGCCCGGACGGAACAGGCCCGCGCGGCCTGAGGCCGTTCAGTTGGCCGGAGCCGACCCCTTTTTCTGATTGTCGCTGCGCACGACGCCGCGGCCGCGACGCGTCAGGATTTGCGACAGGGCCTTGCGATCGGCGGGCTCCAGCGTGTCCAGCACGGCGACGGCGTCCGTCTCAAGCCGGGCGCGGCCCCGCAGTTCGGCTTCGCGGGACTCCGCCAGCAGGGTGGTCACCCGGGCGCTGTCGAAGGCGTCGGACGAGGCGATCCGGACCGCCTCGCGCCGCTTCTGGCGGGCTTCCTCGAAATCCGGACGGCCCTCGAGAGCCGAGGCGCGCAGGGTGTCGCGCACCCGGTCGCGCACCGCCGGGTCCAGCTGGCCGATCAGCGCCATGGGCGAGTTCGCGCGGGGCGCCCGGTGCTGCGCCTCGACCCGCTTTTCGACCTGGGCGCGGGTGACCAACAGGCTGCCCCCCGCGGCGATGGCGAACAGATTCAGGGCCACCGAAGCGGCGAGGGCGATCTTCAGCGTTCGGGACGTCATCCCAGCACCTCGGTGTCATCCACGCCCATCAACGACGCCTGATACAGGACCGCGTCAGCCTGGGCGTCGGCGGTCAGGTGGGTCGTCATCATGAAGCCCGCGGCCACGCCCGCGCAGGCGGCGGCAGCCCAGCCGGCGCCGAACGCCAGGGTCAGGCGGTCCAGCCAGCGACGGCCTTCGCGCCGCGCCTTCAGGCCGGCTTCGGCAGCCGAGGCGATCACGCGGTCGCGCAGCGCCATTGAAGGATGGGGCGCGCGCGACAGGTGCAGCAGGGCGTCCACCGCATCCGCTTCGGCCAGGGCCGCGTGCGCGGTTTCGGGATGGGCCGCGGCGAAAGCCCGGGCTTCCGCACGTTCGTTTTCGGGCCAACGCCGGGCGTCGGCGCCCCAGGCGGCGATCAGGGCGAGGAACCGTTCGGATGTCATCGCTCTCAAACTCCTTCAGTCCCCGGCCGGATATCGGCCAGGGCCAGTCTCAACGCCCGCCGCCCACGCGCCAGCAGACTTTCCAGCGCATCGACGCTGATCTCCATCAGGGCCGCGGCCTCGATATTGGTCAGTTCCTGATAATGACACAGGACGACCGCTTCGCGCTGACGAACGGGCAGACGCGCAAGCGCCGCATTCACCCGCGCGCCAACATCCGCGGCCATCAGGCCCCGGTCGGGCGAGGGGCCGTCGTCGGGCCGGTCCGGCGGAGCATCCGTCGGGACCTCGCGCCGCCGGCGCAGCCGGTCGTAGCAGAGATTCAGACCCACCCGGTGAAGCCAGGTGTCGAACTTGGCCTGCCCCGGCGTCCAGCGGGGCGCCTGTTTCCAGGCCCTCAGCATGGCGTCCTGGGCCACGTCCTCGGCCTCGACGGGATCGCCCAGCATGCGCTGGGCGAGCGCCAGCATCCGCGGCAGCTTGCGGGCCACCATGGCCTGGATGGCCGCGGGGTCGCCCTGACCCACGCGGCGCACCAGTTCCTCGTCGGGGTCGGCGATCAACGCCAATCCTGCCCTCTCCCGTCGTTCGCGAAAGGGTCAGTCGGCCAATGACCGTCGCCCCATCCATCATCCTACTCCGAAGCGGGCGCCGGAGGCGACGCCTGGCGCGCGGCGCGGTGTTCGCTCATCCGCCCGTGGCGCTGTTCGCGCATCGCCTGCATGCCGGCCTGGCGTTCCGCCGCGGTGATGAAGCCGTCGCGGTCAGCGTCCATGCGGGTGAAGGCCTGTTCGGCCTTGCCCTGCGCCTCGGCGATCGAGACCGGGCCTCGTCCCTCCATGTGCTGGCCGCGATGGGCCATGCCGGCGCCGGGATGCATACGGCCCGGACGGGCGGCGCGTTGCGAACCGGCCTCGGCGCGTGCCGCACGCCGGCTGTCGAACTCGGCGCGGCTGATGGCGCCGTCACTGTTCGCGTCCAGACGCTGGAAACGGGCGTCGGCGCGTTGGGCCATGTGCGCCTGGGCGGCGGCGCGCATTTCCTCGGGCGCGACAGAGCCGTCGCCGTTGGCGTCGGCGGTGGTCAGGCGCTGCACGCGTCGGCCGACGAACTCAGCCCGGCTGATGCGGCCGTCGCCATCGGCGTCGGCCCGCAAGCCCCGGGCCGGGGATTGCTGCGCCAGGGCGACGCCGCCCGCGGCGGCCAGGGTCAGGGCGGCGAGGGCGCCGGCCAGAAGGGTCTTTCTCATCAGATGATCTCCAGGGCCGCCCAACGCGGCCGTTTCGTCCCTGTCTGGAGAGTGAAACGGCGGCCGGGTCAGTCTCCGTCGCCGACGGCCGGCAGGGCGTTTTCAAAGGCCGCCCGCGCCGCGATCCGGATCCCGGCCAGATGCGCCTTCAGGACTTCGAAATCCTCCATCCCCGCCGCCTCGGCCAGGCGGCGGCGGAAGCCCTCGGGCTCCTGGTCCGGGTCCGGTCTGTCGTCAAAGGCGGCGCTGAGGATCTGGTTCAGCGCCTGCTGCAGCCGCCATGCAGCCGCCAGGGCCGGCTGGTCCGACAGGGCGTCCAGCGTCGACACCGTCAGCGGGCCGCCGACCGCCGCTCCGGCCAGCTGCCCGGCCTGGGCCACGAACTCGGCATCGACCTGGCCTCCCGGTGACAGCTTCAGATCCCAGAAGCCCTGCCCCGACCGCTCGCGGGCCATCAGGTCCCGCATGCGCCGGGCGTCCGCCGCCACGTCCACGCCCGGACGGGGCCGACGCAGGATGGCCTCGATCATCGCCTCCACCCGCGCGCCGAACGCGGGGTCGTCGGTCCAGACCACCCGCGCCCGCGTCAGGGCCATGAACTCCCAGGTGTCAGCCTCGGCGGCGTAGTAGTCCCGCACCGCTTCCAGTCTGAGCGACACCGGGCCCTTGGCCGCGCCGGGCCGCAGCCGCATGTCGACCTCGTACAGTCCGCCCTCGGCCGTATGCGCTGACAGGGCCGCGATCAGCCGCTGGGTGAAGCGGGAATAGAAGACGCCGGGCGCCCAGCCCTTGCCGCCCGATACGGCCTCGGCCGGGGCGTCATAGAGGGTCATCAGGTCGAGGTCGGACCTGGCTGTCATCTCCCGCGAGCCGGCCTTGCCGAGGGCGATCACGGCCGCCGCGCCGCCGGTCAGGGCCCCGCCCTGCCGCACGGCCTCGGCCATGGCGGCGGGCGCCAGGGCGGCGATGACGGCGTCCGCAAGGGCCGTATAGGCGCGGCCCGCCGCTTCGGGGTCCGCGCGGCCGGTCAGGGTCTGGATGCCGATGCGGAACATCTGCTCGCGATGCACCCGGCGCGCGCCGTCGAGCGCTGATTCGAAGTCGGGCGCCGCGGCGGCGTCCGCCAGAAGCTGGTCAGCGAGGCCGGAATCTTCGTCAATGACCTGTGCGAAGCGGGCGTCCAGCATGCTGTCCAGCGCTGCGGGATAGCGGCCCAAGGTTCGCGCCAGACGGGGCGCGAAGGCCATCACGCCGACGACCTGTTCGAACAATCCAGGCTGGGCGAGGAACAGGGCCTGGACCTGGACCCCGGCGCTTAGCCCGGCGAAGAAGACCGCGAACCGGCGGAAGGCGGCGTCCGCCGCGCCGGTGTCGGCCAGCAGGGTCAGCAGACGGGGCGCCAGGCGGGTGAACAGTTCTCGCCCGCGCGACGAGCGGGTGGCCGGAATGCGTCCGTGGTGCCAGCTGCGGATCGTATCGGCCACGCCCGCCGGCTCGGCGAACCCCATCCGCGCCAGGGTCAGCAGGGTCTCGGGGTCGTTCTCCACCCCCGTGAAGACCAGTGAGCCATAGGGGGACGACAGCGCTTCCTCGCCCTCGAACAGTTCGCCATAGCGGCGGTTGACCCCGACCAGCAGCGTCTCCACCCCGGCGTCGAAGACGGCGAGATCGCCTTCGCCCGCCAGCGCCGCCACGGCCGCGCGACGGACGGGATCGACCGGCAGGGTGTGGCTCTGTTCGTCGTCGAGCATCTGCACCCGGTGTTCCAGACCGCGAAGGGTGGCGTAGGCGGCGGTCAGTTCGGCGCAGGCCTCCGGGGTCACGTGGCCGGCAGCACGCAGCAGGGCCAGCGCCTCGACCGTGCGGGGATTGCGCAGGGCGGGGTCACGCCCGCCGAGGATCAGCTGCTGGGTCTGGGCGAAGAATTCGATTTCGCGGATACCGCCCCGGCCCAGCTTCAGATTGGCGCCGGCGGCGTCCAGCCCCTCGCCGGTCTTGTGCACGTGGATCTGCCGCTTGATCGACTGGATGTCGAGGATGGCGGGAAAGTCGAGGCTGCGCCGCCAGATGAAGGGCGTCAGGGCCTTCAGGAAATCGCGCCCGGCGGCGATGTCGCCCAGCATGGCCCGGGCCTTGATGAAGGCCGCCCGCTCCCAGTTCTGGCCGACGCCCTCGTAGTAGGACAGGGCGAAGGGCGTGGCGACGACCGGCGGGGTCGATGACGGATCGGGCCGCAGCCTCAGATCGACGCGGAAGACATAGCCGTCGCCGGTCCGCTCCTGCATCAGGGACGACAGGGCCTGGGCGACGCGATCGAGGAATTTCTGCGGCTCGACGCCCTCGGCCAGGGCGCTTTCCAGCGCCTCGGGCTCCCAGAACAGGCTGATGTCGATGTCGGAGGAATAGTTGAGCTCGAACGCGCCGTGCTTGCCCATGGCCAGGCCGAAGAGGCCGGGGATCGGGCCGCGCGGATCATCCGTGGCCGAGATCAGCTTGCCGCGGTCCCGCTGGTCATGCGCCACGGCGCGCAGGGCGGCCTGCGTCGAGGCGTCGGCGAAGCGGCTGAGGGCCCGGGTGACGCCGTCGAGGTCCCAGACCCCGCCGAGGTCGCAGAGAGCGGTCAGCAGGTGGAGTTCGCCCTTCAGCCGGCGCAGGGGCGCCCGGACCTCGTCGGCGCCGCCGGTCAGGGCGTCAGTGGTCGCCAGAATCTCCGCCAGCCGCTCGTCGGGCCCATCCTCCAGCACCGCGCGCAGCCGCTCGGGCCAACGGCGGGCGAGGCCGAACAGATAGGGCGAGGCGGCGAACGCAGGCGCCAGGGCGGGCCAGGCGGCTCGCAGGGGCGAGGTCCAGCCGCCCTCCGCGGCCGCCTCGGTCAGGCGCTCCTCGGCCCGGGCGGCGGCGGCGGCGTCGACGACGGGACCACAGGCGCCCAGGCGCGAGCCCAGGGCGGCGGTCATTCCGCCGCCGGCAGAACCAGCGCCACCCGCAGGCCGGGACCGAAGCCGCCGTAGGCGCCGGGACCCTCGTCCAGAATGATGCGGCCGCCGTGCGCCTCCATCACCGCGCCGACGAGGGACAGGCCCAGACCCGAGCCCGCCTCGGTGCGGCTGTTGTCCAGACGCACGAACCGTTCGATGACGCGCTCGCGGTCCCCTTCGGGCACGCCGGGGCCGGTGTCGGTGACCGAGTATTCGATCTCGCCCGACGACCGCCGCCGCGCGCGCAGCATCACCGCGCCGCCGGTCGGGGTGTATTTGATGGCGTTGTCGATGATGTTGGCCAGGGCCTGGGCGAGGAAGGGCTGGTTGCCCTCGATCATCAGGCCACGCTCGATCTCGGCCGAGAATTCCAGTCCCTTGTCCTCGCTGGCGGGCTCGTAGAGTTCGGCCATGTCGGCGGCGAGGTCGGCGGCGTCGAACAGCCTGGGGTCCGGCGTGCGGCCCGCCGCGGCCTGCAGGCGGGCGATGGCCAGGACGGTGTTGAAGGTCTTGAGCAGGCTGTCCGCCTCGTCCAGCGCCAGCTGCACGGCGTCGACGCCGTCGATCTTGCCGGCTTCGGCGTCCATCAGGGCCACTTCCAGCTTGGCCCGCATCCGCGTCAGGGGCGAACGCAGGTCGTGGGCGATGGCGTCCCCGGCGTGCCGGATCGAGGCCATGGACCCCTCGAGCCGATCCAGCATGGTGTTCAGCCCCGCGCCGAGCTCGTCCAGTTCGTCGCCGGAGTTCCTGACCACCGCCCGCGCCTTGAGGTCTCCCTCCTGAACCGCGGTGACGACCTTGCCGAGCCGGCCCATGGCCCGTTCGAGATTGCGGCTGACCAGAATGCCGCCCGCGAGGCCCAGCAGCAGGACGATGCCCATGGCGGCCCACAGGGCCTGGGTCAGACGGGCCAGATAGGCCTCCGTGTCGCTGAGCGAGGCGCCCACGAGCAACATTTCGCCACCTGACAGGCGCTGCTGCACGGCCCGCACCTGCGGCCGGGTCACATTCCCTTCAGCGTCCGTGTCGGTGAAGGTGAAGGTGATCCACTGGCGATCGCCCTCCATCGTCTCGATCGGCGAGATGCTGAGGCTGCCGGTCACCCGGCTCTCGTCCGGATTCATCAGCAGGTAGACGAACGAGCTGCGCGTCAGCGACCGGTCGATCAGCGCGCGGTTCAGGGCGTCGAAGCCGCGCTGGTTGTAGATGCCGGTCAGGACCTGCATCTCGCCGCGCACGTCTCGCTCGGCCTTGGTCCGCGCCTCGGACGCAGAGGCGAAATAGACCCAGGCCAGGATGGCGCTGGCCGCCGCCGCGAACAGGGCGAGGAACAGCAGCGTCAGCCGGAAGGGGGTGCGGCGAAGGAGGGAGGGGAGTTTCATACAGATTCTCCCTCCCCCGCCGGGGGAGGGCGGTTGGCGCATCGCGCCAACCGGGTGGGGAGGGCTCGGCAACCGGCCCGAACCTCCTCGACGATCCGCTCAATGTCGTGAAGCACGGTCTCGTTTGCATACCGCAGCGTCAAAAAGCCTTCCCGAGCCAAAACAGCGTCCCTAACCCGATCCTTCCGCGCCCGATCATCATCGTGATGCGAACCGCCGTCCACCTCCACGACCAGCCTGCGGTCCAGGCAGACAAAATCCAGAATATAGCCCCGTCGGGGCGACTGGCGACGGAAATGAAGCCCTTCGTTTCGCAAATCTCGCAACCGAACCCAAAGGCGGGCCTCAGCCGGCGTCATCTTCTTTCGCAGGGCGCGGGCCCGGGCAATTATCGCCATGTCGCCGAGCCCTCCCCACCCGGTCGCTTCGCGACCACCCTCCCCCGGAGGGGGAGGGAGAAACAAGGCGCCTGACTCGCCTACGGCTCCAGCCGGTAGCCCGCCCCGCGCACGGTCTGCAGCATGGCGTGATCGAAGCCCTTGTCGATCTTGGCGCGCAGGCGGCTGATATGGACGTCGATGACGTTGGTCTGCGGATCGAAATGGTATTCCCAGACCTTCTCCAGCAGCATGGTGCGGGTCACCGACTGGCCGGCGTGGCGCATCAGGAACTCCAGCAGCTGGAATTCGCGCGGCTGCAGGTCGATCTCCTTGCCGGCGCGGTGCACCGAGCGCGAGATCAGGTTCATCTCCAGATCGCCGACCTTCAGCATGGTGGCGACCGAGCCGGTCTCGCGGCGGCGCGACAGGGCCTCGACGCGGGCGATCAGTTCGGAGAAGGCGTAGGGCTTGACCAGATAGTCGTCGGCGCCGGCCTTGAGGCCCGTGACGCGGTCCTCGACCTCGCCGAGGGCGGACAGGAACAGCACCGGCGTCTGGTCGCCGTCCTTGCGCAGGGTCTCGACCATGCCGATGCCGTCGAGGCGGGGCATCATGCGGTCGACGACATAGACGTCATAGCCGCCCTTCTGGGCCTCCAGCAGGCCGAAGGCGCCGTCGACGGCGTGGGTGGGCTCATGGCCCGCCTCGGTCAGGCCCCGGACCATCGCGGTCGCGGCCTCGGCATCGTCCTCGACCACCAGAATACGCATCGATCAGTCCCCCAAAACGAGAATCGCCGCCGATGTTAGCGCATCGGCGGCGATCGGGGCAGTTAAGGCTTATTCAGACTTCGGAACGTCCAGCACCACGGGCACGCTGCCCTGATCCGGCGTCCAGACCACGAGGAAGACCCCCCGGTTGGCCCGACGGGCGGCGCTGATGGCGGCGGCGAAATCGGCGGGGGTGCGAATCGGCCCCGAGGCGCTGTTCGTAATCACGAAGCCGGGCCGGAAGCGGAGTTCGCCGACCGTGTCCTGGGCCGTCACGACGAGGCCGTTGATATTGGCCGGAATCGAGTAACGGCGGCGCAGGACGTCGGACATCGGCGCGACGGTCAGACCGCCGACCGACTGTCCGGCCCCCTCGGGCGCTTCCTGATCGGCCGATCCCGGCGTGGCCGGATCGGCGTTCAGTTCGGCCTGGGACGGCCTCGCGCCGGCGCGCACGCTCACGGTCTGGAGACGGCCGTCGCGCAAAACTTCCAGCCGGATGGTCTGTCCGGGTTCGACCGAGCCGATGCGCCGGGTCAGGTCGTTGCGGTCCCGAACCGGTTGGCCGTTCAGACGGGTGACGATGTCGTTGATCTGCAGGCCGGCCTTGTCGGCCGGTCCGCCGGGCGTGATCTGTCCCACCCAGGCGCCGGTGAAGTCCGCCCCCTGTCCCAGCGCCGCGATCTGCTCGCGGCTCAGGTTCTGGATGCCGACGCCGACATAGCCGCGGGCGATGCTCTCACCGCGCATCAGGCGGTCGGTGATCGGCTTGGCGACCGTGGCCGGAATGGCGAAGCCGATACCGACCGAGCCACCGGTAGGCGAATAGATGGCGGAGTTCACGCCGATGACGCGGCCGTAGATGTCGAAGGTCGGGCCGCCCGAGTTGCCCCGGTTGATGGCGGCGTCGATCTGCAGATAGTCGGTGTAGGGCGTGTTGTTATCGATGTCGCCGCGCCCCTGCGCCGAGACGATGCCCGCCGTGGCGGTGCCGCCGAGGCCGAACGGATTGCCGACGGCGATGACCCAGTCGCCCACGCGAGGCTGGGCCGTTTCCTCGAAATTGACGAACGGGAAGTCGCTGCCCTCGACCTTGATCACGGCCAGGTCGGTGTCCTCGTCGCGGCCCACCAGACGGGCGACCAGTTCGCGCCCGTCGGCCAGCTTGACCTTGATCTCGGTGGCGTCGGCGACGACGTGGTTGTTGGTGACGATGAAGCCGTTGGCGGCGATGAAGAAGCCCGAACCGGCGCCCATGGCGGTCGCGCCCTCCTCGCCGTCCGCGCCCTCTTCACCCTGCTCACCGCCGTTGGGGTTCGGAATGGCGAAGGGGGTGCCGGGGATCTGGATCATGTTGGGCCGCGTGATCCGCGTCTTGACGTCGATCTGGACGACGGCGGGTGCGACCTGCTGGAAGATGTCGGCGAAGCTGAGCGGGGCGCCTTGCGGCGGCGCGAAAGCGAGACCCGAGGCGCCGGCGCTGGGCGCCAGACGTCCGCTGACGCCCGCGACCGGACCGGCCTCGGCTGTCGGCCAGTCGATCACCCCGCCCGCGGTGGCGGCGGCGGCGAAGGCCAGGCCCGCGACGGCCCCGAGCATGAATTCCTTGCGCTTCATCATGGAGTTCTTTGCGATCCTCTCGGGCGTGGAACGGCCCGTTTCGACAATGAATATAGGACAGTGACCCGTTTCACCAACGCATCGCGCGATGATAGGTCCCGTCAGACGTCAGTCGTCAGACGCCTTTGCGTCAGGATCGCGGCGATCCGCTTCAGAGGCGAGAATATCAGCCAGGCGGGCCTCTTCATCGGCCGAAAGCGCCGGCGTTTCTTCGCGACGGCCCCGTGCGAGGGCCAGAAGGCCGATCCCGACAGCCGCCAACGCCGCAAGCGGCCCGAACCACAACAGCCAGGTCCCGGCCCGCACGGGCGGCTTGAACAGGACGAAATCGCCATAGCGGCGCACCAGGTCCTCGCGCACCTGGGCGTCGGTGCGGCCGGCGGCGATCTCCTCGCGCACCAGCCGGCGCATGTCGGCGGCGATGCCGGCGGGGCTGTCGGCGATGGCTTCGTGCTGGCAGACCACGCAGCGAATGTCGGCGAACAGGGCCTTGGCCCGGGCCTCCTGCGCCGCGTCCGGCAGGGGGCGGTCGGGCGTGGGCGGCGGTTCGGCGGCCATCAGGCCGACGGCGGCCAGGGCGATGAGCAGGGCGCGTTTCACGCCGCCGCCGTGCGCTTGCCGAGGCCGAGCCTCAGGCGCCGGTCGAGCAGGGACAGGACCCCGCCCAACGCCATGATGAAGGGACCGAGGAAGATCAGCCGCGCCCACGGGTTCCACCAGACGCGCACGCTCCAGGCCGGGGCGCCGGCGGCGGTCTGACCCCGCTCGCCCAGGACGACATAGACGTCGTCCAGACCCCGGAAGTCCAGCCCCACCTCGGTCGTGGTCTGCCCGCCCGCGGGGAAGAACCGGCGCTCGGCCGTGACGGTGCGCGTCGCACCGCCACCCCGCGGGGAGACGGTCAGTTCGCCCTGCTCTGACAGATAGTTCGGACCCTCGACGACACGGACGCCATCCAGCCGCACGCTGTAGCGCCCGGCAGTCACGATCTCCCCGACGGCCACGGTCCGCGCGGCCTCGACACGGTAACCGGTCTCGACCACCGCCCCGAGGACGAACACCCCCAGCCCGGCGTGGGCCAGAACCGTGCCCCACGAGCCCAGCGGCAGGCCCCGCGCGCGGCGCAGGCTCTCGGCCGGAGCCACGCGGAAGAGCCGGATACGATCGGCGACCTCGGCCAGGGCGCCGAGCACCAGCCAGCCGCCCAGTCCGATCCCGGCGGCGGACAGGGCCTTGCGCGGTTCGAACGCCATCCAGCCCGCCAGGGCCGCCAGCAAGGCCAGTCCGGCGGCGACGGCCAGACGCTGGCCCACGCCTTTCAGGTCACCGCGCTTCCACGCCAGCATCGGTCCGGCCGGCAGGATCAGGAAGGCGGCGGCCATCAGCGGGACGAAGGTCAGGGCGAAATAGGGCGGCCCGACCGAGATCGTCGCTCCGTTCGCCGCCTCGAGGATCAGCGGATAGAGCGTGCCCAGCAGCACCGTGCCGCAGGCGGCGGTGAGGAACAGGTTGTTCAGGACCAGCGCGCCTTCGCGGCTGACCGGAGCGAACTGGCCGCCACCCTTCAGGCGGGGCGCCCGCCAGGCGAACAGGGCGAAGGCCGCGCCCGCGGTCGCGCCCAGGATGGCCAGCAGCATCATGCCGCGTTCGGGATCAACGGCGAAGGCGTGCACACTGGTCAGCACGCCGGAACGCACGAGGAAGGCCCCCAGCATGGAGAAGGTGAAGGCCAGCAGGGCCAGGAAGGCCGTCCAGCCCGCCAGCGCGCCGCGACGCTCGGTGACCACCGCGCTGTGCAGCAGGGCCGTGCCCGCCAGCCACGGCATGAAGCTGGCGTTTTCGACCGGGTCCCAGAACCACCAGCCGCCCCAACCCAGTTCGTAATAGGCCCAGAAGGCCCCCATGGTGATGCCGACGGTCAGGAGGGACCAGCTGGCCAGGGCCCAGGGCCGGACCCAGCGGCCCCATGCGGGCCAGAAGCTGGCGTTGGCGCGGCCCTCGATCAGGGCGGCCACGGCCAGCGAGAAACAGACCGAAAACCCGACATAGCCGCTGTAGAGCATGGGCGGATGGAAGGCGAGCGCGGGGTCCTGCAACAGCGGGTTCAGCGACGCCCCCTGGAAGGGCGCCGGGTCCAGCCGCTCGAACGGGTTGGACGTGAAGACGGCGAAGGCGAGGAACAGCACGCCCAGCATGCCCTGTGTCCCGATGGCCGAGATCTTGAGCCCGAACGGCAGGTTGCGGGCCCGCGCCAGCACCGCGCCGAACACCGTCAGGACCAGGCACCACAGCACCAGAGACCCTTCGTGGCTGCCCCACGCGGCGACCACCTTGTAGAGCATCGGCTTGTCAGTGTGGCTGTTGCCGGCGACGTTGGCGACCGAGAAGTCCGACACGGCGAAGGCGAAGATCAGCGCGCCGAAGGCGATGGCGACGGAGGCCGCGGCGGCGATCGCCGCGCCCTGGGCCGCGCCCGCCAGCACGGGGCTGTGGCGCATCCGGCCGGCCACCGCCATGGCGGTCTGCAGCGCCGACAGAACCAGCCCAAGGACGAGGGCGAAGGCGCCCAGTTCGACGATCATGAGCGCGGAGCCCCGCCTTCGGGTCGCCACTCGCCCTTGGCCTTCAGCCGATCGGCCACTTCGCGAGGCATGTAGTTTTCGTCGTGCTTGGCCAGCACCTGGGTGGCGCGGAACGAGCGGTCGGGCAGGAAGGCCCCTTGCGCCACCACGCCCTGCCCTTCGCGGAACAGGTCAGGCAGGTCGCCCTGATAGACGACCCGGGTCGCGGCGACATTGTCGGTGACGGAGAAGACGACCTCGCCGTCACCGCCGCGCTTCACGCTGCCGGCCTCGACCAGACCGCCGAGGCGAACGACACGGCCCGCCGGAGCCTTGGCCTCGGTGGCTTCGGACGGAGAGAAGAAGAAGGTGACGCTGTCACGCATGGCGTACAGCGACAGGCCCACGGCCAGCACCAGAACCGGCGCGACCGCCGCCACGACCCACAGACGGCGCCGCGCCCTGGGCGACTTCGGAAGCCAGTTCAAACGCCCGTCTCCATGGCCTTCAGCCGTTCTTCCAGACCGGCCCGGCGCGGATCGGAAGGATCCAGCGCCGCGATCAGCGGATTCCACATGGCGCGCACCGTTGCGCCGTCGCCACGGGCCATGGCGGCCTCGCCAAGGAAATAGCGCGCGCCCAGCTGGCCGGGGTCGCGGCGAAGGGCCTGAACGAAGGCCGCTTCGGCCTCGCCGTCGACCTTGCCGGCGTTGGACCGGACCAGACTCTCGCCCAACCGCGCCCAGCTCTGCGCGTCGTCCGGCTGCAGGGCCAGGGCGCGGCGGAAGGCCGAGGCCGCTCCGATCGCATCCCCGGCCTCGAAGCGGGCGGCGCCCAGCATGGTCAGGGCCTGATGATCGTCGGGCCGCTCGCGCACGACGCGCGCCGCGACCGCCGCGATCTGCGGCGCCTCAAGCGTGTCGAGTTCCGTCGACCACTGGTCCACGCGGCGTTCATAGGCCTGATCCGGCAGACCGGGCGTTCCGGAGAGGGCATACAGGCCCAGCGCCCCGACCGCGGCTATCCCGACCCCGACCAGCACCCAGAGCCGGTCCCTCGGTCCCGCACGGACGGGGACCGATTCCCGTTCGGCCGACAGGATGCGCCGGCCCGCCTCGGCGCGCGCGGCGGTCCAGCCCGCCTCGTCCAGCAGGCCGCGGCTCTTGAGTCGATCCAGTTCGGCCAGTTCAGCCGCCGCGGTCAGGGCGGCGACGCCTTCGCCCGCGTCCGCGCCACGCCGCGCGCCGGCCAGCACCAGCAGGCCCGCGAGCGCGGTGATCAGCGCCGTCATGATCCAGAAAACCGTCATCGACGTGGGCTGTAGCCGATCAGGCGGCGCGCGACGAGACCCCGCCGCCGCCTGAGGGCCCTGCCGCGACCGCGGCCCGACGCCGCACCGTGCGGGCGGCCTCCGTCGCGGCGACGAGATCGAGGCACTGGGCCGTGAAGGCGATCAGCTTCATGGCGTGCGCTTCGTCAGGCGTCTCACCGTCATTGACCATCCGCAGAACCTGATCGGCATAGTCGCTGAGTCGCGCGGTCAAGGTCTCGACGAGGGTCTTCCGGTCGGCCTCGCAGCCGAAGGTCGAGGCCGGACCGCGCACGGAACCCACCAGCCGCAGCAGGCTGCGCGCGGCCAGAATAGTGTCGCCCCCGATCGGGGCGTCGAGTTGCGGCGCCTTGCGGGTCATGCGGCCCGCTGTCTGGACGCGTTCCATCGGCAAGGCCTGATCCACGGCCTTGTCGGCGGCCCGAAGGAGGGCCGACAGCCGCCCGGCGATGGCCACGCGGCCGTCCCGTACAGACTTGCCCCAGACGCTCTGGGGATTGAGGGTCAGGGTCACGTCCAGCTCGCCCAGCACATTGGCGCACCAGGTCAGGTCGGCGATGACGTCCTTGACCCGGGCTATGTCGGCGGCGGGCTTGAAGGCGGCGATCCGTACGGCGCGCTCGTCGACGCCCGCGATCAGCCGGTCGACGAAGCCGGCCAGTTCCGAGGCGCTGAGGAAGCCTTCCTGGTCCACGGCGCAGGAGGTCTGGGTAACGATGCGGAGGATCAGAACGGCGTCTTCGAGATGGGAGAACAGGATTTCCAGCACCCGCTGGGCGCCGTCCAGGCGGATGCCTGCGCAATCCTTGAGCAGCAGGCGGAGTTCGGCGATCTGGTCGCCGTCCGGACGTTTCAGCCAGACCTCCAGCGAGGGCAGACCGCGCCGCGCCATGTGGGCCAGGTCCAGGCAGGCCGCCAGATCCTCAAGCCCGGCGACGCGCGCGGGTTCGTTCCCCCCGGGCCAGATCAGGTCGGGCTTGTCGCGCACGATGGCGGCGCCGGCCAGGCAGATGCGGTCGGCGACGACGACTGACGGCTGATCGCCGTCCAGGCGCGACAGCAGTTCGGGTTCGCGGTTGCTGGCCGCCTTCCACAGGCGCGCCAGGACGGGAGAGGGAAAGGTCAGGGCCTCGACGCCGTCGACGCGGGCCCGGAACATGGGGATCAGGGGAGCCATGACGAACTGGCGGCGCACGCGATCGCGCTGCTCGTCCGCCAGCATCATGCGCAGTTCCGCCGCCCGGCCGCCCGACAGGGGCGCGACGGCGGAGGCCACGGTTTTCAGCATGGCGTCGGGGCACCGCTCCAGCATGGCGGCGAGCGCGACTTTGTGGGCGACGGTCAGCCCCGACATTCAGCATTCCCAGGGTCGGAAGACGCCCGACCGTCTCCCACAGTGCACAGTCAGGGTTAACAAGCGCTGTTCGACCAGGCTCTGTCAGGCCTCGGCGGCGGGCAATTCCAGCAGCACTTTCAGCCCGCCCAGATCGCTGTCGGCCAATGTGATGCGACCGCCATAGGCCCGGGTCAGCTCGACGACGATCGACAGGCCGAGACCCGATCCGGGGGTGGTCTCGTCCATCCGGGCGCCGCGCTCCAGGGCGGCTTCGCGCTGATCGGCGGGCAGGCCGGGGCCGTCGTCCTCGACCACCACCACCATCTGCCCCAGACCCGTCGGGCCGGCCGAGATGCGGACCCGGTGGCGCGACCATTTGCAGGCGTTCTCGATCAGATTGCCGAGGATTTCCTGCAGGTCCTGCCGTTCGCCCCGGAAGCCCAGTTCGTCGGGCGCGCGCCAGTCGATCTCCACGCCCTTGGACTCGAACACCCGTTCCAGCATGACGGCCAGCTCGTCCAGCACCTCGGCGATCGGGGTGCGCTCCCCCAGCAGCTGGGCGCGGGCGGCGGCGCGGGCGCGGCGCAGGTGGTGATCGACCTGGGCCTTCATCACCTCGGTCTGTTTGCGCACCATATCGGGCAGATCGCCGGGCTGGTTTCCCGCCTCGGCCAGCATGACCGACAGCGGGGTCTTCAGCGCATGGGCCAGATTGCCCACATGGGTCCGCTGGCGCTCGACGGTTTCCTGGTTCTGGTCCAGCAGACGGTTGACCTGTTCGGCCAGGGGCTGGATCTCGACCGGATAGTTGCGTGCGATGCGGGAGATGCGGCCCTTGCGCACGTCGGCGATCTCGTTTCGCAGGGCGAACAGCGGGCGCAGGCCGATCTGGACCTGCAGGAACACGGCGATCACCAGGCCTGTGCCGAGGATCAGCAGGGCGCTCCAGGCGAAGGTCGCGAACTGCCGGGTGTCGTTCTCGATATTGGTCCGGTCCACCGCGGCCATGAAGACCAGGGGCTCGCTGCGCCCCGGCAGCGACTTCAGGCTGGCGGCGACGCGCAGGGGCTGGCGCAGGGGCGGGTGCAGGAAGCCCGGATCGTTGTAGCTGATGGTGGTCCCCGTCGCGGCGCGAAGCCGGCTGGGAAGATCGCGCGGCACCGCCAGTTGCTCACCCGCCAGCGAGGGCGAGCCGGCTATGAAGCGCAGGCCCTCTTCGCCATCCAGTTCGGCGACGGCCCAGTATTGGCCGGACAGGGCGCGGTTCGTCTGTGCGTCATTGATCTCCGCGACCACGACGCCGTCGGGCGTGGCGTTGGTCGCGATCACCACCTCGTCGATGGTGTCGGCCAGCATGTTGCCCAGCCGGCGCAGCGCTGATTCCTGGTACTGGGACGTCAGCATCCAGCCCGTCAGGACCAGGGCGATGACGATCCAGGCCGATGCGAGCCAGATCAGACGCCGCGTCAGGCTGTGGCCCGGACGCCCGAACCAGCGCCCCCAGGTCCTGCCGTCGGCTACCGGATCCGCTTCGCCCCCCGCCCCTTCGGTCACGCCGCCTCGGACTCCCCGATCAGCGGCGTCAGCCGATAGCCAAGGCCGCGCACCGTCTCGATCCGGTCCGGGCCGATCTTCTTGCGCAGTCGGCCGACGAACACCTCGATGGTATTGGAGTCGCGGTCGAAGTCCTGGTCGTACAGGTGTTCGACCAGCTCGGTGCGGCTGATCACCCGGCCCTGGTGCATCATCAGATAGTGCAGCAGCCGGTATTCCAGCGAGGTCAGGCGCAGCGGCTCGCCGTTGACGGTGGCGCGGGCGGCGCGGGGGTCCAGTCTCAGGCCGCCGCACGACAGGGTGGCCGAGGCGATGCCGGCCGAGCGGCGCAGCAGGGCGCGCAGGCGGGCCAGCAGCTCCTCGGTATGGAAGGGCTTGGTCAGATAGTCGTCGGCGCCGGCGTCGAAGCCCGCCACCTTGTCGGACCAGGCGCCGCGCGCGGTCAGGATCAGCACCGGCGTGGTCTTGCCGTCCCGGCGCCAGCGCTCGAGCACCGAGACGCCGTCGATCTTGGGCAGCCCCAGGTCAAGCACCACAACGTCATAGGGTTCGGTGTCGCCGAGGAAGTGGGCTTCCTCGCCGTCCGCGGCGTGATCCACGGCATAGCCGGCGTCGCCCAGGGCGAGTTTCAGCTGGCGCGACAGGTCTACGTCGTCCTCGACAAGCAGTACGCGCATTCAGCGTTCTCCAATGACGCGGCCGGTACGGCCATCCACCATTATGTCGGCGATCCGGCCACCGGGGTATTCCCAGCGCACCACGATGGTTCCGCCCCGGTCGCTGGCGCCGAGGAAACGGCCCGGACGGCCCGACGAGGCGCGTTGCACGGCTTCGCCGACGCTGACGCGCGGGCGCTCGTCCCGTTGTGGCCGCTCGTCCTGCTGCTGGCGCTCGCCGCGCGGACCGCGATCCTGCGCAACCGCCTGCGACAGGGGCGCGGCGGCGATCAGGGCGGCAAGTCCTATGGCGGAAAAACGGATCATGGA
Source organism: Brevundimonas sp. (assembly GCF_029946145.1). Lineage (GTDB taxonomy): Bacteria > Pseudomonadota > Alphaproteobacteria > Caulobacterales > Caulobacteraceae > Brevundimonas. Next base: position 38,619 of record NZ_JAQSDY010000011.1, read on the forward strand.
TCGAGGTCTAGGCCGCAGCCTCTGAACGCGGGCTGAACAGACAGCATAGACATATTTTACCGTTCGCGCCGCCTCTCGCGCGCGCCTGCGGACGGGCATTCCGGAACAGGGCAGGCGCGCGTTACGACGATTTCACGCCGATGAACGGTAGCTGACGCGGACCGTTCAGATCGGGCTCAGGCTCGAAATGGTTTTCTCCGTCCCAACGCCGGCCACCTGGTCCGCGTCGAACCGCCAAGGAGACGTCAGATGAAGAAGTTTCTCATCCCCGCCATCGCCCTGGCCGCGGCCTCCATCGCGGTCCCGGCCATGGCCCAGAACTATCAAGGTCAGTATCGCGGCGATCGCGATGATCGCGGCCGCTACGAGCAAGAGTATCGCGGTGATCGTGGTGACCGCTACGAGCAGGACCGTCGCGGCGACCGTTACGAGCGCGACAACCGCGGCGGCTGGCAGGCGATCTCCCAGCGCAAATATCAGCTGGACCGCCGGATCGACCAGGGCGAGCGCAACCGCCAGCTGAGCCGCCGGGAAGCGCTGCGCCTTCGCGCCGAGCTGAACCAGCTGGTCCGGCTTGAAGCCGGCTACATGCGGGGCGGTCTTTCGGCCCGTGAACGCATCGAACTGGACCGCCGCTACGACCGCCTGTCGGTCCAGGTGCGCGCCGAACGCCGCGACAACGACAACCGTCGCTACTAGGGCCTGATCTTCCTCCCCGAGGATCCGGGGGGCGCGATCCGCGAGGGTCGCGCCCCTTTCCTTATTCGATCAGCCGCAGCCGGCTTTCGATCACGGTCGTCGCCCGGCCGCGCAGCAGGACGCGATCGCCCCGAACCTCGGTCTCGATGTCCCCGCCCCGCCCCGGGAACACCTGCCGGAAACGCAGGATGTCGCGGCCCAGCTTGTCAGCGTACAGCGGGCCCAGGATGCAGTGCGCCGATCCGGTCGCCGGATCCTCGTCAACGCCGCAGCCCGGGGCGAAGAACCGGTCGACGATATCCACGCCATCGGACGCATCAGCCAGGGCGCAGACGATCACCTGCCCGATCTCGCCCGCATCGCCCTGGATGGACGTCAGGGCGCGGACATCGGGCGAAACGGCATGCACGGCCGCGGCGTCGGCGAGCACCGCGACCAGATAGCGGCCCGCCCAGACCTCGACCGGTTCGACCCCCAACGCTTCGGCCAGCCCGGCGGGCGGTGTCGGGCATCGGCGCGGCGGGTCGGCCGGAAAATCCATCTCGTAGCCGGAGGCCGCGCGCCTGACGGTCAGCGGACCCGAGCGGGTATCGAAGGTCAGGCTCGCGGCCTCAAGACCCGTTTCGGCCAGCAATACATGGGCCGAGGCCAGGGTGGCGTGGCCGCACAGATCGACCTCCATCCCGGGGGTGAACCAGCGCAGGCCGAAACGTGCTGGATCGGCCGTACGCAGCAGGAAGGCGGTCTCGGCCTGATTGTTCTCCCGGGCCAGGGCCTGCATCCAGTCGTCGGACGGCCACTGGTCGAACGGTTCGACCACGCAGGCGGGATTGCCCATGAACGGGACGGAGGCGAAGGCGTCGACGGTCCACTGGCGCATCAGGCGGTTTCCGGTTCGATTATGGTCAGTTCCGGCCAGCGCGACAGCGCGCGCTCGACCACCCGCGCCCAGTCCCTGGCCAGTCCCCGGTTCGGGTTGGGCCGCAGCGTCAGGGCGAACATGTCGTTCATGCCCAGCGGCGCGGCCACGCTGATCGTGTCGTCCTTCTCCAGCCGCACCCCGATGGCGAAGGCGGGGGCCACGAACCGCTCAAGGGCCTCGTCCGTGCCCGCAATGGGGTCGTAGGGTTCGCCGAAACGGGCCGGAAACCAGATCGGCACCCGCGCCTGGTTGCGGACCTCGACGATGCCGCGGAACGGTTCGTCGAAGGCCGCCGCGACCCGCTTGATGACGGCGTCCTCGGCGTCCCAGCTGGTATCCGGATCGAAATAGCCGACGTCATAGTCGCGGACGCCATAGCCCGCCGGCCGGCCTGTCAGGGCGTTCCAGACGCTCTGGTAGACCGCCCCCGAGAATATCCGCCAGTCCGGCAGATCCTGATCCCGCACCGTCTGAAGCACATGCATCAGGCCCGGGTCGGCGCGGACGATGCCGACCAGCCGTGCTTCCGGATCGCTCACGTGTCGCGCCTCATCGGCCAGCCGTGGTCCAGCGGTCCGTGTCCGCCCCCCAGACCCGGCGCGCGGCGGATGGCCTCGGCGACATAGGCCCAGGCCTCGGCCACGGCGGCCTCCAGCGGCAGGCCCTTCGCCAGCCCGGCGGCGCAGGCGCTGGCCAGGGTGCAGCCGGTGCCGTGGGTGTGGCGGGTGTCCAGGCGCGGTCCCTCCAGCAGGGTTTCGCCGTTCGGAGTGACGAGGACGTCGATGACGGTCTCGCCCGCGATGTGGCCGCCCTTCATCAGCACCGCCCTGGCGCCGAGGCCGAGCAGGAATTCGCCGGCCCGCCGCTGGCCGTCGAGATCGGCGACGTCGAGGCCGGTCAGGGCCTCGGCCTCGGGCGCATTGGGCGTCAGCAGGGCGGCGCGGGGGATCATCAGCGCCCTGACCGCCGAGATGGCGTCATCGGCCAGCAGACTCTGCCCGCCCTTGGCGACCATGACCGGATCGACCACCGCCGGGGCGTCGCAGCTGTCCAGGATGGCGGCGACCCGCTCCACGACCTCGCGGGAGCCCAGCATGCCGGTCTTGACGGCGTCGGCGCCGATGTCGTCCAGCACGGCCCGCGCCTGGGCCTCGATCAGATCCAGCGGCAGCGGATGGACGCCGTAAACGCCGAGGGTGTTCTGCACCGTGATCGCGGTGATGGCCGTGGCCGCGTAGCCGCCCATCGCCGTGACGGCCTTGATATCGGCCTGGATTCCGGCTCCGCCGCCCGAATCCGAGCCGGCGATGATCAGCACGCGTCCAAGGGGCGAAGTCATCCGCGCTGGATGGTCGATCGCGGGCGACTCGGCAAGCCGGATCATGGCGTATCAGCCCATCGTGGCGCCGACGGCGGCCTGAACCGCCAGCGCCTGGACGGTTTCGCGGACGTCATGGACGCGGACGATGTCAGCCCCTCGACGCGCCGCTTCCAGCGCCAGAGCCAGCGAGCCGCCGAGGCGGTCGCCGGCGTCGGTCGCCGTCGGGTCGATCGACTGGATCGTCCGTTTGCGGCTGGCTCCGTACAGGACGGGGAAGCCCGTCGCGGCCAGCCGGTCGAGCTGCGCGGTCAGGGTCAGATTGTGCGCCGCCGTCTTGCCGAAACCGATGCCGGGGTCGAGCCAGATCCGCTCGCGCGCCACCCCCGCCGCCAGGGCGGCCCCCGCCCGGGCGACCAGCCAGCCGGTCACCTCGGCGACCACGTCGTCGTAGCGGGGCTCGGCCTGCATGGTGCGCGGCTCGCCCCGCATGTGCATCAGCACCACGTCGCAGCCGAGTTCGGCGGCGGTGGCGAGACTGTCGGGGGCGTGGCCGAGGGCGGTCACGTCGTTCCACATCGTCGCCCCGGCGGCGACGGCGGCGCGGGCGACCTCGGGTTTCATGGTGTCGATGCTGATCGGGCCGTCCCAGTTGGCGCGCAGACCTTCGATGACAGGGACGACGCGGGCGATCTCGTCCTCCGCCGTGACGGGCTCGGCGCCCGGCCGGGTGCTCTCGCCGCCGATGTCGAGGATGTCCGCCCCCTGCCCGACCAGCGTCAGGCCGTGCGCCACCGCCGCCCTGACGTCCGCCAGCCGGCCGCCGTCCGAGAAGCTGTCGGGCGTGACGTTGACGATGCCCATGACGCGGGGACGGCTCATGCGTCCCTGCCCCCGATCAGGCTGCCGAGGGCGTCCAGATAGGCGGAGAAGGCCTTGCGGCCCGCGGCGGTGATCGACACCCGGGTCAGCGGCTTGTTGTCCCGGAAGCTCTTTTCGATGGCGACATAGCCGGCCTTTTCCAGCGTCTTCAGGTGGACCGAGAGGTTGCCCTGGGTCGCCTCCAGCACGGTCTTCAGCTCGGTGAAGTCGGCGGCGTCGGAATCGGCCAGATAGACCATGATCCCCAGCCGCATGCGGCCGTGGATGACGTCGTCGATCCGTCCGAGATCGGCCAGTCCCATGGATCAGGCCGCCTTCGATCCGGAGCGGGCTTCGCGGAACATGATCCAGCCCGGCAGGGCGAACAGCAGGAACAGGGCGACGGTGCAGACGCCCAGATACCACAGGGGTTCGCGCACCAGCACGCCCAGCGCCACGGCCGTCACCCAGCCGCCCAGCGCCGTGGCCAGCATCCAGCCCTTCCGCTTCAGCGTCCAGGCCATGTACCAGGCGGCGGCCTGGAGGGCGAAGACGATGGCCGCGTAATAGAGCCAGATGGCGAAGTCATTGTCGCGGAAGGCGCCGACGCCGAAGACGATGATCACGGCGGTGTTGGCCATGCCGGTGGCGCTGAAGGCGGCGTTCAGGGTGCGGGAGGCCATCGGCCCGCGGTTGGCGCCGCCGTCCTTGCGGTCCTTGAGGATGGCCCAGGTCAGGACCGACAGGAAGGCGACGGTGATGCCGACGACGAAGGCCAGGTTGGCGAGATCGGGCCAGCGGATCAGGCCCGTCGCCTGGCCGACGTGGAACAGGCACTGCAGGCCGTACAGCAGGCCGCCGGCGAGGTAGCAGATCGCGAGAGTCAGCGAGGGACGGCCGCCGCCCTCGACGATCGAGCGCATGAAGGCGAGGTCGTCTTCGGGCGAATGCAGGCGGGACCTGGCGGACGGGTTGGCGGCGGGGGCGGGCATGAGGCGATTCTCCGGGGCCGGCTCGTCCATGGCGTGGACGAGCCGGGGGATGTTGGCAAGCTATTCGGCGGGGGCGAGCACGGGCCCCGCCTGACGACGCCAGGGGATGCGGCGGCCGTTCAGCCAGCGGCCGACGAAGGTGTGGCGGACCAGCAGTTCATAGGTCAGCAGGCTGATCGCCATCGTGCCGCCGATGACGGCGCCGAACTTGACGAACCAGGGCCAGGTCTCGTTCACCACCAGAATCTGGCCGGCCATGACCAGCGGCAGGTGGACGATGTAGACCCAGTAGGAGGCGTCGGCGAGGTAGCGGCGGACGGCGCTGTATCCGGAGGCGAAGCGCAGGGCCAGCGACAGGACCGCGAAGGTCGAGGCGAAGACGGCGAGGGCCATGACCGCCGCCAGGGGGGCCTTCAGTTCCGGATCGGTGACCGGCGCGAGCTCCGGGACCGGCCCGCCGAGCATGACCATGGCCGCCGTCCCGACGCCCAGCGCCACGATCGTGAACACCGGCCACAGGCGTTCGATGCGGACCAGCAGGTCGCGGCGGCGATCCAGCAGGAAGCCGAGGCCGAAGGCGGTCCCGAAGGCGGTCAGGGCCGTCGCGTTCGGGACCAGCCCCGTGTCCGGAGTCGGTATGCCGAAGAAGGGCGTCCAGTTGGGCGTCAGCCAGAAGGCGATCGCCAGCGGCGCGGCCATCAGGGCCGGAGACCACGGCCCGATCAGGGCGCCGGTGATCCGATCGACGAACCGGCCCCGGCCGCCGTCGCGATCCGCCATCGCGAACGGCGCGCGCAGGACCAGCATGGCGACATAGAGGATCAGCAGCACCCACAGGAACCACAGATGGGTCAGGGGGAAGGTCTCGAGCATCAGCGGCGGCGGCGGCGGTCCGTCGGTCGGAATGGACCCGCCATTGCGGATGGCCGCCATCCAGACCAGTCCCGCGATGATGGCGGCGAGGACCGGGGTCCAGAAGGTCGCGAGCGGTCCGGCGATGCGGATCACGCGGTCCTTAATGAAGCCGAAGGCGCCGCGCCGCGCGAGCATCATATGGGCGAACAGACCGGCGATCAGGAAGAAGCTGGTCATCCGGAACAGGTGGATGGCGAAGAAGATGGCGCTGGCCACCGGCGAGTTGTCGGTATCCGGGACGATCCAGATCGTGACCGGGAAATAGGACATGGAGGCATGCAGGACGACGCCCAGCAGCAGGGCGGCGCCGCGCAGGGCGTCGAGGCCGTGCAGGCGGTCCGGTTGATGGATTCCAGATGATGACATGACGTCCTCCCCCTCGGTTGCAAACCCCGTCTACGTCAGACTTGTTTGAATTGCAAACTTGTTGATCATACATCGATCCACAAACATGGGAGGCAGGGCGGAGCGTCCGGGCCTTCGCCCGGATGAAGATAGAGATTACCGT
>NZ_JAQSDY010000012.1 GCF_029946145.1 Brevundimonas sp.
GTTGCAGATAGTTCGATTACCCCTTGCCGACGGAGAGCCGTCCACACAGGGTCGGGAGCCGACAGTCGCCTGAGGGTGGGAAGCCGCCATCGCGAACAAGGCCGCCGGCCTGATCAACCGGGCTCCCATTACAGAAGCAATGGACATGCCGTGTTGCGCGGCGAGAAGGCTTCCTGCGACGCGCAGGCCCGCGAGCCGGGCGCGAAGAACTGCTCCCGATCAGCGCTCACGCCGGTAATGCATGGCGACCGCGCCGTTGCGGAGCGGCCTGGCCGAGATCAGCTCCAGCCGTCGCGTTCCGGACAGCCCCCCCTGGTAGAGAGTCGGGCCGTGGCCGGCGATCCTGGGGTGGACGAGGAACCTGTACTCGTCGATCAGATCCAGCCGGTCCAGCTCGGTCGCCAGCTTGCCGCTGCCGAGGAGCACGCCGGCCGGGGTCGCGTCCTTGAGCCTCTGCACGCTCGTGCGCAGGTCGCCGTCGATGTGGCGGCTGTTGGTCCACGGGAAGTCCGTTCGCGTCGACGACACCACGTACTTCGGCTTGGCCTCCAGCTTGACCGCCCACTCGTGCAGCGCCGGCGGCGCTTCCACCTCGCCGCGAGCGACCGCCGGCCAGTAGCTCTCCATCATCTCGTAGGTGATGCGGCCCCACAGCATCGCCCCGCCCTCGTCCATGAGGCGGGTGAAGAAGGCGTGCGTCTCGTCGTCGGCAATGCCCTCCTGGTGGTCGATGCAGCCGTCCAGGGTTACGTTGATGCTGAAGGTCAGGAGTCCCATTCGGCGAGTTTAAGCCAGACGCTTGAAGAGATGTAGCGCACGGCCCGCGTTATCGAACTTCTACGGGCCGGAATCCTCTCCGCTGACATAGAGACTCTCGCCCCCTCCAACCCGCCCTTTCGGGGACAGGATTCCGCTACTCCCGCCCCGTCTGACAGGCGCCTGATCGCCGCAAAACCGGCCTGCGACCGTTTCTGACGCAGGCCCGTGCAAAATAGCCAAATGCCCGCCGGGCCTGGTCTTTGACACTGTCGAACCCGCCGCCGCCACCGCCCAGGGGCCGGCGAACCGTCCTCCGCAGGCAATGCCTGTTCTGCTGGATTGCCGTTCCACTTTTTTTCCCGGGACTACGAGACTCTCTGCCCGTGGACGACCTGCGGGCGGCCAAAAATTCCGTGCATCCCCGCGAAGGCGGGGACCCAGGCTTTGGCTTCATCGCCGCCGCCGGACTGAGCGCTGGTTCGTTCAGCCGGTCGGGCTGCCGCTCAAACCTGGGTCCCCGCCTTCGCGGGGATGCACGGGGTTTGGGATGGCCTACCCCCGCAGCACCTTCAGCAACTGCGGATGCAGTTCGGAGTTCGAGGCCAGGATCTGCGCCCCCGTTTCCGGCCGTCCTTCGCCGTCAATGGTGGTGACCACCCCGCCCGCCTCGGTGACGAACAGGATGCCCGCCGCCACGTCCCACGGCTGCAGGTTGCGCTCATAATAGGCGTCGTACCGCCCGGCCGCGACCCAGGCGAAGTCCAGCGCCGCCGAACCCAGACGGCGGATGCCCGCGACGCGCTGGCCGATGGCGTGGATGTCCTTGATGGCCTGGGCGTGGCCCGTCTTGCCGATGAAGGGCAGGCCCGTGGCGACCAGGCTTTCCGACAGGTCGCGGCGCCCCGCGACGCGGATGCGCTGGTCGTTCAGATAGCAGCCCTTGCCCTTTTCGGCCCAGAACAGCTCGTTCATGACGGGGTTGTAGGTCACGCCGGCGACGATCTCGGACGTCCCGTCCGGCGCGGTGCGCTGCAGGCCCACCGTGATGGCGAAATGGGGCATGGCGTGCATGAAGTTGGTGGTGCCGTCGATCGGGTCGACGATCCACATGTGGGACTTGTCGGTCCCCTCCATCATGCCGCGCTCCTCGCCCAGGAAGCCGTAGCCCGGGCGGGCCTTCATCAGCAGTTCGTACAGGGTGTCCTCGGCCCGGATGTCGGCCGCGGTGACGAAGTCGCCGGGCCCCTTGCGCGACACCTGCAACTGGGCGACCTCGCCGAAGTCGCGCAGCATCGGGCGGGCGGTCTTGCGAACCGCATCGATCATGACGGAAACGAGGGCGGAGGCGAGGGCCATGGGGATCTCCTGGTCCGCATGTCCTGAAAAGGCGCTCGGCCCGGAGATGCGGAGAAGTTCAACGGCCCCGGATGGGGCCGAGTGGTTGGTGGCTAGTGGCCAGTGATGAGTGGTTGAGCGACAAAACCGGCCGCGGCTTCAAGAACCGCAGCCACTAGCCACTAGCCACTAGCCACTAATCACTACTCAGCGCGGCGGACGTATTCGCCCGTCGTGGTGTCGACGATGATCCGCTCGCCCACGCCCATATAGGGCGGGATCATGATGCGGACGCCGTTGTTGGCGATGGCGGGCTTGTAGGAGGACGAGGCGGTCTGGCCCTTCACCGTGGGCTCGGTCTCGACCACTTCCAGGGTGACCTGGTCGGGCAGGGTCAGGCCGATGGGCCGGTCCTCGTGCATTTCGATGACCACCTTCATGCCGTCCTGCAGATAGGCGACCCGATCCTCGCCGACCCAGTCCTTCTGCAGCTCGGTCTGCTCGTAGGTCTGATCGTCCATGAACACCAGGGCGTCGCCCTGCTCGTACAGATAGGAGAACTCCTTCTGTTCCAGGGTGACGCGCTCGACCTTGTCTTCCGACCGGAAGCGTTCGTTCAGCTTGTTGCCGGTCTCAAGGTTCTTGGCCTCGACGTTGGCGAAGGCGCCGCCCTTGCCCGGCTTGACGTGGCTGGCCTTGGTCACGACCCACAGGCCCTTGTTGTGCTCAATGACCATGCCGGGCTTGATGTTATTGCCGTTGATTTTCATGGGGTCTCGGAAAGGGATTTGAGGCGCACCGCATCGGACGCCGACGCGCGCGAGAACGGGCGCAGTCCCTAGAGGATGCCGCGCCATCCGGCAAGGCGCGGGCCTGGGCGCGGCTCTGTCAGTGCACCGTCGGCCGGTGATCGGCCTTGCGCTGGAGGAAGTTGGCCAGGCGCACGCGGCCCCCCGTCGGAGACGCCAGCTTGCCCGCGCCCTCGTCGAGCTTGCGCGCCTCGTGAGCGAAGGCGGCGGCCAGCCCCGCCGACGACATGGCGGCGGCGATCTGCAGGCCGCGGCTGGTGGGGCGCAGGGCGATCCACACCGCGTTCAGCGCCTGGGCCGCGGCCCACAGGCCCATGGCCGTGGTCCTTTCAGGCCGGGCCGGCGCGTTCCAGACCCGCACCGCCGACAGGGTCGTCACCGAGAACACGGCCGGCAGGATCAGGCTCAGCGGCCCGCGCGGCCGCTCGGTGATCGGGCCGTCATCTTCGCCCATGTGCATTCGCCTCGGCTGGATCGTGCTCCGCGCCAGCAGCGTGGCCCCGAGGGCGAAGCCCAGCGTCACCGCCACGCCCAGGATGACATGGCCGATGTCGCGTTCGTTGGCGTTCAGAAAGTCGCCGGCGGCGTCGCGCGCGTCGTCGAGGATGTCGTCGATATCGGTCACGCATGGCTCTCCCTGTCTGCGGACAGACAATGGCGCGGCGGCTTTGCGGTTCCGTCAGGCGTCGTCGTCGGCCGGGGCCAGATCGGCGGCGTCGAACCCGTAGTCCAGCAGGTCGCCCGGCTTGCAGTCCAGCGCCGCGCACAGCCGCGCCAGGGTGCGGAACCGGATGCCCTTCACCTTGCCCGAGCGGAACAGCGAAAGCTGGGTCTCGCTCAGCCCCACCTCGGCCGCCAGATCGCGCGCCTTCAGGCCCTTCTTCACGATCAGGGCGTCGAGCGTCACGCGGACAGGCATCAGATCATCTCGTCCAGCTCGGCCTGGACCCGGCCGGCCTGGTCGATGACGCGGCCCAGCAGGAAAAGAGCGCCGCCGGTCATGCCCAGGGTCATCCCCGCGACGTCGAAATGCAGAAAGCCGCCGCGGCCATGCTCGATCAACCGTACGAGGTTGGATACGACGAACACGCTCAGCACCCCGCCGAGACCGAGCGACAGCCCCACGCGGCGCAGGGCCGAGGACAGCGTCGGCTGGATCAGACGCCCCTTGGCCAACTGACCCATGGCTGATCCGATCGACCAGACGCCGAACAGATAGAAGGCCGTCGGGCTGAACCAGATCAGGCCGGCGATGGCGCCGGGCTGCAGAGGGGGGCGGCCTTCGCGCAGCCAGAAGATCAGCGGCGCACCGATCCAGGTCAGGAGCAGGCCGCCGCCGACGGTGGCCACCATGAAGACCGCCAGCCAGCGGAACTGGCCGCACATGCGGCGGAAACGGACGAGATCGGTCTGGCTCATACGGCGCTCCGGGGCACGGAATTCATGTCTGATCTTTAATCTTGACTTAAAGACTCGAGTTTCGCAACTTTATATAAGACTTAAACGAAAGCGAGCGCGCCGTCATGACAGCCGCCATCGAAACCAGGGCCCTGACCCGCTGCTTCAGTCGCCGTCGCGCCGTCGACGCGGTGTCGATGACCGTGCCGGATCGCGCCGTCTACGGCTTCCTCGGGCGCAATGGCGCGGGCAAGACGACGACGCTGAAGATGCTGCTGGGCCTGATCCGCCCGACCTCCGGCTCGGCGCGGATCGCCGGGATCGACGTCGCCGGCGACCGGATCGGCGCGGCGCGGAAAGTCGGGGCCCTGCTGGAGGCGCACGGCTTCTACGCCAATCTGACCGGGCGCCAGAACCTCGACCTGACCCGCACCCTGCTGGGGCTGCCGGCGTCCGAGATCGACCGCGTGCTGGAGGTGGTGGAGATGACCCCGAACGCCCGGCGCCGCGTGTCGGACTATTCACTGGGCATGCGCCAGCGGCTGGGCCTGGCCCGGGCCATGCTGGGCGCGCCGCCGGTGCTGATCCTCGATGAACCGACCAACGGCCTGGACCCCGACGGCATCGCCGACATGCGGCGCTTCCTCAAGGACCTGCCCGCCCGGACCGGCGCCACGGTCCTGCTGTCCAGCCATCTGCTCGGCGAGATCGAGCAGATCGCCACCCATGTCGGCATCATCCATGACGGGCGGCTGGTGCTGGAGGGGGAGCTGGCGCGGATCAAGGCGGACCTGGCGCCCGAGATCGCCCTGCGCATCGACGACGTCGCTCGCGCCTCGGCCGTGCTCAAACCCTTCGACCTCGCGCTGTCCCCGGCGGACGGCGGGCTGGTCGCGCGGCTGAGTCCCGGAGACGACCCTGACGCCGCTGTCCCGGCCATGACCCGCGCCCTGGTCGAGGCCTGCGTCGCCGTGTTCGCGATCGGCGCCCGCGCCCGCTCGCTGGAGAGAATCTACCGCGAGGCGTCCACCCCCGCCCCCGTCACTCAGTCCCAGCCGGAGCTCGTCTGATGCTCGCCGTCCTGTCCGTGGAGTTCCGCAAGCTGAACCGGTCGCTGGCCGTCCTGCTGGCCGTCGCGGCGCCGTCGCTGATCGCCATCTTCAGCTTCTTCAACCTGATGCGCGGCAAGGCGCCCCAGCCGTGGGAGATGTGGATGGTCAGCTCGATCGGCATCTGGGCCTTCTTCATGCTGCCGATGAGCGTCACGGCGCTGACCGCACTGGTCGCCCATATGGAGCACGGGCCGAAATCCTGGGACCATTTGCGCAGCCTGCCCCTGCCGCGCTGGCGGCTCTATGCGGCCAAGGCGATGGTTGTGCTGGCCGTGGTCGCGATCATGAGCGCCTCGACCCTGTTCCTGACATGGGGCGCGGTCACCCTGGCCACGACGATGAAGCCAGCCCTGACCCCCACCGGACCGTTCGATATCGGCGCCTACGCTACGACCATGAGCAGGGTCTTCCTCGCGGCGATCCTGATGGTCGCCATTCAGCTGTGGACCGCCCTGCGGTTCGCCAGCTTCGTGCCGGCCCTGGTGGTCGGCATCGGCGGGACCTTCTTCTCGGTCGTCGCCACCTCTGCGAAGGCGGGCGTCTTCTTCCCGTGGCAGATGCCGGTCAACATGCTGGTCTCGACTCAGGCGTGGCGCGTGAACACAGCCTTGGGGCTGGGCTGCGGTCTTGGTCTGGTCGTGCTGGCCCTCGCCGTCGCCCACCTGGCCCGGCGCGAGGTGCCCTAGTTGCCGGTGGCCGACCTGTCCGGGGCGATCTCGGTCATGGCCGACTGCAGGTAGTTCTGCTCGCCCAGCTGTTCGATCAGCTTGTGCTGCGCCTCCAGGAAGTCGATGTGCTCTTCCGTGTCGGCGAGGATTTCGGTCAGGATCTGCCGGCTGATGTAGTCCGATGCCGCCTCGCACTGGGCGATGCCCGCCAGAAGCGTGTCCCGTCCACCCAGTTCCAGCGACAGGTCGGCGCCGAAACACTCGAAGACGTTCTCGCCGATCTTCAGCTTGTGCAGGTCCTGCATATTGGGCAGGCCGTCGAGGAACAGCACCCGCTTGATGAGCTTGTCGGCGTGTTTCATCTCGCCGATCGACTCGTCGTAGATGACCTGGCCCAGATGCTTCAGGCCCCAGCTCTCGAACATCCGGGCGTGCAGGAAATACTGGTTCACCGCCGTCAGTTCGTTGGTGAGGACCGCATTGAGCGTGCGGATGATCGCGGGATCGCCCTTCATCGTCGTTCTTTCCATCAGCGGCGCGGCGGTCGACCCGACCGTCGTGAATCACCGGCTGTGAGCGCTGGTTTTAGCACGCAACGCCGCCCTGTGTTCATCTGCGAATACTTTTCACGACATTGAAACTGCCAATGAATCTCCCGTGAGGGAGGCGATGCCTATTCGGCGGCGATGGCGAAGGATTCGCGGCTGTCCTGGATCATCTCTCGCATTTCGCAGACACATCTGGCGCACTGGACGGCGCACTGGTTGCGGGCGAAGACATCGCGCGGCCGGGTCGCGCCGGCCTCGATGGCGGCGGCGACATCCCGTTTGCGAAGGCCGTTGCAGTTGCAGACGTACAAGGCGAACCCTGAGGCTTGTTGCGAATGGTTCTTTCTAACAGGCCATCGGCAGCGAATGCAAGTCGTTCGCATTGCCGGAGTTGACGCAGGCGCGCGTCCGTCGCACTTCGCGGCCATGGCCAAGTCCCCCGTCACCCCGCCGCGCCCGCCTTGTCAGCTCTATCTGATCACCCCGCCCGCCTTGCCGGACCTCCCCGCCTTCGCCCGTGACCTCGAGGCGGCGCTGGACGCCGGCGAGGTGGCGGCGCTCCAGATCCGCCTCAAGGACGTGGACGACGCGACGATTCTGGCCGCCGTGGCCGCGCTGAAGCCGATCGCCCAGGCGCGCGGCGTGGCGGTCATCCTCAACGACCGGCCCGATCTGGCGGCGCGCTCCGGCTGCGACGGCGTCCATCTGGGGCAGGGCGACGCCTCTGTGGCTAATGCGCGGGCGATCATGGGCCGCGACGCCATGATCGGCGTGACCTGCCATGACAGCCGCGAACTGGCGATGGATGCGGCCGAGGCCGGGGCGGATTACGTGGCTTTCGGCGCGTTCTTTCCGACGGAAACCAAGACGACCGTCCATCGCCCGGATCCCGAGATACTGACCATCTGGCAGGAGACCGTCGAGACGCCCTGCGTCGCGATCGGGGGGATCAGCACGCGGAACGCGGGCGGGTTGGCGCGGGCCGGGGCCGACTTCGTGGCGGTCAGTTCGGCGGTATGGCGCCATCCGGACGGGCCGGCCGCCGCGGTGCGGGAACTGACCGCGGAGCTCGCGTCAAACGCCTGACCTTCAGGGGATATTAGGAAGCGCGAGCATAAGGAACGACGACTACCTGTCGTTCCAGGACCAAACATGCAGATGAGCCGAGTGCTCGATCCCTTGGAGCCCGCCACCGGCGTCGCAACGTCAGCCGCTCCGCGCGCTCGCGACATCCCGCGGCCCACGAGCGGCGTAGGCCCGCCCCTGGCGCCGATTTTCACGGCGATGGCGGTCATGGTTCTGGTGGTCCTGGCCATCACCTTCGCCCGGTCGGCCGGGGTCGTGGCCGCTCTCTGGGGCGCGGGCGGCTTGGCTGTCGCGGTCTGGCTTCGCACCTCGCGGGGCCCCCTCTACGATCTGTCGTTCGGCGCGCTGATAGCCATGGGCATAGCGGCCGGCGAACTGCTGGCCGGCAATTCGACCCCACTGACGCTGATTTTCACCGTCGCCAACATGCTGGAGATCTATGTCTGCGTTCTGCTGGCGCGCCGGTTCGCTCCCACCCTGAATTTGGCTTCCGTCCAGGGCGCTTGCCGCTTTCTGGTCAGCGCCGCGGTCCTCGGGCCGTTCCCTGCCGCCCTGTTTGCGGGGCTCATGCTGTGGTGGACGAACGGAGCGAACTTCCTGGACACGGTCCAGACCTGGTGGTTCGGCCATGCGCTGGGCGTCGCCGTGCTGTCGAGTTTCGGCCTGGCGCTGACCCGGCGCGAGATCGTGCGATTCCGCGCGCCGGCCCGCGCCGTCGAGGCGGTCGTTCTCCTTGGCCTGCTGACGGCCCTGTGCCTTACCGTCTTCACGCAGGACCTGCCCATCGGCTTCGTCACCATGCCCCTGCTGCTGCTGATCGCCGTCCGGCTCCGGATGCTCGGTGTCACCGCGGCGCTGGTCATCATCTCGATTCTGGCCGTTGGCAGCAGCATGCGGGGCATCGGCCCATACGGCATGGCTTTCCAGGGCCCGGATCGCGCCATGATGGCTCAGCTGCTGATCCTGTTTGGCTATCTGCCAATCATGCTCGTGGCGGCCCTGCTGGAAGAGCGTGACCGCCTGTCGGACCGCGCCAAGGCGGGTCAGGCTCGCGCCGAACGGGCTTCCGAAGCCAAGTCGCGCCTGCTGGCCAATGTGGCGCACGAGATCAAGAGCCCCGTCGGCGGCGTGATCGGGATCGGAGAGCTGTGGAAGACCGGGCAGCTGGGGCCGGTCACGACTACCCAGGTCGAGATGGCCGAGATGCTGGTCAAGACCGCCCGTCAGGTCGAGGCGTTGGCCCACGACCTGCTGGATGTCGCTCGCGCCGAGTCCGGCGCCGTGAAGGTCGAACTGCGGCCCACGGACGTTCCGGGCGTGCTTGAAGATGTAAAACGGGCCGTGGCCCTGCGCCCCGAATCCCAGGGCGTCCGGCTTGAGGTGGTCAGCGAGGGCGACGGTCTGATCGCCCTGGCCGATTCACAGCGCCTGACCCAGGTCATCTCCAACCTGGCCTCCAACGCCGTCAAATACGGCGGGGCCGGCGGCGTCGTCATCTTCCGCGCGAGCAGGATCTACGACGGCGTGCGGATCGAGGTCAGCGACCGCGGCCCCGGCCTGTCGCCCGAGAAACAGGCCCAATTGTTCGAGCCCTTCAACCGTCTGGGCCTCGAGCGGTCGACGGTAGAGGGGCACGGCATCGGTCTCGCCCTGGCCAAACGTCTGGTCGAGTTGCAGGGTGGTTCGATCGGCGTGACGTCGACGGCGGGCGAAGGCGCGGTCTTCTGGGTCGAGATGCCCGCCGCATGATCGCGGCGATCCGCCGCGCGACGGATCGCTTATGGACACTGCGGCCGTACAGGCTCATTCCTGACCCATCAGGTCAGTGAGGATGAAAAACCGTGGAACTCGACGCGCTGCTGCTGTCGCGATTGCAGTTCGCCTTCACCATCGCCTTCCATATCCTGTTCCCCGCCTTCACCATTGGCCTGGCGGCGTTTCTAGCCGTCCTGGAGGGCCTCTGGCTCTGGACGAAACGGGACGCGTTCAAGGTCCTCTACCTGTTCTGGGTCAAAATCTTCGCCCTCAGCTTCGGCATGGGCGTCGTTTCGGGCATCGTTCTCAGCTACCAGTTCGGCACCAACTGGTCCGAGTTCATCCGCCTGACCGGCGGGGTCATCGGCCCGCTTCTGGCCTTTGAGGTCCTGACCGCCTTCTTCCTTGAGGCGTCCTTCCTGGGGGTCATGCTGTTCGGCTGGAAGAAGGTCGGGCCCAAGCTGCATTTCACGGCGACCTGTCTGGTCGCGGTCGGCACCACCATCTCGGCGTTCTGGATCCTGTCGGCCAACAGCTGGATGCAGACGCCGCAGGGCTTCGAGATCATGGCTGATGGCCGGTTCCAGGCGACCGACTTCATGCAGGTCATCTTCAATCCCAGCTTCCCGACACGGCTGGTTCACATGCTGCTGGCCGCGTTCCTGACCACCGGCTTGGTCGTGGGGGCGGCCTCGGCGTTCCGGGTCCTCAAGGAACGGACCCGACCGTCCGTGACGGGCTGGACCGAAAGCCGCATATCGCTGGTCATGGCGATCGGCCTGGTGGCCGTGCTGGCGCCGCTGCAGCTTGTGGCCGGCCACTTGTCGGGCGAGGTGGCGCACAAGCACCAGCCGTCGAAGACCGCGGCCATCGAAGGC
This sequence comes from Brevundimonas sp., assembly GCF_029946145.1. Taxonomy (GTDB): domain Bacteria; phylum Pseudomonadota; class Alphaproteobacteria; order Caulobacterales; family Caulobacteraceae; genus Brevundimonas. The sequence goes on from NZ_JAQSDY010000012.1 coordinate 10,349, forward strand.
TATTGGGAAACCCGCGCCGACCAGCCGCTGCACCTGTTCGGCATCCCCGACCGGAGTGCGCAGAAGAACCATTTCGAGGTGTCGATCCCCGGCGTCGGCAACTGGATCCAGAACGTGCCGAAAGACGAGGTCATCCAGGGCCTGGACGCTTGGCCGCGCGAGGACCAGCCGCCCCCGTTCATTCCGTTCTTCGGTTTCCGGGTCATGGTCGGGCTGGGCCTGCTGATGATCCTGCTGGGCGGCGTCGGCGCGATCCTCATCTGGCGGCGTCGTCTGTTCGAGAGCCCGTGGTTCCTGCGGTTCTGCGTCGCCATGGGGCCGTCCGGCTTCATCGCCGTGCTGGCCGGATGGATGGTGACCGAGGTCGGACGCCAGCCATGGGTCGTCTACGGCGTGCTGCGGACGCGTGATGCCGTTTCGCCGGTGACGGCGGCCGAGGTGGCCGCCAGTCTGATCGCCTACGTCACCGTCTACGCCGTGGTCTTCACCGCCGGCGCCCTGTTCATCCTGCGGCTGATGGCCGAGGGACCGGTGGCGGCCCTGACCGAGCCCGCGTCGCGCCCCGACCGGGCCCCCGGTTCCGCGCTGGCCAAGGCGCCCGAGAACACGACTCCGGGGGAGGGCGTCTGATGCTGGACCTGCCGCTGATCTGGGCCGGACTGATCGCCACAGCCGTCCTGCTTTACGTGATGCTCGACGGCTTCGATCTGGGTGTCGGCATCCTGTTTCCCTTCGCGAAGTCGAAGGAAGAGCGGGACGTGATGATGAACACCATCGCTCCCGTCTGGGACGGCAACGAAACCTGGCTGGTACTGGGCGGCGGCGGCCTGCTGGCGGCGTTCCCTCTGGCCTATTCGGTGCTGATGCCGGCGCTCTATCTGCCCGTGCTGCTGATGCTGGCGGGCCTGATCCTGCGCGGCGTGGCCTTCGAGTTCCGCTTCCGCGCCCGCAACCGGGGCCGCAAATTCTGGACCCAGATGTTCGCCGGCGGCTCGATCCTGACGGCCGTGGCTCAAGGCCTCATCCTCGGCGGCTTCATCCAGGGCGTCACGGTGGAGGACAACCGGTTCGCCGGCGGTCCTTTCGACTGGTTGACGCCCTATACCCTGCTGGTCGCCGCCGGGATCGTGGCCGGCTACGCCCTGCTGGGCGGGGCGTGGCTGATGATGAAGACGAAGGACAGTCTACACGGCGATGCGAAACGCTGGACGCTGATCAGCGCCGCCGCCGTCGGCGGCCTGCTGGCGGCGGTCAGCGTCGCGACACTGTTTATCCATTCGCGCATCGCCAGCCGATGGGGCTTCGACCTCGGCTCGGGTTTGTCGGTCGACTGGGCGCTGCTGGCCCCGCTACTGGTCATTCCGGCCCTTGGCCTGGCCGGCCTCGGGCTGGTCATCGGCATGGCGCGGCGAGGATCGCACCGTTGGCCATTCGTCGGAGCCCTGCTGCTGTTCCTGTCGGGTTACCTGGGTCTGGCCGCCAGCTTCATGCCCTATATCGTTCCCTATGCCTTCAGCTTCCGTCAGGCGGCGGCTCCCGACAACGCCCTCGGTCTGATGCTGGTCGGCACGGCGGTAATTCTGCCCGCCATTCTCGGCTACACGGCCTGGGTCTACTGGATCTTCCGGGGCAAGGTCGATGCGGAGGCCGGCTATCATCATTAGGCCCGAACCGCCGCCCGAGCCGGGCGAGGACAGCGGCCCCCTGTGGCGGCGGCTGGCCTGGTTCTTTGGCCTGGCTGCGGCTGCGTCCGGCCTCACCGCCGCCGTCGCCTATGCGCTGAGGGCCTTGCCGTTCTCGGGCTGAGGCGCGAAGGTCATGTCCATGAAAGTCCGCCTGTTCATTACCGCCGCCCTTCTCTCGCTGGCCGGAGCCGCCCACGCCCAGACCGCTCCGGCGACGCCGCCCGCCAGCGACCTGACCCGTGACCTGAACAGCGGCCCGCCCGTTCCCGCCGCCTATATCGCGCCGACCCCCGCGCCGGTCGTGACGCCCGCGCCGACGACCGCAGCCCCCTCAGCCGCAGCGTCCCCGACGGCCGCCGCACCGTTCACCCGGTCGGGCCCGGCGACCTCCCCGAGCGTGACCTCGTCGGGCCCGACCGCGGAGCCGCCCATAATGACTCCGCCCGAGGCGACGCCGGTCCTGGCGACACCCGCGCCCCAGCCGCGCGCTGGCCCGGTCACGCCGCCCAACTCGACGTCCGCGCCGACATCCGCTCCGGTCGCGGCGCCCGAGCCGGCTCCGTCGCCCCCGCCGCCCAATGTGTCCGCCGTCATTGTGCTGGATACCGCCGCCCGCGCCGCCCTGCCGTTCACCGTGAGCCTGCCGCCGGGCTTCGAGATCGTCACGGGCCGCCCCGGTCCCGACTTCCGCATCTACACCATCCGCCGCGGCGACCAATCGTTCGTCATGGTCTATGCCGGACCGGCGTCGCAGTTCCCGATCTATAGCGGCCAGATGGTCGAGGCCGGTGGCCGGGCCTCGGTGGTCTCGACCGAGACCGGCGTGCGTCACGCGATGGAGCACCTGTTCCAGCGGCCCGACGCCCCGCGCGAAATCCACGTCTGGACCATGAGTCTGGACGGCGCCGACCGGGCGATGGCCGAGGGGATCGCCCAGTCGGTTGACCTGCGCTGACTCCTCAGACCCGACGCACCGGCTGGTCGGCCTGCCCCAGCCCACCCCGCACGCTCCGGCGAAGACCAGCACCTCCTGGCCGGGCGCGGAGACCCATAGTCGCAGCGTCGTCTGACAGGGTTCGCGTCGCCAGTCGTGGGGACGCGCGGGATCGCATTCGACCACCCGTCGCGCCCCACCCTGTTCACTGTGCAGGACGAAGCCGGCCGCCGTCGGGTTCCACCCGACGTCCCGCGCCTCGGTCAGCAACCACAGGCAGTTGAACACGCGACAGTCACCGGGGCCGGCCTTCATAGACGTCGCAGCCGCTGGTCTTGCTGAAATGCCGGCGCCTTTGCCCGTCGGCTTCTCCAGCGCGGCGACGCCCATCAGCTTGCAGGACAGGTCGCAGTCGCCACAACTTTTCGCGGCGGGGGTCAGGTCTCTGACCACACGGCCAGTTCGTTGCCCGCTGGATCGCGGAAGTGGAACCGCCGGCCGCCCGGGAAGGCGAAGATCGGTTTGACGATGTGTCCGCCCGCGGCCTCGACCCTGGCCGCCATGGCCTCAAGGTCACGGGCGAACAGAACGGGCAGAGGCCTGGCTCCGATCCCGGCGTCCGCGTCGAAACCGCCGTCCAGCCCCTGATCAAAGGCCGCATAGGACGGCCCATAGTTCTGGAAGGTCCAGCCAAAAGCCGCGCCGTAGAAGGCCTTCACCTCGCCCAGCGCGCCGCCCGGCAGTTCGAGATAGTCCAGCTTTCCGTCTTCACGCATCGGGATGCTCCATTCACGACGCCATCCGCTTTCGGGCTTGCCACGGGTGCGCGCCCTGCGCAAATCTGAGAATCATTCGCAAGATTGGAGCGGTGCGATGATCGTGCTTGGTGTCGGCCAGACCGGCCTGGTTCGTCTGATGGCCAACGAGCGCCGTCCGCAGCCGGCTGGATCGCCCTTGTCCGGGCTTGTACGCTCAACGGCCGCTCCTAGGCCCGCGTGATCCATCCGTGCCTCGCGCCCCAGGCCAGAACCAGCTCCGGCCAGACGGCCGCGGGCCTTCCCGCGATCAGGCGGATGCCGAAGCCGTGGCCGCCCTCCTCGAACAGATGCATCTCGGTCCGCACACCGGCGGCAGGCAGGCGGTAGCGCAGGATGAAGCAGGTCACGCCGGCAGCCGCGAACCGCCGGGCGCAGTCCAGACCTTCCTTGTCCACCACCGCCCACCTGTAGCCGCCGCCCGGGATCAGCAGCAGCGAGGCGCCGTTCGGCTGCTCGGGCCGGATCACCATCATGAGCGGATCGGTGGTGTACTGGGCGAAGCGGTCATGGAAGGTGGGGTCGGTCGAGCGTTCGACGACGCGGGGCGTCACCGTCACGGCCTCGCCCCCGGGAGCCGTGCCCGGCCAGAGCCGGATGATTTCCTCTGGATCCGGGAGGGCCGACGCCTGGCCCGGCGTCAGCGCTGACGGCTTCGGCGCGGCGGCCAGGGCGGCAAGGCCCAGCGCCCCTCTTCGGTTCAGCAACATCGGTGTCTCCCGCCGGGGAGGCTAGCAGGAAAGCCCCTTTCCGCGAGAGTTCGTTTGGCGCGCCCTGGTGGAGCCTACTCTGGTGAAGCGCTGGCTGCTGGGTCCTCCCGGTTGGTCCATGCCGGTGTGCGAGATCGATCTGTGCGTCGGCGGCGCCCTGCGGTTCGAATGGGCCGATGACGACGGGCGCTCCATGGGTCTGACCAGCGTGTTCCGCGAAATCGCGCCCAATGGCCGGACGGTGACCACCGGGAAATTCGACGAGGACTGGACCGACGGCGAGACCCTCGTGACACAGAGCCTGAACGAGGTTGACGGCGGCACGACCCTGCGCACCCACATTCTGTATGCCTCGCAGCCCCCCCCGTACGGGGCGAAGATGTCCGGCATGACCGACGGAATGGAGGCCGGATACACGCATCTGGACGCCATCCTGGCAGAAATGGCCGCCTGATCGCAGGAACCGACGATGGCGAAGCCTGCCGGGCGCGTGCGGTCTTGATCGCGCCCGACCGGGGCTGAAGAACCATCCGAAAGGGGAACCGGAATGACTGTTCAGGACCACCAGCCCGCCATCGGGCTAAAGCGCGTGCTGAAAAGCGTGCTCGCCGTGCTGGCGGGTTTCATCACCGTCGCGGCGTTGTCGACCCTCACCGACATCCCGCTCCACATCCTGGGGATCTACCCCCCAGAGGGCGAGCCGATGTTCGAGCCCGGGCTCAACATTCTGGCCCTGTCCTACCGGATCGCATTCACGATCCTTGGCGGCTATGTCACCGCCCGTCTGGCCCCGTCGAATCCCATGACCCACGTCCTGGTTCTGGGCGGCATAGGGCTGGTGATGGGGTCCCTGGGAGCCATGGTCTCGATGAACGCGAACCTGGGTCCGGACTGGTATCCGATCGCGCTGGTCGTCACCGCTGTGCCTGCCGTCTGGCTGGGCGGCTGGGTGCATCAGAAGACGTTATAGCCGGCCATTTATCCTGACCGACTCAACTCGAACCACGAGCAAACCCATGGATATGAAGCTTCAACTGATCCTGTTGCCCGTCGCCGATATCGACCGGTCCAGGGCGTTTTATGCCGAGAAAGCCGGCTTTCGGCTGGATCACGACCATGCTCCGAATGAGCATTTCCGGGTGGTTCAACTCACTCCGCCCGGTTCGGCCTGCTCGATCGCCTTCGGCAAGGGGCTGGGCCTGGCGGAGCCGGGCTCGGTCAAGGGCGTGCATCTGGTGGTCGATGACATTCAGGCGGCGCGCGCGACGCTGATCGGCGGGGGTGTCATGGTCAGCGAGGCCAACGAAATGGGTCCGGGAATGTGGTTCGCCCATTTCGAGGACCCGGACGGCAATAGCTGGGTGCTGCAGCAGATCGGCGGCTAGACCAGCTCGACGGCCACCGCCACGGCTTCACCGCCGCCGATGCACAGGCTGGCTATTCCCTTCTTGCCACCGCGGGCCTGAAGCGCGCTCAGCAGGGTGGCGAGGACCCGGGCGCCGGATGCCCCGATCGGGTGCCCCAGGGCCGTCGCGCCGCCGTTGACGTTCAGCCGGACGTGGTCGATGCCCAGTTCCTGCATCGCGATCATGGGGACGACGGCGAAGGCCTCGTTGATCTCCCACAGGTCGACATCGGCGACCGACCAGCCGGCCTTGTTCAACGCTTTCTGGATCGCCGGAACGGGGGCGGTGGTGAACAGGCCCGGCTCATGGGCATGGGCGGCGTGGCTGACGATGCGGGCGATGACAGGCAGGCCCAGCGCTCTGGCCACGCTCTCTCGCGTCATCACCAGGGCGGCGGCTCCGTCCGAGATCGAGGCCGCCGAGGCGGCGGTGATGGTGCCGTCCTTGCCGAAGGCGGGGCGTAGCGTCGGGATCTTCTCCGGCATGGCCTTGCCGGGCTGCTCGTCCTCGACGACCGTCTCGACGCCCTTGCGGGTGGTGACCTCGACGGGGGTGATTTCGGCCTTGAAGGCGCCCGAGGCGATGGCGTTACGGGCGCGCGTCAGGCTCTCGACCGCATAAGCATCCTGGGCCTCGCGGGTGAACTGATAGGTCCGGGCCGAATCTTCGGCGAAGGACCCCATCGGCTTTCCGGGGGAATAGGCATCCTCCAGCCCGTCCATCATCATGGAGTCGATGATGACGTCATGGCCGATGCGGGCGCCGCCGCGGTGCTTGGTCATCAGGTAGGGTGCGCCGGACATCGACTCCATGCCGCCGGCGACGATTACGTCGGCGCTGCCCGCGGCCCGCGAGTCCGAGGCCATCATCACCGCCTGCAGGCCCGAGCCGCACATCTTGTTGACTGTCGTCGCCTCGACATGCTGGCCAAGGCCCGCGCCGATGGCGGCCTGACGGGCCGGGGCCTGGCCCAGACCGGCCGGCAGGACACAGCCCATATAGATTTGTTCGACCTTCGCCGGCGGAACGCCCGCCCGCTCGACCGCAGCCCGGACGGCCGCCGCGCCCAGCTCGGTTGCCTTGACGCCGGACAGGGCGCCCTGGAAGCCCCCCATCGGGGTGCGGGCGAAGGAGACGATGACGACGGGGTCGGACATGGGAAGGCTACCCTGGGGAGGAGGAATTGCGGGGCTGGATGAGCTTCGGAGAGACGAAAGGCAACCGGCTCAGGCGACCTTTTCGCCGATTGCCAGTCGCGGCATGACGTCGCCGACGGTCGGACAATCCTTGGCGTGGACCAGCTGGATGTCGCGCGGTTTGACGATGGCGTTGCAATGTCCGCAGGCGATGCGCGGCGCCAGATCCTGACCGCACTCCTTGTGGATCATGGCGAAGCCGGAGTCCGTCTCGCCATACACATGGCGAGCGCCCCAGGCGTGCAGGGTGACCAGCACGCCGTACAGATCCTTGCCCTTGGCCGTCAGACGATACTCGTTGCGGGGCGGGCGTTCGGAATAGAGGTGCGGCTCCAGCACCCCGTGCTGGACCAGGGTCTTCAGCCGCGCGGCCAGGACGTTGCGGGCGACGCCGAGCCGCTCCTGCCACTGTTCGAACCGGCTGACCCCGTTGAAGGCGTCGCGAATGACCAGCAGGGTCCACGGATCGCCGATGATCTCGAGCGTCGCGGCGATCGAACAGCTCTGGCGAGAGTAGTCTGCGGTGCGTCCCATGGTGGGAAAGTGACCCTGCGTCAGCCGTTTGGCAAGAGGGTTGCCAATCTGGACGGACTGGGTCAGTCTTGTTTGGCTACGGAGTCGCCGCGGCGTTTCCTGATCCCGCACTTCGGGCGGAAGGCCTCCCCGTCTTCCGCCCGCCCTTTCTCCACGATAACGACACCGCATGACCCAGACCCTGGCCGAAGCCCTGACCCTCATTGACGACGACGCAGGGGGGCTGAAGACGCGACTGGACGGCGGATTTTCCAACGCCCCGCAGTCGGCGCCGCAGGCGCGCGGCGCCCCGTTCGGCGGACTCATGGCGGCTCTGGCGGCCGGGGCCATGCGTCGGGGCCTCGGAATCGAGGCCCCCCTTCAATCCCTGACCATCCAGTACCTCGCGGCGGCCCGGTTCGAGGACGCGGTCTTCACCCCGGTGATGAACCGCGGCGGCCGCAACGTCGCCTACGCCTCGGTCACAGGGGGACAGGGCGACCGCCTCGCCATACAGGCCCTCGGCACCTTCGGCCGGGACGTCGCCGGGCCGGTGCTGACGCCCCTGACCGCCTCGCCGCCGCCGGTCGAGGCTCTGGATTCGACCCCGCTGGATCCCCTCTTCGGTCCCTGGTTCACCCGCCACATCGACCACCGCTTCGTCGCCGGTCCGAAGCTGTTCGGCGAGAGCGCCGGCCAGACGCCCGAGCTGGGCTGCTGGATGCGCACCATCGACGCCGCGCCGCTGGACGAGGCCCGGCTGCTGTTCCTGCTGGACGGCCTGTACCCGACCTATTTCACGGCCTTTCCGGCGCCGCCGATCATCTCGGCCAGCGTCGACCTGCGCGCGGACCTGCTGACCGAACTGACGCCGGACACGTCACCGGAAGGCTGGGCGTATTTCCACTTCACCAGCCGCGACGTCGGCGGCGGCTGGGCCGTCGAGGACGGCGTCGCCCACGCGCCGGACGGACGGCCGCTGGCCCTGGTGCGACAGCGCCGGAAACTGCTGCCGACGCGTCCCTAGCTTCAGTCGCGACCGGTCGGGTATCGATTTTTGGCACGGTTTCCGGAATCGGGGCGCCAACCGTGCCACCGCGAAAGCGCATGATAATTCACGTCTTTATCGGCGTCTCCGCGATCAGGGGCGCCAACCGCGCCAGATTATCGGAAATTTCGCCGGGGATGCCGCTGAACCGCCGCGCCTGCTGTTCGATTTTCAAAGACCGTCACCAGGTCGCCCGGAGACGACGCCTCTGACATGGGTTCAGCCGAGAGACCGTCAAGGGCAGGTAAGGAATATATTCCTGTGGTGATCGCCGTTAGGCGCTAGCCGTGCAGGCCGCGCAGCTGGATCAGGGGGATGACGATATCCTCCTCGTCCTCCAGATGGCGCAGCAAAGGGCGGGCGTTTCCGGCGATCAGGTCCGACAGCCGGTCAGCCTTGTCGGCGGCGTCGGACGCACGGGCGGTCATGGCCTGATGAAAGGCCAGGCCATCCCGGAACAGGGCCTCCAGCGTCTCGTGGATGGCGTCGTGGTCGCGGTCCAGCAGGTCGATTCCCGCCCCGATCTTCGGCTCGATCCGCCGCATCATCGGGAAATACTGGCCGCTCTCGATGCGGTGGTGGCCGTCGAGGTGCTGCAGGAAGGACTGCAGCGCCGGGATCAGCTGGCGATGCAGGGCCGCGGAGTCCCCGTTAGCCCGCCACTGGGCGATCAGCCCGTCCATATGCGCCTGATGCCCCCGGAAGCTGGCGTGCATCTGCAGCCAGAAGGCGGCCGTCTCGTCGAGGGCCGAGGCCCAGCGGTCGCGCGGAAAGGCGTCCCGCAGATAGAGGAACTCGGCCGGCAGGGCGGCTCGCGCCGCCAGCGCCAGCGCGTCGGGCGTCTCAGACAATGGCGGTGGTCGTCTTGATGAAGCCGCCGCCCAGCAGGCGGTCGGGATCGGCCGGATCATAGAGGGCGCAGGCCTGACCGGGGGCCACGCCTTCCTCGCCGGTCTCGAACAGGACCGCGACGGCGCCGTCGATCAGGGCCAGCCGGGCCGGGGAGGGCGGTCGGGTCGAGCGGACGCGGGCCAGCACGGGCGCGCCGGCCTCGGCCGCCGCCTCGATGTCCGGCTCGTCGCCCAGCCAGTTGGTCTCGTCCAGCGTCAGCGACGCCGTCAGCAGGGCCTCGCGCGGGCCGACGATGACATGGCGCTTCGCCGGATCCAGCCTGGTCACGAACAGCGGCTCGCCCACGGCGACGTTCAGACCCCGGCGCTGGCCGATGGTGTAATCGGTGATGCCGGAGTGGCCGCCCAGCACCCGGCCATCCATGTGGACGATGTCGCCGGCCTCGCGCCCTTGCGGCCTCAGCTTGTCGATCAGGGTGCGGTAGTCGCCGTTGGGCACGAAGCAGATGTCCTGGCTGTCCGGCTTGGCGGCGATGCGCAGCCCCAGCTCCAGCGCCACGCCGCGCACCTGGGGCTTCTCCAGATCGGCCAGGGGGAAGCGCAGATAGTCCAGCTGCTGCGCCGTGGTGGCGAACAGGAAGTAGGACTGGTCGCGCGAATGGTCGATCGCCTTGCGCATCTGGACGCGGTCATTGACGACCGAGCGCCGGACATAGTGGCCCGTGGCCATGGCTTCGGCGCCCAGGTCTCGGGCGACGTCCAGCAGGTCGCGGAATTTGACCGTCTGGTTGCAGCGTATGCACGGCACCGGGGTCTGGCCGGCCAGATAGCTGTCGGCGAACTGGTCGATGACGGCGTCGCGGAAACGGCTTTCGTAGTCGAGGACATAGTGCGGAATGCCCAGGGTCTCCGCCGCCAGCCGGGCGTCGTGGATGTCCTGACCGGCGCAGCAGGCGCCCTTCTTCTTCAGCGCCGCGCCGTGGTCATAGAGCTGCAGGGTGACGCCGACGACGTCATAGCCGGCCTTGTGCAGCAGGGCGGCGACAACGGTGGAGTCCACCCCGCCCGACATGGCCGCCACCACGCGCGATCCGACCGGCAGGCCGACCGCCACCCGCGCCGACTCGATCGCCGCGTCCATGTCGGCCTTGCCGGTCATGGGGGCGATGGTCGGAACCGTGCAGATGTCCTCGGCGAGCGTCATGGCGCGCTATCTAGTGCGAAACCCGTGCGATTTCGAGGCCGGGCGAAAATGGAGCCGGAAACGACAACGGCCGCCCCCGTTTCCGGAAGCGGCCGCGGTCGGCTCGGGGAGAATGTCTTAAGGACGGCCGTAGTGCTGGATCCGCGTCGTGCGCAGGCCCTGCATGCCCCATTTGTCGATGGCCTTCTGCCAGGCCAGGAATTCCTCGGCCGTCAGGCGATAACGCGCCAGGGCGTCATCCAGGCTGATCAGACCGCCACGCACGGCGGCCACCACCTCAGCCTTGCGGCGGATCACCCAGCGATCGGTATTGGCCGGGGGAAGATCGTGCATCGTCAGCGGCGTACCCGTCGGGCCCACCACATATTGTTCGCCTCGGCTGTTAAGACGTCGCTCTTGCAACATGGGCTTATGCCTCATTGACCACCACCACTAAGCTCATGACCATAGCGGGAGGCGGCTAAGGGCCGTTTAAGCGTCGTGGTGAAGGAAAGCCTAAAATGCCTTCCGTCCACCCTCTCAATATTCAACAAAGGATTCATTGAGGTTTACGGCCCATTACTCAGGTATCAGCGTTTGATGCTGATCAGCTCGGCCAGCATTTCGTCGGCCGTGGTGATGATCTTGGACGATGCCGAATAGGCGCGCTGGGTGGTGATCAGGCCCGTGAACTCGGCGGAGAGGTCAACGGTCGAGGCTTCCAGCTGCGACGCGCCGATCAGGCCCGCGCCGCCGGTACCCGCGGCCTTGAGGTTGTAGGTGCCGGATCCCTGGCTGACGCGATAGGCGTTGCCCGAGGTCTGGGACAGGCTGTCCGGGCTGGGGAAGGTGGCCAGGGCGATCTGGGCGATCTGGCGCGTGACGCCGTTGTCGAAGATGGCGGTCACGAAGCCGGTGTCGTCGATCTTGACCTCGGACAGGTTGCCGAAGGCGGTGCCGTTGGTCAGCACGGCCTGGACCACCGAGGCGCTGTCGTATTGTGTAAGACCGCCTGCGGACGCCGACAGGTCGAACGACAGCGACTGGTCGTCGATGCCCAGGCCCGGGGCCCAGTTGAACGCGCCGGCCGCAGGAGCGGCGCTGTCCGACGACCCGAACGTCAGGCTTGCGGCCGTGGGATCGGGGAACAGGGCCGCCGCGCCCATCGCGGTCATGGCGTCCACGTCCAGCCGGCCGTCCTGGGTGAAGGCCACCAGTCCGGTTTTCAGCTGGCCATTGGTCAGGCCGGCGCCGGTAACGACGTCGGAAGCCGGGATCGCGCGGATCTCGGAATACCACTGGTTCGGCACCGTGCTCTTCAGGAAGGCGATCGCGACGGTGCGCTGGCCGCCCTTGGAATCCGAGACCGGGATGGTCAGTTCGAAGTCCGGTTTGACGCCCACGCCGGTTTCAGGATCCCACATGGCCATCGAGTTGGTCGTGGGGTCGTAGGCGTTGGCGCCCACGGGAACCGCCGTGGCGTCGGTCGCTTCGGCGGAGACCAGCTGGCTGGACTTTATGTTGGCGTTCAACTGGATGCGGGTGGTGGCCTCGGCCGTGCCGCCGACCGAGCCGACGTTGATGGTGCGCAGGCGGTTCAGGTCCGAAGGATCGGTGGCGATATTGCCTTCCGCATCCACCGGCCAGCCCTGCAGATACAGGCCGGCGGTGTTCTTCAGATAGCCCAGATTATCGACACTGAACGCACCGGCCCGGGTGAACAGGCGGGTGTCGGTGACCTGAAGGTTCTCGGGTTTCTCCGTAACGACGAAGAAGCCCTGGCCCGCGATGCCCAGGTCGGTGGCGGAGGTGGTCCGCTGCAGTTGTCCGGCCTGGCTCGTGTAGTGGCGCGCCGAGGCCATGACGCCGCCGGCGGAATAGCCGGCGCCCTGCGACTGGCTGTTGATCACGGTCTGGAACTCGCCGGCCGTGCGTTTGTAGCCGACGGTGTTCACGTTCGCGATGTTCTGCGAGATCGCCGCCAGGGCGGCGGAGTTTGCAGTCAGGCCGGACACGCCGGCGAGAAGTGCGCTGTTGATACTCATGGCGCGGGGCTCCTTACGAAAGACGGTTTGAAAGGGTCATGGAGGGGCGGATCAGGCCGCGAGGGCCGGGTCCTCTGTTTCTTCAAGCGCGATGATGGTGGAGAGCGGCACGATCGACTTGCCGATGGTCAGGAAGGCCTCGCCTTCGTACATCTCGACCCCGCTGATGCGGCCGCGGGTCAGAACCTGGGCGTCCACGGCGTCGCCGGCGCCGTTCTTGGCGACGATCTTCAGCGAATAGACCTGGCCGTCCTCGCCGTCGTTGCCGCTGGTCGCCGTGCCGTCCCAGGTGAACTCGTGCAGGCCGGTGGTCTTCGCCGGCGCGTCGCCGGACCAGACGACCTTGCCCGTTCCGTCCAGCACCTGAAGCGTGGCCGAGGCGGCGTTGGCGCCCAGTTCATAGGTCCAGCTCGCCTCGCCGCCGTCCATCTTGGTCGCCGACCAGGCCGCCGTGGCCTCCTTGCCGATATAGGTCGCCGCCTGACCGAGGCCGCCGCCGCCCTGGGCCGAAACCAGGCTCTTCAGCAGATCGTTGGTCAGCAACTGCTGTTCCACGCCGGCCATCTGGGTCAGCTGGGCGGTGAACTGGTTGGAGTCGACCGGCGACAGCGGGTCCTGGTTCTTCAACTGGGAGGTCAGCAGGGTCAGGAATGTTTCGAAATTGGAGGCCAGCATGCCCGTGCCGCTCTTGATCCGGGCGTCGGCGTTGCTAGTGCTCGTGACAGCGTCAACCATCGATCAGACCTTCAGATCCACGCCCGCGGGCGAGAGGGTGAGCGCCATCCAGCGGGGAGGCTGGGCGACGTCGATTTCGGCGTTCAGGCGGGAGGCGGCGGCGAAAGCGCGGTTCTGGCCCTCACGGGCGTCCTGCCCGCGGTCGAAGCCGCTGGATCCGCTGTCACGCTCCGCGAATTCGAAGGCGTCGTCCGCCATGTGGAAGCCGGCGTCCTCCAGCTCGCGCCGCAGGTCGTCGACCCGGCCGCGCAGATCGGTGGCCGCGGCCGGATTGTCGAATGCGAGGCGGGCGGCCAGGCGGCCTTCCGAGTCGATGTCCAGCTTTATGTCTACCCGGCCGAGGTCGTCGGGCGTCAGGGCCATTTCGAACCGCGTCGAACGCCCTTCCAGCTTGCGCAGAATCTGGGCGGCGATCTGGGCCGTGGCGTCGATGGTCGCGCGTGACAAGCCGGACAGGCTGGTCTCGCGGACCTGAGCGGCGGTCGCGCTGGAGTTTGCCCCGTTTTCCGGCGCCGCGGGCGCTGCGTCGATGGAAGGCTCGTCGGAGTTGGAGGCGACTTCCGCCCCCGCTCCGGGCGCGGTCTCGCCCGGCCCCGCTTGCCGATCCGGCACGCTCTGCGAGCTCGAGGCGGCGGATGCGCTCACCGTCACGGCCCCGGCGGCTGTCGCAGCCGGCGGGGAAGCAGAAGCGTCGGCTGCCTTGTCCAACGGCCGATCAAGCGGCCGCGAGGTCCGCTCGGCGAGCGCGCGCAATGGAGGGGGCGCTGGCTCCGGCGCGGTCCGGGGCACGGCGCCAGCGGCGGGGGTGGCCTTCGTCTCCGCAGTCTTCGCCTCCACAGTCTGCGCCGCCGCGACGGCCTTCGCAGTCTCCGTCGCCCCCACCGTTTCGGCTTTTCCGGTGGTCTCGCCGGTGGCCGCCGGAATGGGCTCCCCGGATACAGGAGCTTCAGAGCGAACCGGCGGCGCCGTTTCCGGCTTCGCCTGGGTAACCGGTGAAGCGGCGACAGGCGGCGGGGCGCTGCTGATCAGCGGCGGGGTGGATGGCTCGATTTCGGGCGCGGCTTCGCCCGGGGGCGGGGGCGACGCCGGCGCGCCCGCTTTAAGGACGGCGGGCGGCGCAGCGACCGGTACGGGAACGGGAACCGGCGGGGCCAGGACGATCGTCGTCGCAGCGGCCTTCGCGTCGTCGTTCGCGGGCGTCGCCACGGGCTCTTCCGTTTCGACGGACGCCGCGTCCTTGTCCAGGCAGGTTGTCAGCAGGCTCTTGAAACCGGTCGCGTCAGCGGAGCCGGCGGACCCTTGCGGGGCGCCGACTTTGGCAGACGTGATGAAGGACGGCAGAGCGAGGGCGGACATTAATCCCGGGGGATGGTCGCAACGGCGATGGTGACTTGGGCGCCTGCTGCGCCGGACATTCGAACTCCATGGCGCAAGTCGCGGGCCAACCGGACGTACAGCAGGAAGCGGCTGAAAATACGTGAGAAAATAAAACGAACCGATCGGTGGCGACCCCTCGTGTCCGGTGAAACTTGCCGCGTGCCGACGATTCTTGCCCGGCGCCGTCCGACCTGGGAGCAGTGCGAACGCGGCTGGCCCGCCGCTTGCGCTCCTGAATGGTCATGACCCAGGCGCGAAACGCCATAGCGCGTAAAATCAAAGGCTTGCCGGATTCGTTCTCGCGGAACGCCGGGCAAAAAACGCTCGTCGGCTGGCAGAGCTTGCCGGGCGCCGCTCGTAGGGAGGCCGCCGGATGTCGCTGAACGCCATCATGAACACGGCGACCTCGGGGCTGGCCACTGCCCAGACCCAGTTGCGCGTGGTCTCGGACAACGTCTCCAACGTCAACACACCCGGCTATGTCCGCAAGATCGCGGATCAGACCACCCTGACCAGCCAGGGCATGGGCTCGGGCGTCGAGGTTTCGCGCATCCGCCTGGCGACGGACCGCTTCCTTCAGGCCGCCAGCCTGAACGCCGGCGCGAACGCCGCGCGCGAGGGCGTGCGTTACGAACTGTACGACCGCATTCAGTCGCTGTTTGGCGATCCCGGCGGGGATAGCGGCTTCTTCTCCCAGGTCGACGGCGTGTTCTCGGCCTTCGCCGCCAGCGCCGAAGATCCGACCTCGTCGCCGCGCCGCCAGGACGCCCTGTTCAAGACCCAGGCCCTGTTCGACGAGGCGGGCCGTATCGGCAAACAGATCCAGGCGGTTCGCGAGGACGCCGACGGTCGCATCCAGAGCGCGGTGGAGAAGACCAACGGCCTGCTCAAGCAGATCGAGAGCCTGAACCTGGAGATCGCCCGCGCGACGGCCGTGGAGGGCGACTCCTCAGGCGCGGAAACGGCCCAGGCCGCTCTCATCGGACAGCTGGCCGAACTGGTCGACATCCGGGTTTCGGTTCGGTCGGTCGGCGGCGTGTCGATCCGCACGGGTGCGGGAACCCTGCTGGCCGGCGAGGGCGCGGCGACCCTGGAGTACAACAGGGCCGGCACGGTCACCGGCGAGACGGCTTTCAACGAAATCTGGATCACCGAGCCCGGCGGCCAGAAGCGCTCGTTGCTGGACAGCGTCACCTCGGGCGAGATCAAGGGCCTGGTCGAACTGCGCGACATCGAGGCGCCGGCGGCCGCTGAACGGCTGGCGGAATTGGTGTCCCATGTCGCCGATGAGCTGAACCGGGCCCACAACACCAACTCTTCGGTGCCCGCCCCGGTCAGCCTGACCGGCCGCAATGTGGGCCAGTCGTTCGTGAGCGCCATAGAGGGGTTCACTGGCCGGACGACGGTCGCGGTGACCAACGCTGCGGGCGTCATTCAGAGCCGGGCGGACATTGTCTTCTCGGGCGCGACCATGACGGTGAACGGCGCGGCCACGACGCCAGCCAACTTCCTGGTCGAGCTGAACCTCCAGCTGGGCGGAGCGGCCACGGCCAGCTTCGCCAACGGGCGGCTGAGCATCACCGCCACCGCTCCCAACGGCGTCGCCGTCGCAGACGATGCGACCGCGCCGTCTGACAAGGTGGGACGGGGCTTCTCGCACTATTTCGGCCTGAATGACCTGATCTCGACCGATCGCCCCGCCTTCTACGACAACGGCCTGACGGTGAGCTCTCCGCACGGCTTCACCGCGGGCGAGACGCTGACGTTCCGTTTTACGGGCGAAAGCGGCGCGCGGCTGCGCGATCTGGAGGTCGCGGTCCCGCCGGGCGGGACGGTGGGCGATCTGATCACCAGGCTGAACGACCCTGCCCTGGGCATTGGTCGGTTCGGCGCCTTCGCCCTCGCGCCGGACGGCTCCCTGAGCTTCACGGGCTACGGCAATCCGGCCCCGACCCTCAGCGTCCTGGCGGACACCACGACCCAGGCGCCGTCGGGCGTGTCGGTGACCGAGCTGTTCGGCATCGCCGGCGGGGTCCGCTCGTCGCGCGCCGACGGCTTCTCGTTGCGCACTGACATACGCCAGACGCCATCGAGATTGGCGCTCGCTCAACTCAACCTGTCGGCGGCCGCCGGCACGCCCGCCCTGAGCACGGGCGACGGTCGCGGTGCATTGATCCTGGCCGACGCCGGGGAACGGTCGTCCAATTTCCAGCCGGCCGGCGGGTCGACGGGCGGTTCGATCTCGGTGTCGCGCTACGCTTCCGAACTGTCCGGCGAGATTGGCGGCCGCGCGGCGGCCGCCAAGAACCGCCAGGAGACGTCGGCCGCCCTGTATACCGAGGCCAGCTCCCGCCAGATCGCGCACGAGGGCGTCAATCTGGACGAGGAACTGGTGCTGATGACGACCTACCAGCAGGCCTTCAACGCCTCCGCTCGCCTGATCCAGGCGTGCAAGGACATGTACGATACGCTGATCGGGATGATCTGATGACCCGCGTCGCCACCTACGGAAACTATCAGTCAGCGCTGCTGAACCTGATGAATACCCAGATCCGGTCGGCCGAGGCCCAGGAGCGGGTGTCGACCCAGAAGAACGCGACCGATCTGACCGGCTTTGGCCGCCAGTCCGAGACGCTGACGGCGTTGAAGGGGGCGCAGAGTCGCATCCAGGGCTTCATCGACACAGCCGAAGCCGTGACGTCGCGCCTCACCACCCAGGATCTGGCCATGAACCAGATCAACGACGGCATCAGCGGTCTGCGCGAAGCCATCGGTGACGCGCTCTCCACGGATTCCGCAGGGTCGCTCATGCTGGAGATGGAAGGTCAGTTCCAGTCGATTCGGGGCGGCCTGAACATGCGACATCAGGGCGGTTACCTGTTCGCCGGCGCCTCGACCACGACCGCGCCGCTTGATGCGGCCAACCTGACCGAATTGTCCGCCGCGCCCAGCGTCGCCTCCGTCTTCAGGAACGACACCTTAAAGACGGCCAGCCGCGTCGCGGACGGAACGACGCTGGAAACCGGCTTTCTCGCCGACGAGCTGGGCACGGATGTGCTGGGCATTCTGCGCGACGTGCAGAATTTCCACACAACGGTGGGGCAGGGGCCTCTGACCGGCAAGCTGACCGAAGCGCAGAAGACCTTTCTGACCACCCAGCTCGGCCGGCTGGAACAGGCCGCAACGGCGGTCATCGACAAGGTCGCCAAGACCGGCTCCCTGGCCAAGCAGGTGGAGAGCATTTCGACCGGCCATACGGCCCAGAAGAATGCGCTGGACGAACTGGTGTCGGGCCGCACGGATGCGGACATGGCCAAGGCGGTGACCGATCTCCAGCTGTCGCAGATCGCCATCCAGGCCTCCGCCCAGGTGATCGGCCAACTCCGCCAGGTCTCCCTGCTCAACTATCTGAGTTGACACGACAAGCAGCCGGGCGACCAGGCCTGGCGCGCGTCCGAAGGTTGCCTTGACCCGTAAACAGCTGAAACCGTGACCGAACGAATACGGCCGCGCTGCGTTGTGAGGTCTGCCCCAGCTTTGCCGTTTGGCGACGTAGGCAAAGCCGGCGGCGTAATCTAGGTAGGGCCATGGCTGAAGCGGATTTCCAGATCGACGATGGCGGACCGGGTCTGACCCTGCGTCTGACCGGCGACTGGACAGCGACCGAACTGGGTCAGGTCTCGCGCCGGCTCGACGAAGGGTTGCATGACCGCAAGGTCGAGGCGGTGGACCTTTCCGACATGGGCCGGTTCGACACGGCCGGCGCCCTGGCCATCGTTCAGGCCGCCAACTGCATTCTGCCGCAGTCCGCCTGGGTTCAGCGTCCGGAGGCTGGCCGCACCTACGCCATGGTCGAGAAGCTGGAGCGCGAGAGCGCCGTCCCGCCCAGGCAGTCTCCCGGATGGGTGCGCGGTTTCGCCAAGGTCGGGCGCGGCGTGGGCGACATCGCGGCCGAGGCCACCTTGTCGATGGCTTTCCTCGGCCGGCTGATCGTGGCGGTCGGAACGGCCCTGCGCCATCCCGGCCGGATTCGCTGGGCTGCATGGTTCAGCCAGGGCGAGAGGGCGGGTCTGGACGCCATTCCGATCATCGCCACAACGAATTTCTTCATCGGCGCGGTTATCGCCTTTCTGGGCGCCAATCTGCTGACCCAGTTCGGAGCGGGCGTCTTTACCGTGCAGTTGGTCGCTGTGTCGGTGCTGCGTGAGTTCGCCGTGGTCATCACGTCTGTGCTGCTGGCCGGCCGGTCGTCCTCGTCATTCGCGGCCGAGATCGGCTCGATGCGGATGAACCAGGAGGTCGACGCCATGCAGGTGATGGGGGTCAACCCGTTCCAGGCGCTGGTGATCCCTCGCCTTGCAGCGATGCTGGCCATGCTGCCGCTGCTGACCTTCATCGGCATGATCGCCGGTCTGTTTGGCGGTCTGATCGTGACCTGGGCCGAACTCGGCTATGGGCCCGCATTCTTCATTCAGCGAATGACCGAGGATCCGAAGATGAGCACCCACCTTGGGGTCGGATTGCTCAAGGCGCCGGTCTTCGCTGTGGTTATCGCGGCGATCGGCTGCCGCCAGGGCATGGCCGTGGCGGGTGACGTGGAGAGCCTGGGCCGCCGGGTCACCGCTGCCGTGGTCCAGGCCATCTTCGCCATCATCTTCCTGGACGCCGTTTTCGCGATGGTCTTCCTGGAGCTGAACTGGTGACCGCCCCGGCCGCGAATCCGGCAAGCGCGCCCGAACATCTGATTGAGGTGCGCGGTCTGCTGAGCCAGTTCGGCGAACGGATCATCCACGAAAACCTCGATCTCGTCGTCGAGCGCGGTGAGGTGTTGGGCGTGGTCGGCGGCTCCGGCTCCGGCAAGACGGTTCTGTTGAACTCGATCATCGGCCTCAAGGAGCCGGAGGGCGGGTCGGTCAGCATCCTGGGCTACGACCGCGCGACCATGACAGCGGACGAAGAGGCTGACGTCGAGCGCCGAACAGGGATTCTGTTCCAGCAAGGCGCCCTGTTCTCCGCGCTGAGCGTCATCGAGAATGTCGCGTCGCCGCTGGTCGAGCATACCCGGTTGCCAAAGAACGTGATCCGCGAGCTGGCCGAGATGAAGATCGCCATGGTCGGTCTGAGGCCGGACTCACACCACCTGAAGCCCGCCGAACTTTCCGGCGGCATGCGCAAGCGCGTCGGCCTCGCCCGCGCCCTGGCGCTGGATCCGGAACTGCTGTTCCTCGACGAACCGACCGCCGGCCTCGATCCTATCGGGGCCGCAGCCTTTGATGACCTGATCCGAAGGCTGGCTGACGATCTCGGTCTGACCGTGTTCATGATCACCCACGACCTCGACAGTCTGTATGCCATCACTGACAAGGTGGCCGTGGTCGCCGACAAACGCATTGTAGCCAAGGCGACGGTTCAGGAACTCGAGCGTTCTGATCACCCCTGGATCAAGGAATACTTTCTGGGGCCGCGCGGTCGCGCTGCCGACAGAGCCGCCTGAGGAGAGCGGACCCGATGGAACGAGACGCCCATTACGCCGCCGTCGGCATCGCCACCATCGCCCTTCTGGCGGCGCTGGCGGTGTTCAGCATCTGGCTGGCCCGCCTGCAGTTCAACAACGACTACGACGTCTATGACATCGTCTTCTACGGACCGGTTCGGGGGCTGTCCGAGGGTGGTGAGGTCCACTTCAACGGCATCCGCGTCGGTGAGGTGACCGACCTGAATCTGGATCCCAAGAAGGGCGATCAGGTCATCGCCCGCATCCGGGTGGACGCGACCACGCCGGTGCGCGTGACCTCGCGCGCCCAGCTGGAACCGCAGGGCATCACCGGTTTGAACTACATCCAGATCACCGCCGGCAACCCGCAAAGCGCGATCCTGAAGACCCAGTATCCGGACAATGTCGTGCCCGTGATTCAGAGCCAGCCGTCGCCGATCGCGGAGCTGCTGAGCGGTTCGGGCACGGTGCTGGCCCAGACGGTGGATGCGCTGAACCGGATCAACCGGGTGCTTTCGGACGACAATATCCGATCGTTCTCGACCAGCGTGAAGAACGTCGAGGCCCTGTCCAGCGAGCTTGAAGCCCGCAAGGGGATGTTCGCCCAGCTGGAGCAGGCGCTGGCCAAGGCCAATGAGGCTATCGGCGAGTATCAGGCGCTGGGCGTCAGCGCGCGTCAGCTGGTCGAGGGCGATGGCCGTCAGGCGATCGCCAACATCAACCGGGCGGCCGATCAGGCCGCGGAGGCGGCGGCATCGGCCAACCGCACCGTCAGCGGGCTTGAACAGCCCGTGACCGACTTCGCCACGACAGGTCTGCCGCAGTTGCAGCAGTCGATCCAGAGTCTGGAAGACGCCACCCGGGCGCTGGAAGGTCTCGTCGAGGAGGTGCGGTCCAGCCCGCGCGACTTTATCGGCCGCGCGCCGACCAAGGAAATGGAGGTCCAGCCGTGATCCGTTCGTCCCTCATCCGGCTGACCGCCGCCGGCGTCGCCGCAGCCGCCCTTTCGGGCTGCGCCCTGCTGAGTTCGCCAGATCCGGTTCAGACCTATCGCTTCGGCGGTTCGGCCCCGGCCGTGTCGGAAAGCGTGGGATCGACCGCGACCTCGATCGCGCTGCGACGGGTCGAGTTTCCCGAGGCGGTCGAGGGCGACCGGTTGCTGGGCGTGACGGGGACCGAGACGGCCTACATCAAGGGCGCGCGCTGGGTGTCGCCTGCGGCTGACCTCTATATGGAAAGCCTCCAGAACGCCTTCGCCGGTCAGAGCACGCGGGTGCGGCTGGTCGGCCCGCGCGAGGCGATCCGCAGCGGTCGCAGCCTCGACATCGACATGCGCGCCTTCGAGGCTCGCTATGACGTCCCGGGCGCGGCGCCCACGGTGGTGATCACGGCCCGGGCGCGAGTAACGGCCCTTCCGGAACGCAATGTCGCCGCCGAGCGGATGTTCAGCGTGGAACAGCCGGCATCGGAAAACCGGGTGTCGTCGATCGTCGAAGCGTTCGACATGGCCACGCGCGATCTGAACACCCAGATCGTGGCCTGGACCGAAGCCAATACGGGCGGACGCTAGAGGGGCGACTTGAGGGCGGCCAGCCTGCCTTCGACATCGTTTCGGCGCGACCCCAGCGACTTCAGTTCGGCCAGGGTCCGGTCGAGGCGGGCCAGCAGCTGATCGCGGCTGCGCGCCAGCCGTTCCGCGTCGGGCCGGATGCGCCGCGGCCGCTTTCCGGCGAGGCCCAGCGCATCCCGCCAGTCGTCGCGCCAGGCGACAAGGCCTTCGCCGCAGGCCCTGAGCGATTCCGAGGTGCGGGCGTCGGCGTTCTGGCAGCCCCGGATCAACGGCAGGGACTGGAGGGCGGCGGCGCGGCAGGCGTCCAGCGCCGCCTTGCGGGCTTCCAGCGGATGGACGGCGCCGTCCTCGGCGGGCGGGTGTCCGGTCAGGCGGCGCGCGGCGGCGGCGAGGTGGGCGTCGAGGTCGGCGACGGCGTCGCGAAGCTCGCTCCACGCGGTCTCGAGTGCGCCCGAACGGCCGCCCGCCGCCTCTACGCGTTCCGTCAGGGCGGCGGCGCTGTCGGTCAGGCGGGCGGCCGCGTCGCGCCAGGTTTCGCGGAACCGCTTCAGCCGCTTGCCGCGGCTGTCGAACAGGCCGGCCAGGCCGTGGCGGGGCTCAAGCGCCTGAGGCTTCAGCTCCTCGATGAGGGCGCGGGCGCGGGTCAGGCCGTCGGCGACCCCGGTCAGGTCGTCGGCGCGGGCGGCGGTCAGTGCGCGGTCGATGCCTTCCACGGCGGCGGCGCGGGACGTCTCTCCGAAGTTTGCGACGCCCTCGCCTTCACAGGCCGCGTGCAGGGCCTCGACCCGCGCGGGGTCGGGCGCCGGGGCATTGCCCAGCCAGCGATAGGCGCCGTCGGCCATGGTCGAAACTCCCACCCCGCCGGCTCTGCGGCCGGTCGGAGCGGAGTATGACTACGAGTTCAGGCCGGCGGCAACGGTGTAGCTGGCCTCGGTCTTGCTCGCGACCTCGTCGAGGGTGACGCCCTCGGCCAGTTCGATCAGCTCAAGGCCCGAGCCGTCCGGCTTGACGTCGAAGACGCACAGGTCGGTGATGATGCGGCTGACCACGCCCGTGCCGGTCAGGGGCAGGGTGCATTCCTTCAGGACCTTGGACTGGCCGTGCTTGTTGGCGTGGTCCATGACCACGACCACGCGCTTCACGCCCGCGACCAGATCCATGGCGCCGCCCATGCCCTTCACCAGCTTGCCGGGGATCATCCAGTTGGCGATGTCGCCGTTCTCGGCCACTTCCATGGCGCCGAGGATGGACAGGTTGATGTGGCCGCCGCGGATCATGGCGAAGCTGTCGGCCGAGCTGAAATAGCTGCTCTCGGGGATTTCGGTGATGGTCTGCTTGCCGGCGTTGATCAGGTCGGCGTCGACCTCGTCCTCATAGGGGAAGGGGCCCATGCCCAGCATGCCGTTCTCGGACTGGAGGGTCACCTCCATGCCGTGCGGAATGTAGTTGGCGACCAGGGTCGGGATGCCGATGCCGAGGTTGACGTAGAAGCCGTCCTGCAGCTCGCGGGCGGCGCGGGCGGCCAGTTGTTCGCGGGTGCGGGCCATTTATGCGGTCTCCCCATCTTTTTTCGCTACCGCTTCGCTACTTGAGCGAGCACGGACGGTGCGTTGTTCGATGCGCTTCTCGGGCACGGTGAGGACGATGCGGTCGACGTAGATGCCGGGGGTGTGGATCTGGTCAGGGTCCAGCGAGCCGGTCGGCACGATGTGCTCGACCTCGACGACGGTGACCTTGCCGGCCGTGGCCATCATCGGATTGAAGTTGCGGGCGGTCTTGCGGAACTGGAGGTTGCCGCGGCCGTCGGCTTTCCACGCCTTGACGATCGACAGGTCGGCGACGAGGCCGGTCTCCATGACGTAGTCGCGGCCGTCGAAATTGCGGACTTCCTTGCCCTCGGCGACGAGGGTGCCGACGCCGGTGGCGGTGAAGAAGGCCGGGATGCCGGCGCCGCCGGCGCGGATGCGCTCGGCCAGGGTGCCCTGGGGGTTGAACTCGAGCTGGAGCTCGCCGGCCAGATACTGGCGCTCGAACTCCTTGTTCTCGCCGACGTAGGACGAGATCATTTTCGCGATCTGGCGGGTCTCCAGCAGCTGGCCGAGGCCGAAACCGTCGACGCCGGCGTTGTTGGAGATGACGGTCAGGTCCCGGGCGCCGCTGTCGCGCAGGGCGGCGATCAGGTGCTCGGGAATGCCGCACAGGCCGAAGCCGCCGGACATGACGGTCATGCCGTCGAAGGTCAGGCCCTCAAGCGCGGACTTCGCGTCGGGGAAGATCTTCCGCATCGCTTCCTCATATTTTCACCGCCTGATGAATATCGGCGGCCTTGGTTTGTCCCTACCGTGGGGACTCCGGAGGGGCAAGGCGAGCGGAAAAAAACAGTCTCATGCGTCTCGTGCGTCTCACTGCGCCCCGCCAGGAAGGGCGGCCGGGTTGGCGATGCGATTATGGCGCCGACCTACGTCAGAACCGGACGTGGCCGACGGTCACGGGGTGAGGAGGCGGCGCGCCGCGGACCCGGTACCGGGCGCCCTTGAACATGACCTTGAGCGCTTCCCAGTGGATGCCCCAGGTGACCTTCCACGTCAGCAGCGGGTGGGTGAGGAAGACGCGGAGAAGCTGGCCGTCGGTCAGGGGGCGGCGGCGGCCGGCGAAGCTGGCGGTCAGGATCGGGGTATCGCCCCGGCGAACGGCCACGACGATGGAGACGGCCTCGCCGGGCGAGCGGACGGTGAAGTCGTAGGTCAGGTCGCGGTCCATGAAGGGGGAGACGAAGAGCTGCTTCTCCACCGTCTGGCGCACGGGCCCGGTCTGGTTCGCCGGAACCGCGACCAGATAGCTGTGGCGTTCGTGAAAGGTGTTGGTGACTTCGTAGAGCAGGGCGGCGAGGGCGCCGTCGGGCGTGTGGCAGAAGAAGACGCTGATCGGATTGAAGCCGTAGCCGAGGATGCGCGGCATGGTCAGCAGGCGGATCGGGCCGCCGACGATGTCGATGCCCGCTTCGGCCAGATGAGCCTCGATCTGGGCGCGCAGGGGGCGGCCCGAGCGGTCGCCGTGGTCGGCGGCGCGCAGGGTGACCGGGCCGAAGCGACGGCGAAGCAGGCGCAGGCGATCCTGCAGCCTGTCCAGCTCGTCGAGATCGGCCAGCACCATCCAGAGGCGGTAGCGCAAGCGGTGGTCGAAGGTGCGGGCGCGCTGGTGCACGACCTCGCCGACGTAGAGGGCGGATGACAGACCTACGGGATCGGCTCCTCTTGCTCTGTCATCCTCGGGCTTGACCCGAGTATCGGAAGCAGGGCGGCCAGGACCGGCCGTGGTGATCCGCTGATCCCGGCTTCGGCCCATGAAACCGGGCGTCGGATCGTCCGATCCTCGGGTCACGCCCGAGGATGACGGAGTGTCTGTGGGGGCTGTGGAACGGGCGAGGGTCACGCCGCCTCGGTCAGCGGTTCGGGCGCGCCGACCGGGGCGTGCACATGGATGCGGCCGCTCTCGTTGGCCACGGTCCACGGACGGCGCACGCCGCCCAGCTGTTCAGCGACGGCCAGGCCCGCCTGCAGGCCGTCCTCGTGGAAGCCCGAGCCGAACCAGGCCCCGGCGAACCAGACATGGCGTCGGCCCTGCAGGCTCCACAGTTCCGACTGGGCCGCGACGGCGGCCGCGTCGAAGACGGGGTGCTCATAGTCCCACTCACCGATGACGAGTTCGGGGTCGGGGGGCCTGGCGGGGTTCAGGCTGACGAACAACGGTGGGCCGGGCAGGCTCTGAAGCTCATTCATCCAGTAGGTGACGCCGCCTTCGCCGGCCCGGTCCGAATAGCCGAGGTGGGTCCAGGCCGCCCAGGCCTTGCGCCGTTTCGGCATCAGCGAGGTGTCCCGGTGCAGGATCACCTTGTTGGGGCGATATTCGATGGCGCCCAGCAGGCGGCGATCCTCGGCCGAGGAGGACTCCAGAAGCGCCAGCGCCTGATCGGAATGGGTGGCGAGGACGACGGCGTCGAACCGCTCGATCCGGCCGTCGGCGAAGCGCAGGGCGGCGCCGTCGAGGCCGCGCAGGACGCCGGTGACGCCCGCCTCGGTGACGACCCGGCCGCGGAAGGCCGCCGCGAGCCGGCTCACATAGGACCGGCTTCCGCCTTCGACTGTGCGCCATGTCGGCTTCAGGTCCACCTTGAGCAGGTTGTGGTTCATGTAGAACCGCACGAAGGAGGCGGCGGGATAGCTGGCCATCTGCCCCATGGTGCAGGACCAGATGGCGGCGGCCTGTGGCAGCAGATGGGCCTCGCGGAACAGGTCACCGTAGCCACCGCGGGTCAGGTAGGCGTCGAGTGTTTCGCCCGACTTCTCCAGCGCGGGCAAGTCGCGCGGGGCCTGTTTCTGGAAGCGCAGCAGATCGCCGATCATGCGCCAGAATTTGGGGCTGGCGTAGTTGCGCTTCTGGGCGAACAGGGCGCGGACGCCCTGGCTGCAGTATTCAAAGGCGCCGTCGTCGATGGACACGGCGAAGGACATCAAGGCCGGCTTTGTCGGGACGTTCAGATGTTCGAACAGGGCCGTCAGATTGGGATAGTTGGTCTCGTTGTAGACGATGAAACCCGTATCGACGGCGACCGGTTCACCGGGCGAGGGGGCGTCGACGGTGTGGGAATGGCCGCCCAGCCGGGAGTCGGCCTCGAACAGGGTTACATCGTGCGACTGCGACAGCAGCCAGGCGCAGGACAGGCCCGAGATGCCAGAACCCACCACGGCGATGCGCCGGCCGGGAGGTGTCGGGGATGTGGCCACGAGGTGAGGGGGCATGCAGGCTCCAGCGAAACTCGCGGACAGCTACGAGCGGGAGGCCGTGATGGATGCCGTACATCCGGATGCGATGCCGGACCGTAGCTGGACGGGTCGTCAGCCTGTCAGGACCAAAGCATGAGCCTCGCCACCGCCGCCATCCGCCGGCTTCAGGACGCGCCATTCCCGGACTTCATCGCCCGCCCGGCGATCGACAGTCTGGTCAGCGAGGCGCGCAAGCGGCTGGACCAGGACGGACCGCACGACGAGGCGGCCTTCGCCCACGACATGGCGAAACGGGCCATCGCCGAGCACGCGGCGGCGGCCAATGAGCAGCACTATGAACTACCGCCGGAGTTCTTCCAGCTGTGTCTGGGCAAGCGGCTGAAATACTCGTGCTGCCTCTATCCGTCCGCCGGGGCGACGCTGGACCAGGCGGAGGAGGCCGCGCTGGCGGAGACCTGCGCCCACGCCGCCCTGATGAACGGCCTGCGGGTGCTGGAGCTGGGCTGCGGCTGGGGTTCGCTGAGCCTGTGGATGGCGGAGCGGTATCCCGGATCGAGCATCACCGCCGTGTCGAACAGCCAGGGGCAGCGCCAGCACATCGAGGCCGAGGCGGCGGCGCGGGGGCTGACCAATCTGACGGTCATCACCGCCGACATGAACGACTTCCGCCCGCCTGTGCCGATGGGCGAAGGCTATGACCGGATCGTCTCGGTCGAGATGTTCGAGCACATGGCCAACTGGCGCGCGCTGCTGACCCGGGCGCGCGGCTGGCTGAAGCCGGGCGGGCGGATGTTCATACATGTCTTCACCCACCGAGATGCTCCGTACCGGTTCGACCACACCGACAGCGGCGACTTTATCGCCCGGCATTTCTTTACCGGCGGCGTGATGCCGAGCCGGGGCCTGATGCGGCAGTTTCCGGACCTGTTCGAGGTGGAGCGGGAATGGACGTGGAACGGAGTCAACTACAAGCGCACCGCCGACGACTGGCTGGCCAATATGGACGCCAACGGCGACCGGGTGATGGAGCTGATGCGGGAGACCTACGGCGCCGACGCGGCCCTGTGGAGGCGGCGCTGGCGGCGGTTCTATCTCGCGACCGCCGGCCTGTTCGGCAATGACGACGGAAACACCTGGGCGGTCAGCCATTATCTGCTGAAGCCGGTCTGAAGGGACTGAACCGATGATCAAATATGTCGCCGCCTATCTGGGCGCGGGCCTGACCTTCGCCGCCATCGACGCGGTCTGGCTGACGACCATGACCGACCGGCTGTACAAGCCGGTGCTGGGTCCGATCCTGGCGGACAAGCCGGACATGAAGGCGGCCGTGGCCTTCTATCTGATCTCGATCGCGGGGACGGTGTTCCTGGCGGTCGAGCCGGCGCTGCGCGAAGGCGCGTGGCAGAGGGCGGCGCTGAACGGGGCGGTGCTGGGGTTCGTGGCCTATGCGACCTATGACCTGACCAATCAGGCCACGCTGAACGTCTGGTCGACGCGGCTGACGATCATCGACCTGTGCTGGGGCACGGCGTTGACGACCCTGTCGGCGCTGGGGGGGTATTTCGCCGCGCGCTGGGCCGAGGGGCGGTTCGGCTGACGCCGACCCCGGGGGGCCGAGGGCCGCTTCGGTTAACCTTTTTCTTCCCGTGACGCGGGCGCGAGGTGGCGGTCCGGCGGCGATAAGGTAAAAGGTCCGACGGAACAGGGTTCAGTCGGGGGACGGTTTGCGCGCTGGCATAAATGCTCTGACGGCGACCTTCGTGGTCGGCGTGCTGGCCGGGCTGGTGCTGACGCCCGACGGCCGGGCGTGGCTGCGCCATCCGACGATCATGCTGGGCGACAGGGCCGCGGCGTCCGCGCCGCCCGCGCCCGTCAGCCCGCCCGCGCCTGTCGCGGTCGCCGCGCCCGTCGCGCCGGCGGTGACGCCGCTGGACGCGCGACTGGCCCAGGGACCGCTGCGCATCGGCGTGTTCGGGGATTCGATGGCCGACGGCCTGTACGCGGGCCTGTACCGCGACCTGCAGCACACGCCGAACGTGACGGTGAGCAAATTCTCGCAGGTGTCGACGGGCCTCAGCCGCTATGACTACGTCGACATCCAGGCCAGGACGCGGGGCCAGCTGGATGAGCAGCCCGTGGATGTGGCGGTCATGCTGTTCGGCACCAATGACGCCCAGGGCATCGAGATGGACGGCCAGATTCATCCGTTCGGCTCGGACGGCTGGAAGACCGCCTATGCGAAGCGGATCGACGATCTGGTGGCCCTGCTGCGCAGCCGGGACGTGGCCGTCTACTGGGTCGGCCTGCCGCGCATGAAGCGGGCGTCGTTCGAAGCGAAGATGACGCTGATCAACGGGGTGGTCGAGGCGCGGATGCGGGCGCTGGGCGTGCCGTATATCGAGACCGCGGCCCTCACCTCGAACGGCGAGGGCGGCTATGAGGCCTATCTGCCGACCGACAGCGGCCGCCGCACCCTGATGCGGGCCAACGACGGAATCCATATGTCGATGGCCGGCTATCTGCGCATGAGCGCGCCGGTGACGGCGCGGTTGAAGCGCGACGCTGGACTGGACCGGCCGACGGCACCCCTCGCGGCGCCCGCCGCCTGAGGATGGCGACGACGGCGGCGGCCCTTTCTGCCGGACTTTGGGCCGCCGGGCTCTGGATCGCGGCTTCCGGGGCGGGGCTGGCGCAGGAAATCCCCTATACCGCCGTAGCCGCGCCGCCCGCCGGCGAGTCAGACTGTCCGGGCGGCCTGTGCCAGGCCGAGGGATTGAGCGGGGTGTTCGAGGCGCTGGCGGCGACCGAGGCGGGCCAGCGGACGCGACCGGTGCATATCCTCCAGATCGGCGACAGCCATACCGCCGGCGACCGGATTACGGGCAAGCTGCGGGCCGACCTTCAGGCCCGGTTCGGCGCCGCGGGACGCGGGGTGCTGCCGCCGGGACCGCCCTATGACAACTATGCGCCCTATCAGGTGCGGATGGCGGCGGCGGGCTGGGTCGCCGAGAGCCCGACGCTGCAGCCGTCGGCGGGGACTCCGTCAACGCGGGTCGGTCTGGCCGGAATGCGGACCACGGGCGGCGAGGGGGCCCTGATCGGGTTCGAGCTGGATCCGGGGGCGGAGGCTTCCGTGGTCGGGGTGTGCGGACGGGCGCGAGGGCCGGGCGCGGGCCTGTCGGTCGAGGCGGGCGGTATGGCGCGCGGTCTGGATTTCAACGGGACGACGCCGGATCAGGAGGTGTGCCGCGAACTGGCGCTGCCGGGACCGACCGCGTCGGTGCGGCTGGTCCCGCTGGAGCGGGGGGTGGTGATGGATTCCGTCATGCTGTCGGGTGGGCGGCCGGGGGCGATGGTCTCCAGCCTCGGGGTCATCGGGGCCACGCTGCGCGATCTGGCCAGCCGGGACGAGGCGATCGCGGCGGCCGAGCTGGCGATGTGGCGGCCCAGCCTGATCGTGCTGGCGTTCGGCACCAACGAGGGGTTCGACGACGCGCTGCACGGGCGGGCCTATGAGGCCCTGTTGCGGGAGCAGATCGCACGGATGCGGCGGCTGGCGCCGGCGGCGTCGCTGATGCTGCTGGGGGCGCCGGACGCCTTGCGCAGCGGCGTGGCGGGCGGATGCAGCGCCGATGGCCAGCGGGCGCCGCCGCCGTCGCTGGCGGTGGTGCGCGACGTGCAACGGAGGGTCGCCGCCGACATGGGTGTGGCGTTCTGGGACTGGCGTGGGCGGATGGGCGGCGAATGTTCTGCGGACCGGCTGGCCTTGAGGGACGATCCCTTCATGCGTGGCGACCGGGTGCATTTCACCAATACCGGGGCGGACTGGATCGGCGGCGTGCTGAGCCGTGACCTGCTGGCCGCCTATGACGGCTGGAAGGCCGCGCGCGTCACCCCGGCGGGGGAGCCGCAATAGATGCTGTTCCCGACCCTGGCCTTCGGCGTCTTCTTCCTGTTCGTCTATTTCACCGCCTGGTCGCTGGACCGCGAGAACGGGCGGCGAAAGCTGTTCCTGCTGCTGGCCAGCTGGTTCTTCTACGCCCAGTGGGACTGGCGGTTCGTCGGCCTGCTGATCCTGTCAGCGGTGCTGAACTGGGGTGTCGGCGCGCTGATCGCGCGGCAGCCCGGATCGAAGAAGGCGTGGCTGGTCGGCCTGGGGGTCGCGGTCAATCTGCTGATCCTGGGCTTCTTCAAATACTATGGTTTCTTCATCGAGCAGGCCGGCGAGCTGCTGACGCGGTTCGGCTGGGAGCGGGACCTGCCGCTGCTGCAGGTCGTGCTGCCGGTGGGGATCAGCTTCTTCACCTTCCAGGGCATCAGCTATGTCGTGGACGTGCATCGCGGGAAGACGCCGGCGGCGAAGAGCCTGCTGGACGTCATGCTGTTGATGAGCTTCTTCCCGCATCTGGTGGCGGGGCCGATCGTGCGGGCGTCGGACCTGCTGCCGCAGTTCGACCGAACGCCGCGGCTGACGCGGGAGATGGCGACGCATGGCCTGCTGCTGATCGTCTGGGGTCTGTTCAAGAAGACGGTGATCGCGTCCGAAATCTCGGTGAACCTGGTCGATCCGGTCTTCTTCGATCCGTCGGCGTACGGCGCGATCGACATCGCGGCGGCGGTCTATGGCTATGCAGTCCAGATCTATTGCGATTTCTCGGCCTATTCGGACATGGCGATCGGGATCGCGGCCCTGCTGGGCTATTCCTTCCCGCGCAATTTCGACCAGCCGTACCGGGCCAGTTCGATGCAGAGCTTCTGGCGGCGCTGGCATATCAGCCTGTCCAGCTGGCTGCGGGACTATCTGTATGTGCCGCTGGGCGGCGGGCGGAAGGGGCTGATCTCGAGCTGCATCAACGTCTTCATCACCATGGTGCTGGGCGGGCTGTGGCACGGGGCGGCGTGGACCTTCCTGGCGTGGGGCGCGCTGCATGGCGGCGTGCAGGTGATCGAGCGGTTGTTCAGAGCGGGGTTTGGAGACCGGAAAGTCATCCCGACCGTGGTCGGTGTGCTGGTCACCTTCCACATCGTCTGTCTGGGCTGGATCCTGTTCCGGGCCGAGAGCTTCGATATGGCCGTGGCCATGCTGCAGGGGCTGGGCCGGATCGGTCCGGTGGTCGCCCTGACGCCGCTGCTGCTGACGCTGATCGTCGGGGGGCTGGCCATGCACTGGCTGCCGCCGCGCGCCATCGAGGGGATGGCCGAGCGGCTGAAGACGGCGCCGTCCATCACCCTGGGCCTGCTGATCGGCGCGGCCTTCCTGCTGATCGAGGCTGTGCGTCCCGAGGGCGTCGCCCCCTTCATCTATTTCCAGTTCTGAGGCGTTGGACCCGCGATGACCGACGACACGACAGGCAAGGATGGCGAAACCCCGCTGGAGCCGTTCCCGGTTCATCGGCCTGAGTCGCCGTTCCCGCCGCTGTACGAGAGCCTGCCGCCGCCGCCTGAGGATCCGCCCAGCGACTGGATCGAGACGGCCGACGCCCACGACCTGCCGACGCGTGACAACGCCCTGACCGCCCTGGGGCGGTTCGCCTTTCCGCCCGCGCCGCCGCTGGACGACGAGGGCGTGGCCGCGCGCGACCGGCGCTGGACCAGCCGCGCCATCTTCACGATCGCCGCCTTCCTGATGGTGTTCAATGCCGTGTCGCCGCTGAACTGGTCGCGCCAGCAGGCCCCCGGTTGGGTGCAGGGCACGGTGGAGCAGCTGTCCGAGGTGTGGGTCGCGCAGCTGGCGGTGTTCGGCGTGGACATGCCGCGTCAGGGTCTGCGCGAAATGTGGACAGCAGCGCGGGATGCGCGGTTCATCGGCCAGGCGCCGGTCCGCGACACGGGGTCGACACCGGGCTGAGATTGGTGAACCTTCGCCGCCGGAAAGACGTGCGGGGGCATGGGTGAAAATCGACAGACGACAGGCCCTGACAGGGGCCGCGATAGTGAGCCTGTGGGGCGGACCGGTGCTGGCGCAGACCCCGGTCCGCATCCGGCGCGGCGCGGGCGCCCTGTCCGCCACGAGCGACGACGTGGTCGCCTTCGGCGAAGGTCTGGCGCTGATGAAGCGGCGGCGGGACGATCGGTCCTGGGCTCGCCAGAACACGATCCATTCACGTAACGGGCAGCACAACAATGGCCTGTTCCTGCCCTGGCACCGGCTGCAGCTGCTGCATCTGGAGCGGATCATCGCCGGCCTGACGGGGCATGCCGCCTTCGCCATGCCCTATTGGGACGCGCAGGAGCACCGGACCCTGCCGGCGTGGATCACGGACCAGGACGCCCTGCTGCACGAGAGACAGCGGGCGCGCGGCGTCGACACGCTGGATTTCAACGCCGCCCGCTGGGCCCGGTCACCCTATATGTCGCGGCTGACCTCGGATGATTTTCCGACCTTCGCGGGCCGTCTGCCGACCGGCGCGGGCATGGTCGAGGGCTATGGCCACAACTACATCCACGAGCTGGTCGGCGGGCTGATGAAGCGGCTGACGACGGCGGCGACCGATCCGATCTTCTGGTTGCACCACTGCAACGTCGACCGCGTCTGGGCGACCTGGCACGCGCGTCAGCCGGCCGGCGTCTATCCGGCCGACTGGACCGGGCGGACGCTGAACGGCTTCGTCGGCGGGCAGGGCGAGGACACGGGGGACTGGCGGGTGGCAGGCGTGCTGGAAACCCGGCCGCTCGGCTATGGCTATGACCATCTCTATCCGTTCCCGGTCTTCAACGCGCCCGAGGTGGGTCCGCCCGGCGCGACGCGGCGCGAGCCGCTGGGGGGCGTCGTCTACCCGATGCGGGCCGAGGGCGCAGAGGGCCTGTCCGTGACCCTGCCGGCCGAGGCCGTGGCGCGGATGCGAGCGGCGGACGACACGCTGATGATCGCCGGGGCCGGATCGGTGGCCTGGGCCGCGACGGAGGCGCTGCTGGACCGGTCGATCGAGATCCGCATGAACTGCGCCGGGCGCCGGATATCGCTGGGCTCGTCGCCAACCTTCCTGCACCTGCGGGAGGGCGCGCACGCGCATCATGCGGGCGACTATATCCTGCCCTTCCGTTTCGGCGAGGAGGTGCTGAATCTGCTGGGCGAGGGGGATGCGCCCGTGACCGTGACCGCAGAGGCCGAGGACCTGGCGCCGGAGGCCGGGCGGCCGCCCGCGCAGGCCGTGGCGCTGGACCTGACCCTGACCCTGACCGAAAGCCGCTGGGCATGAGCCGTTTCAGAATCCTCCTGCTGCTGGCGCTGGCGACCGTATCCCTGCCGATGGCGGCCTGTTCAATGCTTCAGGATCAGGCCCCGCCGGCGGTGACCGCGCCACCTCCTCCGCCTCCGCCTCCGCCCCCGCCCCCGCCCCCGCCACCACCACCCCCGCCGGCCGCCGCGCCGCCGCCAGCGCAAGCGGATCTGTGGCCGGACGGGCGCGTGCCGATGTGTTTCGAGGCGCCGGCCGATGGGGACGCCTGGGCGCGCGAGAAGGTGATGGACGCGGCCGCCGCCTGGGAGGCCGTGGCCCGGGTCGAGTTCGATATCCTGGCGGCCTGTCCGGCGCCGGGATCAGGTGCGCGCCGCATCCCGGTGCGGATCGAGCACGATCCCGAACTGTTCGCCTCGTCCAGCCATCTGGGCGTCAATCTGGTGCGCGGCGGAACGATCACGCTGAACGCCGACTATCTGGTCACCAACCGCATCTGCGGACGGCGCGGGACGATCGGGCGCGAAGGCTGTTTCTATGCCGACGCCCTGCATGAGCTGGGGCACGCCCTGGGCTTTTCGCACGACCATGTCAGCCCGCGCGCGCCCGATTGCGTCGCCCGTCTGACCACGCCCGAGGCCGAGGTCGCGGACGAGCAGTATTACGACCCCGCCTCGATCATGAACTACTGCAATCCCGACCGCTGGAAGGGGCAGTTGAGCCCCGCCGACCTGTGCTCGGTCCGCGCCGCCTATGGCGGGCCGCATGGGGACCGGCCCAGCCGGGCCAGCTGCTATGCGATGACCGGCGCCAGCCTGGGTGGGCGGGAGGGCGGCGGCCGGGAGGTCAGCCGGCGGCCTTGACCCCCGTTCCGTTCGGACCCTAGCGTGCGGCGCCCGGAGAAGGGCGATCGGTTCGGGGGAATTCAATGCGTCGTCATCTGCTCCATCGGGCCCTGCCCGTCTTCGTCCTCCTGGCCGCCGTGGCCGGGCCGGCCCTGGCCCAGGACGGGCTGACCTATCAGCAGCCGCCGGCGCCGATCGCGGACATCCTCGACACCCAACCCACGCCGACGCCCAGCCTGTCGCCTGACGACACGACGCTGGCGCTGTTCGACCGCGCCAATCTGCCGCCGATCGCCGAGCTGGCCGAGCCGATGCTGCGGCTGGCGGGCTATCGAATCAATCCGCGCAACAACGGGCCGGCGAACAGCCGCGTGACCTGGCTGACGGGACTGAGCCTCCAGCCGGTCGCGGGCGGCGCGGCGCGCACGGTCGAGCTTCCGGCCAATGCCCGTTTCATCTCCCCCGGCTGGTCGCCGGACGGAAAGTCGATCGGCCTGCTGATGGACGCGCCGACCGGACTGGAGCTATGGGCCGTCGACGTGGCCAGCGCCCGCGCGCGCAAGCTGACGGACGCCCGGGTCAATGCGGCGGGCGGCGCGGCGTTCGATTGGCTGCCGGACAGTTCTGGCCTGCTGGTGCGGATGACGCCCGAGGGCCGGGGCGCGGCGCCGGACGTGACGCGGCCGCCGACGGGGCCGACCGTGGCCGAAAGCATGGGGCGTGCGGCGCCGGCGCGGACCTATCAGGACCTGCTGAGCGACCCCGGCGACGAGGCGCTGTTCGACCACTATTTCACCTCGCAGCTGACGCTGGTCCCGCTGAGCGGGGCGCCCCGCACGGTCGGAGCGCCGGCGGTCTATCTGGGCGCGCGCGTGTCGCCGGACGGTCGCCACATTCTGCAGACGACGGCCAAGCGGCCCTACAGCTATGTGGTCCCGGCCAATCTGTTTCCCGCCGACGTGGTCGTCACCGATCTGGACGGTCGCGTCGTGCATCGGGTGGCGGACCTGCCACTGCGGGACAACATTCCCACGCCGTTCGACGCCGTGGCCCCCGGGCCGCGGTCCGTGCAGTGGCGCTCCGACGCGCCGGCGACCCTGGTCTGGACCGAGGCCCAGGACGGGGGCGATCCGCGCACCCCGGCCGAGGTTCGCGACCGGGTCTTCACCCTGGCGGCGCCTTTCAGCGGTGCGCCGGTTGCGCTGGTCGATCTGAAGGAACGCTACGACGGGGTGACGTGGGGCGACGCCGATACCGCCCTGGTCGACAGTCAGTGGTTCAACACCCGGCACGAGACCCGCTATGTCGTCGATCCCTCGAACCCGGGGCAGGGCCGGGTCCTGCTGGAGCGCAACTATCAGGACCGGTACAACGACCCCGGCTCGCCGGTGACCGAGCCCAACGACAACGGCTTCCCCGTCATTCGCTTCGCGCAGGACGGCCGGGTGCTGATGACAGGACCCGGGGCGACGCGGGAAGGCGAGTATCCGTTCCTGGCCGCCATGGATCTGACGGACGGCCGGTCAGAGCGGCTGTGGACCTCGGCCAGCGGCGACTATGAGAGCGTCGTCGGCTTCCTGGACGAGGCGGGCCGCCGGGTCGTGACCCGGCGCGAGACGCGCAACGATCCGCCCAACCTGTTCGTGCGCGACCTGACCGCCGGCGATCCGACCGCCCTGACGCAGTTCCCCGATCCCGCGCCGCAACTGGCCGGGGTCAGCAAGCAGACGATCAGCTATGCCCGCGCCGACGGGGTGCAGCTGTCGGGCACGCTGTATCTGCCGGCCGGTTACGACAAGGACCGCGACGGTCCGCTGCCGCTGATCATGTGGGCCTATCCGGCCGAGTTCACCGACGCCGCCGTGGCCGGTCAGGTGGTCGACACGGCCAACCGCTTCACCCGCCCGGGCGGGATCAGCCACCTGTTCCTGCTGACCCAGGGCTATGCCGTGCTGGACAATCCCTCGATGCCGATCGTCGGCGTCAACGGGGCCGAGCCGAACGACACCTATATCGAACAACTGAAGGCCAGCGCCGAGGCGGCGGTCAACGCGGTGGTCGAGCTGGGCGTGGCCGACCGTGACCGGATCGCCGTGGGCGGACACAGCTACGGCGCCTTCATGACCGCCAACCTGCTGGCGCACACCGACCTGTTCCGCACCGGCATCGCCCGGTCGGGCGCCTATAACCGGACCCTGACGCCGTTCGGCTTCCAGGCCGAGCAGCGGACCTACTGGGAGGCGACCGACACCTATACGGAGATGTCGCCCTTCACCTACGCCAACCGGGTCAATGAGCCGATCCTGCTGATCCACGGCGAGGCCGACGACAACTCGGGCACCTTCCCGGTGCAGTCGGAGCGGTTCTATGCGGCGCTCAAGGGCAATGGCGCGACGGTGCGCTATGTGGTCCTGCCGCTGGAGGCGCACGGCTATCGCGCGCGGGAGTCCGTGGGGCACACCCTGTGGGAGATGACCCGCTGGCTGGACCAGTATGTGAAGAACGCGGGGCCGCAATAGAGCCTTCTCCCCTCGGGGGAGAAGGTGGCCCGTCAGGGCCGGATGAGGGGGCTGGCGGCCTCAGCCTGCGTGTTCAGCGGTTGGCGGTCGGAATGGGGGGCAGCCCCCTCATCCGTCTCGCTCCGCGAGCCACCTTCTCCCCCGAGGGGAGAAGGATTACAGCTCCACGATCTCGCCCAGGCCGTCCGCCGTCTTCGCCACGGTGAAGGTCTTCAGCACGCTGGCCTCATAGGGTTTGGCGAACAGGGTCGAGACGGTGCGCAGCTCGGCCTTCACCTGATCCGGGGTCAGGGTCAGCAGGACGTAGCCCTTGGCCGACTGGTCGCAGAAGACGACCTCGTCATTGGCCTGCATCAGGGCCGCGCCCAGCGGCAGGCGCGGCACGGCGTCGCCGGGCGAGGGGCTGGAGATGGCGCTGGTCCCGAACTCGACGCCGCGGCGGGCGCCGGCGGCGTCCCTGAGGTCGTCGACCCAGAAGGCGTGGCTGTCGCCGGCCAGGACGATGGGCTGGACGCCGGCCTCGGCGAAGGCGGCGTAGAGGCGCTCGCGGCCGGCGGGATAGCCGTCCCAGCTGTCGAGATTGAACGGCACGCCCAGTTTGAACAGCTCGATCGACTGCTGGACCTGTCCGCGGACGGCGGCCGGCAGGGTGGCCAGCAGGCCCGCGATCTGCAGCGGATTGGCCATGGTGGTGATGTCGGGACCCTGGACGCGGGCCATGACCACCTGGTTGCCGATGACCTGCCACGGCTTGCCCGAGGCGCGGGAGGCCTGAAGCGTGGACTTGATCCAGTCGCGCTGGGCGTCGCCCAGCAGGTCGCGGGCCGGGTCGTTGCGTTTGGTGTGGAAGGCGGCGAGGTCGGGGCGACCGTCGGCGACCGGCATGTCGGCCTCCCAGGTCAGCTGTTCACCCCGGGCCAGCAGCCGGGTCTCGACCATCAGCAGGCTGGCCAGATCGCCGAAGTCGAAGCTGCGCTGGATGGCTTCGGGCGTCAGGCCGGCGGCAGGCTCGCGGATCGGCATCCATTCGAAATAGGCCTTCAGCGCCGCGGCCTTGCGCGAGGCGTAGTCGCCTTCGGTCGCGGCCGTGTGGTTCTCGGCCCCGGCGGTCCAGGCGTCGTTGGCGATCTCGTGGTCGTCCCAGACGCAGATGAAGGGCGCGCGGGCGTGGGCGGCCTGCAGGTCGGGGTCGGACTTGTACTGGGCGTGACGGGTCCGGTAGTCGGCCAGGGAGACGATCTCGTGGGCCGGCGCGGGGATGCGACCGAGCGGAGCGCCCGAGGCCATGCCGTAGGCGTCGGGCTCGGCGCCGTATTCGTAGATGTAGTCGCCGAGGTGGACGACGGCGTCGAGCCGCTCCAGCTTCGAGACCGCGTCCCAGGCGTTGAACAGGCCGCCCGGATAGAGCTGGCAGGAGGCGACGGCGAGCACGACATCGGGGGTCGGCCCGGCGGGCAGGGTGCGGGTGCGGCCCTGCGGCGAGCGGGTCTCGCCCGCGGTGAAGGCGTAGCGGTACTCGACGCCGGGCTGCAGGCCGGCGACCGGGACCTTGACGGTGAAGTCGCGATCCGGCCCGGTCTCGACCGTGCCCGAGGCGACGGAGGCCGCCGCGTCGCCGTCGCGCCAGACCGACCAGTCGACCCGCACCGCGCGGACCGTCGGATCCGTCGGGGTGACGCGGGTCCAGATCACCACGCCGTCGCGTTGGGGATCGCCGGAGGCCACCCCGTGGACGAAGGCGGCGGCCGAGGACGCGCGGGTGGCGGCGGGGACAGCCGCCCCCGCCGCGCCGGCGCCGAACAGGCCGAGAAGGTCGCGGCGGTGCAGGGTCATCGCTTCGGCTCCTAGTAGCGCAGGCTGAGGGTCGCGCCATACGTGCGCGGCTCGCCGGCGATGAAGGTCGGCAGGCCGAGGCCGTCGCCGGTGTTGCCGGCGTCCTTGATGTATTCCTCGTCCAGCAGGTTGTCGCCGAACAGCTCCAGACCCCAGTTGGCGTCCGACGGGGCGTAGCGGACCCGCAGGTTCAGCAGGCCATAGGCCTCCTGGACCTCATCGACGGCGGTGTCGGGGACGAAGTTGCCGGTCTGCAGGTCGGCGCGGTCGTTGTCGTTGTCGAAGAAGGTTTCCGACTGCCAGCTGTAGGTCGGCTGGACCTCGACCTCGCCGCCGAGGACGGCGACGCGCCAGGTCGCGCCGATCGAGGCGCGGAGGTCGGGCGACAG
The DNA here is from genome assembly GCF_029946145.1 of Brevundimonas sp. Taxonomy (GTDB): domain Bacteria; phylum Pseudomonadota; class Alphaproteobacteria; order Caulobacterales; family Caulobacteraceae; genus Brevundimonas. The sequence goes on from NZ_JAQSDY010000012.1 coordinate 49,459, forward strand.
GCGGAATTTGTTGCCGTCGAAGATGCCCGCCTCGAACCGGGAGTGGTTGTACGCATACGTCGCGAACAGATCGAAGCTGTCAGAGGGGCTGAAGAAGGCCTGGCCCTCGAAGCCGTAAGCCGTCGCCTGGCCGGCGTTGGTGGTGATGAACTGGGTCCCGACCTGAACCGTGGTCTGGAAGTTGGTGTAGTCGTAGAAATACGCCGCGCCGTCCAGCCGCAGGGCGCCGCCCATCATCGCCGTCTTGGCGCCGATCTCATAGCTGTCGACCCGTTCCTCGTCGACGAAGGTGAAGGCCGGTGCGCCGAAGGGCGAGGACGGCGCGCGGGGAGCCAGCACCGCCGGACGGCGGCCGCGGGCGTAGTTGGCGTACAGGTTGGTGTCGTCGGTCAGGGCGTAGCGGGCCGTGGCGCGCCAGGTCACGCCGTCGTCCTCGAGATCCTGGCTGATGACGTCGCCGTTGCCGGCGGTCGGCTGGAAGGTCAGGCCGAACAGGGGGAAGGCGGCGGTCACCGGGGCGGTGGCGGCGCCGGGCTGGGCCAGCTGGAAGACGACGCCGTTGGCGAAGGCGCCGAGGGCGGCGGCCTGGGTCAGGGCGGCGGGCGTGCCCTGGGCGACCAAGGCGGCGATCTGGCCCTGAAGCTGCTGAACCGCCAGCAGGCCGCCGAGGATGGAACGGCCGTTCAGGGCGGCGGTGGAAATGCCGCTGGTCTTGTCGTCCTGGGTCCAGCGGATGCCGAGGGCGAACTCAATCCGGTCCGTCGGGCGCCAGGTCACGTCGCCGAACAGATCGAAGGATTCCAGCTCGCTGGAGTTGGTGGCGGTTTCGATATGCGAGGACTTCAGATTGTTGCGGATGCCCGGGATGAAGGGGGCGGGGATGCCGAACGCGGCCAGGATGGGATCGATCAGGGCCGGGCTGGAGAAGGCGGCCAGGGGCAGGGCGGTCGTGCCGGCGGCCGCCGGATTGCCGTCCAGCAGTCCGGCCAGCTGGGCCAGGGCGACGCGTTCGTTGAACTCGGTCGGGGTGCGCTGGAAGCCGTCCTCGTGGAAATAGCCGGCGCCGATGAAGCCCGAGAAGGCCCCGCCGTTGTCCCAGTTCAGGCGCAGCTCCTGGCTGAACTGCTTGCCCTGGGCGTCTTCGGCCGCGAACAGCAGGGGCAGGGAGATGCCGTCGGGATCGAAGGCCTCGTACGACTCGAACTCGCGGTAGGCGGTGGTCGAAGTCAGCGTCAGGGCGTCCGAGAAATCGAACCGGCCAATACCGGTCACGCCATGAACAGTCCGGTCGAGGCCGAGGACCTTGCCGCCGTCGAACGTGCCGGCCGGCGTCAGGGCCGCGCCGTCCCAGGGATCGCGGCCGCCCAGGATGGCGCCGGTGGTCGGATCGGCGGGTGAGTAGGCCATGGCCTTGAACGAGGTGCCGGGCGCCTCGTCGGTCTGGTAGTTGGCGATCAGGTCATAGCGGAAGGCGTCGTTCGGCTGAAAGGCCAGGCCGAGGCGGTAGGCATAGGTGTGGAAGCCGTTGTAGTCGGGCCCGCCCAGCAGGTTCTCGACATAGCCGTCGCGGGTCTTCATCCGGGTGGAGAAGCGCAGGGCCAGCATGTCGCTGAGGGGGGCGTTCACCATCGCCTCGACCATGGTGTAGTCCAGATTGCCGAAGGCCAGGCGACCGCCCGCGTCGAAGGCGTCGATGTCGGCCTTGTTCTGGATCACATTGATCGCACCGATCAGGGCGCCGCGGCCGTACAGGGTGGATTGGGGGCCCTTGGCGACCTCGATCCGCTCGACGTCGAACAGCTCGACCCAGGAGCCGCGCGATTTCGAGATCGAGACGCCGTCCTGATAGACCGAGACGCGTGGTTCGTTGGTGGCTTCGCCCGAGTCCGAGGTGATGCCGCGCATCACGAAGCCCGGGTTGTTGGGGGACTGGTTCTGCACCAGCAGGCCGGGGGTGAAGGCCGACAGCTCCTCGAAGTCCTGGACGCCCAGGCTTTCCAGCATGTCGCCGCTCAGGGCCGTCAGGGCGAAGGGGACCTCTGTGGCGCTCTGCTCGCGCAGCTGGGCGGTGACGATGACCTCGTCCAGTGTGGCCGGCTCAACATCCTGGGCCCAGGCCGCGCCGGCCAGCCCCCAGACGAGGCCCAGCGCGCTGGCGCCGAGAAGGATATTGGTCCGTTGAACGCGACAAGTCATGGCAGCCCCCTGCGATTGGATGGTGCGGCGTAGCCGTGGTTCATGCCGCACCTGCGACAGGTCCAGGTCGCCAAGGTGAAGCTGCAAAGGCGGTCCCGTGACGAACCGTCCGTGGACGCCCCGAGACGGCGGCGCGTCAGACGGCCCGGAACGCTTGCCGCGCCGCAACATTCCTGTTGCCTCAGCGGCGCTTGTCGGGTCACGCTGCGGGATCAATGCAGCGGGAGCGGTATGGCCTTCGACGAGATGTCAGGTGACGGGACGGATGTCCGCGACAGCTACCGCGGGCTTGCCCGCTGGCTGGCGGAGGCGCCCGAGGGCCTGCTGCAGGCGCGTTCGCGTCAGGCCGAGCTGTTTTTCCGCCGCATGGGCATCACCTTCGCCGTCTATGGCGATGCGGAATCCAGCGAGCGGCTGATCCCGTTCGACGTGGTGCCCCGCATCATCGGCGCGGCCGAGTGGGCCGGGCTGGAGGCCGGGCTGATCCAGCGGGTCACGGCGATGAACCTGTTCCTCGCCGACGTCTACGGCCCGCAGGAATGCCTGAAGGCGGGCATCCTGCCGCCCGAACTGGTGCTGACCAATCCCCACTATGTGCCCGAGATGCAGGGCCGTCGGCCGCCGCGCGGGGTGTGGGTGCATATCGCCGGCGTCGATCTGGTACGGACGGGCGAGGACGGCTTCTACGTGCTGGAGGACAACTGCCGCACCCCGTCAGGAGTCTCCTACATGCTGGAGAACCGCGAGATGATGATGCGGCTGTTCCCCGACCTGTTCGCCGACTATCCGGTGCGGCCGGTCGAGACCTATACGGACATGCTGCTGGCCAGCCTGCGGGCCTGCGCGCCCGAGGCGGCGGGGGCGGACCCGACCATCGTGGTGCTGACGCCGGGGCCGTTCAACTCGGCCTATTACGAACACTCCTTCCTGGCCGACAAGCTGGGGGTCGAGCTGGTCGAGGGGCGCGACCTGTTCGTCGACGACGGCAAGGTCTTCATGCGCACGACGCAGGGGCGGCAACAGGTGGACGTCGTCTATCGCCGCATCGACGACGACTTCCTCGATCCGCTGACGTTCCGTCCGGACTCGTCGCTGGGCGTGCCGGGGCTGATGACGGCCTATCAGGCGGGAACGGTGACCCTGGCCAACGCCGTCGGCACGGGAGTGGCCGACGACAAGGCGGTCTATACCTACATGCCCGAGATCATCCGCTTCTTCACCGGCGAGGAGCCGATCCTGAAGAACGTGCCGACCTGGCGCTGCCGCGAGCCGGAGGCGCTGAAGGAGGTGCTGTCGAAACTGGATCAGCTGGTGGTCAAGGAGGTCGGGGGATCGGGCGGCTATGGCATGCTGGTGGGGCCCGCCGCGTCGAAGAGCGAGATCGAGGCGTTCCGCAAGAAGCTGATCAACGATCCCGACGACTTCATCGCCCAACCGACGCTGGCGCTGTCGACCGCGCCGACGCTGGACAAGGGAGAGCTGGCCCCGCGCCACGTCGACCTTCGGCCCTTCGTGCTGTCGAGCCCCGAGGGGGTGAAGGTGGCGCCGGGCGGGCTGACGCGCGTGGCGCTGAAACCGGGCTCGCTGGTGGTCAACTCCAGCCAGGGCGGCGGGACCAAGGACACCTGGGTGCTGGATGTTTAAGCACTTTCTTCCGTGCATCCCCGCGAAGGCGGGGACCCAGGCTTTAGCCGCGCCGCCGGTGTTCGACGCCGCGCCGGTTCGCCCAACCAGCCTGCCTGCTGCTCAAACCTGGGTCCCCGCCTTCGCGGGGATGCACGGTTATTGCACATGCTGAGCCGCACCGCAGACAGCCTGTACTGGACCGGCCGCTATATCGAGCGGGCGGACTTCCTCGCCCGCATTCTGGAGGCCACGCTGAGGCTCGCCGCCATCCCGACGCGCGGAGACGGCGACGCCGGGACGGTGTGGGCCAGCGCCCTCGCCTCGGCCGGGGCGCCCAAGGCGCTGGGCCGGTCGCCGACCGAGAAGTCGGTGCGGGAATTCCTCGCCTTCGCGCCGAACAATTCCTCGTCGATCACCGCCTGCATCACCCGCGCGCGGACCAATGCGCGATCGGTGCGCACGGCCCTGACGGTCGAGCTGTGGGAGGCGATCAACGGGGCCTGGAACGGCCTGGAGGAACAGGGCCAGCCGACCCGGCGCGACGAGTTCGCCCGCTTCCTGGAGTGGGTGAAGACGGTCACCCTGTCGGTCGAGGGCGCGACCAGCCGGACCATGCTGCGCAACGACGGCTATTATTTCCTGCGTCTGGGCGCCGCGATCGAGCGGGCCGACAACACGGCGCGGCTGCTGGACGTCAAATACCATCTGCTGCTGCCGGAGGGAGAACGCGTCGGCGGGCAGCTGGACTATTTCCAGTGGACCACCCTGTTGCGCGAAGTGTCGGCGCTGACGGCCTATCGCTGGGTCTATCGCGACAGCGTCAAGCCGTGGCTGGTGGCCGACCTGCTGGTGCTGAACCGCCAGATGCCGCGTTCGCTGGCCAGCTGTCAGGCGTCGATCGTGCGCTATCTGGAGCGGCTGGCCAGCGACTATGGCCGGCGCGGCCCGGCCCAGCGGCTGGCGGCGGAGCGGATGCGGGCGTTCGACAATTCGCGCATGGACGACATCTTCCAGTCGGGCCTGCACGAATACATCCAGGCCTTCCTCGGCGAGAACGGACGCCTCGGGCAGGCCATCCACGACCAGTATCTGAGCTGACCCGGTGCGCATCCGTATCGATCACGCGACCACCTATGCCTACGACCGGGCGGCGCGGTTCATCATCCAGACCCTGCGGTTGTCGCCTCGTACGTCGGAGGCCCAGCAGGTGCGTAACTGGCGGGTCGAGACCGACGTCGACGCCCGTCTGCGCAAGTCCGAGGACGCATTCGGCAACATCGTCCACACCCTCTATACCGAACAGCCGACCCAGAGCCTGACGGTGCGGGTGTCAGGCGAGGTGGTGACGACCGAAACCGCCGGAGTGGTGCCGCGGGACCAGGAGAGGTTGTCGCCGCTGGTGTTCCTTCGGGACACGGCGCTGACGAAGCGCGACAAGCTGATCTCGGTCTTCGCCTCGGAGTTTTCGGCCCATCCGCCGCTGGAGCGGCTGCACCGGTTGATGGCGGGCATTCATGGTTCGGTGGCGTTCGAGGTGGGGGTGACGACGCCGACGCATACGGCCGCCGAGGTCCTGGCCCTGGGCCGGGGCGTCTGTCAGGACCACGCCCATGTCTTCATCGCCTGTTGCCGGGAGATGGGCGTGCCGGCGCGCTATGTGTCGGGCCACCTGCTGCGCCGCGACGGACAGGACGACCAGGAGGCGGGTCACGCCTGGGCCGAGGCCTGGATCGAGGATCTGGGCTGGGTCGGCTTCGATCCGGCCAACGGCATCTGTTCGACCGAGCGCTATGTGCGGGTCGCGACGGGGCTGGACTATCTGGGTGCGGCTCCTGTGCGGGGGGCCAGCTATGGCGGGGGCGGCGAGCGGCTGGCGGTGCGGCTGAACGTGCGTGATGCGGACATGCAACAGAGCCAGCAACAGGCCTGACTTCGGCGCGGATGAGGGCGCCGCCGTCGCGCGAATCTGATACCGTCGGCCCATGATTGCCGTACGGGGATGGCGCGCCAGATGACCTATTGCGTGGGCATGCTGGTCGATGAGGGTCTGGCGATGATCGCCGACACCCGCACCAATGCGGGCGTCGACAGCATTTCGACCTATCGCAAACTCCACGTCGTCGACCGGCCCGGAGACCGCGTTCTGGGCGTCTGCACCGCCGGCAATCTGTCCGTCACCCAGACCGCCCTGGCCATGGCGAAAGAGGGCGTCCACCTGAACGTCGGCGACGAGCCCGAGACGCTGGAGACGGCGCCGACCCTGTTCCGCTGCGCCCAGATCCTGGGCCACGCCCTGCGCAGCGTGCGGCTGTCGATCGCCCCGGCGCTCGAGGCCGACAGCCTGAGCACCTCGGCCTCGATGCTGCTGGGCGGTCAGATCAAGGGCGGCGAGATGGGACTGTTCCTGATCTACAGCCAGGGGAACTTCATCGAATGCGGGCGCGACACGCCCTATCTGCAGATCGGCGAGCTGAAGTACGGCAAGCCCATTCTGGAGAGCGGACTGGCCTTCGACTCCCCCCTGGCCGAGGCGGTCAAGCTGGGGCTGATCTCGTTCTCGACGACCATGCGCAGCAACGTCGGGGTCGGGGCGCCGTTCGACCTGATCACGATCCAGCGCGGCTTCCTGAGCGGCGAACAGCGCCGGATCGAGGAAGACGATCCCTATTTCGCCGACCTGCACGAGCGCTGGACCCGGGCCCAGAACACGGCGCGGCGGTCGATGCCCGAGCCGCCGTGGATGAACGGGCCAAGGCTGGCGGCGAGCCGGTAACCCTCCTTCTTCATCCCGGCGAAAGCCGGGACCCAGTCCTTTCCAGCGTGACGCCGGCGTTCGAGGACTGGCGAGCCGAGGTAACCGGAACCGGTCATGCGGCAACCCTACCCCGAAGGTCAGGCTAAACAACTCCGTGCATCCCGGCGAAAGCCGGGACCCGGTACTTTGGGTGATGCAGCGGATCCCCGAACCGCCGCCACGCCCTGGTCCTGATGGGTGGAACCGCCGAAGTCGAGAACGCCCCCGAGATCATCCCGGACCGCGGTCGCCCGCAACCGGATGACCCGCACACCACGCCCGCTCAGCCATGCCGTCCGCCGACGATCATGCTCGGCCTGCTCGGCGCCGTCATGCACCGCGCCGTCCACCTCGATTGCCAGCTTCGCCTCGGCGCAGTGGAAGTCGAGAATGTACGGGCCGACCGGATGCTGCCGCCGGAACTTCAGCCCGCGAAATCGCCTCGCTCGAAGCCATTGCCACAACCGCGCCTCAGGCGGGGTCATCACCCGCCGGAACGCCTTCGCGCGTGGTCGCTGACGCGACCTGTCCTCCCCATTCGCCTCCGCGAATGGGGAGGTGAAGGTCAGTACCCCGTCATCGAATACGGCCGCGCCTCGGCCCCCGCGCCCCAGGTCATGTTCGGCTCCGCCCCCATCACGAACCGCAGCTCGCCCCCCGCCATGATCTCCTCATGCCGGATCCAGGTCCGCGCCAGCGGCTGGCCGTTCAGGGTCACCGACTGGATCCAGGGGTGGTCGTCGGCCAGACCCTCCGTGACGATGGCGAAGCGCTTGCCGTCGGGCAGGGTCAGCACCGTGCGGTCCGTGAACGGGCGGCCGATGACGTACTGGTTCGAGCCCGGCGTCACCGGATAGAAGCCCATGGCCGTGAACATCAGCCAGGCCGACATCTGGCCGACGTCGTCATTGCCGGCGAGGCCGTCGGGGCGGGCGTGATACTGGCTGGTCACGATCTGGGTCAGGCGGGCCTGGGTGCGCCACGGGGCGCCGGCGTAGACGTACATATAGCCGGTGTGGTGGCTGGGCTCGTTGCCGTGGATGTACTGGCCGATCAGGCCGGCGATGTCCTCGGCGTGGGAGTAGTCCAGCCCCGTGTTGTCGAAGTCGAACATGGCGTCCAGCTTCGCCACCGTCGCAGCGTCGCCGCCCATCAGGTTGACCAGGCCGCCCAGGTCCTGGGGCGCGAACCACGAATACTGCCAGGCGTTGCCCTCTGTGTAGTCGCTTCCGTAGTTGATGGCCGTGGGGTCGAACGGCGTGCGGTACGTGCCGTCGGCCAGACGGGCGCGGACGAAGCCGGTCTCGCGGTCGAAGGTGTTGCGCCAGTTGCCGGCGCGGCGGTCGAACTGGGCCGCCACGTCGCCCCGGCCCAGCCGCTCGGCCATGCGGGCGATGGTCCAGTCGTCATAGGCGTATTCGACGGTCTTGGACGCGGCCTCGGGTTCGTGGTCGATGGGGACATAGCCGAGGTCCATGTAGTCGCCCAGACCGCCATAGGGCCGGTAGGTGGCGCTGGCGGTCATGGCCCTCAGGGCCGCCTCACCGTCGATGCCGGGGACGCCCTTCAAATATGCGTCCGCGATGACCGGGACGGCGTGATAGCCGATCATGGTCCAGGTCTCCTGACCGTGGAACGACCAGACGGGCAGGATGCCGTACGGACTGACCTGCTGCGCCGCGATCAGCGAGTTGACGATGTCGGCATTGCGCGCGGGCGGGGCGACCAGGGTCAGCAGGGGATGCTCGGCGCGGAAGGTGTCCCATAGCGAAAAGGTCGAGTGGACGGTGAAGTCGGACGCGTGCACCGCATTGTCCGGGCCCCGCCAGCGGCCGTCGGCGTCGCCGTGGACCGAGGGCGCGATCAGGGCGTGGTAGAGGGCGGTGTAGAGGGTGGTGCGCATCTCGGGCGCGGCCTCGATCTGAACCACGTTCAGCGCCTCCTCCCATTGGGCGCGGGTGGCGGCGCGGACGCCGTCGAAGTCGAAATCGCCGCCCTCTGACTCCAGATTGCGGATGGCCCCGGCCTCGTCGACGGAGGAGACAGCGACCTTGACCAGCAGCGGTCCGGCGATCTGGCCGAAGTCGAAGGCGGCCTCGAGCGCGCGGCCCTGGACCTGGTCGCGGTCGGCGGGCGCGCGGCCCGGCTGGCGGAAGCCGTTGTAGGGAATGGCCTCGTCGCGGTCCTTCAGCTCATGGCCGACCATGGGGCGCGAGAAGCGCACGGCGAAGAAGATCTGGCGCCCCGGCGCCCAGCCGCGCGTCTCGCGGAAGCCGGTGACCGTGCCGTCGGGATGCAGGCGGATGCGCGACCACAGCACCTTGCCCGGGTAGTCGTAGATGGAGCCGCGGAAGTCGAGCAGCACTCGCGCCGGGGCGCCGCGCGGGAAGCTGTAGCGGTGCAGGCCGACGCGGACCCCGGCGGTCAGTTCAGCGCGCACGGCCGAGTCGGTCAGGCTGACGGCGTAATAGCCGGGCTCGGCCGTCTCGGACGCCTTGCTGTAGCGCGAACGGTAGCCCGAGCCGGGCTGGTCGGCGGCGCCCGGGTCCCATTTGATCTCGCCCGAGATCGGGGTGATCAGCACGTCGCCCAGGTCGGAGTGGCCCGTGCCCGAGAAATGGGTATGCGAGAAGCCCATGATGGTCGGGTCGTCGTAGCGGTAGCCCGAGGCCCAGTCATAGGACTGGCGGAACGGCCGGTAGTCGGTGTCGGGGCTGAGCTGGACCGTGCCGAACGGGGCGACGGCGCCGGGGAAAGTGTGGCCCTTGCCGGCCGTGCCGATGAAGGGATCGACGGCCTCGAAGGGGGTGGGGAGGGGAGGGGGCGCTTCCTGAGCGGTGGCGCAGCCCGCGAGCGCGATTGCCAGAACCGCCGTCAGCCCGATCCGCCGCATGTAGAAGCCCCCTGTGCGATGATGGGGGAGCCTAGGAGCGTTGTCGGGAGGACGCCAGAGTCCGCCAGTTGGTCGGCTGTCTCTCAGCCTCCCGGGCGCAGGGCGTCTCAATCAAGAGTTGACATCCTCTCGAACCCCGAGTTGGAATAACGCGGTTTCGCAAAAGGAGGGGGCGACGATGCCGGAAACAGCGGATGAGATGAAGGCGCGTCTCCTCAGAGACATCGACTATTTCGCGAAGCTGCGCGAGCTCGACGAGTGCCCTCCCACCGCCGCGGATACGATGGCGACGTTGGGACTGCAGGCCGGCGCCCTGGACAATCCGGTCACCTACTGGGTGAACCGCGAGTATTTCAAACCTCACGGCAAGCACCTGATGATCGGCAAGCTGAAACCGGAAACCAAATACAGCGCGCTCGAAGATTGGTGCCTGACCGCAGCGGGGCTGAAATGAAATTCGCATCCCTGATTCTGGCGAGCGGCCTGCTTGCCCTGCCCGGCTCGGCCCTTGCCCAGGTATGCGAGGGTTGCACGCTGACGGTCGCGGGCGATGAAGCGCCGAAGGTTCAAGCCTGGACGCAGCCCGCTGCATTCTCCTACGTCAGCAGCTCGGAAAGCTCCGAGGACAGGGCGACCCTCGATCTGGCGGTCCGGCACCAGGCACCCGTCGTCTCCTTCGCCCTGCCTTGGGTCGGGGACGCGGACCACTGGTTCGTGCGCGGCCTGGTGCACATCAGCGATCAGGAGAAGAAGGAGCAGGAGGCTTTCGCGCTGGGCTTGGGCGTGAAGTTCCAGCGGGCCATCGTGGACGAGAATGCGCCGATAGAGGAGGTCGACCGGGCCTGGTTTCTGCAGACGGATTCGTCGGTCGCCTTCGCAAGCAAGGTCGTTTTCCCCGACCGGTCGAGCGCCGCATGCGTTCTGGATCCAACCCAGACCGTTTGCGGCGAGCAGACGCAGCAGTCGGTGCGCATCGCCTTCGATTTCCTTCTCTACAACCGCGGTCTTGAGACGAGAAACACGGTCGTCGACAGCGATGGCGACGGTCGTCTCGACAACGAAGGCTGGGTCAGTTCCTTCTCGCCCCCGACGCTGCGGCTCTTCCATGACGAGGTGACGCAGGCGGTGCTCGGCGACTTCGGCGAAGAGACGGGCGGGGTCACCGGTGCGCGCGCGGTCATCGGCTTCGCCGTTTCACCGCCCGTTTTCCAGAACCGGATCGTAATGCGCTCCAGCTATCAGCGGATGTGGGCCTTCAGCGTTTCGGACGAGCGCGCGAACTCGTTCCCGGAGGACTCCGACCTGTTCACCGCATCGATCGATTTCGAGCTGGGTCACCGTTCGTTCGAGAGCGGCCCGGGTTGGCAACCGTCCATCGGCATCAACTACAGCTCTGGCGAGGACCCGCTGGACGGACGCATCGAGAAGGAAGAGACCGTTGTCGGCTTCCGGCTGACCTACAAGCCGCCCGGCTGAGCCGCTGCGTTCCGGTTCGATGAAGGGACGATGGTGGGTGATGTAGGGTTCGAACCTACGACCCGCTGATTAAGAGAACCCGTTCTCGGGTTTTCCGATTGCCGCCGAACGCCGCCGGGCGTGCGATCCAACCAATTGAAGTCATTGACACTTTTCGCGTTCCCGCGCATCGTTTCGCATGTTTTCGCAGGCGCCCGATGCTGACTTTCGCGGAAGAGTTTGCCGTTCTAACGCCGTTCTAAACGCCCCCGAAAGCACCGTTCTAATGGCCGAAAAGTTAGCAACATGCCGGACCTCAGACTGCCCCTCACGGACAAGAATCTGATCGGTCTACCCTTCGCTCCGAGCGGTCAGTATCGAGCCCGGGACACGGATCTGGGCGGCTTCTTCGTGCTCATCGGAAGCCAGACCAAGAGCTTCATGATCCAGGCCGATCTGCGCCTGGACGGCGCCCGGCAAACCGTCCGGATGAAGGTGGCGGAAGTCGGAGAATTATCATCCCGGGACGCCCGCGCCAAAGCCAAGGCGCTGCTCGGACGGATCGCCGATGGCGAGGACCCCCGGCCGCCCCGCAAAGCGCCGCCCAGCCTGCCCGAGCCGTCCACGCACATCCCGACTTTGCGGGAAGCCTGGGGGCGTTTCCGGGTCTCTCATCTAGAGCGCAAGGGGCGCAGCACGGCGACCGTCCGCATCTACAAGGACCATTTAGAACGGTTGTTTTCGGACTGGCTGGACTGGCCCTTATCGAAAATCGGCGACGAACCGCGGCTTCTGGCCGACCGACATGACCAAATCTCGAAAGATAACGGACCGGCCATCGCCAACGGCGCCATGCGTAGCTTTCGGGCCGTCTACAACCACGCGCGCAAGACCTGCCGGGCGCTTCCCGCCGAGAACCCGTCACTCGCGATCGACTGGAACCCGGAGAAGCGCAAGGACACCGCCATGGGCGTGGCCGACCTGCCGGCGTGGTTCGCGCAGCTGGGGCAGATTCCCAATCCGATTCGACGCGAGTTCCACCTGTTGATGCTGCTGTCCGGTTGCCGGCCAGAGGCGCTCAAGAACGTGCGGGTAGAAGATCTGAACCTTCGCGAGCGACTGATGCATATCCGCAGCCCGAAAGGCGGGACCGACAAGGCCTTCGACATCCCCCTGTCGCGGGCCATGCTGGAATGCATTTTCCGACTCCGTCGCATCGGGCCGGTCATCTACCCGGAGAACGGCCGGGTCTGGCTGTTCCCGAGCGACAGCCCGAGCGGCCACATGGAGGAGCATAAGGAGAAGCGAACGCTCCTCAGCCATTGGGGCAATGATCTGCGTCAGACCTACCGGACACTCGCCCAGGCGGCGGAGATCTCCGAGGTCGACATCCACCTGCTGATGAACCACGCGTTCCCCGGGGTGAACCCCGGCTACATCACCCGCTCCAAGCTGATGCGCGACCACCTCAGGAGCGCGCAGGAGAGGCTCTCGGCGTTCCTGCTGGGCGGCATCGTGGGGCGAGGGAAGACGGCGCCCCCGGAGCTGACCCGCTGGCTGAACAGCACCAGCCGGACGCTGCTGGACGATCTGATGGCGGTGGATCCGGACGTGGCTCGCCTGAAGGCGGGCCCTAGGGCGACGATGCGGAGACTGGAAGTGCAGGCCGCCCGGGTTGCCGTTCACGCGCTGCCGGGTGTGCTGATCGATGCGCCGAGTCGACGGCCTCGACGACAGGCGGCGGCACACGGCCGGTCGTGACTCTTTACGAGCATGCGAAGGGCGGATCCTGTGCCTTGTAGGATCATGGATCGGGCGACGTCGTTTTCGTGCCTCCACCTAGGGGTGACTTGAGGCAGACGGTGACCCGGACAGATGGCTCGGCGGCGCTATTCGTAGGGCAACTCGCCCATAAGCTTGATCATCGCGTCCTCTTCGAGTCGGTCGAATGGAATCTCGACGTACTGGGTCGGGTGGCGAGGGAGAGCTGGACCGTCTCCGGCCACGTTCTTCGTGTAACCGCTGACATGCTCACCGTTATCCTTCAGGTACGGCAGTACAACGATGCGGCCATGATTTTTTGAAATGATCTTTCCGGCTTCCCAGATGGTGTCGCCGTCACCGCTCGCCTTTGATGAGCCGAGCGCCTTCACGACCCATCCAACTTGACCCTCTGGCTCATACCAGAAGACGAAGCTGCCAATCACAAGCGCGCGTTTGCCCGCAGCAAGCGCTTCATCCAGCAGCCGCTTTACGCTCGCTAGCTTCAAAAGCTCGTTCGCGCGGGGAAGAAGGATGCGGCGAATTTCGGCTTTGGTCGTGGACCAGTTAAGGCGAGGGCCGAAGCCAAAGCCCTCTGAGATTTCCGCCCGCGCCGCGACACCCGCGTCGTGCGCGCTGTTTCTTCGCCAAGGCTGTCCCCAGACCACGCCATCCTTGGAAAGAACGACGGCCCTGGTACCGAGCATCCCGACCATCATAGTACGGAGGTAGGGCATCTCCCGTGTCTTGGTAATGATCTCCTCTCGGTAGGCCTCCGACCTCGGATCGATCACCAGCGCTTCAATCGACACGTGGGGCGTTGTGGCGTGACGCTTGATCGCCTCGCTACGCATCATGTCTTCCTCTTCGTCGAGGCGTTTGCGCGACACGACGGCTTTGGAAATTTTCAACGACTGCGAGGATGCCCCGCTCTCGTTCAGCCGCTCTGGATCAAGGTTGATCCCGAGGGCGCGGCGCGCTTCTTGAGCGGCCGCTTCAGCTGCGGCCCGGTCCCGCCCGAACATCATGGGCCGACCAAAAGGACCGGTGCCGCTCTCGAAGAGGGTGACCCACTTGGGATCGCTGTTCGGCGGGCAGACAAGCCGTCTGAGAATCCAGACGCCAGAACGCGGATCGAACCTCGCGCGCACATCATAGGCACCCGTCAAATTCGGCAGAACCCCTCCAGTGTCGATCACAAGCCTTCTCCTCGAATGTCGATGCTACTCCCCACACTTCGAGGGGGCAGAGGCGTGCTTCAAGCCAGCAAACACTAATGCCACCAGGGTTTGTGGACGAGGGTCCCGCCAGCCTTCGCCCGAGCTTCGCCTTATGGTAGTTTGGCAGGCAAAATCGGGGGCGACGTGTTTATCCAACGGGCGATCATCAGGAACTACCGCTGCCTAAAGCAGGCAAATGTCACCTTGAACGAGCGGCTGAATGTCATCGTTGGGAACAACGAATGCGGCAAGTCAACGATGCTCGAAGCGATCAACCTCGCTTTGACCGGGCAGCTCAACGGACGCCCACTTCAGATCGAGCTTCATCCGTATCTATTCAACCTCGACCTCGTGCAGGCGTACATAGAAAAGTTGCAGACTGGCGAGACGCCAGAACCGCCCTCCATCCTGATCGAACTTTACCTCGCGGACGATCCCGCACTCGCCAAGCTCAAAGGCGATAACAACACGCTCAGACTCGATCTGCCCGGCGTATCACTTTCGATCGAGCTCAACCCGGCTCACGCTGAGGATTTCGCCCAGTACGTTTCGGACCCCTCCGAAATTCGGACGATGCCGATTGAGTATTACTGGATCAAATGGCGCGACTTCGCCGAAAATGACATTCAGAACGCGCGCGGAATCCCGCTTCACTCCAGCCTGATCGACGCGAGCACGATCAAGAATAACGCAGCCGCCAGCCGCTACGTCATCGATATCGTGAAGGAGAGCCTGAGCTCGAAAGAGAAAGTCGATCTCGCCCTGACCTACCGGCTGATGAAGGACAGGTTCCTCGAGGAGCCTAAGGTCAAAACCATCAACGATGCGCTCGCGGCCAAAAAAGGAAAGATCAGCGACAAGGCGATTTCCGTTTCGCTCGACACCTCCGCCCGAGCGAACTGGGAAGCGGGGATCATGCCCCATCTCGACGATATTCCTCTGCCGCTTGTCGGGAAGGGCGAGCAGAGCGCCGTCAAGATCAAGCTGGCGATGGAGACCTCGGCGAAGTCACACATCATTCTCATCGAAGAGGCGGAGAACCATCTCTCCTATACCAGCCTTAACGAGCTGATTGGCCACATCGCCGCCAACGCAGGCACACGCCAGATCTTCATCACGACGCACAGCAGCTTCGTTCTCAACAAGCTGGGCGTTGAGTCGGTCCTGCTCTTCCAGCGAGGCGAGAGCATGCGGCTGACCGACCTCAAGGACACGACGACTCAGGACTATTTCATGAAGCTGCCGGGCCACGACACCCTGCGGCTAATACTCGCCAAGCGATCGATCCTCGTGGAAGGTCCCTCGGACGAGCTCATCGTCCAGCGCGCCTACCAGATGAAGCATGGCAAGATGCCGCTAGAGGACAGCGTCGATGTCATCTCGGTCAACTCGCTCGCGTTCAAACGCTTCCTTGAGATTGCCGTTTCGATGAAAAAGACCGTCGATGTCGTCACAGATAATGATGCCGACGTGGCCGCGCTCAAGAAGAAGTATGCCGACTATCTCACGTCCGACGTGGTGACAATTCAGTACGACGGCGACGAGACGGCGCGCACTCTTGAGCCGCAACTGATGAAGAAGAATGGGCTCGCGACGATCAGCGAGGTGCTTGGAAAGACCTTCGCCGACGAGGCGACCGCGATCGACCACATGATCGCCCACAAGGCCGATACAGCTCTCAGATTCTTCGAAACGAGCGTTCCTTGGTCACCGCCGGATTATATCGACCGTGCTATCCGCTAGCCGCATCGTCATATCTGCTGCGGGCGGTGGAAAGACGACGCGCGTAGTCGACCAGGCGTTGGCGCACGATCAGGGCGCAACGGCCCTGATCACCTATACCCGCAACAACGTCCGCGAAATTCAGCTCAAGGCCTATGAGCGCTCGCCAGTCATTCCTTCCCACGTCGAGGTGATCTCCTGGTACTCGTTTCTGCTCAGGGAGCTCGCGCGCCCCTACCGCTCAAAGATGCACCCGCACCGGATCGACGGTATCCACTGGGTCGAGGGAAAGTCCGTTCCCTACATCCCGGCATCGAAAACCGGCGCTCATTATTTTCTCGATGGAAGCCGGATTTATTCCGACAAGATCGCAAAGTTCGTCTGCGAATGTGACCGCCGCTCGGGCGGCGCTATCATGCGTCGCCTCAAGCAGCGCTTTAGCCACATCATCATCGACGAAATCCAAGATATGGCGGGGTACGACCTCGACCTCCTGGAACTGATCCTAAAATCCGGCACCCCGGTGACGTTCGTCGGCGACCACCGCCAGGCGACGTTCGCAACGAACAATGCCGCGAAGAACAAGGCATTCGTCGGGCCAGCCATCATCAAAAAATTCGAGCAGTGGAAGACGGCTGGTCTCACCTCCATCGAGTACGAGTGCCACACCCACCGTTGCAATCAGGCCATCGCCGATCTAGGCGACAGCTTCTTCCCGAACGAACCTAAGACTGTCTCGAAGAACAATACGGTCACTGGTCACGACGGCATTTTTCTCGTCGCGAGTACGGATGTCGCTGAGTATGTCGGTCGCTATTCACCTCAGGTTCTTCGCTACTCCGCAAAGACGAAATGCGATCTCTATGAGGCGATGAATTTCGGGGAGTCCAAGGGACTGACGTTCGCGCGCACCTTGGTTTATCCGCATGGGCTGGCAGGCAAATGGCTGGCTACCGGCAAGATCAGCCACGTCGAAAAGTCAGCGACCAAAATGTACGTTGCGGCGACCCGCGCTCGTTACAGTGTTGCGTTTGTGTTCGACGGGACGACCTGCGGGATTCCCGCTACACGTTGGCAACGCTAGCGGCGCGCGCGGCGGTCATTGGGCCAGATGGGTACCCGAACATCAAAGGCGTGGCCGGACACCTGTCCATCGATGACGAGCGCGATGACAGCTATACGGCCGTCACGCTCACCGCCCTGTACGGTGCGACGCACATCGAAACGGTGCGCGGCCTGTGCGCCTGCCTAGATTTTGGCTTGGCCATCATCGGCCTTATCGCGCTCGCCCACCCCGAGTCCAGCGACTGCCTGGTCAAAGACCTTCAGGTGTTAACAGACGTAAAGAACGAGGCGACTGACAGGTATCAACGGCCCGATCGCGCTCCTGAGGAATAGGCATTTCGGCGGAGAAATAGTTCCGGAATAGATACGCATGAGCGTCGATTGGTGGAGCCATAGTCACCCGTTCGTCGAATCTTCCCCGCCCTTCGCGTCCGACCGATATTCCTCCGCCAAGCTGCGGATCATTGTCCTGTGTTCCTCCTTACCGAAGTGCTCGCGTATGAAGCCCTCCTGGGAGCGGTCGGTCGCGCCAACGAAAATCGAAGCATGCCGGACGACGGCGCTGTTGTTGCGCCGAGCAAGTTCGGCAACGGGGATCGCGCGGATCGCGTCGGCGGTGCTCTGCCGGGTGACCGCCACGAATAGCTTTCGGGGCGCGATCGGAATCGTCATGTACCCCTGCGGCGACAGGATGCCGGCCTGTGACTGCTGAAACGCGGCATCCGAGATGAGCAGCTCGTCCCCAGCCAAGATGTCGACGACGAACCACCGCATATTGTTCAGCTTGTGCCCAAGCTTCGGGTCGTCGCTCATCCGGCGCAACAGGTCCATCGCCGCGCCCTCCGCGAAGTCGGGTCCAAGGGCCGCGATCGCGTCCTCCAGCCTCTCGGGGTCTCCTTCTTTGCGAATTTCCTGGTATCGCGCGTTGAGTGGCTCATCCCGGGCCTTGAGCACCAAGCCCATCGCCTCCTTGAAGTAGCTCAGGCCGGCGGGCGTTCGAAACCACTGGGACATGATGAAGCGGCTCCAGGAGCTGCGCTCTTTCTGGGGCATTTTGCTAGCCTGGCCCGCCAGCAGCATTTGCTGCGCGTCGGCTGCGAGTGAGTCGAGCGGCGACATGAAATGCTGCTCGACCTGCTGGGCCTTCTCGGGCGGCAAGCCAGGAGTGGCGTACAGATATTCCTCGTAGCCGATCTCCGCTGGGGACACCGACTTGACCGCGATTTTGCCGGGGGCGGGCTGCATGAAGCGCCACAGCTTTCCGTCGTTCGTCGTCCATTGGCCGAGAAGGAATTGGGGGATGAAGTGGTGCTTCCGCGGCGGGTTGGGCTTCTTCCCGGTCGCACTGGAGGACGTCTGGTCTTCCAAGCTCATGCCACTTCTCCCGAACAGCGGTCAGTCGAAGCCGTGCTCGCGGATCCCGCCATAGTCCCTTGGTCGACGAGCAGGCTCTCCGAGACGGGAAGGCCCGCGAGTAGCGAATGGCGAGTGGGAGACGACTGGGCCACTGGCGCGGGTCCCGTTGAGACGGCGGAATGACGATCATGGACGTCGAGTCGGCCTTTGGCGACGCGCCGTGTGTCGCGCCTCTTGGCCCTATCAGCCAGCGACGGCGGCAGGCAGCTGCGGAGCGGCGATCACCAGTGCGGCTATCGGCAGCCGCCCCGAGATCGGGCGGCGCGTCTGAATCTCGGCGTGAACCGATCTCAGCTCGAGCGCGAAGGGTTTGTGCAGGTCGGGCGCGCGAGCGCTCGGCAGGGGAAGGGTCGTCGGAACGAAGTCGATCAGCACCGAGTCCGAGCGCCGCGGCGCCAGCGGCAGGGCCAGGAACCCGCCCGCCTCGACGGGAACCAACCGCAAGCGCCGTTGGCCCTGCCGGTCGTCCTGAATCAGCGTCAGGACGGCCTGCTCGAAGTCGATCAGGCACGACGCCGTCGCCCGTTCAACACTGCGGTGGAGGGTCAGCCTGATCCGGAATTGGTCGAGCGTCGAAACGCCGAACTCCGCCGACGCCGCCGCCGTGAGAATGGAAACGCGGGGTCGTTCCCGGAGCCACCGCAGGATCGACTAGATCGGTCTCGCCGTCCACGGACCCGGGACGCGCGCCCGAACGCGGTGGAGGGCCTGAACGCCCAGCGCCACCGCCGCCAAGAGGACGGACAGGGCGACGATCGCCGAGGCCCAGGGTCGAGGAACCGGCGGGAGAAGGTCGGGGAGGAGTTTGTCTATGGCGAACCAGGCCGCCGCAGTGAGCGAGGGGAGCCAGGCGACCACTCCCCGCCGCTTCATGACGGCCAGACGGCGCGCAGGCCTTCCACCAGGCGGTCACGCCGGTCGGGCGCGAGCTGATCCAGGTTTCGCTGCTTCCAGCGCACGGCCGGCAGGTCGGCGATGCCGGGCAGGCCGATGAGATCCCAATCCGGCTCGCCGCTTTTGAAGCCGATCAGGAATTCCCGGTGCGCGATCGGCATCGCATCGACGATGATCGCGATCAGGGCTTCGCGCGCGGCGAGCAGGCCGTCGAGGCTGACCGGCTCTTGCGTCATGCCGACGAAGCCCCGCCGAAACTCCTCGGCGATGTCCTTTCGGCGCGGGCGCAGCACTTCGGCCATCGGGCGAGGGTGGCTGATCAGATAGGCGATGAACGCCTGGCGCATTAGATCGTCCACGCCTTCATTGGCCAGCAGGTCGCGCACGTCGAACAGGTCGCGCGGATGCTGGCGATCCAGGGCGGCGGCGATCTTGCCCGCATAGAGGTCGGGGTGGGACACCATCCGGGCTTCGGCGAAGCCGAACCGGTCTTCCACGGCCGGCGCGACGCCCCGCAGTTCAGGAGCGAACACCGTGCCGCGCAATACGGGCGTGACCTCGATCTTGATCTGGACTCCGTCGGCGGCGACGAGAAGTTTGTCGATCGTGCCTTCGGGCCGCGCCTGGCCCGGCGTCACTAGGACACCGGGCAGTCTGGCGGCCATGGCGGCCGCGATCCGCCTCAGTCCGGCGTCGATCGCGGCCAGGGACTCGGCCCGTTCGCGGACCGGCAGATAGGTCAGATCGATATCGACCGAGAGGCGCGGCAGGTCGCGGACGAACAGATTGATGGCCGTGCCGCCCTTCAGGGCGAATTCGGTCTCGACCAGCACGAACGGCAGGGTGCGGATCAACAACCGGACCTGGCGTTCGTAGAGATCACCGAACGGCATTGAAGTCCTCCGGCACGGTGATGCGGTAGGTCGGATCGAGCCGCCCGCCCTTGGCCAGCATGCGGTTGCCGCTGCCGAGGTCGATCGAGCTCCGGTCCAACCGCTTCAGCCACCCATGGCCGTGACGGTCGGCGAAGAAGAAGAACAGGCGTTTGACCTTGATACTCCGGCAGTCGTCGAGGAGCAGTTGCAGGCGACGCGGGCTGAGATTGGCCAGACCCTCCACCAGCGCGTCGACCTGATCGAACGTCTCCCGGTCGGGGAGTTCGTCGAGCAGTTCGAGAAGGGCCCGTTCGGGCGTCGAGACGAGCATCGGCCATTTCCAATGCCCTATGGGCATCTCGGCCACGCCGGCCTGGCCCCAGGCGAAGGGATCGGCGGGCCCGGAAGGCTCCCGGCCCCGGAGCCCGAACCTGGCGGCATGGCCAAACAGCCTGGCCGGGTTGTGATAAAGGAAGGCGACGCCGAGCTTGAGGTCGTTCAGCCAGGTCGGCGGCCGGGTCAGGCCGTACAGATGAACCTCCTGGACCTCGCGGTTCAGGTAATGGCCGAACCCTTGGAGTTCGAGGGCGGTGCGGCCCCCCACCACCAGCTGGTAGTCCAGCAATGTCTGCAGCGACAGCACGACCAGCTGCCAGTCCAGCGTGCCGCGCGGGCGGCGATAGACGCGGCGCGCGGGCTGCTCGAGCCAGCCGGCGGCGACGTATTTGGCGCGGAGCGAATTATAGTAGCCGTGCTCGTTGAGCCAGGTGGAGTCCACCACCAGCCCCTCCGGCAACAGCCGCTCCAGCTTGTTTAGCTTTCCTAGCATTTGAGCACTTATGGTGCGCAAAGTGACGAAATGTCAAATATGATCTTTTACAGAGCCGCCGTTTGAGCACTGTGAGTGATCAAACTCACGCACTGTCAAACCAACCCTACACGGGTCTGAGGCGGACGACCTTCGGATCGTCGATCGACGGCGCAGGTTCCGGGAAGCTGGAGCCGGTGATCAGTTCGAGCATGGCCGGAGCCAGACCGATCTCGCGCCCGATTCCCCCGGCGCCCCCGATCACCGCGTCCTCCAGCGCCGAGAGCGCCGACGGCAGCAGCTCAGGCTGTTCGACCGGCAAGGCGCCGTCCGCGTCATAGGTCTCGACCTTGGCCTGTCCTGTCTTCACCAGATGGATGTTGGCGGTGCGGTACTGGGCCGGGGTCAACAGACCCAGGTCATAGCCCCGCCGAACCAGCGCGCGGACGGACATCTTCCACCTGAGTTTGAGCTCGAACAGCGCGCGCCAATTGATCGCACGCCCTCGCGGGAATTCCCGCAGGACAGCCCCACGCGGAAACAGGAAGGCGCTCGCGAAACGGTGGGCCTGGTCTTCGGTCGCGCGATCTCCCGTCTGCATGCCCCGATGCATGATCAGATGGCCGCACTCGTGGGCGAAGTCGAACCGTTGCCGACACAGGCTCTCCTTGAGAGAGCTGCGAACGATGATCGGCCGGCGCCGATCCATCGAGAAGGCGTCCACCCGATCCGACAGGTCGCCGAAATAGGTGACGACGGCGCCGGCGTTCTCGACCACCCGCATCATGCTGGTGATCGGACCCGTCGTTCCGAGCCCCCAATATCGACGGGCCTCTTCGGCCGCCTGTTCGATCTCCTCGGCCGTGGCCGCCGGCAGATCGGGGAACGACACGGCCGGAAGTTCCAGGTGGACTTCGATGGCCGCGACGAATTTATCGAGCAGCGTTCCCCGGGCGAGGACCTGGCTCGTGATCGAGGCTGGCCGGGTGATGTGCCCGCGGAAATGACACTGTTCCGGCCGCACCGTCGATGGGATCGGTTGCGCCAGAAACGCCGGCGTGACGCCCAGCACATCGGCCAGGGCGTCCACCACTTCGTCCGAGGGCGACCGCGAGCCGGTCTCGAGCTGGTGGATGAACTGACGGGTCGCCCCGATCAGCTCGCCGACCTCCTCGAGCGAATAGCCATGCGCCAGCCGGGCGAGCCGGAGTTGCTCGCCCGCGATTTTCGAGTTCGTTTCCATGACTGGCCGGTTTAGCGACCGCCCCCCACCCAGATCCGTGCGGAGCGGCCGATCATTCGGTCGTCCCGTCTTTCTGCTTCCTTGCCGCGATTCCGACGGCGGGGGCAGGCAGATCGACGCCCTCGCTGCCCGCGACCCAGAGCGGCGACACCTTGGTCACCGGCTCGTCCAGCGGCACCTGCCAGGTCAGCACCGGCGTATCGCCCGCCAGCACCACGAAGGTCACGGCCGTGATCGCGCCGTCCAGATCGGTCTCGATCGCGAACCGGTACAGGGGCTCGGAGGTCAGTTTGACCAGTTCATCGGCGCCGAACAGGCTCAGCTGCTGAAGTTCCGAGAAGGTCTGCTTCAGGGTCCGCGCGTTCGGATCGTCCGGCTCGCCGCGATAGAAGCGGATCGGCACGCCGCCCACGCTGAACACGAACTGCATCGTCGGATTCAGGATCTCCAGCCAGTCGACGTCGGGCGCCGTCGCTTCGATCTGGTGCTTCTGGAAGGCGAAGGCCTCGCAGCCGAGGGTCCATCCCGTGCAGCCCGCGCTCGCGTCGAAGCGATCCAGGGCGTCGTTGCGGCCGCGCTCGATCAGTTTCCCGATCGTGATCAGACGATCGCGGGTGAGGGCGGTGTGATGTTCCCAAGGGGTCATGCGGAGCTCCAAGCCTGCCAGACCATAATGGGCAAACTCGATGATTCGTCAACTAACTCGGAGAAAGTAAGCTGGGGACGATTTTGTAAACAAGGAAGCGCTAAGGGCTCCGCCCTCGCGCAGGCCAGGGTGAAGCGGCTCCGCCGCCGGACCGGCCGGTCTCCCCGACCTTCCGCGCCGGTCATGATCATCATCATCGTCATTGCCGTCAGGCTTGTGCAGGCCGGGCGATCCCCCTCCGGCCGGTCCGCCCTGGCCTTTGCTACCCCGCTCTCGCCGAGGGGCAGGGTTTCAGGCGCGCAGTTCGCGTGCCTGCAACCCATGCCCAAAGGAGGCAGACGTGACTGCTCAATCCATCCAGACCGTCGCGATTGAGGCGACGGAGGCGACCACGCCGCCGCACGGCGCGGAAATCACCGTGCCGCTCAACCGGCTCAAGGCGTCGCCGAAGAATGCGAGGAAGACCCCGCACAGCCCGGCGATCATCGAGGCCTTCGCGGCCTCCATCAAGGCCAAGGGGGTGTTGCAGCCGCCCGTGGTCGAGATCGAGCGGGACGGGGAGGGCGCCCCGACCGGGAACTACCTCGTCAGCATCGGGGAAGGGCGGCGTCAGGGGCTTCGACTGCTCGCCAAGCGCAAGGCGATCAAGCGGACCCATCCGGTCCGGGTGATCGTGGACGCCGAGAACGACCCCCATGAGATCAGCCTCGACGAGAACATCACCCGCGAGGCGATGCACCCCGCCGACCAGTTCGAGGCCTTCCGGCGGCTGGCCGAGGAGAAGGGCTATGGACCGGAGGAGATCGGCGCCCGGTTCGGGGTGTCCGCCCATGTGGTGCGCCAACGGCTGCGGCTGGGGGCGGCGGCGCCGGAGTTGATGGCGGCTTATCGGGCGGGGACGCTGGCGCTCGACCAGCTGACCGCCTTCTGCGTCAGCGAGGATCGGGACCGGCAGCGGCAGGTGCTGGAGCAGATCGGTCCCCATACCCCGGCCTACGTCATCCGTCGCGCCATGACCGAGGCCAAGGTTCGCGTCGATGACCGGCGGGTCCGCTTCGTCGGTGTCGAGGCCTATGAGGCCGAGGGCGGCGGAGTCCTGCGTGATCTTGAGAAGGTCTGCTCCAAGCTCAGGGTCAGAACCCGGATCGAGGCTGTCGCTTCCGGCGTACGACAGGGATTGGTCGAGCCGGGATGAGCGAAGGGGGCGGGCCAGGAACTTCTGTGAGGAAGCCCGGCGTTTCGTCGCCGATCGCTGCCGACGTTTGCACGTCCCCTGGCTCTTGATCGGCGCCTATCGTTCCCGGAACCCGCCGTCGATAATCCTACACCGACCCAGGGCGTCCGGGCGAGTCTCGCTTGACCGGCGGTGATGGGAGAGGAAAAACACGACGATTGCCAAATACGCGTCCCTTGCATCCTTCCTTCGGCGCCAGAAAGGCGCAGAGGTGGAGCTGACCTTTCGAAACATCGACGTGGCTAACCCCGCCGCCGTCCGGGGCCGGCGGCGTGAGAGGTGACGGCCGACTTGCAGTCCCAGACTGGGTCCCCTGTTCCGAACTGTCCTCACGGTAGGCCCCCCAACCCCCATTTCAAGAAACCCGAACCGTTGAACAACATCCCCGACACTTCCTCGGTTTCGTCGCATCCAAACCACTGTGGATCCCGACAAATGCCCATACCGCCTAGAACGTACGGCCCAACTGAAGGCCCGCGCCGTAGTCCGGAGCGGCGTCGGAAAGACCCACCGTCCCGTAGGCTGTTGCGGACCAGCCGGAGGCTGAGCGGAAGCTGACAAAGGGATTGAGCTGGGTCTGCTCGCCGAGCCCGGCGAAATATTCGGCGCGGTAGCTTCCCATCAGGCCGAGGCTTGACGTGGCTGACACGTCATAGATCGCGCCTAACGAGGCGGTAACACCGTCTTCAAGTTCGTAGAGGTCCGGGTCGCCAAGCCAGGAATAGCCGACGCTGCCCGTGAGGCGGAACCGGTCCGCCAACGGCAATTGGGCAGACACAAGAAGGTTGTAGTCGCTCTCCCCGGTGCCGAGATCCTCATCGGCTGTCGGGAATTTCACTGTCCCGCCGACTTCAAGGCTCAACCCCTGACCGCCTGCTGGCATGAGCTGATAGGCAGCGGACAGGGTGACGTCGCCCAGTCCGGATCGTGAGGACACTGCGCCATCGCCGGGCACGACCACTCCCCCGCCTACCGAGCCTTCCGGTCCGCGGATGTTGACGTAAGGAACGGCAAGCTCGACCCTCCAGCGGTTGGCCTGGGCCCGCAGTCCCAACGGGGCATAGAGCACGTGTGTGTCCTGCGAACCGCCATATTTGCCCGAAGAGTAATCGACACCGGCTGTGCCTTCCCAGACGACCTGCGCAGAGGCCAGGCCGGGGACGGCGAGGGCGGCCACACAGGCCGCGCCGAACAGGCAGAATTTAGACATTCACATTCCATAAAGTGCAGCGAAAACCCGGTCTCGGGAACGCGGTTCAAAAAGCAGCCCCCGGTGCCGAAGCATCGGGGGCATGGTGTTTCCGGACCCTTAAGTCCTAGTCGTCACGAAGGCCGGAGTTCTGGTCGGCGTTTTCCCTGCCCTGGGCGTTGGCGCGGGCGGGTTCCTGCCGGTTGGCGCGGGCATTGGTCCGCGCTTCCACGCCTGTCGCGGCGCTTCCCTCGGCGCTAAGACGGTTCAGCTCCGCCGTTACGGCGCGGGCGTCGCGACTGGAAACAGTCGCATCGGATACAGCGTCCGTCCGCAGGCCGGCGTTGTCGTTCGAACGCTCAACTCCGCGGTCATCGGCGCGGTCGGCGCCCTGCCTGCGCGATCGGGCGTCGGTGCGGGTGTCGACGGAGCCCTGGGCGCCGGTCGAAGTTGAACCCTCCGTCACGCCGTCGTCATCGCTGGTTTCGCCGGTGAAGCCTGCGTTTGCATTGGCGTTGGCGGAGGCATTGGCGTTGCTTCCCGCCGTTGCCGAGCGAAGCGCGCGCGCTTCGGTGCGCACGGCCTCACCGCTGCGGGTGGAGCGAGCGGTGCCGCTGATGCCTGCGCCGACATTGGAGGACGCGGCGGCGTTCGACGGCGGCGCGATCATCGGCGGGCGCATGGAGGGGGGGGCGGTCA
Organism: Brevundimonas sp.; assembly: GCF_029946145.1. Lineage (GTDB taxonomy): Bacteria > Pseudomonadota > Alphaproteobacteria > Caulobacterales > Caulobacteraceae > Brevundimonas. The sequence goes on from NZ_JAQSDY010000012.1 coordinate 75,195, forward strand.
CCGGCAGCGTCGGCCGGACGGCCTGGGGCGGCAGGATCGGGGCGCCGCCGGGACGGCCCTGAGCCGCAGCGGCTCCGGCGAACAGGGTGGCCACGGCGACCGTCGCAAACATCAAGCGCGTATTCATGGTGCAAAATCCTTGGCTGGTGGCGGACGATGCCGCCTCACCAGAACCCAACGCTCGGGCACGCGCGATCCATCCCCGATTTTTCAAAAAAATCAGCGACGCAACGCGCCATGCGCGCCCACGGCGCGAGGCGCGACAGTCATATCGTTGCCAACAAGGCCCCGACCGTAGATGTCGTCTCGCCCGGGAGCGCCCATGTCGCGGGCGTGGCGCGCCACGTTGGTTTCGCCGTGGCGAGCGATCAACCCCGCAACGAGCGGCGCGGCGAACGACGAACCCCGCACGGTGACATAGCCCCCAGACACACTCGCCGCGGCAATGTCTGCGCCGGGAGCCGAGAAATCGACCTGGGGCCCGCGCCCGGTCTCGGGCAGAGGCCGCCCGCGTCCGTTGACGGCTGATACCCCGATCACGCCTTCATAGGCGGCCGGGTAAAGCGGCGGCGCAGCCGGGCCGTCGTTGCCCACAGCCGCCACGATCGTCATGCCTCTCGCCTGCGCCTGCGCGACGGCGCGTGCGACCACTGGATTGCGCGGGCCCACCAGGCTGACGTTGACCACTCTGATCCGCTGGCTCGACATCCAGGCCAGCGCGCGGGCCAAGGCAGTCGAGGACCCGCCCGCCGCCGAGCCGCCATAGACGTCCGCGACCAACAGGCCTGCGCCAGGCGCGGTGCCCGAAAAGAAGCCAGCCTCTCCGACCATCAGCGAGGCGACGGCCGTGCCATGGGCCCCTGGATGTACCGGCCCGGCGAACCCCTGCTGCGTGATATCCGACCCGGCCAGAGCAGGATGGGCGGCGACGCCAGTGTCGATCAGGCCCAGCCGAACGGAAGATCCGACCCGCTGAGGCGCGATCACCGGGGACGGAGCCATCGAGACCGCACCTGCGGGAGAATAGACATGATTGAACCCAATATCTGCCTGGGGGTCGAGCCGAGCCAGCCGCTCGACCGCGTCGCTTAGTTGCTGGCCGGCGGGCGGAGAAAAAACCAGGACATCCATCTCCAGATCCGGAAGGCTCTCCTCGCGAATGAGGTGATAGCCAAGCCCGAGCGCTTCCGCGCGGGCTCGGTCCGACAGGCCGATCGCAACGATCTCGCCCGAGACCACCGGCCAGCCAAAGGGGTCGGCCTGAAGGATGCCGTTCGACCGCTGGATCTGGGCCCGGGAACGAGCGGGGGCCTGAAGCACGGCGTCGGCCACACCTTGGGCCTGCCCCGCATGACTCATCCGCCCAGCCGCCGCTTCGGGCGTGACAGGCACGCTCGGCAGCTGGGGAATGGCGCTGGGACGGGATTGCGGCCCGGCCACGCCCGGCGCGGGCGGGACCAAGGGGCGCATTTGAATCGCCGCGTCCGGTCGCGGCGAACCGCCGGGGCGGCCTTGGGCCACTGCGACTTCAGGCATGGCAAAAAAAGCCAAGCCGATGACCATCCACCGGCCGATGCTTGTCCTCGTTTTGGTCATCGCGCACAAACCTCCACAGTCAGGGATTAAACGTCCAGCCTAGGGCGTTTAATCCTTTATGATCAGGAACGCGCATTGGAAGAGTTTCAAAGTGAGTTGGTGGCGCTGCTTCCGAGGTTGCGGCGGTTCGCGTGCGCGCTCGTCAGGTCCGACGCCGATGCCCAGGACCTGGTGCAGGAAACCGTTGAGCGAGCGCTCAGTCGCCGCCACGCTTGGATACCCGGAACGCGCCTCGACAGCTGGACCTACACAATCATGAAGCGCCTCTTCATCGACAAGAATCGGGCGCGCAGGCGTTGGAACCGCGTGATGACGCCCGAGAATGACTACACCGTTCTGGTAGCGGACGTCGGACAGGCGGACGAGGCGTTGAGGGTCGATGCCCTGGCCGCGCGCAACGCTATCCACGCGCTCCCGGAGGATCAGCGGCTGGCCGTGGCTCTCGTCCTCGTGGACGGCTTGTCCTATGCCGAGGCGGCCGGGGTAATGGGCGTTCCAGTAGGCACTTTGACGAGTCGCCTCGTGCGGGGCCGCCAGTCTCTGGTGGAGACGCTGGAACGCCAAGGAGTGTCAACATGACCGGGTTCAACGACGAAATCTTGATGCGCCGCATCGATGGCGAGTTGGACGCAGCGACCGCTGCGGCGGTGGATGCGGCCGCCCGAACCCACGCGAGAGTGGCCGAGCGGCTGGCTTCCTTGCGGATGACCACCGTCGCCATGCGCGACGCTTTCCCAGTCATGGTTGATCCCCGCGATGCCGCGCTGGCGCAATGCATCGCGAGAGCGCCAATCACACGTGGAAAATTCGGCCTGTGCGGCTGGCCCGAATGGCTTAGACCACAAACAATCGCCGCCGGAGCGGCTCTGGCGGCAGCCGGGTTCGCGGCGGGCGTCATGGTCGCGCCTGGCATAATGAATCGACCCGCGGGTCTGGTCGATGCCCAGGGGCGGATCGCCGACGTCGCCCTGGTTGAGGTGTTGGATGCACGTCTGAACGCTGACGGACAGGACACTTCGGGTTTATCGGTCGGCCTGACATTCAAGGACCATGAAGCCCGCTGGTGTCGCACTTTTCAAGATGCAGCCAAGGCCCTGGCCGGCTTGGCGTGTAGGAAAAATGAAGCATGGATGATCGAGGCCTTGGTCCCCTCCCACAGTGCTGTTGGAGAGCTAAGGATGGCCGGGTCCGACATGCCGACGCCAGTTTTGGTGGCCGTAGACGATCTCATGGGAGAGGATACAGCGACGGCGACCGAAGAGTTGCAGGCGCGGGATGCCGGATTTCGCTAGTTGCGCTCGTGCTGCAGCGGGGGCTTTAGCATGACCGGGCCGCGCCAACCGAACTTTCACTCCGAGGTGGTCTGCGACTCATGAGGAAACTACAAACCAGACCTTCGGCTACGGGCCAAGAACCCGACATGCGCCAGTTCATCTGACGCTGATTAGCAGCCCCTGATCGCTCTGGCGGTGGGAGGTTGGCGATCCGAACCGCGTATAGCGGGGCCGATCTGGAGTGAAACACACCTGGCGTTAAAACGACGTTCTTCTCTTTTAGTTACAGCGTTTGCCAGGGCGACGAGTTTTGCGTGGCTCAACTAGTTTGGGGCGTGCGATGCAGGACGCTGTTCTGTCGAAGGGCTATTTCTTAGCGATCATGCGCGCCAGCCAGGATGTGGTGCGGATCGTGACCCTCGAGGGCCGGGTTGAATACATGAATGATCGAGGTATGGCGCTCCTGGAGATAACCGACTTCGAGCGCAATCGGGGACAGTTGCTAGCGGACCTATGGCCCGCTGAATCGCACCGCAAACTCAATCTTGCTCTGAAGCGCGCGCGAGATGGGCAGTGTCCAGAATTCATTGCCCCCTGTCCGACAGTTCGGGGACGAGAGCGGTGGTGGTCGCACATCATCTCGCCGGTAGTTGACGAGCTTGGCCAGACGGTCCGGCTTCTCGTCACCTCGCGCGACATCACTGGCCCGCGTAGGCGCGAAGCAAAACTCAAGCAAGCGGTCCGGGTCGCTGAGGCGGCCGACGCCGCTAGCGCCGCCCACCTTGCCAATCTGAGGGGAGCGATAGAGGCGCTACCCGTCGGCGTCGCCCTTTATGATTCCGACGATCGACTTCTCTTGTGGAACGCCCACTATGTGACCGCTGGCGGCTCGGACGACGCCTCATCCTCGTTAAAAATCGGACGTACGTTCGAGGAGCTATTACGTCGCTCGGTCGCCAGCGGAGCCAATCCCGAGGCCCGCGGGCGCGAAGAGGACTGGATCCGGGAGCGTCTTGAGCAGCGCGCCCAAGCCTGTGGTTCGCATGAACAGCGGCTGTGCGACGGCCAATGGTATCGTGTCGAGGACCGGCGCTTGTCACACGGCGGACTGGTCGCGATCGCAGTGGATATTACGCGACACAAGGATCGCGAAGCCGAACTTTCCTCCCATGCACGAGAGCTGGAAGAAGCCCGCGCAGCGGCCGAATCGGCAAGCCAGGCCAAGAGTGAGTTTCTGGCCAACATGAGCCACGAAATCCGAACGCCTCTGAATGGCGTGGTTGGCATGGCTGATCTGCTCTGTAGATCCAACCTTGGAGCAAAAGATCGGGAGATCGCGGAGATTATCCGCAGTTCGGGTTCGACACTTGAACACCTTCTCTCCGACATTATCGACATCGCGCGGATCGAAGCTCAGCAGCTGAACATCGAGCACGAGCCGTTCCAGCTTGGCGATGCGGTCCGCGCGACCGTGGCCCTGTCACGATTGAAGGCCGAGGAAAAAGGCATCGCCCTTCGGCTGGACCTGGATGCCGATCTTGATCGAATGTTTGTGGGCGATGTCGCGCGCGTGCGGCAAATCCTGACTAACCTGATCTCCAATGCGGTGAAGTTCACGCTGATCGGTGAGGTTGCGTTGTCGGTGCAGCGGCCGGACGGAGCCGTCGTCCGATTTGCCGTGACTGATACCGGGATCGGTTTCGATCCAACCCTCCACGATGTTTTCTCCCGTTTTCAGCAGGCTGACGGATCGATCACCCGCCGGTTCGGTGGCAGTGGCCTTGGGCTCACGATCTCCAAGGAACTCGCAGAAAAGCTCGGAGGGAGCCTGAGCTGTACCAGCCGTCCAGGCCTTGGTTCATCATTCTGGTTGGACGTCCCGTTGGAGGCGTCTGTAATGGACGTGGCAATCGCGGCACCCGCGGAAGCGGACACAATCAACCGCAGCCTGCGTATCCTTGTGGCTGACGACCATCCAACGAACCTCAAGGTCGTCGAACTGATCCTTGAACAGATTGGGGCCGAGGTCGTTACGGCAACCAACGGCGCCGAGGCGATCTTGGCGTTTCGGATCCAGCCGTTTGATCTCGTTCTTATGGATATGCAGATGCCTGTTATCGACGGGCTGGCAGCTGTGCGTGGAATCCGTGAGCTGGAGGTTGCGCAGAATAGTCAGCCCGTGCCGGTCCTGATGTTGACGGCCAACGCCCTGCCGGAGCACGTCGAGGCTGGGCGGATTGCAGGGGCCAACGGCCATGTCGCCAAACCGATAACATCCGCGACATTGATCGGAGCGATTAGCGAGGCTTTCGAGGCAGTCACTGAGTTGGCCAGCATTGAAAGCGAGGGCGTTGTTACGCGGTATAAATCCTGATGCAGGATGCGGGATGACGGTGGTTTTGACGGCGCGGTAATGCCGCGAGCCATAGCCCGGAGTAGCCAAGTGGCGCTCATGGTTTCGAAAGCTCCCTCGGGCAAGCTAACCTCCATGAGAACCGAACCAAAAGCCGCGCGGCCCGACGCTGACCGTCGTTCCGCACGACGGGAGCGGTGCGTTTTGCGCTGCCGGATTACGCATGGTCCTTGGCGCGAAGTGGTGGACGCGATCATTCGCGACCTGCACGAAGACGGCGCGCGGCTTCGCCTAAACTCCCGCATCGCCGTGAATGGCCGGATGCGAATCGAGATCCAGCCGTCCGGTGCCGTGCATATGGCGGATGTCGCCTGGCAGCGCGGCGATGAAATCGGCGTCCGGTTGATCGCCACGCCTGATGAGACGGTCGAGCGGCAGATTGATGCCCTGCGTCGCGCCGGGGCGCAGTTGCGCCAGTCGGGGCGCCCCCCGGCGGACGACGACGGCTACTAGTCCGAGGCCGTCGCTGTCACCCAAATGGGTCAGACATTATGGGCGCAGGCGACTTTCAGTGCAGCACTTCGCTGCCAACGGGATCGACCTGGCGGAGCTGGCCGGCCTTCCTGGACGAAGACCTCGGTCGGCACGTTCCTGTCGATCGGCGCTGTCGCCCGGACGAGCGCAGACCGATGGCGTCAACACTATAATCGAACTGTCCGGAATCCTGTCCATCGCCGAGAACACGCCAGTCGCCGTCGCCGCGGATCACTGTAAACCGGATGATGTCGGGTTGCCGAATGTCTCGACGACTATGTGGCCGAGGAAAACCCAGTCCGGGTGGTCGATGTCTTGTCGATGAGCGGGATCCGCGAGAACTGGGCTTTGAGGGGAGTATGCCGCAAGCGACGGGGCACCCCGGCGATCATCCGGCGGTGCTGCTGAAGGCCTATTTCTACGGCTACATAAACCAGAATCTCGTTGAGCCGGCGGCTAGACTAGAGCGCGAGGCCGAGCTGATGGCTGACCAATGTCGAAGAGGGCCAGACCCTGCATCGCTATTGGGACCAGGCAAGCGGGTCCCTGCACCATCAAGGCCCACTGCAGCCCCTCAAAGATGCGCCGGATCACGCGCTGGGAACACGAGCTGGTCAGCCTGGAGGCCAGCTGACCTCGTCGGTGTCTTGACCGGGGCGCGCTACATTAGTTCGAGGGCTGGGGCGAGAGTTCTGAAACTCCTGCCTGACCTGTCAAAGTGGTCGCAGCGCCGTCTCAATCCGGACGGTACTAGACAGGGGCACCGTCAAGACCATCGGAATAGAAACTTCCTGACGCAGCGTGGCTGTTATCGTTCCCAATTTTCCTGTCGGTCCTTCCGCCGTGATCTGTAAATCTATGTCCAGATCGTCGGGCTGGATTTCAGGTAGTTTGTTTCGGACCAACCTGTCGATTTCAGTCTTCGGCAATGAGGGATCGAGGGAAAGGCTGCGCGAGGCCTGTTCTACGCTGAACCGCACGCTCGATTGGGAGTGCTGCGCAAAAGCCAGAGCGAAGACACCAAAAATCAGTGCCAAGAGTATTGGCGCGCAGATAGCAAATTCAAGAGCACTGGCCCCATCACTGTTCTTAAAAAATGATCTTACAGTTTCAGCGTACACGGGCGCTTCTTCTAAGTCGTACAGTCGGCTTGTACAGCATCCCCTGCGTTGACCCTTCTACATCAATCGTCACATAGGTCTCCGCCTTGGAACCGTCGGGACATAGTTCAGAGACTGTTGTGGTCCCCCCGCAACCGAGTTTGCGGGAGATCTCGACGGTGGCATCCGGTGATCGGTCTGGCCAGCCATCTAAGGCCGCTTGGCGGGCTCGGGAATCGCTTGTGCCCCCATTGAAATAATACTCGACCGCAATATCGACCGCTGCGGCCGCCTTCTGGGTCGCCCGGCCGTTCTGCCAGACATCGTGTGACAGGAGCGCCATGACGGCGAGGACGGGGACTACAAGGAACCCGCCAGCACCCACGATAAGGGGCAATGAGAGGGCGAACAAGAGGGCGACGTTGCCACGCGTGTGGATCGTGAACCTACGAACGAAGCCTATTGTTAGAAATTTGCGGGCCATGCTCAATTGTGCGCGCTCAAACTTAACGCTTAAAAACTAAACTCGACAAATCGGATTTAAACCTTAATACGCTCGCGAGAGTCCATTGGAGATCTGATCTGGGGTTGGTGCGGAACGGCCGGGCGCTCACCGACGCGGCGATGTCGCTCAGCCCGCTCGATCCTTTGCGCTACGGCATGCTGGGTGTTCGCGCGTTCTCGCACATCGTTCTGGATGAGCCAGCCGAAGCAGCTATATGGAGGGAACGCGCTGCCCGCGCGCCACACGCTCATCCATTGATCGAACTGGTTGCCGCCGTCGGCCATGGTCTCAACGGTGACAACGAGTTGGACCAAGCCGAGCGCGACGACGTCGTACTGTCCGGCCAACCGACTATGTCCGCTTCGCTGGCCCCGTTCAGCCTGCGTTCGTCATCACGGAAAGGCCCCATCGCGACGTCTCACGGCGGGACCCGGCACGAGCGGCTCGCGGTTGCTCGCGGACCGTCCGCGAAACGCTGCGGAAGGCCCGCCGTTCCTCGAGGTTCGGCCCATGCGCGGCCGTCAGGGACGATCATGACGAGGAGAGCCCCAGAGCTGTGGGGCGGCATCGGCGAGAGACGGCGCGCTGGTCAGCAGGTCGATGCAGGCTGCCGCGACCGGCTCCGGGGCTTCATCAGGAAGGCAAAGGCTCCGACGACGCCGAGCCCCGCCATGGCCAGGCCGCTGAGGGCCGTCACCCAATCGTAGAGCCGGCCCCCGACCGAACTGGCATGCAGGGGGTAGAAGGCGTTGAAGGCGCGAATGCCGGCCGGCAGGGCGTTGGCGTCAGAGGTTGCGACCACCTCGCTGGTGGCTGGGTCTACGGTCGCTGTAGTTCGGCCGTTGGGATGCCACTCGCCCGTCTGCCTCAATCGGATCGTGGCCGGTTTGCCCGGCGCGGCGGGACGGCCGGCCATGCGCAAGGTAGCCTCCGGGAAGCGGGCCTGCGCCGCCGTCAGGGCGCGGACCCAGTCAACGTCGCCCGTCCCGACCACCGGCGCCGGCGGGGTCGGCGCGCCGCCCAGCAGGACCTGGGTCGTGCCGTGAAAGACGATGGCCGCGCCGGTCAGGCTGAAAACGACCAGCGGAAGCGCGAAGATCAAGCCGAGGTTGCGGTGGCTGCCGATCAGCTCGCGCCGGGCGCCAGAGCGAGGCCAGACCCGCCAGCCCGATGCGCGCCAGGCGGGGATCCAGACGATCAGGCCGGTCAGGATCATCAGGACCATAGCCAGACCGGCGCCGCCCACGACCAGCTTGCCGGTGTGGCCGGCCAGCAGTTCGTGGTGGAGGTCGAAAATCCAGGTCTCCGCCCGCGCCGCGCCGCGCCAGCGGTCGACCACGGCCCCCTCGGCGTCGGCGTAGCCGAAGCCCTCGTCGGCCAGATAGAGTCGGTGCGCTCCAACCGCTCCACCCGCCAAGACCACTGAGGTCAGTCCGGGTTCGGACGTCTCCAGCCGGTTTAGCGCCGCGCCCAGGCGCGCGGGATCGAGATCGACCTCGGCGCGGGCGGCGGGGACGGTGGCGCGGATCCAGTCGTCCTCGAACACCAGCAGCGATCCGGTCAGGCCGAACACCACGGCCAGAACCGCGAGCGCGACTCCGGCCCAGGCGTGCAGCGTGCGGATCGCACCCATCACCGGCTCAGAAGCTCCGCGTCAACGTCAGCGTGGCCGTCCGCCCGCGCCCGGCGAAATAGCGCAGGTTGTCGGTCGGCCCCTGGGTGTCCGAGAAGTAGGAGATGTACTGCTCGTCCAGCAGGTTCTGCACGCCCAGCGACACCGTGCCGAACCCGGCCTCGTAACGCGCCACCGCGTCCAGAACCTCATAGCCCTCGAAGCCGTTGGCGGTCAGTTCGCCGTCGAAGTCGCGCTCGAGGAAGGTCTGGGCCTGAAGGCGCAGGGCGACGGGACCCGCCTCATACTCGACCCACAACAGCAGACGGTCGGGGGAGATGTTGGCGCCGTTCAGATCCCGGTCCAGTTCACCGTCGCCATTGCTGTCGCTTTGGCCGTCCAGCGCGGCGTAGCTGCCGCCGAGGGTGAAGGCGTTGGTGACTCGCAACAGACCCTTCAGTTCAAGGCCGTCGATCCGCGTGGCCTGACGCTGCACCTCGAAGATGCCCGAGGGCAGGCGATTCAGCAGCGAGCCGCGCTCGGCCTCGGACCGGAACACGGCGGCGGACAGTTCGAACCGGGCGCCACGATACTCGATGCCGACCTCAGTGTTGTCCGACACCACCGGTTCGACGTTCAGGAACGTGTCGACGTCCTGGTTGGGCCGGTTGATGCCGCGCAGCACGCGTCCGACGTCCGGCATGGTGAAGCCTTGCGCGAAGGAGGCGTAGGCCAGCAGGCTGGGCGCGACCTCGAAGGCGGCTCCGACGTTCAACAGGGTCTCCTCGAAACCCGGATCGCCGCCCCCCACCGTTTGCGGGCCGTAGGCGAACAGGGTCGTGAAGTCGTCGACCTTCAGCCGGGCCGATTCATGCCGAACGCCGGCGGACAGGCTGAGCCGGTCGGCCAGCAGCGACTGATTCAGCTGCAGGAAGGGCGACAGGCTCTCGTAGGTGGTTTCGGGCACCCAGTTGCGGCCTGTCAAGACCAGCTCCTGGTAGGTCTGGTCGCGCAGGCCATCGACGCCGATCAGGGCCTTGAGGCCGGTCAGGCCGGGGACCTCGCCCTGCCAGTCGATCTTGAATCCCAGCTTCTCGGAGTTGTTCGCCGACTGATCGAACAGGGTCCCGACGGGGGCGATGCGGGGGTCCTGGAAGTCGGCGAAATTGCCGCCACCGAAGACGCCCTTATAGTCGTGGGCGAAGACCTGGGCCCGGAACACGCCGCCGAACAGGTCACGGTCGGTATAGCTGATCGCGGCCGAGGTCACGGCGTTCGAGGGCTGTTCGCCGGGCGCCTTTCCGCGCACGGCGGTGGTCGGCACGCCCGTCGTCCGGTTGCCGGCCACAGTGACATAGTCGCCGTCGCCCTCCAGATCGAAACGGTTGATCCAGCCTTCGAGGCGCCGGTCGTTCCCGAGATCCCAGCCGCCGCGGGCGAACAGCGAAAGGGCTTGCGAATCCTGCACCTCGCCCTGGGCGCCGTCGAAGCCGATGCGGCGACCGTCGGCGTCGTAATACGCCCCGCGCGTTTCGAAGGCCGCGCCCAGGCTAAGGTCGAAGGCGCCGAAGTCGCGACCACCAATGGCGGCGATCTTGGCCCCGATGCCGTCGCCCTGGATTTCGTCATCGGTCGTCATCTGGGTCAACATCCGGCCGGTCAGTCCTTCACCCTCGGCCGGTTTGCGGGCGGTGACGTAGTTGACCACGCCGCCGGTGGCGCCGATGCCTTGAATGGCGTTCGAGCCGAAGATGACCTCGACACGATCAATGAAGAACGGATCGATGGTGTAGCCGTCACGGCTGTCGTCGCGGAGCGGCGTCGACTGGGGCACGCCATCTACCAAATACAGCGGCGAGCGGCCGCGCAGGGTCTCGCCGAAGCCCGACAGCTTCTGCCGGGTGGGGGAGAAGGACGGCACCAGGGCCGCCACCGTATCGACCGCCGAGGCGGCCAAAGCCGTCTGCTGGACGATGGCCTCGGAGTCGATGATTTCCACCGTGGCGGCGATGGCAGAGCGCGGGGTTTCGATCCGGGAAGCGGTGACGACGACCTCGTCCAGGATTGCGGCGTCCAGTTTCGCGGCCTCCTGAGCCTTGGCGGGAACGGCAGCCAAGAGTAGCGGCAGAAAGGCGACGGTGGCGAGGAGGCGAGGGGACATGGAGCACTTCAGAAGCAGGCTAATGACAGCGGCGGTCTGACCACAGGCTTTCTTGCGAGTCAATCGCACTATCATTCTCAATGGACGATGGACGCTGGACGAGGCGCGGCTCCCAAGGCTCGAAGGCGGGGAATCCACGGTTCACAGTCGGATATCGGCGCGCGGGACAAGATCGGCTAACAAGAGAAGATGCCTAAGTAGCCTACCCACCATCAGCGTCTTGTCATTCGCTCTCCGGATGATTGGCACGTCCATCTTTGGGACGGGGAAATGCTGCGCTCTGTCGTCGCATACACGGCGCGCCAGTTCAGCCGTGCGATCGTCATGCCCAACCTGGCGCCACCGATCACCTGTAGAGAAGGCCGAGGCTTATCGCTCCCGAATCCTGAATGCGCTCGATCATCGGGATGATTTCGAGCCCTTGATGACCTGCCCCATGACGCTCCACCCGGACGATCCGCTGATGGCGGGTTACCGGCTTTCGTGCGACGGTCTGGCCCGCCTAGGCGCAGCGCTACGCCCTACTCGCCCGAAGGCGTCAGCGCCCCACGACGGCTGTGATCGCCTGCTCAGACTCCCGGATCGATCCGCAGACCATATTCGACGCCGAGCCCGGCGACCTATTCGTCATCCGCAACGTGGCGGGCCTGGTTTCGGAGTATGCGCCAGACTGGGGCTGCCACGGGACCAGCGCTGCCCTAGAGTTCGCGGTCAAGATTCCATAGTCCGGCGCATCGTCGTGCTCGGACCCGCCGTTTGCGACGGCGTCCACGCCATGATCCACGCCCCCTTCGCAATGCCCAAGACTTCTTCGGGCCGTGGATGGACATCGCCGAGCCGGTGATGTGGCCCATGCCCGAGCAGGGCGCGGGAGAAGGCTTCGAGGCGGCGATGGAGGACGCCGTGTTCCGGCATTCGCTGGCCAATCTGCGGACCTTCCCCTGGATACGGGATGCCGAAAAGGCCGGTCATCTGTCGCTCTCGGTCTGGCGGTTCCATATCGCCACTGGCGAACTCCCGACTGTATGACCAGTCTATGGCAGCAGTTATCGCCAACATCAGCACAACTGATTGGCCTTCGACCGACGAGGGAGTCAGTCTGCTCGTGCGGCCCGAACCTCCCTAACGATCATGGTGATCGTGATGTCGGACTGCGTCGGGTGTGCATCCCGGTCGCAACAGGAGCTACGCGCGAGGCGAGGCCGGGTGCGGACCAGACTGTGGATCCGACGTTGATGCGCGGAGCCCGCTGTCTGCCCACGTGCGGAGATCGTCCAGGTCGTAGACGACTCGCCCGCCGAGCTTCCGGTACACAGGTCCAGTCCCATAGGTTCTGTGTTTCTCAAGGGTTCGACTTGAGAGGCTGAGATATTCCCCCGCTTGAGGGGTCCTTAGAAACCGCTGACCAACACGTCCGCTCACAGCGAACCTCCGTCTCCGTTCAGCGGATCATCCTCCCAGCCGATCTTCCGGGCGACCCGGTGGGCTGGCACCGTGAAGTGACGGGTCAGATCGCTTGTTCACGAAGAAGTCACCGGCGACTCACGGCTCAAAAACGCCGCGGAATGCACCGTTCTAAACACCGTTCTAAACGGCCAAGCTAGAACGAAAGCGTGCTCTACGATGCGGCTAACTTATTGATTTCACTTAAGGACGATGGTGGGTGATGTAGGGTTCGAACCTACGACCCGCTGATTAAGAGTCAGCTGCTCTACCAACTGAGCTAATCACCCGGACCATTCGTCAGGCGAGCCTCGCAAGGCTCGCGCCGTCCCGACCGTACCAGTCTGGACCGGTGTCGGCGAGGGGGCGTACCTAATGGGAATGGTCCTCGCGCGCAAGGGGATCTGGCGGTCCGTTCCGCTTTGCCGCAGGACGGTCTAGGGTCGCTGAATCAGCCGCCGGGGAGCGGCGACGGGGGAACACGCACCATGGCCTTCTGGAACCGCCGGCGCTCGATCGACGCCATGCTGGCCCCGCACAGCGGGCATGCGCTGAAGAAGACGCTGAGCTGGCCGCACCTGATGGCCCTGGGCGTCGGAGCCATCGTCGGCACCGGCATCCTGACCCTGATCGGCGTGGGCGCCGGCCTGGCCGGGCCGGCGGTGATGATCAGCTTCGGACTGGCGGGTCTGGTCTGCGCCTGCGCCGCCCTGGCATACGCCGAGCTGTCGACCATGATGCCGGCGGCGGGCAGCGCCTACACCTATTCCTATGCCGTGCTGGGCGAGCTGATCGCCTGGATCGTGGGCTGGAGCCTGATCCTGGAATATTCGCTGGTCGTTTCGGCGGTGGCCGTGGGCTGGTCGGGCTATGCGGTCGGCTTCCTGAGCGGCATGGGGCTGGACCTGCCGACGGCGCTGACGGTCGGGCCGCATGTGGCGGGCGGGATCGTCAATCTGCCGGCGGTGTTCATCATCGCCGTGGTGACCGGCCTGCTGCTGCTGGGCACGCGCGAGAGCGCGACGCTGAACGCGGTGCTGGTGGTGATCAAGATCCTGGCCCTGATCGCCTTCGTGGCCATCGCCCTGCCGGCGTTCGACGCCGCCAACTTCACCCCCTTCATGCCCAACGGCTTCGGTTCGCCGGCCCTGCCGTTCGCCGAACAGATCACCGGCCAGCCCGTCGTCCAGACCGGGGTCATGGCGGCGGCGGCCATCATCTTCTTCGCCTTCTACGGCTTCGACGCCATCTCGACGGCGGCCGAGGAGACCAAGCGGCCCGAGCGCGACCTGGCCATCGGCATCGTCGGCTCGATGGTGGTCTGCACGGCGCTGTATCTGGTGGTCGCGGCCGCCGCGATCGGCGCCCGGCCCGTGGCCAGCTTCGCCGAAAGCCCCGAGCCTCTGGCCCTGATCCTGCGCGAGATGGGGCAGGGGACGGCGGCGCAGTGGATCGCGGCCAGCGCCGTGATCGCCCTGCCGACCGTGCTGCTGGCCTTCCTGTTCGGACAGAGCCGCATCTTCCTGGGCATGGCGCGCGACGGCCTGCTGCCGCGTCGCCTCGCCCGGGTGTCGGTGCGCGGCGTGCCGGCGGTGGTGACCATCTTCACCGCCATTGTCGTGGCGGCGCTGGCGGGCGTGATGCGGCTGGATGAGCTGGCCTCGCTGGCCAACGCCGGGACGCTGGCGGCCTTCGCCGCGGTGGGGCTCTGCCTGATCGTGCTGCGGGTCCGCGATCCGAACCGGCCACGCCTGTTCCGGGCGCCGCTGTGGTGGCTGGTGGGCGGCATTACGATTATCGGCTGCATCGTCTTCTTCTTCAGTCTCGCGGCCCGGACCCAGATGTGGTTCGTGATCTGGAACGTGATCGGCCTGGTCATCTATTTCGTCTGGTCGTCGCGGAACTCGCGGCTGGCCAAGGGCGAGGAGCAGGCGGGCTGATGGCCCTGCGCGATCTGTCCGGCGCGGTCGACTTCGGCGTCCTGGAGGCGACGACCGGCGGCGACGACGGCATCAGCGATGAGGTGCTGGGCCTGTTCGCCCAGCAGGCGGCCCTGTGGTCGCCGATGCTGGACGTGCGGGACGAGGGCTGGCGGGATGCGCTCCACACCCTGAGGGGCGCGGCCGCCGGCATCGGCGCCGGCGCGCTGGCGGGGGCCTGTCAGGCGGCGGAGGTGGCGGACAAGGCCGAGGCCGCGGCGCCGCTGGAACGGGTGCGGGATGCGCTGGAGATCGCGCTGGCCGACGTGGCGGCGTACCGGCACGCGCTGATGTTGAGGTCGTTGCGGGCCTAGCCGCGCGTGCGGTCGAAGGTGTCGAACTCGTGGGCGATGCAGCGGTCGATCAGGGTGCGCCAGACGGGCTCGGCGATGGCGGGCGACAGGCCGGCGGGACCGGCGGCCGCCAGAACCTTTTGCACCACGTCCTCGATACGGGCGTCGTCGTGGACGACCGAGCGGTCCGGCTTGATGCGGGCGGCGGCGTCCATGTAGCGCTGGCGCTCGGCCAGAAGAACGACCAGGGCGCGGTCGAGGGCGTCGACGCCCTGGCGGACCTCGGCCATGGAGGCGCAGGCTTCCGGCGCGGTGCGCGGATCGATCGTGAGGCTATCCGACAAAGGCGCGCTCCAGCACATAGTCGCCCGGCTCGGCGTTCGAGCCCTCCCTCATGCCGAAGGTTTCGAGCAGTTCGGCCGTTTCCTTGATCATGGCCATCGAGCCGCAGAGCATGACCCGGTCGCGTTCGGGCGAGAAGCCCGCGGGCAGGCCCAGGTCAGCGAACAGGGCGCCGGACTTGATGCGATCCGTGATCCGGCCGGGAGTCTCGAACGGCTCGCGGGTGACGGTGGGATAGTAGGTCAGCTGGGCCTTCGCCTCGTCGCCGATCAGGGGGTCGTCGTGGATGCCCGAGGTGAGGAAGTCGCGGTAGGTCAGGTCGGCGACGTTTCGCACCGTGTGGCAGACCACCACCTGGCCGAAGCGGGCGTAGGTGTCGGGGTCACGCACGACGCTGAGCCAGGGCGCCAGGCCGGTGCCGGTCCCGATCAGCCACAACCGTTCGCCGCCGGTCAGGGCGTCCAGCACCAGGGTGCCCGTCGGCTTCTTGCCCATCAGAACGGTGTCGCCCGGCTGAATATTCTGCAGGCGCGAGGTCAGGGGACCGTCGGGGACCTTGATCGACAGGAATTCCAGCTGCTCGTCCCAGCCGGGGCTGGCGATGGAATAGGCGCGCAGGATCGGCTTGCCGCCGTCTTCGCCGGGCAGGCCCAGCATGACGAACTCGCCCGAGCGGAAACGGAAGTCCCCGGGACGGGCGATGGCGAAGCTGAACAGCCGGTCGGTCCAGTGGCGCACCCACAGCACCTCCAGTTCGTGGAAGGCGGACGGCTTCGCGGGCGGGGGGGAGAGGGCGGCGTCGGTCATCTGTGGGCTTATTAGGCGGTGCGGCGGCGGGGGGGAAGCCGCGCGGATGTCGCGATCCATGCTTGGGGGATGACGACGACGAATTCTCCCTCTAGCGTCCCGGCCATGCGCAACAAACTCCTCGCCTCCACCCTGTTCCTTGCGGCGTTGTCGCCGTTCACCGCAGCGATGGCGCAAACCGTGGACCCCGCGATCCTGACGCCCGAGCGAGTGTTCGCCAATCCCTCGCTGGCCGGCCCGGTGGCGAAGTCGGTCAGCCTGTCGCCCGATGGCGAACTGGTGGCCTTCCTGCGGTCGCGCGAGGACGACGTGGACGTGCAGGATCTGTGGGCCGCGCCCATCGGCGCCGGCGAGCCGTTCAGGCTGATCGACGCCCGGGCGCTGGTTCCCGACGCCGGCGAACTGTCAGAGGCCGAGAAGGCGCGGCGTGAGCGGATGCGGATTTCGCAGCGCGGCGTGGTCGAATATTCGTGGGATGAACAGGGCCGCTACATCCTGGCCCCGCTGGAAGGCGACATCTTCCTGGCCAGCCGCGACGGAGGCGCCGTGCGCCGCCTGACCGAAACAGAGGCCGACGAGATTGACGCCAAGGTCTCGCCCAGGGGGAACTATGTCTCCTTCGTGCGCGATCAGGATCTGGTCGTCCTCGATCTGGGCAGCGGCGCCGAGACGCCCATCACCGACGACGGCGAGGGCCTGATCACCTGGGCCACCGCCGAGTTCATCGCCCAGGAGGAGATGGACCGCGACACCGGCTACTGGTGGAGCCCCGACGAGCGCTACATCGCCCTGCAACGCACCGACGAGTCCACTGTCGACATCGTGCCGCGGCTGGACATCACCGGCGGGGGGGCGGCGGTGGTCGAGCAGCGTTATCCCCGCTCGGGCCGGCCCAACGCCGTGGTCGAACTGTATGTGCGCGACATCGTCGGCGGCGGCCGGGTCAAGGTCGATCTGGGCGAGAATACCGACATCTATCTGGCGCGGGTCAACTGGTCGGCCGACGGGCGCACCCTCTATGTCCAGCGCGAGAGCCGCGACCAGAAGCGGCTGGACCTGCTGAGCGTCGATCCCGCGACCGGCGCGTCACGCGTGATCTCGACCCAGCGGTCGGACGCCTGGGTGTCGCTGAACAACGACTTCAAGGCGCTGGACGACGGCAATTTCATCTGGTCGTCGGAGGAGACGGGCTGGAGGCACCTGTATCTCCATAACCGCGAGGGCCGCCGTCTGCGGGCGATCACGCGGGGAGCGTATCCGGTCAAGTCGCTGAACGGCGTCAACCAGGCGACGGGCGAGGTCTTCTTCACAGCCTCGATGCGCGACGGGCGCGAACTGCCGATCGAACAGCAGATGTTCCGCGCCTCGCTGCGCCGGCCAGTGGATCCGGTGGCGGTTACGCCCGCGGGCGGCTGGTGGGGTGTTTCGGTCAACAAGACCGGTACGGCCTTCGTCGGCAATTACACCGACCTGGATACGCCGATGCAGTCCGGCCTCTATCGCGCCGACGGCACGTTCGTGCGGTGGATCGAGGAGAACCGGCTGGACGCCGATCATCCGATGTATCCGTTTCTCTCGCGCCGGGGGGATGTGACGTTCGGGACGCTGGAAAGTCATGGCGAGACCCTGGTCTGGCAGATGACCACGCCGCCGGGCTTCGATCCGTCGAAGACGTACCCGGTGGTCATGCAGGTCTACGGCGGCCCCTCCGGCGGAGGCGTCAAACGCGGCTGGCAGAGCGCCAACAATCAATTGTTGACCGAGGCCGGCTACATCGTCTTCCGGCTGGACAACCGCGGTGAGGGCGACCGGTCGACGGCGTTCAAGCAGGCCCTCTATCTGAAGATGGGGCAGCCCGAGATCGAGGATCAGGTCCTCGCCGCCAACTATCTGAGATCGCTGTCCTATGTGGATGACAGCCGCATCGCCATGATGGGCTGGTCCTATGGCGGCTTCATGAGCCTGATGGCGCTGACCGAACCTGACATGGGGCTGACCTCGGCCATCGCCGGTGCGCCGCCGACCGAATGGAGCCTGTACGACACCCATTACACCGAGCGGTTCATGTCGACGCCGCAGGCGAACGCCGAGGGCTATGCCGCCTCGGACGCCATTCCGCGCCTGCCGAACCTGACCGGCCGGCTGCTGTTGATGCACGGCATGGCCGATGACAATGTCATCCTCGAGAACTCGACGCGCGTCATCGACGCGCTGCAGGCTTCGTCCACCCCGTTTGAACTGATGCTCTATCCCGGTCAGCGCCACGGCGTGCGGGGCAATGAAAGGCAGCTGCAGCAATGGCGTACCTATCTCGACTTCCTGGATCGCACGATCGGTTCAAGGGCGCCCGCCGCGCGGGACTGATCGCGGCTGCTTCGCTATCGCTTGCTGCCTGCGCCAGCGCCACGCCCAACGGCGACGGCAGCTGGACGGTGGCGGGCGACGACGGGGGACGCATCTATCAGCCGCCGACCGCTGCAGCGGTCGTGGACGGCAGCTTCCCGGCGCGTCGGGCGATCGAGGGCTCGGTCGAACTGGCGCTGAGCCAGGACAGAGCGACCGGACAACCATTGGCGTCGGTGATCGCAATCTCCCCAGCGGTCATCGCGGAGCACTTCACAGTCCCGTCCGGCCCGCTGAACGGCCTGCCGATCCTGCTGAAGGACAATATCGAGACGCGGGACATGCCGACGACGGCAGGATCCCTCGCGCTGGAGGCGAACGCGCCCGGACGGGACGCACCGCTGGTCACCCGCCTGCGCGACGCCGGAGCCTTCATTCTCGGCAAGGCCAACCTGTCGGAGTGGGCCAACATCCGCTCGACCAACTCCATCAGCGGATGGAGCGCGGTCGGCGGGCAGACCCGCAATCCCTACGATCCCGAACGGACGCCGTGCGGCTCATCCGCCGGCAGCGCCGTAGCAGTCGCCATCGGCCTGGCTCCGGCGGCGATCGGGACGGAAACCGACGGCTCGATCACCTGCCCGGCCTCGGTCAATGGCGTGGTCGGGTTCAAGCCGACGGTGGGGCTGGTCAGCCGCACCCACATCGTGCCGATCAGCCATTCGCAGGACACGGCCGGACCGATCACCACCACGGTCGAGGACGCGGCCATCGTGCTGTCGATCATCGCGGGCTCCGACCCGCTGGACCCGGCGACGGTCGAGGCCGATGCGCGCAAGGTCGACTATCGCGCCGCTCTGGATGCGGACAGTCTGCGCGGCGCCCGGATCGGCGTGATGCGCTTCCTCGTCTCCAACTATTCGGCGGAGACCCAGGCCGAATTCGAGCGGGCGCTTCAGGCCCTGCGCGACGCCGGCGCTCAACTGGTCGAGATCACTGAAGCTCCCAAGGATTTCCGGGCGCTCGGCGGCTGGGAAATCCAGGTGCTGATGAGCGAGCTGAAGCACGACCTGAACGCCTATCTGGCCTCGACCGACCCGGCCCAGGTGCCGACCCGCACGCTTGCAGACCTGATCGCCTTCAACGACGCCGAGCCGCGTGAAACGGTGCTGTTCGGTCAGGAGCTGTTCCTGCGCGCCGAGGCGACGACGGGGCTCGAGGACCCGGTCTATCTGGACGCCCGCGCCAACTCGCTGAGGGCCGCCGGGCCCGAGGGCATCGACCGGCTGATGGCGGACAACACCGTCGTCGCCCTGATCGCGCCGACGACCTCGCGCGCCTGGACCAACGACCGTGAGGACGACGACAACGCCCAGGGGTCGGCCAGCCGGCTGGCGGCCGTGGCGGGCTATCCGCACCTGACCGTGCCGATGGGCTTCGACCGGGGCATGCCGGTGGGTCTGAGCTTCATCGGCGGCCAGTGGGACGACGCCCACATTCTGTCGCTGGGTTATGCCTATGAGCAGCGAACACATGAGCGCAGGCCCCCGACGCTGGCGGGGCGATAGGGCGGCAACCTTCGGCGTGACGGTTGGTTTGGAGCGGGCATGGAAAAGCTTTTGGTCTTCCTGATCCAGAACACACAGAATCGGGACGGCGCGGCGATGCAGGCCAAGCTGGACGAGCTGATCCACGTGCGGGCGGCCGACGAGCGGTTCATCGGCGTCGAACACATGACAGAGAAGGATCTCCAGAAGATCCTGCTGGAGGTCGAAGGTCGGGCGACGCGGATTCACGGCGGCGGCGCCAAGGCCATGCCCGTCGTCGCGACCCGGGCGGAAGACAGTTCGGCGCTGGTGCAGCAGGCCGCGCCGGAAGCCCGCAAGACGCGGACCGGAGCCAGGCCTCGCGACAAGGCTTCGGTGTGAGCGATCTGGCCGCGAACGTAGTGGGAACGGCCGCCGCCCTCTGTTCGATCACCAGTTTCGCTCCGCAGATGATCAAGATCTGGAAGGAGCGTGACGCCTCATCCGTGTCGCTGAAGACCTACTCCCTGACGGTGACCTGTTTCGTCCTGTGGACAGCCTATGGGGTGCTGACGGGGGCGTGGCCCATCATCGTGGCCAACGCCTGCGCCTTGGTGATGGCTTCGGGCGTGCTGGCCATGAAATGGCGGTTCAGCGAACACGGTAAGGCTTGACCAGCCGGGCGACGCCGCCGAAAACTCCAGGTCCGGAACGCTCCGGTTGAGAGGACGGCTCATCTCCCCAGTTCCGTCTTCCGAGCGGCTCGCGCCGCTGGCCTGGTCGTCGATCCTTTTGCTGGCCGCAGCCCAGTTCGCGGCCTACGTCGAT
This sequence comes from Brevundimonas sp., assembly GCF_029946145.1. Taxonomy (GTDB): domain Bacteria; phylum Pseudomonadota; class Alphaproteobacteria; order Caulobacterales; family Caulobacteraceae; genus Brevundimonas. The sequence goes on from NZ_JAQSDY010000012.1 coordinate 95,891, forward strand.
CGCGGCCTGCCCGCGGTCGTGGCCCCGCTGATCAAGGCGCAGTTCGGCCTGACCGACACCCAGATCGGCCTGATGCAGGGCCCCGCCTTCGCGACCCTGTACGCAGTGGGGCTGCTGGTCGCCGGGCATTTCGTCGCCGGCCGCAACCCCTGGCGCCTCGTGGCAGGATGCATGGTCGTCTGGACCGGCGGCGGCGTGCTGTTCGCCCTCGCGCCCGACTATCCCGGCATGCTGGCGGCGCGGGTCGCCATGGGGCTGGGTCAGGCGTTCTTCGCGCCCGCGGCGCTGATGCTGCTGGCCGGGCAGGAAGACGCCGCCCGCCGCGCCAGGGCGTTGTCCACCTTCACAACCGGCTCCGCGACGGGGCGCAGCGCAGCCTTGCTGTTGGGCGGAGCGGCGCTGGCCGTGGTCGCCGGGCGATCCGTCGCCGGTCTGGAGCCCTGGCGCGCGGCCAGCCTGGTGCTGGTCCTCCCGAACCTGGCGCTGATCGCCTTCTTCGCCTGCTCGTCCCGCCGCCATGAGATTTCCCGGCGGGAGCCGGGACAGGGCATCGGCGCCGCCATGATCCTGATGCGGAACCGATGGCGGGTCTTTGCGCCCATCCTGATCGTCGGGGCCGGTTCAGTGCTGCTGGTTCAGGCCACCGGGGCATGGAGCGCCTCGATCCTGAATCGCGGCTTCAGCCTGTCGGCGGCGGATGCGGCGCTGCTGGCGGGAGCGGTCGTCCTGACCTTCGCACCGGCCGGGCATCTGGGCGCCGGCTGGCTGCTGGGGTCGAGGGCTGGACGGCGCGTCGGGACAGGCCCGTTGCTGGCGGCTGGAATGGTGCTGGCGGCGGCCGGCGGCCTGTTGCTGGCGGCGTCGAACTCGCTCGCCGGAGCGGCGGCGGGTCTGGCCGGGCTGTCGATCGGCGGCGGCTTTGCGGCGGTCCTCGCCCTCATCGAGATTCAGAGCCTGACGGAGACGCGGCTGCGGCCCCAGGTCGGCGCTGTCTATCTTGCCTTCGTATCCCTGACCGGCGTGGGCTTCGGTCCGCTGCTCACGGGGATCATCAGCGATCACGGGGCGGCCGGTCCGGACGCCCTGGCGTGGGCGCTGGCGTCGGTGGTCGGTGTGGCGGCGGTTGTCGTGGCCGGCGTCGCCCTGACCTTCGCCGGGCCGTGGCGGCGGCCTCCCGAAGCCTGAGCGGTCTTCAGCGCGCCAGACGGGCGTGGATCAGGGCCAGGACCCGTTCGGCGGCCTCGTCGGGCGAGCAGGCGGCGGCGTCGATGCGAAGCTCGGGCGCTTCCGGCGCTTCATAGGCGCTGTCGATGCCGGTGAAATTGGCCAGCTGGCCGGCCCGCGCCTTGGCGTACAGACCCTTGACGTCGCGCGCCTCGGCGACCGCCAGCGGGGTGTCGACGAATATCTCGACGAACTCGCCGGGCTCCATCCTGTCGCGCGCCATGCGGCGCTCCTCGCGGAAGGGCGAGATGAAGGACACCAGCACGATCAGACCGGCGTCGGTCATGAGCCGGGCGACCTCGGCCACGCGGCGGATGTTCTCGACGCGGTCGGCGTCGGTGAAGCCCAGATCGCGGTTCAGGCCGTGGCGGACGTTGTCGCCGTCCAGCAGGGCGGTGTGCAGGCCTTCGGCGTTCAGCCGCTGTTCGACGCGGTTGGCGATGGTCGACTTGCCTGCTCCCGACAGGCCGGTGAACCACAGCACCAGCGGCGACTGGTGTTTCAGGGCGGCGCGGTCGGCGCGGCTGACGCTGAGGGCCTGGGGCCGGACATTGGCCGAGCGGCGCAGGGCGAAGCGGATCATGCCGGCGCCCGCCGTCTCATTGGTCATCCGGTCGATCAGGATGAAGCCGCCCAGGTCGCGGTTCACGGCATAGGGCTCAAAGACGACAGGCGCGTCGAGGGCCAGGGTGCAGCGGCCGATGTCGTTCAGCGACAGGGTCGTGGCCGCCAGTTCCTCGCCGGTGTCGACATTGACCTTGTGCCGGATGTCGCTGACCCGGGCGGGGACGGTGGCGGCGCCCAGTTTGAGCCAACAGGCCCGGCCCGGCAGCAGCGGCCGGTCCGACATCCAGACGACATGGGCGTCGAACTGGTCGGCGACCCCGGGCGGCGCATCAGCGGCGGCGATCAGGTCGCCGCGGGAAACATCGACCTCGGGGGTCAGGGTCAGGGTCACGGACTGGCCGGCGCGGGCCTCGTCGAGATCGCCGTCGAAAGCCACGATCCGGTCTATCGTCGCGCCGACGCCCGAGGGAAGGATGCGGACCGCGTCGCCGGGGCGGACCGAGCCCGACTGGATGCGGCCGGTGAAGCCGCGGAAACAGCCGCACCGGGTCACGCTCTGGACCGCCATGCGCAGGGGGCCGGCCGGCGCATCCGGAACCCGCACGGTATCCAGATGCGCCATCAAGCTGGGACCGGCGTACCAGGGCATGGAGGCGCCCGGCGTCATGACATTGTCGCCGCGCCGGGCGCTGACGGGGATGCTGGTCACATCGGTCAGGCCGATGGAGGCGGCGAAGGCGCGGTACTCGTCAACGATGGCGTCGAACCGGTCCCGCGATCCCTCGATCAGATCCATCTTGTTGACCGCCAGCACCACGCGCCGGACCCCCAGCAGGACCAGAAGACGACTGTGCCGCCGGGTCTGGGTCAGCACGCCCTTGCGGGCGTCGATCAGGACGATGGCGAGGTCCGCCGTCGAGGCGGCGGTCACCATGTTGCGCGTGTACTGCTCGTGCCCCGGCGTGTCGGCGAGGATGAAGCGGCGCTCGCCGATGTCGAAGAACCTATAGGCCACGTCGATGGTGATGCCCTGCTCGCGCTCGGCGGCCAGACCGTCGACGAGGAATGACAGGTCGGGCTCGCCGTCGATCAGGGGCAGGGTGGCGGTCTGGTCGAAGGGGACGGCGCCGGCCTCGTACAGAAGGCGGCCGATCAGGGTGGACTTGCCGTCGTCGACGGAGCCGCAGGTGATCAGGCGGATGAGTTCGCGCGGGCCGCTGTCGGTCGTCCGGGCCATCAGAAATAGCCCTCCCGCTTCTTCTGCTCCATCGAGGCGGCCGGGTCGTGGTCGATGGCCCGGCCCTGACGTTCGGACATGGAGGCTTCGCGCACCTCGCGGACCACGGCGTCCAGGGTGTCGGCGTCGCTGTCGATGGCGGCGGTCAAGGGCCAGCAGCCCAGCGTGCGGAAACGCACGCGGCGCGGCCGGGCCTGTTCGCCCGGTCGCAAGGCCATGCGGTCGTCATCGACCATCAACAGGGCGCCGTCGCGCTCGATGACGGGTCGCTCGGCGGCGAAATAGAGCGAGGGCAGGGCGATCGCCTCGCGCCGGACGTAGCGCCAGACGTCGATCTCGGTCCAGTTGGACAGGGGGAAGACTCGCAGGGATTCCCCGTCGCCCAGGCGCGTGTTGTACAGGCTCCAGAGCTCGGGCCGCTGGCGTTTCGGGTCCCAGCCGTGGGCGGCGCTGCGGACCGAGACGATCCGCTCCTTGGCCCGGCTCTTTTCCTCGTCGCGGCGGGCGCCGCCGAAGGCCGCGTCGAACCGGTGCAGGTCCAGCGCCTGTTTCAGCCCCTGCGTCTTCCACAGGTCGGTGTGGACGCTGGCGCCGTGGTCGAACGGGTTGATCCCCTCGGCCTCGGCTTCGGGATTGCGATGGACGAGCAGCTGCATCCCGGCGTCCGCCGCCGCCTGATCGCGGAAGGCGTACATCTCGCGGAATTTCCAGGTCGTATCGACGTGCAACAGCGGGAAGGGCGGCGGAGCAGGGAAGAAGGCCTTGCGCGCCAGATGCAGCAGGACGGCGGAGTCCTTGCCGCCCGAGAACAGCAGCACCGGCCGCTCGCATTCGGCGGCGACCTCCCGGAAGATGTGAATGGCTTCGGCTTCAAGCCGGCCGAGGACGTCGTCGTGCAGCCGCATGGTCTAGCTGTGGCCCCGGAATCGCGCGGCGCCAAGCCTCACGCGGGGATGACGGCTGTGGTCTCGATCTCGACGCGGGCGGCGTCCTCGATCAGTCCCTTGACCTCGACCACGGCCATGGCGGGGTAGTGGGGGCCGATCCGCTCGCGCCAGACCGCGCCGATCTCGCGCAGGGCGGACAGGTATTCGGTCTTGTCGACCACGTACCAGGTCATGCGGACGATGTGTTCGGGCCCGGCGCCGGCTTCCCTGAGGACGGCGAGGGTGTTCTCGATGGTCTGGCGGAACTGGCCCCCGAAGCCCGTTTCGTCAAACACGCCTTCGGGCGTCCAGCCGATCTGGCCGGCGACGAAGATCATGCGGCCGGTCGCCTCGACGCCGTTCGAATAGCCCTTCGGCCGGGGCCAGCCTTCGGGCAGCAGGACACGGTTCACAGGGGCTGCTCCAGGAAGGGGGTGATGCGGGCGCGAATGGCGTCGGGCCATGGCTCGGGCTTCAGCGAGGCGCCGACGTAGACGATGGTCTGGCTGGCCTCTAAGCGCAGCTGACCGCCCGCGCTGATGCGGTGGCGCAGGCCGCAGGAGGCGCCGCCCAGCCTGGTCGCCGTCAGGGCGAAGGTCAGTTCGTCCTCGAGCCGCGACGGGGCGATGAACCGGGCCTCGACGGCGGCGGTAGGGACGCTGACGTGACGGTTGAGGTGAAGCTCACGGAACGAGGCCTGCAGCGGCCCGGCGAACCAGTCCTCGACCACCCCGTTGAGCATCTCGAAATAGCGGGGGAAGAAGACGATGCCGGCCGCGTCGCAGTCGGCGAAACGGACGCGGCGGTCGACCGTGAAAACCTGGCCGGTCATGTCGGCTCCTTGAGCCGGAAGCGCTGCAGCTTGCCGGTCTGGGTCTTGGGCAGGGCGTCCACGAAATCCAGGCCGCGCGGATATTTGTAGGGGGCGATGACCCCCTTCACGAAGGTCTGGAGCTCGATCCGAAGAGCGTCGGACGGGGCGTGACCGTCAGTCAGCACGACGAAGGCCTGGACGATCTGGCCCCGCTCGGGATCAGGCGCGCCGATGACGGCGGCCTCGGCGACGGCGTCGTGGCGCAGCAGGGCGTGCTCCACCTCCGGGGCGCCGATATTGTAGCCGGACGAGACGATCATGTCGTCGGACCGGGCCACGAACCAGAAATAGCCGTCCTCATCCAGCCGGTAGACGTCGCCGGTCAGGTTCCAGCCGTCCTGGACATAGGCGGCCTGTCGCACGTCATCGAGATAGCGGCAGCCGGTCGGACCGCGGACGGCGAGGCGGCCGGTCTCACCCGCGGGGAGGGGGCGTCCGTCTGCGTCGATGATGCGAGCCTCATAGCCGGGGACGGCCTTGCCGGTGGCGCCGGGGCGGATGTCGTCGCCGCGCGCCGAGATAAAGACGTGGATCATCTCGGTCGAGCCGATGCCGTCGATGATGCGGACGCCCGTCGCCTCATGCCAGGCGTCGGAGGTGGCGGCGGGCAGGGCCTCGCCCGCCGAGACGCAGGTGCGCAGGCTCGACAGATCGTGCTGGCCGGCCAGCTTCAGCAGGGCGCGGTAGCCGGTCGGGGCGGTGCACAGGGCGGTGGCGTGATGGCGGGCGATGGTCTCGGCCAGGGCTTCGAACCCCGGCAGGGGGGCGAAGGCGGTGGCTGCTCCGACGGCGGCGGGGAAGACAACCAGACCGCCGAGGCCGAAGGTGAATGCGATCGGCGGCGTGCCGAGGACGATGTCATCCTTCGTCAGGCCGACGATGTGGCGGGCGAATGTGTCGGCCATGGCGAGGATGTCGCGATGGAAATGGACGCAGCCCTTGGGCTTGCCCGTGGTGCCCGAGGTGAAGGCGATCAGGGCCGGGTCGTCAGCGGCCGTGTCGATGGCGTCGAAGCGGGCGCCGGCCGGCTGGGACTGTGCGGCGGCCTGGAGGGTCGCCGAGTCCATGACGTGCTTCAACGACGGGGCCGCCGCCTGCGCCTCTGTCACCGCTTCGGCGAGGGAGGTGTAGACCAGCGCGTGGCTGATCCGGGCCTTGTCGATCACGGTCGCCAGTTCGGCGGGCCGGAGCATGGGCATGGTGGCGACGACCACGCCGCCGGCCTTGAGGATCGCGAACCACGCCATCACCGTCCAGGACGAGTTCGGGCCATGCAGCAGGACGCGATTTCCAGGGACCAGGCCCATGTCCCCGACCAGCACCCGCGCCATCCGGTCCGAGATGGCGTCGACCCGGCTCCACGAAAACTCATGATCGAAGTCGATCAGCGCGCGCGCGTCGGGGCCGCCGGCGGCGATGGCCCGGCGGAGCAGTTCGGCGCCGGCGTTCAGCCGCTCGGGATAGGTCAGTTCCGGCAGGTCGAAGACCAGCTCGGGCTGCTGATGCGCCGGCGGCAGATGATCGAGAACGAACCGGTCGATGTGCGCGCTCGTCCCCATCAGACGCCTCCCGGCAGACCCGCCAGCACCTGCCGGGCGATGACGATCTTCTGCACCTCGGACGCGCCCTCATAGATGCGCAGGGCGCGGATCTCGCGATACAGCCGCTCGACCGGATGACCCGAGACGACGCCGAGGCCGCCGAAGATCTGCACCGCCGCGTCGATTACCGCCTGGGCCTCGTCGGTGGCGTAGAGCTTGGCCATGGCGGCCTCGCGGGTGACGCGGGGCGCGCCATGATCCTTCAACCAGGCGGCGCGGTAGATCAGCAGGGCCGAGGCGTCGATCTTCAGCGCCATCTCGGCCAGCGAGGCCTGCACCAGCTGCAGGTCGCTCATCGGGGCGCCGAACAGGTTGCGGGACGTGGCGCGCGTCGCGGCTTCGTCGAAGGCGCGGCGCGAGAAGCCGAGGGCCGCCGCCGCCACCGTCGAGCGGAACACGTCCAGGGTGGCCATGGCGATGCGGAAGCCTTCGCCCGGCGCGCCGAGGATGCGGTCGGCGTCGATGCGGCAGTCGGCGAAGCGGATGGTGGCCAGCGGGTGCGGCGCCATCAGGGGGATGCGTTCGACGATCTCGAAACCGGGCGTATCCGCGTCGACGACGAAGGCCCCGAGACCCTTGGCGCCGGCCCCTTCCCCGGTGCGGGCGAAGACGACGTAGCGGTCGGCGAGGCCGCCGTTGGAGATGAAGGTCTTGGTCCCGTCGAGCACCCAGTGGTCGCCGTCGCGGCGGGCGGTGGTCGACAGGGCGGCGACGTCGGAGCCGGCCTCGGGCTCGGACAGGGCGAAGGCGGCGATGGTCTGGCCCGAAGCGACGCCCGGCAGCCAGCGGGCCTTCTGTTCGTCCGTGCCGAACAGGCTGATCGGGCCGGAGCCGAGGCCCTGCATGGCGAAGACGAAATCGGCGAGCCCAGAGCGGCGGGCGAGCGTTTCGCGCGTCAGGCACAGGGTGCGGACGTCGAGCTTGCCGTTGGCGTCGGGCACGGCGTTTCTCAGCCAGCCGCCCTCGGCCAACGCCTTCAGTATGGTGCGGCAGTCGCCGTCGAGGTCGTGGTCGCCGTGCAGGCCGATGGCGGCTGTCTTGTCCGCCCACGCGTCCAGATCGGCGGCGAAGGCGCGGTGGCGGTCCTCGAAGAAGGGCCAGTCGAGGAAGGTGCGGTCGGCCATGGCTCAGTTCCCCTCGAACACCGGCTCGCGTTTGGCGGCGAAGGCCTCGTAGGCCCGGCGGAAGTCCCTGGTCTGCATGCAGATGGCCTGGGCCTGGGCCTCGGACTCGATGGCGGCGTCCAGGCTCATGTCCCATTCGAGGTTGAGCTGGTTCTTGGTGATCCCGTGGGCGAAGGTCGGCCCCTTGGCCAGCGAGCGGGCCAGCTCCAGCGCCGTCTCCATCAGGGCCTCCGGTTCGACGAGGCGATTGTGGAAGCCCCAGCGCTCGCCCTCGTCGGCGGTCATGACCCGGCCGGTGAACAGCAGCTCGGACGCCCGGCCCTGACCGATCTGGCGGGGCAAGATGGCGCAGGCGCCCATGTCGCAGCCGGCGAGGCCGACGCGGGTGAACAGGAAAGCCGTCTTCGTCCGCGGCGTGGCGAGGCGAAGGTCCGAGGCCATGGCCATGATCGCCCCGGCGCCGACGCAGACCCCGTCCAGCGCCGCGATGACCGGCTGGGGGCAGCCGCGCATGGCCTTGACCAGATCGCCGGTCATGCGGGTGAAGGCCAGCAGGGCGGGCGTGGCCATCTCGGTCAGCGGGCCGATGATCTCGTGCACATCCCCGCCCGAAGAAAAATTGCCCCCCGCGCCGGTGACGATGACCACCTTGCAGTCGTCGGCATGGACCAGGGCGCGGAACAGGTCGCGCATCTCGGCATAGGACTCGAACGTCAGCGGGTTCTTCCGCTCGGGCCGGTTCAGGGTCAGGGTCGCGACGCCGTCGTCATCCACTGACCACAGGAAATGAGCCGCCTTGTAGTCGCGCGCCTTCATCCGTTCAGCTCCTCGTGGGTGGTCGCGTGAAGCGACCGTTTGGTGCGCTCCAGCAGGCGGGTCAGGTCGTCGGCCTCGGTCTCGGTCAGGTCGGCGAACAGGGCTTCTATCCAGCGTTCGTGGGCGCGGGCCATGGCGGTGAAGCGGATCTGACCCGTCGGCGTCAGGCGCACGCGCTGGACCCGGCGGTCAGCGCCGGCCATGGCCTCGATCAGGCCGTCAGCCTTGAGCCGCGCGGCCAGGCCGGTGACGTTGCCGTTGGAGACCATCAGCATGCGCGAGACTTCGCCCATGGTCAGGCCTGCCTCCCCCGCCCGGTCGAGCGCCGACAACATGTCGAAGCGGGGCAGGGTGGAGCCGAACTCGTCGCGCAGGCGCTGGGCGATGGTCTGTTCGATGGTGGTGGCGCAGGTGAGCAGCCGCAGCCACAGGCGCAGCGAGCGCTTGCCGTCGGGGGCGCCGCCGAGCCGGTCCGGCAGGGCGGCGGCGGCGGCGTTCACAGCTCGCCCCCGGCCACGGGGACGGCGGCGCCGTTGACCCCGGAGGCCCCGTCGCCGCACAGCCAGACGATGGTCTGGGCCACCTCGTCCGGGGTGATCAGCCGACCCTGCGGATTGGAGGTGGCCAGTGCGGCGCGGGCCTCCTCTTCGCTGCGTCCGGTCCTGGCGATGATGGAGTCGATGGACTTCGCGACCAGATCGGTGTCGGTGAAACCGGGGCAGACAGCGTTGACCGTGACGCCCTTCGACGCGACCTCAAGCGCCAGGCTGCGGGTCAGGCCGACCAGCCCGTGCTTGGCTGCGACGTAGGCCGAGACATAGGCGTAGCCCTTCAGCCCCGCGGTCGAGGCGACGTTGACGATCCGCCCCCAACGGCGCGTCAGCATGCCCGGCAGGACCAGACGCGCGGCCTCGGCCGGAGCCTCGAGATTGAGCGCCAGCATGGCGCGAAAGGCGTCGGCGTCGGTCTTGAGGAAGGGGGCCGAGGTGGCGGCGCCGGCGTTGTTGATCAGGATGTCGATCGGGCCGAACCGGTCGCGGCCGACCTCGATGGCGGCGGCGAGGGCGTCGGGGTCGGTGACGTCGGCGGGGGCGGCGAAGGCGAGGTCGCCGATACGGTCGGCGGTCTCGTTCAGGCGGGCGACGTGACGGCCGATCAGGGTCACCTGACAGCCGGCCTCGGCCAGCCGCTCGGCGGCGGCGCGGCCGATGCCGGAGCCGGCGCCGGTGACCACGGCATGGTGTCCGGTCAGGCTCATACCGGCCCCGCCTGCTGCTGTTTCTCGAGATTGCGGGCCAGCTGGGCGAAGCCGGCGCGGTACTGGACCGGCGGCTGGATACCGCGCCAGCCCAGTTCGGCGGCGGCGCGCAGGCTCCAGTTCGGATCGGCCAGATGGGGCCGAGCGAGGGCGCACAGGTCGGCGCGGCCGGCGGCGAGGATGCTGTTCACGTGGTCGGTCTCATAGATGTTGCCGACCGCCATGGTGACCACGCCCGCCTCATTGCGGATGCGATCGCTGAACGGGGTCTGGAACATGCGGCCGTAGACGGGGTGCGACTGCTCCGAGGTCTGGCCCGCCGAGACGTCGATCAGATCGCAGCCGGCCTCGGCGAACGCGCGGGCGATGGCGACCGAATCCTCCGGCGTCAGACCGTCCTCGACCCAGTCGCTGGCGGACAAGCGGACCGACATGGGCTTCTCGTCCGGCCAGACGGCGCGCATGGCGGCGAACACCTCCAGCGGGAAGCGCAACCGGTTGTCGACCGGGCCGCCGTAGTCGTCGGTGCGATGGTTCGACACCGGCGTCAGGAAGGACGACAGCAGATAGCCGTGGGCGCAATGCAGCTCGACCATGTCGAATCCGGCTTCGTCGGCCCATCGGGTCGCGCGCACGAAGTCGTCGCCGACGCGGTCCATGTCGGCGCGGGTCATTTCACGCGGGATTCGGTCTTCGTCCGACCACGGAATGGCGGAGGCGGCGATCAGCGGCCAGCCGTCCTCGAGCGGCTGATCCGCGCGAGGCCCCCAAGGGCGTTCGACCGAGCCCTTGCGCCCGGCGTGGGCCAGCTGGATAGCGATGCGCGAACCCTGCCCGTGGACGAAGTCGACGATCCGCCGCCAGGCATCGCGATGCTCGGGCCGGTACATGCCCGCGCAACCCGGCGTGATCCGGGCGTCAGCCGAGACGTCGGTCATCTCGGTAAAGACCAGTCCCGCCCCGCCCAGCGCCCGACCGCCCAGGTGGACCAGATGGAAGTCGCCCACCATTCCGTCCTCGGCCGAATACATGCACATCGGCGAAACCACGACGCGGTTGGGCAGGGTCAGGCCGCGAAGACGCAGCGGCGCGAACATGGGTGGGGGAGGATTGTCCGTAGACGGAGCGCCGGCCTCGTCGGCGAACCAGCGCTCGATCCCGGTCAGGAAGTCGCGGTCGCGCAGGCGCAGGTTCTCGTGGCTGACGCGCTGGCTGCGGGTCAGCAGGCTGTAGGCGAACTGCAGCGGCTCCAGCCCGACATAGCGATCGACGGTCTCGAACCATTCGGTCGAGTTGCGGGCGGCGCTCTGCAGCTTCAGCACCTCGACCCGGCGCTCCGCCTCATAGGCGGCCAGGGCGGCGTCGAGGTCGCCGCCGTCGGTCAGGGCTTCGGCCAGCCGGATGGCGTCCTCGAAGGCCAGCTTGGTGCCGGAACCGATCGAGAAATGGGCCGTGTGCGCCGCGTCGCCCAGCAGCACCACCTTGCCGTCGCGCCAACTGGAACAGGCGACGCGCGGGAAGTTGAGCCAGGCCGAGCCGCGCAGATGTTTCGCATTGCTCATCAGGGCATGGCCGCCCAGCCAGTCGGCGAACAGCGCCTCGGCCGCGCGGCAGGTCTGGTCCTGATCCATGGCGTCGAAGCCGAGGCCGCGCCACGTCGCCTCGGTGCATTCGACGATGAAGGTCGAGGCGCCCGGTTCGAACTGGTAGGCATGGGCCCAGATCCAGCCGTGCGGCGTCTCGACGAAGGCGAAGGTGAAGGCGTCGAAGGACTGTTTCGTGCCCAGCCAGATGTACTTGTTGGTCCGCACGTCGACATCGACACCGAAGGTTTCGGGATGGTCGTTGCGGGTCCGGCTGTTCAGGCCGTCGGCGGCGACCACGACGTCGGCGGGCAGGGCGCGGATGTCGGCGACCTCGTCCTGGAAGCGCAGATCGACGCCCAGCGACCGGGCGCGTTCCTGCAGCACCGTCAGCAGCTTCTGACGGCCGATGCCCGCGAAGCCGTGGCCGCCTGACCGGATCGTCCGGCCGTGGATGTGCACGTCGATGTCGTCCCAGTGGACGAAGGCGGCCTCGATGGTCGCCGCCGTTTCCGGATCGTTGAGCTTCAGATTGGCCAGGGTCTGGTCGGAAAACACCACGCCCCAGCCGAAGGTGTCGTCGGGGCGGTTGCGTTCGTGCACGACCACGTCCAGCGCCGGATTTCTCAGCTTCAGCGATATGGCGAGATAGAGCCCGCCCGGACCCGCGCCCACGATCGCTATGCTGTTGACGGCCTGTGTCGACGACATGTTTTAAGCCTAAAGCAAAATCTCGGGAGCGTCCACTGAACACGGCGGTGGCCGCGTCCCGGCATAGTCCGCTATGAGCTGATGGACGCCCACTCCGCACGAAGAACCATCCCCATGACCGAGACCCTCGAGCTTTCGCACTGGATCAACGGAGAGAAGGTCCCGGCCGACCGGCCGACTGAAAGCCGCAACCCGTCGGATACCCGCGAGGTCGTCGCGCGCGCGCCGGACGGGGATGTGGCCGAGGTCGATGCGGCCGTGGCCGCGGCCAAAGCCGCCTTCCCGGCCTGGTCCGAGGCGTCACCCGAGGTGCGCTCGGATATTCTCGACCGGGCGGGCACGCTGGTCATGGAGCGCCGCGAGGCCCTGGGCCGGCTGCTGTCGCGCGAGGAGGGCAAGACCCTGGCCGAGGGCATCGGCGAAACGGTCCGCGCCGGCCGCATCCTGAAATATTTCGCCGGCGAGGCTCTGCGGGTTCACGGCCAGAACCTGGCCTCGGTGCGGCCCGGCGTGGAGATCCAGACCTACCGGCAGGCCGTGGGCGTCTATGGCCTGATCACGCCGTGGAACTTCCCGATCGCCATTCCGGCCTGGAAGGCGGCGCCGGCCCTGGCCTTCGGCAATACGGTGGTGATGAAACCGGCCGGACCGACCCCGGCGACGGCGGAAGCCCTGGTCGCCATCCTGCATGAGGCGGGCCTGCCCAAGGGGGTGCTGAACCTCGTCATCGGCCGCGGCCGGGTTGGGCAGGCTATCGTCGATCATCCGGACGTGGACGGCCTCAGCTTCACGGGATCGCAGGGCGTGGGCGCCGGCGTGGCGGCGGGCGCCGTCAGGCGGCAGGCGCGAGTCCAGCTGGAAATGGGCGGCAAGAACCCGCTGATCGTGCTGGATGACTGCGACCTCGACCGGGCCGTGCAGATCGCCCTCGACGGCTCGTTCTTCGCCACCGGCCAGCGCTGCACGGCCTCCAGCCGGCTGATCGTCCAGGACGGGATTCACGACCGCTTCGTCGCGGCCCTCGCCGAAAAGGTTTCGGCGCTACGTGTCGGCGATGCGCTGGATCCCGACACCCAGATGGGTCCCGCAGTGTCCGAGGATCAGATGGAGACGTCGTACCGCTATATCGACATCGCCCGAAGCGAGGGCGGACGCGTCGTCGCCGGGGGCGAGCGTCTGAATCTCGAGAAGCCGGGCTGGTACGTCCAGCCGACCCTGATCGCGGACACGGGCGCGGAGACGCGGATCAACAACGAGGAAGTCTTCGGACCCGTCGCCTCGGCGATCCGGGTCAAGAGCTACGAAGAGGCGCTGGCCATCGCCAACGGGGTCGAGTTTGGCCTTTCGGCGGGTATTGTCACCAGCTCCCTGAAACACGCTCGCGATTTCCAGCGCCGCGCCCGCGCGGGCATGGTGATGGTCAATCTGCCGACCGCCGGCGTCGACTATCACGTCCCGTTCGGCGGCTCGAAGGCGTCCAGCTATGGCGCGCGCGAGCAGGGATTCGCGGCGGTGGAGTTCTTCACCCAGACCAAGACGGCCTACAGCTGGTCGTGAACGGGACCGGTTGGCGGAACGGATATTCCGCATAGCGTGATTTCTTGACGAACGCGGATCAATCAGACCATGTGTTCGCAAGCCAGTTGGCGTGTCGCGCCTGATTCCAGTTAAATTGTAGCGTTCCAGTACCGCATGTCCGAGCGTTTCAGTTTCAACAGCGATGCGCTTCCCCGGGAAGAGGCGTTCCAGGCCTATGCGTTGTTGTACAACAACGGTTCGGACGTCACCCGGGGCGAAGGAGAGTTTCGGGCGGAGGTCCGGGCGTGGCGGCTGGAGGGACTGCTGCTGTTCGAGCGGCGCCTATCGGGCGTTGTCCATTCCCGCGGCGCCCGTGCGGGGACCGATGGTTTTGACCACATCGTACTCAGCCTTGTGCTGTCTGGCCGGGTGACGGGCGGACAGGCCAGCGGGTTTGGGGAGGCGGTCGCCGGCGAAATCTATGTGACCGACACCTCGCGACCTTCGCGGACCGCGTTTGAGTCCGCCCATGTGCTGACCGCCAGCGTTTCGAAAGAGATTATCGAGGCCGCGCGGGGCGGCATCGCGGGTTTGCACGGACGCATCCTGAAACCCCCGCGCAACCTGATGCTGGCTGACTATCTCCAGTCCCTGGCCCGAAACGGCGATGCGATCGAGACAGAGGCGCAGCCGGGGCTGTCGCGCGCCTTCATCCACGTTCTGGCTTCGGTTGAGGACAAGGGTGTGCGCGGCAGCGAAGCGCGCCGGGGGGAATATCTTCGCCGGGACGCCGTCGAACGGATGATCATCGAGAATCTGGGTGATGCCTGCCTGTCTGTCGCGACCCTGAGCCGGGGCATGGGCATGTCCCGTTCGGCCCTTTATCGGCTGTTCGAGGACTATGGCGGTGTCGCCCGCCTGATCCAGAAGCGGCGCCTGGACGGCGTTCGGCAGGCGCTGGACAATCGCGAGCCGGCCCAGGTGGCGGACCTGGCGCGGACCTTCGGGTTCACGGACGAAGCCCAGCTCAGCCGGCTCTTCCGCGAAGCCTACGAGGTTTCACCCCAAGCCTATCGCGAAGAGGTAGCGGCCTCCAGGCCCGATGATCCCGTGGACAGTCGTCGCAGATGGGCCGGCTGGATGGGCGAACTCTCGTAGCACCACGCAAAAGAAAACGGCGGCCCTGGAAGGAGCCGCCGTTCCTGTTGGTCTCGAAGCCGACGAAAACGTCAGCCGGTCGACTTAGTCGCTTTCGGAGTCGTCGTCGGCGGCCGTGACGGCGGCGAAGGCGGCGATGGCCACCACAGCGAAGATCAGGCCGGGGGCGATGCCGCCGCCGAATTCGTCGGAGGCGCCAGCGGTGCTGCCCACGCGGTCAGCGACGCTCGGAGCGGCGGAAACCTGGTTGGCGGCGACGGCCTGGCCGGCGATCAGCAGGGCGCCGGTCGCGATTGCAGCAAGAGTTTTTTTCATGGGTCGGCTCCGTGATGATTTAGACAGCGTCGGCGAACACAACACCACGCGAGAGCGTTGGTTGCAAGCCAAGGCCGCTATGTCCCACGTCTATTGCCTTGACGCCACAGGTTACAATGAGAGAACGACGAATTTCGTTCGAACTGTGGCGTGGAAGGCTCAACTGCAAGTACCGGTGTCCCGGTTGTTTGCACATCCTTAAGTCTAAAATCGTCAGCGCGCTGCAAGATTGAGACCTCACACACGGTCGTAAACGTGTGCCGCCGCACGGAGAAAATCGCCTTCAGCAGTGCGCTGGAAGGGGAGAATCCCGTGGCAGGCGAGGCGTCCCAAGTTTGGGACGAACGCCGCTATGCGAGCCGTTCCTTCACTATGGTTGCCAATGTATTACCGCCGTCCGTTTGGTGTGGGCGACCTGTGCTCCCTCTGTGCGTGTCTGGTGTTTTGTGTCGGCGGAAGCCGGCCGTTCGGGGTGGGTTTCTACATGTCGGCTTCCAACAAGCGTCCCGTCGCGGGCTCGCGCTCGCCTGCTCGCTCGAACACCGGCGCCGACGCGGCGCGTCGGACGCGGATGGGGCTGCTGGGTTCGACGGCGCTGATCGCGGCGTCGCTGGCGGTGTCTCCGGCCTTCGCCCAGACGACGATCGCCAGCCCCGTCGGGGGCGGCACAATCACCCGGACAGGCGGCAGTTCGAGCTCCACGGACCAGACCGGAAGCGGCGGCGGCGTCCTGATCAGCAACGTCACGCAAGCGGCGGCGATCACGGTCAACGGCGTCACGATCAACAATACGACCGGGGCGCCGACCATCGACGCCCTGCGCATCCAGGGCGAGACCGGCACTCTGAACTCGGGCGGTGCACTGCTCACCGGCACGAACCTTCTCACCACCACGACCGCCGGCGGCTCGGCCCTCTATGTGACGGCCAACGGCAACGTCGGCGTCACGATCAACTCCAGCGGCTCCGTCTTCACCGGCAGCTATGGCGTCAACATCCAGGCGCCGAGCGGTTACATCGACTTCAACTCGGTGAACCAGAGCCAGTCGTTCATCGGCAATGGCACGCACATCGCCGGCCTCAACGCGGTCAGCGCCGTCAACGCCGGCCTCCGACTGGGCTCGTCGACGTTCACGGGCTTCGACACCGGCATCAATGCGAGCAATTTCTTCGGCAGTTTCGTCGAGATGACGGGCGGTTCGATCAACGCCCTGGTCACCGGCATCCGCACCGATGCGACGGGCGGCGGCAGCACCATTGAATCCCAGGCGGCCATCGTCGCTCCGACGGGCATCCACTCGACCAACACCAACGGAACCACGATCACCACCAGCGGCGCGGGGACGATCAACAGCACCGGGGCGGGAACCGGGACGGGGATCATCGCGACCAGCTCGGGCGGAACGACCGCCGTGACGGTCAATGTGGGCGCGGCGATCGGCACGACAACGGCGCACGGCGTCGGCGTGCTTGCCTCGACCACCGGCACATCGACGGGCGCGATCAACATCACGACGACTGCAGCGATCGTCGCCACGGGCCGCGCCATCAGCGCGACCGCGGGGACGTTCGGCAACACCGGCGCGATCACCCTGGGCGGCAACGTTACCGGCGCGACCGGCGTCTATACGAATGTCGGCAACTATACGGTCGGCATCGGCGCGGGCGTGACCGTGACCTCGACCGGCAACGGCTCCAGCAACGCCGCCCTGTATCTGGTCAACGGGACCAACACGGTCACCAACAACGGCTCCCTGGTCGCCAGCGGCACGGGCAGCCACGGCGTGCACTTCAGCAGCGACGGCCTGGTGACCAACACGGCGACCGGCACGATCACCGGTTCGACCGGAATTTGGTACCAGAACGTCGCTTCGGTGATCAACGCCGGAACGATCGCCGGAAACGGGGCGACCGGCACCGCCGGCGTGTATGGCTCCAGCGGCGTGAACGTGACCAACACGGGCACGATCACGGGTTACGATGGCGTCTATTCGGGCGGCAACCCCACCGTTCACACCAACACCGGCGGCACAATCACGGGCGTTTCGCACGGCTACAACATCACCGGCGGACGGGTCACCCTGACCAATACCGGTGTCATCAACACTGTCGGCGGAACGGGCGGCGCCGGCCTCTCGGGCCTGCGGCTGAACACCTCCCTCACGCAAACCAACACCATCACAAACAGCGGCGCGATCACCGGGGGCGGCGACGCCACGCACGGCTATGGCGTCGAGGTCGAGGACGGCATTCTGACGCTGACCAACCAGTCGGGGGGCGTCATCACCGGCGGGATCGGCGGGATCCTGATCAGCAGCGACGACCTGGCGACGCTTAACCTCAACCTCGGATCGACCGTGACGGGTCAACTCCTGTCTACCAGCACCGGCGCACGCACGGTGACGGTGGCGGGGCTGCTGGACGGCGCCTACAACGCAGCGACCGGGAGCGGCGTCGACACCCTCACCCTGGCCTCGACCGGCTCGATCACGGGGGCCGTCACGCTCGGCGCCGGCGAAGACGTGTTCAACTGGCAGGGCGGGACCTTCGCTTCGATCAACGGGGGCACAGGTTCGGCCGATGCCTTCAACAGCGCGCTCGGCGTCGGCGTCAGCGGCTCGCTCGACCTGGGCCTCCTGAGCAATTTCGACACCTATAACCACCTGTCCGGCAATCTGACCCTGACGGGAACGCGCGCCACCGGACCGGGCTGGAACCTCGTTCCCGGATCCAGCCTCACACTGGACGGGTCGCTGACCGCGACAACCGGTACCGGGTACGGGATCACCATGAACGGCAACGGATCGCCGGCCACCGTCGCGATCCTGACAGGGGCCGCGCTGAACGGCTATGTCGGCGTCTGGTTCAACACCGGTGGGGCGAACAACTTCAGCAACGCCGGCACGGTGGCTGGCTCAAACACAGGTCTCCTGACGAACGGCGCGCTCACGGCGGTCAACACCGGAACCGTCACGGCAGGCACGGGCGGCGCCTTCAGCTTCGGATTCGCCACCTCCAACCTGACGAACACGGGCACGGTGACCGGCGGCAGCGACGCCACGACGGGCTTCGGCGTCCTGTCGCAGTATGCGGGCGCCACGGTCACCAACAACGCGGGCACGATCAGCGGCGGCGCCGGTGGTATTACCAGCGGTTCGATCCAGGGGGCGACCTACGGCGGCCTGCTTACGGTCACCAACGCCGCCGGGGCCGAGATCGGCGGCGCGGTCGCGATCACCACGGGCGGCTCGTCCCGTCTGACCCTCAACAACACCGGCCGCATCCTGGGCGGCGCGAACGGCGGCGTTGTCGCCAACGGCAGCGGCAGCCCCGTGTCGATCACCAACAACGCAGGCGGCCAGATCGTGGGCAGCGGCGGCTATGCGATCTTCAGCGCGACCGCGGCCACGATCAATAACGCCGGCCTTATCGGCGGCGGAACCGTCGATGGCGGCGGCGTGTACACGGCGAGCGGCAACAACAACGCCATCCGCCTGGAAGCGGCCAGTACGGTCATCAACTCCGGCACCATCACCGGCGGGTCCGGCGGCGGCATCCGCGCGAACGCCGCGCTGAACCTGACCAACACCTCGACGGGGATCATCAACGGTCTCGGCACGGGCCTGGGCACGTCTCACGGCGTGTCCGTCGTCGGCGCGGCGACCATTCTGAACGCGGGCTCGATCACCGGGACCCAGGCGAACGCCGCCGGCGTCTATACGAACGGGGCGAGCACGGTCACCAACGCCGCCGGCGGCTTGCTGGGCACCACGGGCGGCTACGGCGTCTATTTCAACAGCGGCGCCGGCACGTTCAACAACTACGGAACCGTCACGGGCGACCTGGCCGCTTTCGCCGGAGTCTTCGGAACCGGGACCCTCAATCTGTTCGCCGGCTCGGTCACGGGCGCGATCGAAACGGGCGGCTTCAACGATACCCTGGCGATCTACAGCGGAACCGGCACGACCTTCGCGGGGCTGACCGACGGCGGTTCAGGCATCACGCTGCAGACCGCGGGCGCAAACGCCGCCGCGACGGTCGGCACGGTCAACCTGGGCGGCGGCACGGATACGCTGCAGCTGCGTGGCGCGGGCGATGACAGCGGCGCGAACGGCGCAGCGGGCTCGCTGGATCTGGGCGGCTCCACCATCAACACGGCCGAGGTGCTGACCAAGCTGGACAACGGCACCTGGACCCTGACGGGCGCGGCCGCGGTTCCGGGCATGACGATCAACGCCGGCATGGGCGGGTCCGCCGGCCTGCTGATCTTCAGCGGCACGGGCCTCACCGGGGCGATCAACGTCAACGGCGCCACGGTTCGCGCAACCACTACGACGGCGTTCGGAACCGGCACGCTGCACATGATCGATCCGACGATCCAGTTCGCGGCGACCGGAACCTACGCCAACGACATCTCGCTGGAGGTCGTGAACGGCCAGCAGGCCATCGATCCCACCTGGCTGCGCAACATCAGCGGCGGGACGATCACCCTTTCGGGTCGGATCTACGAAACCGGCGGAGTCGGCGGGGCCAACCAGTACGTCACCTTTGACGGCGGCACGACCATTCTGACCAACACCGGCAACATCTGGGGCGGGGTCACCGCCATCAACGCGGGCACGACCCTGCAGGGGGCGACCAACACCATTTCCGGCGGCTCGATCGCCAACGCTGGCGCGCTTGTGTTCAACCAGAACGTCGATGGAACCTTCGTCGGCGATATCTCCGGCGCGGGCACGCTGCAGATCAATGCGCCCTCGCAGGCCGTCACGCTGAGCGGTGTCAACACCTTCAGCGGCGCGACGACGATCACCGCTGGCACGCTCATCGCCAGCGGCGGGTCGGCCGTCGGCGACCTGAGCGCCGTGACGATCGCCAGCGGCGCGACCCTTCAGCTGGCGAACAGCGAGACGATCGGCGGCCTGACCGGCGCCGGCACGGCGCGGGTGCTCGGCAACACGCTGACCCTCGGCGGCAACGACGCCTCCACCACCTTCTCGGGATCGATCACCGATCAGACGCCCGTCGCCTATGTCGGCAGCTGGAACGTCGCCGCCGGCCCGAACTGGTCCATCAATCCACCGACCTACACTGGCCAGGAAGCCGCGGCCCTGCTGTTCGGCGGCGCTGCCGGCGATTATCGCATCTCGACGGCCGGCGCGAGCACCTCGACCATCACTGACACGGCCTGGTACAACCGGTACGGCGGCAACCCGGCGAACTTCACCGAGCTGGCGGTCGACGCCCGCATCGACACCGGCGGCGCCGGGTACAACAACCAGGGTGACAGCTCCGCCTATGTGGGCGATCACACCGGCACGCCCACCTTCAACTACGCCTTCAGCGGCGGCGTCGCCCTCGGTGGCGGCTTGACCAAGACCGGCACGGGCACGCTGACGCTGTCCGGAACCAACAACTACACCGGCCTGACCTCGATCACCGGCGGCACGCTGGTGGTGCAGAACGGCGCGGCGATCTCGAATCTCAGCACCGTCGACGTGCTGAGCCCCGGGGCCTTCTCGGTTGCAAATACGGAGACGATCGCCAGTCTGACGGGGACCGGCGCCACGACGATCGCGAGCGGCCAGACGCTGACGCTGGCAAGCGGCGCCGGAACCTACACCGGGAACATCACCGGCGGCTCGCTGGTTCTCGCCTCGGGGTCCTGGACCTACGGCGGCGTGCGAAGCGGCGGCGACGCCACCGGCGTCGTCCTGACCGGCTCCAACACCACCCTGAACGTCGCCACGACCGCCTCGGTCCAGAGCGGCCAGTTCAACGGCGTGCGCCTGAACGGGACCAACACGACGCTGACCAACCTGGGCCTGATCCAGAACGCCGGTACGGGCGGCGACGGCGCCGTGGGCGCGGGCGTGTTCGTCATTGACGCGGCCGGCACTACGACGACGATCAACAACGGCTCGGTCTCGGACACGGGCGCCGGCTCGACCATCCGGGG
Organism: Brevundimonas sp.; assembly: GCF_029946145.1. Classification (GTDB taxonomy): domain Bacteria; phylum Pseudomonadota; class Alphaproteobacteria; order Caulobacterales; family Caulobacteraceae; genus Brevundimonas. The sequence goes on from NZ_JAQSDY010000012.1 coordinate 116,761, forward strand.
CTACAACGCGGGCATCCGGCACGACAACAGCGCGCTGGGCACGCTGGTGGTCAATAACTACGGCCGCGTCCTGGGCGACGTTTATAACGGCATCGAGAACACCAACGGCGGCCTGACCCTCAACAACTTCGCCGGCGGTGAGATCTACACCCTGGTCGGCAACGGCGTCTCGAGCGCCTCGGCCGGAGCTGTAACGGTGACGAACGCGGGCGTGATCGGCCGCGACATCGCCAATACGCAGACCGTGGGCGGCTATGGCGTCGTTACAAATGGCGCCCTGACGCTCGTGAACCAGGTCGGCGGCCTGATCACCGGAAGCCTGGGAGGCGTAAGCGCCGCCTCGAGCGCATCCATCACCAACGCGGGTTCGATCACGGGCGCGGGAGCGGGCTCCTACGGCGTATCGATGACGGCGGGCGGGTCGGTCACCAACCAGTCCGGCGGCTCGATCACGGGCGTCTCCGGCGGCATGCTGCTGTCCGGCGCCACCGCATTCGCTCTCAACCTGCAAGCCGGCTCGACCACCGGCCTCGTGCGCTCGACGGCCAGCGGAACGGTCACGACCACGGTCGCGGGATCGCTGACCGGAGCCTATGTGGCCACCGGGACCGGCGTCGATAACCTGACCCTCGCGGCGGCCGGCTCGATGACCAGCGCCAGCCTCGGCGCCGGCGCCGACAGCTTCACCTGGCAGGGCGGCAGCTTCAGCGGCCTGATCGACGCCGGAACCGGTACGGACAGCTTCACCTCGAACCTCAGCGGCGGTGTCGCCTCGGTCAACCTGTCCAACCTGACCAACTTCGAGACCTTCGCCAGCCAGTCGGGCACCCTGACCCTGACCGGAACCGGCGCCTTCTCGGGCGGTTCTTCGGTCCAGGGCGGCACGCTGGTCGTCAACGGCGCATTGCAGTCCGCGGCCACGGTCGCCAGCGGCGCGACCCTGCGCGGCGGCGGAACGATCACCGGCGCGGTCAGCATCGCCAACGGCGGCGCCCTGACCGGCGTCCAGGGCACGACCCTGACCATGGGTTCGCTGGGCCTGCTGTCCGGCTCGACCATCAATGCGACCTTCAGCGGCGCGGCCGGGCCTGCCCTGTTCTCGGTCACCGGCGACCTGACGCTGGACGGCACGGTCAACGTCGCCAGCACCGGAGCCTACGGCTTCGGCGTCTATGGTCTGATGACCTATGGCGGCGCCCTCACTGACAATGGCCTTGTGATCGGGACCATCCCCGGCGGAGCCCAGCGCGTGCTGGTCCAGACCTCGGTCGCGGGCCAGGTCAACATCGTCCACGCCCCCACGGAACTGCTGTTCTGGGACGGCGGCGCCGCCGGTCAGCACGACAACGGCGCCGTCAACGGCGGGTCCGGAATCTGGACGGCCGCGGGCTCCGAATGGACCGATGCGAACGGCGCGTTCAACGGCGCCATGGAGCCGCAACCCGGCTTCGCCATCTTCCAGGGCGCCGGCGGCGTGGTCACCGTCAACAACGGCGGGGGTGCGGTGTCCGTCACCGGCATGCAGTTCGCCGCCGACGGCTATCGCATCGACGGCGATGCGGTCACCCTTGCGAACGCCAGCACCACGATCCGCGTCGGCGACGGCACGGCCCCGAGCGCGGCCTGGACGGCCACCATCGCCTCGGCGCTGACCGGCTCCGGCGGACTGGTCAAGACCGACCTCGGCACGCTGATCCTGGCAGGCGAGAACACCTACACCGGCGGCACCACCATCAACGCCGGCACGCTGCAGATCGGCGACGGCGCCGCGGCCGGCTCGATCGCCGGGTCCGTGGTCAACAATGCGGCGCTGGTCTTCGCTCGCAGCGACAACCACGACTTCGCCAACGCCGTCAGCGGTTCCGGCACGGTCGGCGTCAGCGGCGTGGTGACCCTCAGCGGGGCGATCACGGCGACGCCGGGCGTGACGATCATCGACGGCTCCTCGCTCACCGGCACGGGCGTCATCACGGCGTCGAACGCCGTCACCTTCGCCAACGGCGGCGCCTTCACCAACGCGGGCACGGTCAATGGCGCGGTGGTCAAGAACGGCGCGGCGACCGGCACGGTGACAAACGCCGGCGTGATCAACGGACTCGTCCAGAATGCCGGCTCCGGCCTGCTCACGATCAACAACCAGGCAGGCGGTTCGATCGCCGGCGCCGGCGCCGCGGCCGTGTTGTCGACGGCGTCGGGCGCCGTCTCGCTGAACAACGCGGGCGACATCTCTCACGCCTTCTCCGCTTTCGTCAGCAACAGTGCGCTCGACAGCGTGACCAACTCGGGTCGGATCGTCGCCGGTTCGATCACCGGCGGGGTCGTGACGGCGGGCGGCAATGACGCCATCCGGCTGAACGTCGGCGGCAGCGTCACCAACCAGGCGGGCGGGCTCATCACGGGCACGCACGGTGTCGCCTCCTATGCGGGCCTGCTGACGCTCGACAACCGGCTGGGCGCAACGATCACGGGCGTCGACTACGGCGTGCGCGGCTATGCGGCGGCCAACATCGTCAATGCCGGCGTGATCGGCGCCACGGACTACGCCGGCATCGCGCTGAGCGCGGGCGGAACGATCACCAACTCGGGCACGATCGGCGGCGGCTCCCAGGCGGGCGCCAACCAGGGCGTCACGATCGACGGGGCCGTGGCCACGTCCATCGTCAACCAGGCCGGCGGCGTCATCAACAACGGCGTCGCCAACTTCGGGTCGGGCCTGCTGAGCGTCGACATCCAGGCGGGGTCGACCGTCAACGGCGGGGTCCTCAACTTCGGCGGCGGCAATGGGGTTCTGCGCGTCGCGGGCGCGCTGAACGGAACCTACGCCGGCAGCAGCGGCGCCGACACGGTCACCCTGGTCAGCGGCGGCGTCGTCAGCGGCATCCTTCAGGGCAATGCCGGGGTCGACAGCTTCGAACTGGCCGGCGCGGGCGCGGGAACGGTCAACATCGGCAACGTCCTCGGCTTCGAGAGCCGCAGCATGAACGGCGCCGGCGTCTGGACCCTGACGGGATCCGACAGCTCGACGACAGCCTGGGCGATCAACTCCGGCACGCTGGCCGTCAGTGGCGGCAGCGCGATCAATGACGCGGTTTCCGTGACCATCGCCGCTCCGGGCGCGCTTCAGCTGAACGCCAGCGAGCGGATCGGCGCCCTGAACGGCTCGGGCGCCGTCGCGCTGGGATCCAGCACGCTCACCGTGGGCGGCGCGGGCGCCAGCCACTACGCCGGCGTCATCGGCGGCTCGGGCGGCGTAACGGTTACGGGCGGCGGCGTACTCACGCTCAGCGGCGCGAACACCTACACCGGCGCCACGACGGCCTCGGGCGCAACGCTGCGCCTCGGCGCCTCCAACGTGCTCGCTGACGCGACCAATCTGACGGCCAGCTTCGCCGGCGTCATCGACATGGGAACGTTCAGCGACACCGTCGCGACCGCCACCTTCTTCACGGGCACGCGGCTGGATGGTTCCGGAACCCTGAGCGCCGGCAGTTACACCAGCCACGGCGCGATCCTCAACGCCAACCTCGGTGGGGGAACGCTCCAGGCCGTGGGGGGGACCACGACGCTGAACGGAACGGCCGGCGGGAGTCTGGTCGTCGTCAACGGCGGCGCCCTGTCGCTCGGCGCCTCGAATCGCCTGGCTGATACGGCCACGGTGACCGTGGCCTCGGGTTACAACCTGAACCTCAACGCCTTCAACGACACCATTGGAGTCCTGGCGCTGAACGGTTCGCTGAACGGAACCGGCGCCCTGACGGCTTCCCAGTACAGCCTGAACGGAGGCGTGGTGAACGCCAACCTCGGCGCCGGCAACCTCGACAGCCAGGGTCTCTCGACCCTGAACGGAACGTCCGGCGCCGCCACGGCGACCGTCACCGCCGGCACGCTGACCCTCGGCGCGAACAACCGGCTGTCCGATGCGGCGCTCGTGGGCGTCAGCACGGGGGCGACGTTGAACCTGCAGAGCTTCAGCGACACTATCACGACCCTCAACCTGAACGGCACGCTGGCCGGGACAGGAACGCTGACGGCGGCCCAGTACCAGCTGAACGCGGCCACGGTGAACGCCAACCTCGGCGCCGGCAATCTGTTCAACACCGGCGGCGTCTCGACGTTGAACGGAACCAGCGCCGCCGCCAATGTGGCGGTGCAGGCCGGAACCCTGAGCCTCGGCGCTTCCAACCGCCTGGCGGCTAACGCCACGGTGTCGGTGGCCTCGGGCTCGACCCTGAACCTGAACGCCTTCGACGACACGGTCGGCCTGGCGCTGCTGAGCGGCACGCTGAACGGCACGGGCACGCTGACGGCGGGCGAGTACGGCCTCAACGGCGCGACCATCAACGCCAACCTCGGCGCGGGCAATCTGTTCAACACCGGCGGCGTCTCGACGCTGAACGGGACGAGCGGTTCGGCCAATGTGATCGTGCAGGCCGGGACGCTGAGCCTCGGCGCCTCTGACCGCCTGGCGGCTAACGCCACGGTGTCGGTGGCCTCGGGCTCGACCCTGAACCTGAACGCCTTCGACGACACGGTCGGCCTGGCGCTGCTGAGCGGCACGCTGAACGGCACGGGCACGCTGACGGCGGGCGAGTACGGCCTCAACGGCGCGACCATCAACGCCAACCTCGGCGCGGGCAATCTGTTCAACACCGGTGGCGTCTCGACCCTGACCGGGACGAGCGGCGCCGCAAACGTGGTGGTGCAGGCCGGGACCCTGACGCTGGGGGCATCCGACCGCCTGGCTGACACGGCCTCGGTTTCCGTTGCTTCGGGTTCGACCCTGAACCTGGGCGCTTTCAACGACACGGTTGGTCTGGCGGTCCTGAACGGCGCGCTGGCGGGAACGGGGACGCTGACGGCGGCCCAGTACCAGCTGAACGCGGCGACGGTGAACGCCAACCTCGGCGCGGGCGCCCTGTTCAACCTGGGCGGGGTCTCGACCCTGACCGGAACGGCGGCGGCCAGCCAGGTGTCGATCGACGCCGGCACGCTGCGGCTGGGTGCTTCCGAGCGTCTGTCCGATGCGGCGTCGGTATGGACGGCGACGGGCGCGACCTTCGACGTCAACGGCTTCAACGAGCGCATCGGCGCCCTGTTCGGGACCGGCGACGTCAACGTCGGTGCGGGCCGCCTGACCTTCGGCGGCGTCGAGTCCGGCTTCGGCGGACATCTGTCGGGCGCCGGCTCGCTGGTTCACACCGGCGGTCTGTTCACCCTGATGGGTGATCACACCATCGCCTCGATCAGCAATACCGGCGGCGAGCTGCGCTTCCTGGGCACGACCACCGGAGGCCTGTCGGCCTCGGGCGGCAGCCTGACCGGCGCGGGCACGATCGGCGGAGCCCTGACGGCCTCCAACGGCGCGGTCCTGTCGCCCGGCCTGGCCGGGGTGCAGAATGGCGTCGGCGGCTTCGTCGCCGGAGGCCTGACGCTGAACGGCGGGACCCTGGCCATCGATGTGCTGGGCAAGTCGGGCGGCAATCTGATCGACCAACTGCGCATCAACGGCGCGGCGACCCTGACCGGCGGTCTGCTGGCCCCGACCTTCCAGGGCTCGGCGGCGACGGACTTCGACTTCTCGACCCGCTACCTCTTCCTGCAGGCCAACAACCTGGTGGGGACCTTCGCCAACGGCGGGACCTTCACCGCGGCCGCGCAGGAAGGCCTGTTCTGGCGGGTCCGCTACGACCTCGCTCCGAACGCCGCGGTGCTGGAACTGCGCGAGCTGACCAACTTCGATCCGGGCGCGACCGGAACCGGGAACCAGCGTTCGGTCGGCCAGGCCCTGTCGGGTGGCCAGCTGGCGGCGTCGGACGACTGGGCCGCCATCCTGAGCCTGATCGCCGGCCTCAGCGACGCTGAACGCGCCGCGGCCTTCGACAGCATCAGCGGCGAGCCGCTGGCGGATGTCACAGCCTCCATGTTCAGCGCCAACGACAGCTTCCTGACCGCGGTGCGGGACGGCGGACTGAACGGCCGGGATGATGGCGGCGAGGCATTGAACTTCGTCGACCGGCTGAGCTTCGCGGGCGGGCGCGAGAACAGCGCCGACCGTCTGGGCGACGTCCTGGGGGCCTTCGATCCGTCGGCTTCGACGGGGCGCGGCGCGGGCGGCTGGGTCTCGGCCTACGCCGGCGACCAGACGCTGGAGGGCAAGCCGGGTCAGGCCACGGTCGAGAGCAGCCTGAACGGCTTCGCCGGCGGCTATGGCGTCCGCAACGGGTCCATGAGCGTGGGCGCGGCCGGCGGGGTCACCCGTCTGGAAGGCGACGTCGCGGCGCGTCAGGGCCACTACGAAAGCGACCTGTCGCACGCGGCGGGCTATGCCGCCTTCGACGATGGAGTCTGGGCGGCCGACCTGACGGCCTCCTTCTACGGCGGCGACCTGGACACCCGTCGCGGCATCACGGTCGGCGCTTTCAACGGCCAGGCCATCGGCAACACCCACGTCGAAGGCCAGGCGCTTTCGGCCAGCGTGGCGCGCCGCTTCCAGGTGACGGACAACACCATGATCGCCGTGGGCGCCATCGGCACGGCGTCCAACGCTTCGGTCGACGGCTACACCGAAACCGGCGCCGGCGGCCTGTCGCTGGTGGCCTCTGGGATGGAGCGGGACTGGCAGTCGCTGCAGCTCAGCGCCCGCGGATCGCAGGACTATCGCGTCAACGGCCAAGGCTACCGGATCTATGCCGGGGCAGGCGTCATGGCCACGGCGGGCGACCGTCAGGCGACCGGCGACATGCGCTTCTCCGGCGCGCCCGCGGGCTTCGGGACCTTCACCGTCGAGGGCGCCGAAACCCCGCCGCTGGCCGGGATCGTCGACTTCGGTCTGGAAGTCGGCGCCGGCGAGGGCGTCACCGTCTCCGCCGGATACCGCGGCCTGTTCAGCGAACGCCTGCAGGACAACCAGGTCGGCGTGAAGCTCAAGGTCAGCTGGTAAGCATCAGTGCGAGGTCCCCGTCCGCAAGGGCGGGGGCCGTCGTCTGTTCCTGGCGAAACCTTGTGCGCTGTCCCGCGACAGGCGATGGATTGAGTCCATGCCGAACGCCGCGGGGAAAGGCTGATGTCAGACCGGAGTCCCCTGCTGGCCGGAGTCGAACTGGGCGGGACCAAATGCGTCTGCCTGCTGGCCTCGGGGCCGGACGACATCCGCGAGGAAGTCCGGATCGGGACGACCACGCCGGAAGAGACCCTCGCCGCCATCCAGGCCGTGCTGGCGCGCTGGCATGAGCGGGAGGCGTTCGCCGCCATCGGCGTCGCCAGTTTCGGCCCGCTGGAGCTCGATCCCGACGCCCCCCGTTACGGCTGTATCGTCAACACCTCCAAGGCCGGGTGGAGCGGCGCCGACGTCCTGACGCCGCTGCGCGGGTTCGGGGCGCCGATCGGGTTCGACACAGACGTCAACGGCGCCGCCCTGGCCGAGGGGCGGTGGGGCGGCGCGCGAGGCCTGGACAGCTACGCCTACATCACCGTCGGGACGGGCATTGGCGTGGGATCGGTGGTCCAAGGCCGCACCGTCCGGGGGCTTGGCCATTCCGAGGCGGGGCATCTGCGCGTCCCGCGTCTGGCCGGCGAGACCTGGGCGGGAGTCTGCCCGTTCCACGGAGACTGCGTGGAGGGGCTGGCCTCCGGCCCGGCGATCCATGCGAAGGCGGGCGGGCCGGGCGATCGGCTGCAGCCTTCCAGTCCGGTGTGGGACGAAGTGGTCCATGCACTGGCGGCCTTGCTGCACAATCTGGTGCTGACGACGGCGCCGCAGCGAATTCTCATAGGCGGCGGGGTGGTCGGCGGGCAGCCTTTCCTGTTGCCGCGGCTGAGAGCGGCGCTGATCCAGAGTCTGAACGGTTACGCCGCGGCGCCTGAAATCGTCGGAAGGATCGAGGACTTCGTCGTCGCTCCGGCGCTGGGCGATCGCGCCGGCCCTCTGGGCGCCATCGCCCTTGCGGAAGACGCTCTCTCCCGCGGTTGAGCCCCGGGGGGCAGTGGCTAAACGCCCCGTGTGCCGTCCATGAAGCGCTCGTACCGGTCCTGCCGGACGGAGGCCCCATCGCGGTCGAGCTTGATGACCACCCAGGCGCTGGCGACCGCCAGGAGGGCCGCGCCGACCAGTACCGGCCAGATTTCACGAACAGCACGCATGCCCGGCAAACGGGCGCCGGCCGCCCCGGTTCCTGTGTGCGTTCGCGGACCTTCGTTCGGCGCCCGCGTCTATTCGCCGGCCAGCAGGGCCAGCAGGGCGAAACTGGCCAGCCAGTGCTCGCCCATATAGTCGCCGGTCACGTGGGGCAGGGCGGCGTCCAGATGCACGCGCGCGGCCTCCAGCACGGTCGGCCGGCGAGGATCGCCCGCGTCCAGCGCCGAGGCGATCTCGCGCCAGCACCAGGCCCGGCTCAGGTTGAGGCCGTCCAGGTGGGCGATCTTGCCGTCGGACCGGTCGCTGACTCCCACGGGCTGGAACAGGGTCGCGGGCTCGCGCCGGTCGAGCCGGGGCAGGAAGGTGTCGAACCAGCCGGCGAAGGCATCGGGCGTCATCACCCGCCGCATCAGCACGGCCTCCATCAGGGCGGGCGACAGAAACTCGTCCTGCGACGGCTCCCAGGCCTGGCAGCCGCGGTCGTCGGCGTGCCAGCGCAGGGCGCGGTCGCGGCACAGGCTGGCAAGGTCCGCGTCGCCGGCGCCCTCGGCGTAGTCCAGCGTCAGCCGCAGCGCGAAGGCGGTATTGTAATGCGTCCCGACCCGCACGGGATAATCCGCTAGCGGCAGGAAGTCGGTGAACCGTTTGACGAACGCCAGCGTCAGCGGCCGCAGGGTATCGGCGCGCCCATCCCCGTGCCGCTCCAGCTCGGCCGCCAGCATCAGCAGCCAGGCCCATCCATAGGGACGCTCGAAGCCGCGGCTTCCCGGGCTGTCCAGATAGGCGGTCTCGGCGGCGATATTCTCCGGCGTGAACAGGTCGTCGGCCAGCGCCCGGATCCGCCCGGCCTCAGGCATGTCGGGATAGAGCCGCGCCAATGTGAACAGGGTCCACCAGCCGTGGACGCACGAGTGCCAGTCGAAGCTGCCGAAGAAGATCGGGTGCAGGGCGCGCGGACCCTGAACGTCGTCCGGCCCGGACAGGACGTGGTCCATCTTGTTCGGATATTCGCGGGCCACATGGCCCAGCGCCGTCGAGGCGAAGCGGGAGGCGGTGGCGGCATCGAGGCTGTGCGTCATCTCAGAACCTGAAAGCAAGGGCGTACATCAGCGCCATATTGATCCCCAGCAGGATCAGGGCGGTCGGAATCTGGGCCCGGATGACCCCGTTCAGCGCCGAGTCGCGATCCGGCAGCTCCAGCAGATTGGCCGGGACCACGTTGAAATTGGCCGCCATGGGCGTCATCAGGGTCCCGCAGAATCCGGCCAGCATGCCGATGGCGCAGACGATGGCGGGGTTGCCGCCGAACTGCACGACAACGAACGGCAGGCCGATCGCGGCCGTCATCACCGGGAAGGCGGCGAAGGCGTTGCCCATGATGACGGTGAACAGCGCCATGCCGAGGCAGTAGACCACGACCGCCAGCAGCGGCGAGGTCAGGGGCACGGCCTGGCTGACCAGTTGGCCGACCACCCCTCCCACGTCGGACGCCAGAAACACCGCGCCCAGCGAGGCCAGCATCTGCGGCAGCACGGCGGCCCAGCCGATGGAATCCATCAGCCGCCGACCCTCCTGGACCGGCGCCATGACGGGCGGCCTCAGCCAGGCCATGGCCGCGAACAGGGCGATGACGCAGCCGAGGCCGAGCGCGATCAGCGTGGTCTGGGTCGAGGACAGCAGCCACGCCCCGGCGCCCGTATGCTTGGCCGCCAAAGTCCCGCCGACGGCGACCAGCGGCACGATCAGGGCCGGGATGAACAGGGCGTTGCCGCGGCGCACGGCGCCCTCGCGCCGCTCTTCCACCGTCGTCGTCGGGGGATGGCCGACGCCCAGCTTTTTCAGGCCGCCGACGGCCACCAGGGCCAGAACCAGCACGCCGTTGCCCAGTCCGCCCAGCCACGAGCCGAACAGCATCGACCCCGCGATCAGGCCCCAGAAGACGGCGCTGCGGATACGCGTAGGATGGGACCGGTCGAGGAGCGTCAGGACGGCGAAGGCCCCGAACATCAGCCCCGTCAGCACATAGGCGTGATCCAGGGTGATCATTTCGCCGCTCCGGCCTCGGCCGCCGCCGCGATATCACGCTTCACCGAGCGATCGAACAGCAGCAGCCGCGCGCCGTGGACGGCGAAGGCCGCGATGGCCGTGGGGATGGCCCAGACCGACATCTGCAACGGCTCGACGATGATCCCCGCCTGTTCGAGGAAGCCGACCATCAGCACGATGGAGCCGATGGCGATGAAGATGTCCTCCCCGAAGAACAGGCCGATGTTGTCGGTCGCGGCGGACATGGCGCGGATGCGGAAGCGCAGGGCGTCCGGCAGGGTCCCGCCGGCCTGGACCTCGGCCGCGCCCTCGGCCATCGGCGCCACCAGCGGCCGGACCATCTGCGGATGCCCGCCCAGCGACGTCAGGCCCAGCGCCGACGTCGCCTGACGCACGATCAGATAGCTGATCAGCAGACGGCCGGCCGTGGCCGCCTTGACCCGGGCGATCAGCAGCCGGGCCCGCTCCTGCAGTCCGGATCGCTCCAGCAGGCCGATGACGGGCAGCACCAGCCAGGTGATGTGGAAATACCGATTGTCATTAAACGCGTCGCCGAACGCCGCCAGGGTGTCGACCGACGCCTGCGCCAGGGCGCGGGCGTCGACGCCGGGCGCCACCACGGCCGCCACCCCCGTCACGATCGCGGCGAGCAGTATGACCAGCAGCGGATTGATGCGGGCGATGAAGCCCAACACCACGACCGCGATCCCAAGAAGCACAAGCATCGGATTCTCCCCCGTCGGATGGTTACGCCTGTCGCGCCGTTCAGGAAGCTTTTTTCGGTCCGTAGCCGCCGCCGCCCGGCGTCTCGATGACGAAGACGTCGCCGACGCCCATGCGAACCTCGGCGGTCGAGCTGAGCGGCTCCCGCGCGCCGTCGGCCCGTTCGATGCGGTTGACGCCGGTCGCGCCGTCCTCACCCCCGGCCGCGCCAAAGGGAGCCGTTCTGCGGTGGTTCGACAGGATCGCCGCCGTCAGGGGCTCGAGGAAGCGCACGCGCCGCACCGCTCCGTCCCCGCCGCGATGGGCGCCGGCGCCGCCCGAGCCGCGCCGGATCGAGAATTCTTCCAGCAGCACCGGGAAGCGGGTTTCCAGCACCTCCGGATCGGTCAGGCGACTGTTGGTCATATGGGTCTGGACCGCCGAGGCCCCGTCGAAGCCGGGACCGGCGCCCGAGCCGCCGGCGATGGTCTCGTAATACTGCCGGGCGTCGTCGCCGAAGGTGAAATTGTTCATCGTTCCCTGGCTGGCGGCCAGCACGCCGAGGGCGCCGTACAGGCAGTCCACCACGGCCTGACTGGTCTCGACGTTCCCGGCCACGACGGCGGCCGGATAGCGGGGATTCAGCATCGACCCCTCCGGCACGATCAGCCGGATCGGCTTCAGACAGCCCTCATTCAGCGGAATGGCGTCGTCCACCAGGGTGCGGAAGACATAGAGCGTCGCGGCCCGGGTGATCGACAGGGGCGCGTTGAAATTGTTCGGCCGCTGGTCGCTGGTCCCGGTGAAGTCGACCACGGCGCTGCGGGCCTCGGGATCGACGTCGATACGAACCCGGATGACCGCCCCGTCGTCCATTTCCAGGTCGAAAGAGCCGGGCTTCAGCGCGGCGATGGCGCGCCGGACGGCCTCTTCGGCGTTGTCCTGAATGTGACCCATGTAGGCCGCGACCACGTCGCGCCCAAACTCCGCGACCATGCGGTTCAGCTCGTCGGCGCCCCGGGCGCAGGAGGCGACCTGGGCCTTCAGGTCGGCCATGTTCTGCCCGACGTTGCGCGACGGATAGCGGCCCGAGGCGAACAGGGCGCGGGTTTCGGCGTCTCTCAACCGACCGGCGTCGATCAGCAGGAAGTCGTCGATCAGCACGCCCTCGTCCTCGACCGTTTTCGACGAGGGCGGCATCGAACCCGGCGTGGTTCCGCCGACGTCGGCATGGTGGCCCCGGGCGGCGACGAAGAAGGCGGGCGCGTCGTCGGCCTCGAGGAAGACCGGCATGATGACGGTGATGTCGGGCAGGTGGGTGCCGCCGTTGTAGGGGGCGTTCAGCATGTAGACGTCGCCGCGCTTCATGCCCCGGCCGTCGGCACCGCCGCCGCGCGAGCGGATCACGGTGCGTATGCTCTCGCCCATCGAGCCGAGATGGACGGGGATGTGCGGCGCATTGGCGATCAGTGCGCCGGTGGCGTCGAAGACGGCGCAGGAGAAGTCGAGCCGCTCCTTGATGTTGACCGAATAGGCCGTGGCCCGCAGCGCCTCTCCCATCTGTTCGGCGGCGGCCATGAAGCGGCTGTTGAAGACCTCCAGCATGATCGGATCGGCGTCCGTGCCCAACGCCGTGCGCGGGGGCAGGGCGGCCACGCGGGCGAGGATCAGGTTCAGCGCGTTGTCGGCCGTGGCGCGCCAGCCGGGCTCCAGCACCGTCGTGCCGGTGTCCTCCAGAATGACGGCGGGCCCGTCGACGGCGCCGCCAGGTCCGAAGGCGTCGCGGCGATAGACCGGCGTGTCATGGTCCGCGCCCGCCATACGCACGGGGACACGGGCGACGACCGAGGGTGTTCCCTCGCTCCCGCCGGCGAAGGGCGTGGACGCGGCCTGGTCCGAGGCGGCGACGGCCTCCGCTTCCAGGGTCTCGACGACCAGCGCCTTGTCCTCGGCGAAGAAGCCGAAGCGCTGGCGATGCAGGGCCTCGAACGCGGCTCGCATCCTGTGGGCCGGGCCGAACGGCACGGACAGCGGCGTGTCTGAACCGGCGAATTTGATCTCGGCGCGAACGAGGGCCGTGATCGAACGGTCGGCGAACCCCTGCGCCGTCAGCAGACCGCGCGCGTCGGTTGTCAGGGCGTCGGCCCGGTCACTCAAGGCCGCGTCGCCGGCCGTTTCCAGCGGGGCCGCCACGGTCGCCTGCCGAATGGCCCTCACCTCGGCCAACCCCATGCCATAAGCCGACAGCACCCCGGCGAACGGGTGCAACATGACCTGCGTCATCCCCAGCGCGTCCGCCACGAGACAGGCGTGCTGGCCCCCGGCGCCGCCGAAGCAGTTCAGCACGTAGCGGGTGACGTCGTAGCCGCGCTGGATCGACACCGACTTGATCGCCTCGGCCATGTTCTGGACGGCGATGGTGACGAAGCCCTCGGCCAGCGCCTCCGGCGTCGTCCCCCGGCCCGTGGCGCGGGCGACCTCGGCGGCGAGAGTTTCGAACTTTTTGCGCACAGCGTCGGCGTCCAGCGGCTGGTCGCCGTCGGGGCCGAAGACAGCGGGGAACTGGTCAGGGCGCAGCTTGCCCAGCATGACATTGCAGTCGGTCACGGTCAGCGGGCCGCCGCGCCGGTAGGCGGCGGGACCGGGCACCGCGCCCGCGGACTCCGGCCCGACCCGCAGGCGCGAGCCGTCGAAGCGGCAGATCGAGCCGCCGCCCGCCGCCACCGTATGGATGCTCAGCATCGGCGCGCGCAGCCGGACGCCGGCCACCACGGCGTCGGACGTCCGCTCATAGTCGCCGGCGAAATGCGACACGTCGGTCGAGGTGCCGCCCATATCGAAGCCGATGACCCGGTCGAAGCCCGCCGCCCGCGCCGTCTCGGCCATGCCGACCACGCCGCCCGCCGGGCCCGACAGGATGGCGTCCTTGCCCCGGAAGGCGCCCGCCGCCGTCAGGCCGCCGCTGGACTGCATGAAAAGCAGCGGCGTCGCCTCGCCCAGATCGGCGCCGACACGGTCGACATAGGCGCGCAGGATCGGCGACAGATAGGCGTCGGCCACGGTGGTGTCGCCGCGCCCGATCAGCTTGATCAGCGCCCCGACCTCGTGGCTGACTGAAATCTGTTCGAACCCGACCTCGCGCGCGATCTCCGCCAGCCGGGTCTCATGGTCGGTAAAGCGCCAGCCGTGCATCAGCACGATGGCGAGGGCGCGCAGCCCCGCCTCATGGGCCGCCGTCAGGTCGGCGCGGGCCCGGGCCTCGTCCAGCGGCTGTTCGACCGTTCCGTCGGCGCGGACGCGCTCGCCGATCTCGACGACCTGATCGTAGAGTTGCTCGTTCAGGACGATGTGGCGGGCGAAGATGTCGGGCCGGCTCTGCCAGCCGATGCGCAGGGCGTCGCCGAACCCCCGGGTGATGGCAAGCAGCACCGGCTCGCCCTTGCGCTCCAGAAGGGCGTTGGTCGCCACGGTCGTGCCCATGCGGATAGCCTCGACGCGGCCTTCGGGCAGCGGGCCCGGCCCGGCGTCCAGGATGCGGCGGACGCCTTCCACCGCGGCGTCGGCGTATTGCTCCGGATTGTCGGACAGCAGCTTGCGCGTCTCCAGCCGCCCGTCAGGGCTGCGGGCGACGATGTCGGTGAAGGTGCCGCCGCGGTCGATCCAGAAACGCCAGCCGTCGCGAGCGGAGATCGAGGACGCGCTCATGAGGTCGCTCCGGCGGATTGGCCCGGCAGGGGAGGTGAAGGGTCCATGCAGATAGCCGGTCGTGACGCCGCCCGTCCAACAGCAACTTCGTCGTGGCTCAGACTGTCGCGGTAGCGGCCACAGCCTGGCAGGCGATCCACCCGTCCGGGCCGAAGTCGGCGACGGCGGACTGTCCGATGTGGATCTCGTGCACTCCGGTGGCCGCGCCGGTGGAGATCAGTTGTCCCGCCTCCAGCCGGCGGCCGCGCTGATGCAGCAGGTTCAGCAGGAAGGCCAGGGAGTCCAGCGGCCCGCCGGGAATGTCGACGGCCCCGCCCCGGCCGACCGTCTGGCCGTCGATCGCGACCGTGCAGCTCAGGTCCGCGAGACGATCCCGCCAGCCGGTGATCTCGTCGCCCAGGATCAGGCCGGCGTTGTTGCCGAAGTCGGACGCCGTCACCGCCGGGCCTGACTGGTTGATGCCGGCGTAAGGGCTGCCGGCGATCTCGACGCCGGTGAGGACCTGTCCGATCAGCGGGACCACCGCCTCGGCCGTCCAGTCCCCGCGATCGGGCGCCGCGGCGCCCAGCAGGATCACATACTCCGCCTCGACCGCCGCGAAGCCCCCGTCGATGACGGGAAATCGGGTCGGCGCCGCGCCGGCCTGCCAGACGTTGCGGGAAAAGATCGGCCCCGCCAGGCGCCCCGCGCCGTATTGCTGGTCGAGAGGTTCCTTGATCCGCCCCAGTTTCCAGCCCGCGATCCGGTCCGGCCAAACGGCGATCGCCTCATCCTGGATTTCGTAGGCCTCGGCCAGGGTGGCGGGAGCCCGGCCCGGATAGGGCGACAGGGATCGCCCCGCGCGGCGCGCCTCGACGAAGGCGCGCGCGATCGGCGGAAAGATGCTCTTGTCGTATGCGTGGCTCACGCCGCCTCCCGTTTCACAACGACATTGCGCAGGAAGGAAACCGGTGTCAATTTGAATCCGGCGACGCCCCTCCGGCGGCGCTATAGCTCAAGGTCGCGGCGACAGCGACTGTGCGACAGGATGGAAACATGACCCGGTTCTCGCGGCCTTCGCGCCTCATCGCTCTCCTGGTCGCCGTGCTGGCGGCGCTGGTCGTCCCGCTCGGCGCGGTCCGGGCGCAAACCCCGCTGACCGAGGTCGCCACGGCCCCACTGCCCGCCTTCCCCGGTGCGCTGGGCTGGGCGGCGGCGACGCCGGGCGGACGCGGCGGACAGATTCTGCGCGTCACCAATCTGGACAGTGAGGGCCCGGGATCCCTGCGCGCCGCGATCGAGGCCGACGGCCCCCGCATCGTGGTCTTCGAGGTCGGCGGCGTCATCGACCTGGGCAAGAAGACCCTGAAGCTGCAGAACCCCTTCATCACCATCGCCGGCCAGACCGCGCCGTCGCCGGGAATCACCCTGATCCGCGGCGGCATGGATATCACTGCCCACGACGTGGTGGTCCAGCACATCCGCATCCGTCCCGGCTCGGCCGGCGGCGAGTGGATGAGCGGCTGGGACGAGGACGGCATCTCCACAATCGGCGCCTGGAACGTCATCATCGACCACTGCAGCCTGACCTGGGCGACTGACGAGAACCTGTCGGCCTCGGGCCCGCGCTTCACCGGATCGACCGCCGCGGAATGGCGTCAGGGCACCAGCCACGCCATCACCTTCTCGAACAATCTGAACGGCGAAAGCCTGGCGTATTCGACCCACTCCAAGGGTGAGCATTCCAAGGGTTCACTGATCCACGACAACGTCACCGACCTGCTGATCGTCGGCAATCTGTATGCCCACAACTATGAGCGCAGCCCGCTATTCAAGGGCGGGGTCCACGGTGTCATCGTCAACAACCTGATCTACAACCCCGGTCCGCGCGCCATCCACTACAACCTCGCGCCCGAGGAGTGGGGCAGCGTCCCGTTCGAGGTCGGCAGGATGGCGGTCGTCGGCAACGTCCTGCGCGCCGGTCCGTCGACGCCCGTCGATCGCCTGGCCTTCATGATGATCGGCGGAGCCGGCGACGTGGAATACTATGGCCGCGACAACATCGCCGTGGATCAGGTCGGCGAGCCGATCCGCATGTTCGGCCGCTACACCACCACCAACGCCCGCATCATCCAGACCCGCCGTCCGCCCGTCTGGTGGGAGGGCCTGAACCCGATGCCCGCCGAGCAGGTCCAGGTCGCCGTGCTGTCGCGGGTCGGGGCCCGGCCATGGGACCGCGACATGCGCGACGTCCTGCTGATCGCCGAGGTGGCCGAGGGCCGCGGGGAGATCATCGACCACGAGCGCGAGGTCGGCGGCTATCCGCCCGTGGCCGAGGCGACCCGCAAGCCGTTCAATCCCGACGACTGGGATCTGCGCTTCATGACCCCGCTGCGCGACGAGGTGCTGGATCGCCCGGCCGTGCGGCGCGGGACGTGACCGCTGACAGACCTCGCGGCAGCGGCTAAGGACAAGGCTCGGTCAGAGAGATTCCCGACGTGAACGAAACCCGACGGACCGGCGGAAAGCCCGCCACCATCAACGACATCGCCCGGCTGGCCGAGGTGTCGAAGAAGACCGTGTCCCGGGTCATCAACAACTCGCCCTTCGTCAAGGGGGACACCCGCAAGCGGGTCGAGGCCGTGATCGCCGAACATGGCTACAGCCCGGATCCCCAGGCGCGCGGCCTGGCGTTCCGGCGCTCGTTCCTGGTCGGGATGATCTACGACAACCCCAGCCCGAACTATGTCGTCAACATGCAGCAGGGCGTGCTGGACGCCGTCCGGGGCTCGGGTCTGGAGCTGGTGGTCCACCCCTGCAACCGCGGCTCCGAGACCTTTCTGAACGAGGTGCGCGCCTTCATCGTGCGGCAGAAGCTGTTCGGCGTGGTCATGCCGCCCTCGGTGTCGGAAGACGACCGGGTCGTCGCCATCCTCAAGGAGGCCGACTGCCCCTATGTCCGTATCGCCTCGGTCTCGCTGGATGAGCCCGCCTGCATGGTCGTGACCCATGACAGCCGCGGCGGCGCCCGGGCGGCGCGGCACCTGGCCGAGCTGGGCCACCGCCGGATCGCCTTCATCTCGGGTCCCGACAGCTTCCGTTCGTCGCACGAGCGGGGCAGGGGGTTCGCCGAAGGTCTGGCCGAACACGGCGTGGCGCTGGACCCCGCCTACGTCCGGCGCGCGGCCTATACATTCGAGTCGGGGGTGGCGGCGGCGGCGGAACTGCTGGCCCTGCCGCAGCGGCCGACGGCCATCTTCGCGGGCAATGACGAAATGGCCATCGGCGTCATGAAGGCCGCCCGCGACGCCGGGCTGCGGGTGCCGGAAGATCTGTCCATCGTCGGTTTCGACGACCTGCCCATGGCCTCGCGCGTCTGGCCCAACCTGACCACGGTCCGTCTGCCGATCCGCGACATGGGCCGGATGGCGGCCGAGAAGCTGACGGCGCGCAGCCGGGGCCTGGATCCCGCGACCCTTGTCCAGCCCGAGGTCGATCCGTCACTGGTCGTGCGGGATTCGACGGCGCCCCCGGGCCGGTAGGCCGTCAGGGCGCCAGCCCGGGGGCGCCTGCGCCTCTAGATCGCATCCAGCGGCAGCTTCAGATACCGCTGACCGCCTGGCTCCGGCGGTGGCAGGGCTCCGGCGCGGATATTGATCTGCAGGGACGGCAGGATCAGCTGCGGCGCTTTCAGCGTCGCGTCGCGGGCTTCGCGCATCGTCACGAACGCATCCTCCGACACGCCGCCCCCAATGTGGATATTGTGGTCCCTCTGTTCGGCGACCGTCGTCTCGAAGCGATGGTTGGCGCGGCCCTCCGGCAGATAGTCGTGACCGACGAAGATGCGGGTCTCGCCGGGCAGGGACAGCAGACGCTGGATCGAGCGATACAGCGTCCGTGCATCGCCGCCCGGAAAATCCGTTCGGGCGGTGCCGTAGTCCGGCATGAACAGGGTGTCGCCGGTGAAGGCCGCATCCCCGATCCGATAGCTGACGCAGGCGGGGGTGTGACCCGGGGTGTGGATCACCTCGACGGTCATCGTCCCGAGCGCGAAGGTGTCTCCCTCGGCGTACAGGTGGTCGAACACCCCTCCGTCCGGCGTCACGTCCACGGCGCCGAACAGGGGCGCAAAGGTCGCCTGAACCTCGGTGATGCGCGCGCCGATGCCGATGGATACGCCCTCTGAATCGCGCAGATGACTGGCGGCGGTCAGGTGATCGGCATGGGCGTGTGTCTCCAGCACCATGGCCAGTGTCAGTCCCGCCTCCCTCAGCGCTTCCATCACCGCATCGACCGAACGGGAAGAGGTGCGCGCGGTCGCCGCGTCGAAATCCAGAACCGGGTCGATGATCGCGGCCATGCCGGTCGCTGGATCGCTGACCAGATAGGTGACGGTGTGGGTGGCGGGGTCGAAGAACCCCCGGACATCGGGACGGTGGGCCATGAGAGAGCTCCTTTCGGTTCTTTATATATTAGATATTGCTTATTTAGCAACAATGAATATATTGCCCTTCATGACCGTACCTGAAATCATCGAGCCCGACCGTTTCGAAGCCAGCGCCGGTGAGGCCGCACGCCTGTTGCGCGCCCTGTCAAACGACAGGCGCCTGATGATCCTGTGCCAGCTCGGCGACCGGGAGATGTCGGTGGGCCAACTGCTCCCCTTGGTCGGACTTTCACAATCGGCCCTGTCGCAGCACCTCGCGAAGCTGCGCGAGGAAGCCCTGGTCGCCACCCGACGAGACGGCACGACCATCTTCTATCGGGTCGCCGAGCCGGCGGTCCTGAAGGTCATCGCCGTATTGGCCGAAGTCTATTGCCCCCCTCTCCCCTCCAGAAAGGCGTAACCCGATGACCACCCTGACCCCGCTGAAGCCCGCCGATGTCGCTAACAGGCTCGAGACGCAAAGCGCCGTGCTGATCGATATCCGCGAACCGGACGAATTCGCGCGCGAGCATGTGGCGGGAGCGATCCATGCGCCCCTGTCCTCGTTCGACCGGCTCCCGCTCAAACTGCCGGACGGACGGGACGTGATCTACACCTGCCGGACGGGGACCCGCACAGGCATGAACTGCGCCCGTCTGGCCTCGCGCGTCCCCGGCGAGGCCTTCGTGCTCGCGGGCGGCCTTGACGGCTGGAAGGCCCAGGGGCTTGCGACAGAGCGGACATAGTCCGGTCGACAGAACTGATGCACGAGGTGCGGATGGCGGCCGGCGGTTTGACCTTGGTCAACGCTGGCCGCCATGTCTGCGACAGAGCTGCGATGAAGGCCGCGTAGAACCATGACGACCGATCTGCTTCCCCTGCTTCTCGCTGTATTGAGCGGGGGCATTGTCGCCCTTCTCCTGACGCTCTTCGGCGGCGGCGGGTCGGTGCTGGCCGTGCCTCTGCTGCTCTATGTCGTCGGCGTCACCGATCCCCACATCGCCATCGGCGTCTCGGCGGCCGGTGTGTCGCTGAACGCCCTGACGGCGCTCTCCGGGCATGCGAGAGCCGGTCGGGTGCGCTGGCCCTGCGCCACCCTGTTCGCCGTGACCGGGGCCGCGGGCGCATGGTTCGGATCGTCGCTGGCCAAGATGATCGACGGACATCAGCTCCTTCTGATCTTCGCCGTCGCCATGGCGGCCGTGGGCGTGTCGATGTTGCGCCCCAAGGCCGTCGTCATCCGGCCCGAGCCGCGGCTGACCCTGGCCATGTCGCCGCGTATCGGTCTGGCGGGAGCCGGCGTCGGATCCGCGGCCGGGTTCTTCGGCATCGGCGGCGGTTTCCTGATCGTGCCGGGGCTCATGGCGGCCACGGGCATGAGCCTGGCCACCGCCCAGGCGACCTCTCTTCTCAGCGTGGCGGCGTTCGGCGCGACGACGGCGGGCAACTACGCCCTGTCCGGCTGGGTCGATCCGGCCCTGGTCGCAGCGATGGCGCTCGGCGGGATCGCGGGCACTGCCGCGGGTCTTCCCATCGCAAGGCGGCTGGGCGCCAACGCCGCGCTGGGGCGGACGCTGTTTGCGGTCCTGATCCTGATCGTCGCCGTCTATGTCGCGGTCCGTGCGGTTGCGGCGCTCTAGATTGGTGACCTGACCCGGCCTGAGATCGGGTCGGCATCGCGCTGGCGAACGTCTGGGCCGTTGTTCAGGTGTTGGCCTCGGCAGCAGGCAAAACGAAGCTCGAACCGTCAGCGACACATCGGGATGCCAGGCGTCGAGATGGCGCCGCCATCCCGTTGGGGCGAGCCGGGCTTACGCAAACATCTTCCACAGGACGTAGAACACGACCACGCACACACTGGAAAAGAGGCACATGTTGACGAACATACGCATCATTCCGCGTTCGTGCTGGTCCGTGAGGCCCAGATGATCGCAGACCAGGTTTGACGGGAGAAGTAGAAGTTCCAGGATCATTTTTGCCTCCTGAGTCGATTGGCCGGGTGCAAGAACGGGAGGCGCGGCGTCCCGGTCAGCACCCGGCGAAACTGGGACCCGATGATCACCCGTCCTGTGCGCGGAAACACCCTGGGGAATCCCCGTAGAGGACCAATCGAGACCCGTCTGACGATGTCCACTGTGGGTCGGAAGCCGCCACAACCCTTCTGTGCACGCCTTGCTCCCATTCATGACACCGGTTACCTAGACGCTGCGCTCCGACCCGGACAAGGTGATTTCCATGTACTGCAAGACCTATCACGCCACCCACCCGGACATGATGGACGGGGCCACCAATGACCAGCTGCGCGAGCGCTATCTGATCGACGGCCTGTTCGAGGGCGGTGATATCCGCCTGAACTACACCCACTACGAACGGTTCGTGATCGGCGGCGTCCAGCCGGGCGGGGCGACGGTGAGACTGCCCGACCAGACCGAGCCGGCCTCGGCCGCGGGCCATCCGTTCCTCGAGCGGCGGGAGCTGGGCGTGGTCAACGTCGGCGGCGTGACCGGGTCGGTCACCGTGGATGGTCAGGCCTATACGCTGGAGGCGAACGACGGCCTGTACATCGCGATGGGCTCGAAGGACGTGACCTTCGCCGGCGACACCCGTTTCTACCTCGCCTCGACCCCGGCCCATGTCCGTTACGAGACGAAGCACATCTCGCTCAGCCAGGCGGTGCCACTGGAGCGGGGCGCGCTGGAGACGTCGAACGAGCGGACCATCTACCAGTATATCGTCCCCGCCACCTGCCAGTCGTGCCAGTTGCTGCTGGGCCTGACGATCCTCAAGACCGGCAGCGTCTGGAATACCATGCCGCCGCACCTGCATGACCGGCGCTCCGAGGTCTATTTCTACTTCGGCCTCAGCGAGAACGACCGCGTCTTCCACTTCATGGGCGAACCGGATCAGCAGCGGCACATCGTGGTCGCCGACGGTGAGGCGGTGGTGTCGCCGCCGTGGTCGATCCACATGGGCTCGGGCACGTCCAACTACACCTTCATCTGGGCCATGGGCGGCGAGAACCTAGACTATACGGACATGACCGTCCTCGACATCTGCCAGCTGAAATGAGCGGCTTCGACCTCACCGGCCGCACGGCGCTTGTCACTGGCGCCAACACTGGCCTAGGCCAAGCCATCGCCGTCGGCCTGGCCGTGGCGGGGGCCGACATAGTCGCCGTCGGCCGGTCGGCGCCGACCGAGACCGAAGCGTTGGTCAAGGGGCTGGGCCGCGCCTTCAAAGCCGTCTCCGCCGACCTCGGCTCCATCGCCCCGATCACCGATGTGGTCGCCGAGGCGGGTCCCGTCGACATCCTCGTCAACAACGCCGGGATCATTCGCCGCGCCGACAGTCTCGACTTCACCGAGGCCGACTGGGACGCGGTGATGGACACCAATCTGAAGACCGCCTTCTTCCTCAGCCAGGCCGTGGCCCGGACATGGGTCGCGGACGGCCGGGGCGGCAAGATCATCAACATCTGCTCGATGCTGTCCTTCCAGGGCGGCATCCGCGTGCCGTCCTACACGGCGTCCAAGAGCGGTCTTGCCGGCCTGACCCGTCTGCTGGCCTGCGAGTGGGCGTCGAAAGGCATCAACGTCAACGGCATCGCGCCCGGCTATTTCGCGACCAACAACACCGAGGCCCTGCGCGCCGACGAGACCCGCAACCGCGACATCCTGGCCCGCATTCCAGCCGGCCACTGGGGCCAGCCGTCCGATCTGGCGGGTGCCGCGGTCTTTCTGTCGTCGGACGCCGCCAGCTATGTCCACGGCACGGTGCTGGCGGTCGACGGCGGTTGGTTGGCCCGATAGGCCGCCACGCCCAGGTCAGTTTCTGACGTAGGGACATGCTTCAATGTCCGGCGCCCGAGGGGCCGGTCTTTGACAACGTCCGTCCGGGTCTCTGTGAAGAGTCCGATGTGTCCCAGTTGTCCGCTGAATTCTGGCGGAGGCGGACTCTCGCGAAATGTCCGATGTGTCCGAAGAGTCCGCCAAAATCTGGGGACTCAGTCATAGGGCTGTTTGGGCAGGCTGTTCAGCCAGTCCTCCAGATTGGTCCAGCCGTCGCCGTTCCGGTCGGCCTGGCCATCCCCGGCGTCGGTCGGATCCAGGCCGTTAGCCTGCTCCCAGCTATCCGGCATCCCGTCGCCATCGCCGTCGATCCAGGGCGATCCCGCTTCCAGCATCGGCCAGCCGCCGACCTGGCTCTGGCTGTCGATGATCCGCAGCGCCCGCGCCTGCACGCCCGCCACGATCCGCTCGTCCACGGCGTCCCGGACGGGACCCGCTCCTGCTCGGGCCAGCACCTCCGTCACGGCCTCGGCCGCCGTTTCGGTCGCGGGTTCGGCCCAGTCCGGGCGCGCCGCCATCCGATAGCCCGGACGGTCGGACTCCTCCACCAGACTCCACGGATCCTCCGGGATCGCTCCATCCATTGCATTGCCCTCGAACCAGGCCCGGGCGAGGGGGTTGGACTCCTCGAACGCCCGGCGGCCGGCCGAGTCTGGGCCCGGGATGTAGGCATTGCCGATGAAGGCGTAGGCCGACAGGCTTTCGGTGTCGGCGTTATAGCCGGCATGCGAGCCGCCCCAGTCGTGGAAGACGTTGGAGCGGAACTCGAACCGCGGACCTTCCGGATCGACCGCTGGCGGATTGTAGTTGCCCGGCCGTGGCATACGCGCCCGGTGCGCCGCCCACAGATTGTGGTGGAAGGTCATGACCGCGCCATGCCCGCCCCGCACCAGCGACCCGTAGCCGTGCTCGCCCTTGGCGTGACTCGAGGCGTTCAGGGACTCCGCGATGACAGACCATTGCACCGTCACGTCATAGACGCCGCGCTCGGGCGGGTCGTACCGGCTGCCGACCGACAGGGTCTCGTCCACGGACCAGGATGCGGAGAGGTGGTCCAGAATGATCCGCCGGCCCCGCTCGATCGACACGGCGTCCGATTCGATCCGGCTCTCGTCACCCAGGCGCGACCTGATATGGCGGACGACGACGTCGTCGGCGGCGACGACCAGCGCATGGTCGCGCAGGGTGATCCCGCCTCCGGGAGCCGTCTGGCCGGCAAGGGTGATCCGCCCCCTGCGGATCGTCAGTGGCGACGCCAGCCGGATGGTCCCGCCGATATCGAAAATCACTGTGCGCGGACCGTCAGCCTCGACGGCGGCGCGCAGGCTGCCCGGGCCGGAGTCGTCCAGATTAGTCACGCGTACGACGCGCCCGCCGCGTCCGCCGAGGGCCATCCGTCCGGCGCCCTCGGCACCGGGGAAGGCGACAGGACCCGGGGGAACCGCCTGCGCCCGCGCCGGGTGTGCCCCCAAAGTCACGCAGATCAGTGTTATGGCCGCGCTTGTCAGGGGGGTGCGTATAACCGGGGTTGCGAAAACGCGGGTCATGGGGTTAGGCTCCGATTGATACCGGTGTCAGGGATCATTCCACGCCAATATGACACCGGTGTCAAACGGAACGGCCAACGATGCTGAACCGCAAAAATCGATAGACCGGGGTCACCTCGGCGACCTGTATGCCCAATTGGGAGGAGGCATATGATGCAAGCCATTCAGCCGGGGATGACCCGCGCCTTTCGCCGTAGTCTGTGCGCGGGAGCATCCGGCCTGGCCGTGGCCCTGTCCTTGGGGGTCGGCGTCGCCGCCGCGCAGGACGCGCCCGCCGGCCAGCCCGAAGCCACCGAGATCGACGAGGTCGTCGTCACGGGCTTCCGCGCCAGCCTGAGCGCCGGTCTCGATGCCAAGCGGCGCGAGAACAACATGGTCGACGTGATCGTCGCCGAGGATATCGCCGACTTCCCGGACCTGAACCTGGCCGAGTCGATCCAGCGCGTTCCAGGCGTCTCCATCGACCGCGACGCCGGCGAAGGCCGCACGATCACGGTCCGGGGTCTGGGCCCCGACTTCACCCGCACCCGCATCAACGGCATGGAGGCCCAGGCCACCGCCGGCGGCACCGACTCCTCCGGCGGAGCCAACCGCGGCCGTGGCTTCGACTTCAACGTCTTCGCCTCGGAACTCTTCAACTCGATCACCGTGCGCAAGACCGCGGCGGCCGAAACGGAAGAGGGATCGCTGGGCGCCACTGTCGACCTGCAGGGCACCCGCCCGTTCGACCGCAACGGCTTCACCGCCGCCGCCTCGGTCCAGGCCGGCTACAACGACCTCTCGGAAGAATACAACCCGCGCTACGCCCTCCTGCTCAGCAACACCTTCGGCGCCAATGACGAGTTCGGCGCCTTGGTCTCGCTGGCCTACAGCGAGCGCAGCCTGCTGGAAGAAGGCTTCAGCTCCGTCCGCTGGGCCCCCGCCGCGGCGCCGGGCGCGACCAACAGCGGTGGCTTCTGCAGTCCTGCCGGTTTCGCCCCCCAGAACCCCGGCAACAGTGGCGCGAACGGCTCGAACGCCGCGAACTGCGCGACGGGCGTGGCGCGGCCGGCCAACACCGCGGCGAACATCGCCGCCTTCACCACGGCGAACCAGGCCGGCGTCTTCATCCCGCGTCTGCCGCGCTATGGCCGCCTGACCCACGAGCAGGAACGCCTGGGCGTCACCGGCGCCTTCCAGTGGCGGCCGGCCGAGACCACCCTGTTCTCGCTGGACATCCTGTATTCCAAGCTGGACGCCACGCGTCAGGAAGACTTCCTCGAAGCCCTGTCCTTCAGCCGCAACGCTGCGGCCGGCGGCCAGACCCAGATCCACGTCCGGGACGCCGTGGTCGAGAACAACATGCTGGTCCACGGCGTGTTCGACAACGTCGATATCCGTTCGGAGAGCCGCTTCGACGTGCTCTCGACAGAATACACCCAGATCAGTTTCTCGGCCGACCATGACTTCTCGGATCGCCTGCGCGGCAGCTTCTACTACGGCCGGGCGGAGTCGAATTTTGAGAACCCGGTCCAGACGACCGTCACCTTCGATCGGCAGAACAGCCAAGGCTATTCCTGGGACTTCCGCGGCAACATGGAAGCGCCGCTGATCAACTATGGCTATGACGTCACCAGCCCGGCCAACTGGGCCTGGCGGGGCGCCAATCTGGGCGCCGGCGTGGCCGTGCTGCCGCGTTCGGAAATCCGCCTGCGGCCCAACGGCGTCGACACCCTGTTCACCACCGCCCAGGCCGACATCGCCTATGACGCCACTGAGTTCGTCACCTTCAAGGCCGGGGTCAATTTCAAGACCTACGACACCGATTCCTATGAGTCGCGCCGGGCCGACGAAACCCTCGTGCCGGCGCTGCCGGCCGGCGTCACCGTGGCCAACATCTCAAACCTGCTGACCGGCTTCGGCAAGGATCTGGTCCCGACCGGCGCTGACACCAGCTGGCTGCGGCCGAACCTGAACGCCATCGCCAGCCTGTTCAACATCTACTGCAACTGCGACACCGGCGTGCCTGGCGGCGATTTCCGCCTCGCCAGCATTACCAACGGCAACGCCCGCGGCGGCAACCGGTCGATCTACGAACAGGATCTGGCCTTCTACATCCAGGCCGACTTCGACACCCAGCTGTTCGACATGCCGTTCCGCGGCAACATCGGCGTGCGGCAGGCCAATACGGTCCTGGAGGCGACGGGTTACAGCTCGACGGGCGGCGGCACCCTTGTGACCGGCGAGAACGAGTATTCGGACACCCTGCCGTCGATGAACCTGGTCCTCGAACCCGTCGAGGACCTGTTCCTGCGCTTCGGCGCGGCCAAGGTGATGGCGCGTCCGCCGATCAACAACAACCTGGCCGGCACCAACTTCCTGGTTCCGACCACCTCGCTGTCCATGGGGCCGAACTTCACGGCGACGATCGGCAATGTGAAGCTGGAGCCATTCCGCGCGGACACCTACGACTTCAGCATCGAGTGGTATTTCGCGCCGGAAAGCCTGCTGTCGTTCGCCTATTTCTACAAGGACATCGACACCTACATTCAGCTCGTTCGTCAGGATCTGCCCTATTCGGATCTGACAGCCCTGAACCCTTCGGCCTTCGCCCCGAGCTTCTGCAACGCGCCGTGCTCTTCCTCGACCATCTTCCAGCTGACCGCGGCGGTGAATACAGAGGGCGGCCCGCTGAAGGGCTTCGAGATCAGCTATCAGCAGCCCTTCCGCTTCCTGCCGGGCTTCCTGGCCAACACCGGAGTGCAGCTGAATTACACCCACGTCGAATCCGAGATCGACTATTGCAACAACGCGACCTGCTCGACATTCGTCACCGCTGATCTGATCAACCTTTCGCCCCAGTCCTACAACGCCACGGTCTACTACGAGGATGAAAAGTTCTCGGCGCGGGTTTCGGCGGCGATCCGGGATTCATATCTCCAGAACGTGCCTGGCCGGAACGGCAACAACATCGAAGGCAAGATGGAGACGTTCAACCTGGACGCTTCGGCCTCGTACCAGCTCACCGAACAGGTCCAGCTCAACTTCGAGGCCCTGAACCTGACGGACGAGGAGAACCATCAGTTTGTCGGCGACGGCCTCTCTCGCGAGAGCACCTCCGTCTATCACCACACGGGCCGCCAGTTCTTCGTCGGGGCCCGCTATCGCTTCTAGAATCGCGTTCTCCTGAACGTGCCTTGAGGGTCGGCGGCGCCAGTCGCCGGCCCTCTCTTTCTTTCGCTCCAACGCCGTCAGGACACGGCGTACAGGATTTCGGGATGTCCGCCGTGCTGAACCTCCGCCCGTCCGAAGACTGCCGCTGGGACATGGTCGCCCTGGGCGAGGTCATGCTGCGGTTCGATCCCGGCGAGCGGCGGGTGCGCAACGCCCGCTCGTTCGACGTCTGGGAGGGCGGTGGGGAATACAATGTGGCGCGGGCCATGGCGAAGACGTTCGGCCTGCGCGGCGCCGTCGTCACGGCCCTGCCGGACAACGATCTCGGCTGGCTGGCCGACGACCTGATCGCCCAGGGCGGGGTGGGTCGAAGCCATATCCTGTGGCGTGACGCTGACGGCATGGGACGCAACACGCGGCTGGGCCTGAACTTCACCGAGCGCGGGTTCGGCGTCCGTCCCGCCCGGGGCCTGTCCGACCGCGCCAATTCGGCCGCCAGTCAGATGCGGCCCGGCGAGATCGACTGGGACCGGCTGTTCGGCGAAGAAGGGGTTCGCTGGTTTCACACCGGCGGCATCTTTGCGGCCCTGTCCGCCTCGACCGCGGAGGTTGCAGTCGAGGCGGTGGAGGCGGCGCGACGGCACGGGACCGTGGTCTCCTACGACCTGAACTATCGCGCCAGCCTGTGGGACAGCCACCCGGATCCGGACGCCGCGCGCCGTGTGAACCGCGCCATCGCCGGCGCTGTCGATGTGATGATCGGCGACGGCCACGGGTTTGAAACCTGCCTCGGCATCGATCTGAAGAATCCGGGAGCGGAGAATGCAGCCGACCTCGGCGCCACAGCGTTCGCCGCGGCCGCCGAGGCGTTCTGCGATCTTTATCCCCGGGCGAAGGTCGTCGCCGCCACCCTGCGCCGGCCGTCGACGGCCAGCCGCAACGACTGGTCAGCGGCGGCGTGGAGCGGCGGTGAACTGCATACCGCGCCTGTCTGGCCGGAGCTGGAAATCCTCGACCGGGTCGGGGGAGGGGACAGTTTCGTTTCCGGCCTGGCCTGGGCGCTGATGAGCGATCTGTCCGTCGAGGAAGCCGTCGCCTGGGGGGCCGCCCATGGGGCTCTGGCGATGACCACGCCCGGCGACGCCTCCATGGTTTCGCGTGATGAGATCGCGGCCCTGCTGGCCGGCGGCGACGGACGGTCGATCCGGTGATCCTGTGCTGACGCGCCGCGAAAGCCTGGGCGCGCTGGCGGCGACGGTGGCCTCCGTCACATCCTCCCGCGCGGAGGCGGGGCACGGGCCCCGGCGCGCATGCGGTCGCCGCCCGCCTGAGCGAGGCTTTCATCGCCTTCGCGCGCTCGGGCGATCCGGGCCACGCCGGCCTTCCGGCCTGGACCCCGTATGGCCTGCCTGATCGCGAGACGATGGTGTTCGATGTCGAGACCCGTCTGGAGAACGATCCTCGCGGGGCGGAGCGCCGCTTCTTCGCCCTGACGCCCTATGTCCAGCCCGGGACCTAGGGCCGCTTCCGGATCACCAGATTGCGGATCTCGGTCATGTCCTCCATCGCGAACCTGACTCCCTCGCGGCCGAGCCCCGAGTCCTTGACGCCGCCATAGGGCATGTTGTCGACGCGATAGCTGGGCACGTCGCCGATCAGGATGCCCCCGACCTCCAACACCTCCCAGGCCCGCATGGCCTTGTGGATGTCGCGGGTGAAGATGCCCGCCTGCAGACCGAAGCGGCTGTCGTTGACCTCTTCCAGCGCCGCTTCGAAGTCGGAGAAGCGCGACAGGATCGCCACCGGTCCGAAGGCTTCCTCCTCGCGGACCTTCAGACCGCGTCCGACGCCCTCCAGCAGTGTTGCCTCCAGCATCGCGCCCTCACGGCCTCCGCCGCACAGCAGGGTCGCCCCGGCGGATACGGCCTCGGCGATCCAGCTCTCCAGCCGTCGGGCTTCGGCCTCGTCGATCATGGGGCCGATGAAGACGGTCTCGTCCCGGGGATCGCCGGCGATCAGGGCGCGGGCCTTCGTGACCAGTCTGTCGCGCAAGGCGTCATAGATGTCGTCGTGGATCAGGATGCGCTGCACCCCGATGCAGGACTGGCCCGACTGGTAGAAGGCGCCGAAGATGATCCGGTCCGCGGCGTCCTCCAGATCCGTGTCGCGGTCGACGATCACCGCCGCATTGCCGCCGAGCTCCAGCACCACCTTCTTCTTGCCGGCCCTGGCCTTGAGCGCCCAGCCCACTTCCGGTGAGCCCGTGAAGGACAGCAGCTTCAGCCGGTCGTCCGTGGTGAACAGGTCCGCCCCGTCACGCGTCGCGGGGAGGATCGAGAACGCTCCCTTCGGCAGGTCCGTCTCGGCCAGTACCTCGCCGATGATCAATGCGCCCAGCGGGGTCCGCGAGGCGGGTTTCATCACGAACGGGCAACCCACGGCGAGGGCCGGTGCGATCTTGTGGGCCGCGAGGTTGAGCGGAAAGTTGAAGGGGGAGATGAAGGAGCAGGGGCCGATGGGCACCCGCTTCCACATGCCCTGATAGCCTTTGGCCCGGGCCGAGATGTCCAGCGGCTGGACCTCGCCGGTCATGCGGACGGATTCCTCGGCGGCGATCCGGAAGGTGTCGATCAGCCGGCTGACCTCGCCGCGGGAATCCCTGATCGGCTTGCCCGCCTCGATGCACAGGGCATAGGCCAGTTCGTCGGAGCGCTCCTGGAACCGCGTCACGCAATGGGCGAGGACCGCCTGACGCTCATAGGCGGCCATCCCGGCCATGGGCCGGGTCGCCTCGACCGCCGCCGCGATGGCCTTGTCGATCGTCGCCGCGTCGGCCATGGCGACCCGCGTCGCCACCTTGCCGGAGTACTTGTCGGTGACCTCCAGGTCCTGGTTGGGCGTCAGCGCCTCATTGGCGAGGTAGAGGGGCCAGGACGGTTTCAGGGACGGCATGAGGGACTCCGGGAGGGACTGGCGGCAACCTACATCGGAGCGCGTCGGTCGCCCAAGGGTTCACGCATATGCGTCGGCGGGCCAGCGCTCGACGGACCGACCTCGACGCCCTCCCGTTGGCACGGTTTTTCGAATTCGGGGCGCCAAACGCGCCAAGCCAGCGAAGCCGAAAAGTTGTGTGAAAGTCGCCCATTAGCGCCATCATTGGCGCTGAGGTGAGGCGAAACCCTGCCAGATTATCGGAAATTTCCGCCGGGCACGCCGCTGAAGCGCCGCGTACCGTGTTCGATTCTCAAAGACCCCGACGGCCGCCCGGCCGCCTTGCTCTCCGACATGGGGCGCGGGGATCGATGGTCAAGCCCCGGCAGGAATAAATTCCTGCCGGGGTTCGCCTGCAAAACCCGAACGGCGAGGTTGGGGCGGCCTAGACCTTCGCCGGCTCGTAGCGCGGCGACAGCAGGTGGATGACCAGCAGGGCGATCAGATAGGCCGAGGCCGCGACCACGAAGATGGGCGTATAGCTGCCGATCCTTTCCAGGACGTAGCCGGCGTATTTGGCCATGGCCATGCCGCCGAAGCCGCCGATCATGCCGCCGATGCCGACGACCGAGCCCACCGCCGAGCGCGGGAAGACGTCTCCGGGCATGGCGTAGAGATTGGCTGAAAAGCCCTGGTGGGCCGCTGTGGCGATGCCGATGATCAGCACCGCGGTCCAGACGTTGGAGGCCATGCCGGCGAAGGCCACGGGGACGACGGCCAGGGCGCAGATCAGCATGGTCAGCTTGCGCGCCGCGTTCAGGCTCATGCCCCGTTTGAGGAATTGGCTGGACAGCCAGCCTCCGCCGATCGAGCCCACATCGCTGAGCAGATAGATGGCGATCAGCGGCGGGCCGAAGGTCAGCAGGTTGAGGTCGTACTGGGCGCCCAGGAATCCCGGCAACCAGAACAGGAAGAACCACCAGATCGGGTCGATCAGGAATTTGCCCAGGGCATAGGCCCAGGTCTCCTTGACCGTCAGCAGCTTCAGCCAGCCGATCTTGTGGGCAGGGTCGGGCGCGTCCTGGGCGATGTAGTCCAGCTCTTCGGGCGTGACCTTCCTGTGCTCGCCGGGCCGCTTGTAGACCATGAACCAGATCGGCACCCAGATCAGACCGGCCGCGCCGACGATGATCAGGGCCATCCGCCAGTTCGGATCCTCCGCCGTGCCCAGCCAGACCGAGGCGATCAGCGGTATGATGAGAGGCGTCACGATCGCCCCGATATTGGTCCCGGCGTTGAACAGGCCGACGGCGAAGGCGCGTTCCTTCTTGGGGAACCACTCGGTCACCGCCTTGATGCCGGCCGGGAAACCGCCCCCCTCGCCGATGCCCAGGGCCAGCCGCGCGAAGATCATGTGGTTCAGGTTGCGGATGCCCGCATGGGCGATGAAGGCGATCTGCCAGATGATGAAGGCCAGGCCGAAGCCCCAGCGGGCTCCGATCCTGTCCACGATCCGGCCCCACAGCAGGTATGACACGGCATAGGCCGCCTGGAACCAGAAGATGATGTTGGCGAAGTCGCCCTCGGTCCAGCTGAACTCGGTCATCAGCGTGGGCTTGAGCACCCCGATGGCCTGACGGTCGACGTAGTTGATCACCATGGCGGCGAACAGCAGCCACACCACCACCCAGCGGTACTTGCCCGCCGGCGCCGGCTGGTTCGCGGTCGCGCCTGCAACGTTGCTCATGATCGCCTCGTCCCGTTGTTTCCCGGCCGATCCACCCTGTTCCCGAGCGGTTGCCGGCGACTTGAGGCGGCAGAATGCGGATGCATGGTAACCGGTGTCAACGCCTATTCCGCGTGCCCGCCCAGGGGTGTCCGTCGAACTGCCGGGCGGCCTGTTCGGGCCCGGCGGAAGGCGGGGCGTTCAGATCGCTAAAGATTTCGACAGCGCGTGACGCCGCCGCGGGGCCATCCGGAAAGCTCCATTACGCCAGGCGCCCATGACGAAGTCCCTCCGGTCTTTCCTTTGCTCTCTGGTCGCCGGTCCGACCCTGGCGCCGCCTTCAAACAGGCCTACGGCTGCACGCCGGCGCAATTTCAACGATCCGCCCGATGAATGGTTTGCTGGCGAACAGGGGCGCGTACCTGTCCGCGCGCCCGTGACACCTGACGCCGGAACCCAAGTCATCGGCGCGCGCTTTCGCCACCGGAGGGTGGTTAATGGTCCGGTTTGGTCAGTTGTTGCGGCGCGTGTTTTGCAGGCACAAGTTCCGGTATAGCGTGAGCCGCCCGGGCACCCTGGTCTGTCAGAACTGCGGTCATCGCAAGCATGACTGACATCTCTGCGCCGCCGTCCTACCGGGGCGCCCAGACGCCCGGGGAATTTCTTCGGGAGATGGGCAATGTCTGGATCGGGCTGATCGAGATGATCGCTTCCGATCCCGATCAGCAGGCGGCGCTCGCCGCCTATTTCGGGGTCACTCCCTCGGTGATCCGGGACTGGATCGACGCCCGGGGGAGGACCCGATGCATAGCGCCGGTCCCGCCGACAGGGCGGCGATGCTCCATCCTGGTCGGGCTCAAGGTTGAATACGATCCGCGCATCTGGGCGGGCGAGCGAGGCCGGTGCGTGTCCCATGGTCCGGGATAGGGGCGCGGCCGTGCGCACGCGCCCTTGGCCGGATCGTGGGGTGAATCTAGTCGCGCCGATCATCCCGGCGGCGGTCTTCTCCCCGCATACCGCCATTCGCCATCATCAGTTCCAGACGGATTTCGACCAGCCGGAGCTCGATCGAACCAAGGGCGAGCAGGAGGACCGAGGTGATGAGCGCCGCCGCTTCGAACCCCACGACGACCACGGCGGTCGGCAGTTCCAGCATTTGTCCGCCAAGGAGGGTCAGAACGAATGCGGCTGTGCTGAAGACCACCCCGAAGGCGCCGACGGCCTTGAGCAGGGAGCGGCGGGGCGCGTCTTCATTGATGCGGCTGCCTGGTTTCCGCCGATCGCGCCCGCGGCGGTCACCCGGCCCTGAGCGCCGCTCGGAGGGCAGTTCGCCATCGATACGGTCGGCAATGCTCTCTGCTTCAACGGACATGATTTCCTCACTAGTCGATAAGGCGGGCTCCCCCGGTGCGCGGACCGACGCCTTCCGGGACCGGGACGGTTGTCGAGTTGTAGTTGGCGTTCACGAACAGGGAGGGGGCGCCCCTGAGCTGCAGACCCTTGGCAACGATGACGGTCCAGGCGCTGTCCCGGGCGACATCGGCCGTGCCTTCGATGACGAGCTGCGCGTTGGGCACGTAGATCACCCCCAGCAGGCTGTCGACGTTGTCGCTGGATATGATGAAGTTCTGCCTGTTCTCGCGCATGGAGCCCATCACGATCCCCGCATAGGCGCCGCCTGTCCGTCCCGAAAGCCTGACCAGCGCGGTGTCCCTGAACTCGAATTTCGACGCCGTGTCGAAAAACAGAACGACATCGTCCCCCTGCAGGCGCGCGCCCTCCCTGACGGTCAGGTGACCGCGAAGGAACCAGTGCTCGCCGGGTTCAAGAACAACGGTGGCGCTTCCCGAAATGTCCAGGCCTCCACAGTGAACCCCGGGCGACAGGCGGGTAACGCCGACGGCGAGTTTCAGAGGCTGGAGCACGGCGCCCACCTCACAACCGGGAGGCGCGCTCCGGTCGAGATCCAGTTCGGTGAAGGGATCGTCGATGCGCGCCGCACCGGTCCCGGGCGATGGGCTGATCGAGCCGCTGGCGGAGGTCACCGCCTGGACCGCCGCGGCGGTGATCGATCCGCCTTCCACCAGAATGTCCCGATTGGAGTGCACCATGCAGGCCGGCGCAGCGATGCGGCCGTCGTCCTTGATGCTCAAGACCTGGGCGCCGGCGCCGCCGGTCACGAGGACGCACAATGGCACCAGGCCCAGTGAGGTCGCCGTCGCGTCGCCGACGAAATTCCAGCCACCTGGCGGCAGCAGGTTCGCGAAGAAGGAGGGGCGGTGCCCCCTCAGCAGGACGTGGATCGCGCGTTGACCGCCCTGATCGACGATTTCGTAGTCGCCTTCATAACCCGGAGCCTCGGGCCACGCGCTCATGGCGCCCACCACGAACGAAGCGGCTCTTTCCTTGGCTGCGGCGCCATCGGTCGCCAGCGCCAGCGCGGGCGCGCCTGCCAGGGCGCCGGCGTCGGCGATGCCTTGCAGACGCCCCTGGGCCGTGTGCACCGCGAAGAGATCGACAGCGCCAACGCCGAGCAGGATCACCGCCGGACCCACAAGTGCGAAGCCCAGGGCGATGTTGCCCCTCGTGTCGGATCGCAGGGGGCTCAGCCGCGCCCGTAGCCCCGTCAGGATTCGCTTCACGGCTTTCACGCCGCCCTCTCCCGATCTGGTTCTCGCACGGCCCGTTCGGCTCTCGAAGCGCGCAGGACATAGAGAATCTGATAGGTGAGCAGGCGCCAGTTCAGAGGCTTTGTCACGAACGAGGTTGCGCCGAGCCGGAACGCCCGATCTATGGCCTCGACGTCCTCGCGGCCTGTCTGGACGATGACGGCCAGATCCCTCGTGTTCGGGTTCGCGCGGATGGCGGCAAGGGTGTCGAACCCGTCCAGGACAGGCATCTCGAGATCAAGCAGGACGATGTCGTAGCCTTCGGTCAGGCGCTCCAGCGCGTCCGCCCCGTGCACGGCGAGATCGATCCTGGCTTGCGGCGAGGCCAGATTTACCTGGGCGAACTCTCGCAGGATGGGGTCGTCATCCACGAAGAGAATTCGCGCCGGCTCATCCAGTACATAGAAAAAATCACCCACTGCTTCACCCTCTGAGGCTTTGTCGGCCCCGTCGGCGTAGTCCCGACCATGAGAGCTTAAGGGAAGAGTCATTAAGCGACTGTATCCTGACAAAATCGAGGGTCCGGGTACTCAAACGTGCTAAATCCGAAGCCGTACACAAGCGGGTCAATCCGCCGAAAGCTGATCGGACTGGTGTTGTCGTCTCTGCTGACGACCTGCGTCGTTACGGCAACGCTTGCAGTGTGGATTGACGCCCGGGACCAGTCCGCGCTCGAGACCCAGCGGCTGACGCAAACGGCGCGGGTCATCGCCTCGCTGGCCGCCGATCCCGTCCGGTCGGGTGACGCCGCGGGCACGTTCACAGCCATCCGCTCGATCAGCCAGATGCCGGACATCACCTATGCCCGCATCACGGGACCCGGCGGCCGCCTGCTGGCCGAGACGGGCGGCGGCGTCCGGCTGACGTCAGACGCCACTATCGGACAAGGGGGCGCGGCGTCCTTCTGGGCCGTCTTGCGGAGCGGCACGCTGCAGGTGGCCGTGCCCGTAATGAGCCAGGGATCCCAGGTCGGGGAGATCACTCTCCTGGGCCAGGCGCCCGGGCTGAAGTCGCGCATCCTCGCCGCGGTGCTGACCGGTCTCGCCGGCGCCGGCGTCGCTCTCCTGGCCGGGTTGTTGATCGCGCTGAGACTGGCGCGGCGCATCAGCACGCCGATCGTTCAGCTCGCCGCCTTCACCAACGACGTCCGGCAGACCGGCGATTTCACCCGGACGCCCGATATCGCGGCCGACGGCGAGGTGGGCGAACTCGTGTCCGGCGTCCGGTCGATGATGGACGGCATCAAGGTCCGGGACGACCGCATCGCGGCCCATGTCGCGGGCCTGGAACGGGAGGTCTCGGCGCGAACCGCGGAGCTTCAGGTGGCCAAGGAGACCGCTGAGGCGGCCACCGCGGCCAAGTCCGACTTCCTCGCGGTCATGAGCCACGAGATCCGGACGCCCATGAACGGCATTCTCGCCCTGAGTGAACTTCTGTCAGGCTCGGACCTGGAGCCGCGTCAGCGGCGCTACGCGGACGTCATAGCCAGGTCCGGGAAATCGCTTCTGGCGATCATCAACGACATCCTCGACTTCTCGAAGGTGGAGGCCGGCAAGCTGGAGCTGGAACACGTCGCGTTTGATCTCACTGATGTGGCGGAGGATGTGGCCGGGCTGTTCACGGAACGGGCGCGCGAGAAGGGTCTCGACCTCGCCGTCTATGTCGATCCCGCCCTGCCTCGCGTATGCGGCGATCCGACACGCGTCCGGCAAATTCTCAGCAACCTCGCGAACAATGCGATCAAGTTCACCGATCAAGGCGGCGTTCTGGTCACCATCGAGGCTGACGCCGTCGCGACCGGCCGCTACGTCATGGCGGTCGCCGACACCGGACCGGGGATACCCGAGGACAAACTGCCGGGCCTTTTCCAGGCATTCTCCCAGGCGGACCAGAGCACGACCCGCAAGCACGGCGGGACCGGCCTCGGCCTGACGATCTGCGACCGGCTCGTGAACGCCATGGGCGGGGAATGGCGATTGGAGAGCCGCCTGGGGGAGGGCTCTGTTTTCGCCTTCGCCGTCGCCCTTTCGACCGCACCTGACAGTGTTGGTCTCGCGCCGGCGCCAGAGACCCTGACGGCCTCTGTCGAGGGCATAGGTCCCATGTCGGAGCGGGCGCTGCGGCGCTACCTGGCCGACTTCGGTATTGCCGTGGTTCCGGTTGGCGAGGCCGCGGAAGCGGCGTTCCGCGGGCCCGGTCAGCCGTTCCCGGATGTCCGCACCATCGTGGTCGCGTCCGGCGAGACCGAGGCGCCGGCTGGATCGTGCGTCCTGCAGACGCCTCTGCGGCGATGCGAGCTTGAAGCGATCGTGAGCCAGCTTCACTCCGGTCAACCGCTGGCGATCCCGGAAGGCCGGGCCGCGGATAGCCTGTCGGTCCAGTTCCCCGGCGCCCGGGTGCTGGTGGTCGACGATTCCGAGGTGAACCGCGAGGTCGCCGGCGAGGCGCTGGCGAGGCTGGGTGCGTCCGTCACCCTGGCCGAAGACGGGCTGCAGGCCGTCGAGCGGCTGAGGACCGATCGGTTCGACCTTGTCCTGATGGATGGGTCCATGCCCAATCTCGACGGGTTTGAAGCCACCGAGATCATCCGGACTGAAGAGGCAGCCCAGGATCGGCCGAGGGCCACGATCCTGGCCTTGACCGCGCATGTGGTTGGATCGGCAGCCGACGCCTGGCAGGCCGCGGGCATGGACGGGGTCATCTACAAGCCGTTCACGATGCGCGATCTCGCCGACGCCCTCGGGGAACATTGCGCCGGGCTCGCCCAGCGTGGGCAGGCCGCGCATTCCGCCACGATATCTGTGCAGGCGCAGACGGGCCTTTTCGATCCCGTGGTCCAGGCCGAGCTGGAGGCCATGGCTCGCAATGGCCGGCCCGATTTCGTCGCCAAGATCGAAGGGCTCTATGCAGCGAATGCGCCTCTGCGTCTGGCCGACCTTCGGCAAGCCGTACTGGCCGGACGCAACGACGAGGCCGCCCGGGCCGCGCACGCCCTGAAATCCATGAGCCTGAGTCTGGGCGCGTCCGCGGTCGCAGCTGCGGCGGCGGCGGTCGAGGGCGCGGCGCGGGCGGACGACAGCTCGGGGATCGACATCGACGGGCTCGGCGAACTGCTGAACAGGACGCTTGCCAGCATGGGCTCCCGCGAGCCCGCGTCAGAAGACGCCATTCCCGCGGTCCCCACAGTGGTCGAGGAGTTTGATGCGGCTCTTGCCCGCGGCGATGTCAGGCTCGTCTATCAGGCCATGATGGACCGCAACGGCGTCTTCGCTGACAAGGCCGAGGCGCTGGTGCGCTGGACCTGCCCCGAGCGGGGTGTCCGCAGCCCGGACGAGTTCGTTCCCGCGCTGGAAGCCGCCGGCGTCATCTCCCGTCTGACGGATTTCGTTCTGGAGCGGGCCATGGAGCAGGGCGCCGCCCGGCCGGGGCTGCGGATTTCCATCAACGCGTCGGCGGAGGAGTTCCAGCGGGATGACTTCGCCGATCGGGTCGCCGCCGCCGGGGCGCGCACCGGCTATCCGATCGAAAGGGTCGAGATAGAGGTCACCGAGACCGCGATCCTCGACATCGAACGGGCCCGGCCGACGCTCGAACGGCTGGAGACGATGGGCGTCGCGGTCGCTCTGGACGACTTCGGCTCGGGATACACCAGCCTGCACGCGCTGAGGCGGCTTCGTTTCGCCACGCTCAAGATCGACAGAAGCTTCGTTATGCGGTGCTGCGAGGATACGGCGTCGGCCGCCATCATCCACGCCGTGATCGGCGTCGGTCGGGCGCTCGGCATGAAGATTGTGTGTGAGGGCGTGGAAACCGAAGAGCAATACCGCTTCCTGCGGACGGCGGGGGTCCACTACATCCAGGGCTACTACTACCGCCGGCCCTGCGACTTCGCGGACCTGCCCGTCGGCGATGAAAGGGTGGCGGCGTGAGTTGTCCGTCCGTCAGCACAGTCACCAGTAAAGGGAGTTCGTGATGTCCGCTATTCTCGTCGTCGACGACGATCCGACCGTTCGGATGATTGCGGCCGAACTCCTTACCAGGGCGGGCCATCAGGTCTTCGAGGCCGAAGACGGGGACGAGGCCCTGAAGCAGGTCGCCGCGGTGGCCTTTGACCTGGTCGTTCTGGACATGCTCATGCCGAACAAGGACGGGCTTGAAACCATTGTGGAGCTCCGGCGCAGCAGGCCCCGGATGCGGATCCTCGCGATCTCGTCGGGGGGGCGTATGGAGGCGGGTCAGCTGTTGCGGATGGCGCTGGTTTTCGGAGCTGACGAAACCATGGCCAAGC
The DNA here is from genome assembly GCF_029946145.1 of Brevundimonas sp. GTDB lineage: Bacteria > Pseudomonadota > Alphaproteobacteria > Caulobacterales > Caulobacteraceae > Brevundimonas. The sequence continues at coordinate 155,915 of NZ_JAQSDY010000012.1, forward strand.
CGCTGCGGGCTGAGCCCTTCACCGAGACGGTCTCACGCCTTCTGTCGCAGGCGCGAACGGATCCCGCCCGGGAGGGCGTGGCTACCCGGCTGACTGCGGCGGCTTCGGGCGGCTCGGCGGACTGAGGCGGCGACCGCCCAGCGGTTCGGCTTGCCGTTTGCCAACGAAGTCAGGGCGAGCGGGTGGAGAGCGCCGTCGCCACCTCCTGACGACCACAGGAGCGGGGCGGCTCGGTATCACCGGCCTGTCCGCCTCCGCTCCCTCCGGAATACTGAAGCGCGGCGACCGTGGTGGCCGCCGCGCTACCGCGCTTCCGCAGTCCTGGCCGCCTAGAACGTCCGGCCGATACCGACCGACACGACCCAGGGATCGAGATCGACGTCGCTCTTCAGCGCGCCGCCATTGATATCGGCGCCGGTGTTGAACCACACCTTCTTGACATCGACGTTGAGGCTCCAGGGGCCTTGCAGGCCGATATCCGCGCCGACCTGGGCGGCGTAGCCGAGACCATCGTCGAGATCGACGGTGAAGCCGTTCTTGTCGTCACCGCCGTAGAACAGCATCGCGTTTACCCCGGCGCCGACATAGGGGCTGAAGCGGCCCTCGGTCAGTGGCCGGTACTGGATGGTGACGACCGGCGGCACCACCCAGGTCTCATGCACCGCCACGTCGGTCGCGCCGCCCCGGGCGCGGATCTCGTGGTGGGTGGAGCCCAGGATGGCCTCGACCGCCCAGTGGTCGGTGATGAAGTAGGTGAAGCCGAGCGTCGGCATGATGCTGTCGCCGACATCGACCTCAAGGCCGGTGGGGGCGCCGGCGGCCGTGGTGATGGCGTCGTCGGTCGTCGGCGCGACATCGGTAATGCGGCCGGTGACCAGCCAGTCGCCGGCGCGCGGCGCATGCCAGGCTTCCTGGGCCTGGGCGGCGCCCGACAGGGTGAGGAGGCCGAGGGCGGCGAGAGAGACGGTCTTGAGAGTCATGGTTCTATCCCCGACGATGCGCGGCCGCGAATTCGGTCGCCGCAACGTCAGAGGCGTTCTGCGGCCACGCCTGTCCCGAGGCGTTGATCCGGAGCAAAGGCGGGCCGCCTGCGACAATTCGTCAGACGGCCCGCGCGCGCCGGCGGCGGCGGGGCGGACGGCCGGGTCCGGGCGCTGCAGTCGACGCGCGAAGGGGCGTCCCCGTTGATCCGCACCCTCGCTCAGCCGGCGGGCCATCTCCACTCCCCGCCTCCGTAGCGCTACTTACAGGCAGGCCCTTAGGGAGGGCTCCTGAATAAGCAGGAGGGCCTGATTGGGATAATTCCTCAACATCACCTGAGGGGTTCAGCCATGTCGCAGCCAACATCAACCGTCGTCGCCGAAAACCAGGGGCTTGGTCAGGATTGGGCCGGCGCGGTCCGGTTGACCTTTCGGCAGGGCGAGGAAATCTACGCCCAGGAGGAAGATGCGGATCTGATCTATTGCCTTGTGCGCGGTTCGATCCGGACCACGCATCTACAGGCGGACGGCCGCCGGCAGATCGGAGACTTCTACTACGAAGGCGACATCATCGGCGTCGAGGTCGGCGAGGTCCATCGCTTCTCCGCGGAGGCGCTGACGGGTTGCGAGGTTCTGGCCCTTCGCCGTTCCGGCTCGGCGGCCTACGAGACGGGCCGCGTCGAGCGCATGATCTGGGCCGCGACGGCCAGCGAACTGCATCGGGCCCAGTCCCACATGCTGCTGCTGGGACGCGCGACGGCCTGCGAAAAGGTGGCCCGGTTTCTGATGGATATCGCCAATCGGTTCAGGGGCGAGTTCGTCAACCTGCCCATGAGCCGGCAGGATATGGCGGACTATCTGGGCCTCACCATCGAGACGATCTCCCGCATGCTTGGCCGCCTCCAGGCCGATGGCGTGATCGAGTTCTCGGGCTCGCGGAAATACCGCATCCGCCGTCCCGGCTGCCTGTCGGAAATGGCTGCCGCCTGAAACTGGGAGAGCAGGGGGCTCTATGCTAGACTCAGCTCATGGTCGCATTTTCCGCGGCCGGGCCGGGAGTGGCCGGTGCACCTTCGATCCGCCATCCGGCAAATGAAGTTCCGCCGCAACGGCTATATCGCCGCCATCGCCGGGGCGTTCATGGTTCTCGTCCTTCGCCTCGGTCTGAACGCCGCCTTTGCGGACCGAACCTTCCTTATTCTCCACCTGCCGGTTGTACTCGTCGCGGCGGGTCTGGGTGGACGCGGGCCGGCGCTCCTGGCGACGGCGCTCTGCCTGGGCATCAGCGCGGCGACCATGCAGGACGCCCTCTGGCGGGACCCCGCCAATCTCGTGGACCTCCTGGCCTTCGTGGTGCTGGGGCCCGTCATCGCGCTGGTCGGTGAACGTCTCTGGCGCCACAGCCGCGAGGCGACGACCCGGCAGGCCCACCTGCAATCGATCCTTGAAACCGTGCCCGAGGCGATGATCGTCATCGATGCGGAGGGCAAGATGCAATCGTTCAGCACCGCCGCGGTCCGCCTTTTCGGGTGGACGTCCGAGGAGGCGATCGGCCGCAACGTCAGCATTCTCATGCCCGAGCCCTATCAATCCGAGCATGACGGGTACCTTGAGCGCTACCTCGGCACGGGTGAGCGGCGGATCATCGGCATGGGGCGCATCGTGGTGGGTCAACGCAAGGATGGTTCGACCTTCCCGATGGAGCTGGCGGTCGGCGAGGCCCGGGTGGGGGGAGGCCGGTTCTTCACCGGCTTCGTCCGCGATTTGACTGAACGAAGGAACCAGGAGCGGCGACTCCAGGAACTTCAGTCCGAACTGATGCATGTATCGCGCCTGACCGCGATGGGGGAGATGGCTTCGTCGCTGGCTCATGAACTGAACCAGCCGTTGTCCGCCATCGCCAGCTACATGAAGGGTTCCGTCACCTTGCTGGGGGCCGAACAGCCGGATCTGCCGAAACTCCGTGCGGCGCTCGATCGCGCCGGAGACCAGGCCCTGCGCGCCGGAGATATCATCAAACATCTGCGGGAGTTCGTCGCCAAGGGCGAGACCGAGCATTCCCTCGAGGATCCGGCAAGGCTGATGGAGGAGGCGAGCGCCCTGGCCCTGGTCGGCGTCAAGGACAAGGATGTCCGTGTCGACCTTCGCCTGGGCCGGAACCTCGGCGACGTGGTGGTCGACAAGATCCAGATCCAGCAGGTCGCGCTGAACCTGATCCGCAACGCCGTCGATGCGATGGCGGAGGGTCCGCGGAGGACACTCGAGATCGCCGTGCGGCTGGAGGACGCGGACACCGTCCGCGTCAGCGTCGCCGACAGCGGGCCTGGCCTGGACCCGGCCTTCCGGGAACGCCTGTTCCAGCCCTTCGCGACGACCAAGGTCCAGGGCATGGGGATCGGGCTTTCGATCAGCCGCACCATTGTCGAGTCCCATGGCGGGCGGATATGGGCAGAGGATAACCCGGACGGCGGGGCGGTCTTCGTCTTCACCCTGCCGCGGGCGCACAGGGAGGTCGCCAATGGCTGAGCTGCTTCATGTCATCGACGACGACGCGGGACTGCGCGACGCGCTGGCCTTTCTGCTGGAGGTCAATGGCGTCAACGCGCGGTTCTATGAGTCCGGCGACGCCTTTCTCGCCGCCTTGCCGGTCGAGGAAGGGTGTCTCCTGACGGACATCCGCATGCCCGGTCTTACCGGGCTTGAACTCGTCCGCGAGTTGAAGGGCCGCGGAATGGACCTGCCGGTTATCGTCATGACTGGTCATGCGGACATACCTCTCGCTGTGGAAGCAATGAAGGCGGGCGTTGTTGACTTCATCGAAAAGCCCTTCGCCGATGACGTTCTCCTGGCAGCGATCAAGGCGGCCTTCGAGGGTATGAAGGACGGTGTCGAGCCCGACGCCTCCCGGCTTGCGGCGCAGACGCGGCTGGCGCAGCTGTCGCCGCGGGAACGTGACGTTCTGGCGGGGGTGGTCGAGGGCAAGCTCAACAAGGTCATCGCCTATGAACTGGAAATCAGTCCGCGCACCGTCGAGATCTACCGCGCCAATCTGATGTCGAAGACCGGGGCCCGAAACGTCGCTGAACTGATGCGGATCGCGCTGGCCGCGGGTCTCTAGAGAATTGTCCTGAATCAAGGCGGGACCGCGCGGGAACGCCAAACTTGGTTAGCTGGGCGAACCAGCGTTCCGGGTCGCCGCCAGTATGTCACCCTCTTCGATCGTCCGTCCGGTCCTGCTGATCGTCGATGACGACGCGGAAGTCCTGCGCTCTCTCGCCTTCATGGCGGGGACCCGGGGTTATGACGTGCTCGGTTGCGCCACCGCGGCCCAGGCGATGATCCGGCTGGAAGAGTCCATCTCCTGTCTGGTGCTCGACCAGAACCTGCCCGACATTTCGGGGATCCGTCTTCTCCAGCAGATCCGGGCGGCTGGAATAGACGCCCCCGCGCTGTTGATGACGACCGATCCTTCGGCTGCGCTGCGACGCCAGGCGGCCGCGGTCGGCGCACCCATCGTGGAAAAGCCGCTGCTGGATGAAAGCCTCTTCGAGCAGATCAAAAATCTTCTTGCCGGCGGTTGATTCCGGTCAAGGCGGAGGCGGCCCGACGGGTTCAGACGCACCCTATCAATCGTGCGGGAGCAGACCGATGAACAGACTGGCCTCAAAGATCGCCGTCATCACCGGCGGCGCTGTCGGTCTTGGCCGGGCGACCGCCCTTCGCATGGCGGAAGAGGGAGCCGCCGTGGCCATACTCGACGTACGTGACGAGGAAGGCGCCGCACTGGCGACGGAATTGACCCAGCGAGGTCTGTCGGCCGCCTACTGGCGCTGCAACGTCGCGAGCGAGTCCGAGGTGCGAGCGACCCTCGACGCGGTCGCCGAACGCTTTGGAAAGCTGGACGTCCTCGTCAACAACGCCGGTGTCGCGGGGGTCAGCAAGCCCACACACGAGGTGACCGAGGCTGAGTGGGACTGGGTCCAGTCAATCAACGTCAAGGGCGTGTTTTTCTGCACCAAACACGCCATTCCCCATCTCAAGGCCGCCGGCGGCGGCTCGATCATCAATCTGTCGTCCATCTACGGTCTCGTCGGCGCGCCCGACGTGCCGCCATATCATGCGTCCAAGGGGGCGGTCCGGCTGATGACCAAGACGGACGCCCTGCTCTATGCGAGCGACCGCATCCGGGTGAACTCGATCCATCCGGGCTTCATCTGGACGCCCATGGTCGAAGCGCATCTGGCCAGTCAGGGTGATGTCGAGGAAGGCCGCAAGGCCGTGGGCGACCTTCATCCGCTCGGTCATATGGGCGTGCCCGACGATATCGCCTGGGGAGCCGTCTATCTGGCGTCCGACGAAGCCGGATTCGTTACAGGGTCCGAGCTCGTCATCGACGGCGGCTATACGGCGAGATAAAACTTCACTCCCGACGATAAACCCCCGCGATGCGTTGGGCACGGGCCTGAACCTCGGCCCGACAGCGCTCCACCGCATCTTTCCGCATCCCGTGACCCACGCCGCCGAAATTGTGGTGGCCGATGATCTCCATGCCGGTCATGGCGGCGAAATGCGCATCGAAATGCTTCTGCATCGCCGACCAGGCTCCGGTGGTTTCGACCCAGTCCTGCGGCGCGCCCGACGAGGTGAAGGTGATCATCTTGCGACCGCCAAGCAGGGGCTGGTTGCCGCCCTCACGGATGGCTGAATAGCCGAAATCCATTCCGAAGACGCGATCGACATAGCCCTTCATCATGGCCGGCGTGGCGTTGAACCAGAGGGGGTAGAAGAAGGCGAAGATGTCCGCCCCCACAATGGCGGCGCGTTCCCGGGCCACGTCGGGCTTCACCGTGGCTCCCAAGTGATCAGGCATCTCTTCGGCCCGGAGCCGGGGATCGAACCGAAGGCGATAGAGATCGCGTACGTCCACCTCGCAACCGGCGGCGCGCGCGGTGTCGGCGAAGGCCGTGGCCATCGCCAGCGTGAAGCTTCGCTTGCGCGGATGGGCGACGATGACGGCGATGCGGGGGGCTGAGGTATCCATAAGCTCAGTATCATCCTTCCGCCGCCGGGCGGGTTGATCTGGCTCAAGGACAGGAGGCCGGCGGAACCTAGTTTCGGAGCTGAAGGAGATACCCATGCCTGACATGTCTCAAGAGGGCCGGGACGCAGTGCGGGCCTTGCATCACCAGATCGGCAACAGCCTGCAGTCGGTGGCCAGTCTCCTGAACCTCGAGAGTCGATCCGCGCCGCCTGAGGCGGCGACCGCGCTCCACGAGGCGGGGCGCCGCGTTCGGACGGTGATGCGGCTGCACCAGCGGTTGCAGGAAGCGGACGGCGATGTCGTCAGGCTGGACGACCTGCTGACCGATGTGTGCCGTGACGTCACGGAGTTGGACGCCGTGCAACGTGACGCGACGGTCCGCGTCGACATTCAACCTTTCTGCGCCCGGTCGAAAACAGCCTCCGCGCTCGCGCTGATCACAGCCGAACTCCTGGGCAACGCACTCGAGCATGGACTCGCCCGGCGCGCCGGACGGGTCGAGGTCAGCCTGCGTGCTGCCGACGGCGGCGCAGTTCTGACGGTCCGCGATGACGGCGCCGGGACCCCGGACGGTGAGATGAAGGCGGGATTTGGTCTGTCGCTGGTGTCGCGTCTTGCGGGCCAGCTCGGCGCGGACCTGAAGCATTCCTCAAGCGCCGGAGGAACGCGGTTCGAGCTGACATGTCGGGATGCCTGGTGGGATTCGTCCTGCGTCTGAATCCCTGCCTGCTGTCACTGGTAGGCGGGTTTCGGCGAAGCGTCTCAGGATTCAGCGGCGACGGACGCCCTACCGGGAGCATTCCGACGGGAATCGGGCCGCGGAGCCACGAGACTCCCGGCGAGCCGCCGCCATGCGTCCTCGCCATCGCTGGCGAACTGGATGAGGTCGAGATCGCTTTCGGACACCAGTCCGTGGGCAACCAGCAAGTCGAACCGGATCAGATCGGTCCAGAATGGCTTGTCCACCAGGATAACCGGGACGGTGCGCATCTTTCCGGTCTGGCGCAGGGTCAGAATCTCGAACAGTTCGTCCAGGGTGCCGAAGCCTCCCGGAAAGGCCACCAGTGCGTTCGCCCGCATGGCGAGATGCATCTTCCGCATGGCGAAGTAGTGGAAGCGGAAGGTGAGTTCCGGTGTCGACCAGGCGTTGGGCTCCTGTTCCAGCGGCAGGCTGATATTAAAGCCGATGGAGGGCGCGCCCGCGTCGAACGCGCCGCGGTTCGCCGCCGCCATGGTCCCGGGGCCGCCTCCAGTCGCAATGACATTCTCGCGCGGCGCCCCGTCCTGATCCAGCGCCCCGCCCTCGCGGGAGGCAAGCGCGGCGAAACGCCGGGCTTCCGCATACCAGCGGGCGTGATCCGGCGGCCCGTCCTCCGCGACCCTGGCGCTGCCGAACACCACGATGGTTGAGCGAATGTTCCAGGCCCTCAGGACTTCATCGGCCTTGGTGAACTCGAGCAGGAAGCGGACCCCTCGCATCGAGTCACCCAGAAGGAAGTCGCGATCCGCGGCCGGGAGGCGATAGGCTCCCGAGTCGCGCTGCGGCGCATTCGGCGCGGGATCGCTCATCAGCCGCCCTTCGGTGGCGTAAGCGCCGCCTCGAGACTCCGGATCAGGGCCTGTCGCTCGGCGTCGCCAGGCAGTTGCTGCAGGGTGGTGTTCAGATCGGCGAGGAAGGCGGCGCGATCGTTGTGCCAGTCCGGCCGGGTCGCCTGTCCCGGCGCGATCCTGGCGCGCGCCTGCCCGACAGGCTCTGCCTTGTCCCGGGTCAAGGCGTAGGTCTGGTCGAGGCCCGCAGTGATCGATCGATAGCCCAGCCCGGACAGGCGGGCGGCGAGGGTGGCGACGGCCGCGGGTTCGCCGTGGTCGAGAATCACGTTGCCCGCGACGGCGCCCCTCGCCTTCAGCCAGTCGACCAGTTCGGTCGCATCCGCGTGACCGGAGTAGTTGTCCAGGTTCCGGATGCGGGCGCCGACCCGAATGTCCTCGCCCTGGATCCGCACCGCGGTCCTGCCTTCGACCAGCAATCGTCCGAGCGTGCCGGCGGCCTGGAAGCCGGTGATCAGAACCGTGACCTCCTTGCGCCACAGCCGGCGCTTCAGATGACGTCGGATACGGCCTGCGTCGCACATGCCGCTGCCGGCCAGGATCACATGCCAGCCGCTCAGCCGCTCCAGCCGATCACTCTCCTGTGGCCGCAGGAGGTGATGGAGGCTGGCCGCATGACGCAGCGGCTCGAACGGATTCTCGCCGGAGTCCGCGTTCCAGCCGCGACGAAGAAACACCTCCGTCGCTTCGATGGCCAGGGGCGAGTCCAGGAAGATCTCCGCCGCCAGGTCCGGCTCGTCCTGCATAACGGCCAGCAAGTCCAGGATCAGTTCCTGGGCCCGGCCGATGGCGAAGGTCGGCATGAGAAGGGGGCCCCCCGCGGCCTTGGCGGCGCGGAGTTCCCCGGCCAGCGCCCGGCGCCGCGCGGAGAGTTCCAGGTCGATGCGCTCGCGATCGCCATAGGTGCTCTCCAGGATGATGTGATCGACATCGACCGGCCCTGCCGGGCTGGGCAGGAACGGCTGGCGTCCGGAGCCCACATCGCCCGAGAAAACAAGGGTCAGCGGATCCTCGCCCCGGCCGATACGCACCTCGATCGAGGCCGCGCCCAGCAGATGGCCGGCGGGCCACCATCGCGCCTCGACGTTCTCGGCCACGTCATGCGGCGCGTTGAACTTCACGGTCTCGAAAAGGCGAAGGGTCGGCTCCACGTCAGAGGTCGTGTAGATCGGTTCCACCCGTTTCAGACCGCGCTGTTCGTTCCGGCGATTGAGGTGGCGAACCTCGCTTTCCTGGATGCCGGCCGAATCGGCCAGCATGACTTCGCAGAGGTCGCGGGTTCCGCGCGTGGCGAAGATCGGCCCCCGGAATCCCGCCCGGACCAGTTTCGGCAGCAGACCGGAGTGATCAATGTGCGCATGGGTCAGCAACACGGCGTCGATCCTGCCGACATCGAACGGAAACGGCTCGTAGTTCAGGGCCTTGAGCGTTTTGGGGCCCTGGAACATGCCGCAATCGACCAGCACACGGCTGCTGCCGGTATCGAGAAGCATGCATGAGCCGGTGACGCACTCGGCGGCGCCGTGGAAGGTCAGATTCACGGTCATGGGGCGGTTCGAACGACGGCCACCTTAGTGAGCCAGCAACAGGTTGGGCCCGGATTTGCAGCCCAGGAAGGCGCGGGTGGCGCCGCCGAAAACGGCTTCCCGGAGACGGGAGTGACCCCAGGCCCCCGCGACCAGCAAGGTCGCCGTCTTCGCTCTCGCCGCCCCGATCAGGGCCGCGCCCTCGTCCTCTCCCTCGACCATGACGGCCTCGCCTTCGCCGACGCCGTGGAGCTTGAGATAGGCGTTCAGCGGGTCGATCTCGGGAGCGGTCGCGTCCCGATCGAGGCCGGTCACGCACTGCATGATGTAAATCTCGCTGGCCATCGCCAGCAGGGGCAGGGCGGCCTTGACCGCCCGTCCAGCCTGCGGACTGCCGTCCCAGGCGATCGCCGCCGCCCCCGAGAGCGAATCCGCGTCATGACGCGCGACCAGGACCGGCGCGCGGGCGCCGAGAAGGCAATGGCCGAACATGTCGCGCCCCAGACCGTGATCCAGATGCCCCTGGCTGAAGATGATGAGATCGGCCAGCGGCGCGTGGCGGCTGACGGCGAGCGTCGGCCTCAGGCTCCGGCCCAGGACCGACATCCGCGGCGCCCCCTCGCCGGAACCGAACACGACGTCGGCCTCGCTGGCGGCGGCCCGCGCCGTTTCCTCGATCCTGCCTTGAAGTTCGCGCTCCGCGGCGACCAGCTCCTCAATCGCCTCCTCGGACAGGGTGGCGCCCAGGCTCGTGCCGAGGGCGACCATGTCGGCTGCGCTGTCCGGGTAGATCGGCAGGACCTCCACCACACCGTCGTGCTGGCTGGCGAGACTGCTCGACAGGCCGAGAGCCCGGCTGTCGCCGTCCCCGCCCGTCGCGATGGCTATCATGTGTTTCAGGCTCATGTCGCAATCTCCTTCCGAAAGGAGACTGCGCCGCGCATCGCGGCCTGCCCTTGATCGACATCAAGGGCCTTCAGAACAGTCGGGACTCTCCGCCCCCGGACGCCGGGTGGTCCGCGATCGAGAAGGTCTGCGTCTCGCTGCGCCCGTCGATGACCCCGACACAGGACACGATCTCCGGTGTGAAATGCAGGACAGCCACCGCGTCCCCGCCGGGGCAGTAGACGTGCACGTCCGGATAGCGCGCGATGACCTGGCGGTTGAGCCGTTCGATCGTCGAAGGATCAAGGACCTCCCTGACCCGGCCGGACATGGAGACGCCGACGGCGTCGCCGTGCGAGTTGCTTTCCGAACGAATGGCGACGCCGGCCCGGGGATCGCGTCCGGCGTTGGCGACCTTCCGGCTCGAACGCGCGACGATGAAATAGAGATTCAGGCCCTCGTTGAGATAGCCGACGGTCGTTACCTGGGGCCAGCCGTCGGGGTTGTTGAGCGCGACACTCATCAGCCGCTCGCGGCTGAGCAGACCGGCGATGGCCTCGACGGCCCGTTCATGGATGGGGGGGGGAGCCGGATCGGTCATTGGTCCGCCTTCAGGGTTTCGAAATAGGCGATCAGGTCGTCGATCTCGCTGGCCCGGAAATTGTACCCGGGCATCGCGGGATGGGTGGTCACCAGGCCTCCGGCGAAGGCTTCCTCCAGCTGATCCAGAGGATAGCGATGAGCGATCTCTCGCAGCGGCGTCGCGGCCGGCAAGGGGCTGTCTCCCGACGCGCCGGTCGCGTGACAACCCGCGCAGGTGGTCGAGGTCAGCAGTCTGCCGCGCTCGATCGCCTCTGCGGCGACGCTGACTGACGTCTCCGCCCTGGCCTGAGGGGCGACCGGGGTTCGGGCACAGGATGACCCGCCGGCGACGAGGGCGAAGGCGATGGCGATAGCGCGGGCGGTGGTTGACATGACCTGCTCCAAGGTTGGCCGATGGTGTCAGTCCTCGCTGCTGGCGATCTTGATCCGGATCAAGGCGGGCGATGCTTTCCTGGGGCCTCCTGTCGTCAAGGAGATCGCCAATGACCTACGCCAGCATGCTCGTCGCCGTCGAAGACGGAGAGGAGAGCGACAGCCGCCTCGAACTGGCCTGCGATCTCGCCATCGCCTTCGACGCCCTGCTTGTCGGGATGTCGGTCGGGTCGATCGCCCCGCCCCTGTACGATCCGCTGGCGGGTGGAGCGATGGTCGGAGAGCTGTTGGCCCTGTATCGCGACATGGCCGAAGCGGACGTTGAACGGGCGCGGCTTCGCTTTGCGGAGATCACGGCCGACCGGGCGCTCGAAACCGAATGGCGCGGCGGCATCGGCTATCCGGCGGAGTTCTGTTCGCGGGCCGCCCGGGCGGCGGACCTGGTGATCCTCGGCGGGCGCAACCGCCGCGCGCCGGACCATGCCCCGGATGTCGGGGACGTGCTGATGGGATGCGGTCGCCCGGTGCTGGTGACCCCGCCGACGCGAATGCGTTCGCCTGTCGGCAATCCGGCTCTCGTCGCATGGAAGGACTGTCGCGAGGCTCGACACGCCCTCGCCGGCGCGATCCCTCTTCTGCAGCGCGCCTCAAGCGTGACGCTCTACAGCGTCTGCACTCCCGAGGAGAACGAGAAGGCGGACGGCGAAATCGGCGAGGTGGTCCGCTACCTCGCGCGCCACGAAATCCAGGCTGAGCCCGTCATCGCCCTTGCCGGCGACCAGTCGCCCGGTCGCCAGATCCTTGATGAGGCCATGGCGCGTGAATCCGGCCTGATCGTCGCTGGCGCATACGGACATGCCCGCCTGCGTGAATGGGCCCTCGGGGGGGTGACCCGCGATCTGATCGCCGACAGCACCATCTGTCTGGTCCTGGCTCATTGAAGGAGGCCAGAGTGACCACCGAGGCCAGCCATATCCGCGCCGGGGGCGCGACCGGCTTCCGTCCTGGAACGAGCGTTTCGCGCCGGGGGAGCATGGCTCCAACATCGCCGGCGACGGGGGCGTCCGTACCTGTCGCGTCGAACGCGTGACGACCCTGTGAACATGAGCCGCCGCATCCTTATCCTTGACGGACATCCCGATCCGGATCCGGCGCGCTATTGCCACGCCCTCGCCGCCAGCTATGCGCAGGGCGCGGTCGGGGTCGGGCACGTGGTCCACCGGACGAACCTTTCGGATCTGGATTTTCCTGTTCTGCGATCCAGGAGCGACTGGGAGGATGGCCCGACGCCGGCCGCGATCCTCGCCCTTCAGGATCAGCTGGACTGGGCGGAGCACGTCGTCATCATCTATCCGCTTTGGCTGGGCGACATGCCTGCGCGACTGAAGGCGCTGCTCGAGCAGGCCTTCCGCCCTGCCTTCGCCTTCGGCGGCAAGACGGTCTCCCCCGGCGGCGGCAAGCTGAAGGGCCGCTCCGCGCGCATCGTTGTCACCATGGGAATGCCGGCGGCCGCCTACCGGATATTCTATCTCGCCCACTCGCTGCGCAGCCTGAAGCGCAACGTCCTCGCCCTGGTCGGCATCGGCCCGATCCGGGACACGATCATTGGCGGGGTCGAGACCCGGTCCGACGCGAGCCGCAAACGCTATCTGGCGCAGCTTCGAACGATGGGCGCCCGCGCCGACTAGGCATGGCGGCTTCGGGCCTCGGTATCTCCCTGGTGGAGAACCAGAACCGCCGGATCGTCCTTGTCCCGCTTTTGATCCGGATCAACCGTCCGTTCGCCGCCTGGCCGGCCGGGCCGCACCGGTGGCCGGGGGAGCGCGCGCCATCGGGCGCAAGGCGCAAGGTCAAGTTTGTCGAGGCCCGTGGCAAGCATAGCGCTGGTTTCGGGCGCCAAGGCGGAGCCGACAGCACTCCCCCCGGAGCGGACACGAACCGGCGAACGGAGATCGGCCAAAGAAAACCATAAGCTGTGATACACAACTCCAGCGATTGACTCTCTGGGTTGTATCGTGCTCCGTCATGGTTGCGAGCCTTTTCGCAGCAACAACTTCTTTGGAGGGAACTATGCGTAAGTTAGTCGCCGGAATCGCCTTCGCCGCCCTTGTGACGGTGGGCGGGGTGTCGTTCGCTCAAGACCAGGAAGAACTCGGCGCCAACCCGACGCCGGGCCAGTGCTACACACCCTGCGCCCAACAGTACTCCAACGCGACCGACCGCATCCGCTGCATCGCGCAGTGCTGCGGCTGCTGATCGCTGCCTGACCCACTGTGAAAGGAAGCCCGACCATGGCGCGACGGATCGCGAATCTGATGAGCATAGGCCTTATGGGGATCGCGGCTGTCGCCTGTGGCCGGGCCGAGGAGCCGGGGCTCTCCGCCGCCGAACCGGCGGCCAAGGCGGCGGCTCCGGTCGGCCCGGCCCCAGGTGCGACCATACCGCTGTACCGGCAAGCCGATTGTCCGGCCGGACCTTCCGGGCGGCCGTCGCCTGGAGAGGTCTTCGACTACCGCATGCTGACTGACGCCGGCGGCCTCGACCGATCGGCGCTTCGCCGCCAAACCGTCAAGGCAGTGTCCGGCGATGTGGTCGATTACGACGAGATGCTGGAGATGACGGGGCAGGGCGCTTTTCCGGCGGAAGCCCGCGGCGTCCGGCTGGTGATCCTCCCGACGCAGATTCTGGGCGCCTCGGTGCGCTATGAGGGCGCCAACGACGCCATGACCGCGCTGGAGCCGGGTCAAACCGTTACCATCCCCGCCGCCTACTCCCGTGGCCGCTCGACGCTTCAGGGCCAGGCGAAGGTCACCCTGATCGAATGCGGCGTCTCTGCGGCGGCGATCACCGGCGCCGCGGGCGAGCCCGTGGTCGTCTACCGGCTGGTAATGCCCTATTCGACCACGCTGAACCCGGACGAGCTCTCGGAGACGCTCGACAACGAGTATGTCGTCTCCCATGCGCGGGGTTGGCCTATTGCGGAGCGCACATCCTCGGGTACTCTCGTGCTGATACCCCGCACGGAGTAGCACTTGCCCCGCCGTTCGCTCGCCGTGCTCCTGACGGCTTTGGTCGTCGCGGGCGCCGTCGCCTGCTCGCGAGCCGACCCGGCTTCCGAATACGCCACCGCCATCGCCGGGATTGGCGACGTCCGGGACATTGTGCCGGCGACCGGAACCCTGGTCGCGAGCGGCGGCGCCGAAATCCGCGCCCCCCGCGCGGGGGTCGTTGGCGAAGTTCTGGTCGAGGAAGGCCAGGTGGTGCGGGCCGGCCAGGTCCTGGCCAGGCTGATCTCGCCGACGCGCGTGGCGGCGCGGGACGAGGCCGCGGCCAATGTCCAGGCCGCGGAGGCGAGCCTGCGGGAAGCCCGGATCGCGCTTCGCGGAGCCGAGGAAAAGCTGAATCGAAGCCGTACCCTGCATGCTCGGGACTTCGTCAGCGCCGCCGCCGTCCGCAACGGGGAGGCTGAGGTGGAGCGAGCCCGGGCCTCGATCGAACGCGTGTCCTCGGAGGGCCAGGCCGCGCGGGCGCGCCTGAGGCTGACCTCCGCGGAAGGCCAGGACTCCGATATCATCGCGCCGCTCGACGGCGTCGTGACCCTCGCGGCGGTCCGCGTCGGCCAGCAGGTCTCGCCGGACGACGAGCGCCCCCTTTTTCAGACGGGCCAGGACATCCGCGCGCTGACGCTGGAGATCATGGTGTCGGAGGCCGACCTGCCTCGGGTGACCGCGAACAGCCGCGTACGCTTCTCGGTAGACGCCTATCCGGGGGTGCAGGAGGACGCCACACTGGTCAGCATCGGCGCCGCGCCCATACGTGAGGGGCGCTTCGTCTCTTACCGGGGGTTGGCGACCGTGAACAACCGGGCGGAGGTGTTGAAGCCCGGAATGAGCGCCTCCGTCCAGATCATCCGCGCGGACGCGCGGAATACCCTGAGAATTCCGGCGCGGGCGACCTATTTCATGCCTGACGATTACGTGTCGCCGGTCGCGCCGGATGTCCTCGAACAGTTGAAGCGCGAATACCACGGTGACATGCAGGCGGTCAGGGTCGGCGCCCGCGGGCGCGAGTTTCGTCGGATGATCCAGGAAGGTCGCAGGGTCGTATTCGTCCTCGAGAAAAGCCGGCCGGCTCGTCGGGAGGTCCGGATCGGGGCGGAGACGGATGACTTCGTGGAGATCATCGAAGGTCTCAGGGAGGGCGACGTCGTGATTACCGGCAAGGTCGGCGGGCCTTCGGTGCAGCCGGCGTGACGGTCCTCCTCGAGGCGGCCGGCCTGTCCCGCCGTTTCGATGGCCAGGGCGGCCCGGTCCTGGCGCTCGACGCCGTCGATCTGCGGCTGCCAGCGGGCCTCTTTGTCGTGATCGCGGGTCCCTCCGGCTGCGGCAAGTCCACTCTGCTCAACCTCCTCGGCCTGCTTGATCGCGCTTCGACGGGTTGCCTCAGCCTCGACGGCGCCGCGGTGGAAGCCCTGCCGTCGGCGGCCCTCGCCGTCCTGCGCCGTGAGCACGTCGGCTTCCTGTTCCAGGACGCCGGTCTGATCGCCCGGATGTCCGCGTTGGACAACGTTGTCCTTCCGCTCGATTACAGGGGCGTCCCCCGTGCCGAGGCCCTCGTCAGCGCGACCCGGGCTCTTGCCCGGGTCGGCCTTGGCGACCGGGCGGGCACGTCGGTCGACCTGCTTTCCGGGGGCGAGCGGCAAAGGGTGGCCCTGGCCCGGGTATTGGCGTCGGAGCCCCGGATCGTCATCTGCGACGAGCCGACGGCCTCCCTCGACGAGGCCAACAGCGGGACGGTCGTCGAATTCCTGATGCAAAGGGCGCGCGCCGGGGCCCTCGTCGTCTGCGCCAGCCACGATCCCGTCGTCCTTGCGGGGGCCGGCCTCCGGATCGAGATGCGACGGGGCCGGATCGTGTCTACCGAGCGGTCTGCATGAGCGCCCTGGCGCTTCGCTCGGCGCTCTGGGCGATCCGCGCCCAGCCGCTTCGCAGCTTCGCCCTTGGCCTTTCCCTCGCGACCGCGGTCGGCTGCGTCGTGTTCTCAGCCTCGATCCTTGGCGGCTTTTCCGAACGTCTGCGACGACTCGCCTTCGGCGAGTACGCCAACACGATCGTTGTCCGGGCCAACGGCGTCGTCCCGTCCCGGCGCGGCGGGCCCTCGCTCGACGACCGGACCCGCCTCAACGGCCTTATCCCGAACGCGGAAGGATCCGCCGCCTGGGTCGAGGTCTCCGCACCTTTACGAGGAGCTGGCGAGACCCGCATCGTACGCGTCTATGGAGCGCTGGGCGACTACCGTCGCGAGCTGGACGCCGTCCTCGCGGAAGGGCGATGGCTCACGGAGACCGAACTGGGCGGGCTCACGCGCCACTGCCTGGTCGGCGCGACCTTGGCCGCCGACCTGCAGCGCATGGGTCGGCCTGCGCTGGACTCGGAGCTGTCCCTGGGCGGGCCGCGCTGCCGCGTGGTCGGCGTGCTCGACTATGCGGACAGCCGACCCGCCGGCCGTTTCAACGACGCGGTCATCGCCCCCTTCTTCGCGGCGCGACGCTACTTCGATGCTCGCGGGCCGGGCGAGGACGGAGCCGGGCCAAGGGAGGCCACCTGGCTGAGCTTTTTCCTGCGCAAGGGGTCGGACATGGCGGAGGCCCGCTATCTGATCGACCGGGACCTGCGAAGGGTCGCCGGTGTCCCGATGTCCCGGGAGAGCCCATACTCTTATGATGACCCGGGAGCCGAACTCGTTGACCAGGCGCGTCAGCGGGACGCATTGTCACGGCTGCTCTGGACCATCACCGGAGCCGCTCTCGTCGCCAGCCTGACCGGCTATGGCGGCATCGCCCTCGCCGCGACGGCTGCCCGCCGTCGCGAGATCGCCCTGAGGATGTCCATGGGGGCCACTGCCCGGGACATCCTGACCCAGGTTGCTACCGAACATGCCGTGATCGCCTCGGGCGCCTCCGTCGCGGGCTTTGTCGTCGGCGCTCTCGGGGCCGCGGTCGCCGCCCGGCTTTGGGAGTGGCCTGTGCGCCTCGGCTGGCCGATCGGTCTTGCCGCCGTCCTCGCCGGCTGCCTCGCCGGCCTGGCCATCGGCCTGGCGGTCGCCGCCCGCTCGGCCGCCGTTCCGCCCTCCCTCGCCGCCAAGGCCTGATGCGGTGCACCCATGCATCGGTGGGCAATGGCTACCGAACGGCTACCGTCCCGATCGCGTAGTCCCGAACACGAGGACCCGTTGCGTAAGGCCAGGGGCTATGGCGAGGAGATGCGGTCCCGACCGCTTCAGCGATTCGGAAAACCCTCCCTCCAACATTTGAGCCCGGAGCCCGGAGCCCGGAGCCCGCGTCCGGGTACTATTGCCGGAATGCGACCCCCGGCCGCACGCCCAGCCGGCGGAAAAGCATCGCGGCCGGGCAGAAGCCTGTGATTGACGCCTGCATCAGGTTGGCTCCGACGAATACGGTAAGCCACGCCCACCCCGGATGGACCCAGTGGGCGAGTGCGACGCTCACCAGGACCATCAGGCCGGCGAACATCATGACTGTGCGATCGAGGCTCATGCTCAGGGCTCCTTCGAGGGTGTGGATGGGGGGGCAGGGCGGCGCAGCTTGTGGGCGCCGATCAGGTCGAGGGCCAGCTTCTCATAGAGCGGCTCGGCCTGACCCTTGCGGACCTTGTGCAGGAAGTAGCCCTCGAAGGCGACCTTGGCCGCGTGCACCCAGCGGCCGCTGGCCGACCAGTTGATGTTGCGCGGCGGGATCTGCGGCTGGGCCATGAAGGCCACGCCGCCGTCGCCGAAATCGGCCAGGCAGATGGCGTTCCAGCTGGCCTCATTGGTCGGCGCCTGGCCGCTGATGATCTGCTTCAGATTGGCCGCGATGGCCGTGACCATGCTCTCGATCATGAAGCCGGTCTTGGGAACGCCCACGGGAACGGGCGTCGGTCCGGTCGGCGGGATGGCGATGCAGACCCCCAGGGCGAAGATCTCGGGCCAGGCCGGATTGCGCTGGTGTTTGTCGACGAGGATGAAGCCGCGCGGATTGGTCAACCCCTCAATGCCCCGCACCGCCTCCACGCCCCGGAACGCCGGCAGCATCATCGAATAGGCGAAGGGCAGGTCGTGGGTCGCTTTGACCGTCCCGTCCTCGCCGATCTCCTCGACATGCATCATGCCGGCGTCGACGCTTTTCACCTTGGCGTTGGTGACCCATTTGATGTGCCGCTGGCGCATCTCGCTTTCCAGCAGCCCCTTGGTGTCCCCGACCCCGTCGAGGCCGAGGTGGCCGATGTAGGGTTCCGAGGTGACGAAGGTCATCGGCACCCTGTCGCGCAGCTTGCGGCGCCGCAGTTCGGTGTCGAGGATCATGGCGAACTCGTAGGCGGGGCCGAAGCAGGATGCGCCCTGGACGGCCCCGACCACGATCGGGCCCGGATTCGTCACGAACGCGTCAAAGGCCTCGGCCGCGTGGACGGCATGGTCGACATGGCAAATCGATACCGTATGGCCGTCCGGCCCGAGACCCGGAATCTCGTCGAAGGCCAGGTCAGGACCGGTGGCGATGACCAGATAATCGTAGTGCAGGGCCCGGCCGTCGGCCAGGTCGATGCCCTTTTCAGCGGGCCGGATGCGGCTGGCGCCGACATTGATGAACTCGACCCCCTTGCGTTTCATCACCTCCGGCAGGCTGACCTCGATGGCCTCGCGCTTGCGCCAGTGAACCGCCACCCACGGGTTGGAGGGGGTGAAGTGAAAGGTGTCGCCCTTCGACACCATGACAACCCGCGCGCGGTCGCCGAGGGCGTCACGGATTTCGTAGGCGGCGATGGCGCCGCCCAGACCTGCGCCGATGATGACGATAGTGGGCCGGTTCATGCGCGATTTCCTTCCAGAGGCAGTCTTCGATACCTGATCCTGCGCCGCCCGGACCGCCGCGCCTTGATCCGTATCAAGGTCCGCGAGCGACGCCGGGAGCATAGTCCTCAGGCTTGCAATCATATAAGAGATATCTAATATTAGAGCAAGCTTACATAAGGACGCCCCGATGACGAAGCCCACGGCTCTGTTAGCCGCTCTCGCCGCCACCGCCCTGCTGGCTGGCGGCCTGTCGGCCTGCGGTGGGGAACCCGAGGTCGTGGCCACCGCCCCCGCGCGGGGCGAGCGCATGGCCGTGACGGAAGCGCTGATCGATGCGATCAAGCCGGCCTCGGCCGTGGTCGCCTCGCGCGATCTCGGCGAGGCGCGGGCGCGCATTCCGGGCACGCTCACAGCGTTGAACGTGCGCGAAGGCGACACGGTGCGCGAGGGCCAGGTCATCGGCGTGGTCACGGACAACCGGGTCGGCCTCGAGACGGCGGCGTTCGGCGCCCAGGTCGCGGCGGCCGAGGCCGAGGCTGCTCGCGCCCGGGCCGATCTGTCACGGATCCAGACCCTGTTCGATCGTGGCATCTACGCCCAGGCCCGGCTTGACCAGGCCCTCGCGGCCTCGCAGGCCGCCAACGCCCAGGTCCGGGCGGCGCGCGCCGTGCGTTCGGCCAGCGCCGAGACCGGCGCCCAGGGCCGGATCCTCGCTCCGACTTCAGGTCGGGTGCTCGCCGCCGACGTGCCCGCCGGCTCGGTGGTCAACGCCGGACAATCCGTCGCCACCATCACCGCCGGACCGCTGGTCCTGCGGCTGGAACTGCCCGAGGCCCAGGGCCGCAACCTGCGGGTCGGTCAAAGCATCGTCGTTTCGTCCGAGGACCTGCCCGGGGTGACCGGCGGCGCGATCGCCCAGGTCTATCCGGCCACCACGGCCGGGCGGACCACCGCCGACATAGCCGTTGATGGCCTGGCCAGCGACCGGGTCGGACAGCGCGTCATCGTCCAGGTTCCTGTCGGCCAGCGGCGCGCGCTCGTCCTGCCGCGCCGCTTCGTCGCCACCCGGTACGGCATCGATTTCGTCCGCACCGTCGACCGCGCCGGCCGTGTCAGTGAGGCCCCGGTCCAGCTGGGCGGCCCCGTCGCCGGCGACCGCGTGGAAGTTCTGTCGGGCCTGACCGTGGGCGATGTCGTCCTTGCCCCGACACGTGTCGCCGCGTCGGAGCGCGCACGATGAACCTTGGCCTTTCCGGGCGCCTGACGCGCGCCACGCTCAACTCACCCCTGACTCCCCTGATGCTGCTGGCGGCGATCGCCGTCGGCCTGATGGCCGTGCTGTCGATCCCGCGCGAGGAGGAGCCGCAGATCAGCGTGCCGATGGTCGACATCATGGTCGCGGCCCCGGGACTGAGCGCCTCCGACGCCACCGAACTGGCGGCCAAGCCGCTGGAAGCCATCGTACGCAGCATCGACGGCGTCGAGCATGTCTACACCCAGGTGCAGGACGACCAGGTCATGGTCACCGCCCGCTTCGTGGTCGGCTCAGACCCCGACGACGCCGCGGTCCGGGTTCACGAGAAGGTGCGCGCCAACTACGGCTCGATCCCCACGGGCGTGTCCGAGCCGCAGATCGTCACCCGGGGCATCAACGACGTCCCGGCTGTGGTCCTGACCCTGACGCCGCGCGCCGACGCGGCCGGGCGCTGGAGCGACCAGGCGTTGTACGAGGTCGCCGCCCGGCTCAGGACCGAGATCGGCAAGGTCGAGGACGTCGGCCTGACCTTCATTGTCGGCGGCCGCCCGTCCGAGATTCGCGTCGAGCCCGATCCGACCCGCATGGCCGCGCGCGGTGTGGCGCTGACCTCCATTCTCGAGACCGTGGCCCAGGCCAACCGCAGCTTCCCCGCCGGGTCCATACGTGAACAGGGCCGGGCCCTGACCCTTCGCTCCGGCGAACGACTGGCCACGCCCGACGATGCGGCCCTGCTGACCGTCAGTTCGATGGCCGGCGAGCCCGTCTACCTGCGCGACGTGGCGACCATCGTGCAGGCGCCGCGCGAGGACCAGGCCCGGGCCGCCCACTATGCCCGCGTCGGCGAGAACTGGAGCCGGACTCCGGCCGTCAGCCTGGCCGTGGCCAAGCGACAGGGCGCCAACGCCGTGGTCGTCTCCCACGGGGTGATGCAGCGGGTCGAGGCGCTGAAGGGCACGCTGATCCCGGACGGCCTGGAGGTCGTGGTCACCCGTGACTACGGCGAGACGGCCAACGAGAAGGCCAACGAGCTGCTGATGCACCTGGGTCTCGCGACGATTTCCATCGTCATCCTGATCGGCTTCGCCATCGGCTGGCGCGAGGCGGGCGTGACGGCGGTGGTCATCCCCACGACCATCCTGCTGACCCTCTTCGCCTCCAATCTGATGGGCTACACCATCAATCGGGTCAGCCTGTTCGCCCTGATCTTCTCGATCGGCATCCTCGTCGACGACGCCATCGTGATGATCGAGAACATCGCCCGCCACTGGGCCATGAACGACGATCGCAGCCGCGCCCAGGCCACCGTCGAGGCCGTGGCCGAGGTCGGCAACCCCACCGTGGTCGCCACCCTGACCGTGGTCGCCGCCCTGCTGCCCATGCTGTTCGTCTCGGGCCTGATGGGTCCCTATATGGCCCCGATCCCGGTCAACGCCTCTGCGGCCATGGTCTTCTCCTTCTTCGTCGCCGTGGTCATCGCGCCCTGGCTGATGATCCGCCTGGCCCGCAAGACCCTGGCCGGGGGGCACGGTCACCAGCACGGCGAGGGGATGCTGGGCCGTCTCTATCGCAAGGTGGCCACGCCGGTGATCCGTTCGCGCCGCAGCGCCTGGACCTTCCTGATCGTCGTCGGCGTCGCCACCCTGCTGGCCATGTCGATGTTCGGCTTCCGCGCGGTGCCGGTGAAATTGCTGCCGTTCGACAACAAGTCCGAGTTGCAGGTCGTGCTGGACATGCCCGAGGGGACCAGCCTGGAGGCCACCGAACGCACCCTGGCCGGGGCCGCGGCCGTGGCCCAGACCTTGCCGGAGGTGGAGTCGCTGGAGAGCTACGCCGGGACCGCCACCCCGTTCAACTTCAACGGCCTGGTGCGTCACTACTTCCTGCGCGCCGGCGCCGAACAGGGCGACCTGGCCGTCATGCTGGCTCCCAAGGGCGAGCGCGATCGTAGCAGCCACGCGATCGCCCTCGACCTGCGCCGGCGCCTGGCTGACCTGCCGCTGCCGGCCGGTACGTCGATCAAGGTGGTCGAGGCCCCGCCGGGACCCCCGGTGCTGGCGACCCTGCTGGCCGAGGTCTACGGCCCCGACGCCGCCACCCGCCGCGCCGTGGCCGCCGAGCTGGAGACCCTGTTCCGGGCCCAGTCGTCGGTGGTCGACGTGGACAACAGCTACGGCGTTCGCCGCCCGGTCCTGCGCCTGATCCCTGATCGCGAGAAGATCGAGCGCTTCGGCCTGTCCGAGCGCGAGGTGCATGACTCCATCGCGGCCGTCATGGGCGGCCAGATCCTGGGCTACGCCGCGCGCGACAACGAGCGGACCCCGGTGGAGATCGCGGTCCGCCTGCCCCAGTCGGCCCGCGCCTGGACCGAACAAATGGCCGTCATGCCTGTCGCCGTCACCACCCTCGACGGAGGCCGTCGTCTGGTCGAACTTGGCGAGGTCGTCGAAGCGCGGCGCGAGCTGGGCGGCTGGCCGGTCTACCGCCGCGACGGCCGCGCCGCCGAGATGGTCACAGCCGAACTGGCGGGTCAGTTCGAAGCTCCGATCTACGGCATCATGGCCATCGACGCGGCCATCAAGGCGCACGACTGGAAGGGGCTGCCGCGGCCCGAGGTTCGCCTCAACGGGCAGCCGGACGACGAGGCCCGGCCCACCGTCCTGTGGGACGGCGAATGGGAGATCACCTGGGTGACCTTCCGCGACATGGGCGCCGCCTTCGGCGTGGCCCTGCTGGGAATCTATGTTCTGGTCGTCGCCCAGTTCAAGGATTTCCGCATCCCGCTGGTGATCCTGACGCCCATCCCCCTGACCCTGATCGGCATCGTCATCGGGCACATGCTGTTCGGCGCGCCCTTCACCGCCACCTCGATGATCGGTTTCATCGCCCTGGCGGGGATCATCGTGCGAAACTCGATCCTGCTGGTCGATTTCATCCGCCACGCCCGAACGCCGGGGCGGCCCTTGCGCGAGGTATTGCTGGAGGCCGGGGCCATCCGCTTCAAGCCGATCCTGCTGACCGCCCTGGCGGCCATGATCGGCGCGGCGGTGATCCTGTTCGACCCGATCTTCCAGGGTCTGGCGATCTCCCTGCTGTTCGGCCTGATCTCCTCGACGATTCTGACGGTGCTGGTGATCCCGGCCATCTATATTGCGTTGAAGGACGATGGCCGGCCCCTGGCCTCGCCCGAGCCCGCGCCCGAGCCCGCGCATGAGACGCCATGACCGACGCCTTGCCCACGCCGAACGCGGCCACCCTGGCCGAGCTTGAGGCCAACGCCGCCCCGGCGGCCCGGCTGATGCGGCTGTTCGCCAACGAGCAGCGGTTGATGCTGATGTGCCGGCTCAGCGAGGGCGACTGCGCCGTCGGCGACCTGGCGACCTTCGTCGGCCTGTCGCAATCGGCCTGTTCGCAGCACCTCGCCCGTCTGCGCGACGCCGGCGTCATCGCTCCGCGGCGCGAGGCGCAGACCATCTACTACGGCATCGCCGACCCGGCCGCCGCCCGGGTCATCGCCCTGCTTTGCGACATCTACCGCGACAAACCGAAGGAACGGACTTCATGACCTATTTCCACGCCCGCACCATCGAGGGCGACTTCGATGCGATCGTCGAGCGGACCCGGGCGGCGCTTCAGAAGCACGGCTTCGGCGTCCTCACCGAGATCGACGTTCAGGCCACGCTCAAGACCAAGATCGGGCAGGATTTCCGCCCCTACCGCATTCTCGGCGCCTGCAATCCGGTCATGGCCCATGAGGCTCTGAAGCTGGAGCCGCACGTCGGTGTCATGCTGCCCTGCAATGTCGTGGTCCAGCAGGCCGAAGGGGGCGTTGAGGTCTTCGCCGTCGATCCGTCCGCATCGATGAGCGCCATCGACAATCCTGACCTCCTGGGCCACGCGCGAACCGTGGGTGAGCATCTGCGAGCGGCCGTCGACGAAATCTGAAGCCAGCGGTTTCGGCCCGTCTTGATCCAGATCACGGGCCTGGGTCTGCTGTCTGCCACCGTGTGGACTGGCTGACCTGGATCACCGCCGCCCATGCCCTTGCGGATCAAGCAATCAACGCCGCCCGGGGGGCAAGGGCCCGGCCCGGGACGGGCGTCCGGAACCGGAGCCGGAACCGGGGCATCGGCATCGTCCGGGCTCTGCTTCCGGGCCCGCGCGGTGACCAGAGTCTATGGGTCAGGTGCGGCGGCGGTCCACGCCCTGCGCGGCGTTGATCTCGACCTGCCGGACGGGGAGATGGTCGTGGTGCTGGGCGCGTCCGGCAGCGGCAAGTCGACCTTTCTCAACATTCTCGGCGGTCTGGACACCGCGACCGGCGGCGAGGTTCTGTTTCGGGGCGAGGACATCAGTCGGGCGGACCAGCGGCGCCTGACCGAATACCGTCGCAGGCACGTCGGGTTCGTCTTCCAGTTCTACAATCTGATGCCGAGCCTGACTGCGCGCGAGAACGTCGCCCTCGTCACCGAAATCGCCGAGGCCCCGCTCCGCCCCGAAGACGCCCTCGCCATGGTCGGCCTGGAGAACCGTCTGGATCATTTTCCGGCCCAGTTGTCGGGCGGCGAACAGCAGCGCGTAGCGATCGCGCGCGCCGTGGCCAAGCAGCCGTCGGTCCTGCTGTGCGACGAGCCGACGGGCGCGCTGGATTCCGCCACCGGTGTGCGGGTGCTGGAGGCGCTCAAGACCGTCAACGACAGCCTGGGGGCCACGACGCTGCTGATCACACACAACGCCGCCATCGCAGCCATCGCCGACCGCGTGGTGATATTCGCCGACGGACGGGTGCGCGAAGTTCGCGAGAACGCAGACAAACGGCTCCCCGGGGAGATTTACTGGTGAACCGGCTGCCGGCCTGGATGGGCGCGCTGGACCGCAAGCTGGTGCGCGAGCTCTGGCGCATGAGGACCCAGGCGCTCGCGATCGCCTTCGTCATCGCGGGGGGCGTCGCCGTCCATCTGCTCGCCGCGGGGATGCTGAGTTCGTTGCAGGACACCCGGCGCGCCTACTACGAACGCTATCTGTTCGCCGACGTCTGGGCGCCCGTGGTGCGCGCGCCGCAGCGTCTGATCGCCGACATCCGGGCGATCGAGGGAGTTCAGGCCGCGGCGACCCGTATCCGGGTTCCGGCGATCTTCGCCATGGAGGGCATGAGCGCCCCCGCCACCGGCGAAGTCCTGTCGTTGCCGGACCTGGGAGAGGCGGCGGTCAATCGCCTTCACCTGGTCCGCGGTCGCCTTCCGACCGCCGGGCAGCGGGATGAGGCGGTGGTGCTTCAAGCGTTCGCCGACGCCCACGGGCTCGAGATCGGCGACACGGTTCCGGCCACCCTTTACGGCGGTCGCCGGCAGTTGACCGTGGTCGGGATCGCGCTGTCGCCAGAACACGTCTACGCTATCGGCCCGGGCCAGTTCGTTCCCGATGACCGGCTGTTCGGCGTCCTGTGGATGCGGCGCAACGCCCTGGCGCAGGCCGTCAATCAGGACGAGGCCTTCAACGAGGCGGTCGTCCGCCTCTCACGTGATGCCTCCGAGCCGGCGGTGATCGCCCGGCTGGATCGCCTTCTGGAGCCTTACGGAGCGCCGGGCGCCTATGGCCGCGCCGACCAGATTTCGGACGCCTTCGTGTCCAGTGAGATCGACCAGCTGGCGACCATGGGGCAGGTGCTGCCGCCGGTTTTCCTGCTGGTGGCGGCCTTCCTCGTCAATGTCGTGGTTTCAAGACTGATCGCCGTCCAGCGGGCGGGCATCGGACTGTTGAAGGCCTTCGGCTACCGCGACCGCGACATCATCGGCCACTATCTCAAACTGGTCGCCGTCATCGCGGCGACGGGGGTGCTGATCGGGGGAGCGGCGGGGATCTGGCTCGGTCGGGGCATGGCGGAGCTCTATATGGAGTATTACCGCTTCCCCTTCCTGTTGTTCCAGGCGGACCCGGCCGACTACGCCACCGTGGTCGGCGTAGCGATGCTGACGGTGATGGGCGGCGCGGCCCTGGCGGTGCGGCGGGCCGCGGCCCTGAACCCGGCGGAAGCCATGACGCCCGCGCCCCCGCCCGACTATTCCCGCGCCGCGGGGGCGTGGATCACCCGGATCAAGGTCCTCGACCAGCAGTCGCGCATGATTTTGCGCCAGATCATCCGCTGGCCCTGGCGCGCGGCCCTGACCGTGGCCGGGATCGCGGCGTCCGGCGCCTTGCTGATCGGCACGATGTCGATGATGGACGGGATCAAGGTGATGATCGATTCCAGCTTCACCGTATCGAACCCCCACGACGTGTCGGTGAGCTTTGTCGAGCCCCGGTCGCGCGCCGCCCTGTTCAGTCTGGCCCGCGAGGACGGGGTGCTGGCGGCCGAGCCCTTTCGCGTCGTCCCGGTCCGCCTGCGCCATGGCGCGCGCGAGGAGCGGGCGGTGATCACCGGCGCGCCGCTGGACGGCAGCCTGTCGAGGATGGTCGATACCCACAACCGGCCGGTCCAGCCGCATCCCGGCGGCCTGGTCCTGTCCAGCGACCTGGCCGCCAGACTCCGGATCGAGGCGGGTGACATCGTCGAGGCGCAGGTCACGGAGGGCCGCCGGCCTCTGCTCGCGCTTCCGGTCTCGGCCGTCACCACCAGCTATGTCGGGTCCGGCGCGAGGATGGGGATCGAGGACCTGAACCGGGCGATGGGCGAAGGGGCGCTGGTGTCAGGCGCCTGGCTTACGATCGACGCCGACCGGACCGGGAGCCTCTACGCGCGTTTGAAGGAGGCGCCCTCGGTGGTTGGCGTGGGCCTGCAGGGGGACGCCGTCAAACGCCTGGCCGCCATGCTCGACGAGAACCTCGGTCGATCCATCCTGACCTTCTTCCTCTTCGCCGGCCTGATCGCCTCGGGCGTGGTCTACAATACGGTGCGCATCTCCTTCGCCGAGCGCCAGCGCGAGCTGGCGTCGCTGCGGGTGCTCGGCTTCTCGCGCGCCGACGTGTCCTACATACTGCTCGGCGAGGTCGCCTTTCTGATGCTCCTCGCCCTGCCGCTGGGCGCGGCGGCCGGCGCCGGTCTCGCCTGGTATCTGGCCCGGGCCATGAGTTCGGACCTGTTCCGGCTGCCTTTCGCCGTCGCTCCCGCGACCTTCGGCATGGCCGGGGCGGTGGTGTTGGTCATCACGGTCGTGACGAGCCTGATGGTGCGGCGTCAGATCGACCGGCTGGATCTGGCCGAAGCCTTGAAGACCGGAGAATAGCCCAGTGAAGATCAACCGGTTCAATCTCAAATTCCGGACCCTGTTCTGGGTCGCCGCCGCGCTGGCGGTGGCGGTGCTGCTGGTCTTCGCCTTCCGGCCGCGGCCGGTCCTGGCGGACCTCGGCGAGATCAGCCGCGGCCCTCTCACGGTCGCGGTTCGCGACGAGGCGCGGACCCGGGCCCGGAACGTCTATGTGGTGTCCGCGCCCGTCGCGGGCCGGTTGCTGCGGGTCGGCAACCGCGCGGGCGAACGGGTCGAGGCCGGGGCGGTGATCGCGATCATCCAGCCGGCGCCGGCGACCTTCGTGGACGAACGGTCCCGCCAGGAAATCCAGGCCGGGGTTCGTTCGGCCGAAGCCGCCCTCGCCCTCGCGCGCGCCGAGCTGGAAGGCGCCGAAGCCCGGCTGGCCCATGCCCGGATCGAGGCCGAACGGACCGAGACCCTGTTCGCCGTGGATGTCGCGTCGAGGAGCGCCCTGGACCGCGCCCGTCTCGACGTGCGCACCGCCGCCGCCGTTGTCGCCAACGCCCGCGCCGGCGTTGGCGTCCGGCAGGCGGCGCTCGAGGCGGCCCGCGTGCGTCTGGTCGAGCCAGCGGCCGCGAGTTCCGGGGGGCGCACGGTGACGATCCGGGCCCCCGTGGCCGGGCGGGTCCTGCGGGTGTTCCAGGAGAGCGAAAACGTGGTCGCCCAGGGCGCGCCGGTGATGGAGATCGGCGACCCTGGCGATCTCGAGGTGGTCGCTGAACTGCTCTCGAGCGATGCGGCGCGGATTTCCGTCGGGGCGCCGACCGTGATCGACGCCTGGGGGGACGGCCCGGCGATCCCGGGTCGGGTCCGGCAAGTCGAACCCTATGGCTTCCTCAAGGTCTCGGCCCTCGGCGTCGAGGAACAGCGGGTCAATGTGATCATCGATCCGGTCGACCCTCCCGTGGCCTGGGCGTCGGTCGGCCATGGCTATCGGGTCGAGGTGGCGGTCACGATCTGGCGCGGGGAGGCGGCGGTCCGGGCGCCCGTAGCCGCCCTGTTCCGGCATCAGGGGAAGTGGGCGGTGTTCAAGGTCGAGGGTGGCCGCGCCCGTTTGCAGCGGGTCGAAATCGGCCAGAACAACGGGGAATTCGCGGAGGTTCGGTCCGGGCTCAAGCCGGGCGAGCGAGTGGTGCTCCATCCGGGGCAGTCGATCTCCGATGGCGGCCAGGTCCGGGCCCGGCCCTAGAATCAGGGCGCGCGTCGGGAACGTGAGGACGGGGTGTGACCGCCAAGAAGAAGCTGTTCGACGCCGTGATCGCGCGGTGGGCGGGGGTGACCATCGCCTACCGGATGGAGGCGCTCGACAAGTATGACGCCGAAACCAGGGGCAGCCCACGGTCGAGGGGGCCCTGCGCGCCTTCCTCGATACCGACCTCGACCTCTACAGCCAGGGCGGCGAGAACTGGAAGAATTACGGAGCGCTCGGCGCGCAGGTTTCAAACACCCCCTATGGCGCCGAGTTGTCTACGGTTCCCCTCCGCGCCTCACGACACCGTCGCGGAATCTGATCGTCGTCCGACAGGGCGACGTCCCCGCGTCCGCACCCTCGGGGATGATCTGCTCGCCGGAGTGCTCCGCGAGCTGGTCAGTCCTGCGATGTAACGTCGTCCGAGTTGGCTTTTCGGGGAGACCCGGCATCGGGTGGGTTCGTGACCTCGACCAGGAGCGCCAGCAACCGCTCCACATCAACTCCGGAGATTTCGCGACCGTCACGCATCCGTTGATCGATCACGAGCGCGGCCCGGCTGATGTCCGGGAATCCGAATGAGCCCGCCGCTCCGGCGAGGCGATGCACGATCCCGCACACTGCGTCCGTATCGGCCTGGTCGCGAAGGCGCCGGAGTTCCCGAAGGTCATCCCGGCAGCGCTCCACGAAGAGCGACCTGAGCGCCGCAAGGGGGTCCGTCACGGGCAGCCGCTCCCCAACAGGCCCTTCACGCGGTCCGGCAGCGTCAAGGGGTCGAATGGCTTGATAATGACGCCGATGCCGCCGAGGGCGACGAGGCGGTTCAGTTCGTGATCCTGGGTCTGGGCGGTCATGAAGATCACCGGGGTCTCGTCGTGGCCTTCCAGCCTCCGGATCCGGGTCAGGACGCCGGGTCCGTCGAGCACGGGCATCATGACGTCCAGAAGGATTACGTCTGGCCTGAACCCGGATTCCAGCGCCGAGATCGCTTCGGCTCCAGACGCGGCCGAGCGCACGGTTCCGTGGCCGCCAAGGGAGAACGCCAGCTCGGTGAGGGCGCGGATGCCTTCGTCGTCATCGACGTGGAGGATCAGCATGGCATGGCTCCTGCCGCCGTATCGCGCTTGAGAGGAAACTCGAACCAGAATTCCGATCCCTGCCCGGGGGTGCTGTGGACGCCGATGGCGCCGCCCATCATCTCGACCAGCTGGCGCGATATGGCCAGACCCAGTCCGGTGCCGCCGAACCGGCGTGTGGTCGACTCGTCGGCCTGGACGAAGCGCTCAAAGAGCGTGGCCGCTACCTCCGGCGCGATCCCGATTCCGGTATCGGTCACCGTCACCCGGACAAGGGAGCGGCCATCCGGGGCGGTCCTCGACCGCACGGAGACGCTCACGCCGCCGCGTTCCGTGAACTTGATGGCGTTGCTCATGAGATTCAGCAGGACCTGCCGCAACCGGGCGGCGTCGCCGATGAGAACGGCGGGCACATCCTCACCCACGTCCTCGGCGTAGGTGAGGCCCTTGTCCTCGATCTGGCCGAGCACGATCTCGGCGGTCTCGCGGAACAGGGTGCGGATTGCGAACGGCTGCGCTGCGAGCACCATGGCGCCGGCCTCGAGCTTCGAATAATCCAGCACGTCGTTGATGACGTTGAGCAGGGCCTGTGCCGACACGCTGATCCGGTCGGCGCACTGCCGCTCGACCACGCCGAGACCTTTGCGCGCCTGAAGCAGTTTCGAGAAGCCGATGATGCTGGTCAGGGGAGTCCGGACCTCGTGGCTGATGTTGGCCAGGAACCGGGTCTTGGCTTCGGACGCCGCCTCGGCCTTGTCACGGGCGTCGCGGAGCTCTTCCTCGAGCGTGTGCCGTTCGGACACATCGCGGATCACAGCGATCACCTCGGTGGGCCGACCCTCACTGTCCAGCACTGCCTGGAAGGTTGTTTCCACCCAGACGATGTGGCTGTCGCGATGCACGGCGCGGTGCTGGAGGACGCACCGGCGCTGGCCGCCCGCGATGCGGGCGAAGGCGTCGAGAAGCCCGGCCTGGTCGTCGGGATGAAGAAAGGCCTGGGCCGGACGTCCCTCCATCTCCTTGGGCGTGTAACCCAGCAACCCCCGGATAGCCGGCGAGATGTAGCGACTCGAGCCGTCCAGCTTCAAGCGCGTGACGACGTCGCCCATATGGTCCGCAAGCAGGCGGAACTGCGCCTCGCTGCGACGGACCCGCTCCTGGGCCCTGTGCCGGTCGGTCACGTCCTGCACCACGCCGAACAGGGCCTCGACGCGGCCCGATTTGTCCAGCTGGCGGCGCGCGCTGACCACCACCTGGCGCAGCTTGCCGTCGGGCCGGGTGATGGACGTCTGGAACTCGTCAGTCGCGTCCTGATCCATCGCACGGTCCAGGAAGGCATCCAGCCGCGCTCTCTGGTCACCGTCGTAGGCGGAACGGACGATGTCCATGGGGACCGGCGTGCCGGGCTTCCGGGGGGGCAGGCCGAAAATCCGGTAGACCTCCGTCGACCAGGTGGTCTCGCCCTCCGCCGTACGCCGCCAGTGACCGACGTGGGAAACCGACTCTGCCAGTTCGAGGAGCCGCCGCTTCTCCTCGGCCTCCAGCCGCTCGGTGGTCAGCTCCAGTTGTTCGATGATCAGGTCGCCGAGTTCGCGCAGCAAGGCGCGCTCCGCCTCCGAGAATCGTCGCGGTTCGGTATCCACGATGCAGAGCGTGCCCAGGTTGTGGCCGGATGCGGTGGTCAGCAGCGCGCCCGCGTAGAATCGCACATGATCTGCGCCGGTGACGTGCGGATTCCGGGCGAAGAGCGGGTCTTTCGTCGCGTCCTCCACGACCATGACGCTGCCGCCGGGCAAGAGGAGGGCGCTACTGCAGAAGGCGTCGCCCCGTGAGGTCTCGCAGGCGTCGAACCCGTGCCGCGACTTGAACCATTGCCGCTCGGCGTCGATCAGCGAAATCAGCGCCGTCGGCGCGTTGAACAGGGTGGCGGCAAGGCGGGTGAGCCGGTCGAACCGCGGTTCGGGCGGTGTGTCGAGCACCCTCAGCGCGTACAGGGCATCGAGGCGCTCCCGTTCGTTGTCGGGCACGGCGGATTCGATACCCAACTGCACGGGATCCTTGCTCATGGAACGCCGGCTCCCTGCCCAGCCACCGGCGCGCCGAAGCCTTTCCGCGTCATGGTTCCCCAGGACTGGCTGCGCCGGAGATATTGCCAGACCCCGCGCAGCCGCCAGAGGTTGTTGAGCTGCCGGTAGCCGAAGTTTTCAAGGACCGCGACCAGGGTCAACAGCACAAGATCGCGGGCCCGCGGGAAGCGACGCAGGCTGGATTCTTCCAGCGCCAGCGACCCGACAGAGATCACCACGCCAAAGGTGAAGGTCACGGCGGCGAAAGCCAGCAGATACTCGATCGACAGCAGGCCGGTCAGCCAGAACAGCGGGATCAGGAAATATCCCAGCAATTCGACAACAGGCCCCAGCACGTCGACGAGGAAGATATACCCGAACCCGACGACACCGACCCGCCCGTATTTCCGCTGGAACATCATGTCCCAGTGACGTTCGAAGGTCTCGAGCGAGCCACGATGCCAGCGGGCGCGCTGGCGACCCAGGACGCGGACGTCCTCCGGCGCCTCGGTCCAGCATACCGGTTCGGGCACGAAGGCGACCCGATAGGGCAGGCCCTTGTCCCGCATCAGCCGGTGCAGTTTGACGACCAGCTCCATGTCCTCCCCGACCGTGCCCTGCGTGTAGCCCCCGGCCTCGATTACGCGGTTGCGCCGGAACAGGCCGAAGGCGCCCGATATGATGGTCAGGGTGTTGATACGGCTCCAGGCCAGGCGGGCCATCAGGAAGGCGCGCAGATATTCCACAGTCTGCAGAAGGGCCAGAAGGTTTCGCGGCGGCCGGATTTCCAGCACGCGGCCGTGTTCGATGCGGCACCCGTTGGCGATGCGTACCGTGCCACCCACCGCCACCGTCCGTTCGGGGTCCTCCACGAAAGGTCTGACCGCTCGCAGCAATGCGTCTGGTTCGAGCAGGGAATCGGCATCCATGGAGCAGAAGATCGGCGCGCGCGAGATGTTGATGCCGGCATTGAGGGCGTCCGCCTTCCCGCCGTTCTCCTTGTCCACGATGATCAGTCGCGGCTGGTGTTTCGCGCCGTAGATCCCCCGGATCGGCTTGTGATCAATCGGCAGATCGTAATGGCGCTTGATGGGGCGGAGGCCAAAGCTGTCGATCAGGACCTGAAGGGTGTCGTCGCTGGATCCGTCATTGATGACGATCACCTCGAAGCTCGGGTACTGTAGTGACAGCAGCGAACGGACGCTTTCGGCGATCGTCAGGGCTTCATTGCAGGCGGGCGCCAGCAGGGCGATGGGCGGGGAGGCGTCGGCATATCGCCTCCACAGCAGGCCGCCCGACGGGGTCGGCGGAGTCTGGATCAGCGCCGCCGCCGCGAGACCTAATTGCACGAGATAGACGAGGTTCTGAAGCAGGCCGGTCACGATGACAAAGGTCGCGATGGACTGGGCGAATACCGTCAGCCAATGGGTGATCACCCCGCTCATGCGGCCGTCATCGCCAGACCGCGTTCCGCCAGCGCCAGGGACGCTGCCCTGCGCGGCCGGTCGCCGGGCCCGGTCGCCGCCGCTTGCAGGCCCCGCACTCCGGTCGGCCCCAGGGCGGACAACGCCTCCCCGGCGCGGAACCGGACCCACCAGACGGGATCGGAGAGTTGAGTGATGAGCAGGGGCACGGCCGTCCTGAGCCCGATCCGTCCGGCTGCTTCGCAGGCGGCCGACCGCACCATCCAGACGGGATCCTCCAGCGCCGCGAGAATTCGCCCCTCGGCGGCCGGATGGCCCATGGCGGCGAGACCTCGCACGGAGGCGATTCTCAGTTCGAAGTCGGGTGCGCCGGTCGTGATGCATAGGGGCCGAAGGGCGCGAAAGTCCCCGCTGGCCCCGAGCGCCTCGGCGAGGATCACCCGCGCTCGTGGTGGTGTGTCCGGGTCGCCGAAGGCGCGCAGAGCCGCCCTTGTATCGCCGTTCACAAGCCGCCCCATCAGGGGAAGGTAGAGCAGGGACTCCGGGCCCCGACTGCGATGGACATCCTGCAGGACCTGCGCCAGCGGAGGCGCGGCGTCGAGTTCAATCAGCGACCGCATGAGCGCCACCCGCAGGTTGCCGTTGCGCGTCTGATCAAGGGCGGCGCGCAAAGCCCTCACCGTTTCCGGCCCCGGGAAGATCGACAGGGCCTCCGCGGCCACCATGCGGCCTGCGATCCGCCCCTTGAACAGTCGTCGTCGCAATCGGTCGTCCAGCTGTATCGACCGAAGCGCGGTTATCAGCCGTTCCCGCTCCACGCCCCGCACCATGGCCAGCAATTCCAGAAGGCTCTCGCCCATCAGCCGCGCGCGATGATCCACGCCCCGCAACCGCCCCAACGCGTCTCCCGAACCATTCATGACATCAAGAAAGGCGTCGCAGGCCCTGTTCCGATCGCGCGCCCGCCGGGCATCCTTCTGCTCACGGAAAAGCCGGCCGATGACGAGGGCGGATATCCACGCGAGCGAGCCCGCGGCCAGCGAGATCGACGTCCACCACAGGAGCAGCAGGCCGCTCATCAGAAACGAAGGCCGAGGCCGACAGAGGCTTCCTGGCGCTCATAGGCCCCGCGATCCTCGAATACGGCTCCGACGCGCAGCGTCAGCCGGTCGGTCAGACCAATATCGGCGCCGACGTTCCAGGCCGCCACCTGAACGGTGAATCCTTCCGAGCTTTCCGGCGCGTCTGCGTAGCCCAGCCGCAGGCCGACCCGTTCGGACGCCTGCCAGCGCGATTGAAGGGCATAGCCGTGACGGAGATCGTCAGTCTCGTCGCGGACGACGATCCATCGGGCCGCCAGTTGCAGCCGGTCGGGCACGATCTCGACGAGAACCCCGGGCTGGATCGCGGTTACGGCGCCGGTCGGATATCGAGCCGCCGACGCGTCCAGCGTCGCCGACAGTCGATCCGTCAGGCGCGCCTGACCGCCCAGGCCCAGAACCAGCTCCGGCCGGTAGTCCGCGTCCGGCGCGCCGCCCAGGGCGAAGTAGACGGCGCCGCCATCCAACCGCCGGTCAAGACGGAGCTCGCCATAGGTGTCGCGGTTGTCAAACCGTTCGGTCGCCTCGAGCGCAAGCGCGACGTTCCAGCGGTCTCCCAGGGCTCTCGACACTGCAATGCGCGCCTCGGCCCAGTCCGGGAGTCCGCCTGACAACGCGCTGCGCGAGGCGGCGATGTCCAGGCGCCATCGAGGTCCCAGCTCGAGCGATCGAACCAGCGCCGCCACCTCCGTGTCCGTGGGAGCCAGCCGCGAGGCCTCCGCCGATTCCCGGCGCGCGGTCGCCAGGTCGCCACGCCGCTGGGCGACCCGGGCCAGACCAACCCGGGCGTCCACATAGTCCGGCGCCCGCGAGATCACGTCGGCGAAGGCGGCCTCGGCTTCGTCGAGTCGGTCCAGCGCCATCAGGGCCAGGCCAAGGTTGAGCCTTGCGTCGACATCGTCCGGGCGAGCTGCCAGCACGAGCTGCAATTTCGCCACGGCGTCGGCCGCCCGGCCCGCCCGGCGGTCCGCTACGGCTGCGCGGTAGAGCGTCTGGGAATCGGCTTGTGCGAGAGCCTGGGCCTCAGGCGCGATCACGATCATTCCGGTCCTCCTGTGGCGGGGAGGATGCCGGAAGCAGAAGCCGCCGCACGCGCTGGCTCAGCTCGTCGGGGATGAAAGGCTTGACCAGATAGTCCGCGGCGCCGAGTTGCAGCGCTCCCACGATATCCTGTTCACGCTTCAGCGCCGTAAGCATGATGACCGGCGCACTGGACAGGTTGCCGCTTTTCAGGCGGCGCAGGACCTCGAAGCCGTCCATGATCGGCATCAGGGCGTCGAGGACAATGAGGTCGGGGTTCTGCTCGGCGATCGCGACGAGCGCCTGGGCGCCATCTTCGGCGACCAGAACATGGTGGCCGTCAGCCGAAAGCTTGTGGACCAGCAAGGACCGCAACAGTGGATCGTCGTCGGCGATCAGGATGCGGCTGGTAGTCATGGAAGGTCAGAACTCCGACGTCTGCGCCCCCATCCGCAGGATGCTCCCGCGGAGTGAATCAAACGCTACCGACCAAGGGGGCGCACGACGTGACAGCGGCATCTGAACGACCCTGCGTTCGGCGGGTTCCTGTTGGTCCAATGTCATGGGCATGGGGGCGTTGCCCGGCGCGTGGCGGTGCGGGCAGTCCAGCGCGGCCGTGACAGGCGCCCTGTCAATGAATTCAGGGGCGAACCGCCCCCTGCGCGCGGACCAGGTACTTGTAGGTGGTCAGCTGGGCCGCGCCGACGGGAC
This sequence comes from Brevundimonas sp., assembly GCF_029946145.1. GTDB lineage: Bacteria > Pseudomonadota > Alphaproteobacteria > Caulobacterales > Caulobacteraceae > Brevundimonas. Next base: position 191,869 of record NZ_JAQSDY010000012.1, read on the forward strand.
CCCGGGCGTGCAGGCGCCCGGTGGCGATCCCGATCTCGCCGCCGAACCCGAACTGGCCGCCATCCGCGAACTGGGTGGAGGCGTTATGCATGACGATGGCGCTGTCGACGCGGTCCAGGAATTCGGCGGCGGCGGCCGGATCCTCCGTCACGATGGCGTCGGTGTGACCCGAGCCGTGCCGGGCGATATGCGCCAGGGCCTCGGCCATTCCGTCCACCACCCGGATGGCCAGGATCGGCGCCAGATGTTCAGTGGTCCAGTCGGCTTCGACGGCGGGCGTCGCCTCCGGCAAGATCGCACACGTCCGGGCGTCGCCGCGCAGGACGCAGCCGGCCGCCAGCAGGTCGTCGGCCACGGGCCGCAAGAGCGCATCCGCCACCGAGGCGTCGACCAGCAGGGTCTCGGTCGCGCCGCAGACCGTGACCCGCCGCATCTTGGCGTTCAAAACGATCCTGCGAGCCTTTTCCGGATCGGCGGCGGTGTGAAGGTAGGTGTGGCAAAGGCCCTCCAGATGTCCAAGCACGGGAGCCCGGGCCTCACTCTGGACCCGCTGCACCAGGCTGCGTCCACCGCGCGGGACGATGAGGTCGATGGCGCCGTTCAGGCCGGTCAGGAGGGCGCCCACCGCAGCACGGTCGGGGGTGCTGACCAACTGGACCAGGTCGCCCGGCAGTCCTGCCTTGGTCAGTCCCTCCACGAGGGCGGCGTGGATAGCGATGGCGCTGGCCAGCGCGGCTGAGCCGGACCGGAGGATCAGGGCGTTGCCGGAGCGCACGCACAGGGCCGCGGCGTCGACGGTGACATTCGGCCGGCTCTCGTAGATGACCGCCAGCACGCCGATCGGCACCCGGACACGGGCGATGTCGAGACCGCTGGGCGGCGTCCAGCGCTCGTCCTCGACACCCACGGGATCGGTTTGGCCGGCGATCTCCCGAAGGCCGTCGGCCATCCCCGCGACGCGGTCTCGGGTCAGCGCCAGTCGATCGAGCATGGCGTCGGCCATGTCCCCCTGACGCGCACGGGCCACATCGTCCTCATTGGCCGCGAGGATTTCGTCGGCGCCACGCTCCAGGGCGTCCGCCATGGCGTGGAGGGCGGCGGTGCGGGCAGCCGCAGGTGTCATGCGCACAGACTCGAAGGCGGCGCGGGCGCGGTCGCCCATCGCCTGCATCGCGCCCTCGATCATTGTCATGACGTCAGCACCAGATCGTCGCGATGGATCGCAACGCCGGGACCCTTCCAGCCGAGCAGGGCCTCGAAATCGCGGCTGTTGCGGCCCTGGATCCGTCGACAATCACCGGCGGCGTAGGCGGCCAGGCCCATGCCGAGCGGTCCCGACGGTCCGACTACCCGAACGCAGTCGCCGGAGTCGAAGTCACCCCGCACCTCGGAAACGCCCGAGGCCAGCAGGCTTTTGCCCCGGGCCAGCGCGACGGCGGCGCCGTCGTCAACAACCAGGACGCCGGCAGGCTCGAGGCTCCCGGCGATCCACTGCTTGTACGCGGTCATCGGTGTGCCGGGGGCGGCGATCAGGGTGGCCCTGGCGCCTCGTTCGAGGGCCGACAGTGGCGCACGGGCGGCGCCGGACAGGATCAGGGTCGAACAGCCGGCCGAACGGGCGATGCGGGCCGCCATCAGCTTTGTGACCATGCCGCCGGATCCGACGCCTGTCTGACTATTCGGGCCCTCTGCCGCCGCGAGGGCTTCGGGGGTCAGGTCAGCCAGAAACGGGATGTGGATCGCGCCCGGGTCGCGGCGTGGATCCGCAGTGTAGAGGCCGTCGACGTCCGACAGGAGCACCAGCAGGTCGGCTCTGGCGAGTTGCGCGGTGCGGGCGGCGAGCCTGTCGTTGTCGCCGTAGCGGATTTCCTCGGTGGCCACGGTGTCGTTTTCGTTGACCACGGGCACGACGGCGAGGGTCAGAAGCGCTTCGAGAGTGGCGCGGGCGTTCAGCCAGCGCCGCCGACGCTCGGTGTCTTCCCGGGTCAAGAGCACCTGGCCGGCGACGAGGTCGTGAGCCGTCAGCGCGGCGGACCAGGCCTGCATCAATATCGATTGCCCGACGGCGGCGGCGGCCTGCTTCTCGTCCAGTCGGGCGTCGGCGGAGAGGCCGAGACGTCGGCGCCCCAGGGCCACGGCGCCGGATGAGACGACGATGATCGCCTTGCCCGCCGTCCGGAGCCGGGCGACGTCTCCGGCCATGGCGTCAAGCCAGGCTTTATCAACATCGCCGCTGGCGGAATCGACGAGCAGCGACGACCCGATCTTCACCACCACCCGGCGCGCGGCGTCCAGGACCTGGCCCGCGTTCTGAACGCCGACTTCCGGCATGGATGTGGTGCTGGGGAGCATGTCGCCAGCATGGCGGTCCCACCGGGCGATGCCAAGGCGTGCTGCGGGCTGTCAGGATGATTCTGCGATTGCCGCCGGCTGATGCTTTCACGCCGCCAGTAGCTGTTGCATCGTTCCGGGGGAGGCGATCAAATGTCGACGGCCGCGCACGGCCGGATGGAACGCTGATGGCCGCCTCGCCCTTCCCCGCCTACGTCAGTACGCGCGGGTCCTCGCCGGATGTGGATTTCGTCGGCGCGCTACTGGCGGGAGTGGCCCCGGATGGTGGTCTGTATGTCCCGACGTTCTGGCCGCAGCTGACGGAGACGGCGGCCGCCGCCACGGGGACCGCTGATCTCGCCGCCGCGATCCTGGCTCCATTTGTCGGCGACTCCTTGCCGGCCGGGACGTTGGACCGCGCGGCGGCGCGGCTGACGGACCAGTTCAGCCACCCGGATACGACGCCGCTGGTGGAGCTGGAGTCCGGCCTCTTCGTGCTTGAGCTGTTCCATGGCCCCACGGCGGCCTTCAAGGACTATGCCATGCAGATGGTCGCCGTGCTGGCGGAGGCCGCACTCGGGGCGAGGGGCGAACGACTGTTGTTGGTGACCGCAACCAGCGGCGATACGGGCGCGGCGGCGGTGCGGGCTTTCGGCGGCGTGGACCGGATCGACCTCGTGGTGCTGCACCCCCTGGGGCGGGTGTCGCCGGTGCAGCGGCTGCAGATGACGACCTCCGGCGCCGCCAATGTGCTGAACCTGGCGGTGCGGGGCGACTTTGACGACTGCCAGCGGCTGGTGAAGGGACTTCTGGCCCATCGCGCCCTGACGGCCGGGCGGCGTGTGAGCTCGGTGAACTCGATCAACTGGGCGCGCCTGGCCGGGCAGATCCCGTACTACGTCAGCGCGGCGCAGGCGTTGGGGCGCTCGGCGGGCAAGGCGACCTATGTCGTCCCGACGGGCAATTTCGGAGACGCCTTCGCGGGCTGGGCGGCGCGGCGGATGGGCCTGCCAATGGGCGGACTGGTGGCGGCCACGAACCGGAACGACGCCCTGGTGCGGGCGCTGGAGACCGGCGTCTACGAACGCATCCAGGCCGAGCCGACGGCGAGCGTCAGCATGGATGTGCAGGCGCCGTCCAATTTCGAGCGGCTGGTGTTCGAGGCCTCGGGTCGGGACAGCGCCCTCACGCGCGGTCTATTCGAGGATTTCTCCCGCCACGGACGGGTGACCCTGCCCTCCGAGCTCCTGGCGGCGCTGCGGCGCGAGGTCTCGGCGGTTTCGGTCAGCGAGGCGGAAACCCGTCATGAGATGGCGCGGACCCATGCGGAAACGGGACGCGTGATCTGTCCACACACGGCTGTGGCTCTCCACGCCGCGCGGCGGCTGGACCGGTCAGCGGGTCCCGTGGTCGCGCTGTCGACGGCCCACCCCGCCAAATTCCCGGAGGCGGTCGAGGCGGCCCTGGGTTTCGCCCCGGAACGCCCGCCTCAGCTGGAGGGGCTGGAAGGCCGGACCGAAGTGTTCGACACGATCGACCCGTCCCTCGACGCTGTTCTGGCCGCGATCGGCCGCGTCGACTGAGGTCAGGCCGCCAGGCTCAACTCCGTCCACCAGTCCAGCCGTCGCAGGAACGGGGCGGGGTCCTTGGGCGTCACCAGGGCCCGGGTGTCGTGGAAAAGCCGGTCGTGCAGACGGGTGAGGATGAAGCGGACGGCGGCGACGGCGCCGAGGCCGGGCAGGGCCGCTTGCTCGGCGGCGGTGAGTGGGCGGATGGACTCATATCCAGTCTGGAACGCCTGGATGGCCGCCGGCAGCGGGGCGCCGTTCTCGTCGAAACCCCAGGCGGAGAGGGCGATGGCGAGATCGTAGGCCAGAGAGTCGACACAGGCGAAATAGAAGTCGATCAGTCCGCTGACCGAGCCGCCTTCGAACAGGATGTTGTCGGGGAAATAGTCGGCGTGGATGGGCCCGCGCGGCAGGCCGGGGGCGGGATCGGGCGCGCCTTCGCCGACCCAGGGCGCGACCCGCTCGAGCAGACTTCGGTCAGAGCCCGTCGCGCGGCCGCTGCAGCGATCGAACAGCGCCCGCTGGCCCGCCAGTCCGACGGGGTTGTCGCGGTGCGCGGGATAATCGGCGGCGGCGAGATGAAGGCGCGCGAGCATCACCCCGGCGGCTGTCTGGTCCGCCAGGGTCGGCCTGGCCGTGGACGCGCCAGGCAACCAGTTGAGGATGGCGGCCGGCCGGTCGTTCAGGCGGCCGATCGCGCGCCCGTCTTCATCGGTCAGGGCCCGGGCGCAAGGCAGGCCGCGCTCCGCCGCGTGCCGGGTCAGGCCGAGGCAGAAGGGCAGGGCGGCCGCGTCGGTGCGGCCCTCGAACAGGGTCAGGACGAATGACCCCTGATCGACGTCGAGCCGGTAGTTGGTGTTCTCCACCCCTTCGGCGATGGGCGTCAGCGCGCGCAGCGGCCCAAGACCGAAGCGGCTAATGAAGGGCTCGGCGTCGGCTTCGTCCACGGGGGTGAAGACGGCCATGTCAGGCGTTCCGGAGCGCGAGACGGCGGGCGGCGAGATCGGACAGGTCGGCCAACAGGCTTTCGGCCGTGGCCCAACGCCCGGCGCCCCGGCCCCGGCAACGAACGGCTGATCCGTCGGCGGCGATGACCTTCAAGGCGTTCTCCTCTCCCTTCAGCGCGGCGAACAGGGGGTCCACCGCATCGGCCACGAGGCGAACCTCGGCGACCAGCCGGCCGTTGTCCATCCGGCAGCGACACAGTTGCCGGGTCCCGATGGCGGCGGGGCTGTCGGCCGACAGGATGTCGCGCGGGATGTCGGCCTCGTCCGGCATGACGCCGAAGGCTTCGAAGGCCAGCAGGCGCACCTTGGCGGCGGCGTCGAGGCCTTCCAGATCCGAAGACGGGTCCTCCTCGGCGAAACCGGCGGCGCGCGCCTCGGCCAGGGCGGTTTCGAATGAAGCGCCGCCGCCCAGCCGCTCGAGCATGAAGTTGACCGTGCCGTTCAACACCGCTTCGAAAGCTGCGACCGGCCCTTGGGCGCGGGCCGCGCGCAAGGCCTCGACCATCGGCGCACCGCCGCCGACGGAGGCGGACCACAGCAGTCTGGCGCCGTGCGCTTCCGCCAAGGCCAGCAGGCCGGCGGGATCGCGGCTGACGGCCTGTTTGTTGGCGCTGGCGACATCGACGCCGCGCTGGAGCGCCGCACGGATCAGGGCGTGGCCCGCCCCGGCCTCGGACAGGGCTTCCAGAAGGATGTCGGGCTCCCGATCCAGCAGGGCCGGGATGTCGGACACGAGCAACGGGGCGAGCGCTTCGGCGGAGACGCCCGGCACGTCGCGTGGCCGCGCGGGGTCGCGGACCAGCACGCCGACCACCTCGACGCGGCGGTCGGCGATCAGTCGGGCGAGAGCCCCGCCGCCGACCACGCCGCAACCGGCGACGGCGACCTTGAGCGGTCTGGAGGGCTGGACCGGGCGGGGCGGGGCGCTCCCGGCGCCGATGACCGTGCGGTGGCCGTCGGCGTGGTTGCGAACCTCGACGCGCAGGCGGCGGGCCTCGGCCAGATCCAGCGCGTCCGGCTGGACCAGTCCGCCGCCCAGCGTCTTGGCCTCGGCCCAGCTGGCGCGGTCGTAGCGCCGCGCCGCCGGGTCGGCGTTGGGGTCGCGGTCGTAGAGGCCGTCGACGTCCTTCACCAGCTGGACGTGGTCCAGCCCCAGTTCGGCGGCGAGGAACAGGGCGGTCAGGTCGGACCCGCCGCGCCCCATCAGCACCACCCGCCCATCGGCGGTCATGGCTCCGAATCCGGGAACAACCACGACTTCGTGCCGGTCGAGCGCCCGGTCCAGGGCTCCGCGGTTCAGGGTGACGGGACGGGCGTGCTCGCCGGGGCCCTCGGCCGCGATGCCGAGGTCGCGCACCGACAGGGTGGTGGCGCTGAGACCGATGCGGTCGCAGGCGAGGGCGGCGAGGGCGGCGGACCGTTCCTCGCCCTGGACGACACAGGCGGGCAGCAGGGGATTGTCGTGGGCGAGGCCGAGGGCTCGCGCTTCGGCCAGCAGCCGGTCGGTCTCGCCGGCGAAGGCGGACACCACCGCGATGACCCGGCGGCCACGGCGCACCTCGGCGTAGATGTCCGAGGCGACAGCGGGTGCGTCGGCGGGCCCGGTGAGGACGGAGCTGCCGAATTTCATCACCACGACGGGGACGTCGCGAGCGACGACGGCGGGAAGCGGTTCGGGGCGGAGGAGGGCGAGACCAGGCATGAACGGGGCTTTCGGTGCAGGGCGGGGAGGGAAAGGCGTGGGGCGGAATGAAAAACCCCGCCCGGGGGTCCGGGCGGGGTTGGGTTATTGCGATCCTGAGCTTCGGTGCGCGCTAACCTGTCCCCGCCGTCGGCGTGGTGATGGTGGTGATGGTCATGGTGGTCATGCCGAGCCCGCCGAGGCGCACGATCTCGCCGCCGCGCGAAGCGGGCGAGAGGGCGGCGAAGGCTGCGGCGGAACGGATCACGGGACCAGGCTCACATTGAAGTGCAGGCGGCAGGCTGCGGGGCGCCACGGGCTTTCGTCAAGTCGTCCGGCAATATTATTGCCGGATGGGCGCGAGTTGATCTGTTCAGGGCTTCGAGGAGCCATGTTGTGCGCTTTGGACGACACGGTTTCACTCATCATCGCTCAGGCCCAGTGCATCTGGACGCGATGCGCGGCGGCCCAGTGGATGGCGCGCAGACCGTCGATCACGGCATTGGCGGCGTCGCGCGTGCCCATGGTCCCCCCGAGGTCCTCGGTTGTCGCGCCGGCCGAGAGCACGGCGGCGACGGCGGCCTCGATCGAGGCCGCCTCGTCCTCCAGTCCGAGGCTGTGGCGCAGCATCAGGGCGGCGGACAGGATGGTCCCGACTGGATTGGCCTTGTCCTGGCCGGCGATGTCCGGCGCCGAGCCGTGGATCGGCTCGAACAGGCCGGGACCGTCGGCGCCCAGCGAGGCCGAGGGCAGCAGACCGATCGAGCCGCCCAGGACCGAGATCTCGTCCGACAGGATGTCGCCGAACATGTTCTCGGTCAGGATGACGTCATATTCGCGCGGCTTGCGGATCAGATGCATGGCCATGGAGTCGACCAGGGCGTGCTCCAGTTCGATGCGGGGGAATTCCTCGGCGTGGACGCGGGTGACGACCTCGCGCCACAGGCGGCTGGTCTCCATCACATTGGCCTTGTCCACCGAGGTCACCTTGCCGCGCCGCAGCTGGGCGGTCCTGAAGGCGGCGCGGGCGATGCGTTCGATCTCGGGCGTGGTGTAGACACACAGGTCGGTGGCGCGGTCGGCGGTGCGGGTCTTCTCGCCGAAATAGATGCCGCCCGTCAGCTCGCGGAACACGATCAGATCGACGCCCTCGACGATCTCCTGCTTCAGCGGCGAGCGGTGGGCCAGCACCGGCGACACCTGCAGCGGCCGCAGATTGGCGAACAGACCCATGGCCTTGCGCAGGCCCAGCAGGCCTTCCTCGGGCCGGCGCGCGCCGCCGTCCCATTTGGGACCGCCGACCGCGCCCAGCAGCACGGCGTCGGCGGCGAGGCAGGCGCTGACCGTTTCCGGCGGCAGGGGATCGCCGGTCGCGTCGATCGCCGCGCCGCCGATCAGATGCTCGTGGAAGCGGAATTTATGCTCGAAGAAGTCGCCGATGACCGCCAGCACGGCGCGGGCGGCGTGGACGACCTCGGGGCCGACCCCGTCGCCGGGCAGGACGACGATGTCGAAGGTGCGGGGAGCGGGCATCAGGCGGTTTCCATTTCGTGAGCGGCCTCCCAGGCCGCGATGTCGGGCAGGCGGGCTTGCAGCCAGCCCAGGGTGTCGACGCCGTCCAGCAGGCAGCGGCGGGCGAACAGCTCGACCGTGAAGGGCGTGGGGGCGGCGTTGCCGCGGCGGATTTCTCCGGCCTCCAGATCGATGGTCACCGGCTGGTCGGGGAAGGCGGCGAGGTCGTCCCACGTCGCCTGATTGACCTCGATGGGCAGCAGGCCGGTCTTGAGGGCGTTGGAGGTGAAGATGTCGGCGATCGAGGTCGAGATCACCGCCTGGAAGCCGTAGTCGACCAGCGCCCACGGGGCGTGTTCGCGCGACGAGCCGCAGGCGAAATTCGGCCCAGCCAGCAGGATGCGCCGCTCGGCCGGATCGATGCGATTCAAGACCGCCTCGGGCTTGGGCGAGCCGTCGGTCTCGTAGCGCCAGTCGTAAAAGGCCGCCTTGCCCAGTCCCTCGCGCGAGGTGGTGGTCAGGAAGCGCGCGGGGATGATCTGGTCGGTGTCGATATTGGCCTGGCTGAGAACCACGGCCTTTGACGTCAGGGCTTGAAAGGCTTCAGGCATCGACGGCCTCCTTCAGATAGACGCGCGGGTCCCTCAGCACACCGGCGACGGCGCTGGCGGCGGCGGTAGCGGGGCTGGCCAGGATGGTGCGCGCGCCCTTGCCCTGACGGCCCTCGAAATTGCGGTTCGAGGTCGAGACGGCCAGCTGGCCCGGGGCGACGAAATCGCCGTTCATGGCGATGCACATCGAACAGCCGGGCAGGCGCCATTCGGCCCCGGCCTCGATGAAGACCCGGTCCAGACCTTCGGCCTCGGCGTCGCGTCGCACGGCCTCGGACCCGGGCACCACCAGCATGCGGACGCCGGGGCTGACCTTGCGGCCGCGCAGGACCTCGGCGGCGGCGCGCAGATCGGGCAGGCGGCCGTTGGTGCAGCTTCCGACGAAGACGACATCGACCGGATGGCCGGTCGTCGCCTCCCCGGCGGCGAAGCCCATGTAGGCCAGCGCCTTCTCGTCGGAGGCGTCGCGCGGGGCGGGGACGAGGGTCCCGATCGGCGAGCCGGCGTCGGGCGTGGTGCCCCAGGTGGCCATCGGCCGGATCGCCGCGCCGTCGATCTCGATCTCGGAATCGAACACCGCCCCGGGATCGCTCCTCAGGGTCAGCCAGTCGGCCGCCGCGCGTCCGAAGGCCTCGCCCTTCGGCACGTGCCGACGACCCTGCAGCCAGTCGATGGTGACCACGTCGGGGGCGATCATGCCGGCCCGGGCTCCGGCCTCGATCGACATGTTGCAGACCGTCATCCGGCCTTCCATGTCCAGCGAGCGGACGGCCTCGCCGGCGTATTCGATGACATGGCCCGAACCGCCGCCGAAGCCGAGGCGGGCGATGACGGCGAGGGCCACGTCCTTGCCCGACACGCCCGGTTGCAGCCGGCCCGTGACGGTGACCCGCATTGCCTTGGGCTTGCGCTGCAGCAGACACTGGGTCGCCAGCACATGGCCGACCTCCGAGGTGCCGATGCCGAAGGCCAGGGCTCCGAAGGCGCCGTGCGTCGCCGTATGGCTGTCGCCGCAGACGACGGTCATGCCGGGCCGTGTCAGGCCCAGCTCCGGGCCCATGACATGGACCACGCCGCGATCGTCGCTGTCCCATCCGGCCAGCCGGACGCCATGGCGGGCGCAATTGGCCTCCAGCCGCTCGACCTGCGACCGCGCCGCCGCCGTCACATAGGGCCGTTCGCCGTCGGCGCCGGCGGGCAGGGTCGGGGTCGAATGGTCGAGGGTGGCGAAGGTGCGGTCGGGACGGCGCACGGCCAGGCCGCGCGCCTCGATCTCGCTGAAGGCCTGCGGGCTGGTGACCTCATGCACCAGATGCAGGTCGACATAGAGCACGCCCGGCGTGTCCACCGTTTCCGGCGTGACCACGTGCCGGTTCCAGACCTTGTCGAACAGGGTCTCACGCATGTTCGACCTCGCGTTTCGGTGCGGCGGCGGGCGCGGCGATGGGCTCCAGCCAGCCGAACCGGTCGGGCGTGGTTCCGTCGAACAGGCCGCGGAAGGCGGCGTTGACCGCCTTTGTCACCGGTCCCGGACCGGCGCAGCGGGTCGGAATGCCGTCGACCGAGCGCACCGGCGTGATCTCGGCCGCCGTGCCGGTCATGAAGATCTCGTCGGCGACATACAGGGCCTCGCGCGGCAGGATCTGTTCGCGGGTCTCATAGCCGAGGCCGCGAGCCAGCTTCAGCACGCTGTCGCGGGTGATGCCCATCAGGATGGAGGCGGCGGCGGGCGGGGTGATGATCTCGCCGTCCTTGACGAGGAACAGGTTCTCGCCGGCGCCTTCGGACAGGCGGCCGTCGGTGCCCAGGGCGATGCCCTCGCCGAAGCCGCCGACCCGCGCCTCGCGACCGATCAGATAGGAGGACAGATAGTTGCCGCCCGCCTTGGCACCCGAGGGCACGGTGTTGGGGGCGATGCGCGACCAGCTGGCGACGCAGGCGTCGACGCCCTTTTCCAGCGCCTCCTCGCCCAGATAGGCCCCCCACGGGAAGGCGGCGATGGCGACGTCGATGTTCATATTGTCGGGCGAGGGCGTCACCCCCATGCCGCACTGGCCGAGGAAGGCGATGGGCCGGATATAGGCGCTGCGCAGGCCGGTGGCGCGGACCGTCGCCTTGCAGGCCTCGACCAGTTCGTCCTCGGTCCAGGGCAGCTGGAAATGGTACATCCGCGCGCTGTCGAACAACCGCCGCACATGGTCGGTCAGACGGAAGCCGCGCGGCCCGTCGGGGGTGTCATAGACGCGGATGCCCTCGAACACCGAGGTGCCGTAGTGGAGCGCGTGGCTCATGACGTGAATCTTCGCGTCGGCCCAGGGCGTCAGCTCGCCGTTGATCCAGATGTGTTCAGCCAGCGGCCGCATAGGCGGGCTCCTCTTGATGGGTGACGGGTCGGGCGGCCTCGATGATGGCCAGCAGTTCGTGGTCGTTGATCTCGCCGATCTGGTCGGCGCGGGCCTTGAAGCCGGCGAAGGCGGCGGCCAGGTGCAGACCGGTCACCGGCTGGCCCAGCGTTTCGGCGCGCTTTGCGACGGCATGGCGGCCCGAATGTTTGCCCAGCACGAACCAGGTGCCTTCGAAGCCGACGTCCTGGGGGCGCATGATCTCGTAGGTCGAGGGATCGGCCATCATGCCGTGCTGGTGAATGCCGGCCTCGTGGGCGAAGGCGTTGAGGCCGACGATGGCCTTGTTGCGGACCACCGGCGTGTGGGTGATCTCGCTCAGCAGACGGCTGGCGCGGACCAGATGAGTGGCGTCCACGCCGGTGTGCAGGCCGTAGCGGTCCGACCGGGTGCGGATGGCCATGACCATCTCCTCGATCGAGGCGTTGCCGGCCCGCTCGCCGATGCCGTTGATGGCGCCCTCGACCTGACGCGCCCCGGCCTCGACGGCCGACAGGGAGTTGGCGACGGCCATGCCCAGGTCGTTGTGGCAGTGGGCGGAGAAGACGACCTGCGGGAAGCGGGCGCGGACGGTCGAGATCAGGGTGCGGAAGATGTCGCCGATCTCGCCCGGCGTGGAATAGCCGACGGTGTCGGGGATGTTCAGCGTCGTGGCCCCCGCCGCGGCGGCGACCTCGCACACCTCGGCCAGGAACTCCGGCTCGGTGCGGATGGCGTCCTCGGGGCTGAACTCCACGTCCTCGAAGCGGGTGCGGGCATAGGCGACGGCGCGCCCGGCGACCGACAGAACCTCGGCCTTCGACATTCTCAGCTTGGCCGAGCGGTGGATGGGGCTGGTCCCCAGAAAGATGTGGCAGCGCCGTTCCTCCGTCCCGCGCAGGGCGCGGTACGCCGCGTCGATGTCCGCCTCGCTCGCGCGGGCCAGCGAGCAGAAGACCGGGCCTTCCACCTCGCCGACCACGCGCCGGACACCTTCCTCGTCGCCGGGCGAGGCGGCGGCGAAGCCGGCCTCGACCACATCGACCTTCAGCGCGGCCAGCGCCCGGGCCATGCGCACCTTGTCGTCCGGCCCCATGGAGAAGCCCGGCGCCTGTTCCCCGTCGCGCAGGGTGGTGTCGAAGACGACGACCCTGTCCGGGTCGGCGGCGACGGCGGTCTGAACCCGGGTCATGCCGCTACCTCGGGATGGAAGGCGGCGGCCGGAGCCACGATGCGGGTGACGCCGAACAGCTTGTCTATCTGCCGGCCCAGGGTGTGGGGACAACGGCCGTCGTCGCGGCCGCGCACGGCCAGTTCGACGCGCCGGCCATGGCCCTCGTCGCTCAGGGTCATGCCGTCGATGTGGAAACCGCGGCGCTCGACGAGACCGATCAGGCGCTGGAGCGAGCCGTCGGCGCGGTCGATATGCAGGTGCAGGGTGTCAGCGGTCATGTCAGGCGCCTTCCATCATTTCGGCGTTGTTCTTTCCGGGCGGGACCAGCGGCCACACATTCTCCCGGGGATCGATGATGACGTGGGCGAGGCAGGGGCCGTCGGCGGCCAGCAGGCGGGCGATTCCGGCCGGAACCTCCTCGCGCCGGCTAATTCGGAAGGCCTCTATGCCGAAGGCCTCGGCGACCCTGACGAAGTCCGGATTGTCGGACAGGTCGATCTCCGAATAGTTGCCGGCGAAGAACAGCTCCTGCCACTGGCGGACCAGTCCCAGGGAGCTGTTGTCCAGCAGCAGGATCTTCACCGCCACGCCATAGCGGCGCAGGGTGGCCAGCTCCTGGACGTTCATCATGAAGCCGCCGTCGCCGGCGATGACGACGACCGTCGCCTCCGGATCCGCCAGCTTGGCGCCGATGCCGGCGGGCAGGCCGAAGCCCATGGCTCCCAGTCCGCCCGAGGTGATGTGGGCCTCCGGCTTTGAGAAGCGGCAGTGCTGGGCGGCCCACATCTGGTGCTGGCCGACGTCGCAGGCGGCGACGAAGGAGTCGCCGGCGGCTTCGGACACGGCTTTCAGCAGGGCCGGGGCGAAGACGCCCTCGCCCGGCGCGTCGTCGTAGCGGAAGGCGGTGCGTTGCACGCGGACGGCGCAGTGGATCATCCACGGATCGATGGTCAGGGTCTGGCCCGCCAGATGCGCGGTCAGCGCCTCGACCCCGGGCGCCAGTTCGCCCGCGACCGGAATCCAGGTCTCGCGCAGTTTGCCGATCTCCGAGGCGTCGATGTCGAAATGGATGACCCGGGCGTGCGGGGCGAACTCGGCCAGCTTGCCGGTGGCGCGGTCGTCGAACCGGGCCCCGAAGACGATCAGCAGATCGGTCTCCTGCACCGCCTCATTGGCCGCGCGCGCGCCGTGCATGCCCAGCATGCCCTGGAAGCCTGGGGCGTCCGTGGGGATGGTGCCCAGGGCATTCAGGGTCGCGACCGACGGAATGCCGGTGGCGTCGGCGAAGGCCCGAACCTGCTCGGTGGCCCGGCCGATCTTCACCCCGCCGCCGACATAGATCAGCGGCCGCCGGGCCTCGCGGATCGCCTGTGCGGCGGCGGCGATGGCGTCGTGATCGATCGTTGCGACCGTATTCGGATACGGGAAGCCGAAGTCCTCGGTGGTCTGGCCGACCTGGACATCCTTGGGCAGGTCGATCAGGACCGGGCCGGGTCTGCCCGAGGCGGCGATGTGGAAGGCTTCCTCGACCGCCGCCGGGATGTCGGCCGGGTCGCGCACCAGGATGGAGTGTTTCACGATCGGCAGGGTGACGCCCAGGATGTCGATCTCCTGGAAGGCGTCGGTCCCCATGACGCCCTGGGCGACATTGCCCGTGATGCAGACGATGGGGACGGAATCCATCATCGCATTGGCGATGCCGGTGATCAGATTGGTGGCCCCCGGGCCGGAGGTGGCCAGGCAGACCCCGACCTTGCCGCTACGCCGGGCCCAGGCGTCGGCGGCGAAGGCGGCGGCCTGTTCGTGCCGGACCAGGATGTGGCGCAGCTTCGATCCGGCCAGGGCGTCATAGACCGGCATGATGGCGCCGCCCGGATAGCCGAACACCACCTCCACCCCCAGCCGCTCCAGGGTGGAGACGAGCAGGCGCGCGCCGCTACGGGGGGCGGCGACGGGTTCGGAAACGCGGACAGCGGCGGCGTTCATGGGTCAGGCGGCTTCCGACTTGGGTGCGTGCAGCCAGGCCATCCGCTCTCGCAGCTTCGCCCCGGTGATCTCGATGGGCTGCTCGCCGTCGACCTTGACCCAGGCGTCGTAGCGGGGCTTGCCGGCCTCGTTCTCGGCGATCCATTCGCGGGCGAACTGACCCGACTGGATCTCGTCCAGGATGGTCTTCATCCGGGCGCGGGTCTCGTCGGTGATGACGCGCGGGCCGGACTTGACCGAGCCCCATTTCGCCGTCTCCGAGATGAACTCGTTCATCCTGGTTATGCCGCCTTCGTAGAACAGGTCCACGATCAGCTTCAGCTCGTGCATGCATTCGAAATAGGCGATCTCGGGCTGGTAGCCGGCCTCGACCAGGGTGTTGAACCCGGACATGACCAGCTCCTTGGCGCCGCCGCACAGGACGGCCTGTTCGCCGAACAGATCGGTCTCGGTCTCCTCGCGGAAGGTGGTTTCCAGCAGGCCGCCGGTCGCCCCGCCATTGCCTCGGGCGTAGCCCATGGCGCGGTCGCGGGCCTTGCCGGTGGCGTCCTTCTCGATGGCGAACAGGGAGGGGACGCCCCGGCCGCGCTGGAACTCGCGACGGACCAGATCGCCCGGCCCCTTGGGCGCGACCAGGATGACGTCCATATCCGCGCGCGGCGTGATCCGGCCGTAGATGATCGAGAAGCCGTGGGCGAACAGGATGGCGGCGCCCGGTTTGGCGTTGGGCTCGATGACGTCGCGATAGACCTCGGCCTGGATCATGTCCGGGGTCAGGATGGCGATGATGTCCGCGTCCCGGACGGCCTCGTCAGGTTCGGCGGTCGGAACGCCGTCGGCGGTGGCATTGCGCCAGCCCTTGCCGCCGTGGCGAACGCCGGCGACCACATCGTGGCCGGAGTCCTTCAGGTTCTGGGCGTGGGCCCGGCCTTGCGAGCCGTAGCCGATGATGGCGATGCGCTGGCCGGCGATGGCGCCGGGGCGAATATCGTCATTGGTGTAGATGGTGATGGCCATGGTTCAGGCGTCCTCTCGGGCGGATCGGGTTTCGGTTTCAGCGGGACGCTGCACCGGCGGCGGATCGGGAATGGTCACGGCGCCCTGGGCGGCGGAGGCCACCGAGGCGCGATATTTGGCGAAGACTCCGTGCGCCGGGCGGATCGATCGGGGGACGAAGTCCGCCCGGCGCTTCACCAGATCGGCGTCGACGTCGATCCGGCGGTTGCTGACGTCGATGGCGATGCGGTCACCGTCGCGAATGAGAGCGATCGGGCCGCCGACCGCCGCCTCGGGCGAGACGTGGCCGGCGACAAAGCCGTAGCTGGCCCCCGAGAAGCGGCCGTCGGTGATCAGGGCGACGTTGTCGACGCCGCGACCCTTCAGGGCGGCGGTGACCTGCAGCATCTCGCGCATCCCCGGACCGCCCTTGGGGCCTTCGTAGCGGATGACGATGACGTCGCCCTCGCCGACCGAGCCGTCCTGGACCGCGTGGAAGGCGTCTTCCTCGCTGTCGAAGACGCAGGCCGGGCCCTCGAACCGGTCGACCTTGTGGCCGGTCAGCTTGATGACCGCCCCGTCGGGGGCGATGTCGCCATAGATGACGGCGTAGCTGCCGCGATCCATGACCGGGGCGGCGAAGTCGGCGACGACCTGCTGGCCCGGGGTCTCCTCGGCCTCGGCGGCCTCGGCGAACAGGCTGCGGCCGCTGACGGTGGGGGCGTTGACGATCTTGCCCGCCGCCGCCATTCGCTGGGCGACTAGCCGCGTGCCGCCGGCCGCGAACAGGTGCGAGGCCAGGAAGCGGCCGCCCGGCTTCAGGTCGCAGATGACCGGGGCGTCGACGCAGGCTTGGTGGCAGTCCTCGATGCCGAACTCCACGCCCGCCTCGGCGGCGATGGCGGTCAGGTGCATGACGGCGTTGGTCGAGCCGCCCGAGGCGGAGACGGCGACGGCGGCGTTTCTCAGGCTTGCCCGGGTGATGTATTTGCGGGCCGTGTCGCCGGCGAACACCCGCTCGACGATCAGCCGGCCGCAGCGCTCGCCCTCGGCGCCCTTGGCCGGATCGACGGCGGGCACGTCATTGGCGCCCATGGGCGACAGGCCCATGACCGTCAGGGCCATGGCCATGGTGTTGGCGGTGAACTGACCGCCGCAGGCTCCCGCGCCGGGGCAGACGGCGCTCTCGACGGCCTGCAGCCCGGCGTCGTCCAGCGCGCCCGCGGCGTGGGCGCCGATGGCCTCGAAGATGTCCTGGACCGAGACTTCCCGCGCGCCGATGCGGCCGGGCAGGATGGTGCCGCCGTAATAGACCAGACCGGGGATATCCATCCGCGCCAGGGCCATGGCGGCGGCGGGAATGGTCTTGTCGCATCCGACGATGCAGATGACGCCGTCCAGCTGGTGGCCCTCGACGGCCAGTTCGATGGAGTCGGCGACGACCTCGCGGCTGATCAGCGAGGCCTTCATCCCCGCCGTGCCCATGGAGATGCCGTCGGTGACGACGATGGTGTTGAAGTCGACCGGCCAGCCGCCCGCCGCGATGATCCCGGCGCGAACATCCTTCGCCAGCCGGTCCAGGTGCATGTTGCACGGGGTGACCGACGACCAGGTGTTGACCACCGCGATCATCGGCTTGTCGAAGTCGGCGTCCTGCATGCCGGCGGCGCGCAGATAGCTGCGCGCGGCGGCCCGGCTGGGACCGGCCGTGACGGCGCGGCTGCGCGCATTCGGCGGGCGGCCGTCCGGTCCGGGGCGTGAGGTGAAATCTTGCGTCATGGCGGGCGTCGGTTCCGGGAGTGGTCCGGACCGCGCGCAACAAAAAACCCGCTTCCTTTCGGGAGCGGGTGGCTGCGGGCGATCCTGAAGGGGCTTGGGTTCAGGTTGCGTGCATCCACACCGCTCCGGGGAGCAGCACAAGCGATACAACGAGAATAAGGGTTCTAGGGGCGATCAGGACGTTCGACTCGCGCGCCATCGCAGTCGCCGAAACGGCGATGGTGCGATCAGCGATGCGGGCGCTGTTGGCCACGTGAATCTCCAGTTCGATTGAAGACTACCCACATTTTGCTGCGGTGCACAAGGTAGTTTCGCAACAATATTGCGCAACTTCGCAGAAACCTTGCTCCCGCCGCAAGAATCATCCCGAACGGGGCGCGGCAGTCTTTCCCGCGAAGGCGCCGCCATACGGAAATCGGGCCAGCGCCAATACGCCTGAGGACTCGGCAGCCGTCACGAACGTCCTGAGTCACAAATCGATGGGGATGTCGGAGAGGGTGCTGTTACCATCAAAGCCTTGCCACCCCAGCCGACCGAAGCTGAGGTGGGCGGGAGCTGCTCAGGTGCTTCCACTGCGCGCCCGCCGAACTCCCAATCAGGTTACAAGAATGGCGATCAAAGCCATTGGCGAAGGGATGGCCGCCTTGACGTTGCGGACAGTCATTGAGGCCGCGCCGTGCCACGGGCCGGATCACCCGTTGAGCGGGCCCGGCAGGCGCCTAATCCCGATCCGGCGCGCCGAGTGGAAAATATGAGCGATACTTCCGCCCTTCTTCCACCGCCCGCGCGAATGACGGTCGCGCCAGCAATCGCGTGCGATAGGCGCGAAGCTGAGGGTAGGCATCGCTGATCTGATTTACCCAGTCGCCGTAGAAGAGAGACGGCGCCGCAGCGCAATCGGCCAACGAGAAGTCGTCGCCGGCTGCCCACTCGCGCCCGTCCAGTCGCTTTTCCAGCCAGCCATAGGCCACGTCCAGCGCCCTCGCCGCATTCTCCGTTGCCTCTTGCAGCCGGTCAGGCGTCTTCCGTAGCGCTTCGCCTACCACCCCCGACGCGGCGTTCATCACATATTGATCGAAGAAGCGGTCGAGCAGTCGCACCTCCAGGGCCGTTGCAGGGTCGTCCGGGAGGAAACGCACTTTCCCCGGATGCTGCAGATCCAGATGCTCGATAATGATGCTGGTCTCGGCAATGGCGCGACCCTCATCGACCAGAACGGGGAATTTCGCGATCGGCCAGAGTTTGGCCAGGTCGTCGCCCACCCCCGGCTCTTCCATATGTCGGTAGGCGAATGGAGTATCGTTTTCCCACAGCGCCACGAGCACCTTCTGACAGTAGGAAGAGAAGGGGTGAGCATAAAGCGTCAGCGACATCAGTGTTCTTTCATTTCATGAGTTTCGCGACGTGAGCGGCCAGTTTCGCCATGGTCTGCCCCCCATATTCGACAGCGCCGAAACCGATCGCCCAATCTCGTCGCGCTTTGGAGGGGTGCATCTGCCGGAGCGTCAGAACGGTTTTGCCGTCCTCTTGCTCGTCGAAGGTGACGAGCATTCTGAACTTGTCGGGGTCGTTTTCCTGATCCGAACCGTGCTCGACTTCGATCAGCGCTGGCGCCACCATACGGAGGAACACCATACGGCTGCTGTAGCGGACGTCATCAGGAGCGACCATGTCGAACTGCCAGACCCCGCCCGGCCTAAGGTCGATTTCGCGGGTTTCGATCGACATGCCGTCAGGCCCGAACCACTCCTGGATTTGTTCGGGATCCGTCCAGGCGGAGTAGACGACGCTCCGAGGCGCGTCGATGACCCGAGCGAGGACGATTTCGCGATCGATGGGCCAATCCCGCCAGGGGGAATTGGGGGTTTTGAATGGGTCGACCATGATCTCAATGCTTCCTCTTCATGCGTTCGATGTGGGCTTCCATACGATCCAGGCGGCTCTCCCAGGCAGAGATATGCTGGTGCAACCACGCCTCGGTGGCCCGAAGGGCGTGCGGCTCGATCCTGCAGGTTCGAACGCGTCCGATCTTCTCGGAGCTGATGAGCCCGCTTTGCTCAAGCACGCGCACATGTTTGAGCAGCGAGGGAAGAGCAAGTTCGAACGGCTCGGAAAGTTCGCTGACGGATTTCGGTCCGTCACACAGACGGCTCACGATCGCCCGCCGGGTCGGATCTGCGAGCGCCGAAAAAGCGCTATTCAGTTCGGTCGGAAACTTAGCCACGACGGAAAGTATCTAGTGACGCACGGCGTCGTCAAGAAAACTTTCACAGCCGGCTAACTTTTGGGCGGATGTCCGTCTCTTCAGTGCTGACTCGCGACGCCGCCCCGGTAGCTTCCGGCTCGGGAGGATCAGGCCGATCAGGAGGCGCCGGTGCGACAGGGATCGAGGTGCACTCGGCTCTCGCGCCTGTCCCGCTCCAGAATGTTCAGCCTGAGTTTCCGGGACACGGAGGCCGATTCGAAGCGCTCCGGCGCCTGCTCCATGGCCAGCGGTGGAGCCGGTGATGATCACGGCCGACGGCGTCGATGGCGCCGCCCTCGATCAGCTGGATCTGCGCCATTTGCACAGGCCAGGTCGTCTTCGGGAGAACAATCGGGCGGAAATCTCCGATTCGACGACGAGAACGACGGCTGCCAAGCTGACAGCGCCGGCTGGACACAAGCGTTCGCGGCACGCGAAGATCGCCGCATGTCGTCACCGCTTTTCTTCCTTGATCCTGGCAGCGACCTTGGTCTCCAGGATCAGGTGCGCCGGAAACTGGTCGACGCCGCCTGCGCCGGCGCGTTTCCGCCGGGGCGCCGGCTGCCCTCCTCGCGGGCCCTGGCCGCCCAGCTGGGAATCGCCCGCAATACGGTGACGCTGGCCTATCAAAAGCTGGTTGACGAGGGTCTGTTCATCAGCCGCGAGCGCAGCGGGATCTATGTCGACCACGACATGCTGCGCGGCCGCGCCGCCGTGGAGTCCGTGGCAGGCGGCCGGGAGCCGCTTCGGTCGTCACGCTGGACGGACCGGTTCAAGACCGGGGAGGGGGACGTCCCCACGGCCCGCCGGGCGCCCAACTGGCGCCAGTATCCCTTTCCCTTCATCGATGGGCTGTTTGACGCCTCGCTGTTCCCGGTGACGGAATGGCGCGAGGCCAGCCGCCAGGCCCTGACGGTGGGCGACATCAGCCAGTGGTCCATGGATAGCGGCGACGCCGACGACCCGATGCTGATCGAGGAGATACGCACCAAGGTGCTGCCGCGCCGCGGCATCCGGGCCCGGCCGGACGAAATCCTGATCACCGTCGGCGCCCAGCAGGCGCTGGCCCTGGTCAGCCAGATGCTGATCGATCGGGACAGCACCGTCGCCGTCGAGAATCCCGGTTATCCCGACATGCGCCGGCTGGTCGCGGATCGCGGGGCCCGGCTCGTCTTCCAGCCGGTGGATGACGAGGGGCTGGTGGTCGATCGCCGGCTCGACGATTGCGATCTGGTCTATGTGACGCCCAGCCACCAGTTCCCCACCGGGGTCATGATGACCCAGGCGCGCCGCGAGGCCCTCCTGAAGAAGGCGGCGTCCCGGGACATGGTCATCATCGAGGATGATTTCGCCTGCGAGACCAACTACCTCGACCAGGCCTGTCCGGCGCTGCGCAGCCTCGATCAGGATGACCGGGTGATCTATGTCGCCGGCCTGTCCAAGGTGCTGGGGCCGGGCCTGCGGCTGGGCTTCATCGTGGCCTCGCCCGAGGTGATCGCCGAAGCCCGGCGGCTGCGTCATCTCGCGGTGCGGCATCCGCCCCTGAACAATCAGCGCACCGCGGCGCATTTCCTGGGCATGGGTCATTACGATGCGACCATGATACGGCTGGGGCGGCTGTTCCGCGAGCGGCGCACGGCGCTGCGCGACGCCCTCAACCACTACCTCCAGCAGTCGGTGGCCATTGCCCCGCTGCGCGGCGGCGCGACCTACTGGGTGCGGGGGCCGGACCACCTGGACGTCGAGGAATTCGCGGCCCAGGCCGAGCGGCGGGGGGTGCTGATCGAACCGGTCGGACCCTATTTCGCCGACGGCAAGGGGCCGCGGAACATCTTCCGCCTGGGGGTCACCAGCCTGCCGATCGATCGCATCCGCGAGGGCGTGGCCGTGCTGGCCGACCTGATGCGTGATCTGCCGGTCGCCGCCCGGACCTTTCCCTATTCGGTCGAACAGCGGCTTGAAGGCGAAGCGCTGCAGGCGGCGATGTCGGGCTCGGTCCTCCTGTGCAAGACCATCTACGGCGATCCCTGCACCATCGAACTTCTGCCGGACGGTCAGATGGTCGGCCGCGCAGGCTATGCGAACGAGGACTGCGACGTGGGGCGCTGGTGGGTCGAGGGCGAGGTCTGGCGGCGGCAATGGACGCGCTGGTCCTACGGCGAGGTCTCCAGTCTGAGAACCGTCATCGTCGGCGACCGGATCGGCTGGTTCGACGCGGGCGGGCGGCTGCTGGACTCGGCGGTCATCCGACGGGCGGATACGGATTGAGTCTGGCGCCAGATTGCTACTCCTGCGCGCCATGAGCCAGAACTGGCTCCATTGAAGCGTCGCCACTGGCGCTATGTGACGATCTCCGCCGCCGTCACTCTCCTGTCACAGGGTCCGGGAGGATCCGTGACCGGGAGACGACATGCGGCCGTTTGGTATCGTGGGCTTGCAGCTTCAGCTGGCCAAGGGCGACAACACCGCGCGGATCGCCGCCGAGGTCGCGGCCGTGAAGGCGCGCATGCCATGGGTGGAGATGGTCGTGCTGGGCGAACTGGCGCTGTTTGGCGCCTCGACGGCTGACGCCCAGCCGATGCCCGGCGACGCCGAAGCGAAGATGTGCGAGGCGGCCCGGGCGGCGGGGGTCTGGCTGATACCCGGCACCCTGTTCGAACGGGACGGCGAGCGCATCTACAACACCGCCCCGATCATCGATCCAAATGGTCGCGTGGTGGATCGCTACCGCAAGATTTTTCCGTTCCACCCCTATGAGCAGGGCGTCTCCAGCGGCGATCGCTTCGTGGTGTTCGATGTCCCCGGCGTCGGGCGGTTCGGTCTGTCGATCTGCTACGATATGTGGTTCCCGGAAACCATCCGGACCCTGGCCTGGATGGGGGCCGAGGTGATCCTTCATCCGGGCATGACCAACACCGTCGACCGCGAGGCGGAGCTCGCCATCTCCCGCGCCAGCGCGGCGACCAACCAGGTGTATTTCGTCGATATCAATGTCGCCGGACCGCTGGGCGTGGGACGGTCTGGCGTGTTCGGCCCCGGCGGCGAGGTGATCCACCAGGCCGCCTCCGGCCACGAGGTGATCGCCATTGAACTCGACCTGGACCAGGTGACCCGGGTTCGCGAGCGCGGCTGGCACGGTCTCGGACAGCCGCTGAAGAGTCTGCGGGACACGCCGATCGTGTTCCCGCCCTACGCAAAGGGTTTCCCGGCCTCGCCGGCGTTCGCCGGACTGGGGCCGTTGGAAAAGCCGCAGGTTGAACGGACGAAGAAACCGTAACCCAGGGGCAGGATCCAGGACGCGGCCCTGGCGCGCCGAATGCGCCAGACAGAAAAAGCACAGCAGAGTCTGTGTTCAAGGAGGGGGTTTCAGGATGAACAAGTCACACCTTAGGGGCGCCGCGTCGATGGGCTCCCTGCTACTGGCCCTGGCCGCCCACGGCGGCGCCATGGCCCAGGAGAGTCAGCAGTCGCAGCTGGACGACGTCGTGGTCACGGCCACGCGGCGCGCGCAGAGCGTGCTCGACGTGCCGTACAATATCTCTGCCGTGTCAGGCGAGGCGATCGAGGACGCCAAGATGACCGACGCCGCCGAGCTGATGCGCGGCATTCCAGGCGTGTCTGTGGTCGATCGCGGCTACCGCAATTCCGGTGTGATCAACAACGTCCTGATGCGCGGCATCAACGTCGACAGCAATGCGCTGGGCGACTACGCCGTCTCCAGCGTCGCGCCGGTCTCGACCTATATCAACGACACGCCGGTGTTCGCCGGCTTCCTGCTCAAGGACCTGGAACGCGTCGAGATTCTGCGCGGGCCGCAGGGCACCCTGTACGGCTCCGGGTCGCTCGGCGGCACCGTCCGCTACATCACCCGCGCGCCGAAGCTCGGCGTCTTCGAGGGCGCGGCCAACCTGACCGGCAGCAATGTCAACGGCTCCGAAAGCATCGGCTGGGGCGCAGACCTGACCCTGAACGTGCCGCTGGGCGACACGCTCGCCTTCCGCGCGACGGTCACGCGGCTCGATTACCCGGGCCTCACCGACTACGTGAACCTCTATGTGCTCGACAGTACGGGCGCGCCGTCCGCGCCCGGCGGAATTCTGTCGCCGGACGCCGCCTACCGCAGCCAGGAAGACGCCGATACGGTCGACATCTGG
This sequence comes from Brevundimonas sp., assembly GCF_029946145.1. Taxonomy (GTDB): domain Bacteria; phylum Pseudomonadota; class Alphaproteobacteria; order Caulobacterales; family Caulobacteraceae; genus Brevundimonas. Next base: position 215,294 of record NZ_JAQSDY010000012.1, read on the forward strand.
TTCGGCCGGGCGGCCCTGCGCTGGGTTCCCAATGAGTGGTTCGACGCGACAGCCACCTACGCCCGGCAGTCGGACGAGATCGGTGGGCGGCGCCAGGTGACCCGCGGCGTCGACGGTTTCGGCAACGCCTACGGCGACTACGAAAACGGCTCGGTCCAGCTGGAGCCGTCCTCCCGGGACGTGAGCCTGGGCAGCCTGGAAATGAACGTCGACCTCGGCTTCGCCACCTTGACCTCCTCGACCTCGCACTACGAGCACGAGGGCAGCAGCGTCAGCGAGAACACCGGCTTCTACGCCAAGGCCGGCTTCCTCAGCTTCTATTATAATTATCCGCGTCCGATGGCCTCGGCCGAGCGCGCCTATTCGGACGAAGCGACCATCCAGGAACTCCGGCTGGTCTCCCGGACCGGCGGCGATTTCGACTATGTGGTCGGGGCCTTCTATAACGACAACACCCTGATCGTGACGCAGGACAGCTATCTGCGCGGGTTCAAGCGCTGGTGGGATCTCCTGACCGGCTTCCCGTCGGCCGTGTCAGGGGATCGGGACTTCATCTATCGCCGCCACGAAGAGTTCACCGACAAGGCGGTCTTCGGCGAGCTGACCTGGCACGCCACCGACACCCTCGCCCTGACTGGCGGCGTCCGCTGGTTCGAGAACGAGGCGGTCAACAACACCTTCATCGACGTGCCGCTCTACACGTCCCTGAGCCAGCCGGTGACGGCGACGTTCCGCTCGTCCGAGAGCAAGGCGCTGTTCAAGGGCAACCTGTCCTGGGCCTTCAGCGACGACGGACTGTTCTATGCGACGGTGTCCGAAGGCTACCGCCGCGGCGGCTCCAACGCCGTGCCGCTGTCCGGCAATTTCGCCGAGGATCCGCGCTGGCAGGTCTACACCTCGGACTCGGTGGTCAACTACGAGGCCGGCGTCAAAGGCCGGCTCGGCTCCATCACCTATGACGCCGCGCTGTTCTACGTCGACTGGGAGGACATCCAGCTCAATACGGCCACGCCCGCCTGGGGCTTCTACGTGGTCCAGAACGGCGGCACGGCCCGGACCTACGGGCTCGAGACCGCCATCGACGGGCGGCCGACCGACGCCCTGCACTACAGCCTCGGCTACACCTATACCAACGCCCGGCTGAGCGAGAACGTGGTCAGTCCGCTTGGCACGATCCTCGCCCTGGACGGCGCGAGCCTTCCGGGCACGCCCGAGCACGCGATCACCGCGGCGGCGGACTACACCTGGCAGCTGGGCGGCGACGTCAATCTGGTCGCCCGGACCAGCGGCTACTACCAGTCGGGCACCCGCAACGCGATCGGGGGGCCGACCTTCAACACCCCGCTCGCGGGCTTCCAGATCTGGAACGTCTCGGCGACCCTGGCGCGCGGGCCGTGGGCCGCGACCCTGTTCGTCAAGAACATCTTCAAAGAAGAGGGCGTGACCGGCGAGTTCACCGAGGCCTACATGGGCACGGCGCCCGCGGCGGGCTACTACGGCAACGGATCGAAGGAATTCATCTCGCTGCCGCGGACCATCGGCCTGTCGCTCGACTACAGCTTCTAGGATGGACATGGCCAGCCTGGCGGCGGAAGACGATGCAATGGCGGCGCTGGGCGGGATCTCCCCGCTCATTCGTGACGGCCGCATCGGCGATGCCCTGTCCAGGCTGGTCGTGATCGAGGCGGGGGCGGGCGACGACGCCCGCCTGCTGCAGCACCTGGGCGAGCACTATACCCACTGCGGAAAGCCGGACGCCGCCGCCCGCTGCTACCGGCGCGCGGTCGCCTTGGCCCCTGACGATCCCGGCTGCCTCTACAATCTCTCCGCGGCGCTGATCGCGCTTGGACAGATCGTCGAGGCCGAGGCGCTGCTGGATCGGGTCATCGCCCTGGCTCCGCACGACGCCGATGCCTGGCAGAACCGCTCGACGCTTCGTCGCCAGACCCCGGAAGCCAACCATGTTCCCGGCCTGCTGAAGGCTGTGGAACAGGTCCGGTCCGGGCCCGCCGAGGTCGCGCTCTGCTACGCCCTCGCCAAGGAACTGGAGGATCTGGGCGACCCGGATCACAGCTTCGCCTGGCTCAAGCGCGGCGCCGACCGGCGGCGCAGCCTGCTCAGCTACCGCGTCGAGGCGGATGTTGCGGCCATGGCGGAGATCGCCCGGGTGTTCGACACCGCCCTGTTCGACCACCCGCCGGCTGGTTGCCCGGAGACCGGTCCCGTCTTCGTGATGGGCCTGCCGCGCAGCGGCACCACCCTCGTAGATCGCATCATCAGCTCGCACAGCGATGTGGAGAGCCTGGGCGAGATCAATGATTTCGCGCTCGCCCTGACGCGGCTGGCGGGGGCCGCGGGCGGCAAGGGCGACCTGATCCGCCGATCCGCCGATCTCGATCCGGCCGCGCTGGGCCGGGCCTATCTGGACAGCGTCGCCGGCTATGGCCGGACCCGGCCGATGTTCATCGACAAGACGCCGGCGAATTTTCTCTACATCGGCCTGATCACCCGGGCCCTGCCCAACGCCCGGATCATTCATCTGCGTCGTCATCCGCTCGACAGCGGCTATGCGCTGTACAAGACGCTGTTTCGCATGGGTTGCCCCTATTCCTATGATCTGGAGGATCTGGCGGCCTATATGCTGGCGCATCGTCGCCTGATGGACCACTGGCGCGCGGTGGCGCCGGGCCGGATTCTGGACGTCGACTACGAGGCGCTGGTCGCCGATCAGGAAACCGTCAGTCGACGGATCATCGACCATTGCGGCCTCGACTGGCAGGACGCCTGCCTGACCTTCCACGAAAACACCGCGCCGGCCGCCACCGCCAGCGCGGCCCAGGTTCGCCAGCCGATCCATGCCCGATCCGTCGGCCTGTGGCGGCGGTACGCCGGCCAGCTTGAGCCTCTCGCCGTGGCGCTGAGAGCGGGCGGCGTCGATCCGATGGAGTTGGTCTGATGCGCAGTATCTGGCCGGGGGGCGTCGTCCTGACGACGGCCCTGACCCTCGCGACCTCCGCCCTGTCGGCGCCGATCTTCGTCGACGATTTCCAGGACGGCCAGGCGGACGGATGGGGCGCGGCCGGCGTCGGCGATGTGCGCCTGTCGACCTGGCAGGGCAATGTGGCGCTCCGGCTGACCGGCGGGGCCACCGCCACGACGTCCGTCTCGACTGCCGGATACGGGCAGGTGACGATCGCCGCCTCGCTGGCGGCCCTGTCGCTGAGCCGGAACGATGCCTGCGTCGCGGAAGTCTCCACGGATCTGGGCGCGACCTGGCGTGAGGTCGTCTCGGTCCGCGCCGGCGCCGACGACGGCGTCACCCTGCACAGAGGAGAAACCGCGCCGACAGGCGCCGACGACAATCCTCGCCTGATGCTGCGTTTCAGGGCCGCCGGCGGCCGCGACGCCACCTGCTGGGGCGACGGCGTCACGGTCACCGGCCAGCCTCTCGTGGCTGCGACCGCCGCCTCGGCGGCGAGAACCGACCTGACCTTCGATACCCTGATGCCGGGGTCCGGTTTCGCCGCCCCCGTCGACCTGTCCGCCTTCGCCCCGCCGCCCGCCGCCGGGGCGCCGTCCGGGCGGCTCGAGGGACGGCTGATCCTGGACGTTTCCGGCGTCTCGCTGAACCTCACGGTGCTGAAGGACGACACCGCCGACACGGCCGCCGCCCGCGCCGCGCGGGCCACCCTGCCGGCCTTTGATTTCGCCTTCGTCCAGGAGGGGGCCGCCCTGATCCCGCTGCAGCGCGGACCCGTGGCCGCGACGCATTCCGAATGGGAGTGGGTGCTGGAACCCGGCCGGGTCTGGCGCGAGGAGGGCGACCACGGCTGGCTGCGGGCCGCCGTGCCGTTCGCCCTGGCGGAGCGCAACGCCAACTGTCTGCACAACGGGGTGCTGACCTTCCTGCTTCAGCCCGACGGCGCGGTGTCGCGGGTCGCCCTGGAAGTCGCCTCCGAGACCTGCGCCTATCTGAAGTTCGACGCCTGGGGCATGGCCCCCGCGCGCTTCGTCCCGGGGCCCGTGGCGGGGAGCGAGGCGGCGGCGACCGCCTGGCGCGAGGAGGTTGCGGCGCGTCTGCCGGTGCGGCCCGTCGCGGACCTCGCCGGCCTGTATCCGGGCGTCGACCTCGGGCGGCTTGATCTGATGACCCCGGCCGACGGCGATCCGGCTTCGGCCTGGGGTCTGGTCGTGGACGGCGTCCACTATGCCGGCCCCTGCCGGACCCGCCACGGGGACTATCCGTTCTGCGAGGTTCTGGCCCTGCCGTCCTATTCCACCGCCAAGTCGATCGTCGGCGGCGTCGGGCTGATGCGGCTGGAAGCGATGTATCCGGGAACCGCCGCCGACCTCATCCGCGATCACGTGCCGGCCTGCGCGCGCGGCGAGGCCTGGGCCGGGGTGACGCTGGGCCATGCGGCCGACATGGCCACGGGAATCTACGGATCGACCGTCTTCGAGGCGGACGAGAACGCGCCTTCCATCCAGGCCTTCTTCGAGGCCCCCGATCACGCCGCCAAGGTCGCCTACGCCTGCGGCGAATACCGGCGGCGAACCGGGCCGGGGCGCACCTTCGTCTATCACACGACCGACACCTATCTGCTGGGCGTCGCCATGGCCGATATCCTCGAGGACCGGACAGGGGGCGATCTCTACGACGATCTGGTCGCGCCGCTGTGGCGGTCGCTGAGCCTCAGCCCGACCATCCTGGAGACGCGCCGGACCGCCGACGCGGTGCGCCAGCCGTTCACCGGCTGGGGCCTGATCTATCACAGCGACGATATCGTCCGCGTCGCGGGGTGGCTCGACGACGGGGCGCCGGTGGACGGACGTCCGGCGCTGGACGCGGCCATGCTCAAGGCGGCCCTGCAGCGCGATCCGGCCCCGGCCGGCCTTCCCGGCGGCGGCCCCGACTACCGCTACAAGACCGGCTTCTGGGCCCGCAATCTGGCCGGGCCGCTCGGCTGCGACCAGCCGCTCTGGACGCCCTTCATGTCCGGATATGGCGGCATCTCGGTGGTCATGCTGCCGGGTGAAATGACCTTCTACTATTTCGGCGACAGCGGGATCTTCGACTGGTCCCCGGCCGCGGTCGAAGCCGCGAAGATCAGGGGACTGTGCCGATGACCGACGATGTTCTGGCCGCCGCGCCGCCGCGCCGCCGCCTGCCGCACATCCCCGAGGACAGCCTGCTGGCCAGCGTCCTGTTGTCCTTCCTGGCCACCGCCGGACTGTTCTATGTGAACATCATGGCCGCGCTGGTCGACGGCCTGATCAGCGGCGCCGGTCTGACGCCGAAGCAGGCGGGCCTGGTCGCCTCGGCCAATGTCTATGGCGCGGCGCTGGGCGCGCTGATCGCCGTCCTGATCATCCGCCGCCTGCCCTGGCGACCGACGGCCCTTTCGGTGTTGTGCGGTCTGATCGTCGTCGATCTGATCTCAACCCTGATCAAGGCGCCGGAGGCGTTGATCGGGTTGCGGTTCTTCCACGGCATGATCGGCGGCCTGCTCGTCGGGGTGGCTTTCGCGGTCATCGCGCGGACGAAGACCCCGGATCGCACCTTCGGCATGCTGCTGGTGGTCCAGTTCGGACTGGGCGGGCTCGGCCTGATGTTCCTGCCCAGGCTGGTGCCGGTCTTCGGTCATGGCGTGCTGTTCCTGGCGCTGGCCGCGTTCAGCGCCGTGACCCTGGCCATGACGCCGTTCCTGGGCGTCTATGCGCCCCGGCCGGCGCCTTCGCCGCTCGCCGCCAGGGCGGTGACCCGCTGGGTCCCGCTGATCCTCGCCTTTGCCGCGATCTTCCTGTTCCAGGCCGCCAACATGGGTCTGGCCGCCTACATCATCGGGCTGGGCAAGGCCGCGGGTCTGGGGCTCGGATTGATCACCGGCACCCTCGGCGCGGCCAACTGGATCGGCGCCCTCGGCTCCATGCTGGTGGTGGCGATCGGGGTCAGGTTCGGCCGCTTCTGGCCGCTGATGGCGGGACTGGCCCTGACCTTGGGCGGGACCTGGGCGTTCCATTTCAGCGGCCTGCCGTGGATTTTCCTGATCGCCAACATCGGGACGGCCGTCACCTGGGCCTTCGTCATCCCCTATCTGCTCGGCATGTGCGCCGCCTTCGACACGGTTGGCCAGATGGCGGCGCTGGGCGGCTTCTTCTCCAAGATGGGCCTGGCGTCCGGCCCTGCCCTGGCCGCTTTCGTCGTCGCCGGCGGGCGGTACGACGGCCTGATCAATCTGGCCGTGGCCGGCTTGTTGCTCAGCGGCCTGGCCTCGATCGCCCCGGCCCTGGCGCTGGACCGACAGCGTCCACCGGCCTGATTCCCACCCTCAACGCGGTCCGCAACGACCGCCCCTTGTCCTTCGCCTATCGGAGCTGATGCCCATGTCCACCAATGCTGACCTGCACGCCCGTCGCCTGGCCGCCGTGCCGCGCGGAGTCGCCACCGCCACCCAGATCTTCGCCGCCCGCGCCGAGAACGCCGAGCTGTGGGATGTCGAGGGCCGCCGCTATGTCGATTTCGCCGGCGGCATCGCCGTCCTCAACACCGGCCACCGCCATCCCCGGGTGCTGGAGGCCGTGCGGGCGCAGTTGGAAGCCTACACCCACACCGCCTTCCAGGTGGTCGCCTATGAACCCTATGTCGAACTGGCCGAGCGGCTGAATGCGCTGGCCCCGTTCGACGGACCGGCCAAGACCATCTTCTTCACCACCGGCGCCGAGGCGGTGGAGAACGCCGTGAAGATGGCCCGCGCCGCCACCGGCCGTTCCGCGGTCATCGCCTTCACCGGCGGCTTCCACGGCCGGACCCTGCTGACCATGGCCATGACCGGCAAGGTGGCGCCGTACAAGCGGCTGTTCGGCCCGCTGCCCGGCGAGGTGTTCCACGCCCCGTTCCCGGTTCCGCAGTATGGCGTCACCGTCGAGGACAGCCTGCGGGCGCTGGACTTCCTGTTCCGGGCCGATGTCGAGCCGGAACGGGTGGCGGCGATCATCATCGAACCGGTGCAGGGCGAGGGGGGCTTCCAGCCGGCCCCGCCCGAACTGCTGCGGGCGCTGCGCGAGATCTGCGACCGGACCGGCATCCTGCTGATCTCGGACGAGGTGCAGGCCGGCTTCGCCCGCACCGGCAAGATGTTCGGCATCGAGCACAGCGGGGTGCAGCCGGACATGATCACCGTAGCCAAGTCGCTGGCCGGCGGCTTCCCCCTGTCCGGGGTCATCGGCCGGGCGGCGATCATGGATGCGGCCGAGCCCGGCGGGCTGGGCGGCACCTATGCCGGCCCGCCGATCGCCTGCGCCGCCGCCCTGGCGGTGCTGGATGTGATCGCGGACGAGAAGCTGATGGCCCGGGCCGACGCCCAGGGCGAGCGGATCAAGGGCCGGCTGCAGGCCATGAGCCGGCGCAACGATCTGGTTCCCGTCACCGCCATTCGCGGTCCCGGCGCGATGGTCGGCTTCGACATCGTCCGGACGCACGGCGGCGGCGAGCCCGACGGCGCCGAGGCCAAGGCGGTGACCGTGCGCGCGCTGGAGAAGGGACTCATCCTCCTGTCCTGCGGCGTCTACGGCGAGACCATTCGCCTGTTGGCGCCCTTGACGACGCCCGACGCCATCCTCGACGAAGGGCTGGATATCCTGGAAGCCTCGCTGGAGCGTCTGTCTTGAGCCATCCGCATGATCCGGCCGAGCGCGCGCGTCTGGCCCTCAAACGCCCCGACCTGCTGCGCGAGGCGGCCTGGATCAACGGCGCCTGGGTGACCGGCGAGACGCTGATCGAGGTGACCAACCCGGCCACCGGCAAGGTGCTGGGCGTCGTCCCGGCGCTCGGCGAGGCGGAGACGCAGGACGCGGTGGCCGCCGCCGCCGCGGCCTTCCCGGCCTGGGCCGCGCGCTCGGCCCGGGAGCGGTCGCTGATCCTGCGCCGCTGGTACGAGCTGGTCATGGCCCACCGCGACGACCTCGCCCGGCTGATGACGGCCGAACAGGGCAAGCCGCTGGCCGAGGCCCAGGGCGAGGTGGCCTACGCCGCCGGCTTCATCGAGTGGTTCGGGGAAGAGGCACGTCGGGCCTATGGCGAGGTGATCCCCGGCCATCTGGCCGACAAGCGGATCGTGGTGCTCAAACAGCCGGTGGGGGTCGTCGCCGCGGTGACGCCGTGGAATTTCCCCGCCGCGATGATCACGCGCAAGGTCGCCCCGGCCCTGGCCGCCGGCTGCACCGTGGTGCTCAAGCCGTCGGAGCTTACGCCCTTTTCGGCCCTGGCCCTGGCGGTGCTGGGCGAGGAGGCGGGGCTGCCGGCCGGGGTGTTCAACATCGTCACCGGTCCGCCGGCGCCGATCGGAGCCGTGCTGACCACCGATGCGCGGGTCGCCAAATTCACCTTCACCGGCTCGACCCCGGTGGGCAAGATGCTGGCCGCCGCCTGCATGGGCACGGTCAAGCGGGTGTCGCTGGAGCTGGGCGGCAATGCGCCCTTCATCGTCTTCGACGACGCCGATCTCGACGCGGCCGTGGAGGGGGCGATCGCCTCGAAATTCCGCAACACCGGCCAGACCTGCGTCTGCGCCAACCGGCTGCTGGTCCAGTCGGGCATCCATGACGCCTTCGCCGCCCGGCTGGTGGCGCGGGTCGAGGCCCTGCGGGTCGGCGACGGGCTGGACGGTCCGACCGATCAGGGGCCGCTGATCAACGCCGCCGCCGTGGCCAAGGTGGAGGCGCACATCGCCGACGCCCTGGCCGGCGGGGCGGCCGTCATGACCGGCGGCGCGCGGCGCGGCGATCAGGGGACCTGGTTCGAGCCGACGGTGCTGTGCGATGTGGCGCCGGCGGCCTTGCTGAACCGGGAAGAGACCTTCGGGCCGGTCGCGGGCCTGGTGCGGTTCGAGACCGAGGCCGAGGTCCTGGCCATGGCCAATGACACCCGTGCAGGTCTGGCCTCCTACGTCTTCACCCGTGACCTCGACCGGGCCTGGCGGATGGGCGAGGGACTGCAGTACGGCATGGTCGGCCTGAACACCGGCCTGATCTCCACCGAGGTGGCCCCGTTCGGCGGGATCAAGGAATCGGGCCTCGGCCGCGAGGGTTCGCACTTCGGTCTGGATGAATATCTGGAGCTGAAGATGATGTGCCTGGGCCTGAGGCCGACCCAGCTTCAGGACTCATAGGATCTGAGCCACAGCCGGGGTGGTGCGAGCAGGACGGCGGCGCGGCAATGTGCGGGTAATCCCTGAATACGGGACCCGGCAGCTACCCGGGAAGTGCGTGGCGGTGCTGTCAGGCAAACGCTAAAAGGTCTCCGCTGAGTGGCTTGGAATAGTCGCTGAAGGCAGGGGACAAGCGGAGGATGCGGCGGGGCAGCGCTATTGAACCGCAGCCTTCTCTAACCGCCGGGTGACAGAAGAACCCCGGGATTCATGCGCCAGGACGGGTCAATGGCCGACTTGATCCGCCCGAACAGATCCAGCTCGACGGCGTCGACGACGCGATGGAACTCGTCACGCTTGTAGGTCCCGACCCCGTGTTCCGCGCTGATCGAACCACCCAAGGCAAGCGCGATGTCGTGCACGCGCGCCATGACCTCCGGAGCGTGTTTGAGGAAGGACGGCGGTTCATCGCCGGATGGCTGGATCACCGTGAAGTGGATGTTGCCATCTCCGATATGGCCGAACGACAGCGGCCGGCAGCCAGGCACGATTGTCCGCGCTACAGTGGAAGCTCGATCTATGAACTCGGGGACCGCCCCCAGCGGTACGGAAACGTCATGCTTGATGGACGCGCCCGCGCGCCGCTGCCCGTCGACGACGCCTTCGCGCAGGCGCCAGAGCTGGCTGCGTTGGCCTTCATTTTCGGCGAGCACAGCGTCGAGCGCGGCGCCCTTCGAAAGGGCCTGACCGATACCGGTCTCGAAGGCCGCCCGGAGGGAGCCCTGGTCCGCAGCTGTCGCGGCTTCGATCAGTACGTACCAAGGGAAGTCGCCCGGCAAAGGGTCCTGGGCGTCGAGAATGGCGGAAAGCGCGAGCTCCATTCCGATCCCCTCGATGAGTTCGCACGCCACGACGGCGTCGCCACAGGCCCCACGGACCTCGTTCAGAAGCGTCATGGCGGACGCCGGATCCGGCGTCGCGACAAGCGCGGTTTCGATCTGGCGCCAGGCGGGCGTCAGGCGCATCACCGCCGCCGTCACCACGCCAAGACCGCCCTCGGCGCCGATGAAGAGCTGCTTCAGATCGTAGCCCATGTTGTGCTTGCGCAGGGCGCGCAGCCCGTTCCAGATCGAACCGTCCGGAAGGACTACCTCGAGGCCCATCACATTTTCGCGGCAGTTGCCGTAACGAAGGGCCCGGATGCCGCCGGCGTTGGTCGAGATGACCCCGCCGAGGGTGCAGCTTCCTTCCGCGCCCAAGCCCAGCGGAATGGCGAACCCCGCCTCGCGCGCCGCGGCCTGCAGGTCGGCGAGGACGCACCCCGCCTCGGCCGTGATCGAGGGCGTGAAGGCGTCCATAGAACGGACGGCGGTCATGCGATCCAGGGAGAGCAGCAGGCATCTCTGCCGGCTTCTGGGGACCGACGCGCCGGTCAGCCCCGTATTGCCGCCCTGCGGAGTCACCGCGAGATCGTGCTCACAGGCCACCCGCAACAGCGAGGAGACTTCAGCCGTGGATGCGGGGCGGGCCACAGCGATCGCATCGCCCGTTTCCTTGCCCGTCCAGTCGGACAGGTAGGGAGCCATGGCGTCGGCGGCGTCCAGAAGGGCACCGGGGCTCACGCAGGCCGCGAGGGCTGCGAGCGAATCCGTGGTTGAATATTTCATCGTCACCTCATGACTCCGCCGCCGTCCACGACCAGCGTCTGGCCGGTCACGAACCCGCTCTCGTCGCCGGCGAAGAATGCGACCGCGCCCAGCAGATCCCGGGGCTCCTGATCGCGTGGGATGGCGCGCGCGGAGCGGGCCCGGGCCGACTGGACCTCGAGACCTTCCGCCCGGTGCAGGCGCACGCCGGAACTCAATGTGAAACCGGGCGCCACCGCGTTCACGGTGATTCCGTCGACGCCGACCTCGCGCGCCAATGCGGAGGTCATCGCCGTCACCGCCCCCTTGCTGGTGACGTAGTGAAGCATCGACGGAGGCGTCGAGAAGGCGGTCGCGGAGGTGATGTTGACGATGCGCCCGCGCCGTTGCGCTCGCATCGGAGCCAGGACGGCACGGCTGAACAGCCAGGTTCCCGTGACATTGACGTCCATGACTCGACGCCACTCCTGCGGATCGATAGCGTCGGCGGCGCCGCGGGTCAGGGTGGTGAACAGGCCGGCATTGTTCACCAGCACATCGATCCGACCGAAGCGCCTCAATGACTCCTGCACCGCGGCGTCGACGGCGGCCTGGTCCGCCACATCGGCCCGAATGCACAGGGCTTCGCCGTCCGCCCCACGAATGCGCTGGATCGCTTCGTCTGGCCAGGCGATGTCGCAAGCGGCGATCCTGTATCCGCGAGCGGCGAGATCGATCGCGATCTCCAGTCCGATGCCTGACGCGGCTCCAGTGACCACGGCGACCGGGCTGGCGGCCTTTCGGCCGGCGTCAGAGGCGTTCACGCGGCCGGACTCGGCTCTAACCCGACCGCCTTCATCGAGACCGTCGGGTCAGCCAGCCGACCAGGGTCGATCGGTGTGCGCCGGCCGATCAGCTGTTTGCCGGCGATGAACTCCGGCGGGGCGTTGGCGGCCTCGACACAGACGATGCGATCGCCGCACAGGTGGAAGACCGCGAAGCGGCCGCTGTCGGTGTCGCCGCGAACGACCATGCGGTCGCCTTCGAACGGCAGGCCGGCGATCTGCAGCTTGATGTCGTACTGGTCGGACCAGAACCACGGGACTTCGGGCGGGGGCGGGGTCTTGCCGGTTATGGCGAAGGCGGCCTGACGGGCCTGCTCCAGCGCGTTCGGAACGCTCTCCAGCCGGAAGTGAAGGGCGTGGGCGGGGATGGGCCGGAAGGCCACGTCGCCGATGGCGTAGATGGACGGGTCCGAGGTCCGGCAGGCTTCGTCGACCACGACGCCGCCGGAGCCGCCGGCTTCGCAGGTCAGGCCGGCGTCGCGGGCGAGCGCGTCGTTCGCCAGGGCGCCGACACCGACCAGGATGACGTCGGCCTCGACCAGCTCGCCATCGGCCAGGCGCACGCCGCCATCTTCGAAACCCGTCGCCTCGACGCCGACCCGCACGTCCACGCCTTCGGCGCGATGGCGGGCGGTGAAGAAGGCCGACAGCGGTTCCGACGCCACACGCTGGAGGACGCGATCCATGCGCTCCAGGATGACCACCTCGGCGCCGAGGGCGCGTGCGGAGGCGGCGGCCTCAAGCCCGACATGGCCGCCGCCGACGACGACCAGTCTGCGGCCCGGGCCCAGACTGGCCTTCAGCCGTTCGGCGTGGGCGATGGTGCGCAGCTCAAGGAGTTCCGGCCGGTCCGCTCCCGCGATCGGCAGGCGACGGGCCGTCGAGCCAGTGGCGATGATCAGGACATCGTAGGGTTCGACCGATCCATCGTCGAAGGTCACGACGCGGGCCCCGGCGTCCAGCGAGGTCGCGCGAACGCCTGTGCGCAGTTCGATCGTGTGTTCGGGATAGAAGGTCTCGGGGCGAAGGAGGAGGGCGTCGAGATCGGCCTCGCCCTTGAGCCAGGCCTTGGAGAGCGGGGGGCGTTGGTAAGGCGCAACCGGCTCCTCGCCGGCCAGCACGATCCGTCCTTCGAATCCGGAACTGCGCAGGAACGCCGCCGCCGAACCGCCCGCATGACCCGCGCCGAGGATGAGCACCTTCATCGGCGGTTCCTATTCCGCGTCCGGTTGGCGATCCGGCCGGGCGTCGATGAAGGCGGGCAGGGCGGCGCAGGCGGCGTCGGCCCGCTCCAGCGACGGCCAGCGCATCTCGACCCCAAACCGTCTCGCGTTGCCGATCTGAGGGGCAAGGCAGACGTCCGCCAGGGTCGGACGGTCGCCAAAGGCGAACGGGCCGGCACGGTGCGCGATGAGGGCCTCAAGGGCGTCGAAGCCGCCCTCGATCACCGTGCGCGCCCAGGCCTGGACCTCATCTTCCGACTGATCGGACGCGGCCAGGGCTTTGAGCACCTTGAGATTCTGAAGCGGATGGATGTCGCAGGCGATAACCTGAGCGAAGGCGCGAACCTGAGCGCGTTGCACGGGATCGGCCGGGAGGAGGGGCGGCTCAGGATGCCGCTCATCCAGATATTCGCATATCGCCAGCGACTGGGTCAGGACCGAGCCGTCGTCGAGGGCGAGGCTGGGCAGGAGCCCCTGCGGATTGACGGCGAGATACTCCGGCCGGCGATGTTCGCCTTTCCGCAGGTGATGGTAGCGCCTGTCCGCCGTCAGCCCTTTCAGGTTCAGGGCGATCCGAACGCGCCACGCCGCTGAAGAACGGAAATAGCCGTGCAGGAGCATCGTGATGTCCTCAGGCCGCGGGCGGGCCGATGGTGACGGTCAGCTCGCCCAGCCCGGCGATCGCGCCAACCAGCACATCGCCCTGCACGACCGCGCCGACGCCGGCGGGGGTGCCGGTGTAGATCAGGTCACCCGGCTCCAGCCGGTAGAAGCGGGACACATGGGCGATCACCTCGGGCACCGACCAGATCAGTTCGGACAGGTCGCCGGTCTGTTTGCGGTCGCCGTTCACGGTCAGGGTGATGGCGCCCTTGGAGGCGTCGATCCCGGCTGCCGGATGGATCGGGCCGAGGGGCTTGGACTGTTCGACGTTCTTGCCGGTATCCCACGGCCGGCCGGCGTCGCGGGCGACCAGCTGGAGATCGCGGCGGGTCATGTCGAGACCGACGGCATAGCCGTAGACCAGGCTCATCGCGTCGTCAGTCGAGACCTCGCGACCTGACCTGCCGATCGCGACCACCAGTTCGATCTCGTAGTGGTAGTTGGCCGTTTCTTGCGGATAGGCGATGACGCTGCCATCCGGGACGACGGTCTCGGCCCAGGCGGTGAAGAAGAAGGGCGGTTCGCGGTCCGGGTCCCTGCCCATTTCGCGCGCGTGGGCGGCGTAGTTGCGGCCGATGCAGAAGATGCGGCGGACCGGAAACGCCTTGCCGTCCGTGGTCGGGGCGAGAACGGGCGGCTGGGGTTCGAAGGTGAGGGTCACGCGTTTTCTTCCCTGAAGAGGTTCAGTTTTTCCTGGCAGGCCCGGTCCGAGTAGCCGAACAAAACCAGGGTCTCTTCGGCCTCGAAGCGCAGACTGGTCCACGACGGCACGACGACCACGTCGCGCGACGCGAGCGACATCGGCTGGTCGTCGAGCCAGGCCCGGCCGGACCCCTCGACGACGACATAGATCGTGGCGTCGGTCGAACGGCGGGTCTTTGTCGCGAAGCCCTTTGGCAACAGCCGGACGTGGGCCGAAATCGTGGGCATGATCGAGCCGCCGTCGGCGGGGTTCAGGAACTCGAGGGCATGGCCCAGGTGCGGATCGGGTTCGGCCGCGCTCGCTAGCCGGTCAAGCGCAGGCCGCCATTCCGCGTAGGGATAGTGGAACAGGGGCTGATGCGCGGGGCGACGATCGGCGGCGCTACCGCGAAGGGGGCGCAGATTGTGGCCGTATCGGCTGGATGTGTCGCCGGGCGGGACAGTCTCGGGATGCTGATCCGCGCCGAGCTTCTCGGAGAAGCTGGCGTCGAAATGGCTGACGGTTGGAATGTCGAGGCCGTCCAGCCAGATCATCGGACCGTCGGTCGGATTGCCGTGATCGTGCCACTGACCGCCTGGCGTCAGGACTAGGTCGAAGGGCCGCATGACGGCTTTTTCGCCGTCGATGGCCGTATAGGCGCCTTCGCCCTCCATGACGAAACGCAGCGCGCACTGGGTGTGGCGATGGCAGGGCGCGACCTCGCCCGGCAGGATGAGCTGGAGCCCGGCGTAGAGGCTGGTGGTGATCCGCGAGGCGCCGGGCAGGCCGGGGTTCTCAAGGATCAGCACGCGGCGTTCGGCCTGGGCCGCGCTGATCAGGTCGCCGGCGCGCATCAGATAGCCGCGCGCGTCGTCGTAGCGCCAACGGTGCGCGACGACCGCCGAGGTCGGCTCAGGCGTCACAAGCGAGCTGAGCACTTCCCACAGCGGCGTCAGGCTGGCCGGGCGCATTTCGTCGTAGAGCGCCTGGAGCTGGCTGGACTGTTCGTTGCTGAGGACGGCGTGCGACATGATCCGATCCGGTCAGATTTCGATGACGATGCGGTCGTCAATCGCCTTCACCCCGCCGATGCCCATGGCGTCGCAATAGGCGTCCCAGACCTGGGCCGGCTGTCCCGCCTGGAACATGAAGCGCTCCAGGTGTTTGCTCATCACAGGGTGCGCCCGATAGGTGTCGAGAGAAACTCCTTCGATCAGCAGGTCGCGCTCGGCGATCGGCAGGGATACGAAGGCGGCGACCTCGGGGTCGCGAATGACGCCCTTGGGGTCCTCGCCGTTTTCCACCGCGTCCATGTCGGTCATCAGCTGTTTGCGCAGCATCTGGATGCCGCGGTCGCTCAGGCCCAGCTTTTCCTTGGTGCGGTCGGCGACGACGCCCTGACCGACCCAGGCGATGAAGTCCTGGTTGATCACATGGGTGCTGATCCAGCGGCCGGTTTCAGGGTCCTTGATCGGGCCGTGCCAGGTCGGGATGGTTTCCTGCACATAGGGCTCGGCGTCGTTCGGAACCCGCGTATAGACCCACGAGATGCTGAGCGTGTTCTCATCGTCGATCGGCACGCGCCATTCGAAGTGATCGCCCAGGAAGAAGCAGTTGGGCAGCAGGCAGACGCGACCCACGGTCCACATCGAATGGTCCTCGGGCAAATCCTCGCGCTGGCGGCGGTAGATCAGTCCGTATTCGAACTCGTCGAACGCGACCTGCAGGTGTTTCGGACCCAGCTCGGCCATGGCGTCCGTCTGGCGCCGCGACCAGTTGGTGTGCATCCACTCGAAGTGGACCGGATCGATCGAGTTCTCCTGGCATTGCAGCCAGTTGCAGGGGATTTCGGAGATGATGATCTGGGTGAAGCCATTGGCCCAGGTGAAGGGCTCCCAGTTCGGCAGCTCAGGGGCCGGCAGGGGCCCCATATAGGTCCACAGCATGCCGGCGTGTTCGCGCACCGGATAGGCGGTGATCCGCACCTTGTCCTTGTACTTGGCGCGGGCGGCGACGGTGTCCTCGTAGGGCATTTCCACGCACTGGCCGGTCTCGTTGTAGGCCCAGCCGTGATAGTTGCAGCGCAGGCCGCACTTCTCCACGAAGCCGTACGACAGGTCGGCGCGGCGGTGGGCGCAGGCGCGCTGGACGAGGCCGTATTGTCCGGACAGGTCGCGATAAAGGACCAGGTCCTCGCCCATCAGGCGGATCGCCTTGATGCGGGTCTTGTCGTCGAACTCGGTGGCGCCGGCGATGGGAGTCCAGTGCCGGCGCAGCACGGCGCCCATGCGCGTGCCGGGGCCGACCCTGGTAAGCATTTCGTTGGTTTCAGCGTCCAAAGCCAGGCTCCCTGTTACTTGGCAGCAGCCAGATCAACGGTGAATCCGGCCACGCGCTTGTAGTTCTCCGACAACAGGCGGAGTTCGTCATGTGTGATGTAGTCGTCCAGGTTCTCGAAGGGTCGGTCGCCCGTCAGTTCCTCAACGCGCAGATTGATGATGTCGGGCGGAGCCGTACGGTTCGTCTGTACGATCCGGGCGGTGGGTTCCAGCCTCGCGGCCTCATAGGCGATGAGCGCCTGTTGAGGATCGCCGCCGGCGGCCAGGAGGTCGGCCAAGGTCCGCGCGTCGATAAGGCCTTGGGCGGAACCGTTCGAGCCCCGGGGATACATAGGGTGGGCGGCGTCGCCGGCCAGGGTCACGCGGCCGAAGGTCCATCGCTCGAGCGGATCCTTGTCCACCATCGGATACTCCAGCAGCGTGTCGGCGCTGCGGATCAGGTCGCCGACGTCCAGCCAGTCGAACCGCCAGCCCTCGTAAGTCGGCAGGAAGTCTTCCAGGCGGCCGCCCCGGTTCCAGTCGTTCATCGTCGAGGTCGGCCGTTCGATCTCGGCGACCCAGTTGATCAGTTGATTGCCTTCGCCGTCGACGTCGTCGGTGATGGGATAGATCACGATCTTCCCGGTCCGGATCGAACCGATCCGGAAATAGGTGCGCCCGTCCAGGATGGGCTTGCGGCGCGTCACGCCCCGCCAGGTGTTTATGCCCGTGAAGACGACCTTGTCGTCGGGATAGAAGACCTTGCGGGTCGCCGAGTTGACCCCGTCGCAACCGATCGCGATGTCAGCCCGAGCCGGCGGCAATGCGGAACCGGTGGACGTCTCCGTGAACTGCAGGGTCACACCGGCGTCGTCCTGGCTCAGGCCGGCAAGCGTCCTGTCCGTGAGGACGCGGTCCTGGCCGAGGCGGGCAAGCGCTTCCCGGTACAGCACCGAATGCAGCTTGCCGCGGTTGATCGCGACCTCGGGCAGGTCGTACCCGGCTGCGACGCCGCGAGGCTCGCTGTAAAGCTTTTGACCGAAGCGATTGTAGAACTCGCTGGTGCGGGTTTCGACGCCGCTGGACCGGATGGCGTCCTGCAGACCCAGGGCGGCGATCTCGCGCATGGCGTGGGGCAACAGGGTGATGCCGACCCCGATCTCGCGGACTTGGCGCGCGGCCTCGAAGACCCGGCTTTCAATACCGCGCTGATGCAGACCGATGGCCAGCGCCAGCCCCGCGATTCCGCCGCCGATAATCGCGATCTCCACGTCGCCTCCTTCACCGCTTTGATCCGGCTCCACTCGATGTGGGACGGCGTCCAGTCATCAGAGGTCATACCAATGGAAAGACGTCTGTTCAATTGCCCTTTCAAAAAAATGCGGCCGCCCGGAATCCGCCCCATGAAGGGTTCTCATTTTATGGTGCTAGAATCCTCGCGTTATCAGCAATTTTGTGTGCCGGAGCTGCATATGAGCCTCCGCCGAAAATCGGACTAGCCCTCGAAGTTCGCGGAATGTAATACGTCTGATTAGTCGCTGAATCTGACGTGAAGTCGAAAGTCGCATCGTTCGTCGCGTATCAACGGGAAACCCAGCCATGTCCCCATCGGCAGAAACCATCACCGAAGCGCGCCGGCTCGGAACCGCGACGTTGCACGAGGCCGCGGGGCGCATTGGCGCGCTCCCCTCCGTGATCAAGCCGGTTGATCCGGCCATGACACTGGCGGGACCTGCCTTCACCGTGCACTGCCCGGCGCTGTCCAACCTGCAGATCCACCACGCGCTCTACCACGCGCAACCGGGAGACATCCTGGTGGTCCATGTCAGCGGAGGCGTGGAAGCGGGCTATTGGGGCGACATCCTGAACGAGGCGGCTCTGGCGCGGGGCTTGGGCGGCCTGGTGATCGACGGCGGCGTTCGAGACAGCGCGGGCCTGACGAAGATGGCCTTCCCGGTCTTTTCCAATGGCATCTGCATCCGCGGCACGGGCAAGGACTATGACGCCACGGCATGGCTGCAACAGCCGGTGCGGATGGGTGAGGTGCTGATCCAGCCCGGCGACCTGATCGTCGGCGACCGGGACGGCGTCTTCGCCCTGTCCATGGCGCGGGCTGAGGAGGTGGTCGAAGCCGGACAGCGACGTGAAGCGGACGAGACCGCCAAGATCGCGGCCATTCGGCGAGGAGAGCGGACCCTGGATCTTTATGGTTTTGCGAAGGGAGCGCCGACGGAGATCGCCGCGGGCCTGCCGTTCACGGGGCGCACACGCTGATCGGGGTCGGCGTCAGTCGTCGTCGAGGACGATGGGCGCGCGGGTCACGCCGTTGAAGCGGTCCACGAACTTCCCCAGCAGGCGCAGGAACTCCGCTCCTTCTTCCGGCGTGAAGGCCGACAGCGCGCGCTCCTGAGCGGTCCGCGCGGCGTGACGCAGGTTCTCCAGCTTCCTCTCGCCCTTGCCGGTCAGGACGATGACCTTGCGGCGACGGTCGGCGCGGTCCTCGACTCTCACGATCAGGCCTTCGCTTTCGAGGCGCTTGACCACGAGGCCGGTGGTCGACCGGTCCAGCCCGACCTTCTTCGACAGGCCGATCTGGTCCAGGTCCTCGCAGCACCGGAGGATCACCAGGACGCCGTACTGGGTCGTCGTGACGTTGAACTCGGCGCTCTCTTCCATGAACAGCGAGACGCTGATCTGGTGCGCCCGGCGCAGCAGGAAGCCGGGGCGTTTGTAGAGTGCGTCGACGCTGTTGATGTCGGATGCGCTTGTCGCGGAACGTGCAGGCAAGTCGGAGCCCCGGTTTCTCGAACTCGCGCCAGATAGACGCTTCGATTCAAGGCGATCAGTACACTGCGTCTGTGACACTGTCGAATGCGGCGAGGCGGCGCGGGGACGGCCTTCAGGGTTCGACATGGACGATCTCCGTCGGCCCCAGGGCTCTCTGGCGGGCCCCTCTGAACAGATTGACAAGGGAGAAGCCGGCCGAGGTCAGGGCGAGACCCGCCGCGGCGAAGGCGGGCGTCGGCCCGGCTCCGAACGCGGTGGCGAGGAGGGCCGAAGCCATCGCCGCGCCCAGCGCCTGTCCGACGAAACGCGTGGCCGAGACGAGCGCGCCTGCGGACGCCGCCCGATCGCGGGGAGCCGCGCCGATGATCAGGTGGGCGGTGGGGGCCATGAACAGGCCGAAGCCGACGCCGCCCAGCGCCATCGGGATCGCCAGAACGGCGACGCCGCTGTCAGGAGAAAGGATGCCGGCGGTCGCCAGTCCGGTCGCCGCCAGGATCATCCCGATCGCGCCGGGCAGGCCCCTGGGCGCGCGATCGGCCAACAGACCCGCGACAGGTGCGGCGATCATCATCGCCAAGGGCCAGACCGCCAGCACGAGCCCGATCTCGGCCGGCTGAAGGCCTGCGGTCTGCAGGCGGAAGGGCAGGGCCACCATGAAGGCCACCGAGGCCGAGAAGGCGAACAGCGCCGCCGCGGCGGGCAGGGCGAAGGTCGCGCGCGCCAGAAGATCCACCGGCAGTATGGGACGCGCCGATCGCATCTCGCGCCGCACGAAAATGATGGCGACGGGAATTCCCACGGCGACCAGGGCCGCGCCGATCGGGCCGTCGCCGTGCAGCAGCAGGCTGAGACCGCTCATCAGCAGGCCGAACATCAAGGCGCAGAGGAGGGCGCCGGCTGCATCGAACCGGTCGCTGTGCGCCTTGGGGTCGGGAAGAACCTGGCCCAGGGCCAGCGAGAGCAGGGCGAAGGGGGTGGCGGCCGCGAACACCCAGCGCCACGACCCCGCGCCGAGAATCAGCCCGCCGAGGCTGGGGGCCGCCGCGGCCGCCACGGCGATGACCAGG
The DNA here is from genome assembly GCF_029946145.1 of Brevundimonas sp. Taxonomy (GTDB): domain Bacteria; phylum Pseudomonadota; class Alphaproteobacteria; order Caulobacterales; family Caulobacteraceae; genus Brevundimonas. Next base: position 235,650 of record NZ_JAQSDY010000012.1, read on the forward strand.
CTGTTGAACGCCATACCTCGCCCGAGCCTGGCCGAGGGATAGGTCGCACGCAGGAGCGCGGAGCTGACGCTCAGGGCCGCCGCGACGCCCAGCGCCTGAAGGCAACGCGTGGCCAGAAGCATGGGCAGATTGGTCGCCAGCGCGCTGCCCAGGCTGGCGATCAGGAAGACCAGCTGTCCCGACTGATACATGCGCCGATGCCCGACCCGATCCCCCAGGGCGGAGAAGGGCAGCAGCGCCATCAGCATGGCGACCTGGTAGACCGTGACGACCACCACGGCGCTGGCGGAGGAGATGCTCAGCGCGCGCGCGATCGTGGGCAGGGCGACCGTGGCGATCGCGTTGTCGACGACCAGCATACCGGTGCCCAGCGACAAGGCCAGGACGGCGACGTGCCGTCGCGGCGCCGTCAGGCCCACATGCGTCTCAGCCGTCACTCGGATATGATGTTCAGCAGAACCTGTCGCCGATCCTCGCGGACCATGCGGATGGCGCGTCGGATCGCGTCGGGAACGGCGGCCGGATCCTCGATGCGTTCGCCGTAGCCGCCGGACGCTTCGACGTACTTCTCGAAGTCGGGGATGGGGCGCAGATCGCTGAGCGGAGCCGGTTTGGGTCCGCGCGCCGCATGGCCTTCGGGGAAGACGCCGATGGTCGAGGATTGCACCGCGCCCCAGCGGGCGTTGTTGCAGATGATCGTCAGCAGGGGCGTCTCATGCATCGCGATGGCCTGGTGGCAGGCCGCGGGATTGCAGAACAGATATGCGCCGTCGCCCATGGTGCAGACGACCGGCCGGTCGGGGGCGGCGAGGGCGGCGCCGATGGCGGCGGGCATGCCCCAGCCAAGGCCTGCCGCCGGAGAGTGCATGTAGAAGCTGCCGGCCGTTTTCGCGTCGAATATCTCGCGGTCGACCCAGTACTCGTTCACGACGATCGCGTCGGCGGGAAGCGCCTCGTTGAGGCAGAGGTTCAGCCAGTCCTTGTTCATTCGCGGGGTGTCGGCCAGCGGGGCGAGACGTTTGCGCCGACGCTCCCGCCGACCTTCGGCAAGCGTGGCGATCTTCGCCGCCCGGTCAGAGAGGCGTTTTTCCTCCACGATCTCGGCTAGGGCCTCGGTCAGCGGTCCCAACAACTGGCCGGCGGAGCTCGTGACCCACAGCTCGCCGCGGAAGGACCGCAGCGGATAGTCGAGGAACAGCGGATCGACGCCCACATGGACGATCCGGGTCTCCGCCCGGGGCTCCCGCGTTTCCGGCAGCCAGGGCACCTCAGTCTCCAGACAGATCAGCAGATCGGCCTCGCCGAGATACGGATGCACCGACTGGCCGAGGTGATAGGGATGATCGGACGAGGCGCAGACATACCGGGACTTGGCCTCCACGATGCCGATGCCGAATCGTTCGCAGAGCTCGCCTAGCGGCGCGACGGTTTCCGGGTCGCGACCCGAGGCAGACGTCACCAGCAGTGGGCATTTGGCGGCGTCGATCATCTCCGCTAGCTTCCGGATTGCTTCGGGATCCGGAGCGGCGCGGCTGGTCGGAGCCAGCGGCTTGGCCTCGACGGTGTGGGGTTCGGACTGCGCCGACAGCACCTCGCGCGGGAGGGTCAGATAGACCGGTCCGGCGGGCGCGGCCTGGGCGGTCATCAGTCCGCGATCAAGGACGTCCTCGAGGTTCAGGCCTGAACGCAGTTCGTAGTCCCACTTGACCAGTTCGCGCAGCATACCGGCCTGGTCGTACATTTCCTGCGCCCAGTGGATCGCGCCGCTGCGGGCGCCCAAGGGACCCTTCTCGTAGAGAGGCGTGCGGCCGGCCATGAACAGCATGGGTATTTCGTCGCGCTTGGCGTTCATCACGCCGCAGACGGCGTTGGCGGCCCCCACGCTGACGTGAACCATGACCGCCTGCGTCCGACCCGTGATCATGGTGTAGCCATGGGCCATGCCGACGACGAGATTCTCGTGCGTGCCAATGATCGGCGCCGGGAAGTCGAGGTGGGAGAGCGACTGGCGAGCGTAGGCCTCAGCGATCGGGGCCGCGTCCGTGCCACTGTTGATGAAGAGGTAGTCGACGCCCTTCTGTTTCAGCAGCGCCAGGAAGGTTTCCGCGACGGCTTCGGATTGCGGCAGAACTTGCGTGTCGCGCCGTTCCTTGGACTGTACGGGCATGTTGGCCTCCCGGGCTGTATCGAGTTTCGCCCTATATGATAAGACGTCTGCCTGGTTGCCAAGGAAAAACTGCCGCCGCACCCGATTGTGAAGCGAGAAAGCCTTGCAAGCTCCGGTTCAGGCTGGATATACAGACGTCTGCGCAATCACGTCGTGATGGGTGCTAAGCTTACGAAGAGCGGGTGCGGAGACAACAATGATCATCGATTGCCATGGCCACGTCAGCGCTCCCGCGGAACTGTGGGCCTACAAGGCGTCGGTGCTGTCGCATCGGGGCTCCCATGGTCGAGGCGGCGTCCGCGTCTCCGACGATGACATCCGTCGCGCCGTCAACAAGGTCGAAATGGCGCCCTGCGGCCACCTCGACATGCTGGAGCGCCATGGCACCGACCTGCAGCTGATTTCCCCGCGTCCCTTCCAGATGATGTCCAGCTTCGAGCCGGGCCGGGTGGTCCACTGGTTCGTGGAAGAGTGCAACACGATCATCCATCGCCAGACGCAGCTGTTCCCGGACAAGTTCGTCGGCGTCTGCGGGCTGCCCCAGGTGGCGGGCGAGCCGATAGAGAATACCTTCGCGGAACTGGATCGCTGCATCGGCCTGGGCTTCAAAGGCTGCCTGCTGAACCCCGACCCATATGAAAATACGCGGACTGACCAGCCGGGCCTCGGCGATCGCTACTGGTATCCGCTCTACGAGAAGCTCTGCGAACTGGATATTCCAGCGCACATACACGCGACGGGGTCGCGGTCAGACCGGACGCCCTACAGCCTGCACTTCATCAATGAGGAGACGATCGCCGTCTTCAACCTCGTGAACTCCAGCGTGCTGGACGACTTCCCCTCGCTGAAGATCGTGGTCAGCCACGGCGGCGGCGCCATACCCTATCAGCTGGGCCGGTTCGAGGCAGGTTCGATCCATCCGGGATCAAAGCGCCGGTTCTCAGAGGGGATGCGCAAGCTCTACTACGACACAGTGCTCTACACCGAGGGCGCGCTGCGGTTGCTGATCGAGACGGTCGGCGTGGACCGGTGTCTGTTCGGGTCGGAATGCCCGGGCGTAGGCTCCAAGGTCGTGGACGGTCACGACCACACCATGGACCACATCGCACCGACCATCGCGAAGTTCGATTTCCTGAGCGACGCCGACAAGAAGAAGATCTTCGAGGACAACGCCCGCGCCGTCTTCCGGCTGGACCAGTAGGGGGCCCTGATGGCCGAGATCGTTCTGGGCGCCTGGACCACACACGGGCCAACTCTTTCGACGACGCCCGAAGAGTGGCTGCTGCGCCTGCCCGCCGACAAGGCGCGCAAGGACCACCCGTTCCGGGGGGCAACCTATGACTTTCCCGCCCTCGTCGAACTGCGCAAAGACGAGGACCTGGCCGCCCAGGCGACCCTGGAAGAGCGCACCCGGCGGTCGCTCCTCTGTCGCGCCGCCATCGATCGGCTGGCGGACATCTATGAGAAAGCTCGCGTCGATGTGGCGGTCATCTTCGGCAACGATCAGCACGAAATCTTTCTGGATGACCTCATCCCGGCCCTGACCGTCTTCAACGGCGAGACCATCTGGAACGCCCCGGCGACCGAGGCGCAGGCCGCCATATCGCCACCGGGCATCCACGTATCGGAGTGGGGGCATAAGCCGCCTCAGTACACCGAATATCCCGGCCACCCCGAGCTGGCCAATCGCATCATCCGGCAGGCCATCGCAGACGGATTCGACGTGGCCAAGTCGTCGAAGCTGCCCGAGAATCCGGGTAATTGGCATAGCGGTATCGGGCACGCCTTCGGCTTCATCTATCGCCAGATCATGCGCGACAAGCCGGTCGCCAACGTTCCGTTGTTCGCCAACACCTTCTTCCCGCCCAACCAGCCGACGGCGCGGCGGTGTTTCGCTTTCGGCCAGGCGGTCGGCCGGGCGATCCGCGCCTGGGACTCCGATGCTCGCGTCGCGGTTTTCGGGTCGGGCGGCATGACGCATTTCGTCATCGACGAGGCCTTCGACGCCAAGATCATCGACGCGATCCAGGCTCGCGATGCCGAAACACTCTGCTCCATCGGCGAGGAATACTTCCAGGCGGGAACCTCCGAGCTGAAGAACTGGATCGCGGCTGCGGGCTGTCTCTTCGAGACCGACCTGAGCGGCGATCTGGTCGATTATGTGCCCTGCTATCGCTCGGAGGCGGGGACCGGCACGGCCAACGGCTGGATTGCGTGGAACAAGAAGGCGGGAGCATGAGCGACGAAATCCTTATCCGCCTGGCGCGCCTTGACGCCTGCGCCGTTTCCGACGCTCTCGATCAGGTCGGGGCGCCGCCATCGGTGACGGGACTGAAGGCCCTGTCCGCGCGGCAGCGCATTTCCGGTCGGGTCACGACCGTCCGTCTGGCCGCCGGCAAACCGCTTGAGGGTGCGCCGTCCAGACACTTGTGCACGACGGCGATCGACAGCTCGGACGCCGGCGCTGTGATCGTGGTCGAACAGCGCACGGGCGTCGAATGCGCCGGCTGGGGCGGCATCCTGTCGAACGCGGCGCGCGGCCGGGGTATTTCAGGCGTCATCGTCGAGGGTCTGGCCCGCGACATCGACGAGGCGGCCGACATCGGCTTCCCGGTCTATGCGCGCGGCGGTACGGCACGCACAGCACGCGGCCGCATCCATGAGGCGGAGACCGGCGGGACGATCCAGGTCGGCGATACCACGGTCTCGAACGGCGACTATGTCGTCGCCGATTCCAGCGGCGCGGCCTTCGTGCCGGCCGACCGGATCGAGGCGGTGCTGGCGGCGGCCGAGCGGATCGCGGTCAAGGAAGCGGCGATGACCAAGGCGGTCATGTCCGGTCAGCCGGTCAGCGACGTGATGGGCGCCAGCTACGAACACCTTCTGGAACAGGGCTGATATGACCGACGCCAACGTAGAACGGGTCGGCCGCATCGACACAGCGACCCTCAGCGACGCGCTCGACAAGCTGGGGATCCCCGGCCAGTGCCTGGGCGTGAAGCCGCTGGACCACGGGTTCCGGCTCGCGGGTCGCGCCTTCACCGTCACCTACGCCCCGGCGGCGCCGGGTGGGACGGTCGGCGACTTCATCGACGACGTGCCGGACGGTCATGTGGTCATGATCGACAACGGCGGACGGCCCGATGCGACTGTCTGGGGGGACATCATGACCCTGTGCGCGCATCAGCGAAAACTGGGCGGGACGGTGATCGACGGCGCGTGCCGCGATACTCATCTGGCGCTCGATCTCGGCTATCCGATGTACAGCCGCAGCTATTCGATGCGGACCGGCAAGGACCGGGTCCAGCTGGAAGCGGTCGGTCAGGTCGTCAACATCGGCGATGCGCGCGTCAGTCCCGGCGACCTGGTGCGGGGCGATTCCGACGGGGTCGTGGTCATCCCGCGCGCCCGGGAGGCCGAGGTGCTCGACATCGCCGAGGCGATCGAGGTGGCGGAGGGCCGTATTCGCGAGCTGATCTCGTCCGGCATGCGGCTGGATGACGCCCGCAAGCAGCAGGGCTATCACCTGCTCCAGCGCCGCGAGAAGCCCTGACCATGGCCTGGCGGGTCGTCGCAACAGCGAGCCTGGGCCCACACGAGGGCGTGATCGCGCGCCTGGTTGAGGCGGGCTGCGAGATCGACCGGCTGCCGGCCGCCGCCACGACGTGGACTCCCGAACTGATCGCCCGCTACGCCTCCACCGCCGACGCCTATGTCGGAACCTTCCGGGGGATCGGACTGCCCCGCGAGGTGATCGAGGCCTCGCCCCGGGCCCGCGTGATCACCTCGCCGATCATCGGCACCGAATATATCGACGTCAAAGCGGCGACCGAGGCGGGCGTTCTGGTCGCACACGGGGCCATGTCAGAGAATTTCGACGGCATGGCCGAGGCCGGCGTCATGCTGATCGCCGCGACCCGCAAGGCGCTGGCCGGCAAGACCGCCGCCGTAAGGGCGGGAGAATGGAAGACCGCTCCGGCGGGCCGCCTGGTGCTGGAATCCACCATCGGCATCCTGGGCCTGGGCCGGATCGGGCAGGGGGTCGCGCGCCGGCTGAACGGCTGGGACTGCGAGATCATCGCCTGCGACCCCTATGTCGATCCCGCGGCGGCGGCGAAGCTGGATGTGGAGCTGGTCGGCATCGACGACCTGTTCCGCCGGTCGGATGTCGTGGTCATCCTTGTGACCCTGACGCCGGAGACACGGCACATCGTCAACGCCGACAGGATCGCCGCGATGAAGCGCGGAAGCGCCATCGTCAACATCGGCCGGGGCGGGTGCATGGACGAGGCAGCGGTTATCGCCGCGCTCGACTCCGGCCAGCTCGCGGCGGTCGCCATCGACGCCTGGGAGTCCGAACCGCCGGCGCCCGACAATGCGCTGCGCAGCCATCCGGCGGTCATCGCCACCTCGCACGACGTCGGCCATTCCACGGACCTGTACGCCCGTATTCCGGTCGTGGCCGCCGAGAACACCCTGGCCGCGCTCGAGGGGCGGCGGCCCGACTACCTGCATAACCCGGCGGCGTTGCCGGCCTGGCGCGAACGCTGGAACGACGCGCCCCAACCCGCCGCAGCCGGAGCCTTATGACGTCCCTATAATCAGACGTCTGATTTCTTGATTGACCAGCCGCTGTGAGCGTCGCGACCTGACGACGAAGCGGGAAAAGGAAACGCCAGTGACCGACGCCTTCACCTATCCGGCCCCCAAGCTCTTCATCGCGGGCGTGTGGCGCATGGCCGGCGACGGCGCGACCCAGCCGGTCCTGAACCCCGCGACCGGGGAGACCATCGGCGACCTGCCCGTCGCCGGTGAGGCCGACCTGGACGAGGCGCTGGCCGCCGCCGACGCGGGCTTCAAGGTGTGGCGCAAGACCTCGGCCTACGACCGCGCCCGCATACTGCATGACGCCGCGCGGCTGATGCGCGAACGCAGCCGCTACATCGGTTCGGTCAGCACGACCGAACAGGGCAAGCCGCTGGCGGAATCCAGCGCCGAAGCCATGGCCTGCGCCGATATCTTCGACTGGTTCGCGGAAGAGGCGCGCCGCGCCTACGGCCGTATCGTTCCGTCCAAACATCCCGGCGTCCGGCACATGGTGTTCAAGGAGCCGATTGGTCCGGTCGCCGCTTTCTCGCCGTGGAATTTCCCGACCACCATCCCGTCGCGCAAGATGGCGGCGGCCCTGGCGGCCGGGTGTTCGGTGATCATCAAGCCAGCCGAGGAGGCCCCGGGCAGCTGCCTGGAACTGGCGCGCTGCCTCGACGACGCGGGTCTTCCCAAGGGCGTGCTGAATGTCGTGTTCGGCGTGCCGGCCGACATCTCGACCTATCTGATCGCCTCGCCCGTCATCCGGAAGGTGTCGTTCACCGGTTCCACGGTCGTCGGTAAGCATCTGGCCAAACTGGCCGCCGACGGCATGAAGCCGACGACGATGGAACTGGGCGGCCATGCCCCGGTCATCGTCTTCGAGGACGCGGACCTGGACCTCGCCGTCCGCCTGTCCGCCGGGTCAAAATACCGTAACGCCGGGCAGATCTGCATCGCCCCGACCCGCTTCTATGTGCACGACAGCCTTCACGACGCCTTCGTCGAGAAATTCGCGGCGTATGCGAACAGCCTGAAGCTGGGGGCCGGCATGGATCCCGCGACAGCGATGGGGCCGCTGGCGAACCGTCGCCGCCTGAGCGCCATGGGAGAGTTCATCGGCGATGCGATCGGGCAGGGCGCCAAGGCCGCCGCGGGCGGCGAAGGTCTGGGCGGCCCCGGCAATTTCTGGCAGCCGACCCTTCTCGCCGACGTGCCGAACTCCGCCCGGATCATGAACGAAGAGCCGTTCGGCCCGGTCGCCGTGACCCAGCGCTTCACGTCCTTTGACGAGGTCGTCGAACAGGCCAACCGGCTGCCTTACGGCCTCGCCGCCTATGCCTACACCCGGTCCGCCCGGACGGCGGCCGATATCGGCGATGCGCTGGAAGCCGGGATGATCGGCATCAACTTCTCCATCCTCACCGGCCCCGAGACGCCCTTCGGCGGCGTCAAGGAAAGCGGCCATGGCTCCGAAGGGGGCCATGAGGGTCTGGAGGCCTACCTCGTCACCAAATACGTGGCCCAGGGGTGATCATGATCGCGCCACAAGACATCGCAGACCTGATCGACGACCGCCCCGAGGACGGCGTCTTCCGCGTCCACCGCCGCCTGTTCACCGACCCGGACATCTTCGAACTGGAGATGAAGGCCATCTTCGAGAGCGGCTGGGTCTTCCTCGGGCTGTCGTCGCAGCTGCCGCGGCCGAACGACTATTTCACCACCACGATCGGCCGCCATCCCATCGCGGTGATGCGGGCGGCCGACGGCACGCTGAACGCCTTCATCAACAGCTGTCCGCACAAGGGCGCTCGCATCTGTCCGCTGGATCAGGGCAATGCGAAGCTGCACGTATGCCCCTATCACAGCTGGTCATTCGACAGCGCCGGCCGCAACCGGGCCATCAAGGGCAAGGCCCAGGGCGCCTACAGCGACGGTTTCGATCAGGACAGCCACGACCTGCGTCCGGTGGCGAAATTCGGCGACTATCGCGGGCTGCTGTTCGCCAGCCTGAGCGCCGACGTGCCGCCTCTGGAGGATCACCTGGGTGCGGCCACGAAGCTGATCGATCTGATCGTCGACCAGAGCCCGCATGGCATCGAACTGGTGCCCGGCGCGGTGACCTTCACCTTTGAGGCCAACTGGAAGCTCCAGCTGGAGAACTGCTCGGACCAGTATCACTTCTCTTCGGTGCACCCGTCCTACCTGCGCATCCTCGAGCGCCGCACGGAAAAGGCCTATGCTGGCGCAACCCGCAACATGTGGGACGTCAACAAGCGGCACGACGAGGTTCCGGGCGAACCGACCGGCGGCACCTACAATTTCGACCAGGGACATGTGCTGAACTGGCGGATGGCCGATGCGCCGGACGCCCTGCCGCTGTTCGAACGTTACGATGAACTGGCTCGCGAGTTCGGCGAGGGCAAGCGCGACTGGATGCTGTACTCGCGCAACCTGACCATCTTCCCGAACGTGCAGTTCGCCGAGAACGCCTCGAGCCAGTTGCGCATCATCCGGCCGATTTCGGTCGGGCTGACCGAGATGCGCACCTTCTGCATGGCCCCGGTCGGCGAAAGCGCCGAGGCCCGCAGGAAGCGCATCCGGCAGTATGAGGACTTTTTCAACCCCAGCGGCCTGGCCACGCCGGACGACGCTGTCGTCTATGAGGCCTGCCAGGAAGGGTACGCCTCACAGCAGTCGCCCTGGCTGCAGGGGTATGCGCGGGGCATGTGCGCCAGCAAGAAGGGGCCGGATCAGTTCGCCGACATGATCGGCCTGAAACCGTCAAGTTCGGTCGCGGCGGATCGCTGGCTGAGCGACGAGACGATCTTCCACGCCTACTACCGCGCCTGGCGGGAACGGGTGTCGGCGGTGGCGCGCGCCGAGGCCGCCCGGTCCGAGGAGGTCGCGGCATGAGCGTCGATCTGGATACTCGCCCCGTCTCGCGGGAGACGCTGTCGCAAGACGCCGCGGCGACACTTCTGCACCAGGAAGCCCTGTACCTCGATGAGCGGCGCTGGGACGATTGGCTGGCGTTGTATGTACCGGACGCCCGCTACTGGGTTCCCGCCTGGACGGCCGAGGGCAATCCGACCGCCGATCCCGATACGGAGATCTCGCTGATCTTCTACGACAGCCGGGACGGGCTGGAGGATCGCATCTGGCGGCTGAAGAGCGGGCTTTCGATCGCGTCCAATCCCCTGCGGCGCACGGCCCATCTGGTGACCAATGTGCTGGTGACCGACGCCACGGTTCCGGGCGAGGCGGAGGTCAAGGCCAGCTGGAACGTCAGCGTCTATGACCCCCGACGGAAATCCAGCCACGTCTTCTTCGGCCGCTACGTCTATCGGCTGCGTCAGACCGGGGACGGCTGGCGAATTGCCGCCAAGACCATCTATCTGCTCAACGACAGCATACCGGCGGTCGCCGATGTCTATATGCTCTGATCGCGGAGACGTCCCGATGACCATCTCCCTGCAAACCTTGTCCGACCGGGCCGAGGCGCATGAGGCGGAAATGAGCGACAAGCTCGACGCGCTGGTCATGAAGTCGGTGATCTACCAGTCCGGCGACATCGATCCGGCCGCCGAGCGCGCGCGGCCCTCCAAGGCGGAGACCGCGGGGCGGCACTATCTGATGGGCGAGGATCCGCGCCTGCGGCCCATGCCGGCGAACGCGACGCTGATCGACTTCTTCAAATACCGGTTCGGACCGTCGCAGCACCTGCTGCAGAGCGCCCGTCTGGCGCTGAAGAACGGCCTGGACGAGAAGACGGTTCTGGCCTGCCTGCTGCACGACATCGCCGTGTTCGGATTTATCCGCTCTGACCACGGCTACTGGGGCGCCCAGCTTCTGGAGCCCTATGTCGAGGAGGAAGTCAGCTGGGCGATCCGGGCGCACCAGGCGCTGCGCTTCTATCCGGACGAGAGCGTCGGCTACGAATACCCCGAGGTCTATCTGCGCATGTTCGGCGCTGACTATGTGCCCGACCCCTTCATCGACCGCGCGTACCAGGAAGCTCGCAAGCACAAATGGTACATGACCGCGCGTCTGGTCACCCTCAACGACCTCTATGCCTTCGAGCCGGGCGTCGTCGTCGAGATCGACGAGTTTGAGGACATCATCGGCCGCAACTTCAAACAGCCGACCGACGGCCTGGGCAACGACAACAGCCCCGCCACCCACATGTGGCGAACCATCATCGCCCCGACCAGATTCCTCTGAAGATCGCCACTACCCGCAGAGGATCGGCGCTTGCCCCATATTGAACTCCTGGCGTCGCTTGCGGCCGCGCTGCTGGCCGCCGGCCTGTTCGCGGGCCTGTTGGCGGGCCTCCTTGGGGTCGGCGGCGGCATCATCATGGTGCCGGTTCTCTACTACGTCTTCGGCCTGCTGGGCGTGGACGAGTCGGTCCGCATGCATATGTCGGTCGGTACATCGCTGGCGGCGATGATTCCGACCTCGATCCGCTCCGCTCTCGCGCACCGCAAAAAGGGCGCGGTCGACGAGGCGATGTTCCGGCGCTGGCTGGCGGGTATCGCCCTGGGCGTGCTCTTCGGGGTGTTGACCGCCGCCTCGGTCAAGGGGCCCGTCCTGATGACTGTCTTCGCGGTCTTCGCCCTGGCGGTCGCCTTCTATATGGCGTTCGGAAAGGACAGCTGGCGCGTGGCGTCGGAGCTGCCCGGTCGGGCTGGTCAGACCGTCATGGCCGTCCTGATCGCCGGCGTCTCGGTCATGATGGGTATCGGTGGGGGAACCTTCACGGTCCCGACCCTGACCCTGTTCGGCTATCCGATCCATCGGGCCGTCGGTACGGCCGCCGCCATCGGCGTGCTGATCGCCGTGCCGGGCGCCGTCGGCTTCATTCTCGGAGGTCTGGGCGAGCCTGATCGGCCATGGGGATCACTCGGGTTCGCCAATGTCGTGGGCGTCGTCGCGCTGATACCCACGACACTCCTTGCCGCTCCCTGGGGCGTGGCGCTCGCCCACAAGCTGGAGCGCCGCTGGCTGCGCCTGGCCTTCGCGCTCTTCCTGGCCGCGACCGGGATCAAGATGGCGCTCAGCCTGATCGGCATCTGAGGGTCAGGAGAAGGTCGTTCAGTCTTCCGGCGCGATCGTCACCTTCAGTCCGTCGAGGGCCGGGGACATCTTGATCTGGCACGACAGGCGCGAGCGCGGCGAAGGATGCTCGCTGAACTCAAGCAGACCCAGTTCGTCCGGGCTGGCCGGCGACAGGCGGTCCCAGTCCTCTTCGGCCACATACACATGGCAGGTGGCGCAGCTGCAGCAGCCACCGCAGATGGCCATGATTTCGTCGATGCCGCTGTCCCGGATCGTCTCCATCGCGGAGGCTCCGGTTCGGGCCTCGATCGCCCGCTCTTCGCCGGTACGCAGGGTTACATTCAGTATGGTCATGGCAGGACGGCGGAGCTTTCGGTCTTGGCGGCGAGAGCGGCCTTCTCGGCCTTTGCGGCGAGCCAGTATGTGGGCTTGAGGTTCCAGATGAGCACCGCGCCGAGCAGCGGCAGGGCTGCGAACAGCAGGAAGGCGGCGTGGTAGTTGCCGTACATCTGGAACAACCGGCCCATGGCCCACGGTCCGACGGCGAACCCCAGGCTGACTATGGCCGTGTAGACGCCGACCATGGTGCCGAAATTCTTCAGGCCGAACGTGTGCTTGGTCATCACATTGGTATCGAGCAGGATCGCCGCATGCCCCGCTGCGCGCAGCACGACGAAGCTCATCAGCAGCACCGGGTTGACGAGGTAGAAGGCGACCATCGAGGAGACACTCAGCACCAGATACATGGCGCTCAGGCCCTTGTTTGAGGTGCCGTCGAGCAGGTTGCCGATCAGGATGCGGAAGAAGATGCCGACGACCCCGATCGCGCTGATCGCCAGAGCGGCCATGTCGCGTGACATGTTCAGATCGTTCAGGATCAGGACCTGGTGCTGGATGAAGGCCTGATCGACCATGGCGCCGATGAACAGGGCGGATCCCAGCAACCAGAATGCCTTGCCCTTGGCCAGCCTGGCGACTTCTCCAAGGCCCGTGGCGGTGGGTGCTATGCCGGCGATGACGGGCTCGGGCAGGGGGGTTCGAGCGGCCTTCGGGAAGAAGAACAAAAGCATGGGCACAGCCATCAGCCAGATCCCCGCGGAGAGCCCGGCGAACGCCAGACGCCAGCCGAACGCGCCGATCAGCCCGGTGATCACCAGGGGAACGAGGACCGAGCCCAGGCTGGTGCCGAGCAGCGCCACGCCGGTCGCCGTGCCTTGCGAGGCATGGAAGGTCCGCGAGACCATCACCTTGACCGCGACCATGGCGCCGGGTCCGGCCAGGCCCATCACTGCGCCGACGATGTAGTAGGCGGTCAGGTTTGGAACCCAAAGGAAGCTTATCAAGGCCAGACCGCCCAGTCCGAGGGTGGTCAGCAGGGCGACGCGCACGCCGGTGACGTCGAGGAACCGGCCCACCAGGAGGGCTGAAACCGCGCCGGTCAGGTATTTCGCCGACGCCAGCAGGGTGGCTTGTTCCCGGGTCCAACCGAATTCCTTGATCACTTCGGAGAACAGGAAGGGCAGCGCGAACGCCGGCGCGCTGAATCCGAAGAACAGGCAGCTGAAGGCGAGCAGGAGCACGGGCCAGTTGGCGCGAAGCTCGTCGCGAAAGACGGCGTCAAATCTGAACATCGAGATATACCTCCTGGGGGCGTGCCCCGGCGGGTCGACTGCGATGCAAGGGCGCCGCGACAACCTCTTGCGCCGAAATATGCAGACGTCTGTGTAATCTGGCAAGCCGCTCTGGAGTGCCCCGGGCGTCAAAGTCCAAAGACTGATGCCTGTTGATCCGCCCAAAAACGGTCATTTGCAGAGGCAGCGAGGCCAATTGACGAGGAGGAAAAAGGCTGGCGACGAACAATAGTGGGGAGCCCAGCCGACATTGCGGCGAAGCATGACGCACAACAGCAGACGTCTGATTGTTATTGACAGGGTCCCTGATTGAGGCAAAGTTCCTTAATGTGGGCGTCCGATGAATGAGGCGCTGCCAAATCATAGGGGGAGTTTAAGTCCAATGATCAGGCGTGATCGCTTTTTCTGCACGGCTGCGCTTTCAGCGCTCGTCTGTGCCGCCGCCGGAGCGGCGAATGCCCAAGTCAGTCCTCAGGCCCCGACAGGTTCAGGGCCCGACGCCACCCAGATTGACGATGTGGTCGTCACCGGCACCCGGGTGAACCGCAGCGGTTTCGATGCTCCGACTCCGACGACCGTGTTGTCGTCTGAAGAACTGGAGCAGCGTGGATCCGCCCAGATCGGCGAATTTCTAACCGAAGCTCCGGCCTTCCGCGCGACCCAGACGCCCCAGTCGAATCCCCAGAGCGCGCGCGGTGCGGGCCAGTATTTCGCTGACCTGCGCGGCTTGGGCAGCATCCGGACCCTCGTGTTGGTCGACGGTCGGCGGTTCGTACCGAGTTCGCCCGAGGGTCAGGTCGATCTCAATTTGATCCCCTCCGTGTTGGTCAGTCGCGTCGAAGTGGTCACTGGCGGGGCATCGGCCCAGTGGGGATCCGACGCCGTCGCCGGCGTGGTGAACGTAATCCTCAACAACCAGCTTGACGGGTTCAAGGCCGATTTTTCCTATGGAGAGACGACCTACGGTGACAACGAGGAAATCCGCGCTTCGGCAGCCTGGGGCGCAAGCCTCCTCGAGGGGCGTGGGCATATCGTCGTTGGCGGCGAATACGTAAAGGCTGACGGGGTCGATAGCCATTTCGATCGGCCGTTCGGACGAGACCAGCAGGAACTGGTCTCCTATTCCGGAGTCCGGGGGGCGGATCAGCCTTCACGATACTGGGCCCACGGCGTGACCCCGGTGACCTTCACCGATGGCGGCATGATCATCGGCCCGAACACTGGCGTCGGCCAGCCCCTGCGCGGGATCCAGTTCGGACCGGGCGGAACGGTGCAGTCCTTCCCATACGGCACGGTCGTCGGCACTTCGGCCATCGATTTCACGGGCGGCCAGCCGGGCCTGTCGATCCGCTCGGGTCACACCCTGGTTCTTCCTGTCGAACGCAGCATCGCAATGTTCCACGCCGATTTCGACGTGAACGACCGGCTGAAGCTGTTCGCCGAAGGATCCTGGGCGGAAGCCGGCGCGGACTTCCATACCGCCTACGCTCGGGACTCGACGCCCAATGCGCTGGTGATCCGGCGGGACAATGCCTATCTGCCGACCAGTGTCCGCGACATCATGGTGACGAACAACATCACCTCCTTCTCGCTCGGTCGCGAGCATCGCGATTTCGGCGAGGTGGCGGCGAGCAACTTCAACACCACGACGCGGTTCGCTTTCGGCGCGTCCGGCGACCTCGGCGGGACCTGGTCCTGGGATGCCTACTATCAGTATGGGGAGAACGAGTACCGCTCGACCCTCGAACGTCTCAAGATCAACCAGAACCTGCGCTATGCGACCGACGCCGTGTTGAGCGGCGGGACCATCGTTTGCCGCGATGTCGCCGCCCAAGCCGCGGGCTGCGTACCCATCAATCTCTTCGGCGAAGGCTCGGCGACAGCGGCGGCCATCGCCTATGTCACCGGGACGGCGCACTATGACGTCGACACGTCCCAGGAAGTGATGGCGATCAATCTCCGGGGCGAGCCCTTCTCGACCTGGGCTGGCCCGGTGTCGCTGGCTACCGGCCTGGAGCGGCGGATTGAAGAGGCGGAAGCGCGTGTCGATGCGATCTCCCAGGCGAGCGGCTTCTCCTATGGCAACCCGAAAAATTTCGCGGGTTCCTATGACGTCAACGAGGCCTACGTCGAAATCGTCGCGCCTCTGCTGAGGGATGCGCCGTTCGCGCAGTCCGTCGATTTTAACGGTGCTGTTCGTTTCACCGATTATTCGACGAGCGGTGGCGTCTGGACCTGGAAGGCGGGTCTGACCTGGGACGTCAACGATATGCTGACCTTCCGCGCCACCCGCTCACGGGATATCCGGGCGCCGAACAACAGCGATCTCTACGCCCAGACCAGCACACAGGCGACGCATCGCAATCCATTCTCCGGCTCGACGACACAGATGACTGTCATCAGCGGTGGCAATACGGCGCTCCTGCCGGAAGAGGCCGATACACTGACCGTCGGCGCAGTATTCAGCCCCGGATTCCTTGAAGGACTTCGGCTGTCCATCGACTATTTCGACATTGATATCGCCGACGCCATTTCGTCGTATGGCGCCCAGAATGTTCTGGACAATTGCGCCGCCGAGATCACGGCCGGCGCAGCAGGCTTCTTCTGCGGCTTTGTTTCCCGCAGCGGGACGGGGGGCGCCACCGTCATTAATTCGATAGCCACCCCGTTACTGAATCTCTCGGGTTTCCAGGCTCGGGGATATGATTTCGAGGCGGCCTACCGGTTCGACCTCGCAGGCGGTTCAGTCAATGCACGCCTCTTCGGCACCTATACCCAAGACCTGATTGCGGACGACGGTCTGAATGTGGCGCGCACCTATAACGGCGCGGGCGTCATCCAGACGGTGGGAAGCGTGGTGGACCGCGCCGGTCAGGTCGGCGGCTTCACGTCGAGCAGCATCACCGGGGCGACCAGTGCACCGCACTGGATCCTGAATGCCAGCGCCACGTACAGCCGCGAGGCCTGGTCCGTTACGGTCCAGGAGCGCTATGTTGGCGGGGGTATCACTGACGCGACCCTCGTCGGGCCCGACGACCCTGACTACAATCCGGCGTCCCCGATTTCGATCGGCGACAATACCATCGACGGGCAGTTCTACACCAATGTGTCGGCCAACTACCAAGTGAACGACCAGGTCGAGATCTACGGCGTCGTCAATAACCTCGCCAATGTTGAGCCGCCCTTCCCCTACACCGGGGTGGTTGGCTTCTATGACAAGATTGGTCGGAGCTTCAAGGCGGGCATTCGGGTCCGGTTCTAACGACCAGTCTTCTCGCCAGACGCGGTTCCAGGAAGAGACGATCGAAGGCGGCGACTGCCCTGCAGTCGCCGCTTTTCGTTGAGTTGGACCCGCGGAAAGCTGGCTTGTTGCGCCGAACAGCGAGAAAGGCACGCCCGGTCGAGCGTGCCTTTCCTGCCTTACAGGGAGCTGGATATCCCGGCCTAGTCGGCCAGCACCACCAGGGCGTCGAGCGCGACCGGGTCGATTCCCTCGCCAAAGGCCATGACGGGATTGATGTCGATCTCGGCGATCTCCGGGTGCGTCACCAGCAACCGGCCCACAGCAGCGATCGCATCAGCGAGCGCCGCCAGATCGACGGGCGGACTTCCGCGGAAACCCTTGAGCAGGGTCGCGCCCTTCAACCTGTGCAGTTCATTGATGATCCGCTCCTTGCTGATTGAAGCCGGGACCAGTCGGACATCACCCAGCGCCTCGATCCAGACTCCTCCGAGACCGAACAGAAGCACTGGCCCCCAGGCCGGATCGTTGCGACCACCGATGACTACCTCCAGTCCTCGGGGGCTCATGGTTTCGATGAGGATTCCGTCGAGGGCCAGACCCGGCCTCGCGGTTTCAACATTCCGATGTATGTCGGTCCAGGCGGCGCGGAGTTTGTCAGGTCCATCGATGCCGATGATGACGCCGCCGGCCTCCGTCTTGTGCGGCAGATCGGCAGCCTGCGCCTTGGCGACGACAGGCCAACCAATGCGTGTCGCAATCTCCAGGGCGTGTTCGACGGAGGTCGCCAGCGCGCCCTGCGGCACCGTCAGCCCAGCCTCCGTCAGGGTACGTTTGCCGAGGTGCTCGGCCAGTGTTCCGGAGCCTTCGATGCGCTCAACCGGCGCCGAGGGCATGACAGCCGTATTCTGGGCGTCGGCCTTCGCGCGGGCATATCTCTGCAGGTGTCCGAAGACGCGCAACGCCCGTTCCGGAGAGCGGAAGAAGGGAATTCCGGCAGCAAGAACCGACGCTTCCAGGTCCGGCGCGACGGGCGCCGCACCGCCCATCAAGACCAGCGCCGTCGGCGCGCGCGGGGGAGCCAGGGCCGATACGACGGCCTCGGCCTTCAGTTTGCCAACTGCGGGTGCGCCCGGCATCAAGGACAGGATCAGGCCGCCAAAGCCGGGGTCATCGCGCATGATGGCGGCGACCTCCCCGTACATCCCCATGTCCTTCAGACCCTGGGCAGTGATGTCGAGCGGATTGGTCTGTGAGGCGAAGGTCGGCAGTCGTTCTGCCAAGGTTCTCGCGGTCACCCCGGACAGGTCCGGTATCGACAGGCCGATTGTCTCCGCCAGATCCAGAGCCAGACCCTTGAAAGCGCCGGAGTCCGTGATAACGCCGGGGCCGTTGACCGAAGGGTTCGGGAAACGCGCAAGCATTTCCGATGTATCCAGCCACTCTTCCAGGGTCTCGACCACGACGACGGCCTGATCCTCGACCAGGGCGCGCATGGTCGGATAGTCGCCTGACAGGGCGCCGGTGTGCGACGTCGCTGACACCCGGGCCCGCTCACTGCGCCCGGGATGCAGCATGATGATCGGCTTTCCGTTCTCTCGCGCCCGGGCAGCCAGTTCCAGAAACAGGCGTGGCTTGCGCAGCTGTTCAGCGTAGATGGCGATGACGCTGGTAGCCGTGTCGTCCACGATCTCGGCCAGATAGTCCTCGACTCCGGTCACGGCCTCGTTGCCCGTGGCGACGCTGAAGGACGTCCTCAGCCCGCGGGTCCTGGACGACAGGCGCATGCTGGCGGCCATCGCGCCGCTCTGGGCGATGACCGCGAGTGAGGGGCGTGCGTCCACGGGGTCCGGGGTGTTGGGTCCAAAGCCCAGATGAACGCCGGCGACATAGTTGGTCATGCCCAGAGTGTTCGGTCCAAGCAAGGCCATGCCGGCCTCGTTGCAAACCGCGCTGATCTGATCCTGCAACGCTCGGCCTTCGTCGCCTGTTTCCGAGAACCCCGCAGCGAACACGACCATCCCGCCGACATCGCGCCGGGCTGCTGCCATTGCCGCCTCCAGCACCGCCGCCGAGGGCAGGGCCAGGATCATTGCATCGACGCCCATGGGCAGGTCGTCGATCGTCGGCACACAGGCCCGGTCACCGATCGCCGCATTGCTGCGGCTGACCAGATGGATCTCGCCATTGAAGCCGAAGCTTTCGAGGTTCGAGAGCGCCCGCCCGCCCATCGAAGACGGGTCCGGAGACACGCCCACGATGGCGATGGATCGGGGCCGCAGAAACCGGGCAACGGGGAAGGCCTTCATGGCGTCAGCTGTCACGGCGATAGGTGTCCAGACCCGGACGGATCGATTTCTCGTCGAGAAACTGTTTCATGCCCTTGTTGCGACCGCCTTCCGGATCCTGAGCCGCGGTCTGTTCCGCCTTGGCCGCGAGGTAGTCCTCGGCCAGATCCCAGTCCATGACGCCGATCCGCTTGAAGGCGTTCTTGGCCTGACGGATCACAGTCGGATTCTTGCCCAGCAGCACCTTGGCCAATTCGCGCGTCCGCTCCCGCAGGCGGGCCAGAGGCACCGATTCATTGACCAGCCCGGTCTCGCGCGCCACCTGCCCACCGAACGGTTCGCCGGTCATGATGTAATAGAGGGCCGCACGGTGGTTCATGACCTCGGCCACGGCCCGGGTCACGGTCCCGGCGGGAATGATGCCCCAGTTGATCTCCGACAGGCCGAAGGTCGCCTCGTCGGCGGCGATGGCGAGGTCACAGGCGACGAGAGGGGAGAACCCGCCGCCAAAGCACCAGCCGTTTGCCATGGCGATGGTCGGTTTCGGATAGAGGCGAAGCTTGCGCCATTGCCACTCGCCCGCGGCACGACGGATCTTCAGCTTCACCGACGCGGGCGCGTTGTCCGTTTCTCGGAAATACTCTTTCAGATCCATGCCGGCGGTGAAGGAATCGCCCGCGCCCGTCAGAACAAGGACCCCGCACCGCTCGTCGAACTCGAGCGCTTCAAGAACCTCAAGCATCTCTCGGTTCAGCGTGGGGCTCATGGCGTTGCGCTTTTCGGGGCGGTTCATCGTGACCCAGGCGATACCTTCGTCGAACTCGACTTTGACGGTCGTCAACCGGGCGAATAGCTCGTCCGCCGTTGCTGCGTTATCTACCATGACATTTACCGATCCCCTATTAATCAGGTTACCTGATAACAGGCGGTCTTATCACCCGTCAATGCGGTGAGGAAAGGAAGCGAATGCGGGCGAGAACCATCTATCTGATCAAGCGGGCCGAGGTGGCCAGCCGCGCCCTGCTGGAAACGGAGCTCAAGGATCTGGACCTCACCCCAAGCCAGTACGCGACGCTGAGTATGCTCGCCCTGCATCCCGAGACTTCGTCGTCCGATCTTGCACGCCGGGTCCTGGTGACGCCGCAGTCGATGTCGGAAATGATCATGGCTCTTTCCCGCAAGGGATTGATTAAGCGGCAGGAAAGCGACGGCAATCGCCGCGTGCTCGATATCAGCCTCTCGGCCGCGGGACGCGCCTTGCTCGAGAAGGCCGAGGCGCGGGTGGATGCCCTGGAAGCGAAGCTCTTCGCCGTTCTCGGGCCGGACGAGCTGCAGGCGTTGCGCAGCCACCTCGAACGCGTCCTGGCCGACGAGAGCAAGCGCCGCGGCAAATCCTCTCTCGCTCCCCGATCAGCTTGACGACGATTGAGGGGTTGCATTATCAGGGCGCCTGATAACTATTGAAATGGCCGATATGGCGGGTGCGCGATGAACCTCGATTTCGACGATGACGCGCTCGGCTTCATGGAGGAGGTGCGCGCGTTCGTGCGCTCGAACCTCGATCCCGGGACCAGGGAAAAGGTGCTTCTCGGACACCTTCCCGACCGCGTTGAACGCACAATCTGGCAGCGCGCTCTGGTCGCAAGGGGCTGGGGCGCCCCCGCCTGGCCGGTCGAGCACGGCGGTCCCGGCTGGTCCGTCGTCGAACGGTACCTGTTCGACGAGGTCCTGTCAGAGGAAGGCGCGCCGATGCCCCCCGTTTTCGGGATGTCGATGCTCGCGCCGGTGTTGATGCGATACGGCACGCCGCAACAGATCAACGAACTGCTGCCCCGTATTCTGAACATCGACGACTGGTGGTGTCAGGGGTTCTCGGAGCCGAACGCCGGTTCGGATCTTGCGGCGGTGCGCACGTGCGCCCGGCTCGAAGGGGACGAATGGGTCATCAACGGACAGAAGATCTGGACGACGCTCGCCCATCAGGCGGACCGAATTTTCTGCCTGGTGCGGACTGAGGATGCGCCGAAGAAGCAGGAGGGGCTGTCCATCCTGCTGGTCTCGATGGACGCGCCCGGGATTACCGTGAAGCCCATCATCACCATCGACGGGGCCCACGAGGTCAATGAGGTCTTCTTCGACGATGTCCGTATTCCCGCCGGAGATATCGTCGGCCAGGCGGGCAAGGGCTGGGACTATGCGAAATACCTGCTCGGACATGAGCGGACCGGGATCGCCCGCGTGGGCCAGTCCAAACGGGAGATCGGCCGGCTGAAAACCCTTGCGGCCGCCGTCGTTCGCGGCGGTCGGCCGCTCCGGGACGATCCGGTGTTCTCCGCCCGCATCGCATCGCTCGAGATCGAGTTGCGCGCGCTCGAACTCACGACGCTCAGAATGGTCAGCGCCCTGCACGCCGGCGCGCCCCCCGGCTCGGAAGCCAACATTCTGAAAATCCGGGGATCAGAGCTCCAGCAGGATATCGCGGAAGCCATCATGGACGCCTGGGGCCCGGAAGCCTTCGGTCCGGCGTTCGTGGGCGACGGTCTGGAAACCTCGCCCGCCGTCGCGACGGCCATGACCTATTTCAACCTCCGCAAGGTGTCGATTTACGGAGGGTCCAACGAGATCCAACGCAATATCCTCGCCCGCTCGCTCATGGGTCTGTGACATGGATTTCCGACTCACTGACACCCAGACGCTGATCGCCGAAACGGCGAACGCGCTTGTCGGCCAGCACCTTCAGGCCGTCCGGGGAGGCGGCGCGCTTCAGGCCTCGCAGACCACGTCGGCGCTCTGGCCTCAACTCGGTGAGCTGGGTCTGCTGGGCGCCGAAATCGACGAAGCTGACGGAGGCAGCGGCGGCACGTTCGAGGACCTTGCGGTCATCCTGCAGGCTCTGGGACGTGGCGGAGGCGCAGGAGCCTTCGGACCGGTCGTCGTCACTGCGGCCGCACTGGTTTCGCGACTGGGGGATGCCGCGCAAAAGGCCGCGCTTCTGCCGGCTGTCGTCGAAGGGGCCAAAAGGGTTGTCCTCGCCCATCACGACACGACCGACCAGGGCGCGGACGATGTCGCGACCACCGCCATTCCGGCGTCCGGCGGCTGGAAGCTCGAGGGCCGAAAGGCGATGGTGTTCGCGGGCGATAGCGCGGACGTGTTCGTCGTCTCGGCCCATACCGCAAAAGGCCTGACGCTGTTCCTCGTCCCGGCGACGGCCGAGGGGCTGTCTATAAGGTCGATGGAGCTCTACGACGGGACGGGAGCCGCGGACCTGGAACTGAACGACTGCTTCGTGCCCGCCGATGCGCGACTGGGCGCCGAAGGCGACGCCGGGGACGCGGTCGCCTGGGCTCTCGATCGGGCCAACGCCGCCTTCGCGAACGAAGCCATCGGTCTCATGGCCGAGCTTTGCGACATGACCTCCGAATACCTCAAGACCCGCGAGCAGTTCGGGCAGCCGATCGGCAAATTCCAGGTGCTCCAGCACCGGATGGTGGACATGCGGATCAATCTCGAGCTGGCGCGATCCATGGCGATCCTGGCCGCGGTAGCGGTCAGCGACCCGGACGGCCGTCGGAGATCTCGGGACGTTTCGGCGGCCAGGGCGGCGATCGGCAAGGCGTCCCGGGTTGTCGGCCAAGCGGCGATCCAACTCCACGGCGCTATCGCGCTGACCCAGGAGTATCCGGCTGGGAGCTTTGTGAAGCGGCTGACGCTCATCGAAAGGTCATACGGCGACACGCGCTGGCATCTGGAACGGTTCGCCAAACTGGCCGACCCCGCAGTTGTACTTATCCCGTGACGGGCGGACGCGTTTTCTTTGGGCCCCGCGGGCAGTCCCGGTCGCGTGTGGGCTAGACGCGCCATGACGCGTTACCGGATTTACTTGCTGGGGCCTGGAGGCAGGTTCGTCGATAGTGTGGAGTTCGATGGGGTCGATGATGCATCCGCGATTGGAAAACTCTCGAATTACGTAACCCAGGTTCCAACTCTGGAGTTGTGGGACGGTCGACGCCTTGTTGTCAGGACGAGCGCGGACCCACGCGCCGGCGCGGCTATGTCGAAGACGGCAGTCTGACACACCACCCGCGCAGAAGGAGAAATGGCGCCCTTTCTCACGGTCGACATTCTGCGCATCTGCTTCGCGGAACAGAGGTTATACGATTTAAATATCGCTGGCGGTTGAGTTTCGGTTATTAGTATTCGCGCGGTCTACGTCGTCTCTTTACTGAGACTATTCATCGAAGTGCGTGGCGGTGGGGCAGTCCAATCGCAACTTGTCTCCGTGAGGGAGAGGCGCAGAGACATGCTAGGCGCGTGCGGGTTCAGTCGTCGGCGGCCTTCTGAGATTGCCGAGTATGCGCGGAATCCAGAATGGATGGCGTCTGGACCTCGTGGTCATCTGTGGGCGGAACGTCAGGTGGCTACGTGAGGAAGCGGGTCTCGCCAAGAACAGCTCGCCATCGAAGCGGGAATGAAGCGCAGCTACCTCCACGACGTTGAACGCGGCGTTCGCAATCCGACGGTACGTGCTTTAGCCAGGTTGGCAAGCGCGCTGGCTCTCGCCCCCCAGTTGCTGCTGGACCCCCTGCGGAATCCGGAAGTCCAACGCGGGGGCTAAGACGCTGTCGTTACACGTAGCGCCATTGGGCCACGCAAACGGGGGGATCGCATCCCTATAAAGGGTGCTGTCAGTCCAACGACAACTTGTCTCCACTAGCCGCAGCTAGGGCAGGGGGCGCAGAGCCTATTCAGCGAGCGTCTTCCACTCAGCCAGGGCGGCTGATCGTTGGGCCTTATATGTCTCTCGGCTGATGAGGTGGCGGTCCTGATTGAAGTGGTTGTGGAAGGCGGCGTGTACGGAGCTGAACTTCTGCAGCGTCTTCATCTGCCGGAACCTCAGCATGGCCCGTTCTCGTCGTCGGAACGGCAGGTGTGAGTTCTCAGCCCGGTTGTTGGCCCACCGACCAACCTCCTGCTTTTCAGCGTTGCCGAGCTCCTTCATGGCGGCCTTGTAGGACCGCAAACCGTCGGTCGTGATAGCCTTCGCGCGGCCGTGCCGCTTCATCAGCTTTTTGATGAACTTCAGGGCCGCTGGCTTGTCTCTGGTCTTGCTGGCAAAGGATTCAAGCACCTCGCCCTCGTGGTCGACGGCCCGCCAGAGGTAGTGCATCTCGCCGTTGATCTTCACGTAGACCTCGTCGAGGTGCCATCGCCAGTGAGTGAAGGCGCGCATCTTCTGGACCCGCTTGCGGCGGATCTCCGCGGCGAACATGGGCCCAAACCGGTTCCACCAGAGCCGCACCGTCTCGTGGCAGATGTCGATGCCGCGCTCGGCCAGCAGGTCCTCCACATTTCGCAAAGACAGCGGGAATTTCACGTACATCATGACGACCGTCCGGATCACCTCCGGCGACGAGTCAAACCAGCGGAACGGATCGTGGGTCTTTTTTGGACGGGCCATTCTGCCCGCCTAAACGCTACGCCTTACCGAGCGGTGCATTTGAGCTGACAGAGCCCTCCCGACAGATGCCCCTCGACCATCGGCGTCCAGATGAAGCCCGGATGGATGGAGTTCACCCGGATGCGGTCGGGGGCGTAGATCAGGGCGTCGGTCTTGGTCATCAGCCGCACCGCGCCCTTCGAGGCGTGGTAGGGCGGAATGTCCGGCCCGCCGACCAGGCCGTAGATCGACGACAGGTTGATGATGGAACCGCCGCCGGCCTGTTTCAGGTGGGGAATGGCGTGTTTGGTGCAGAAGAAGACGCCCTTGACGTTGATGGCCTGGACCCAGTCCCACTCGGCCTCGGTGATCTCGTGCGTGGGCTTGTTGACCCCGGCCACGCCGGCGTTGTTGACCAGCACGTCGATGCGGCCGAAATGCTCGACGATCTCCGCCATCACCGCCTGCACCTCGCGCTCACTGGACACGTCGCAGTGCCAGTACGCGACCGGCAGTCTCCGCTCGCGCAGGCTCTCGATCAGCTCCAGGCCGTCGGCGTCGAGGACGTCCAGGACGGCGACGGAGGCGCCTTCCTCGGCCATGCGGATGGCGGTCGCGCGGCCGAGGCCCACGGCGGCGCCGGTGATGACGGCGACCTTGTCGGTGAGGCGGTTCATGGCGTCAGTTCTCCGGCCGGTTTATGCGGTCCTCGGTCGGCGCCTTGACCGTTCGCGCGTTGAAGTCGCGCGCGTCGTCTTTTGGTCTGACGCCGACCTGCATCTGCCTTGGTCCACTGTCACCTCGTCGAAAGCGATGGCGACCGCCTTGACCCAGATCAATCCGTTCGCATCAGGCGCTCGATCTCGGTGAACAGCAGCTCGGGTCGGCGCGCACCACCATCACCGGGCAGGGCGCGTTGCGCACGATGGCCTTCAGCGTGTGGGCCCGCTCGTCGCTCCAGGCCCCCTTCCAGGCGACGACGATGAGGTCGACGGACTGATCGGCGGCGACCCTGAGGATCTCCCGGCCAGGGTTGCCGCCCAGAACCTGCAGCCGGGCCTTGAGCGGCCCGTCCGGACAGAGCCGGGCCAGTCGGGCGAGGACCTCGTCCGTCCAGCTGGACCACTCGTGCTGCGCCTGGTCCACATAGCGCGGCACCGGAAACGAACCGGGTTCAAGGGGCGATCCCACGCCGGGGGCGCCCACCTCCACGATCAACAGTTCAGCGTCTGTCGCACGTGCGATTTCGGCGGCGGGTCCGACTGCAATGTCCGCCGCCGTCCCGCCATCGTGCGGCAGCAGAATCCGGCGCGGCCGCCAGCCCTTCAGGTCCTGCACCGGCGACACCAGCACGACCGGGCACGGCGCGCGCCGCAGCACATCGAGCGCGGTGTGACCCAGCATCGCCGTTGGCCGGGCCGAGGCCGTGTGGGTGCACATGACGATCAACCGGGCCCCGGCCTCGCAGGCCGTCTCAAGGATGCCGTCGGAGGGGTCGCCCACGCGCGCCTCAAGGCTCCAGGCGTGATGCGCGGCGCCTTCCAGCCCTAGGCTTTGGGCCAGGACCCCCAGGGACGGCGGCGCGTTGCTGGTCACCTGGAGGATCCGCAACGACGCGCCCAGCGCTTCCCCGAGGGCGTCGGCGACGGGCAGGGCCGCCAGGGAGTGGGTCGAGCCGTCGAGGGGGACGAGGATCAGGGGCTCAGTCATGGGCGGTCTCCGGCGCGCCGGCGGCGGGAATATGGATCGCATGCCTCTGGCCGCGCCAGGTGATCTCCATCGACAGCGCGGACCATCCTGGCGGAAGGTTCGGCCGGGTTCGGGGCCCGTCTTCCGCGAGGTCAAGACCGCCGAAGCCGAACACGATCGCTTGCCATAGTCCGCCCAGCGCGGCGGCGTGAACGCCGCCGGCCGCATTGCCCATATTGTCGGCCAGGTCGATCGTTGCGGCCTGCCGGAAATACCGCGCCGCCAGCTCCATGTCCCCCAGCCGCGCCGCCACCAGCGCGTGGATGGCGGGGCTGAGCGAGCTGCCGTGGGCGCACCGCGGCTCGTAATAACGGAAGTTGGCCGCGTGCACCTCCGGCGGCCAGGCGTCCGGGAACAGGTGCAGCAGCATCACCACATCGGCCTGTTTGATCAGCTGCGATCGTTGCACGCGCTCGCGCCCCAACACGACGTCTATGGGCGCGGACCGGGGCTCGAGCGCCGCAAGGTCGAGATCCTCAAGGTCGAAATAGCCCCGGAACTGCTCGATCAGGCCGGTGGCGTCGTTGAAGCCGGTGTAGAGATTGTCGGCGATCGCGGCCCAGGTCGCGGGTTCGTCGGCTGTGAGGCCGATGTCCGCGGACAAGGCGAGCCACCGGTCGGGCCAACGTCCGGCCATCAGCGCGGCCACCTCCTGGCCGGTCGTCAGGTTCCAACGCGCCATGGCGTTGGTGTAGGCGTTGTCGTCCACCGTCTCATGATACTCGTCAGGGCCGATGACGCCGCGGATGTGGTGCAGGCCGTCCTCGCCGCGCTCGACCCGGCTGGCCCAGAACCGGGCCGTCTCCAGGATGATTTCCGCGCCGGCCTCCAGCAGGAAGGCTTCGTCCCGGGTGGCGGTCCAGTAACTCCAGACGGCGTAGGCGACATCGGCGCTGATGTGTTGCTCCTGCTCGCCGGTGAGCACTCGCAGAACGTCGCCGCCCGGCTGGACGACCAGCGACGGCGTCGCATCCTCACCGGTGTCGGTGGACTCCCAAGCGTATAACGCCCCGCGCCAGCCCCCGGCGGCGGCCCGGGCCCGCGCGGCGGGAAGCGTATGGCTGCGGTACATCAGCAGCGACCGGGCGGCCGCGGGCCAGGTCAGGATGAAGAACGGCAGCATGAAGATCTCCGTGTCCCAGAACACGTGTCCCCGATAGGCGCTCCCGGTCAGGGCGCGGGCGCCGATCGACGTGCGCTCGTCCTCGGGGTTGGCGGCGCTGATCAGGTGATAGATCGCGAACCGGGCCGCCTGCTGGGCGGCGGGATCGCCTTCGATGCGAATATCGGAACGGGCCCAGCGCTCGAGCCACGCCTGCCGATGGTCCTCGATATGATCGGCGATGTCCCGCCCGGACGCCTGCTCCAGGTGAACGCGGGCCAGGGCCTCCGGGTCGCCCGGGCTGCGTGAGGTGTGGATCGCGACGATACGGTCGAGCGCGTAGACCTCGCCGATCGCCACGGTCATGGCCGGGGAGTCCGCGTCGTCGGCCGCCGTCGCGACTTCGCCACCGCCCCCCAGGCGCGTCGTTGAGGCCATGGCGATCGTCGTCCCGGTGCTGGTTCGGTGGATCAGCGAGCCCCGGACGGCCGTGTCGAGCGTGACTTCACCGCTGTAGTTCTCCGGCTCGAACCGGGTCGATTGGATCAGCAGATGGCGATCGGCGGCCGAGGCGAGCCTCAGCCCCACGATGCGCGTGACGCGGCCCGCCGGATCTTCCTGCCGCCATTCGCGCCAGAGGATGGCCTGCCGGAGGTCGAGGATCCGCCGATGCTCCAGCCGCCGCCCGACGTCCAGCCGAACCGGCCGTCCCTCCACCGTCAGGGCCATGTGCGTCCAGTCCGGGGCAGTAACTAGGGCCGGAGTCGTGTCGCCAGCGGCCTCGAATACGCCGGCCACGAAGGTCGCGGGTGCTGACAGCCCATCCCCCTCTGACAGGGAGCCTCGCGTCCCCACGAAGCCGTTGGCCACCGAGAAGAGGGACTCCATTTCGTGCTCCCGGGCCGGCGTGAAGGGACCCTCCTCGATGATCCAGTCCGGGTCGGTCGTGCGCGTCGCCGGCAATGTCTGAAGTAGGGACGGCCGCCGGCCGGGGGTCTTCCGTGGGCTCAATTCGATCTGGTCCAGATCGGTCGTCACCAGGTCGACGCCGCGGCGGGACAGCCCGTCGCCGTTTCCGTTCCGGTCGACTCCGACCACGAGCCCGTATCCCGCGGCCCGGAGTGCTTCGACGCCGGAAAGCGCGTCTTCGAACCCGATTATGCGGCGGGGCTCGACGTCGAGCAGACCGGCGGCGTGAAGATAGGTGTCGGGCGCGGGTTTGCCCTTCAGCCCCTGTTGCTTCGCCGTCAGCCCGTTGACCTGAACGTTGAACAGGGTTCCCAAGCCCGCCGCCTGCAGGATCGCATTGGTGTTTTCGCTAGCGGAAACGACCGCTAGCTTCAGGCCCGCGGCTTGAAGCGAATTCACCAGCCGGATGGCGTCGTCGAACACTTCGACCCCGTCCCGGGCGATAGCCTGCAGGAACAGTTCGTTCTTGCGCTTGGCGAGACCGTGCATCGTTGCGCGTCCGGGCGGATTCTCGGGGTCGCCCTCCGGCAGGTCGACGCTCCGCGAGGCGAGGAAGTCCCGAATGCCGGCGAGCCGTGGCTTGCCATCGACGTAGAGCCCATAGTCCCGCTGTCGGTCGAACGGCGTGAATTCGGCGCCGGATGCGCGACAGTTGAGAAAGTCGTCGAACAGTTGCTTCCAGGCGGTCGCATGCACCGTCGCCGTTCGGGTGATCACACCGTCGAGGTCAAACGCCGCCGCGTCGAACCGGGAGAGCTCGATCAGCGGCCGGCTCCCGCTCTCTAGGTTCCCGAGTCCTGCCTTGGCACGACTCCAGGCCTTCACGGCGGGAGAACCATCGTGCGGTCAGGCGCGCCAGGAACCTTAAGAGAGGCTCGCTCGAGAATGCGGGTGACGGCCCGGTGAACCGGATTCTCGGCGAACGGCCGCCGCGCCAGCAGATCGCCGTAGACGTCGAGATAGCGCCTTGCCATGGCGGTCGAGGAGAAGCGCAGATCGAAACGGGCGCGGATGGCGTCGCGGTCCAGCAGGTGGGCGCGCCCGGCGGCGGCTATCGCCTGCTCAAGGGTGTCGACCAGGAAGCCGGTCTCGCCGTCCTCAATCACCTCGGAGGTCGAACCGCAGCGGAAAGCTACCACGGGCGTGCCGCAGGCCATGGCTTCGATCATCACCAGGCCGAACGGCTCTGGCCAGTCGATCGGAAACAGCAACGCCTCGGCCCGGCCCAGGAAGACGGACTTTTGGTGGTCGCCGATCTCGCCGATGAATTCGACCAGCGGATTGGCTTCGACCATCGGCCGGATGACGGTCTCCCAATAGACCTTGTCGGCGGCGTCGACCTTGGCCGCCATCTTGAGCGGCTTGTTCAGCTTCGTGGCGATCTCGATGGCCCGGTCCGGGCGCTTCTCCGGCGATATGCGACCGAGGAAGGCGAGATAGCCGTCCGACCGCGGGCCGAAGTCGTAGAGGTCTGCGGGCATGCCATGATGCACCGTCGCCTTCCAGCCGGCGAAGGGCAGGGGACGGCGCTGGTCATCGGAAATCGACACCAGCCCGAACTGGGGCCAGCGCTCGTAAACACCCGGCAGGTCCTTCATGTCCAGCCGCCCGTGCAGGGTGGTGATGGTCTTGTCCGCCAACCGCTCGAAGAAGGGGAAGTGGATCATGTCTGTGTGGAAATGCAGGACGTCGAAGTCGTCAGCGCGCTTCAATACATCCGACAACATGGCCATGTGGGCGGCGAGTTCCGATTTCAGCGGAGCGGGGTCCAGCCGGATCGCCTGATCCCGCACCGGGATCAGGCGGGCCCGCGTCTCGGCCTCTGCGGAGGCGAACAGGGTGACGTCATGGCCGAGATCGACGAGGGCGTCTGTCAGATGCGCGACGACCCGCTCCGTCCCGCCATACAGCCGAGGGGGAACGGCCTCATACAGAGGGGTGATCTGCGCGATCTTCATCGCGGAAGCGCGGCGTTGGCGACCCCGTGGCGCCCGTCCCCGAACCCTCGCCCGAGGCCGCGTTTCTGCAAGTGAAGATCCTGCCGCGGCGGCCCATGCCCAAGCCGGCGGCGCGACCCCCGCCAGAGAAGGGGTCCGGGCTCATGGTTCGTGGTCCTTGGAAGACTGTTCACGGCCCTTCTTCAATCCTGTTGTCCGACCACAGGATCTCATGTCGGACCCAGTCCGCCTTGATCCGCATCAAACGGACCTCGCCGGTGGGTGCTGTCATGCAAACGCTAAAAGGTCTCCGGCAAAATCGGCGTAAGCCGCTGGCGGGGATGGTGTTTCGTGAAGCCGATTTCGTTCAAGCGCCACCGGTTTCCGGCGGACCTGATCCGCCGCCGTGTGGCTGTACTTTCGTTTCAGCCTGAGTTTTCGCGACGCCGAGGAGCTGCTGGCCCAGCGCGGGATCGAGGTCAGCTACGAGACGATCCGGTGCTGGACTATCAAGTTCGGCCCCCTGATCGCCAGGCGGCTTAAGAAGCGGCGCACCGCACCCTCGCCACGCTGGCACCTGGGTGCTGTCAGGCTAACGCTAAAAGGTCTCCGGCAAAGTCGGCGTAAGCCGCTGTCGGGGATGATTTTTCGTGAAGCCGATTTCGTTCAAACGTCACCGATTTCCGGCGGACGTGATCCGCCACGCCGTGTGGCTGTACTTTCGATTTAGCCTCAGTTTTCGGGACGTCGAGGAGCTGCTGGCGCAGCGGGGGATCGAGGTCAGCTACGAGACGATCCGGTGCTGGACCATCAAGTTTGGACCTCTCATTGCGAGGCGATTGAAGCGCCGCCGGCCAGCGCCCTCGCCACGCTGGCACCTGGACGAGATGGTCTGCTGGATCGCCGGCAAGCGGATGTATCTGTGGCGGGCGGTCGACGACGAAGGCGAAGTCCTGGACCTTGTGGTCCAGCGCCGGCGGGATACAGAGGCGGCGTTGAGGCTTCTCCGACGCCTGCTGCACAACCAGCCTGTCGATCCGGAGACGATCACGACGGACGGTCTGGCGTCGTACGGAGCCGCTCTGGATCAGCTGGATCTGAGGCATCTTCATCGACCCGGCCGGCTCCGGGAGAATAACCGCGTTGAGAACTCCCACCTCCCGATCCGACGACGAGAACGCCAGCAGCAGCGGTTCAAATCCCAAGCCTCGGCCCAGAGATTCCTCACCACCCACGCCGCGATCTACAACACCTTCAACATCCAACGTCACCTGATCAGCAGACCCACTCTTCGCCGTTTCCGCGCCGGAGCGGCGTCAATTTGGGCAGCTGCGGTTGCCTGATTTCGGTAGGGAAGGGCGGCTTTCGACTTGGCGCGGTTAACCTGACAACACCGTCTCCCAAGGCGTCTCGTGCAAATCCGTAATACTATCCAACAGACGGAACTTCGGCCCGAACTCGCCGTGCAGATTTTCGGCGTCGTAGCGAACGACATCCGGTCCGCTGCCTAGAGGAAGCGGTTGGTGCCAGGCAAATCCGCGCCAACTTCGCCTCCGAGCTAAGGATTATAAGGCAAATTCCGTCGATCCGACGACGTTTTCACACAGCCTCGACCCAGAGCGGCCAGTGATGGCTCCCAGCCTCTCGGTCCCGATGACCCCCACGCCGTCGTCGATCAAGAGTGTAGCGTCGGCTCTATAGCTTGACGCGATTCACACGTAGCGCGTTGGTGGCGACGCTGACCGATGACAGCCCCATAGCCGCTGCCGCTCATCGGTGGGACTGCGGGTCGTCGGCATGCTGATGGCTCGCCCCACTCTCCACCAAGTGGCTTGCCGTCTCCACAAAGTGCGTAAACTGCACATAGGCCTGAACATACGCCCTGCCATCCGCGGCGGAGCGGTCTGCCGTCTGCCGGGCGGCGTATGCGGCAGCGAACCGTTCCTGAACGCCGGCTCTAACCCCGGCGGCGATCTCTTCGGCGATGACGTTACCTTGGCCGCTTTCGAGCGCCCGGTCCGCAGCAGCGATCGCCGGGTCTACGCTCCCGGCCGGCTTGAGACCGCTGAAGGCCTCGCCCTCCGTCGCCCGGTGGATTCGAACGAGGGTTTCGAAGAAATAGCGATCCGCGAGATGTGAGCTGCACCCGGTTTCGAGGACACCCGGTTAAGCTACAACCGTCTGCCTTTC